>NZ_JBXAVU010000003.1:0-375063 GCF_057291175.1 Arthrobacter sp. UYP4
CACCACACGGGGTGCGGCAACCAGCAAATTCAACCAATCAAAAAACAATCGGTATCAACAAACTTGGCACACTATTGAGTTCTCAAACAACAGGAGCTACCGGCACCAAACACGACCAAACCGCCATGTCCTCGCTCCGAAGCAACTTTCCAAGCTTACCCGCTCTGACTCCGTTTGTCCAAATCGGCCGGTTCCCATGTCCTCCGCTCCCGTTCCCATCCATACGGACGAGAGGAGAGCTTCGATTCTGTGGTTGTCGGCCGACCAGATGACTTCATCAGCGCGGATATAAACGATAGCACCGGTTCGCCCGGAATGCCAACAGCGGCGGATCTCCTTCGGGAAGGGGGTCCGCCGCTGCTGTCGGAGGCTGCGGTCAGGCGGCGATCATCAGGATGCGGCCGGCTTCAGGTACAGCACGCCGAGAGGCGGTACTCGGACGTCGCCGAACGCCGGCTGCCCGTTGTGCGCACCCTCCTGCGCAGTGATGGAGCCACTGTTGCCGACACCCGAGCCGCCGAACTCCTCGTAGTCCGTGTTGAGGACCTCCGTCCACTCCCCCGCCCACGGCAGTCCGACCCGGAAGCCCTCGTGGGGTCCCCCGGCGAAGTTGGCGATGCAGACGAGCGGGTTGCCCTGGTGGTCCCAGCGGATGAAGGACAGCGTGTTGTGCTCGCCGTCGTTCTCGTCGATCCACTGGAAGCCGGCCGGCTCATTGTCCCGCGCATAGAGGGCCGGGGTGTCCCGGTAGATCGTATTGAGCGAACGGACGAGTTCCTGCACCCCCTTGTGGGAAGGGGTCTCCGTGAGCCACCAGTCGAGGCTGTGGTGCTCGGCCCACTCGGCCTCCTGAGCGAACTCGGAACCCATGAAGATCAGCTGCTTGCCCGGATGCGCCCACTGGAAGGCGAGATAGGCACGGACGTTGGCGAGCTGCTGCCAGCGATCACCGGGCATCTTGCGCAGGAGCGATCCCTTGCCGTGCACGACCTCGTCGTGGCTGATGGGCAGCATGAAATTCTCGGTGTAGGCGTACACCATCGAGAACGTCGCCTTGCCGTGGTGGTGCACCCGGTTGATCGGGTCCTCGGAGATGTACTGAAGGGTGTCGTGCATCCAGCCCATGTTCCACTTGATGCCGAACCCGAGACCACCGGAGCTGGTGGGCCTGGTCACGCCGTCGAACGCGGTCGACTCCTCGGCGACCATGACGATGCCCGGCGCCCGCTTGTAGGCGGTCGCGTTGACCTCCTGCAGGAAGGAAATGGCCTCGAGGTTCTCGCGCCCACCGAACCTGTTCGGGCGCCACTGTCCCTCCTCACGCGAGTAGTCCAGGTAGAGCATCGAGGCGACGGCGTCCACGCGCAACCCGTCGATGTGGAACTCCTCGAGCCAGTACAGCGCGTTCGCCACCAGGAAGTTGCGCACCTCGCGACGGCCGAAGTCGAAGATCAGCGTGCCCCAGTCCTGGTGCTCTCCGAGGAACGGGTCGCCGTGCTCGTACAGGGTGCCGCCGTCGAACTTCGCCAGCGCCCACGCGTCCTTCGGGAAGTGGGCCGGGACCCAGTCCATGATGACGCCGATGCCGGCCTGGTGGAGCGCGTCGATCAGGTACTTGAAGTCGTCCGGTGAACCGAAGCGTGACGTCGGCGCGAAGTAGGACGTCACCTGGTAGCCCCACGACCCGCCGAACGGGTGCTCGGCCACGGGCATGAGCTCGACGTGCGTGAAGCCCTGCCAGGTCACGTACTCCACCAGCTGCTCCGCCAGTTCGCGGTAGCTCAGGCCCTGGCGCCAGGATCCGAGGTGCACCTCGTAGACGCTCATCGGGCCGTTGTGGGGGTCGTTCGCCGCACGGGCCTGCATCCACTCGTCGTCGCCGAAGACGTAGGTCGACTCGACGACCTTCGATCCGGTGAGCGGCGGGATCTCGGTTCCGCGCGCCATCGGGTCCGCCTTCTCGCGCCACTGCCCGTCGCTGCCGAGGATCTCGAACTTGTAGCAGGTGCCGGCACCGGCGCCGGGGATGAAGATCTCCCAGATGCCCGAACTGCCGAGCGCCCGCATGGCGTTGACGCTGCCGTCCCAGCCGTTGAAGTCGCCCATGACGCGGACCGCGCGCGCGTTGGGCGCCCACACCGCGAAGGACACGCCCTCGATCTCGCCGAGCACGGAGGAGTAGTGGCGGACATGGGCGCCGAGGGCGGTCCACAGGGTCTCGTGCCGGCCCTCGCCGATCAGGTGCATGTCGATCTCACCGAGTGTCGGCAGGAACCGGTAGGGGTCGTCGACGATCGTCGGTCCGCCGTCGTAGGTGACCTCCAGCCGGTAGTCGGGTACGTGCCCGGGATTCTCGGCCGCCAGGGCACCGACCCAGATGCCGTTGTGCTCGTGCTGGAGCTCCGTACGGCCGGTACCCGTGACCACGACGACGGACTGCGCCAGGCGGCGCAATGTCCGCACGGTGACGACGTCGTCGCTGTCGAGGTGTGCACCCAGCACCGCGTGAGGCTGGTGGTAGACGCCCTCCGAGACCTGCTGCAGCACGGAGGGATCGACGGAGGCGGGAGTCAGGTTGGCGGAGGGCGGGGCGGCCGCATCCGGCGCCGTGTCCCCCACGGTCTCCCGCACCTTGTCCTTCAGGCCGGCCGTCGCAGTCTTCGCGGTCTCGGCCACGGCCTTCGCCGTGCCCGTGACGGTCTTGGCGGCCTTCGCGGCCTTGGCCGCGAGCGACTCCTCGGCCGGGCCCTCGTCGGGGTTCTTCGGAGAATTCATGTCAGCTGCTTTCGTAGCGTCCGCTCCGGGGTGTGCCCCCAGTGCGCGTCGGACATCCCGGACAGGCATTTCCACCCAGTCCGGTCTGTTGCGGATCTCGTAGACGACTTCGTACAGGGCCTTGTCGAGCCAGAGCGCCCGGAACAGCGGACCCGAGGTGTCGACGGGGGCGCCGGACTCCTCCGCGTACCCGTCGAGGAAGGCCTTCCGCGCGGCGTCGGACCATTGCTCGGTCACGGCGGCCTCGGGCGAACCGACCGGCGCTGCTCCCCGCGAGGCGGCAGCGTACTCCAGCGAGCGGACCATCCCGACGACGTCGCGGACCGGGACGTCCGGGACGCTGCGCTCGGCGGTGGGCCGCAGCGGCTCACCCTCGAAGTCGATGACGAGCCAGGTGCCGTCCGGAGCCTGGAGGACCTGGCCGAGGTGGAGGTCGGCATGGATGCGCTGGAGGGGCGGGATGTCCTCGAGGACCTCGATGTCCCGCACGATGCGGTCCACCTCGGCGCCCAGGGGGCCGACAGCGTCGCCTGCTTCCTCCCAGGCCCACCGGATCCGCTGCGCGAGGGCTTCCTTGAAGTCCTTTTCCTCCTCCGCGGTCGCCGTGCGGCTTCCGAAGGCGCCGTCCAGTTGCCGGTGGATCCGTGCGACGGCCCGGCCGAGGCCGCGCGCCTCAGCGGTGAAGTCGGCGGCGGTCGAGGCGGCGAGGGAAGCCGTGCGCCAGGCGTCGGTGCTGCCCTCGACGAAATCGCGCAGGACGCTGACGTGCCCGCTCACGTGGTGGCCGGGACCCGCATGGGCTTCCTGCCAGGTGCCCGTGACCCACCCGAACGTGTCGGGGGTGTCGGTGGACCCGCCGGCGGTGAGGCCGGCGCTGATCTGCACGTCGGGGCTGTCGCCGGCCGCCAGCACACGGAAGAACTTCACGATCATGGAGCCGGGACCGGAGCCGTAGACCACCGAGGTGTTCGACTGCTCGCCCTGCAGCACCTTGACGGGCTGGGCCGAGCCGGATTCCTGGTGTTCCGGCTTCTTGACCACGACGCCGGTCAGCCGCCCGTCAGGGGTACCGGACTCGGACAGCATGAAGTCCACCCAGAGGCGCACGAAATCGGCGTCGTGGGTGGCGTCGTACGCCCAGCGTGTCCCGAGCCCGGGGTGCTCGACCTGCCCGATCAGCCCGGCGACGTCGTCGAGCGGTTCGCTGCGGTAGCTGATCGGCACGCTGACGACGTCGGTGCGCCGTCCGGACTCGACGGCCAGGAAGTGCACCTCGAAGCCTGCAGCGCCGGCAGGGTCCTCCAGGACCGTCCCGCCGACGACCGTCAGAGCGACCTCGCGTCCCTTCGCGGGGAACCACCGCTGGGACGGAAGCCATTCGGTGAGGATCTCCGGGATGAAGGGGGTGTGGGTCGCCATTATCGGATCGCCTCCGGGACGGGGATGACGGGCATCGCCTGCGTGTGCGGCGATGACGTGTTCGAACTGGCGGAGCGCACGCGCAGCCAGAAGAAGTCGTGGCTGCCGAGCGTCAGGGTCATCTCGCCGTCCTCCGCGAACACCGGGAAGATCGAACCGCCGAACAGGTCCCGGAGGCCGCGGCCGCCGAACTCGGGCAGGCGCATCCGCGCCGCCACCGGGTGCTGCGACAGGTTGAAGACGCACAGCACCGACTCCTCGGGCTCGCCCTCGGCGTTGTCGGCATCGACCTCGCGGAGGAACGCCAGGACGTGCTCCGACTCGACGGGGACGTTGCGGTAGGTGCCGAGCCCGAACGCCGGGTGGGCCTTGCGGACGGCCAGCATCTGGCGGACCCAGTGCAGCAGCGAACTGGACGTCGCCATCTGCGCTTCGACGTTCACGTGGTTGTAGTGGTAGACGAGGGACTGGACGACCGGGAGGTAGAGCTTCCCGGGGTCCACCGGGGAGAAGCCGGCGTTGCGGTCCGGGTTCCACTGCATGGGGGTCCGCGACGCGTCACGGTCCTCCAGCCAGATGTTGTCGCCCATCCCGATCTCGTCCCCGTAGTAGAGGAACGGGCTGCCCGGCAGGGACAGCAGCAGGGCGTGGATCAGTTCCACCTCCGCGCGCGAGTTGTCGAGCAGCGGCGACAGGCGCCGCCGGATACCGACGTTGGCCCGCATCCGGGGATCCGGCGCGTACCAGCCGAGCATCGCCTCGCGCTCCTCGTTGGTGACCATCTCGAGCGTGAGCTCGTCGTGGTTGCGCAGGAACGTGCCCCACTGCGCGCCGGCCGGGATGGCCGGGGTCTCCTTCATCGTCTCGATGATGGGTGCCGACTTCTGGTCACGCAGCGCGTAGAAGAGCCGCGGCATGATCGGGAAGTGGAAGGACATGTGGCACTCGGGGCCGTCCTCGTCGCCGAAGTACTCGACGACCTCGTCCGGCATCTGGTTCGCCTCGGCGATGATGACGCGGCCCGGGTAGTTCTCGTCCACCATCGCGCGGAGCCGCTTGAGGAACTCGTGCGTCTTCGGCAGGTTCTCGCAGTTGGTGCCCTCCTCCTCGAACAGGTAGGGGATGGCATCCGCGCGGAAGCCGTCGATGCCCTGGTCGAGCCAGAACTTCACGACGTCGAAGATCGCCTCCTGCACCTTGGGGTTCTCGAAGTTGAGGTCGGGCTGGTGGCTGAAGAACCGGTGCCAGAAGAACTGCCGGCGCACGGGGTCGAACGTCCAGTTCGATTCCTCGGTGTCCACGAAGATGATGCGCGCGTCCTGGTACTTCTCGTCGGTGTCGCTCCAGACGTAGAAGTCGCCGTACGGGCCCTCGGGATCCCTGCGGGACTCCTGGAACCAGTGGTGCTGGTCCGAGGTGTGGTTCACGGGCAGGTCGATGATGACCCGCACGCCGCGGGCGTGAGCCTCGGCGACGAGCCGCTTGAAGTCGCCCAGGGACCCGAACTCGTCGAGGACGTCGTAGTAGTCCGAGATGTCGTAGCCGCCGTCGCGGAGCGGGGACTTGAAGAAGGGCGGCAGCCACAGGCAGTCCACGCCGAGCCACTGGAGGTAGTCCAGCTTGTCGATCAAACCCGAGAGGTCACCGGAGCCGTCCCCGTTCGCATCGGCGAATCCGCGGACCAGGACCTCGTAGAAGACCGCCTTGCGGTACCAGTGGGGGTCGTGGGCCAGTCCAGGTGCGTTGAGCTGGAAAGGGTTGGGCACTAGCGCTGCCTCCTGATCGAGAGAATGTGGGCGGGCTCCACGTGGGCGTCGAGCCGCACGTAGTTGTGCTCGCCCCAGGTGAAGGTCTGTCCCGTGATGAGGTCGTCCACGAGGAACGTGCCGTTCTCGTCGAAGTCCGCGGCATCGAGACCCAACCGCGCGAGGTCGAGCGACACCGTGCTCTCCCTCGTGCTGTGCGGGTCGATGTTCACGACGACGATGATCGTGTCCTTGCCCTCCGCCGTCTGCTTGTGCTTGGCGAAGACCACGGTCGCGGGATCGCTGCTGCCGTGGATGCTGAGGTTCTCGAGGTCGCCGAGCGCGGGGTGCGAGCGGCGGATGGCGTTCAGCCGGGTGATGAACGGCGCCAGCGAGCGCCCCTCGGCCTCGGCCGCGGCGTAGTCCCGGGGGCGGTACTGGAACTTCTCGTTGTCGATGTATTCCTCGGCGCCCGGGCGGGCGACGTGCTCGAACAGCTCGTAGCCGGAGTAGACGCCCCACAGCGGGCTGGCCATGGACGCGAGCACGGCCCGGATCTTGAAGGCGGCCGGGCCCCCGTACTGGAGGTACTCCGTGAGGATGTCCGGGGTGTTCACGAAGAAGTTGGGCCGGAAGTAGGACGGCGAGACCTTGCTGATCTCGGTGAAGTACTCCTCGAGCTCCGTCTTCGTGTTGCGCCAGGTGAAATAGGAGTACGACTGCTGGAAACCGGCACGACCGAGGGCGTGCATCATGGGCGGACGCGTGAAGGCCTCCGCCAGGAAGATGACGTCGGGGTGCTTCCTGTTGACCCGGGCGATCAGCCATTCCCAGAACTGCACGGGCTTGGTGTGCGGGTTGTCGACCCGGAAGATCTTCACGCCGTGCTGGATCCACATGAGGACGATCCGCAGGATCTCCTTCGCGAGGCCCGTGGGATCGTTGTCGAAGTTGATGGGGTAGATGTCCTGGTACTTCTTCGGCGGGTTCTCGGCGTAGGCGATCGACCCGTCCACCCGCGTGGTGAACCACTCGGGGTGGCTCGTGACCCAGGGATGGTCGGGCGCTGCCTGCAGTGCGAGGTCGAGTGCGACCTCGAGGTCCAGCTCCCGTGCCCGCGCCACGAACGCGTCGAAATCGTCGAACGTCCCGAGGTCGGGATGGATCGCGTCGTGGCCCCCGGCCTCGGACCCGATGGCCCACGGTGATCCGGGATCGTTGGGCCCGGCGGTCAGCGTGTTGTTCGGTCCCTTCCGGTGGGTCCGCCCGATGGGGTGGATCGGGGGAAGGTACACGACGTCGAAGTTCATCGCCGCGATGGCGTCGAGGCGCTTCGTCGCCTCACGGAACGTACCGGAGGTCCACTGCGCCGTCTCCGGGTCGTAGGTCGCGCCCTCGGACCGCGGGAAGAACTCGTACCAGGCGGCACGTCCGGCCAGTTCGCGCTCGACGTTGATGGGGTACGCCGGGGAGGCGGTGACGAGCGAGCGGATCGGCTGGCGTGCGATCGCCTCGTGGATCTGCGCCGACAGACCGGCGGCGAGACGTGCCTCAACGCTCTGCGAGGTGTCGGCGAGGGTCGCGGCGGCGCGACGGAAGAGGGTCGCGTCCCGCGCGGTGCGCTCCTCGGCTGCCCGTGTGAACAGCGCGGCGCCTTCGGCGAGCATGAGCTCGACGTCGACCCCTGCCGCGATCTTGATGGTCGCGTCGTGCTCCCACGTCCCGAAGAGGTCCGACCATCCCTCGATGGTGAATGTGTGCGGGCCCTTGGCGCGCGGCGTCAGGGTGCCGGCCCACCGGTCGAGTCCGGACCCCACCGGCGTCATGCGGACGCGCTGCACCTCCTTGCCGCGGGGGTCGTAGAGCACGGCCGATACGCCGAGCTGGTCGTGGCCCTCCCTGAACACGGTCGCACCGACGGCGATGTCCGAGCCGGGGATCGCCTTGGCGGGGAAGCGTCCATCCTCGATGACAGGGGTCACGGCGGTGATGGGGATGCGGCCGAAACGCAGTCCTTCGGGGTACGGGGCATTTCGATTCTGCTCGGTAGGAGTCGTCACCCGTACGACGTTAGCGAGTAATGGGCCGAAATGCTAAGGGAGCTTTGCGTAACATCGGGGCGTACTTCGGAGAACGCAAGCGTTTGCGCGGGAAGCCCTCCCCAGCGCTGGGCAAGTGCGCTAGCGTAACCGGGGTGAAGGCAATCCGCAGATTTACCGTCCGAACCGTCCTCCCCGAGAGCATCGCGCCGCTCGGCAAACTCGCGGGTAATCTGCGGTGGTCGTGGCACCTGCCGACCTCGCGTCTCTTCGAGGAGATCGACCCGGTGGCGTGGGAGGAGAGCGGCCACGATCCGGTGTCCTTCCTCGGGTCGGTCACGCGCGAGCAGCTCCAGCAGCTCGCAGGCGACGAGAAGCTGGTGCGGCGTATCCAGGAGCTCGGCGCCGATCTCGAGAGCTACCTCACGGAACCGCGCTGGTACCAGGGCCTCGGTGACGACGCGCCCCGCAGCATCGCCTACTTCTCCCCCGAGTACGGCATCAGCGCCGTCCTCCCCCAGTACTCCGGCGGCCTCGGCATCCTGGCCGGCGACCACCTCAAGTCCGCGTCGGACCTCGGCGTGCCCCTGGTGGGCGTCGGCCTGCTGTACCAGGCCGGCTACTTCAAGCAGTCGCTCTCCCGGGACGCCTGGCAGCAGGAGACCTATCCCGTCCTCGACCCCGATGGCCTCCCTCTCACCCTGCTCCGTGAGGAGGACGGCTCGGCGGCGAAGGTCGTGCTCCCCCTGCCCAACGGCCGGCAGCTGTCCGCGCACATCTGGCGTGCCGACGTCGGACGCGTCCCCCTCCTGCTGCTCGACTCCAACGTCTCGGAGAACGACGACGCAGCGCGCAACGTCACCGACCGCCTCTACGGCGGCGGCGGGGACCAGCGCCTGCAGCAGGAACTGCTCCTCGGGATGGGCGGCGTCAAGGCGCTGCGCATCTTCCAGCGGCTGACCGGGATCCCGGCGCCCGAGGTGTTCCACACGAATGAGGGCCACGCGGGCTTCCTCGGCATCGAACGCATCCGTGAGCTGATGGACCCGTCCAACGAGTCCCCGATGAGCTGGGAGGAGGCCCTGACGGCCGGCCGCGCGTCGACCGTGTTCACCACCCACACCCCGGTTCCTGCGGGCATCGACCGCTTCGACCGCGCCCAGATCGAGCACTTCTTCCACGCGGGCCTCGCGCCGGCCGTCCCGACGGACCGCGTCCTGGCCCTCGGCGCCGAGAACTACGCGGACGGCGATCCGACGAAGTTCAACATGGCGGTCATGGGCCTGCGCCTGGCGCAGCGGGCCAACGGTGTCGCGAAGCTGCACGGCGAGGTCTCGCGGGGCATGTTCTCGGGTCTCTGGCCGGGATTCGACGCACGCGAGGTGCCCATCACCTCCGTCACGAACGGTGTCCACGTCCCGAGCTGGGTCGACCCGCAGATCGCGGACTTCGCGCTGTCCCACTTCGGCGCCGAGTCGGTGCTCGACGCGCAGTGGAGCAAGGTCTACGACGTGCCCGACACGGACATCTGGGCCCTGCGCCGCAGCCTCCGCTCCAATCTCGTGGACGATGTCCGCCGCCGGCTCCGTGCCTCCTGGAAGAAGCGCGGCGCCGCGGACGCCGAGCTGACCTGGACGGACTCGGTGCTGGACCCGGACGTCCTCACCATCGGCTTCGCCCGCCGCGTGCCGACCTACAAGCGGCTCACGCTCATGCTGCGCGACCCCGCCCGCCTGAAGGCGCTGCTCCTGCATCCGAAGCACCCGATCCAGCTGGTGATCGCCGGCAAGTCGCACCCCGCCGACGAGCAGGGCAAGCGCATGATCCAGGACCTCGTCCGCTTCACGGACGATCCCGAGGTACGCCACCGCATCGTCTTCCTGCCCAACTACGACATCGCGATGGCGCTCACGCTCTTCCCGGGCTGCGACGTCTGGCTGAACAACCCGCTGCGCCCGCTCGAGGCCTGTGGCACCTCCGGCATGAAGGCGGCCATCAACGGCGGGCTCAACCTGTCCGTCCTGGACGGCTGGTGGGACGAGATGTACGACGGCGACAACGGCTGGGCGATCCCGACCGCGAACAACGGTGCCTCCGCGGACGAGCGCGACGACATCGAGGCGGCAGCACTGTACGACCTCCTCGAGACGCAGGTGGGCCCGCGCTTCTACTCGCTGGTCCCCGCCGAGGGGGCCGGCGCCGCCGGTCCGTCGGAGCCCTCCCGCGACGGCGTGCCGCACCAGTGGATCGCGATGATCAAGCACACCATGGCGACGCTCGGCCCCGCCGTGTCGGCCGACCGCATGCTGCAGGACTACGTGGAGAAGCTCTACCGTCCCGCCTGGCGCTCGGGCCAGGCGGCGGCGTCGGACTCCTTCGCCCTCGCCAAGCGGACCGCGGCCTGGCGCTCACGCGTCCAGGGCAGCTGGCCCGCCGTGCAGGTGGAGCACGTGGACTCGACCGGCGTGTCCGAGGACCCGCAGATCGGTGATTCCCTGACCGTGAACGCCTACGTGGCACTCGGCGGGCTCGACCCGGACGACGTGGCCGTCGAGGTGGCCTACGGCCGCGCACTTGAGAGCGACGAGCTGAGCGACGTGGCCGTCGACGACCTCACCGTCGCCGAGAACCTCGGCAGCGGGCGCTACCTCTTCACGGGCAGTATCCGGATCGACCACTCGGGGTCCTTCGGCTACACCGTGCGCGTGCTCCCGAAGCACTCGACCCTCGCCACGAAGGCCGAGCTCGGACTCGTCGTCAACGCCTGATCGACGACGCGCCCCTCCGGACGCGACGCAGCCCGGGACCGGACGGTCCCGGGCTTCGTCGTTCCCGGCGTGGGCCGGACGGACTCAGCAGCGGTAGATCCGCACCGAGTCGGCGGCGACGGTGTCGGCCTCGCCCGAGAGCAGCCGGCCGGCGTCGGTCGGCGCACCCCTCGCCGCGGAGTCGAAGGTCTGCGTGAAGGAGCGCGGCTGTTCGCCGGTCACGCCCTGCCCCTGCAGGATCCAGGCCGACGGCAGATGGATGCGCGTCTCGCGGAGCGAACCGTTGATCACCACGAGGCCGTTGATCCTCCCGCCCGTGGAGCCCAGCAGGAGCTGGACGGTCCGGGTGGCCGGGTCGTTCCACTCCTGCGCCGTCATCGGCAGGCCCGCGGCGTTGAACCACAGGAGGGTGGACTGGTCGCTCCGTGACGGGAAGGTGGCGGGCTGCGCGGCCAGGAAGTCGCGTCGGATGGACAGCAGCGTGCGCGTGGCGGCCAGCATGTCCCGGGACGCGGCGTCGTCCGACCACTGCACCCACGCGAGGTCGTTGTCCTGGCAGTACGCGTTGTTGTTGCCGCGCTGCGTCCGGCCCCGTTCGTCCCCGGCGGTGATCATCGGGACGCCGAGCGAGATCAGCAGCGAGGCCATCACATTGCGGGCGCTCTTCTCACGGGCTGCGAGGATGCCCTCGTCCTCCGTGCGGCCCTCGGCCCCGTGGTTGTAGCTGCGGTTGTCGTTGGACCCGTCGCGGTTGCCTTCGCCGTTGGCCTCGTTGTGCTTGCGCTCGTACGCCGTGAGGTCGGCCAGCGTGAAGCCGTCGTGGGCCGTGACCATGTTGACCGACGCCAGCGGGCTCCGGCCGGATCCGGCGAAGGTATCGGCCGACCCGGCGAGCCGGCCGGCCAGGCGTGCCGGCGAGGACCCCGTGCCACCGGCCGCGATGGACGCGACGTCCCGCAGCCAGAAGTCGCGGACGGTGTCCCGGAAGCCGTCGTTCCAGTCCGCCCAGCCCACCGGGAACCTCCCGGTCTGCCAGCCGTCCGGCCCGAGGTCCCACGGCTCGGTGATGAGCTTCGTGCCGCGCAGGGCCTTCGAGGCGCCGGCCGCGACCAGGAAGGGGTGGCGCGGCGTGAACGTGTTGTTCTCGTCGCGGGCGAGGGTGACGGCGAGGTCGAAGCGGAAGCCGTCCACGTGGCATTCCTCGACCCAGTAGCGCAGCGAGTCGAGCGCGAACTCCACGACCCGGGGCTGCGAGAAGTCCAGGCTGTTGCCGCACCCGGTCGTGTCGACGTACCGCCGGGCGTCGTCGTGCCGGTAGTAGTCCCGATCCCCGAGCCCGCGCCAGCACAGGGCCGGGCGGTGCTGCTCACCCTCGGCCGTGTGGTTGTAGACGACGTCGAGGAGGACCTCGAGCCCGGCCTCGTGCAGGGCGCGGACCATGCCCTTGAATTCGTCGAGCACCGCGTCCGGTCCCGCCTCGCGCGCGGCCGCTGTGGCATAGGCGGAGTGCGCCGAGAAGAATCCGAGCGTGTTGTAGCCCCAGTAGTTGCCCAGGCCGAGCGGCTCGAGGTGCGGCTCGTCGATGGAGAAGTGGATCGGCAGCAGCTCGACCGCGGTCACCCCGAGATCGCGGAGGTATCCGGTCATCACCGGGTGCGCCAGTCCGGCGTAGGTGCCCCGCAGCTCCTCGGGGATCCCGGGGTGGGCCTTCGTGAGACCCTTCACATGCGCTTCGTAGATGACGCTGTCGCGCCAGGGCGTGCGCGGGTGCTCACTCGTCCCCCAGTCGAACGTGTGCTCGAGGAAGACCGAGTAGTAGGAGCGCGACGGCGGCTCATCGGTCCCGGCGGCGGGTCCGATCGGCTCGACCGCGCGTGCGTAGGGATCGAGCAGCAGCTGGGCCGTCCCGGGAGCTCCGGGAAGGTCCTCGCCGGTGGGCCAGAAGGCGTAGAGCGCCCCCGGCGCCACCGGTCCCACCACACCGTGGTGGACGCCGCCGTCGAGCCCCACGAGCGTCTCGGACGTCCAGGTGCCGTCGGCGCGGCACCAGTGCACGTCCATGGAGGCGATGCCGGGCGCCCACACCGCGGCATTCGCGTGCCCGTCCTGGCTCCATGCCCCCTTGACGGAGTGGAGCCCGAGCGGGAACTCGCGGGAGGCGCGCGTCAGCGGTGCGGGGTTGACCATGCCCGGGTCAGGCCGAACGCTGGCGGGACACCTCGTACAGCGTGATCCCCACCGCCATCGACGCGTTGAGCGACTCCATGGCGGAGTCGATCGGGATGGAGACGATCTGGTCGCAGTTCTCGCGGACGAGCCGAGACAGGCCCTTGCCCTCGGAGCCGACGACGATGCAGATGGGGTCGCGGCCCAGGGACAGCTCGGGCAGCGAGACGTCGCCGTCGCCGTCGAGCCCGAGGACGAAGATGCCCTTGTCCTTGAAGGACTTCAGGGCCGAGTTCAGGTTGCCGACGCGCGCGACGGGGACCCGGACGGCGGCACCGGCGCTGGTCTTCCAGGCCGACGCCGTTACACCGACGGAACGCCGCTCCGGCACGATGACGCCATGGCTGCTGAAGGCGGATGCCGAGCGGATGATGGCCCCGAGGTTGCGGGGATCGGTGATGCCGTCGAGGGCCACGAACAGCGGGGCGTTCCCGATGTGGCCGCGCCTGTACCGCTCGATCGTCTCGTCCACGAGGTCCAGGGCATCGGCGTACTCGTAGGGCGGGACCTGCAGCATGAGGCCCTGGTGCACCGCGCCGTCCGTCATGCGGTCGAGTTCGGGCTTGCCCGTCTCCATGACCGGGATGCCGCGCTCGGCCGCCATCTTCAGCGACTCCCGCACGCGGTCGTCCATCTCGATGCGGATCGCGACGTGCAGCGCCTTCGCAGGGATGCCCGCGCGGAGGGCCTCCACCACCGAGTTGCGGCCGGTCACGACCTCCTCGGCGGCCTTGCCCTTGGTGCGGCCCGTGCCGGCGTTCTTCCCGCCGGCGCGCTTGGCCGCGGAACGCTCCGAGAGCTCCTTGTTCTTGTACGCCTTGTGGTACGGGCGGTCCTCCGCCTTGGGAGTGGGTCCCTTGCCCTCGAGCGATTTGCGTCCGTGGCCGCCGGTGCCGATGGTGGGGCCCTTTTTCGTTTTGCGAACCGCGCCTGGACGTCCGTGACTGGCCATGGAGAGAACACCTTTATATAGAAGAAGAATCCCCTCCAGTTTACGCGGAGCCGGTGCAGTGCCCCGGCATCCGCGATCCGGACGCGATCCGGACGCGATCCGGACGTGATCCGCCCCTGGACGGGACGGCGTCGGACGCCCCGCCGTCAGTCCCCCGAGAGGGACCAGGTGACGCCGTCCGCCGAGTCCTCGAGGGTGATCCCCGCGGCCGCCAGTGCGTCCCGGATGGCGTCCGCCCGCGCCCAGTCCCGTGCACTCCGTGCATCCGCACGGTCGGCGATGCGGTCCTGGACCAGGGCGTCGAGGGCCCTCGACGCCCCCGCCCCCGCCCCCGCCACGGTCGGCGCGGCGGGGTCCGCGGCGTCGTCGAGCCCGAGGACCGCGGTCATGGCGACGACGGCGGCGAGGCCGGTCCGGGTGGCGGCGTCGTCCCCGGCGGCCAGGGCGGTGTTGCCACTGCGCACGGTGGTGTGGAGGACCGCGAGGGCCTGGGGCACGTTGAGGTCGTCGTCCATCGCGGCGGCGAACTCCGGCGGCAGGCTTCCCGCGCTGACGGGTCCGCGCGCCGGTGCGCCGACGCGGGCGGACGCCTTGGCGATGAAGCCGTCGATCCGCGCCACCGCGGACGCCGCCTCCTGCAGCGAGGTCGCGCGGTAGTCGAGGACCGAGCGGTAGTGGGCCTGCCCGAGGTAGTAGCGGACCACGCGGGGACCCGCCGCCTCGATCATCTCCCGGGGGCTGACGGTGTTGCCGATCGACTTCGACATCTTCTCGCCGCCGTACGTCACCATCCCGTTGTGCATCCAGAAGCGGGCGAAGGCGTGCCCGGCCGCCTGCGACTGGGCCATCTCGTTCTCGTGGTGGGGGAAGCGCAGGTCCAGGCCGCCGCCGTGGATGTCGAACTCCGTCCCGAGGTACTTCGTGACCATGCTCGAGCATTCGAGGTGCCACCCCGGCCGGCCGGTACCCCAGGGACTGGTCCACGACGCGGTCGCGGGATCGGTGTCCTTGGAACCCTTCCAGAGCGCGAAGTCGCGCGGATCCTTCTTGCCGCGCGGATCGGCGTCGGGCGCGGCCTGCATGTCGTCGATGTCCTGGCGCGTCAGGCTGCCGTAGGCGGGCCAGGAGCGGACGTCGAAGTAGACGTCGCCCGACCCGTCCGGCGCCGGATAGGCATGACCGCGCTCGATCAGGAGCTGGATGAGTGCGTGCATCTCCGGGATGTGTCCGGTGGCGCGCGGCTCGTACGTGGGCGGTCGGACGCCGAGGGCCGCGTAGGCGCGGTGGAATTCCTGCTCGAACCGGTACGCGAGCGCCCACCACGGCTCCTCGGGCACCACCGAGGGGTCCTGCTCCGCGGCCCCCTCGCGGAACGAGTCCTCGGACTTGGCGAGGATCTTGTCGTCGATGTCCGTCACGTTCCGCACGACGGTGACCCGCAGTCCGCGCGCCTCCAGCCAGCGCGTGAGCTGGTCGAAGGCGATCGCTGACCGCACGTGGCCCACGTGGGGCAGGCCCTGGACGGTGGCCCCGCAGTAGTAGAGACTCGCCCGGCCCGGTTCGAGGGGCTCGAAGGGGCGCACCTCGGCGCGGGCGGTGTCATAGAATCGCAGGCTCACCGGTCCAGATTACCCGGCGGCGGCGGTCAGGCTGCCGGTCCCGCCGGCGTCGGGCGGTGTGCGGAACGTACGACGACGGCGGTCGCGATGGCAGCGATGCCCTCTCCCCTGCCGGTCAGGCCCAGGCCGTCGGTGGTGGTGGCCGAGATGCTGACCGGTGCCTGCGCGGCATCCGACAGCGCCGCCTCCGCCTCTGCGCGTCGGGGGGAGAACTTGGGCCGGTTGCCGATGAGCTGCACCGCGATGTTGCCGATGTCGAAGCCCGCCTCCCTCACGATTCCCGCGGCGGCGGACAGCAGGGCATGTCCGGAGGCGCCTGCGTACTCCGGGCGATCCGTGCCGAAGTGGGTGCCGAGGTCCCCCACGCCCGCCGCGGAGAACAGCGCGTCGGCTGCCGCGTGGGCGACGGCGTCGCCGTCGGAATGACCCGACAGCCCCCGTTCCCCCTCCCAGAGCAGGCCGGCGAGCCAGAGCGGGGCGTCGTCGGAGGCGAAGGCGTGGACGTCGACGCCGATCCCGGTCCGGGGAAGACGGTCGTGCTCACTCAGGTACATGTGCGCTCCTGTGCTGGGTCGGTGGGGCGGGGCTGGGAGTGCGTCAGGGGTCGGCCACCGGCCGCGCCGCGGTGTGCTGCGCGAGCGCCGCCTCCGCGACCACGAGGTCGAGGGGCGTGGTGACCTTGAAGGCGAGGGCGTCGCCGTCGACGACGCGCACCGTGGTGCCCCCCGCCTCCATCAGCATGGCGTCGTCGGTGACCCCGGGGTCACCCGCAGAGGGACCGGCATGCGCAGCGCGCAGGCGGTCGGCGGCGAAGCCCTGCGGGGTCTGCACGGCGCGCAGGGTGGCGCGATCCGGAGTCGCGGTGACGACGTCGCCCTCCACAGTCTTCACCGTGTCCACGACGGGCAGCACCGGGATCACCGCCGGTGCGCCGGATCGGACAGCTGCGGCGACCCGCTGGAAGACCGCGGGCGGGGTCAGGGCACGGGCCGCGTCATGGACCAGGACGACGCCGACCGACGGCGGCAGGGCCTCGAGCCCTGCGCGCACGGACGCGGACCGCGTGGCGCCGCCGGTCACGGCCGAGATGCGCGGCCCGGAGTCCCCGGAGGCCTGCTGTGCGCGCGCGACGACGTCGGACAGCACGGTGTCGCCGGCGGGCAGGACCGCCACGACGACCGCTGCGACCCCCGACGCCACGACCGCTTCCAGGGAGTGCTGCAGGAGGGTGCGGCCACCGCAGAGGACGCGGGCCTTCGGGATGCCCTGCCCGAGGCGCTGACCCGAACCGGCGGCCACCACGATGACGCCCGTCGGGGCATCGGCGGCAGGAGGCACGTTGTTCTCGGACACTCCGTCACCCTATGACAGAGCAACAAAAAAGAGGGACCCGAAGGTCCCTCTTCCCGTGCGGTCCGACTCCTAGGAGGCGAGGACCTCGTCGAGAACGCTTGCCGCCTTCTCTTCGTCGGTCTTCTCCGCGAGTGCGAGTTCGGAGATCAGGATCTGGCGCGCTTTCGCGAGCATCCTCTTCTCCCCGGCCGAGAGCCCACGGTCGTGGTCGCGGCGCCAGAGGTCGCGGACGACCTCTGCCACCTTGATCACGTCGCCCGACGCGAGCTTCTCGAGGTTCGCCTTATAGCGGCGCGACCAGTTGGTGGGCTCTTCCGTGAATTCGGCCCGCAGGACGTCGAACACATGCTCGAGCCCTTCCTTGCCCACCACGTCGCGAACCCCTACGAGGTCAACGTTCTCTGCTGGTACTTCTATCGTCAGATCACCCTGTGCCACCTTGAGCTTGAGATACATCTTCTCTTCGCCCTTGATGACGCGCATCTTGATCTCTTCGATCTTCGCTGCGCCGTGGTGAGGGTAAACAACTGTTTCGCCGACCTCAAAAACCATGTGGACTTTCCCCTTTCCCGCCAGTCAGTTTATCACGGCAACGACACGCCCGACCCCGCGTTTTCGCAGGTCAGGCCGCCGGAACAAGCCCATTTGGCTATGATTCGCCTCTTGACGGGACGTGCTTTTGGTGATCCTCCACGCGCGGGTGCGACGAAACGGACACCACGGTTCGAGCCCGTTGCCGATAGTCTGTTGGATAGGTCCGCACCGGATTACGTCCCTGTCCCACCTGTTGAACCCCCAGGAGTTTGTGCTGTGAATTGTGCACCGAAGAACCGAGCGCAGCAGGCCGTTGCTGCCGGCGCCGTGCTGCTGATGCTGGGCGTCTCCGGCTGCAGCTTCACCGCGGACCAGTCGACGGCCGATCCGTACGCCGCGTCGGACGGCATCGTGAAGGATCTCGGCCCGGTTCTGCTGCGCAACATCCTGATCGTCGGCCGCGACGACGAGACCGCCGGCCGCCTCGTGGGCACCGTCTTCAACACGAGCGATGATCCCGTGGACCTGTCCATCCAGGCCGGCGGCGCCGCCACCAGCGTCACGATCGAGGGCCAGGGCCAGTTCACGTTCGAGGACGAGACCACGGACGACGCCACCCTCGAAGGCATCGAGGATCTCCCGGGGTCCCTCGTCGACGTCGACTTCGATGTCGAGGGCGAGGAGGCGACCTTCGAGGTTCCCGTGCTCGACGGGACGCTGGAGGAGTACCGTGAATTCGTCCCCGGCGGCTACACGCCGAGGCCGAGCGAGCCCGCCGCCACCGAGGAAGCCGAAGAGGGCGAGTAGGCCCTCCGCCCACTCCCGCAGACACGCATGCCCGCCTCCGATCGATCGGAGGCGGGCATTCGTGTCCGTGCCGCAGCACCGGGGCGTCCCGGTCCTGGCTCCCCGCCGGACCACGGGAGCCCCGCGCGGCTCAGGGCTCGTACTTGTAGCCGAGCCCTCGCACGGTGATGAGGTAGCGGGGGTTCGAGGGGTCGGGTTCGACCTTCCCGCGCAGCCGCTTGACGTGGACGTCGAGGGTCTTGGTGTCCCCCACGTAGTCGGAGCCCCAGACGCGATCGATGAGCTGGCCGCGCGTCAGGACCCTGCCGGAGTTCCGCAGCAGCATCTCGAGCAGCTCGAACTCCTTCAGGGGAAGCGCCACCTGTTCGCCGTCGACGCTGACCACGTGGCGCTCGATGTCCATGCGGACCGGTCCGGCCTGGATGGTGTTCGGGATCAGCTCCTCGGGCTCGCCCTGGCGCCGCAGGACCGCCCGGACGCGCGCCACCAGTTCCCTCGACGAGTACGGCTTGGTCACGTAGTCGTCGGCGCCGAGCTCCAGGCCCACCACCTTGTCGATCTCGGCGTCCTTCGCCGTGAGCATGATGACCGGGACGCTCGAGCGCTGGCGCAGCTGGCGGCACACCTCCGTCCCGGAGAGCCCCGGCAGCTGGAGGTCCAGCAGCACGAGGTCCGCACCGGTGCGGTCGAACTCGGTCACGGCGTCGAGGCCGTTGTCCACGACGGACACCTCGAAGCCTTCCTTGCCGAGGAGGTAGGACAGCGGGTCGCTGAACGACTCCTCGTCCTCGACGATCAGAATGCGGCTCAAGCCTTGACTCCCTGCTCATGGACAGCGGCGCTGTCCTTCTTCCCTGACGTCCTGTCCGGCCCCTGCGCGGCCCGGTCCGCAGCCGCCGCGGCGGCTCCACCCGGGACCGCGTCGCCGACCGCGTCGTCGGGGGTCCCCTCCATCTCCGGCAGGCGGACCGTGAAGGTACTGCCCTGGCCGGCCTGCGACCAGACGGTCACCTCACCGCCGTGGTTGGACACGACGTGCTTGACGATGCTGAGGCCCAGGCCCGTGCCGCCCGTCTGCCGTGACCGTGCGGCGTCGATCCGGTAGAACCGTTCGAAGATGCGCTCCTGCTCCTCCGGCGTGATGCCCGAGCCCTGGTCCGTGACCGACACCTGGACGAGTCCGTCCCTGGCCCGGACCCCGACGCCGACCCTCGTGCCCTCGGGCGAGTAGCGGATGGCGTTGTCGATGAGGTTGCGGAAGGCCGTCATGAGCAGTTCGCGGTCGCCGTACACCGGCGTCGCCACGGAGCCGCCGACCACGATGTCGATCTGCTTGCTCTCGGCGGGCAGCTTGTTGCGGTCCACGGCCTCCGCGATCACCGAGTTGACGTCCACCGGCTTCCCGCGGCGCACGACGTCGGCGCCCTGCAGCCGGGAGAGCTCGATGATGTCCTGGACCAGCGCGGACAGGCGCCCGGACTCCTTGTGCATGCGCTGGGCGAAGCGCCGCACGGCGATCTCGTCCTCGGCGGCCTCGTCGATGGCCTCGGCCAGGAGGGAGATGGCACCCACCGGCGTCTTCAGTTCGTGCGAGACGTTCGCGACGAAGTCGTTGCGGATCTCCTCGCTGCGCGTGATCTCCGTGCGGTCGTCCGCGAGGATCAGGATGTACTCGGCGCCGAGGGCGGCGACGCGGACCTGGACCACGATGGTGCCCTGCCCCAGCGGCCCGCGGGGCAGCTCGAGCTGCTGCTGCTCGATCACGCCGTCGCGCCGCACGCGCGCCGTGAGGTCCAGCAGCTCCGAGTGGACCATGGTGTGTCCCCGGACCAGGCCGAACGCGTACGCGGCCGGGCTCGCGCGGACCACGCCGTCGATCGCGTCCACGATGACGTACGCGCGTCCGATGATCGAGAGGACCTCCGCGGCGCCGTCGGGCAGCGTGGGTTCGTCCTCGTAGAGGAGCCGGAGCCGCTGTGCCTCGCTCGCACGGAACGCCGCCATGCCGCTCACGCCGAGGGCGAGGCCGACCAGCCCGGCCACGAGCGTCAGGAGAAGGGGGTCCACGGACATAGCTTATGCGCTGTCCCCGGCGGTCCCGGCCGATCCGGTGGCAATAGATAAGGGGTTCAACTAACGTTCATCGGAAGCGGGGAAACAGTTCACCGCTGGCTGGAAGTGTCGTCGGCGGAACTGTGACAACGGTCGATTCGAACTTCCAGGGAAGGAAGCCCACGTGCGCAAGGTTTTTCAGGCCGAGCTACACCAGATCGGCGAGGAGCTGATCGAGATCTCGCAGCTGGTGTCCGAGGCCATCCAGAAGGCCAACAGCGCTTTCCAGGGTGCCGATACCGAGCTCGCGCAGGAGGTCATCGCCGCGGACGCGCGGATCGACTTCCTCCAGAACTCCCTCGACGAGCGTGCGATCGACGTCCTCGCACTCCAGGGGCCGGTGGCGTCCGACCTCCGCATGATCGTCGGCGCCCTGCGGATGAGCGCATCGCTCGAGCGCATGGGCGACCTCGCCCGCCACGTGGCGCAGCTCGCCCGGCTGCGCTTCCCCGCGAACGTCATCCCCGAGGGGATCCGGCCCACGTTCGACGAGCTCGCCGAGCTGGACGTGCAGATCGCTGCCAAGGTCACCGAACTCCTGGAGACCCGCAACCTCGAGCTAAGCAACGAGATCAATGCCGCCAACGCCCGCGTGAACGAGCTGCACGCCAGCGTCTTCAAGGCCGTCGCCGCGGAGGACTGGAACGAGAGCGCGCCCACGACCGTCGACGTCACGCTCGCGAGCCGCTACTACGAGCGCTTCGCGGACCACGGCGTCTCGGTGGCCCGCAAGGTCGCCTACCTCGTCACGGGCGAGTGGCAGCCCAGCGCACCGCTGAGCTGATCCACCGGGCCGGGAGGCCCGGACAGGACGAGAACGACGGCGGCCCCCGCAGGGACCGCCGTCGTTCCTGTCCGGGCGTCGGGACTAGTGCTTGCCCTGGTTCGCGACGGCCTCGATGGCCGCGGCTGCGGCATCGGCGTCGAGGTAGGTGCCACCGGCCTTCACGGGCTTGAGGTCGTCGTCGAGCTCGTACACGAGGGGGATCCCGGTGGGGATGTTCAGCGCGGCGATGTCCTTGTCGCTGATGCCGTCGAGGTGCTTCACGAGGGCGCGCAGCGAGTTGCCGTGGGCGGCGATCAGGACGGTCCTGCCGGCCCGGATGTCCACCGTGATGTCGGACTCCCAGTACGGCAGGAAGCGCTCGAGGACGTCCTTGAGGCACTCCGTGCGGGGGACGTCGTCGCCGAGGTCCGCGTAGCGCGGGTCGTTCGCCTGCGAGTACTCGCTGGCGTCGTCGAGGGGCGGCGGCGGGGTGTCGTAGGACCGGCGCCACTCCATGAACTGCTGCTCGCCGTACTCCGCGAGGGTCTGGGCCTTGTCCTTGCCCTGCAGCGCGCCGTAGTGGCGCTCGTTGAGGCGCCAGTTGCGCTTGACGTCGATCCAGCTGCGGTCGGCGGCCTCGAGCGCGAGATTCGCGGTGATGATCGCACGCTTCTGCCGGGACGTGTAGACGATGTCGGGGAGGATGCCGGCCTCCGTCAGCAGGTGGCCGCCGCGGGTGGCCTCCTCGCGGCCCTTCTCCGTCAGGGCCACGTCCACCCAGCCGGTGAAGAGGTTCTTCTCGTTCCATTCGCTCTGCCCGTGGCGCAGCAGGATCAGTGTGTAGGTCATGCGTCCTAGTCTGCCGTATCGCGCTGCACGGGTCATGCCGGAGGCGGCCTGTTCCGCCCAGTGTTAAGCGGGTGTCCTACCCTTGATGAGTGCCCCCGCGTCCCCGTTCCCCGAAGCCCCTCGGGACCATCACGCGCGGCACCACGAACCCCAACCGCCTGCGCCGCGTGGACCGCTGGCTCGCCGGCCCCGAGGCGTACCGCCTCCGCCGTGCGGTCGATCCGCTCGTGGTCGACCTCGGGTACGGAGCGGCTCCGGTCACCGCCGTCGAACTGTTCATGCGCCTGCGGGCCGTACGCGACGACGTCGAGGTGGTCGGGATCGAGATCGATCCGGCACGCGTGGCGGCGGCGGCACCCCTCGCCCGCCCGGGCCTGGCCTTCCGGCAGGGCGGGTTCGAACTGCCCCTCGACGGGCGGCGGCCCGTTCTCGTGCGTGCCTTCAACGTGCTGCGGCAGTACGGCGAGGAGGAGTACGCGGCCTACTGGGACGAGGTGCGCTCCCGACTGGCGCCGGGCGGGCTGTTCGTCGACGGGACGTGCGACGAGATCGGGCGCCGGTCGACGTGGGCGGCTCTCGATCCGGAGGGACCGGTGTCGCTGAGCATCTCGCTCCGGTTCGGTGCCTTCACGCTCCCGTCCGATGTGGCGGAACGTCTCCCGAAGGCGCTGATCCACCGGAACGTCGAGGGCGAACGCGTCCACGGCTACCTGCGCGCCCTGGACAGGGCCTGGCTCGATGCCGCAGCGCTCGCATCGTTCGGGAACCGGCAGCGGTGGGTCGAGACGTGCCGTGCGATGAAGGGCGACGGGTGGCCGCTGCTGGGCGACGCGTCACGCTGGCGGCTGGGTGAGGTGACCGTGGCCTGGAGCGCGGTCGCGCCCGGCTAGCGGAGGCCTACCAGGGCCCGTACGGTCCCTGGTTCCCGCCGCGGCCGGAGGTCTGGCTCACGGCGGGCTTCACATCCGCGAGGTAGACGCAGGCGGCGACGATGGCGACCAGCTGGAAGAGGTTGAAGCCGCCGCGGCCGCCGAGGGCCGACAGCAGTCCGACGACCACGGCACCACCGGTGAGGGCGAGCCAGAAACCCTTGGTCCGCTTGAACGCCGCCTCGAAGGACGTCCCGGGACGCCGGATGCAGTCGGAGAAGGCCCACACCTCGATCCCCAGCGCCACGAGGCCGAGCGCGAGGTACAGGTAGTACTGGATGCCGTATACGAGAGCCACGCAGTCAGCTTAGCTGGCCTGCGCTCCGAGACGCACCGGGACGCCGCCCGGCGTGCCCGCGGCGCCCTGCAGGATCAGAGACCGCCGTCCCGCCTGCCCGCTGCACGGCGGAGCGCCTGCTCGAGGTCCGCCCACAGGTCGTCGGGGTTCTCGATACCGACCGACAGGCGCACGAGCGATTCCGGGACGGTGACCGGTTCGGCGGGCTGGCGCCGTCGCCGTTCGACCAGCGACTCCACGCCGCCGAGCGAGGTCGCGGGCAGCCAGAGTTGCACCGCCGAGACCAGGGCGTCGGCCGTGGCGACGTCCTCGAGCTCGATGCTGACGATGCCGCCGAAGCCGTTGAACTGGGCGGCAGCGCGCTCGTGGCCCGGGTCCGTCGGCAGCCCCGGGTAGCGCACACGGCGCACGGCGGGATGGTCGGCGAGCCGGTGCGCGAGCGACGCGGCCGTGGACTGGCTCCGCTCCATCCGCAGTGCGAGCGTGCGCAGTCCGCGCAGGGCGAGCCAGACCTCGAACGGCCCGGCGATGGCGCCGTGCAGGGTGCGGTGCGCCAGGAGCCGCGCGCGCAGGTCCGCCTCCGAGGTGACGAGTGCACCGAGGACGACGTCGGAGTGGCCGGCCAGCCACTTGGTGACGGAGTGGAGGACGACGTCGACGCCGGCTTCGAGCGGCCGGTGGACGATGGGCGTGTTGAAGGTGTTGTCCGCGACGACGACGGCGCCGGTCGCGTGGGCGGCGTCCGTCAGGACGGACAGCTCCGCGACCTCGAGCATCGGGTTCGTGGGGCTCTCGAGCCAGAGCATGACCTGGCCGGCGTCGAACCGCCCGGCGAGCGCGTCGAGGAGCGCGAGGACCGCCGCGGTGTCGGCGATGTCGACGGCGTGCAGCTCGAAGCGGCCCTGCGCGGCGAGGTCCGCGGCGAGGCTGATCGAGCCGGCGTAGGCGTGGCGGGGCATGACGACGGCTCCCCCGGTGGGCACGAGGGACAGCGCGGCGGCGGCCGCCCCGAGACCCGAGCCGAAGACGAGGGCGGGGAGGTCCGCCCCCTCGAGTGCGCCCAGCGCCTCCTCGAAGGGGTCCCAGGTGGGGTTGGAGCCGCGCGCGTAGATGCGGTCGCCCGCCTCCGGTGCGCGCGTCTCGTGGTACGTCGTCGAGAGGACGATCGGTGCGTTGACGGGCGAGTCGTGCTCGCGGGGAGGACGTCCTGCCGCGACGGTGAGGGTGTCCGGGGCCAGGTCCGTGAGCTCGAGTGCCATTCCACGAGCCTAGCGCCGGGTCCGTGGGACCGGCACGTGCCGGGCGAGTGTTACCGCGGGTAAACGTCCTCCGCACTCGGTAGGCTTGGCGCGTGACCTTTCCCCTCCCGCACGGGCTTCCCGGGCTCTTCCTCGTGCTCGAGGGCGGTGACGGCGCCGGCAAGTCCACCCAGGCGGCGATGCTCTGCCGGGCGCTCGCGGACAGCGGCCGCACGGTCGTGCGCACCCGCGAACCGGGCGGCACCGTCATCGGCGAGAAACTGCGGTCCCTCGTCCTCGAGCACGGGCACGGCGAGATCGACGCGCGGACGGAGGCCCTCCTGTTCGCGGCGTCCCGTGCCGCGCACGTGCAGCAGGTGATCGTGCCGGCCCTGGAGCGCGGCGACGTCGTCGTGTGTGACCGCTACATCGACTCCTCCGTCGCCTATCAGGGGGCGGGACGCGGCCTCGGGGCACAGGCCGTGCTCGACGTGAACCTCTGGGCCACGGACGGACTCCGCCCCGACCTGACGGTACTGCTCGACGTCGACCCGGCCGAGGGCCGCAGCCGCCGTACTGCCGGCGCCGCCGCGGAGGACCGGCTCGAGTCCGAGCCCGACGGTTTCCACGCCGGCATCCGGTCCGCGTTCCTGGACCTCGCCCGGCAGGAGCCCGGACGCTATCTCGTGCTGGCCGCGTCCGACACGCCCGAGGAACTCCACCGGGCGATCCTCGGAGCGCTGCCCCGGGTAGCGGCATGAGCACCATCGGGCACAGCCTCCCGGCGACCGGCGTGTGGGCCGAGCTGCGCGGACAGGAACAGGTGGTCGAGCAGCTGCGTCGGGCCGCCGAGTCCGGCGCACCGACCCACGCCTGGCTGTTCACGGGACCGCCCGGCTCCGGCCGGTCGAACGCCGCCCGGGCCTTCGCGGCCGCGCTGCTCTGCGACCGCGAGTCGCTGGGCGACCGCGGCTGCGGCACCTGCAAGGCGTGCCGTACGGTCCTCTCGGGAACGCACGCCGACCTCACGAACGTCACCACCGAGAAGGTGACGATCAGCATCGACGAGGCGCGCGAACTCGTCCGCAAGGCCCAGGACAAGCCGTCCACCGGCCGCTGGCGGATCATCATCGTCGAGGACGCCGACCGCATGCAGGAGCGCAGCACCAACGTGCTGCTCAAGGCCATCGAGGAGCCGCCCCCGCGGACCATCTGGCTGCTCTGCGCCCCCAGTCCCGGCGACGTCCTCGTCACCATCCGGTCGCGCTGCCGGTCCGTGGGACTCCGTCTGCCGCCGGTGCAGGACGTCGCGGACCTGCTCGTGGCACGCGACGGCATCGACCCCGCCACGGCGGAAGCGGCCGCCCGGGCCGCGCAGAGCCACGTCGGGGTGGCGAAGAGGCTCGCGACCGACGACGGCGCGCGGGAACGACGCAACCAGATCGTCCGGCTGCCGCTGACGCTGCGCTCCGTCGCCGGAGCCATGCGTGCCGCGGCGGATCTCGTGAAACTCGCCGAGGCGGAGGCGCAGAGCTCCTTCGAGCAGCGCGACGCCGAGGAGCGGGCCGCACTGCTCGCCACCCTCGGGGCACCGGAGACCGGCACCCTGCCGCCGTCCATGCGGGCACAGATCAAGCGCCTCGAGGAGGACCAGACCCGGCGCGCCAAGCGTTCCAAGAACGACTACTTCGACCGCGCCCTGACGGATCTCATCTCCTTCTACCGGGACGTGCTCATGCTGCAGCTCTCCAGCGGGCAGTCGCTCGTCAACGAGCCCCTGCGACCCGAGCTCGAGGAGTTCGCCCGCAGGGAGAGCTCCGAGGACACCCTCCTGCGGCTCGAAGCCATCAACGAGGTCCGCACACGCCTTGTCAGCACCAATGTGTCCCCGCTCCTCGCGATCGAAGCCATGACCGTGAGCCTCCTGTCCCGGAAGGACCTCGACCGATGACCCTCGGACCGCTCGACTCCCCCGACCGCACACCGCGCCGTCGGAGCATGGCCTTCCTCGCGGCGTCCGCCGCCGTCGTGCTCGGGCTCTCCGGCTGCACGCTGTTCTCCCCCTCGTGGAAGGAAGCGCCCGCGACCGGCGTGGAGACGGCCGATCCCGCCGCGATCGGCGAGGTGGACGAGGACCTCCGCAATTTCTACATGCAGGAAGTGCAGTGGAAGGGCTGCGAGGGATCCTTCTCGTGCGCCACCATCGAGGTCCCGCTGGACTACAGCGACCCCGGCCGCAGCAGCATCGAGATCGCCGCCATCCGCTCGGATGCGACGGGCGAGGCTCAGGGGACCGTCCTGGTCAATCCCGGCGGACCCGGCGGCTCCGGCTTCAACATCGTCAGGGACTCGCTCGACTACGTCACGAGTGAGCGACTGCGCGAGGACTTCGACGTCCTCGGCTTCGACCCCCGCGGAGTGAACCGGTCCAGTGCTGTGAAGTGCTACACCGACGCGGAGCTCGACGAGGCGCGGCAGGAGAGCTACCCCGTGGACGCCTCCGAGGAGGAGCTGCTGGCGCTCATGACGGCCGACGCGGAGGAGTACGCCGGCCTGTGCGCCCAGCGCACCGGGGAACTGCTCGGCTTCGTGGACACGGAGTCGGCGGCCCGCGACATGGACATCCTGCGCGCCGTGGTCAGCGACGAGAAGCTGAACTACCTCGGGTTCTCCTACGGGACGCAGCTGGGGGCGACCTACGCCGATCTCTTCCCAGAGCGGGCGGGCCGGCTCGTCCTCGACGGGGCGATCGACCCGTCCCTGAGCAACGAGAACATCACGCTCGGCCAGGCGAGCGGGTTCGAGAACGCCCTCCGCGCCTATGTCGCCGATTGCCAGCAGGGCGCCGACTGCCCCTATCCGGGCACGGTCGACGACGGCGTTGCCCGGATCCGGGACCTCTTCGCCGCGGTCGAACGCGAGCCGTCGCGGGCCGAGGACGGACGGCTGGTCCCGATCAGCACGTTCGTCCAGGGGTTCATCCTGCCGCTCTACGACAACGGGAACTGGCCCACCCTGACGCAGGCCGTGGCCTCGGCCCTGGCGGGTGACATGAACGCCATGCTGCGCCTCGCCGATCTCTCGGCGGAGCGCCGGCCGGACGGGACCTACGCCACGAATTCGACGGCGGCGTTCCTCGCCGTGAACTGTCTCGACTACCCGATGACGAGCGATCCGGCGCAGATGCGGGCCGACGAGCAGGAGCTCGTGGCGGCGTCGCCGACGTTCGGCCGGTTCCTCGCCTACGGCGGTGTGCTGTGCGCGCCGTGGGCGTATCCGCCGGTGCTGGGCCCGGCCCCCCTGCAGGCCGAAGGCGCCGACCCGATCGTGGTCATCGGCACCACCGGTGATCCGGCCACGCCGTACGCCTGGTCCACGGCGCTGGCGGACCAGCTCGAGTCCGGTGTGCACGTGACCTGGCAGGGTGAGGGGCACACCGCCTACGGCCGGTCCAACGACTGCATCCGGGACACCGTCGATTCCTACTTCATCGACGGGACGGTGCCGGAGGACGGGACCCGCTGCTGAGGGCCGGCTCCGGGACCTCGCGCCCATTTTGACCCCGGGCCGGAACCTCCTATAAAGTTGGGGCTTGTGGATCGGCCCCGGGCATCGCCCGTACCGGGAAGCATTGCCTCCTTAGCTCAGTCGGTAGAGCGTCTCACTCGTAATGAGAAGGTCGCCAGTTCGACTCTGGCAGGAGGCTCCACGTAAGCCCCGGACGGTCCGCCGCCGGGGCTTTTCCGTGCGTCCGTTCCCCCGAGACACGGCAGTGGCGGGCGCCCGCAGGCACCCGCCACTGCCGGCGGACGACGGTCAGCTCATCGCGGGACCGGACTCGTCGGACTTCGTCAGCTCACCGAGGAACGCATGGCACTTCGCGGCGCGCTCGGAGTCCTGGGCCATGACCTGCTCGAAGAACTCGGCGATGTCGTCGCGACCGGCGTTCCGGGCGTCACGCACGTACTGCCCGTAGTCGTGCCCTGCCTTGAGCGAGTGGTACTGCAGCGAGATGAGGTCGAAAGAGACGTCGTTGAATCCGGTTTCTCCAGTAGCCATGAGGCACCTCCGTGTTGGTATGAACAGGTGGTGTCAGGCTAGGTCCGGCGGATTTCGGGCGACAACGCAGAATCAGGGATCCGGATTGCTCGCCAGTGCGGGGAGAGTCTGTTAGGCGGGGTCGGCCGGACCGCGGCGGGCATCGGCGGGCCCGTCGGCAGGATCCTCCGCCGCGACCACCGCACCGGACCGGAGCAGCGCCTTGAGCGCATCGGCGGCCTCGGCGTCGGCAGCCGCAGCGGCGAGGTTCGCCTCCGTGACGGCACGCAGGACCTCCTCGCGCTGGATCTTCACGCCGCGCGGGGCATCGAT
Organism: Arthrobacter sp. UYP4; assembly: GCF_057291175.1. NCBI lineage: Bacteria > Bacillati > Actinomycetota > Actinomycetes > Micrococcales > Micrococcaceae > Arthrobacter > Arthrobacter sp. UYP4. The sequence goes on from NZ_JBXAVU010000003.1 coordinate 28,801, forward strand.
GCCGATGCGGATGCCGTCACCGCGGGAATCGAGCACCGTGATGACGATGTCGTCGCCGATCAGGATCTGCTCGCCGACCTTTCGCGTTAGAACAAGCATCGTTTCACTCTATCCCGGCGGACTCGGCCCGGCGTCGACCGACGGAGGCAGCGCGGCGCCGCGTCGGGGATTCCGGGGACCCGCCGTCACGCCAGCCCACGGGCAGACCGAGCGCGTCCACCGTGCCCGGCGTCGCCGTCGACCCCGATCCCACGACCGCCAGCCCCGACGGTGCGAGCTCGGCGCGCTCCATGCTCCTGCGGAGGGCTCCGACCCAGGCGGCAGTGTCCGCTTCCTTCCGTCCGGCGTCCACCGCGAGCCACACCTGGTCCGGGCGCAGGGCGAGCAGGAGCCGGGCGTCGGTCACGGGATCCTCCGAGGACAGCGCCAGGAAGACCGGATGCCCGCCGTCCACTCCGGCGGCACGGGCCGCGTTGGCGTCGAGGCGGTCGTCGATCCTGCGTGCGTCCCGGGTCAGCCAGCCCTCCGGTCCGGCGACGGCCACCGCGGCCGGGGCCCCCCGGCCGAACGCCGCCGCCATGGACGCCGCGACCTCCCAGACCACGGCGGGCGCTCCGACGATGATCACGAGGTCGCCGGGTGCCGAGAGGACCGCCGGCGCGGGGTCGGGTGCAGCGGAGGTGTCGACGACGTGGCCCGCGAGGTCGGGCAGCTGTGCCGGGTCGCCCGGGTGCGCAGCGAGGTGCGGTACGACGGCGGGTGCATCATCGGATGCCTCACTACTACCCGCCGCGGTGGAGGGCCGGTCGTCCGGGCGCGCGCCCCACGGCGTCGATCCGCCGGAGGATCCGCGCTCGACAGGGTCGGTGGTGACCGGTCCGGCGGGAGGTCCGGTCCGGGTCGGTCCGACGTCCGGGAGTGCCTGCGGCGCGTCGTCGCCGGGCCGGCGCCGCGCGGCCGACGGGTCGGCACCTGGACCGGATGTCGAGGGAGAGGTCGCGAAGGTGAGGTTGTCCATCAGCGCCGCGAAGAGGCCCGAGTCCGTCGAGACGGCGGCGGGCTCCCCCGCACCGGCGCCGGACACACCGGATCCCGGCCTGCCGGAACCGGCTGCAGCACCGGCTGCGGCACCGGCTGCGGCACCGGCTGCGGCACCCCGGGATCCTGCCGCCGGCGACCCGGCGGGAGCGGACCCGCCCGCTATCCGCACCTCGTCCAGCTCGGCCTGCTGGAGCAGGGCGTCGATACCCGCCGGCGCTGCGGCGCTGCGGCGTCCCCGCCGGGTACCGGGGGTGGAACCAGGGGGTGAACCGGGCGTGGACCGGTAGCCGTCGGCGTGTCCGGTGGCAGGCTCGGGCACCTCGACCACGATCTCGTAGTGCCTGCGGGCGAGTACGCCGCGGATACCGCCGACCGTGACGAGTTCCGCGGACACGATGAGTGCCCGCGGACCGTACAGGGCCGCGGCCTGGGTCTTCAGCTCCTCGAGGGAGGGACCCTCAAGATGAAATAACTGCGGAGCCACGCACCACTCCTATGGTCTCGATGGCGACGTTCGCACTCGTCACTTCCTGGTACGAGAGCACGGGCAGCCCCGCCGCCTGGGGACCCACGAGCCGCTTGAGCGCGGGGCGCAGCGCCGGCGCGCACACCAGCACCGCGGAACGGCCGGTGGCCTCGATATCGGCCACCGTGGAGCGGATCGAGGCGAGGACGGCTTCGGTCCGTGCGGGATCGAGGAGGATCTGCGTGCCCTGGTCGGACGGGCGCAGCCCCTCGAGCATGGACTGCTCGAGCAGCGGATCGATCATGATGACCCGCAGCAGCGTGCCGTCGAGATACTGCTGGGTCACGGCGGGCCCGAGTGCCAGCCGGGCCGCCTCGACCAGCCCCTCCGGATCGGACGAGGACTTCGCCTTCAGGGTCAGTGCCTCGTAGATGCGGGCGAGGTCGTTGATCGGCACCTGCTCGGACAGCAGCCCCTGCAGCACACGCTGCACCTCGGCGAGGGACATCAGTCCGGGAACCAGCTCCTCGACGGCGGAGGGGCTGACCTGGCGGACGCCGTCGGTCAGCACCCGGACGTCCTCGCGCGTCAGCAGCCGTGCGGCGTTGGCCGTGATGACCGAGGACAGGTGGGTCACGAGGACCGAGACGCGGTCGATCACGGTGGCGCCGGCGAGCTCCGCATTGTGCCGGAGCTCCGAGGGCACCCACTTCCCGGCGAGTCCGAAGACGGGCTCGACGACGGCGGCACCGGGCAGGTGCGCGAGGTGGTCGCCGAGCGCGAGGACCTTGCCGCGCGGAGCCTCGCCCCGGCCGGCCTCGACACCCGCGATCTTGATGACGTAGGTGGCGGGCGGCAGGTCGATGCTGTCCCGCGTGCGGACGGGAGGCACGACGACCCCGAGTTCCAGCGCGACCTTGCGGCGCAGGGCGCGGACGCGTCCGAGGAGGTCGTCGGGAGCGCCGGTGACGACGTCCACCAGGTCCGGTGCGAGCAGCACCTCGAGGGCGTGGACGCGCATCTGCTCGAGCAGGTCGTCCGTGCTGTCGGCGGACGGAGCGGCGGCTTCGGCCTCGAGGGCCGCCGCCGCGGTGCGGGCGTCGTCGTCGGACTTCTTGAGCCGCTGCGCGATCACGATCAGGCCTGCGCCCACCACGATGAACGGCAGCTTCGGCATGCCCGGGATGAGCGCCATGACGATCGCCGCCGCACCCGCGATGCGCAGCGCGTTCTGCGACTGCCCGAGCTGCTGGGCCGCCGTCGAGCCCATGTCCGCCTCGGCGTTGGACCGCGTGACGATCATGCCGGTGGACACGGCCATGAGCAGTGCCGGGATCTGGGTGACGAGCCCGTCGCCGATGGTGAGCAGCCCGTAGGTGGTGAGGGCCTCGGAGATGGGCAGGCCGTCCTGCAGCATGCCGATCGCGAGGCCGCCGACGATGTTGATGATGATGATGATGATCCCGGCGATGGCATCGCCCTTCACGAACTTCGATGCACCGTCCATGGCGCCGTAGAAGTCGGCCTCCGCCGAGACCTCCGCGCGGCGTTCGCGCGCCTGCGTGTCCGTGATCAGTCCGGCGTTGAGGTCGGCGTCGATGGCCATCTGCTTGCCCGGCATGGCGTCCAGGGTGAAGCGGGCGCCCACCTCGGCCACGCGTTCGGCACCCTTGGTGACCACCACGAACTGGATCACCACGAGGATCAGGAAGACCACCGCGCCGATGATGATCGAGCCGCCGACGGCGACGTGCCCGAAGGCCGCGATGACCTCCCCCGCGTAGCCGTCCCCGAGCACCAGCCGGGTCGAGGCGACGTTCAGGCCGAGCCGGAACAGCGTCGCGACGAGCAGCAGGGAGGGGAACACGGAGAAGTCCAGGGGCTTGCGGACGAACATGGTGTTCAGCAGGATCACGAGCGCCAGCAGGATGTTGACGATGATCAGCACGTCCAGCAGCACCGACGGCACCGGCACCACGAGGAGCAGGATGATGCCGACGACGCCGACCGGGACCAGGAATTTCGGGAGGGAGGAACGCATGGTCTAGAAGCCTCCGGCGGCTGAGGGTCGGGCGGGAAGGGTGTGGAGGCCGCGGGCGGCCCCCCGGGTCCTGAGGGACATGACGAACGCCAGGATGCGGGCCACCTGGTCGTAGTTCTCGAACGGGATCTCCTGGCCGAGCTCGCAGGCGGCGTGCAGCGCACGGGCCAGCGGGATGTCGGAGACCATCGGCACCTGCTTCTTCTCCGCTTCCTCGCGGATCTTCGCGGCGATCACGCCCGAACCCTTCGCGACGACGCGCGGTGCGGACCGCCCGGGCTCGTACGTGAGCGCCACCGCCACGTGCGTCGGGTTGACGAGGACGACGTCGGCACCGCCCACGGCGGCGATCATGCGGTTGCGGCTCATCGCCAGCTGGCGGGAGCGCCGCTGGGATTTGATGAGGGGGTCGCCGTCGGAGTTCTTGTTCTCGTCCTTGACCTCCTTCTTGGTCATGCGGGTCTTCTTGCGGTTCCGGCGCATCACCACGAGGACGTCCATCGCTGCGAGTGCCAGACCGGCGACGACGGCGGCCCGCAGGAGCGCGGCGGTGCCGTCGCCCGCGGTGTTCAGGAGCGAGGCGACCGAGAGTCCCCCGGCGGCCATCAGCACCGGCATGAGGTTCTGCACGACGACGACGAGCACCAGCCCGACCACGGCGGTCTTCAGGAGCGCCTTCGCGCCCTGCCACAGGGCCTGTCCGCCGAGGATCCGCTTGAGGCCGTTGACCACGTTGAACTGCTCGAACTTGCCGGAGAACTTCTTCACGTGGATGCCGCCCTGCAGGGCGGCGGTACCGAGCACGGCCACCAGCAGCACACCCAGGAAGGGGCCCAGGATGACGCCCAGGGACGCGCCACCGTCGGCGAGGGCGTCGAGGGCCGACGCGGGATCGGGGTTCGCGATGGTGTCGGCCACGCGGACGAGCTGTTCGGTCGCGGCGTCGGACGAGCGGGAGATGAGGGACGGCAGCATCAGCGCTGCCGCTCCGACGCCCACCCACGCCGTGAAGTCCTCGGACTTGGCGAGCTGGCCCTTGGAGCGGACGTCCCTCATCCGCTTGTCGGTGGCCTGCTCGGTCCGCTCGCCGGAATCCTCCGCCATGTCAGCCCACCCCCATCAGGAGTGCTGCGGCGTCGTCCGCGAGGGTCGAGACGACGCGCGGCAGGGCGACGAACACCACGCCGCCGAGGCTGAGCGTGATGAAGATCTTGAGCGGGAACCCGAGCGCGAAGGCGTTCAGTGCCGGTGCGACGCGCGTCAGGAGCCCGAGGCCGACGTCGGCCAGGAAGAGGACCACGATCAGCGGACCGGCGATCTGGACCGAGGCCAGGAAGAGTCCGGTGACGGCGCCGGTGAGCGCCTCGACGGGTTCGGCCAGGTCCAGCCCCCCGCCGAGCGGCAGCGCGCTGAAGGTCCGGACCAGGCCTCCGATGATGAGCTGGTAGCCGTCGGACGTGAAGAGCAGCGTCAGGGCCGTGAGCTGGAACAGGCGCGCGAACTGGGCACCGTTGACCATCGACTGCGGATCGAATCCCTGGGCCAGGGAGAACCCGCCGAACAGGTCGATCAGGCTCCCGGCGGACTGGATCGCGGAGAAGACGACCAGCACGAGGAAGCCCAGGGCGGCGCCGACCACGAGTTCGAGGACCAGGGCACCGATGTACCGGCCCGTGCCGCCCGTCTCGTAGCTCCCGGCGACCTGCGGGGACACCGCGAGCGCCAGCCCGACGGCGAGCATGGCCTTCACGCGTGCCGGGATGCCCTTGTACGAGAAGGGCGGTGCGATGACGAGGAAGGCGACGATCCGCACGCCGGCGAGCATGACGGCTTCGATCCGGCCCTGGTCGAGTTCGATCTCCATCTCAGCCGCCCCCGAGGAGTCCGGGGATGCGCTCGAACATCTCGTGCGTGAACGAGATCATCTCGGAGATCATCCAGTGGCCGCAGACGAGCAGGGCGAGGCAGACGGCGGCGGCCTTCGGCACGAAGGAGAGCGTGACCTCCTGGATCTGCGTGATGGATTGCAGCAGCGAGATCGCGAACCCCACCACGAGGGCGGTCAGGAGCACGGGTGCGGACAGCTTGGCCGCGGCCCAGATGCCGGCGAGTCCGATGTCGAGGACGGCGTTGGTATCCACCTCAGCCGCCCTGGTAGCTGTTGATGAGCGACGTGATGATGAGCCCCCACCCGTCCACGAGGACGAACAGCAGGATCTTGAAGGGCAGCGAGATCATGACCGGCGGGAGCATCATCATGCCCATGGACATCAGCGCCGCGGAGACCACGAGGTCGATCACGAGGAACGGCACGAAGATCACGAAGCCGATGATGAAGGCGGCCCGCAGCTCGGAGATCATGAACGCCGGGATCAGGGTGGTCAGCGGGACGCTCGCGGCGTCCTCGGGATTCGGCTGGCCGGCGGCCCGCGTCATGAGTGCCAGGTCCTCTTCACGGGTGTGCGCCATCATGAAGGTCTGCAGGGGACGGGCGCCGTCCGTGAGGGCCTCGGTGAACGTCGTCGCGCCGCTGAGGTAGGGCTGGACGGCGAGGTCGTTGATCTCGGTCAGGACCGGCGCCATGATGAACAGCGACAGGAACAGGGCCAGCCCCGCGAGTACCTGGTTGGGCGGGATGGACGGCAGCGAGAGCGCGTTCCGCGTCATCGCGAGCACCACGAAGATCTTCGTGAAGGACGTCATCATCAGCAGCAGTGCCGGCGCCACGGACAGCAGCGTGATCCCGATGAGGGTGAGGACGGCCGAGCTCGGTTCCCCGTTGACGCCGTTGATCTCGACGGACAGCCCGTCCCCGCTGCCCGGCTCGGCCGGTGCCGTGGGGTCGGCGGGGGCGGACGGTGCCGTGGGCGCGGGAACGGCGGGATCCAGTTCGCCGGCATGGCCGGCGGCGGCTCCGAGGAGGACGACGACGACGGCGAGCAGCACGGCTGCGACTGCCGGGAGGAGCGGGAACCGGGCCAGGCGGTTTCCGCGTGCGGAGGGTGCCGACGGCAGGACGGCCGTCGTCACCCGGCCCGTCCCTGGCGCAGGAAGGCTGCGGTCTGCTTCCAGGTGGCGGGCGACAGGATCGACCCCTGGAGGGTCGCGGCGGCATGCGCCCGCTCCGCTGATCGGGCTGCACGTGCGGCACGGCGGCTGATCGGCTCGGCGCCGGCGGTGCGATCCGGACCGGGAGCCGTAGCGGGAGCCGTAGCGGCCAGCCGCAGGGATGCGGCGAAACGGGCGTCGGCCGGTTCCGGTGTGCCCGGTCCCGCGGAGATCGCGGCCGCCCGCGCCTGGACCGCGGGCACCGCGTCGTCGGACTCCGGGACGGCCTGCAGCGCGCGTGGCGCGGCCGAGGAGTGGAGGACCGACACCGACTGCTCGGTCACGCCCAGGTAGAAGCGCGTGCCCTCGGCCTCCACCACCACGAGGGATGCCTTCGCGCCGATGCCCTGGCGTGCCACGACGGACACGAGGCCGGCTCCGGCACGGCCGCCGTTGACCTTCGAGAGCTTGCGGTGCAGCACGAAGAGCAGCGCGAGTACCACGCCGAGGGACAGGAGCACCCTCAGCGCGAGGACCACGACGTCCACTAGAGGGCGCCGTCGGCGACGTCGAGGATCTGGGTGATGCGGACGGCGTAGTCCTGGTCGACGACGACCACCTCGCCGTGGGCGACGAGGCGCCCGTTGAGCAGCACGTCCGCCGGGGCGCCGGCCGAGCGGTCGAGCTCGATCACGGCGCCGGGTTCGAGGTCCAGGACATCGCGCACCGACATCCGGGTACGTCCGATCTCCACGGTCATGGCCATCTCCACATTGCTGATGCGGCCGAGGTTGGCGGCACCGGCGGAGGCGGCGGAACGGCGGGGGGTTGCACCCGGACGGGCACCGCGGAGGCGGACGGCGAACCAGCCCACGGCACCGGACCTGCCGGCGAGGCGGAACACCGAGGTCTCGGCGTCGCGGAACAGCGGCAGCGCGTCCTGCACCGCCGGGACGCCGAGCACGCCGTCGCCGAGTGCGGCCGACGCCGCCTCGAGCGCGGGGACGAGCACGTCGGCCGGGGAGACGAGGGGTGACGACGTGCCGGCGGCGGCGGCGAGGGGCTGCGCGTCGATCAGGACGACGGCGAGATCCGCGGAGGACGCGCCCACGAAGGACGCGACGATCGCGGTGGACGCGCTCGCGGACGGCACCTCGGAGGCGCTGCAGGGCTCGGCCGTGAGGGGGCCGGGAAGCGGGAGTCGTGCTGCGAGGGACGCTGCGGCCTCGTGCTCGACGGTGGTGGTGTTCATGGTGCGGTGTTCTCCTCGGTGGTCACTACTACGCAGGCAAGGCGGGAGCCGTTCTGGCCCAGGGCCGCCTCGCCGAGCCGCTGCCCGTTGACGGCGAGCTCGAAGGGCCGGTGCTGCGGGTGCGGCAGTTTCAGGACGTCCCCGACGGCGAGGTCGAGGATGCGGGACGGCAGGACGGGCAGCGCCGCGAGCTGCACGGCGACGTCCACCGGCACGTGCGTGACCTGCTGCTCGATCAGTTCGCGTGCGTCCTCGCCGGTGGCGGTGGGGTTCGCGTCGCCCAGCTGCGCGAGCAGCAGCTGCGCCGGGATGGCGACCGTGGCCGGGCAGGAGCGTTCACCGACGCGGATCTCGAAGGTCCCGACGATCATGAGCTCGGTGGTCGACGCCGCCTGGGCGAACTGGGAGTTGTACTGGATCGAGTCGATGCCCAGCTGCTGGGTCAGGACCGAGCCCAGCGAGTAGTGGAGTCCCTCGAGGGCGTCGTCCATGAGGCGCCGGATCAGCGCCTGCTCGATCTGCGTGAACTTCCGCTCGCCGGGAGGGACCGTGCCGTGGCCGCCGAGCATGGAGTCGACCCAGTACAGGCCCGCGGACGCGGGGAACTGGATGACCGCCTTGCTGGCATGGTCCTGGATGGCGCAGAGGACCATCGCCGTCGTGGGCGGCAGGGATGCGGCGTACTCGTTGTACGTCTGCATGAGGACCTGCTCGCTGGTCACCTGCGAGATCACGCGGACCTTCGCGGTGAGCTGCGTGCCCCACTGGCGCGCGAACGTCTCGAAGGCGAGTTCGAGCACGCGTGAGTGTTCACGCGCGAGAGTGGTGGGCCGGCGGAAGTCATAGACATCCACCGCCCTGGCGGAGCCCGAGGGCACGCCAAAGGAGAGTTGTTCCTGGACCGTCACACCAGCCACTATCGGCCGGCCTGCGCGGGCCGTTAGCGATTCAGCCGCCGGCGGCGATCTCCGGCATGAGGCCGCGGACGCTCTCGGGCTGGTCGGAGTGCACCACGATGTCCACGCGGCGGTTGAGTTCGAGTTCCGCCTCGCTGGTCCCGGGGGCGAGCGGACGGGATTCGCCGTAGCCGATGGCCGAGAGCCGGAGGGCGGGCACGCCACCCGTGTCGATGAGGTGGCGCACCACGTTCACCGCCCGCTCGGTGGACAGCTCCCAGTCGAGCGGCCGCGGCACGGAGTCGGGCAGGCGTGCCGTGTGGCCCTCGACGCCCACCTCGTTGGGGATCGAGGCGAGGACGGGGCCCACGCTCTCGAGGATGCGCAGCGTCTGGTCGGTCAGCTGGGCGCTGTCCGGGAGGAAGAAGGTCTCCGAGCTGACGAGCCGGATGGTGAGGCCGCGCTCGTCGATGACGTAGCGGACGGCCTCGGCGAGGTCGCGCTCCTTCAGCCCGGCATCGATGCGCTCCTGCAGGGCCCGGAGGTTCTCGACCTCCTCGACGGCGCGTTCCCGGTCCGTCACGGGCTCGGCGGTGTCACCACCGGCCGACGGCGAGGGCGACGGCGTCGGCGCGGCCACCGCCGCAGCACCGGGCTCCTCCTGCTCCGTCTCCGGCTCCGCATCCGTGAGGGCCGCGCCCCCCGTGAAGGACTCCCCCTCCTCGTTGGCGTACTCGGCGGGCACCACGGTGCCCTCGGCCGTGTCGACGGTCGCCGTCTCCACCGCCCCGAAACCCGTGGCGAGGGAGACGCGCAGTTGCTCGAACTTGGCCTGGTCGACGGTGGACATGGCGTAGAGGACGATGAACATGCACATCAGCACGGTGACCATGTCCATGTAGGACGCCATCCAGCGCTCGTCCGGATGCTCGTCGGCGTGGTCCTCGCCCCGGTTCTTCCGGTGGGGGCGCCTGCTCACGCCGCGGCCTTGCCCTGCGCCGCGCCGTCGCCCGTTCCCTTGGCGCCCTTCGCGGCCTTCGGAGCCTTTCCGTCGTCCTTGCCGCCCTTCCCGCCCTTGCCCAGGGCGTGCTGCGGCACCATGGCCTTCAGCCGCTCGCCGAGCAGGCGCGGCTGGCTGCCGGCCTGGACCGCCAGCACGCCCTCCATCAGGAGGGTCATCCGGGCGGTCTCCATGTCACCGAGGCGCTTGATGCGGGTACCGATCGGCAGCCAGAGGAAGTTCGCCGAGAGCAGGCCCCAGAGGGTCGCCACGAACGCCGCGGCGATCATGTGGCCCAGTTCGTCGGGCTTCGAGAGGTTCTCGAGGACGTGCGTCAGGGACACCACCGTCCCGACGATGCCCACGGTCGGCGCATAGCCCCCGAGGCTCATGAAGAACTTGGACGCCGTGCGGTGGGTCGAGGAGGCGGAATCGATCTCGTCCTCGAGCATCTCGCGCAGCTCCTCGCCGTCCGTCCCGTCCGCGATGTTCTGCAGTGCGCCCCGGAGGAACGGGTCCTTCGCCGTGGTGGCCTCCTCCTCGAGCGCGAGCAGTCCCTCGCTGCGGGCCTTCTCCGCGAGCACCACCACGCTGTCGATGGTGTCCTGGGGAGGCGTGCTTTTGCCCATGATCGCCGGCGGGACGGCCTTCACCGCGACGATGAAGTCCTTCAGGGTGCCACCGGCGATGCCGACCGCGAGGGTGGCGACGAACACGAGGACCATGGGCGCCGGCAGGAGGAGTGACTGCACGTGGGCACCCTCGAGGGTGATCATCGCGTACAGCGCACCGAAAGCGAGGAGAATGCCGACGAGTGTTGCGGGATCCATCAGTTGTTCCTTGGTCTGAGCTGGACGGGCGTGCCGGCGCCGGGATCGACGTCGGTGCCCGGGCGGGCAGGCGCCGCGGCGGCGTCGCGATCGCGGACGAGCCCGAGCGGTCGCTGCCCGGTCGGATCCGTGGGTTCCACCGGCTGGAACCGGGCGAGTGAGAGGATACGGGCCCGATAGGCCGCGATGAGGTCGATCACCTCGTGCAGGGATTCGGTCACGATGTACTTCGCGCCGTCGACCATCACGAGCGTGGTGTCCGGATTCTCGTGGATGCGCTCGATGAGGTCAGGGTTCACCGCGAACTGGCTCTCGTTGAGCCGGGTCACCACGATCATCGGACATCCTGGAGTCGGGACGCCCCGGCGGGGCCTCTTTCCTCCACTGTCGGCACGTGCCGCAGCTTCGTAAGGACGCCCCTAGGACGCCAGTCGCTCCCGCCCGTCGCGGCGGGCCGGCTCGACGTCGCGCTCGGGCTGGTTGATCTCGGCCCACACGACATCCAGGGAGAGACCGAGGACGTCGGCGATGGCAGCGATGGTCGGGAAGGCGGGAGTGGCCACACGACCCGACTCGATCTTGCGGAGGGTCTCCGGCGAGACGCCGGCGTCGAGTGCGGTCTCGAGCATGGAACGCTCGGCCCTGGCGCGCCGCAGGAGGGCGCCGAGGCGCTGTCCGCGCTCGACCTCCCCCGGCGTGAGCGGCAGTCTGACCATGGCTCCGAGTCTAGTACCGGGATACTATTACCGGTATAGTTATTGGGTTCCCCGGAAAGGTACCGCATGATCGAGATCCTCACCTCCTCCGAGCTGGACAGGGCACGGGAGACCGGCGCGCTCGTCGGGCACATCCTGCACACGCTGAAGGGCCGCAGCGCCGTCGGCACGAACCTCCTGGACATCGACCGGTGGACCGCGGACATGATCGCCGAGGCCGGGGCGGAGTCCTGCTACGTCGACTATGCGCCGTCCTTCGGGCGCGGCCCGTTCGGCCACTACGTCTGCACCTCCGTGAACGACGCCGTCCTCCACGGGCTGCCCCGCGACTACGCGCTCGCCGACGGCGACCTGGTGACACTCGACCTCGCCGTGTCGAAGGCCGGGATCGCCGCGGACTCCGCCATCAGCTTCGTCGTGGGCGAGACGCAGCCGGCGGAGAGCCTCGCGCTGATCGGAGCCACCGAACGCGCGCTGGCCGCAGGCATCGCAGCAGCCGGACCAGGAGCCCGCATCGGCGACATCTCCTTCGCCATCGGCTCGGTCCTGGGCGAGGCGGGCTATCCCATCAACACCGACTTCGGCGGACACGGGATCGGGTCGACGATGCACCAGGACCCGCACATCGCCAACACCGGCAGGCCGGGGCGCGGCTACGTCCTGCGCCCAGGGCTCCTGCTGGCGCTGGAGCCCTGGGTCATGGTGGACACCGCCGCCCTGGTCACCGACGCCGACGGCTGGACGCTCCGGAGCGCCACGGGCTGCCGGACGGCGCACAGCGAGCACACGATCGCCATCACCGACGACGGGGCGGAGATCCTGACCCTGCCCGGTCAGGTCCGCCCCTGATCGGCCGGTCCGGCTAGCGCTTCAGGTTCGCGAGCTCCTGCAGCACCTCGTCCGACGTGGTGATGATGCGTGCGTTCGCCTGGAAACCGCGCTGCGCGACGATCAGGTTCGTGAACTCCTGCGAGAGGTCGACGTTCGACATCTCGAGGGTGCCCGCGTCGAGCGACCCGAGACCGTTGGAGCCGGCCGTGCCGATCTCCGCGGCCCCCGAGTTCGCCGTCGCACGGTAGGAGGACCCGCCCGCCTTCTCGAGGCCCGCGGGGTTGACGAAGCCGGCGAGCGCCACCCGGCCCAGGGGCTGCCGGCTGCCGTTGCTGAAGGCACCGACCAGGGTGCCGTCGGCGCCGACCGTGAACGAGTCGAGGGTGCCGGCGGTGCGTCCGTTGCGCTCCGAGATGGAGACGGTCCTGAGCTCGGCGAAGCCCGTGACGGCCGAGAGGTCGACGGCGATCCCGCCCACGGCGACGGATGAACCCGCCGAGGCCTGGCCGTCGGGCAGCACGAGCTGGCCGGCGCCGGTAGCACCGTTCGCGTCCTGGCCCGCGACGTTCCAGCCCGCGGCAGAGCGGGTGAAGGTCAGCGTGAGATCGCGTGCGGCGCCGTCCGCGCCGTACACCTCGACCTCCTGCGTGATCTGGGTGCCCACTGCGGCATCGGAGGGCAGGTTCCCCGTGACGCGGGCGGTCGTCGTCGCCTGCGCCGGTGACACCGCGCCCTTGGGCATCCGCAGGTCACCGACGGCCCCGCCCTGCTGGACGACGCCGTTGACGGCGGGCCAGCCCTGGACGAGCGAGCCGTCCGGAGTGACGAGCCTGCCCTCGGCGTCGGGCGTGAAGGCGCCGGCCCGGGTGTACAGGGTCTCGCCGCCGAGGCGCGAGATGAAGAAGCCGTCGCCGGAGATCATCATGTCGGTGGCCCGGCCCGTGGCCTGGGCCGAGCCCTGCGAGAAGTTGGTGACGATACCGGCCACCTGCACGCCGAGGCCGACCTGGGCGGGGTTGGTACCGCCGAGGGCCTCCTGGGGAGCGCCCCCTCCCTGGGTCATCTGGGACAGCGTGTCCTGGAACTGGGTGGCCGAGGCCTTGAAGCCCGTCGTGTTGACGTTGGCGATGTTGTTGCCGGTGACGTCGAGCATGGTCTGGTGGGAGCGGAGCCCGGAGATACCGGAGTAGAGCGAGCGAAGCATGGTGGTGCCTTTCGGTGCGGAGCGGGAGGTGCGGGAGGTTCGGTGCAGGATCAGGAAGGAATCGGCGGGATCAGGTCGTGGGGGTGGGCGCGGGCACTGTCCCGACCCCGGAGACGAGGTCGAGCGCGATGCTCTTGCCGCCGATCGTGACGGTGGGGACGGGGCCGCTGTAGGAGACCGCGGTCGCGGTGCCGCGCGCTTCGACGCCGTCCGTCCCGGTGTAGGAGACCTCGTTGCCGAGCAGCGCGGCGGCCGAGGAGCGCATCTGGAGGTGGAAGTTCTCCTCGCTGATGCCGGTCATCTGCGTGATCTTCTCCATCATGGCCAGTTGCGTGGTCTGGGAGATCATCTGGTTGGTGTCCATCGGCGCACTGGGGTCCTGGTTGCGGAGCTGGCTGACGAGCAGCGACATGAAGACCTCGGAGTCCATGGCCTGCTTGCGGGTTCCCGTGGCGGATGCCTCGGGAGGGGCGAAGGTCGCGGAGGCGACGGGGTCTACGGGCATGGCAGTCCTTCCGGATCAGGCGAAGAGGTCGAGGATCGGGGAGCCCGCTGCGGGGCGGCCGGTCCAGGGGATGGGGGTCGGCACTGGTCGTTCTCCCCCGGGCGGGGCGTGCCGCGGCCTGTCGTCCCGCGGCCCGTCCCTGCCGTCGTCGGGAGTGCCGGTCCCGAGGTCGAGCGACGCGGACAGGCCCGACGACGACGCCTCGCGCCGCAGGTCGGGTAGCGCCTGCCTGAGGGCGTCGCGGCCGCCGTCCGTGGTGGAGAAGAACTCGAGTCTCGTGCCGTCCGCGGAGATGCTCGCGCGGATGGTGATGGGCCCGAGGTCGTCGGGGGCGACCGTGACGGTGATGGTGCTCGTACCGCCCGGGGCATCGGCTGCGGCCCGGGCGAGCGCGAAGGCGGGGGTGCCGAGTTGCTGGGGCAGCGGTGCGGTCCCTGCGCGGACGGGCGCCTGCGACTCCGTGGCGCCGCCCGGGGCTGCGGCTGTCGGCTGTGCGGCGACCGGCATCTCGATGCGCATGGCGGACGGAGGGACAGCACCGGTGTCGGCCGGCGCCGCGGGCACATCCGGCACCGCGGCCGACGGCGCGGCGCCGCCCGTGCCGCTGGTCACGTCGGGGCCGGTCGCGTCGGGGCTGACCACGTCCGGACCGGTCGCGTCGGGGCTGACCGACCCTGAGGTGCCCGCCGGCGCCGAGACCTGCTCGCTCGGGACGCCGGCGCGCGGGGCGGAGACGGTTCGAGAGGTGCCCGTCGCTGTCGGAGCCTGGTCCACGGGATCCGACGGGGAGCCTGACATGGCGATCCCGGTTCCGGCTCCACCGCCGGGTGCGCTGGACGCCCCCGCTGCTGCGGGGACACCGCCGGGAGCGGCGTCCGGGGTGGCCGTCGACGCCGTCGCTCCGGACGTCGGGAGATCCGGCTGCGCCCCAGCCACGACATCGGCCGTCACCTCCGGCGCGGCGAGCACCGCTCCCCCGTCCGACGGTCCTGCAGTCGAGGCGGAACGGGGCTCGGCCGTCGGGACCGTCGTGCTCGCCGTGCTCGCCGTGCTCGTCGCGGAGAATGCCACAGCGGATGCCGCAGGAGCCGATGCCGTTCCCGGTCCGGCGGACGGGCTCCCGATCCTCTGAACGACGGCTCCGCCCACCGGCGCACCCGCCGACGGAGCCGGAGCCTGGACAGCAGGGGGCGGCGTCGCCGGCAGGTCGGGGGCAGCGGTGCCGTCGACCGGAGGCGGAGGAACGCTGCCTCCGGCATCGGGGGCGGCAGGTGCCGTTCCGGCGGGAGGGACGGCACCCGGTACGGTCGCGGTCGTGGAGTCCGACGCTGTGGACGGAGCCGACACGGCGGAAAGTGTCGACACGGCGGAAGGCGCGTCGGACGGAGCCGACGGGGAGGCGGACGGTGACGCGGACAGGCGCGGACCGGCAGGGACGGGACCCGGGCCGGGACGGTCCGCCGCGTGGCGGCGGTACAGCTCACCGAACGAGGATGCGCCGTCGGCCGGGCCCCGCGCACCGGAGGACAGCCTGGGAACATGCACGGCGTCGCGGGCCGGCGCCGTGGAGGGGGAAAGCTGCACGGGGCTCATCGCGCCATGCTCGCGAGGAACGCCGCCTGGGCCGCGTACGCGGTATCGGCAGCGCCCGGCGCCGCGGACGCCGGCGCCACGGAGGCGGCGGCGAGGTCTGCTGGTGCCACGGAGGCGGCGCCCTCCGGCGCTGCCGGCAGGATGCGGCGGATGGTCGTGATGTTCGCGTCCGTCTCCCACATGTCGCGGACCGCCACGGTCTGGCCCGGCTGCGGTGCGTCGATCGCCTTGCCTCCGCCGAGGTACATGGACACGTGTCCGCCGTCGTGGCTGAACAGGAGGTCACCGGGCTGCGCTTCGGCGAGGGACGGGACGTGCGTCCCCGCGTTCATCTGGTCCCAGGTCACACGCGGGATCTGGATGCCGATGTCGGCATAGGCACGCTGCACGAACCCCGAGCAGTCGAGGCCCGAGGCCGGATCGGTACCGCCCCAGACATAGGGCACGCCCTCGTACGTGCGCGCCGCCTCGATGAGCCGGGCGGCGTCGGCCGAGGCAGGGGCAGGCAGCGGCGCGGCACCGGAGGCACCCGCGGCACTTCCGGTATCCGCCACGGCGGACGGTGCTGCGGCGCCGGCGAGGGCGTCGGCGAACAGGTCCGCGGAGGCCGTCGGCGCAGACGCCGCAGGGGTACCGGCGGCCGTCGTCGAACCGGCGACTGTCGTCGAACCGGTGGTGGCGCCGGCCTGCGTCCGCGCCACCGGGGCGGAGAGCATGGTGAGGGTGGACTGGATCTGCTGGATGCGGCCCACCGCGTCGGTCATCGTCATGTCCGGTCCTTTGCTGTGTGCTGCCGCCGGCCGGCGGCAGCGATCTCGTCGAGCACGCGCTGCTCGGCGCCGAGCAGCGCCGTCGCCTCGGTGTCCCGGTGCCGTGTCTCGAGCTTCTCGAGGCCCACGGTCGCCGCGCGTGCGGCCCGGTAGTGGTCCTGTGCACGCTCCTGGTCCGCCTGGAGCTGGGCCTCGAGGGCGTGGAGGTCGGCGAGCGTGCTGCGCGCGGAGGCACGAGCAGCGGCCACGGCGTAGAGGGACGCGGACTCCGCGGGGTTGACGTCCGTGCCGTCGAGGGCATCGCTGATGCCGTCCGTGCGGGCCCGCGAGGCGCGCAGCCGCTCGTTGGCGGCGGCCAGCGACCCTGCGGCCTCGTCCTCACGCAGCTGTCGGAGCCGGAGCAGGCCGGCGAGGGGGAACTGTCGTGGCATCAGGAGACTCCCATCGATGCGGTGAGGTGGGCGAGGCGGTTCCAGGCGTCGCCGGACGGCGTCTGTTCGTCCATGCGCTGCTGCAGGAAGGCGTTGATCGCGGCTTCGTGGTCCACGGCGGCATCCACCAGCCGGTTGGTCCCCCGGTGGTACGCGCCGACGTCGATCAGGTCCTGGGCGGCCTTGCGCGCGGCCAGCGTCCTGCGGAGTGCACCGGCTGCGCCGGCCTGCTCGCGCGTGGTGACACGGGAGGCGACGCGGGAGATGGAGGCGAGGGGGTCGATGGACGGGAAATGTCCGGCGACGGCGAGCTTGCGGTCGAGCACCACGTGCCCGTCGAGGATGGACCGCGCGGCGTCGGCGACCGGCTCGTTGTGGTCGTCGCCGTCCACGAGCACTGTGTACATCCCGGTCACGGAGCCGACGGCCCCGGTCCCCGCGCGTTCGAGGAGCTGGGCGAGCAGGGAGAAGGTGGACGGCGGGTACCCGCGGGTTGCGGGGGGCTCGCCGACGCTGAGGCCGATCTCCCGCTGGGCCATGGCGACGCGCGTCAGCGAGTCCATCATGAGCATGACGTCGGCGCCGCCGTCGCGGAAGGATTCGGCGATCCGCGTGGCGACGAAGGCGGCGCGCAGGCGCAGGAGCGCGGGCTCGTCCGAGGTCGAGACCACGACGATCGACCGGGCGAGGCCCTCGGGCCCGAGGTCGTCCTCGAGGAAGTCCCGGACCTCGCGGCCGCGCTCGCCCACGAGGGCGATCACCGAGACGGCGGCGTCGGTGCCCCGGGCGATCATCGAGAGCAGGGAGGACTTGCCGACGCCGGATCCCGCGAAGAGTCCCATGCGCTGCCCGCGGCCCACGGTGGTGAGCGTGTCCATCACCCGCACGCCGAGTTGCAGGGGCTCGGTGATGCGCGTGCGTTCGAGGGCTCCGGGCGGCGTGTTGTCCAGGGACACCCAGGTCACGTCGGTGAGCGGACCACGTCCGTCGATGGGCCGGCCGACGCCGTCGAGCACGCGCCCGAGCAGTCCGGGCCCCGCCGGCACCAGCAGGGGTGCACCCTGGGCGCGCACGGGCGCTCCGGCCTGGATGCCGGAGAGATGGCCGTAGGGCATGCAGCGCAGCCCGGTCAGGGAGGCGGCGACCACCTCGGCGTCCACGGGTGCGTCGTCGCCGATGGTCACGAGGTCCCCGATGGCACAGTCGAGTCCCACGACGTCGACGCCGAGGCCGACGACGGAGGCGACGCGTCCCACGCGCTGGGGTGCGGCCGCGAGGCGGGCGAGGCGGACGGCGTCGTCGATGGCGAGCGTCACGCCGTCCCTCCCGCCAGTGCGGTGCGGACCCGCGCGAGGGCGGTACCGAGCCGCGCGTCGATGGACCCGTTCGTGCACTCGGCGACGGCATCGCCCCTGCCCAGGGATGCGTCGGGGACGAGCGTCACGCCCTGGGGAGCGTCACCCGGCGCCAGCAGGGCGAGGTCGGCGGGGTGCAGGCGGACGGCCCGCACGTCCTCGCCGTCCGCACCCTCGAGGGCACGCGCGACGGCGTTCCGGGCGGACGTCGGACCGTCGGCCAGGGCGCGCCCGAGCAGGGCCTCGGTGATGCCGAAGGCGGCGTCGAGGATGCGCTCCCGGGCCTGGTCGAGCACGGGCGCTGTCCGGGCTTCGAGGGCACGCGCCGCGGCGTCGAGGACCCGCAGCCGCTGTGCGAGCAGGGCCTCCGCCTGCAGGCGTGCGGACGCGGCCTCGGCCTCGAGCCGAGCCCTGCGCTCGGCGAGTTCCGCGCGCGCGAGCGCCAGCCCGTCGGCATAGCCGGCGGAGTGGCCCTGCGCCACGGCGGTGTCGTGTGCGGCCTGCCCGGAACCCCGGCCGAGGTACGGGAAGGTGACGGGGGTCAGTGCATCAGTCGACATACTCGTCCTCGTCCCCGCGCTGGATCGTGATGACGCCCTGCGCCTCGAGGTCGCGGATGGCACGCACCACCTCGGCGCGGGCCTCCTCCACCTGCGAGATGCGGACCGGCCCGACGCCGCGGATCTCGTCGTCGAGGATCTCCCGGTTCCGCTCGGACACGTTCGCCCGGATCACTGTCACCACGGCCTCGGCGGCGCCCTTCATCGCGAGGGCGAGCACCGCGGAGTCGATGCCGCGCAGCACCTGCTGGACGTCGCGGCGCTCGAGGTTCACGATGTCCGCGAAGGTCAGCATGCGGGCGCGCACCTCCTCGGCCAGGGCGGGATCGCGGTCCTCGAGGCCGTCGAGCAGCTCGCGTTCCGTGAGGACGTCGGCCCGGTTGATGATGTCCACGAGGGGCTGGATGCCGCCGATCGCGGAGATGCCGTGGCGCGGTGCGGCGACGCCACCGGCCCTGATCTTGATGGTGTCCGCCACCACGGACACGGCCTCGGGGGTCGCGGATCCCATGGTCGCGATGCACTGGGCGACGTCGGTGCGGCTCGAGGGGTTGAGCCCGGCGAGCACGGCGGAGGCGCGCTCCGGCTTGAGGTGCGCGAGGACGAGGGCGATGGTCTGCGGCAGCTCGCCCTCGAGGACGGTCTGGATCTGGCCGGCTTCCACGCTGTCGAGGAAGTCGAACGACCGGCCGGCTGCGGTGGAGGCGAGGCGGCCCACCACGCCGGCTGCACGTTCGGCACCGAAGGACGATTCGAGGAGGCCGATGGCCACGTCCATGCCACCGCGCGTCCGGTGCCGGCCGCTGATGGTCAGTTCGTGGAACTCGGCGAGAGCCTCCTCCGCGGCCGCCGGCTCGACCCGCCGCAGGCGGACGATCTCCGCGACGATCTCCTCGGCCTCGGCCTCGGACATCTGCTTGAGGATCTCGGCGGCCCTGCCCTGGTCGAGCTGCATCAGGACCATCGCGGCCTTCTGCGTACCCGTCACCGATGTGCGTGCGACGGTGCTCATACGCTCTGCCTGTCATCCATCATGCTGCGCAGGAACTCGGCGGTCTTCGCCGGGTCCTGGGATGCGAGGGCGTCGATGTCCGCGCGCATGCGCTCCAGGTCCGATTCCGCGGACCCTGCCTGCAGTGCCTGCTGCACGGCGGCGACGTCGATCGTGGTGGTGCTGGGAGCGGGCTCGACGGCGCTGAGGAGTCCCACGGCGGGATCGATCGCGGGTGCCACGGGGCCGGGGATCGCGGGGTAGACGCCCTGCAGTTCGCCGAGGTCCAGCGGTTCGCGCCGCTGCCGGCGGGACCGGCGGGCGTAGATGATCAGCGCCACGATGGCGACGAGCAGGATGGCCGCGACGATGGACAGCGTGCGGATCAGCTCGGCGCGCTGCTGCTCCGCCTGCGCCGCCTCCGCCTGGGCGAGGGCGTCCGCGGCGGCATCCGCACCGGCCTGGTTGAACGGCAGTTCCTCGACCGTCACGACATCCCCGCGGGCCGCGTCGACACCAGCGGCGCTGCCGACGAGCGCCGTCAGGGCCGCGACGTCCATGTTGGCCGTGGCGCCCCGGTTCACGGCGACGGAGATGGTCTGGCGGTTGATCCCGCCCGCGGGCACGGTGGTGGACTCGGTGGTCTTGTTCACGGCGTTGTTGCGCGTGCTCGACTCGGAGTTGAACGTCCCGTCGCCGGCCGCGCCGTCCTCGGGCACCGCGATGTTGTCCGGGCCGAGGACGCCGGCATTGCCGCCGCCGGCTCCCTCGTAGGCCTCGGTGGTGGTGGATTCGTTCAGGGCAGGGGCGTTCTCGGGCGTCGTGAACGTCTCCTCGACACGCTCCGCGCTCTCGAGCTTCATGTCCGCGGCCACGGCCACGGTGGCGTTGCCGGCACCGACCACGCGGTCCAGCATGGCCTGCACGGAACCCTGGACGCGCTTCTCGTAGTCGGAGGCCTGCTGGTCCGTCCCGCCGGTGGCGCCGACACCGACGGCGGAGAGCACGCGGCCCTCGGCATCGATCACGGCGACGTCCGCCGCGTCCATGCGGTCGATCGAGGCGGAGGTGAGGTGCGTGATCGCCTGCACCTGGTCGCTGGACAGGGTTGCACCCGGATTGGTCTCGACGAAGACGGAGGCGGTCGGCTTGCCCTGCTCGGCCACGAAGACGGTGTCCTCGGGGATGGCGAGACGGACCGTGGCGGTCTTGACGCCGTCGATCGCCGAGACGGTCGCGGCGAGCTCGCCCTCGAGAGCACGCTTGTAGGTGGTGGACTGCTGGAACTCGGAGGACGTGACCCCCATGTCGTCGAGCAGGGAGTAGCCTCCGGTGGACGACGACGGCAGGCCTGAGGAGGCGGCCTTGATCCGCTGGTCGTACACGGCGTTCTCCGGCACGAGGATGGTGCCGCCTCCGCTCGTGAGCTCGTACGGCACGCCGTCGGTCTGGAGCTGGTCGACGATGGTGCTCGCGTCCTCACCGCTCAGCCCGGAGAACAACGGCGTGTAGGACGGCTTGGAGAGCCAGGAGGTGAGCGCGATACCGCCGAGCACGAGCACGGCGACGCCGATGATGGCGATGGTGCGCTGGGCGATGGTGAAGCTCTTCACGGCATCCCCGAGGCGGGTTGCGGCGGTGGACATCGGCGTGGGCATCAGGCCTGCATCCTCATGATCTCGTTGAAGGCGTCAACGCCCTTGTTGCGGACGGCCGCGACGAGTTCGAGCGTCACCTGGGCGCGCGTCGAAGCCAGCGTGGCGTTGTGGATGTCGGTGAGGTCGCCGGTGACGGCCTGCACGGCGAGCCCGTTCGACGTCGACTGCAGGGACTGCAGGTTGTCCACCGCCGAGGTGAGGGACGTCGCGAAGCCGGAACCTCCGGCGTCGGACACCGCACCGGCGGACGGCAGGTAGGAGGTGGCGACGGGCTGGACCGCGCCGATGGCGGGAACGGGCATCAGGAGCGTCCGATCTGGAGGGCTGCTTCGTAGGTGGCCTTGGCGCGGTCGACGACGGCGGCGTTGGCCTGGTAGCCGCGCTGCGCCATGATGAGCTGGCCCATCTGGGCGCTCATGTCGATGTCGGGGTAACGGACGTAACCGTCCTCGTCCGCGAGCGGGTGGTCGGGTTCGTGGACCAGGCGGCCCTCGGCGCTGCCGAACTCGGCCCCCGCCACGTAGGCGCCCTGGCCGTTCTCGTCGGCCCGCGCAGTGATGTAGCGCTGCTGGAAGGCCGCGCCGTCGGTGGAGGTGACGGTGTTGGAGTTGGCCATGTTGTCCGCCACGGCGTCGAGCCACTTGCGGTGCAGCGTCAGGCCGGTGCCGGAGATCCCGATGGCGTCGAAGGTCATCAGGAGGTCCTCAGGGCCGTGCGGATGCTGGTGAAGGGGCCCTCGACGGCGCGTGCGGCGAACTGGAAGCGCAGCACGGTGTCGATGTTGGAGAGGGTCTCGGTGTCCAGGTTGACGTTGCTGCCGTTGAGCCGGGTCGGCTCGAGGGAGGTGTCCGTGGTGGCCCGGACGCTGCCGTTCCCCATCGACACCGAGCGTGCCAGGGCGTCCTCGAAGTCCACGCGCTGCGCGTGGAAGCCGGGGGTGTTGACGTTGGCGATGTTGTTCGCCGTCACGCGCTGGCGCAGGGCGAGCCCATCGAGGGCGCTGCGGAGGGCGAGCGAGGACACGGAATCGAGCACGGCGGCAGGACCTTCTGGAAAAAGGCTGAGCGGCCGATCCATGGCCTGGGGGGTGAGCGATCCATGCTCGGTGGCGACTATCGGATGGTCTCCGGGCAGTCGTTAGGTACTTCCGGGAGGAACTTTCAGCCCGTGACGTCGACGTAGACGGCGGACTGCTGCGCCGTCGTGGCCGCTTGGACCGAGCCGAGGGCCGAACGATGCCGCCGCAGGGTCCCGGCTTCGGCGGTCAGGCGGGCGAGTGCGGCGCGCTGGCGTTCGCTGATGCGCCGGGCGCGTGCCACCAGGGCGCCGGGGATGGGGCCGTCCACGACCGGCGGGGTCCAGCTGCCGAGAACCGCGGTCTGCCGCATGAGCGCGGTGGGCGCGACGTCACCGGCCGCGGCGTCGTCGACGGCCGCCTCCAGCGCGTCCAGGACCGAGGTCCAGGCGAGGAGGGCTGCCGTGTCGGTGGGCCGGGCGTGCTCCGCCGGCCGTGCGTCGTCAGCCAATGCCGAGTACTCCCAGGGCCCTCGGCGCGTCGTGGTCCGAAGGTGCGACGTCGGCCGGCTGGCCCGTGCGGGCAGCCTCGTGCCAGGCCTGGCGCAGCGGCTCCAGCACCTCGGCGCACTCGGCGGTCTTGGTGCGGTCCCGCGTGACATTGGCCTCGACGAGGGTCTGGCGCACGAAGGCGTACAGGGCCATCAGTCCCGTGGCGCCGTCCCAGATGTCCGTGCGGAG
This sequence comes from Arthrobacter sp. UYP4, assembly GCF_057291175.1. Taxonomy (NCBI): domain Bacteria; kingdom Bacillati; phylum Actinomycetota; class Actinomycetes; order Micrococcales; family Micrococcaceae; genus Arthrobacter; species Arthrobacter sp. UYP4. The sequence goes on from NZ_JBXAVU010000003.1 coordinate 51,744, forward strand.
CGAGGACATCAGTTCGCCGACGATGTCCTGGGCGTGCAGCAGGTTCTCCGAGGCGACGGTCCACTCCCCTGCCTCCTGCGCTGCGCCGGCACGGGCGAGATCGAGCAGCAGCCTGTCGTAGAGCATCGTCAGCAGCCCCGCGGGTGTCGCGGACAGGACGGCGTCCTGGACGTACTGCGAGCGCTTGGCCTGGTAACCGTTCATCTGGAGCATCTGGAGCTAGCTTCCGGTCGTGGGGAGGTTCGCCAGCTGTGACGACAGCCAGTCCCCCTGTGATTGGAGTTGTGAGAGTTGGACCTCGAGCGCCGAGTAGGTGCGTTCGAGCGTCGCGCGCCGCTTCTCGAGCCGCTGGTCCCAGTCGGACACGCGGTCGTTGAGGTTGCGGACCGTCGATTCCTGGCTCGTGATGCGGCGCGTGAGTTCGCCGTCGTACTTGTCCGAGGCTGCCTTGCCGGCATCCGCCACCCGGGCGGACAGCTGCATGAGTACGTCCTTGGTGCCCGCGGGGTCCTTCGCTAGCGCGGCGGCGAATTTCTCGGCGTCGAACTCGACGGTCCCGGAGCGGGTGAGCGTGATGCCGAACTCCGACGTCGACGTCCCGCCGACGGGCGCGGTCGCCGCGGTGAGCACGGACTGGGCGATGCCCCGCACGGCGCTGTCACCCGTGAACCGGCCCGAGATCGGCGCGGCACCGGCGGTCGTGCCGGGTGTGACCCTGGTATTGGTGTCGACGAAGGAGAAGACGCTGCGCAGCGCGTCGACGAGCTCCTGCGCCACCTTCGTGGTGGCCTCGGCGTCGCGCGAGACGGTCACGGAGACCGGCTCGGTGGTGGTCCTGCTGACGGTGACGGAGACACCCGGCAGGATGTCGGCGAAGGTGTTCGATGCCGACGTCACCACCTGCTCCGCGGCTGTCCCGCCCCACAGGACCACCTCCGCGTCCTGGGCGGCTCGGACGGTCGCCGCTCCGGTCTCCGTGAAGAGGTCGGTCGCGGTGCCGGCGGTGACCTCGTCGGCCGTTCCACGGAAGACGGCGAAGCCGTGCTCGGCACCGGACTCCGTCGCGGTGAACTGGAGCCGGTACTGCGGTACGCCGTCGGCGTTCGTCCCGGCGCCCACTTTCGCGGCGGTGATGCCGGCACCGGCCTTGTTGACGGAGGCGACGACGTCGTCGAGCGTGCCGGTGGTCCTCACCTCGGTGGTGGTGCCGTCCGCCGCGCGCAGGGTCAGCGTGGTCGCGGTCGGCGAGAAGGCCGTCATCGCACCCGTGACGGAGGACTGGGACTGTGCCAGCTGCTTCACGGAGAAGTCGAGGGAGCCTGCGGCCGCCGTCGAGGTGGCCGTCGCGGTGACGGAGTCGCTGGTGGCGGTGGCCTTGTAGACGTCGAGGGCTCCGGGCTTCGCCGTCCTGGTGGCGAGTTCGGTCAGGGATCCGAGCCGCGTGTTGAGCTGCTGCAGGGCGGTGATGAAACCCTGCGTGGAGGTCGCCTTCGCCTTGAGCATCGATTGCGGGCGTGCTTCCAGCTGCATGAGCTGGTTGATCATGTTCGTGGTGTCCAGCCCACTGGCGATGCCGTCGATGGAGAACGCCATGGGTCTACCTCTCGGGGGCTGGGACGGTGTATCAGGGTCTACCGGCTGGAGTGCCGTCGGTCAGGCGAATGCACGGGGCGGGACCTCTCGGTCCAGGATCGGTCCCGCCCCGTGCACCTTTCGCCTACGAGCTCACCGTCTAGCGGAGGAGCTGAAGGACACCCTGGTTCATCTGGTTGGCCTGGGCCAGCATCGCGGTACCGGCCTGCGACAGGATGTTCGAGCGGGTGAAGCTCGCCATCTCCTTCGCCATGTCGGTGTCGCGGATGCGGGACTCGGCGGCAGAGAGGTTCTCCTGCGAGACGTTGATGCTGTTGATCGCGGACTCGAAGCGGTTCTGCACGGCACCGAGCTCGGAGCGCGAGGTGGAGATGTCCTTGATGGACGTGTCCAGTGCTGCGATGGTCGTCAGTGCGTTCGCCGCGGTGTCGAAGTTCAGCGCACCGATGGTCGTACCGAGCGTCTTGATGTCCGCGCCCGACAGGTCGACCTCGATCTGGTCGTTCGCCGCGGTGCTACCTGCGCCGACCTGGAACGTCAGCGTAGCGCTGCCGTCCAGGAGGTTCGTCCCGTTGAAGTTCGTCGAGTTGCCGATCCGGGTGAGCTCCTCGGACAGCGCCGTGACCTCGGACTTGATGGCCGTGCGGGCGTCCGCGTTGTTCGAGTCGTTGCCCGACTGGACCGCGAGGTCGCGGACGCGCTGCAGGATGCTGTGGACCTCGGTCAGCGCACCTTCAGCGGTCTGCACGACGCTGATGCCGTCCTGGGCGTTGCGGGCTGCAACTCCGAGGCCGTTGACCTGCGAGCGCAGGCCCTCGGCGATGGACAGGCCGGCGGCGTCGTCGGCTGCGCGGTTGATGCGGAGACCGCTGGACAGCTTCTCGAGCGACTTCGAGATGTCGTTCTGGGTGCTGGAGAGGTTGCGGTATGCGGTGTTGGCCGCGGTGTTGGTGTTGATCTGGAAACCCATGATGTATTCCTCCGTGAAAGGGCTGCGAACGCCTGCCCATCCATGGGCCGGCACCAGTAGCTATCGGAGGTCCGTTCCGGGATGTAAGGAATCGGAAGAACTTTTTTCCCGAATTCCTCGACGGGCACAGATCGACGCAACAAACGCCCAGTTTTCCCTGTGGGTTGGGCCCTGGGAGGCCGGACCGGGGATCGTGCCCGCATCACAGCCTTAGTGTCTTCGATGATCAGGTTCCTGATCCTTGAGGAGAGGAAGTACCCGGTGTCTGCTGATGCGCCTGAGATCGGTAGGGATGGCGCCCCACGGGTGAGGATCTCCCGGGTCCCCGTCATCGCGGCGTTGGTCGTTGCGGCACTGTATGTCGTCAGTCTCCTGCTCGGCGACCTGGCACCGTTCGACGTCGTCGGGGTGTGGCTCGGCATCACCGCGGAACTCGCCGCTGTCGCCGTCTGCGTCGTCGCGGTCCTGGCACGGTGCCGTTCGCAGTGGCAGGTGGGGCTCGGCGCCGCGGCGGTGGCCGTCTACACGGCAGGCGACGCCTTTTATCTCTTGGTGCTGCAGGGGCAGCACTCCCTCGCGGTCGTGTCCGCTGCGGATGTCGCGTACTTCGCGTTCTACCCGCTGATGCTCGGCACCCTCGTGATGACCGTGCGGAAGCTGAGGGGCCTCACCTGGCCCCTGCTCCTGGACAGCCTTGTGGGAGCCCTGGCCGCCGCGTCCGTCATGGCCATGCTCCTCGCGCCGGTCCTGCAGGCCGGAGCCGGCAGCAGCACGACCTTCGAGATGGTGGTCGTCGTCGTCTACCCCCTTCTGGATCTTTTGCTGATCAGTACCATCGGCGGCCTGATGACCTCCCGCGGGCTCGATCTCGGGCCGCGCTGGCCGCTGCTCGTGGCCGGTCTGATGCTCTTCGCCGCCGCGGACATCGCCTACGCGCTGGGCACGAACGGGTACAGCGCCGGATCGGTGATCGACGCCGGCTGGATCCTGGGAATCGTGGCCATCGCCCTGTGGATCGACGGCGTCGCCCGAGCGGGCACGGTCCTCCGCCACCACGACCGCGGCCTCCCCGCCGTCACCATGCTGATGGTGGCCACCGGCTCGGCCGTGTCCGTCCTGCTCATCGGGTGCCAGGTGCCCATCGCGCCCCTCGCCCAGGTCCTCGCCGCCCTCACCGTCCTCCTGGCCGCGGCGCCCCTCCTGTTCCGGAACCGCCTGCTGGCCGCCCTCGCGACCACGGATGACCTGACGGGCCTGCCGAACCGCCGGGGGCTCGTCCGGGATCTCGGCGGTCGGCTCGGCGGACAGCGCTCCGGTGCCCTGTTCTTCCTGGACCTCGACCGGTTCAAGGACGTCAACGACGCCCTGGGCCACGATGTCGGGGACGCCCTCCTCGTCGAGGTCGGTGAGCGCTTCGCCCGGCCACTGACGCCCAACGACCTGCTGGCGCGCCTCGGCGGGGACGAATTCGCGGTGTTCCTCGACGGCGTCACCCGGGAGGAGGCCCTGAAGGTGGCACGGCGCCTGGAAGCGGAACTCCTGGAACCGGTCCGGATCGGCACGGCCGCCCTGACCATTCGGGTCAGCATCGGCATCGCCCTCACACCGGAGAACGGCACCGACATCCAGCTCCTGATGCGCAAGGCGGACATCGCGATGTTCCGGGCCAAGTCCGAGCGCAGCGGCCACCATCTCTACAGTTCCCTGGACGACGACGGCGGCGCACGGAAGCTGCGCACGCTGCAGGAGCTCCGCACGGCGCTGGCCGAGGGCCAGTTCGAGCTGCACTACCAGCCCAAGGTGCACCTGCCGGACGACGCCGTCACGAGCGTCGAGGCCCTGATCCGCTGGAACCATCCCGTCATCGGGCAGCTGCCCCCGACGTCGTTCCTCCCCCTCGCCGAGGAGGCCGGCCTGATGCCCGAGCTCTCCACGCTCGTGCTCGAGGCCGCCGTGCACCAGGTCTCGCGCTGGCGTGCCGACGGGCTGACGATCAGCGTCGCCGTGAACCTGTCCGGGTCCTGCATCCAGCCCGGCCTGCCCCGACAGGTCCGCACGCTTCTCGAGCGGCACCACATGCCCGCCGGGTGCCTCACGCTCGAGATCACCGAGGACATGCTGATGGCCGACCCGGCCCGCTCCGCGAAGATCCTCGCCCGGCTCCGCGCCGACGGCATCCAGGTGTCGATCGACGACTTCGGGACCGGCTACAGCTCCCTGGCGTACCTGCGTGACCTTCCCGCCGACGAACTGAAGCTGGACCGGTCCTTCATCACCGCCATGCGCTCGGATCGACGCGCCGGCGGGCTCGTGGGCTCCATCATCGACCTGGCGCACAGCCTCGACCTGCGGGTGGTGGCGGAGGGGGTCGACAACGAGGAGACGCTGGTGGAGCTGCGCGCACTGGGGTGCGATCTCGCCCAGGGCTTCCACTTCGCCCGGCCGCTCCCTGCCGCCGAGGTGGCCCCCTGGATCACCAGGCACTCCCCGGTCGTATCGGGGAGCCCCCTCCTCGGATAGGCCCCGACTGGTAGATTGTCGACGACACGCCCGGCGGCCTTACATCGCACCGGGCCCTGCCGATAGTTCTTCCGGTTCCACCCGTCCCGTGGCACCGGAAAGGAGGTGGCACCGTGAGCGCCCAGGATCTCTCCGCCCTGCTCTGGCAGGAGCGTGAACTACTCGAACTCCTCGTCTTCAAGCTGGAGGAGGAACAGCTCCTGCTGACCTCCGGCAAGACGCGCTGGCTGCACCATGCCACCCGTGAGGTGGAGCAGGTACTCGGGCGATTGCGCGACACCGGACTCGCACGCGCAGTGCACGCCTCCGGCGTCGCGACGGAGTGGGGTATCCACGACGGCGCCAGTCTCCGTGAACTCGCGGCAGCCGCCCCGGAGGGGCCGTGGGGGGAACTCCTCGCCGACCATCTCCGGGCCATGACGGTCCTCGTGGCGCAGATCGCCGCGGTCCGCGACAGCAACCAGCAGTTCCTCCGGGCGGCGAGCCGCTCCACGCAGGAAACCCTGGCGGGCATCAACACGGGCGCGGGCACCTACGCGGCCGATGGTGTGACCACCCAGGGCCATGGCCGACCGACCCTTCTCAACAAGGACCTCTAGCGGGACGATGAGCACTTTCAGCGGACTCAACACTGCCTACTCCGGCCTCGCCGCCGCGCGGGCCGGCCTCGACGTCACAGGGCAGAACATCGCCAATGCCACCACCCAGGGCTACATGCGCCAGCGGCTCGAGACCTCGGCCGCGGCCCCGGTCCGTCCCACGATGTTCACGAGCGGGACGCGGGCCGGGGAGGGTGTGCTCGTCGAGGGCATCGCGAGGCTCAACGACGTCCATCTCGAGGCGCGGGTCCGCACCACCGCGGGCGCAGCCGGCTACACCGCCGTGCGTGCCCAGGCCTACTCTGCACTCGAGGGCAGCCTGGGCGAGCCGGGCACCCATGGCGTCTCCGCCTCCCTGCAGGGCTTCTGGGCAGGCTGGCAGGAACTGTCCAACCATCCCGAGAAGGACGCCTCGGCGTCCTCCCTGCTCTCCGCGGCCGGCGAACTCACGGCGCGCGTCTCGGCTGGATACCGCGATGTCGAGAACCAGTGGGCCTCGCTCCGCTCCTCGGCCGGCGCCCTCGTCACCGAGGTCAATGACGCCGCCACGCAGGTCGCCGACCTGAACCGGCAGATCCGGTCCGCCGTCGCCTCGGGCACCTCCGCCAACGAGCTCCTGGACCGCCGCACCACCCTGACGGCCGCACTCGCCGGGCTGACCGGCGCCACGGTCCGTGACAACACCGACGGCACCGCCGACGTCCTGCTGGCCGGCAACGCGCTGGTCTCGGGCACCACGGCGCGCGCCCTGCAGGTCACCGGACCGGCACGGTTCGACGGCGCCGGCACCGTCCAGGTCGAGTGGACCCACCGGCCGGGCGCCTCCGCCGGCGTCGAGAGCGGCGAACTGGCAGCGACGCTCTCGCTCCTCGCCCCCGCCGACGCCGGAGGAGCGCTGGCGCAGGCCGCTGCCGGGTACGACGCGTTCGCCGCGAAGCTCGCCGACCAGGTGAACACGCTCCACAGCGGCGCCGGCAAGGGTCCGTTCTTCGCCTACCAGCCGGACCGTGCAGCCGCGTCCCTGACGGTCCTCCCGGTCCGGCTCGGGGACCTCGCCGCGGGTGCTCCCGGTGCAGGCGCCTACGACGGCTCGGTCGCCGATGCGATCTCCGGGATCGGCACCGGTACCGGCTCCCCTGATGCCGCCTGGTCCGCCTTCGTCGCCGACCTCGGCGCTGCGGCACGGATGGAACTGCAGGGCAACGCGCTCGCCGAGGTGTCGGCGACCACCGCACTGCAGCAGCAGCTCGGCGCCACCTCCGTCAGCATGGATGAGGAACAGGTCAACCTGCTGGAGTACCAGCACGCCTACCAGGGCGCTGCGCGCGTGATGACGGCCGTCGACGAGATGCTCGACGTCCTCATCAACCGCATGGGAATCGTCGGACGCTAGGGGAAGGCCACCATGATCACACGCGTCACCAACCAGACCATGCTGCACGGAGCCCAGCGCTCCCTGCAGTCCAACCTCGCACGACTCGCGGACCTGCAGGAGAAGGCGAGCAGCCAGAAGGCCATCAGCCGCCCGTCCGACGACCCTGCCGGGGCGGCCGAGGCACTGCGTGTGCGTGCGGAGATCCGCGCCACCGAACAGTACGGGCGGAACATCTCCAACGGGGAGGGCTGGCTGGCCCAGCTCGACAACGCGATGACGACCTCGAAGCGCGCACTGGACCGGGTGAACGACCTCACGCTGCAGGGATCCAACTCCTCGCTGCCGCCGGCGGCCCGCGAGGCCCTCGCGCTCGACATCGAATCCCTGCGGAGCGACCTCGCGGCACAGGCCAACGCGACCTATGCGGGCCGGTTCCTGTTCGCCGGGAACACGGACGCCCCCACCGCCCTCGGCGCGGACCTCACGTTCCCCGCCGGCGGGACGGTCGAGCGACGGGTGGGACCGGACCGGACGGTGCGCGTCGATGCGGACGGGGCCGCGGTCTTCGGCAGCGGCGCCGGCTCGGCATTCGCCCTGCTGGACACCATCGCCGCCGACCTGCGCGCCGGCAGGGACGTGTCCGTCCACCTCGCGCCACTCCAGCAACGCATTAAGGACCTCACCGCACATCACAGCGAGATCGGCACACGCCACGCACGGCTCCTCGAAGCCAAGGACACCGTCGCCGACGCCTCGCTGGCACTCGAAGGAGAACGCGCCGCCGTGGAAGACATCGACCTCGCGTCCATCATCCTGGACCTCAAACTGCAGGAGACCGCCTACCAGAGCGCCCTCGCCGTCTCGGCGCGCGTCCTCCAGCCCTCCCTCATGGACTTCCTGCGATGAGGGCCGATTTCGTGACCCCTCCCCCGGGCCTCGCGCCGCGCACCGAGTTCCGCCTCGAGGAGGTGCAGGGAGCCGACGGGCTGTTCACCCTCACCTCCGCCGACGACACCGGCGTGCGCCTGTTCCTGCTCGACGCCGCGACGTACGTCCCGGCCTACAGCCCGCGCTTCTCGGACGCGCAGCGGGACGTGCTCGGACCGGACGTGCCGGAAGCCCACCTCTTCGTCGTCGCGAATCCCGCCCCGGGCGGCACCACGGTGAACCTGGCGGCGCCGATCGTCCTGGATCCTGCCACCGGGCGGTGCGCCCAGGTGGTCCTCGAGGGGTCGGACTACCCGCTGCGCGCGGCGCTGACCCAGGCCGCCTGACCACCGGAGGATACGACAGGAGCCGCCCGGCGTCGCCGGGCGGCTCCTGTCATCCGTGCAGCAGGCGGTGCCTGCGGGCGGCCTAGGCGAAGTCGGACGTCGCCGGATCAGCGCCGATGCGGCCTGCGGCGCCCTTGTCGAGGCCGTTGATGGCGTCGATGTCCTCGTCCTCGAGCTTCACGTCGAGCGACTCCCAGTTCTCGATGATGCGCGACTCCGTGACCGACTTCGGGATCACGACATTGCCGAGCGCTACGTGCCAGGCGAGCACGACCTGCGCCGGTGTGGCGTTCCGCTTCTGCGCGATGTCCTGCAGCACGGCGTCGTCGAGCAGTCCCTTGCCGGAGCCGATGGGCGACCACGACTCGTGCAGGATGCCCTTCTCCGCCTCGAAGGCGCGGAGCTCGGACTGGTTGAGGTACGGGTGGGTCTCGACCTGGTTGATGACGGGCACCACTCCGGTCGCCTCGATGATCTCGTCGAGGGCCCCGACGGTGAAGTTGGAGACGCCGATGCTCTTCACGCGACCCTGCTTCTGCAGTTCGATGAACGCCTTCCACGTGCCCAGGTACTTGCCCTGCTTGGGCTGCAGCCAGTGGATCAGGTACAGGTCCAGGCTCTCGAGTCCCAGTCGCTCCATGGACGCGTCGAACGCCTTGAGCGTGCTGTCGTAGCCCTGGTCCGCGTTCCACAGCTTGGTGGTGATGAACAGTTCGTCCCGGCTGAGGCCGGACGAGGCGATGGCGCGTCCCACGCCGGCTTCGTTGCCGTAGATCATGGCGGTGTCGATGTGCCGGTAGCCGGCCTTGAAGGCCTTGCCCACGACGTCCTCGGCGACGCTGTCCTCGACCTGCCACACTCCGTACCCGAGCTGGGGGATGATCTGGCCGTCGTTGAACGTAAGGTTTGGTGAAGTAGTCATACAGGCGGGAACCAACGGCACTTCCCATTTATTTCTGTTCCCACCGACAACTATCAGCCTGCGTGGTATCGCCGGACGGCGGCACCGGGCCGGAGGCGGGGGTGCGGACGATGCGCGCGACGCGGGACGGGCGGCGGGCCGTGCTGCACGACGACGCCTTCCGGTATGCCTTCCGGCGCTCGCTGTCGGTGCGGCTCGCCTCGGCGGCAGCGCTGGAGGCCGTCGGGGTCCTCGACACCGAGCCCGACATCGAGCCCGCCACCGCTGCCGACGTCGTACCGGTCCTGCTGGCGGCCCGGGCAGCCCTCGAACGGTACGTCCCTCAGGACCTGCCACCCCGTGTCCCCAGCACCTCACCCCTCTACGGCGCACTCGCGGCACTCTCCCCCGGCGAGCGGGAGTTCCTGCTCCTGCTTCACTGGGACGGCCTGAGCGCCGGGGACGCTGCCCGGGCCGCGGGGCAGGACGTGCGTCAGCTTCCCGCCGTCGAGGCCAGGTGCGCAGGCATGCTGTCCATGGGGCCGGCCCCGGACGTGGCGCTGCCGGCCGTCCTCGCCGCCGTCGACCCGGCCCGCACCCTGCCCGACCGGGAGCTCGAGCACAGCCGCAGCAGCCTCCCCGGTGCCGCCGTCACCGGGGAGAGCCGCACCGTCGGTCGGCCGATACCGGTCGACCGACCGGACGGCGGGCCGATGCCGGTTGCAGACGGGCGGGGTCCGGTACGCCGTCGACGGATCCAGACCGTCGTCGGTGCGGTGTGCCTCGTCCTGGTCGTCGCGGCCCTGGCCGTAGCGCTCGTGCCCCGGACCGCACCCGGTCCCGCCGGCAGGGCGGCACGGTTGTTCGGACTCGCGGACGTGGTCGCGGTCATCGCCGCCACCAGCGTGGAACCGACGGTCGTCGACGGCGAGATGCGGATCCTGCAGCGGGCCCCCGTGGTCCAGATCGTGAAGGGCGAGGCGGACCCGGACGTACTGACCCTCGACGTCACCGGCCGGAGCACCCTGGAGCGCCCCTACAGCCGCAACTTCTTCCCGCCACACCAGCTCGTGTTCCTGGTGCGCGACGCGGGCGGCGTGCTCAGCCCGGTCGAGGGCGACGGCTCGGTGCTCACCCTGGCCGACCGCCGGACAGGGGAAGCGACGACGATCGCCGGGGACCCGGCGGTGCTTCCGGACGAGCTGCGCGATGCCATCGATGCGATGCCGGAGGATGAGCTGCCGCTCGCGACGAGCGGTGCGGCTCCGGGCTCCCTGGACCCGGAATCGATCGTCGGCATCCGGCCGGCCGAGGGACGGGACGCCCAGAACCTGCCGCAGAGCCTGCTCGGGACGTTCCGGGCGGGCACCGGGGCGGGCGGGGCATGCGTCTGGTTCGAGTTCAACGGCCGCTCCGTCCTGATCCGCTGGCCCGACGGCTTCTCCGCCTACCTGCGCGAGCCGTCCCGGGCCTCCGCCGACCGCGACCCCGAGGCGGAGCGGCGCGTGCTGACCGTGCTGAACGAGCGCGGCTACCCCTATGTGGACGAGTACCGGTCGGCTCCCTTCATCCGGGGAGTGCCGACCGGGGGCCGCGGCGTGTGCGGCGGCCAGGACCTGGAGGTCTGGGACATCGCCGTCGCGCCGGGGAGCACCCTGCTGTTCTACTGACCCTGCGGCCGGCCGCCCGGCATCGCCCGTTCGGCCTCCTCGACGTCGTCCGCCACGAGCTGGGCCCGGCGGCGCACGTTGTCCAGCCCCGCGGACGCGATGCCCCACCGCTCGCCGTCGAGCCGGGTCATCGCGGCCGCCTCGGCGGTCGTCGCAAGGGTATTGCCCGCACGCGACAGGGCGCGGTGCACCTGCAGGAGTGCGCCGGGGATGTCGAGGCCGGTGCTCGGCGACGAGGCCTGGGCGCTCGTGCAGACGGCACGCACGCGCGGGAGCATGGCGCCGAGGTCGTCGGCGATCACCACGAGTTCGTTGTAGACGTCGTCGTCCTCGATGCCCTCGAGGATCTGGTGGTAGCGGTCCAGCCCACGGCGGAAGCGGTCATGGGCCCGACGCCAGACCCCTGTCCCGAGTTCGGCGTCGTCCTTCCGTCCCTGTCGAGCTGCTGCGAAGAATGCCACCTACGCGTTACAGGTACTGGCCGGGCCCGTGGCTGTCCGCCCTGGCCGCCTGGGCCTGGCGCACGGGCGGGGTCCGCTTCGGCTCGCCGTCCTCGCCGATGACCACCCCGGGCGCGATGACGGTGCCCGGAGGGAGCTCGCGCAACTGGAGGCGGGCCGCGAGCTGCTGGTTCGCCATCTGCTGCGCTGCCAGCGCCGCCTGGATGCCGTGGAAGAGACCCTCGAGCCAGCCCACGAGCTGCGCCTGGGCCACGCGCAGTTCGGCGTCGGTGGGCACCGACTCGCTGTCGAACGGCAGGTTGATCCGGTGCAGTTCCTCGACCAGTTCGGGTGCGAGGCCGTCCTCGAGTTCCTTGACGGAGCGCTCGTGGATGGAGGCGAGCCTGGTGCGGCCGGCGTCGTCGAGCGGTGCGGTGCGGACCTCTTCCAGCAACTGCTTGAGCATGGTGCCGATGCGCATGACCTTCGCCGGTTCGTCCACGAGCTCCGCGAGCGATGTCGGGCGGTTGTCCGCCGGAGCCTCGCTGCCGCCACCCTGCCGGGGATCCTCAGGCGTGCCGGGCGACACCCCGGGGGCTGGATCGAAGGGACTGGCTGGCTGCTGTTCAGTCATGACGCTATGCTCCCACAACCGCCGGAAGGCGGGCACGTCGGATCCGGCCTTGCTCCCGTACCGTGGCGGCGGCCTCCGGACACGACGAAGCCCGGCGCTGATCGCGCCGGGCTTCGTGGAGGAGGCGGCTGCCTAGCAGCAGCGGCCTTCGGGGTTGGCGTCCTGGCGGTCGGTCTTGTCCCGCCAGAACTCACGCTCGGTCATCGGGAGGCCGCCGGGGTGCGTGCGCTCGTGGTGGTCGAGATACGCCTGGTAGGCGTTCTCCCCCATCACGCCCTTGAACAGCCAGGCCAGCTCGCGAGCGGTGTCGCGTGCCCGGTGCAGGACCTGTGGGACGGTCATCAGTGCCCCGTCCTCGCCGGCCGCCTGCCGGGCTCCAGGGCCGACCACTGCGCCTCGAGCTCCTTCTCGGCGGGAGACGCGATCAGGCCGGCGGGTGCGAAGATGCGCGACGGCACCGGGGTGTCCTCGTTCTCCTTGCCGCCGCCGTGCCGGTAGGCCCGGATGGTGGCGAGGATCGCCGTCGCGATGACGATGATCGACAGCACCACGAAGATGATCGACAGCGTGCCCTGGATGAAGGTGTTGCGCACCACCGCTTCCATGGCGGCCACGCTCGTGGCCGTGCCGAAGCTCTCCTCACCGGCCGCCAGCGCGTTCTTGAAGGCCGTGTGCTGCGCCCAGTAACCGATGGCCGGCACCGGCGAGAAGATCTTCAGGAACGACGCCGTGATGGTCACCACTGCCGCGAAGGCGAGCGGCAGGGCCGGGATCCACAGGAACCGGAAGAGGCCCTTCTTGGCGCAGATCGCCATGCACACCGCGAGCGCGATGGCCGCGAGCAGCTGGTTGGCGATGCCGAAGAGCGGGAAGAGGGTGTTGATGCCGCCGAGGGGGTCGGTGACGCCCATGATCAGGATCGCCCCCCAGCCGGCCACCATGACGGCCGTGCAGATCCACGCGCCCGCCCGCCAGGAGGTGTCGCGGAAGCGGGGCACGAAGTTGCCGATGCTGTCCTGCAGCATGAAGCGCGCAACGCGGGTGCCGGCGTCGACCGCCGTGAGGATGAACAGCGCCTCGAACATGATGGCGAAGTGGTACCAGAACGCCATCATGCCCGAGCCGCCGAAGACCCCCTGCATGATCTGTGCGATACCGACCGCGAGGGTCGGGGCGCCGCCGGTGCGGGAGACGATCGATTCCTCGCCGACGTTCGAGGCCATCGTGCTGAGTGCCTCCTGCGTCAGGTTGACGCCCGTGAGCCCGAGGCCGTTGACGAAGGTCACGGCTCCCTCGATGGTGCCTCCGGTCGCCGCTCCCGAGGAGTTCATGGCGAAGTAGATGCCGCGGTCGATCGAGAGGGCGGCGACGAGCGCCATGATGGCCACGAAGGACTCCATCAGCATTCCGCCGTACCCGATGAACCGGGTCTGGCGTTCCTTCTCGATCATCTTGGGGGTCGTGCCCGAGGAGATCAGCGCGTGGAACCCGGAGAGGGCGCCGCACGCGATCGTGACGAACAGGAACGGGAACAGCGTGCCGGCGACGACGGGGCCCGTGCCGGAGGTCGCATAGGGCGTGATGGCGGGGACGCTGATCTCGGGGCGGGTGATGACGATCGCGACCGCGAGCATGATGATCGTCCCGATCTTCATGAAGGTGGAGAGGTAGTCGCGCGGAGCCAGCAGGAGCCAGACGGGAAGGACGGCGGCGATGAAGCCGTAGATGATGATGCCCCAGGCGATGGTGATGCGGTCGAGGGTGAAGATCTCGACGCCCCAGGCGGTCTCGGAGATCCAGCCGCCGCCGACGATGGCGAGCAGCAGCAGGGCGAAGCCGATGAGGGAGACCTCGGTGACCTTGCCGGGCCGCAGGTAGCGGAGGTAGACGCCCATGAAGAGTGCGATCGGGATGGTCATGGAGACGGAGAAGACACCCCACGGGCTCTCTCCGAGCGCGTTCACGACGACGAGCGCCAGGATGGCCACGATGATGATCATGATCGTCAGGGTGGCGATGAGGGCCGCGGTCCCGCCGATGACGCCGAGTTCCTCGCGTGCCATCTGGCCGAGGGAACGGCCGCCGCGGCGCATGGAGAAGAACATGACGAGGTAGTCCTGCACGGCGCCCGCGAAGATCACGCCGATGATGATCCAGAGCGTTCCGGGGAGGTAGCCCATCTGCGCTGCGAGGACGGGGCCCACGAGGGGGCCGGCGCCGGCGATGGCGGCGAAGTGGTGGCCGTAGAGGACCCTGCGGTCGGTGGCGGCGTAGTCCTTGCCGTCGGCCTTGTACTCGGCGGGGGTGGCGCGCCGGTCATCGGGCTTCAGGAGGTTGCGCTCGATGAACTTCGAATAGAACCGGTAGGCGATGAGGTAGGTGCAGACCGCGGCGAAGACGAACCAGATGGCGTTGACGGTCTCTCCGCGGACGATGGCGAGCATCGTCCAGGCGATTCCGCCGAGGAGTGCGATGCCTACCCAGAGTGCGATCTTCGCCGGTGTCCACCGGCGGTCTTCTGCTTCGGCCTGCTGCGGGTCGACGGCGACCGCGGGCAGGTCCGGATCCGTCGCCAGCACGTCGGCGTGCCGGTGGGACCCGTTCTGCTTCTTGCTCATGATGCTCCTCGGGTGCGGAAGTGTGATGCACACGAAGGTAGCAACCTAGTGAGGGCTGCGTCACAGGGCAAGCGCCCGAACCCCTCGGAAGCGCCGAACGCACGTGCCCGTGCGGCGAGTGGCCGGCGCTTCCGTCCTCCCCATCAGGAGGAGCCGTGACTGCCTCCGTCGAGGCCGTCGTCGAGCACGGCGGGCGGCTCGTCGTCGTCGTTCGCGTTCATGCCCTCGCTGATGCTCGAGTGGGTTCGGGTGCGGTCGTCGGCCGGCTCGTCGGCGTCGTCCGTGGGTCCGTTGTCGACGCCGTCGGGCACCTGGTCGCCGAGGTTCTCGGCGAAGCTGTCGGCCGCCCGCGGCAGGCCGCCCTCGTCGCCGTCGTGGCCGTGCTGGGTGGTGGTCACCGTCCTACTCCTTCCGGTTGGCTGTCCTGCCACCCTTCCACAGGCGCACGGCCACCGGAAGGAGGCTGGTGATTCCGCCGGTGCTGACGATCGGACCGGGACGGGCGTAAAGTTGATCGGTGGCCTGAGCCACCCGATGCCAGCGGCGCCGTCGATCCCTTCGACCGAAAGCCCGCAGTCCGTGCCTCTCTTCCGCGACCTCGTGAGCATCGCCCCCTCCGCCGACGACCACCATCCTGCGCTCCGCTGCGCGGCCGGCGTGGGGATCCCGCTGTTCCTCGTCCTGGTGCTCGGGCGCCTGGATCTCGCGATCTTCGCCACGTTCGGCGCGTTCGCCGGGATCTACGGCCGCAACGAGCCTCACCGGCAACGCCTTGCGACGCAGCTGCGCGGCGGCGGGCTGATGCTCGCGGTGGTCCTCGCTGCCGCGCTGACCGCCCACGCCGATGTCGGACCGTGGACGCTCGTGCTGCTCACCAGCGCGGTCGCCGGGCTGGGCACGTTCGCGGCGGGTCTGTTCCGCCTCCGTCCGGGCGGCTCGCTGTTCCACATCTTCGCCTTCGCGGCCATCGCCTCCGTGCCCGGGCAGCCTCCCCTGTGGCAGGGGCTCGCCACGGCGGTCGCCACCGTGGGACTCGCGGTGCTCCTCGGGCAGTCGGGCGCCCTGTGGCCGAAGCACCGGACCGGCTGGACCCGGGGAGGCACCGGCCGGCCCACCGCCCACCACCTGGCGGCTCTGGGCCGGGAATCCGGCCTCTACGTCGTGGCAGCCCTGCTCGCCGGCAGCACGGCGACGGCGCTCGGGATCGGTCACTCGTACTGGGCGATGGTCGCCGCGACCGTCCCGCTCGTGGGGCAGTCCGCACGGGCACGGGTCAACCGGGGCCTGCAGCGGATCCTCGGCACCTTCGCCGGGCTCGTCCTGACCGCCCTGGTCCTCCTGCCCGGGCTTGCAGCGTGGCAGCTTGTCGTCGTCATCGCCGTCGCACAGTTCGCCGCTGAGATGTTCGTCCTGCGGCAGTACGCCCTCGCGCAGGCGTTCGTCACTCCGCTCGCCCTGGTCAGCACCGAACTGGCGCACCCGACCGACCCGGCCGGTCTCCTCGCGGACCGGGCGATCGAGACGGTCATCGGCGCCGCGGTCGGCATCGCTCTCGTGCTGGCGCTCCACGCCGCGCAGCGCGGTGCGCGGTCGGCCGCCGCGGGCGCCTAGCGCATCGACAGCAGGATCTTGCCGGTGTGTTCGCCCCCATCGAAGTAGGTGTGCGCCTCCGCGACCTGTTCCAGGGGGAACACGCGGTCGACGAACGGCCGCACGCCACCCGAGGCGACGAGCGGCCAGACGCAGTCGCGGACCGCAGCCATGATGGCCGTCTTCTCGCCGACGGGCCGCGCCCTCAGGGTGGTGCCAGCGATACTCGCCCGCTTGCCCATCAGGGTGCCGAGGTCCAGTTCCGCCGTCGTCCCGCCCAGCAGCCCGATCACCACGAGACGCCCGCCGGTCGCCAGGGACTCGACGTTCCGCGCCAGGTACTTCGCACCGACGACGTCGAGGATGACGTCCGCTCCCCTACCGGCGGTCGCCGTCCGGAGTTCCTGTACGAAGTCCTGCTCCCGGTAGTTGATCAGCGTCCGGGCACCGAGGGAGCGGGCGACACCGAGCTTCGCCGTGGACCCGGCCGTCACGTGCGGCACGGCCCCGAGGGCGAGGCTCACCTGGATGGCCATCACGCCGATCCCTCCGGATGCACCGTGGATCAGGATGTCGTCGCCCTCCTCGAGTCCGGCCTGCAGCACGAGGTTGGACCAGACGGTCGCGGCCGTCTCGGGGAGAGCGGCGGCCTCGAGCAGGCCCACTCCCTCCGGCGCCCGCACCACCTGCCCGGACGGCACGACCACCTTCTCCGCGTAGCCGCCGCCTGCCAGCAGGGCGACGACGGCATCCCCCTCGTGGAAGGCCGACGTCCCCGGGTCCGCGACGTGGCCCGACACCTCGAGGCCCGGGATCGGGGATGCCCCGTCGGGAGGCGGGTAGAAGCCGCGGCGCTGCTGCACGTCAGCGCGGTTCAGCCCGGCCGCGACGACGTCGATGAGCACCTCGTCCTCGCCCGGGACCGGGTCGGGGACCTCCTGCACCGACAGCACCTCGGGTCCACCCGCCCCATCGATCACCACTGCACGCATACCGGCCTCCACCTGCTGGGTATTTGGGCGTCACCCGCCCTTCATGAAACACTAGCGGCGGAAGGTTGTCCGAGCGGCCGAAGGAGCTGGTCTTGAAAACCAGTGGGCGGTCACCCCGTCTCAAGGGTTCGAATCCCTTACCTTCCGCTCATCAGGAGGTCCCGCACCGCGGGGCCTCCTTTTCTGCCTCCCCGGTGCCGGCGGCGCACCCCGGCGATGGTGTCCTCCGTCGTCGGTGCGGTACTGTCCCGAGGAGCAACAGCCGTGCCACGGGTCCGTGGCCGACGACGGGGTCTCGATGCGCACTGGGGAACACACGGGGGAATTGCTGCGCCGTCGGGCGGTGATGGCGGCGTTCCTGGGGACCCTCACGCTCGCAACGGGCTGCGGCATCCTCTCCCCGGACGGCCCCGAGCGCGACGCCGAGGGCACCGTGACCGCGGAAGCCCGGACCAACGCCTTCTCGATCGAGGTGGGCGACTGCATCGACGACCCGGGCACCGAGGACGTCTCGGACATCACCGTCCTCCCCTGCGACGAACTGCATACCTTCGAGGCGTTCGCGAGGACCGAGATGCCCGATGGCGACTATCCCGGCCTGCCCGCCGCCAACACCGCCGCGAGCGAATTCTGCGCTGAGGAGTTCGCTGCGTTCGTCGGTCTGGCATACGACGCGTCAGCGCTCGAACTGCTCTACTTCTACCCGGTCGAGGACAGCTGGACCTCGGACGACGACCGGGAGATCCTCTGCTTCGTCGCGGACGCGGGCGAGACACCGGTGACCGGAACGCTCAGGGACGCCGCACGCTAGGACGATTCGTCCACGGATAAGGCCCGCGGGCCCCGATTCTTCCGGAGCCACTGGCTTTTTGGTAACCCATTGTTAACGATCTACTGGTTGGCTTCTCCCGGAAACGGAAATGTCACCTGAGTCACATATGGTGCTCATGCCAACGCGCCCACCCATCGAGGGTCGGCGGGCTTCACTCGCGGCTGCTGCGCAGCCATCGTCAAGGAGAAGAACCAACGAATGAGTAATTCGTCATGGAAGGGAGCGCTCGGTGCGGCGCTGTCGGCAGGGCTGATCGCCTCACCGATGATCGCACTGCCAGCCGCGGCGGTGGAGACCCCACCGGCCACGGCGTCCGTCGCAGGAGACGGTGTCATCATCAACGAGGCGTTCGTCTCGGGCGGCTCGGCGGGCACGCCGTTCACCAACAAGTACGTGGAGCTCTACAACCCGACGGACGCGCCGGTGAGCCTCGACGGGTGGTCGCTGCAGTACCGCGCACCCGCTTCGAGCACTGTCGCACCGGGAGTGACCGCCCTCCGCGGCACCATCCCTGCCAAGGGATACTTCCTGGTCCAGGGCAACTCGAACGGCACGGCCGGTTCGGCGCTGCCCACCCCGGACCTCGCAACCTCCTTCGCCCCCGGCGCCAACGGCGGCCTCCTGGTCCTGTCCGACCAGGCCACCACGGTGGGAGTCCTGCCCACGGGCACCATCAACGGGACGCCGGGCGTCGTGGACGCCCTCGGCTACGGCAACGCCACCGCTTTCGAAGGCACGGTCGCCACCGCTCCCGGCAGCGGCAGCCCGAAGTCGGCCAACCGCACGGGCTTCGCCGACACGGACGACAACGGCGCCGACTTCACCCTCCAGGACACCACGCCGACGAACAGCGGCGCGACCCCGGGCGGTCCGGCTCCGACGCCGACTCCCACGCCGACCCCCACGCCGCCCACCCCCGGCAAGGTCACGCCCATCCGGGACATCCAGGGCACCGGGACCGCCACGCCGCTCAGCGGCCAGACGGTCACCACGCGTGGCAAGGTCACCGCCGCCTACCCCACGGGCGGCTTCGCCGGCTTCTACCTCCAGACCGCGGGCAGCTCGGCAGCAGCCGACCAGACCGCCTCGGACGCCCTCTTCGTCTACTCCCCCGCGACCGTCGCATCCGTCGCCGTGGGTGACTACGTCGAGGTCACCGGCACCGCCGGAGAGTTCTTCAACCTGACGCAGCTCACCGTCGCGGCCGGCGGCACCACGAAGCTCGCCGAGGCTGCCGAGGAGCCCAAGGCGTCCACCATTGCGCTCCCCGCCACGGAGGCAGCCCGCGAAGCGGTCGAGGGCATGCTGTTCCAGCCCTCGGGCGACTTCACGGTCGCCGACAACTACACCCTGAACCAGTACGGCGAGGTCACCCTCGCGGCCGGCACCGAGCGCCTCCTCCAGCCCACCGACGTCGCACGTCCGGGCACCCCGGAGAACGCCGCGGTCGCCGCCGACAACGCGGCCCGCAGCATCCGGCTCGACGACGGCGCCACGACCAACTTCTTCACGCAGGCCAACCGCGGCAAGGTTCTTCCGTACCTCACGCCGTCCCAGCCCGTGCGTGTCGGCTACAGCGCGTCCTTCACCTCCCCGGTGGTCCTCGACTACCGCAACAGCGCCTGGAAGTTCCAGCCGCTCGCCGAGCTCGATGGAGCGGCCCCCTCGGGCGTGCAGCCCGTGCAGTTCGCCGGCGAGCGTCCGGCCGCGCCCCAGCCGGTCGGCGGCAACGTCAAGATCGCTTCGTTCAACGTGCTCAACTACTTCCCCACCACGGGTGAGGACCTCGCCGGGTGCACCTACTTCACGGACCGCGCCGGCAACCCGATCACGATCAACGGCGGCTGCGACGCCCGCGGTGCTGCCGACAAGGAGAACTTCGAACGCCAGGAGGCGAAGATCGTCGCGGCGATCAACGCCCTCGGCGCGGACGTCGTGACCCTCATGGAGATCGAGAACTCGGCGCAGTTCGGCCAGGACCGTGACGCGGCCCTCGCGACGCTCGTCGAGGCACTCAACGAGAGGGCCCCAGGCACCTGGGACTATGTCCGCTCGCCGGCCGCCGTCCCGGCGCTCGCCGACGAGGACCTGATCCGCACGGCCCTGATCTACAAGAAGGCCGTCGTGGAGCCCGTGGGTGAGTCCGTCATCCTCAATGACGACGTCGCCTTCTCCAACGCACGCAAGCCCCTCGCCCAGGCCTTCAAGCCGGCCGGCGGTACCGAGGACGAGACGTTCCTCGCCATCGTCAACCACTTCAAGTCCAAGGGCTCGGGCCCGAGCTCCGGAACCAATGCGGACAACGGTGACGGCCAGGGCGCCTGGAACGCCGCACGCGTCACCCAGGCCAAGGCACTCGTGGCCTTCGCGGACTCCATGAAGGAGTCGGCCGGGACCGACAAGGTCTTCCTGACCGGCGACTTCAACTCGTACACGAAGGAGGACCCGATGCAGGTCCTCTACGAGGCGGGATACGTCAACCAGGGCGAGAAGGACGACAGCTACTCCTACGTCTTCTCGGGCCTCAGCGGCTCCCTCGACCACATCTTGGCTTCGCCCGCGGCGGATGCCGCGGTGACCGGGGTCGACACCTGGAACATCAACTCCGTCGAGTCGGTCGCCCTCGAGTACAGCCGGTTCAACAACAATGTCACCGACTACTACGCCGCCGATCCCTACCGGGCCAGCGACCACGATCCCGTGATCGTGGGACTCGACCTCGCGCCGGCCGACACGACGGCCGAACTCAACCTGCTGAACATCAACGATTTCCACGGCCGCATCGACGCCAACACGGTCCGCTTCGCGGGCACCGTCGAGAAGCTGCGCGCCGAGTTCGGCGAGGACAGGACGGCCTTCCTCTCGGCCGGGGACAACATCGGTGCGTCGCTGTTCGCCTCCGCGCTGCAGGACGACAAGCCGACCCTCGATGTCCTCGATGCACTGGACCTCCGGGCATCCGCGGTGGGCAACCACGAGTTCGACAAGGGTCTCGCGGACCTGACCGGACGCGTCGCCGATGAGGCGGACTTCCCCTACCTCGGGGCCAACGTCTACACCAAGGGCACCACCGAGCCTGCGCTCGACGAGTATTCGATCATCACCGTCGACGGCGTCGATGTCGCCGTGATCGGCGTCGTCACGCAGGAGACCGCAGCACTCGTCAGCCCGGGTGGTATCGCGAGCGTCGACTTCGGCGATCCCGTCGACGCCGTCAACCGCGTCGCAGCGGAGATCGAGGAGCAGGACCTCGCCGACGTCATCGTCGCCGAGTACCACGAGGGCGCCGGCGACGGCGTCGTCGAGGGGGCGACGCTCGAGCAGGAGCTCGCCGCCGGCGGATCGTTCGCCCGGATCGTCACGGAGACGACGCCGCTGGTGGACGCGATCTTCACGGGCCACACCCACAAGCAGTACGCGTGGGATGCTCCCGTGCCGGGCGCGGCCGGCGAGACCCGGCCCGTGCTGCAGACCGGCTCGTACGGCGAGTTCGTCGGTCAGATCACGCTGAGCGTCGACACGGAGACCGGCGACGTGGAGTCCTACACGGCCCGCAACGTCGCCCGCACCACGGACGCCGACACAGCCCTCGTGGCCGCCTTCCCCCGCGTCGCCGAGGTGAAGACGATCGTCGACGCGGCCCTCGCCCAGGCGGCGGTCATCGGCAACCAGCCGGTGGGTTCCGTCACCAAGGACATCACGACGGCCTTCACGGGCACCACGCGTGACGACCGCACCTCGGAGTCGACGCTCGGCAACCTCGTCGCCGACTCGCTGAGGGCGAGCCTCTCCTCCGCGGAACGCGGCGGAGCCGAGATCGGGGTCGTCAATCCAGGCGGCCTGCGCAACGAGCTCTACTACGCACCCGACGGCGTCGTGACGTTCGCCGAGGCGAACGCCGTACTGCCGTTCGTCAACGACCTCTGGACCACGACCCTGACCGGTGCGCAGTTCAAGGCAGTGCTCGAGCAGCAGTGGCAGCCGGACGGCAGCTCACGGTCCTTCCTGGCCCTCGGCCTGTCGGACAACGTGAGCGTCACCTACGACCCGGCCCTCGCGCGCGGTTCGAGGATCACGTCGGTCCTGATCGACGGCGCACCCCTCGATCCCGCCAAGGACTACCGGATCGGGACCTTCAGCTTCCTCGCGCAGGGTGGCGACAACTTCACGGCCTTCCGTGAGGGAACCGACACCCGCGAGTCGGGACTGGTGGACCGCGACGCATGGATCGACTACATCCGGGCCAACAGCCCGCTGTCGCCCTCCTTCGATCGCCGCAGTGTGCAGGTTCAGGGCGCCCCGACCACGGTGAAGGCCGGCACCGCCGTCTCCTTCACCGTCTCGAAGCTCGACCTCACGTCGCTGGGCAGCCCGGTGAACACCACGCTGGCCGCAAGCTTCGTCGCGGCGGACGGTACGACGACGCAACTCGGGTCCGTTCCCGTCTCGGACGGCAACGCCACCGTGGACCTCACGATCCCGGCGACCGCCGGCGGACAGGGGCGCATCGTCCTGACCGCCGCGCCGAGCGCGACGACGGTGACCCTTCCGGTCACGGTCGAAGCGGTGACTCCGGTCGAGCCGCCCAAGCCCGGCAAGCCGGAGAAGCCCGTCAAGCCGGTCAAACCCGGCAAGCCGGGCAAGCCCGCCTGCTCCGAGCCGGCCCTGCCGGCCGAGGGCGCCAACAACGGCAGCTGGGCCAGCTACCGTGCCCACCTGGCGAACTACCACCGCTGCCTCGAAGGCTAGGTAGATCGCCGGGCTCCGGCCCGAAGAACCGAGGGGACCTCCACCATGCTGGTGGAGGTCCCCTTTTTCGGGATCGGACCCGGATCTGGGACGCCCGGCCGGCGTGTCTCAGGCGGGGACGGTCCGCGCGAGGATCTCCCCGGCGATGGCGTCGGCGTCGAGGAGGGTCCTGCTGCCCGCATCGAGGGGCGCTCCGGCCTCCGCCGCGATAGCCGTCCCCCACTGCACCGACGCGAGCTGGAGACCGATCACGAACAGGGACTCCTGCTTCCTGCCGCTGCTGTCGACGGCGCGGTAGGGCGGGGCGGTGACGTCGAGCCCGGCCGACGTCACCGGGACCCCGTCCTCCGACATGTGCGTCTTCGGCCGGACGGTGCCCCGATCGAGGAGGTTCCGCATGAGCGGCGACAGGCTCGTGGACACCCGGTTGGCAGGCATCATCGCCTCGACGAGGTAGCGCGCGGAGAAGGATTCATCCTGGACCCACGGCGAGGTGGCACGGAACAGCTCCTCGTCCGGATCGAAGCCGAAGCCCGGGTTCGGGCCGACGAACCGGACGATCCCCGCCCGGACGAGCGCCGCGAGCTGCGCGATCCGCAGTGGCGGCGGCCCGCTGGCGAGGCCCTCGACGAGCGGTTCGAACCACCCCCGCAGTTCCGCGTTCCACGACGAATCCGAGATGCCGCCGTCCGCCACGGCCTGCTTGACCACGGAGCGGCCGGCGTTCATGGCACCTATCGCCATCTTGAGCGGATCGTCCTCGCCCTTCGCCGACCCGGCGGCATCGGCGTCGAGGTAGGCCAGCACCGCATCGGTGAATTCGTCGCCGTCCGCGAAGTGGCGGCCCGCGAAGGGATGCGCGAGCGCTTCGACGTCCAGCCGGAGGTCTTCCGGAACGGACCGTCCGACGGCGGACCCGGCGGCGTCCTCCCACTCCGGGCCGCTCGTGGCGAGCGCTGCCGCGAGCTCCTCGAGGAACGCGGCCCGCGGCACCCCGAGAGCTCGCGGCGACGTGCGGCACAGCGTCGAGTAATAGGCCCACAGCACGTCCCGGTGCAGCAGGGGCCAGACGTCGTGGTCGAAGCCCGGCTGGATGCCGGACCTCCGGAACGCGAGCACGCGGTCGGGCGTGCAGTAGCGCAGCGTGACACTGCGCGGGATGTAGGAGTCGAGGGATGCCTTGGCCCGGTAGGGTACGCCGCGCCGTGAGGCGGCGACCAGCCTGGGTTCCCTCCCGGAGGCCTCGTAGTCGAGCCGGCCGTCGGTGCGGCGTGTGAACCGCCCGCCGCGCCCTTCCGTCAGCTGGATCATGGCGTCGAAGAAGTTCAGGCCGAGGCCGCGGATCAGGACGGTCTTCCGCGCCGGCAGCCGGTTCCAGGAGACCTCGGCCGGGACGGCGGGCGGCCAGTACTGCAGGCCGTACCGGGCGGCCGCATCCTGCAGCTTCTCCTGCTCGGGCGTGAGGGTCGCGGCAACGTGGCCCACAGCCAGGACGACGTCGTCGGCGAGAAGCTCCGAGCCGTCGTCGAGGGCGATCCGCCACCTGCGCACGGAACCACCGGTCCCGCCGGTGGTTCCGGTGCCGTCGGTGCCGTCACTGCCGCCGGTGCCGTCGGTGCCCTGTCCGCCGTTCCTGCCCTTCCTGTCGTCGCTGCCGCCGGTGCCGTCGCTGTCCCCATCGCCCCGGGCCAGCCCCACGGCCTCCTTGCGGTGGTGCTCCACCCGGATGCCGGGGCCGGCCTGCCGCACCAGTTCAGCGAACATCCAGGTGAGGTACCGGCCGTAGAGCGCCCTGCTCGGGAAATCGCTCGACGCCAGCGCCGCGCACTCGGCGATGTCCGCCGGCTGCGTGCCGGGAACGAGGCCCTCGTTCACCCGCCGGCGCCACTCGTCGAAGGACACCGCTATCGGCGCCTCGGCGATACCCGCCGCGGCGGGTCCGACCGGGACCACCGTGGGGTACAGGCATGGCGTGTTCATCAGGAAGAGGCGCGACTGGTCGGTGCGCCAGATATGCCCCGGACCGGGGTCGTGAGGTTCGACGACGTGGATGACGAGCCCTGCAGCGGCCGCGCCGAGGGCGCGGTGCCGGGCGATGAGACGCTCCACCACGGAGGTGCCACGAGGTCCGCCGCCGATGACGGCCACCTGCCGTGACTCCTGGTTCTCCACCCGTCAAGACTAACGAACGCGGCACCCCGCCCTGCCCGGTGGCAGGGGGCTGCGATGGCAGCGCCCGGAACGCCCTGCATAGGATTGCCCCATGACGCACCCGACGGAGACCACCGCGACAACGGACGACCCCTTCCTCTGGCTCGAGGACATCTACGGTGACAGGCAGCTCGAGTGGGTCCGTGCGCAGAACGCCCTGACCGAGGACGCCCTGGTGACCCCGGCCTTCGAGGACCGCGAGCGGGGCATCCTCGAAGTACTCGACTCGACCGACCGCATCCCGATGGCGGGGAAGCACGGGGACTTCTACTACAACTTCTGGCGTGACGCCGAGCACCGCCAGGGCATCTGGCGCCGGACGTCGTGGGACAGCTACGCCTCCGACGACCCCGACTGGGAGCTCCTCCTCGACGTGGACGCCCTCAGTGCAGCCGAGGGAACGGAGTGGGTCTGGGCGGGTGCCCTCTTCCTCCGGCCGGCGGAGGGCACGCCACACGCGCGGGTGCTCGTCGCGCTCTCCCCCGACGGCGGCGATGCGACCCGGTACCGCGAGTTCGACCTCGGGACCCTCTCCTTCGTGGAGGCCGGTTTCGACATCCCGACGGCGAAGAGCCGCATCAGCTGGGCCGGCGAGGACACGCTGTACGTGGGTACGGACTTCGGTCCCGGGTCCATGACGTCCAGCTCCTACCCGCGGACCGTGCGGACGCTCCGGCGCGGCGGCGACCTCGGGTCGGCCGAAGAGTACTTCGCGGTGGACGAGGACCACATGATGGCCCTCGTCCTGCACGACTCCACCCCCGGGTTCGAGAGGGACCTCGCGGTGGACACCATCGACTTCTACACGCGCCGGAGCTACCTGCGGCAGGACGACGCGTGGCACCTGATCGAGGTGCCGGAGGACGCCAGCATCTCGCTGCACCGCGAGTGGCTGATCATCCGGCCCCGCACCGACTGGACGACGGGATCCACGACCCACGGTGCCGGGTCACTGCTCGTCATCCCGCTCGAGTCCTTCCTCGCCGGGGACCGCTCCTTCGTGACCGTTTTCGCGCCGGACGCCTCCACGTCGCTGCAGTCCTGGAGCTGGACCCGCGACTACCTGCTGCTCAACCTGCTGCACGACGTGTCGTCCGAGATCCGCATCCTCGACCCGGCGAAGGACTGGGCGGCCGAGCTTCTCGACGCCTGCCCGCCGCTGCACTCGGTCGACGCCTATGCCGTCGACGGCGAGGACGACGCGGCAGGCAACGACTACTGGCTCGTCGCCACCGGCTTCCTGACACCGTCGACGCTGTACCGGGGCACGATCGGTGGGGAGTCCACCGCGGTGAAATCCTCCCCCTCCTACTTCGACGAGGATCTCTACGCCGTGGAGCAGCACTTCGCCGTGTCCAGCGACGGCACGCGCGTGCCGTACTTCCAGATCGCGGCGAAGGACCTTGCGCTCGACGGCGGCAACCCGACGCTGCTCTCCGGCTACGGCGGCTTCGAGCACTCCATGACCCCGGCCTACAGCGGCGTGATCGGCCGCGGGTGGCTGGAGCGCACCACGCAGGACGGCCGACGCGGCGTCTACGTCCTGGCGAACATCCGCGGCGGGGGCGAGTACGGGCCCCAGTGGCACCGAGCCGCGCTGCATGCCGACCGGCACCGGGCCTACGAGGATTTCGCGGCGATCGCGGAGGACCTGGTGCGGCGGGGGGTCACCTCGCCGGCGCTGCTGGGCTGCACGGGCAGGAGCAACGGCGGGCTGCTCGTCGGCAACATGCTCACCACCTACCCGCACCTGTTCGGTGCGATCTCGTGCGGAGTGCCGCTGCTGGACATGCGCCGCTACACGAAACTGTCCGCCGGCTTCTCCTGGATCGCCGAATACGGTGACCCCGACAAGCCGGAGGAATGGGAGTACGTGCAGACCTTCTCGCCCTACCACCTCCTGCGCGAGGACGTCGCGTACCCGAAGACCCTCATCTGGACGGCGACGAGCGACGACCGCGTGGGCCCGGTCCAGGCCCGCAAGATGGCAGCGAGGATGAAGGACCTCGGCGTCCAGGACGTCTGGTTCCATGAAGCGCTGGAGGGTGGGCATGCCGGCGCAGCCGACAACCGGCAGGCGGCCCGCATGCACGCGATGAGCTTCGAGTTCCTCTGGCGCGCGCTGATGGGCTCGCTCTGACGGCATCCTCTGCGCAGTCCCACAGTGCGGCCCCGCGGTACGGCCCCACAGTACGGACCGCAGCCGCGGTTTTGCTCTTGCCGTCACCTTCTGGGTAACCTTGGGAGGCTAGAGATAGCCGATGGAGACGTGCCAGAGCGGCCGAATGGGCTTCACTGCTAATGAAGTGTGGGCCTAAAGCCTACCGGGGGTTCAAATCCCCCCGTCTCCGCTGAAAGACCCCCGCAGCTGCGGGGGTCTTTTCGTTTGCTCAACCATGGGACCGCGCCGGGACCGTCGCGGATTCCGGTCAGCACCCGGGCCCGGTCCCGGACGCCGGGCAGCGCCCGGGACCGGGCCCGGGCTGGACCAGGGCCGGGTCAGGCCTTCAGCGCCAGGGCGAACGGCAGCACGCTGGATGCCCCGGCGGTGCGCAGCGCCCGCCCTGCCTCGGTCATGGTCCACCGGCTGTCGGCGAAGTCGTCGACGAGCAGCACGGGCCCGGGGTTCGCCGCGAACCAGGCGGCACCCTCGTCGGGAACGGCGAAGTGGTCCCAGACGGAGGCCAGGCGGAAAGCGCTGTTGCCGCCGGGCTGTCCCTGCGGGAAGCCGTGCGGTGTGTCCAGCCGCCCCAGGTAGGGGATGCGGCCGACGGTCGCGAGGGCCTGCGCCAGCGACCCGACCAGTTCCGGGCGCCGCCTGGAGGGGATGCTGACCACGGCGACGGGCCGCTCCTCCCATCCCCACTGCGCGAGGACCCGCACGACGGCGTCGATCACGGCAGGGTCCAGCGGAGCGTCGGGGGTGGCATCGGACATCAGCTCACGCAGCCGGTTGCCCCAGCCGAGGTCCGTGAGACGGGCCAGGGCGCGGCCGGGCAGACTGACCTCGTTCGGCTTGAGCTTCCCCTTGAGGGGGACACCGAGCTTGTCCATCCCGCTGGGCCACTGGCCGCGCGGCTCGAGTTCCACGCCGACCCTGCTGAGGGCCTGACTCGCGGAGTCCGATGCCTCGTGGGCCACCTCGTCCGAGTACCAGGGCCCCGCGCAGTTGTCGCAGCGCCCGCAGGGCGTGGCGGAAGGGTCGTCGAGGGACGCCGACAGGAATTCCATGCGGCAGCCTGTGGTGTTCTCGTAGTCCAGCATGGAGCGCTGCTCCACGATCCGCGCCTCGCTGATGCGTCGGTACCGCTCGGCGTCGTAGGTCCAGGGCACCCCCGTGCTCTCCCACCCGCCGGTCACCTTGCGGACGGCGCCGTCGACGTCGAGCACCTTGAGGAGCAGTTCGAGCGGCGAGCGCTTCAGGTTGACCCGGGTCTCGAGGGCCGGCGTGGACAGCACGATGCCGGGTTCCAGGGCGTCGAGTACCCGGAGGGCTGCATCCTGGGAGGGCATCGAGGCTGTGGCGAAGTACTCCCAGATGTCGCGGTCCTCGGCGCCCGGCAGCAGCAGCACGTCGGCGTTCGGCGTCCCGCGGCCGGCCCGTCCCACCTGCTGGTAGTAGGCGACGGGCGAGGACGGCGCCCCAAGGTGCACCACGAATCCGAGGTCCGGTTTGTCGAAGCCCATCCCGAGAGCGCTCGTGGCCACCAGGGCCTTCACCTCGTTGTTCTTCAGCGCCGTCTCCGCGGCCTCGCGGTCGGCCGGATCGGTGCGTCCCGTGTAGGCGCGGACGGCGTGCCCGTTCTCACGCAGCAGGCGCGCGGTGTCCTCCGCCGCAGACACCGTCAGGGCGTAGATGATGCCGCTCCCGGGCAGGTCCGACAGGTGCGTGAGCAGCCACGCGAGGCGTAACCGGGGGCTCGGCAGGCGCAGCACACCGAGCCGGAGGGATTTCCGTGCCAGCTCGCCGCGCAGCGTGAAGACATCCGTGCCGCCCGCCCCGAGCTGCTCCTCGACGTCCTTGACCACGCGGGAGTTCGCCGTCGCGGTGGTCGCGAGCACCGGGACGCCCTGCGGAAGCCCCATGATCAGCTCGCGCAGACGCCGGTAGTCGGGCCGGAAGTCGTGGCCCCAGTCCGAGATGCAGTGCGCCTCGTCGATGACGAGCAGGCCGGTACGCCGCACGAGCTCCGGCAGGTACAACTCCCGGAAGGACGGATTGTTGAGCCGCTCGGGCGAGACGAGGAGGACATCCACCTCATCGGCCTGAAGCTTGGCCGTGATCTCCTGCCACTCGGTCTGATTGGCCGAGTTGATCGCTTCGGCGCGGACGCCGGCCCGTGCCGCCGCGGCCACCTGGTCCCGCATGAGGGCGAGGAGGGGCGAGACGATGAGTATAGGACCAGCACCCCGCGCGCGGAGCAGCAGGCTCGCGACGAAGTACACGGCGGACTTGCCCCAGCCCGTCCGCTGCACCACCAGTGCACGACGTCCACCCTCGACGAGGGCCTCGATGGCCTCGAACTGCCCCTCGTGGAAGTGCGCGTCCGGCGACCCGACGAGGGTGTGCAGGATGGCGGTTGCTTGCTCGTTCAGCGTGGTGGTCGGCGACATCCACCCAGTATCCCAGCCACCTCCGACAGCCACCGTCGGGGGATCACCCTGTGCGCAACGGACGGTGTGATGCCACCCGATACACTTCGGAGCGTGACTACAACCTTCGATCTTTCTGCGTCCTTCAAGGCCTACGACGTCCGCGGCATCGTCGGCGAGACCATCACGGTGGACTCGGTGAGGGCCGTCGGAGCGGCCTTCGTGGACTCGCTGGGACTGGCCGGCCAGACGATCCTCGTCGGTGGCGACATGCGCCCCTCCTCCCCCGAATTCTCGAAGGCGTTCTCGGACGGTGCGACCCTGCGCGGGGCAGACGTCCTCTTCCTGGACCTCATCTCGACCGACGAGCTGTACTACGCGAGCGGCACCCTGGACCTGGCCGGCGTGACCTTCACCGCCAGCCACAACCCCGCCCAGTACAACGGCATGAAGATGACGCGCCCCGGAGCGGTCCCGGTCTCCTCGGAGACGGGGCTCAAGGACGTCCAGGAACGGGCCGAGCGCTACCTCGAGGAGGGCTCGATCCCCGCTGTGGAGGTCCAGGGCAGGACCAGCGTCCGCGACATCCTCGAGGAGTACTCCCGGTTCCTCCGGACGCAGGTGGATCTCTCGTCGTCGCGTCCGCTCAAGGTCGTGGTCGACGCCGGCAACGGCATGGCCGGCCTCACGACGCCCGCCGTCCTCGGCGATCGCATCCTCCCCGCCCTGCCGTTCGAGATCGTCCCGCTCTACTTCGAGCTCGACGGCTCGTTCCCCAACCACCCTGCCAATCCGCTCGAGCCGGAGAACCTCCGCGATCTGCAGGCCGCCGTCGTCGAGCACGGCGCCGACATCGGGATCGCCTTCGATGGCGATGCAGACCGGTGCTTCATCATCGACGAACAGGGCCACCCCGTCTCCCCCAGCGCCATCACCGCGATGGTGGCCCGGCGCGAGATCGCCCGCGCACAGGCTGCCGGTGAGACCGAGCCGGTCGTCATCCACAACCTGATCACCTCCCGTGCGGTGCCGGAGCTGATCCTGCACGACGGCGGCCGTCCGGTGCGCACACGCGTGGGCCACTCGTTCATCAAGGCCGTCATGGCGGCGGAGGGCGCCGTCTTCGGCGGGGAGCACTCGGCCCACTACTACTTCCGGGACTTCTGGAATGCCGATACCGGCATGCTGGCCGCCATGCACGTCCTGGCCGCCCTCGGCGAGCAGGACGGCCCGCTGTCCGAGCTCGGCCGCGAGTACGAGCCGTACTTCTCCTCCGGCGAGGTCAACTCGAAGGTAAAGGACGTGCCGGGATCGATCGCCCGGGCCCGCGCGGAGTTCGAGCAGGAGGGCGTGGTGGTCGACGACCTCGACGGCCTCACCTTCACGCCCGGCCACGGCAACTGGTGGTTCAACCTCCGCCCGTCGAACACCGAGCCCTACCTCCGCCTCAATGCGGAGGCCGTGGATCCGCAGACGCTCGACGACCTCGTGCAGCGCGTCCTCGCCGTCATCCGCGCCTAGCG
Organism: Arthrobacter sp. UYP4; assembly: GCF_057291175.1. Taxonomy (NCBI): domain Bacteria; kingdom Bacillati; phylum Actinomycetota; class Actinomycetes; order Micrococcales; family Micrococcaceae; genus Arthrobacter; species Arthrobacter sp. UYP4. The sequence goes on from NZ_JBXAVU010000003.1 coordinate 82,828, forward strand.
GCCCCACCACCCAGCATCAAGCATCCCGGCACCAGGCACCAGGACGACGAGAGACCCCTTCCGGCGGAAGGGGCCTCTCGCATCTCCAGGGGCTGATCAGGCGTTGCTGAAGCGTTCCTTGAGTTCGTCGAGCTGATCCTTGAGCTCGGTCGGCAGGGATCCACCGAAGCGGGCGTACCACTGCTCGATCCCGTCGAGTTCCTCGGCCCACTCGACCGCGTCGACGTGCACGGCTGCCTCGACCTCGGCCGGGGTCATGTCCAGGCCCGTGAGGTCCAGGGCGTCGCCGGTGGGGACGAAACCGATGGGCGTCTCGACGGCGTCGGCCGTGCCCTCGAGCCGCTCGATGACCCATTTGAGCACCCGCGAGTTGTCGCCGAAGCCCGGCCAGGCGAAACCACCCGAGGCCGTGCGGCGGAACCAGTTGACGAGGAAGATCGTGGGCAGCCGGGCCTGGTCCGCCGCGGCGCTCAGGGTGAGCCAGTGGCGCAGGTAGTCGCCGGCGTCGTACCCGATGAACGGCAGCATGGCCATCGGGTCGCGGCGCACGCGCCCCACCTCCCCGGCAGCGGCGGCCGTGGTCTCCGAGGACAGGGTGGAGCCCATGAAGATGCCGTTGGCCCAGTTACGGGACTGCGTGACCAGGGGCACGGTCGTCTTGCGGCGGCCGCCGAACAGGATCGCGGAGAGTTCCACGCCGTCGGGCCGGTTGAACTCCTCGGCGAGCATGTCGATCTGGTCGATGGGCGTGCAGAACCGGGCGTTCGGGTGCGCCGCGGGGTGGTCCATGTCCGGGGTCCAGTCCCGGCCCTGCCAGTCGGTCAGGTGCGCCGGAACCTCCTCGGTCATGCCCTCCCACCACACGCCGCCGTCGTCGGTGAGGGCGACGTTCGTGAAGACGGAGTTGCCCTTGGCGATGGCGCGCATCGCGTTGGGGTTGGTGTGCCAGCCGGTGCCGGGGGCCACGCCGAACAGTCCGGCCTCGGGGTTGACGGCGCGCAGCTCGCCTTCCTTGCCGAAGCGCATCCAGGTGATGTCGTCGCCGAGGGTCTCGACCTTCCAGCCCTCGATCGTGGGATCGAGCAGCGCGAGGTTGGTCTTCCCGCAGGCCGACGGGAACGCGGCGGACAGGTAGTAGGTCTTGTCCTGGGGGGAGGTGAGCTTGAGGATCAGCATGTGCTCGGCCAGCCAGCCCTCGTCGCGGGCCATGACCGAGGCGATGCGCAGGGCGTAGCACTTCTTGCCGAGCAGGGCGTTGCCGCCGTACCCGGAGCCGTAGGACCAGATGGAGCGCTCCTCGGGGAAGTGCACGATCCACTTGTCGTCGTTGCACGGCCATGGCACGTCCGCCTGGCCCGCCTCGAGCGGGGCGCCGAGGGAGTGGAGCGCGGGCACGAACGGGGCGCCGAGCTCGGTCATCCGGTCCAGGACCGCGCTGCCGATGGTCGCCATGATGCGCATGGAAGTCACCACGTAGGCGCTGTCCGTGATCTCGACACCGAACTTGGGGTCCTCGGCGTCGAGGTGGCCCATCACGAAGGGGATGACGTACATCGTGCGGCCCCGCATGGATCCGGCGAAGAGACCCTTGAGCTTGGCCTTCATCTCGGCCGGGTCCATCCAGTTGTTCGTGAAGCCCGCCTCCCGCTCGTCCTTCGAGCAGATGAACGTCTGCTCCTCCACCCGGGCCACGTCCTTGGGGTCCGAGAAGGCCGCGAAGGAGTTGGGGAAGATCTCGGGGTTCAGCCGCACGAACGTCCCGGACTCGACGAGTCCGTCCGCGAGCCGCGTGTTCTCGGCCTCGGAGCCATCGACCCACACGACCTCGGCAGGCTGCGTCAGCTCCTGCACGTCCCGTACCCAGGCCAGCAGGCCGGCGTGCGTGGTCGGCGCGGAACCGGACCCGACCGCCGGTGCTCCGACCTCGGAACCCGTGGGTGGTGTGTCGACCGCAAGCTCTCGTACGGGATCGCCCATTACTCTTCCCTTCGTTGGGGGTGCTCGATGTGTATCGATGCTAGGTGTGGGACATTTCAGGCAAGGGCGTGGGCCCGGAAACAATAGGCACAGCACCCCGGAGATCCGCGCCACGGCGGCGATGTCCAACGCTTACGTCAGCCCTCGCTGTGACAAAGGTCACATAGACCGGTCTAGCTTTCTTCGCGTCACACGGCTGATTAGGCGCCGCGGCGAATCCACGCTAGAGTTGTCTACGGCCAAACGGCCCGCTTGTAGGACTGGTTCGCACTGCGGATCGACGACCTGCGGATGCGTGCGTAGCTCAACGGATAGAGCATCTGACTACGGATCAGAAGGTTGGGGGTTCGAATCCCTTCGCGCGCACAACGGTTCCCTGAACCATCGAAAGGCCCCGGCTCCGGTCGGGGCCTTTCTGCGTCGGGTTGATCCTTCGCCGTGTCGGTGGAAGGCTCGGCCCATGAGTGAAGCCAAGACCATCGATGTCATTGTGATCGGCGCCGGCGCCGTCGGGGAGAACGTGGCGGGCCGCGTGGTCCAGAAGGGCCTCTCGGCGGTGCTCGTCGAGAGCGACCTCGTCGGTGGTGAGTGCTCCTACTGGGCCTGCATGCCGTCCAAGGCCCTCCTGCGTCCCGGCACCGTCCTCCGGGCCGCGCGCGGTGTTCCCGGTGCGCGCGAGGCAGTGACGGGGACCCTCGACGCCGGGCAGGTCCTCGACCGCCGCACCTCGTTCACCTCGAACTGGGATGACTCCTCCCAGGAGGAGTGGGTGGCCTCCGCAGGCATCGCCCTGGAGCGGGGCTGGGCGAAACTGTCCGGTGAGCGCGAGGTGGAGATCACCCATGGCGATGGCTCGACGACCACCTACCAGGCCCGGCACGCCGTCGTCCTGGCCACCGGTTCGACGCCGACGATCCCGCCCATCGACGGCCTCGCCGACCTCGACTACTGGACCACCCGGGAGGCGACGTCCGCGAAGGAGGTCCCCGCCAGCCTCGCCGTCCTGGGCGGCGGGGTGGCCGGCGTCGAACTCGCGCAGGCCTACGCGCGGCTCGGCGCGGAGGTCACGGTCATCGCGCGGAGCGGCATCCTCGGCAACTACCCGCCGGAGGCCTCGGGGCTGGTCCTCGACGCACTGCGCGCCGAGGGGCTCACCGTGCACACGGACACCGCCACCACCTCGGTGCGCAAGGAGAACGGCCTGTTCGTGCTCGACATCGGCGAGGGCCGGAGCGTCACCGCCGAGAAGCTGCTCGTCTCGACGGGCCGCCACCCGCACACCTCCGGTATCGGACTCGAGAGCATCGGCCTCGATCCGAAGAAGCTCACGCGGGACGACACCGGGCGCGTGCCCGACGCCGGCGGCTGGCTGTACGCCGTCGGTGACGTGGGCGGCATCGTCCAGCTGACGCACCAGGGCAAGTACGAGGCCCGCATGACGGGCGACGCCATCGCCGCCCGCGTACAGGGAACACTCGGGGACCACGCGGAGGACTGGAGCCCCTACACCTCGACCGCGGACCGGAGGGCGGTCCCGCAGGTCGTCTTCACCGATCCGGAGATCGCCATGGTCGGACGCACCCTCGAGCAGGCGCGGAAGGACGGCGTCAACGCCTCCGAGACATCACTCGAGATCGCTGTGGCCGGATCGTCGCTCCATTCCGACGACTACAGCGGCTGGGCGCAGATCGTCGTCGACGAGGACCGGAAGGTGCTCGTCGGCGTCACGTTCGCCGGACCGGACGTCTCCGAGATGCTGCACTCGGCGACCATCGCCGTCGTCGGGGAAGTGCCCCTCGATCGGCTGTGGCACGCCGTGCCGGCCTATCCGACCGTCAGCGAGGTCTGGCTGCGGCTGCTGGAGAAGTACGGGATGTAGCAGGGGTCAGCGAAGGCTCGACGCGCGGCGCACCACGAAGTCGGTGACCTCGGCGTCGCGGCCGTCGAGTTCGGCCCATTCGCCGTCGTACGTCATCACGGTGAGACCTGCCGTCGGGTAGTCGGTCGCGAGATCCATGACGGCGCGCTCGCTCGACCGGACCGACGCGAGGCGCATCGCCAGCTCCTGGATGCCCGGATTGTGGGCGATCACGAGGAGGCTCGTGACGGTCGGCGGCACGTGGTTGATCAGGGAGAGGATCTCCGACGGCCGTGCGGCGTAGAGGTCGTCCTCCAGCTTGGGCGTGGGCGCCTTGTCGCCGAGTTCCTTGCACACCCAGGTGCACGTCTGTCGTGTGCGCAGGGCGGTGGAGACGAGGATGAAGTCGGGGACGGCGTCGTGGTCGAGCATCCAGCGACCCACCAGCGGGGCGTCCGCGTGGCCCCTCGAACTGAGCGAGCGCTCGTGGTCGGGCACGCCCTCCTGGAACTCGGCCTTCGCGTGGCGCAGCAGCAGAAGCTTCTTCAGGTGGTGGGAGGCCATGGTCCGAAGTCTATGGCCTCCCCCGGCCGCGCATGAGCCTAGATGGAGTACTCGGGAGCGGCCCAGACGACCACTTCGGGGTGGTCGTAGAAACGGTAGCCCTGCCCCCGCACGGTGCGGACGGTGTTGGCCAGGCGACCGAGCTTCGAGCGGAGGCGCCGGATGTGGACGTCGATGGTGCGTTCGTTCGGCACCTCGTCGGCATTGCGCCAGAGTCCGCTGAGGAGTTCCTCACGGCCCACGGTGCGCGTGGCGTTCTCCACGAGGTAGTTGAGGAGCTCGAACTCCTTGAAGGTCAGGTTCAGCGTCTCACCGTCGAGGTGCACCTCGCGGCGCGACAGGTCGATGAGGACGCCCGTGGGGCGGGCGGGCTGGGCCTGCGACGGTGCCGGGATGGCGTCGGCACGGGGTCGGCGGGCGACCGTCGGGTCACCGAGTGCCGCACGCACGACGTCGATGTCCGAACCCGGCGCGTCTGCCGGAGCCAACGCGACCGCTGCGTGGCTCTCCGCCGTCGGGACCAGCGACCGCACGTAGGACCGGACATCCTGCGCCAGCTTGGCGAACGTGGTGCCCGCGGCTGCTGCGGTGGCCTCGTCGAGCGCGACGTAGAGCACGAAACCCCGAGCGGTGGTATCACCGGTGACCGCCTGCGGTCCGGGAACGCCGTTCGGCGTGACCACGGGGATCGGAGCGCTCAGCGGCTGGGCGTCTCCGCCGGGAACCGACTGAAGGCGCGAATGGGGGTGGGGAACCTGCGGCGCGTGGGCGTTGAAGGCGGGAGCGAACTGCTGGCGTGCCTGCCGGTTCTGCGGGGAGCGGAGGGAGATATGGACGTAGCCCGGATTTACTGACATGAAAACAACCTCGTGAAGTATGCCGTCATCGCGGCTCGAATGCGGGATGTGCCCGGTCGGGATGAAGAAGGATGCCCGCCGTTGGGCTTGAAGTGCGTAAAGAGGGTCTGGGTATAACCGTTACGCGTGCATTCGATAACAGCGGAGGTCCGCTCCGGACATGGCGTCCAGGGAGGGAACTACCGCTGCAGATGCGGGTGAGTTGGTATTCACATTTCGAATTATTGCATGTAACAATCGCCTACGCGCAAGTAACAATGCCTGAATGTCCAGCATACGAGCACTCGGCGTGGCGGACGGCTGATGGTCGCGAGAGCGCGCCACCGCGACGACACGGCGATCCGTCCGGTCCCTGGCGGGTCCTGCCGCCTTCCGTCCATACAACGAACGCCGTCCGAACGCACACCGGAGCCCGCACCAGCGGATGGCAGACGCAACCCTCCAGTGCCCTGCAGGCACCTGAAGGGCCGGAGGCCGCACCCCGGCTAGGAGGAGACGCGCTCCTGTCGCTTGCGACCGGCACGGGCGGCGAGGAACAGCAACGATCCGACCACCGCGTATCCGATGGCGCCGAGCCAGACCACGCCGGTCTGCTGGGTCAGCAGGGCGATGCTGGCGATGATCGCGAGGATCGGCACGACCCGCGGTACCGAGAAGTGCGGGTGGTCGACCTTGTCCTTCTTGAGGACGAGCACGCTCACATTGGCCGACAGGAACACCAGGAGCAACAGCAGCACGGTGGTCTCGGCCAGCGTGCCGACATCACCCACGAGTGAGAGCACGATGGTCAGAGCGGCGACGACGACGATCGACACCCACGGCGTGCGGCGCTCGGGCAGCACGCGGCTGAACGCCCGCGGCAGCAGCTCGGCCTCCGCGAGGCCGTATCCGACCCGGCTCGCCATCACCATGAACAGCAGGGCGCCGTTGGCGATGGCGACAAGCGCGATGAGGCTGAACAGCCAGGGCGGGATGCCGACGCCGCTGGCGGTCACGACGGCGAGCAGCGGTCCGGTGGACTCGGCGAGTTCGGCCGGCGGCAGGACGATGACCGCGCCGAGGGCGATGAGGAGATAGACGACCGCGGCGGTCCCGATGGCGCCGAAGAGGGCTCGGGGGTAGGCCCTCGACGGGTTACGTACCTCCTCCGCCATGTTGGCGGCAGCCTCGAAGCCGAGGAAGGAGAAGAAGGCGATGACGGATGCCGCGAAGGCACCCTGCAGCGGAGGGACGTCCGGAGCGAACTCGAGGAGTCGGGCAGGCTCACCGTTCCCGCTCCCGAGGACGACGGCGGCGAGCACGATCACGAGCACCAGGCCGGTCACCTCGATCACGGACGCGACGAGGTTCGCGGCGAGGGATTCCCGGACGCCGCGCAGGTTGATCAGCGTGAGCAGGATGATGAAGACCACTGCGGCCGGAGCAGCCGGTACGTCGATGAGTGCCGCCAGGTAGTCACCGGCGAAGGCGTTCGCCAGGGCAGCGGCCGTGGTGATGCCCGAGGCCATCATGAGGAACCCGACGAGGAACGAGAGGTAGGGGATGTTGAAGGCCCGCTCGACGTACCGCGCCGCACCGCCGGCGTGCGGATACTTGGTGATCAGTTCCGCATAGGTCCCCGCGGTGAGGAGCGCCAGGACCAGCGCGATGAGCAGCGGGAGCCAGATCACGCCCCCGACGTCGTCGGCCATGGTGCCGACGAGGGTGTAGATGCCGGCTCCGAGGGTGTCTCCGACGATGAATGCGAACAACAGCGGCGTACCGATCGCCCGCTTCAGACCGCCCTCGGTACTCGACTCGGTCGCGCTGATGTCCTTGGTCATCGCCCTATTCGACCCCGTCGACCGCGCCGGCGCAACCCTTCAGCGATCTTCCGACGGAACTTGTCCGGCTCCTGCCGTGGGCCGGACCTGCCCGGACGCTCCGGGGTCCGGCTAGCCGACGACGCCGTAGAGGCGGTCTCCCGCGTCGCCGAGGCCCGGCACGATGTACGACTTCTCGTCGAGCTTCTCATCGATCGAGGCCAGCACGATGGTGACATTGCGGCCGTCCAGCTCCTCCTGCAGGGTCGCGAGGCCCTCGGGAGCGGCGAGCAGGCAGATGCAGGTGATGTCCGCTGCACCCCGCGCGAAGAGGAACTTGATGGCCTCACGGAGCGTGCCGCCGGTCGCGAGCATGGGATCGAGGACGAAGACCTGGCGCCCGGTGAGATCGTCCGGCAGTCGCTCGGCGTAGGTGATGGCCTCGAGGGTCTCCTCGTTGCGGGCCATGCCGAGGAAGCCGACCTCCGCCGTCGGCACGAGGCGCGTCATGCCTTCGAGCATCCCGAGGCCGGCACGCAGGATGGGGACGACGAGCGGCGTGGGCTTCACCAGCCCCGTTCCCTCCGTCTTCGTGACGGGTGTCTCGATGGACACGGTCTCGACGCGGACGTCCCGTGTGGCCTCGTAGGCCAGCAGGGTGACGAGCTCCTCGGTGAGGAGGCGGAACACCGGCGACGACGTGTCCTTGTCCCGGAGAACCGTCAGTTTGTGGGCTACCAGGGGGTGGTCGACTACCAGTACGCGCATGGGTCAAAAGTACCATTGAGCCCATGAACCCCTCCCCCCGTGCCATGGACGCCGAGCATCGGGCGTGGATGGCGCTGGCGCTGGATGCGGCCGTGCGGACGCACCCGAGCTCCGATGTCCCCATCGGCGCCGTCGTCGTCGACCCTGGCGGTGACGTGCTGGGCACCGGGTGGAACCAGCGCGAGGAACTCGGCGACCCGACCGCGCACGCGGAGGTACAGGCCATCCGCGCGGCCGCTGCACAGCTCGGCGCCTGGCGGCTCGAAGGCTGCACGCTGGTGGTCACTCTCGAGCCGTGCGCGATGTGCGCCGGGGCTTCCGTCCTGGCTCGCATCCCGCGCGTCGTGTTCGGGGCCTGGGACGAGAAGGCGGGCGCCTCGGGGTCGGTGTTCGACGTGCTGCGCGAGCGCCGCCTGAACCATTGGACCGAGGTGTTCGCGGGCGTCCGCGAGGACGAGTGCGCGCGCCTGCTCGGGGAGTTCTTCGTCACTCAGCGGGCCCCCCGAACGAATAGTGCGTAGGCTTAGTAAATACGCAGCAGACCTCACGAAGGAGCAGACGTGGCAGACCAGCAGGACGGTTTGAAGGAAGTGCAGGACATCCTCGGCAAGGCCGACATCGCCAATCTCACGACGGTGAGCCTGGACGGCAAGCTCGTCAGCAGGCCACTGGCCCTGCAGGCCAGGGACTTCGACGGCGATCTCTGGTTCTTCACCGAGGATCCGTCCCCGAAGGCCGACGAGATCCGCGCGAACCCGCAGGTCAACGTCACAGCGAACACGGGCAAGGGCTACGTGTCCATCGCCGGCACGGCGACCCTGACCAAGGACCAGGCCAAGATCGACGAGCTGTGGGGTCCCTCGGTGTCCGCATGGTTCGAGAACGGCCGCGACGATCCCGCCGTCGCCCTCATCCACGTCGACGCCGACACCGCCGAATACTGGTCCATGGATGCGCCGCGCGTCGTCTCGGCCGTGAAGATGGTCAAGGGTCTGGTGACGGGCAGCAAGCCGGACTCCGGCAAGAACGAGGTCATCGAGCTGCCCTAGCGCCTCCTTCCGGCGGCCGGCGCGCCCCGTTTTTGTCTGACGCCTCCAACCCGGTAAAGTAGCGGCGTTGGTGACGTGTCCGAGCGGCCGAAGGTGCAACACTCGAAATGTTGTTTGGTGTAAAAGCCAACGTGGGTTCAAATCCCACCGTCACCGCCACTGAAAACCCCCGGGAAACCGGGGGTTTTCTGCATTCCCAGGGCCATGGTGGTGCATTTGTGGTGCATTTTTCGAAGATCAACTCCCCATCGCGGTGCTTCCGCACGCGCCACAGCGTGGGCCGATGGTTCAAACAGGGCGCCCCTCGTCCTAATTCGCTGTTGGACAATCGACGTAGCGACCGCCATCAGTTCAACCCATGGACGAGCCAGTGTCTTCCGGCTATCCTGTTCGTGGGCATGCTGGTGTGCCCCTCTCCGAGTCCGAGTTCCCACGCGACGACGACACTGAGGACAACGGTTGCCGATCCAGTGATTCACCCCCTGTCAGGTAGAGATCTCTCTCGTGTCACAAGGGCCGGTAGGCGTGGGGTACGTAGCCCAGAACAGAGATAGAGATGACCTCCGACAACCACACCCACGACCGCGCACTGCAGCAGGACGCTCACGCCTGGGCCAAGTTCACGGGCTGCAACTACACCACCGCGCGGAACCAAATCCAGAACCCTCTTGCCCAGGGCTTCCTCGGCGATCGCATCAGCGCACGGGAGCTGATCGACACCCTCACCCAGCACGATGTCCTCGCCCAGGAGGGTGACGAGTTCGTACTCGGCGAGCTGGGCTTCGGTGCTGAGACCAAGTGGACCTTCAACGGGCGCGACGACTTCGTCCAGATGGCGCTCATCACGGACATGCTGCGCATGTTCTCCCGCCAGCCGGCGACCGAGTCCCCCGAGATCGGCAGCTACACGCTCAAGCACACCGCCGAGGACTTCCTGAAAGGGACGCCTGCCGGGTACGTGACCAACGGCCGGCTCATTTGGGCTGCGGCCGCACTCGGCCTGCCCATCGCCGAATACGACGAGGACGGCGAGCCGAACCTGCTGATCGGCATCCCGGAGAACGAGCACGGCTACGTGTCGAAGTCCGTGCGATCCGGGCAAACCCGGCCGCAGGCCCACCACTTCCGGCCGCCGGGCTACGAGCACCTGAGGACGGCGATCGCACAGGTGCTGGCCGGTGAGCCCGCACCTGAGCGCTGGGCTGGGCCTGAGGCCGGCGGTGCCGAACTGGCCCCGTTCCACGACTGGCTGGTCGCCCAGGCAGACCGGGACGATCCCGTCGGCGTCTTCGCCGGCGACTACGCCGACAGCATCCAGATGAGCATGCACCGGATCGCACCGACCGCAGACGAGCTGCTGGTGCTGCTCGGCGAGATCCAGCGCTCCCCGGAGGCCTACGACGATGCGCGGTCCGCGATCAGAGAGTGGCTCGACACGCTGTCACCGTCACCTGGCATCCGCACACGCAGGGTCAGCCGACACTCCGAGGACTCTGACGGCTACGGGGCCGGCGGCGGCAGCGTGGAGCGGCTCACTTTCCAGTGCCCCTGCGGCGACGGACTGATTGTCGAAGAGCACGACAACATCCCGGGCTTCCGGGAGCACGACGTTGCGATCATCTGCCCGAAGTGCCGCGAGGAGTGGCGCTTCCGGGATGGACTTTCTGTGAACCAGTGGGCACTGGAGCCTGTGTTCTAAATTCCAGAGGAGAGAAGCACCAATACGAGAGCCCCACGGGCATAAACCGGTGGGGCTCTCGTATGTCAGCTGTTGTAGGGGCTAAGCCGTTACGACCAGCCGCTCAGGGTGGCAGACGGACGAAGGAGTCGTGCTTTGATCCGCCACAGGCTTCGATACCCCCCAACATAACTGACATTATGTTGTGGCATTTCCGCAATACGGCGAGACATGTTCGCTCCCGCGCAACGACGGCTGACCCGACCTCAGATTGGTGACATCTTCACCCCGACCAGTTTCCTAACGGCAGGAGACGTTTCACGCCCCAGCTCCTTATCGAGAGCAACCTTCATCTCGGCGGCGAAGATCTCGCGGCGCAGTGTCCTGAGCAGCTCATCCGTGCTCATCAGTCGGGACGTCCCGAGAACAGTCACTTCCGTGAATGGCTCGTTGGCCCGCGGAACTCGGGGCGACTGCATGGCAGCCAGGCGCTTTACCGCCGAGTTGCTGCGCAACAGCAACAAGTGATGCAGCAATGCTCCTGAATTCTGTGGACCAGGCACTTACTGGTCAGGCACCGTAGAAGTTGATCGACGCTACCGGACGACCTCTATGTCAGGGTGGTTCTCCTCCACCCAGGTGGCCATCCGTGTGCCTCTTGCGGCGATGAAGTCGAGTACCGCCTCACGGTAAGTGACGTATTCCTCCGTCCTCGTTGGCAGTCCCGAATGGGTGACTTCGTTGAACGGCAGGAAGTACTTCACGGCGTCGTAGCCAGGCGTCACCAGGTCCTGGAAGTGGAAGAAGTCCACGAACTCGCGAAACCCTCCAAAGAGCTCGAAGAAGTCCTTGTAGTTGGTGAGGACATCCTCGAGGGGGCTGCTGGGCTCTCCCGCGTAGTGGCACCGGATGCACTCGAGGGTCAGATCCATCCGGTCTGCGATCTTCTGGCGTGTACCCCGGGCCTGGTTCATGGTCGGCTTGTGGATCATTCTGATCGGCCAGATCATGGCGCTGCCGATCGTTTACGGCGGGTTCAAGTAGCGGAGCTGCTGATCATCCGTCAGTTGATTCCTGGCTTCGACGAGAGCTTTCGGCGTCAGCCATGTGGTGTAGGAACTCGTGATGGCGTCACTGCTGACCGTGAACCTCCTGTCGGCGCTCTGCTCGAACATCAGGTAATTGAAGCGACGTACCTTCGCCAGCGCCGGGACCGCCGGGCGGAATATCTGTCCGTCGGGAAGCTCTTTCGTCCAGAGCAGCTGGTGGTCGGCCTTGAGCCGCGGACTGTGCGAATCAGGGTCCCTCCCTCCCGAGTCGAACTTGTAGTTGAAAGTTATGTCGAAGACGCGCATGGCAGCGAGCGTAAGTGCGCGTCGACCCAAAACGGGGAGGAGGCTGGCGGTTTAGTCGCAGGTGTCGCGGGCATCACAGCGTCCCTCGACCTAGCTACCTTCACCAGTCAAACTGCACCACCAGACGACGGGCTCGCCGCGCTCTCGATGTACTCCGATCGCTTCCGGACCTTTCGGCATACACCGAACCACGCCGAATAAAAGCCGGCTACTGCGAATGAGACCGAGGGTTGTGCTCGTCGTCGTCAATCCTGGACCTGCCGAGACTTGATGAGTCCGAGCGCCCTTTTCCAGCTCGGCCGCGCCGGCTTGTGGTTGGCCCCTGGAGGTGCCAGTGCGTACGCCTCTATATGTTCGGGTTCGACTTTCAAGCGCCGAACATAATCACGTGCCTTCCCTCCGAAGGCGACGACTGTCGCGTTCGGAAGCATCTCGAATTGGGCCCGAAGATAGCGCTGAGCGCATCGGTGGTCTCTCTGGCCGCCGATCTCGTTGTCGATTGAACACAGGCGGCCCTCGGTGAGCCACACATGCCGAAGCTGCTCATCAAAGGTGAGATCGGGGTACAGCTGATTCATGAACCAGCGGACATTGCGATGGAACAGGTCCGTTCCCTCCGCAAAGGACTGATACGCATGACGCATCCCATGCTCAAGCAACGTGTCCGGACCGTCCTGAGTGTCATAAATCTCCGCGGGATGGGGATGCCCCGGCTCCGCGAAGACCATCACGAGCTCCACGTCCTCAAGTGCACCCGTGGCTCCCAGAAATCCGCGCGGTATGTGCCCAGATGTCGGTGCCCACCGTGCTTCCCGGCAGATACCGAAATTACTGCAGGGCAGGTACGCCTGACGCAACAATGCTGATAGCTCGTCGTCTGGACGCATCTGAGACCCCCCATATTTGTAGCAGTCAGTGTGGTCACAGTAGTCGCAGCGCCCAGCGAATCCAGGGAGGATGTGTGCATGCGGGACTCACTACTCGGCCGTGAAGCGCTGTGAGAACCGCATTCTTATCGGCGCGACACTCGTGTCAGGAGATTGCTCCTGCAAAAACAACCCTGTCCTCGAAAGTGTTGCCGTAGATTTCCAACCGGACCTTTTGAGCGTCAACAGCTGAGAGACCCTACCCGAAGACGCCTGTCTTCGTTTCTCCGGGCAGGACCGATCCGAGACTTGAGTTGGTAATACCGTCATCGCCTGCGGGGGGCGCCGGTGTTCCGGCCTCTCCTGCGGTAGCGGTCAGTGCTGAGACGCCGACCGCGTCCACGACCTCATCGCCTTCGTTCGTCACCGTGATCTGCACCGCGGCGATCTTGCCCTCCACAGCTCCAGATGCGTAGGCCGAGGCAGGCTTCAGACCTGCGCTTTGTATCGTCACTGTCAGACCGTCGGAGAAGGTCACGGTGTCCCCGAACGCTGCGACGTCGGGCAACGCGGGTTCGGAGGCAGTAGGCGCTGGGGATGATTGAACGCTGTCAGGCGCTGCGTCACGTTCTATCTGCAGTTCAGTGCTGCTACCGCATCCGACCACCGTTACGGCGAGGAGAGTGCTGACCAGCCAGAATTTCGTCTTCATGCGTCTGAGCCCCAGTTTCGATGTACGACCCTCGCCGCTGCGAAAGCTACCTCAAACACAATTTCATATCGGGCGCTTCGTGGCAGAACTGAGCGCGGTCGACAGGCTGCGCGTGCAGACTCGGGTGTCTAAGCCGCCGGCGGGCTCCACGATACAAGCGGTGTGGAGCTGTGGACGTAGAGCGGGTGGCGGGGGTGTCCATCCTTGGTTGTTCCCCAACGCTGCAGGTTCACGCCCTCCTGACTGAGCACCTCGAACACCTCCAGCGCCCTGGTCCGAGCGGAACCATGTGCTCCCCAGGCAGCCACCATCGTGGTGCTCGTTCGAGCTGCTTCAAGGATGTAGCTGTCGTTTTCTGGGCCGATTGCGTCGGGGGCTGTTTTCAGACCCTAAGGGTCGGTGCTGCGCAATGCGAAGAGATTGACCACCCGAAGGCTGTCCGCGCCTGCTGCATCAGCAAGCGAGATGCAGCGCCTGATGGTGCGGTCGTCCTGTAGTGCATCAGCGATTGACGGGTTGAGCATGATTACCGTCAGAAGTGACGGTTCATCCCTCTGCCGCCACTGGCGAGTGAGCTGGTACCGGAAGGAAGCTGTGCCGACAGCTGTTCTTAGTGGATGTCTCAACGACATGACAATCTCAGACATACAAGCATCTTGCCCCACTATCCCGTAGGTGAGGTCTCGCCTGAAGATGGTTCGGCTCCTCGAGGCATTGCTCGCTGGTGAGTGGCTCTATCAGGCTTTGACGATCGGAAGATCTGCCCATTTGGTTGTGTAGTGGGGCGAGAGCATGTCGCGTTTCATCGTCCAATCCGAGCCGGCTTTCAAACCGGCGTGGCCCAATCCGATAGAGGAGCGCCCGAACTTCTGGCTGATCTCATGTAGGAGCGGGCCGGTGTCTTTCGCGCTGATTTTCTCGCCCTCCGGGTCCGAGTCGTTGCCCAAGCCCAGCTCAAAGTCCAGCAGGGTGTCCTGTGTCCCGACTGGCTTGAGGTCGGTGATGATGACACCGGCGCGAATGTAGGAGATGCCTTCTTCGATCAGTGGCAGGAGTCGGAGCGCGGCCCGGGTGAGTTCGAGCGGGTCCGAGGTGTGCACAGGCAATGGAATGCAGATGCTGGGCGAGCTTCTGGTGCCGGCGCAGAAGGGTGAGGTGCCCGCAAACGCGGTAAGTACCCGTCCCTGGAGGTCTTTGCGTGCCAGGCGTGACGCTGCACCCTGGGCGTAGACGCTTAAGGCTTGCCGCATGGCATCCAGAGTGCTGACCGGATTCGCGAAGGACCGGGAGAACATGACCTGCTCGTTGCCGGTGGACTCGCTGGAAGTAATGCAGGGCGTGCCCTGCAACTCCAAAACAGTGCGCATCAGCACGACTGAGGATTTCTTCCGGATCAGGACTGGATCTGCCTGAGTCAGGTCCCATGCCGAGTCGATGCCCAGGGCGTTCAGGCGTGCAGGGTTTTTGACACCGACACCCCAGATGTCGGTGCCTTTCAGCCTGCGCAGGAGCGCTTCACACTGACGTACCGGGACGAGATCCCAGTGGCAAACCCCGTCGAAAGCAGAGTTGCCCTTCGCCCACCGGTTGGCGAGCTTCGCCAGAGTCTTCGTCAGTGCGATGCCCACGCAGACGGGAAGCCCGGTGTTCCTCTGCAGCTTCTGCTTGATGGTCCTGCCGGTGGTGTTTTGTTTAGGGTGAGTACCGCCGAGGGTCAGGAATGCTTCGTCGATGCTGTAGATCTCGAGGTCGGTGGTGTGTCTACCGAGGACCTCTACTGGTAACGACGAGTATCACAACGTCCACTGATGGACGTCTGCTTGGTGCGTCGAAGCATCTAGATGTCCTGACCGGAGTCGTTAATCTCCCGGAGACGGCGAATCGCTTCCTTCGGATCCAGCGTGCCCGAGATTTCTGGGACAGCTACTTAGCCTGAACGCTGCCGCGCTGCCTTACTCAGACGCAGGTACTCGCGGTAGTCGCCTCGGACTTCGTTGCAGTACTTGTCAGTGAGGTCGACCATGTGCCGCACCGGGTCACCAGAACAAATACAGGTCATACCGGCGCTGTGCTTTCACGTTATGCATGGGTTGTCACGAGGATGATCTTTCCAGCACAGGACCTGGTGATCATGGCCTATCAGTGTTTTGTCCTTGCCAGGCCTCCTACGCTTGGCATTCACATGCTCTAGCAGCTCAATCCTCGTGTATGGGTATGTCTGATTCAGGTCGGTCTTCTTTACAGCTACCCATTCACTCTCCTGTAAGCAGGTGGCTTTATCAAGAACTGCTTGTACTCAATCTATCCAACTAAAGATTCCCGCGAATGGGCATCAGCTCTTCACGGATCCACTCCCGCAGCCGCGTGGCGTCGTGATAACGGGCGTGAATGCATACCATCGCCCGATAATATCCCAAACCTACTCACTGATCTTAGCTCGATAGTCGCTAGCTTCAAGGCGCCGAATTTATCGTGCTGCAAGCGTCCAGTAGCAGTTAGAATGGACTACCCCATAGGAAGGTTGCAGTGTCAAATGAAGTTTTCTCAGTTCTGGATAAATCGAGGAAATTTGAAACGCAAGCCAAAGATGCACTCAGCCTCTTTTGAGTCCGCCTCGGTGCATCACATTCTCACTGTGGCATTGAAGGGTAATACTGACCTTGCTCGCTGGGTACGACAACTCCTCGACGCTGATCTTGCGTTTTCAGCCGCTTGGCCTTCCGAAACCGCCGTCCGAGTATCATATAAATTCCGTAAACACGCTCGTCTAATCAGAAGAAATCGTTCTGCAGCGGTGAGTTTTGGGGAAGTAACGCGGGAGGACTCTTGGATCGCGGCCCTCAAATTTGCGTGGAAGTTTCCTCGATACGGCTTTATGTATCTTAGGCGAAAATGGTTGTCTACGGTATTCGCACCTTCTCTGTCAAGGTTTGTAGATAATCAATCTTTGAGGAGCCTGCTAATTCTCTTTCTTCGTTTTCCGATTTCTACAGTCAAACACGTTCTACCACACATTCGAGTGTCACGTTCTAATAATCGGGAAAACGAGCTCGATCATAAAAGAGCACCTGAAGAAAACGACGAACCAGAGGTAAACTCGCTGGAAGGCGACCCAGAGAGTGAAACGTTAGCTATTATTGACGAAGCAGAAGAGAATTTTCTCCACAGGCAAGTTCTTTCCGCCGCAATTCGTAAAAGCGATGCTAATTTGTTTGGCGGCGAGGATCGAGATAATGACGGTTTTGTTCGCTTGATGTTGAGAGAAAGTTACCACCATTTTGTCCTACCTGGCTCGGAAGAAGAACACTATGTCGTTTTCGAACCCCGTTTGCTGCTTCACGAATCAGGCGTAGCGCAAATAGACTTAGTATTGAGTGCTGAGACGAAGTTGAATGTTCGACAGATTTTAGCGATGACATGGGGGTCTGAACCACTCTTCGTACGTTCTCAAATGGCGCTACCTTTAGTTCGTGGTACCCAATTGGAAAATTGCATGGATTTTTCAGGAAACGAACTAGACGCAAACCAGCCTCTTGGAACGATTGAACACGAAAAACCCGTGTCAATGATTGATCTCCAATTCATACATTTGGATGCTGTTCTGCAAGTACTCAAGCGCTCATTTAGCTATTGGAGCTTGTATCCAGTGTCAATCGTTGCGACTAGCCCTTGCTGTGAACCGGAGGAGTGGAGGCAAAATCATCATGACGACCTTATTCGGCTTACAATTAGAAGTTCCCATGATGGGCATATAGCCGATCATGTGAAATTTCCACAAGACTTATCTCTGGATAAAGACCATTCATTATTTGCTGAATTAGGTTCGGCAATTTACTTACAGTGGAGAGGAGCCCCGCCGATCGGGATTGGAGAGTTGAACACAGCACTGATATTCGAGTACGCCCAACTTACTTATGTTCGCCTCCACTCGTTAGAAAGTGCTGTTTCGCGGATGGCAGGCGGGGAAAGACCGTTACGGCGACGCTACCGTGAAGCAGTCCGCCTATTCTCTGAGTTGCGTCAGCGTAATTTACGTTCCGGCGAAGCGAGAGAAATTGTTCGACAGCACTTTGATGCCTTTGGGATGTCGGACACACGAAGGACAATCGAAACCGCTCTCAATTTGTCGGCTGCGGCGCACTCCGCACGAAGTGCTGAACGTGCTGCTGGACGCGCCTGGTGGATTACCTTCCTAGCTACTGTCATCGGTCTTGTGGTCGCTGTCCCTCCGCTTACGGAGGTGCTCTCAACTTTTCCTCCGGCCGAACAAGGCGAGACCCCGCTTCTGGTTCCACTTAGGTGGGTATCTGACCAGGGATTTTGGGGGCCATGGATTTTTCTAGTAGGACTAGTCGCCACGGTTCTGGCGCTCCGGATCGCAGGTTGGTTGTGGCGATGGAGACTTCGAAAAGTGCCTTCTTTTCGCCGCGGCTATAAGTGGCCCACAGAGTTTACTTTCACCGATGATGTTTACTCCCCTGCTGGAACCCATACAAAAGAGGAGGCTTCAGTAAACAAACTAAACCAAGTTAGCAAGAGCTAGTCAAAAATTTGAGGATGTTTGAGCGGTTTCTAATCTAGGTCGCCTTAAAGAGTAACCTCTTAGCTGCTCAGTTGCTGAATGAGGTTACGTTGCCCCACATCATTTGTGACTTGTTGCGTTACGTTTCATGGTCAGTCAAATTAGCCCGAACTGTGACCAGTCAAATGCGCCCGAGCTAGGGTGGCCGTTTGTTGTAGTTCCCTATTCTGATGAATTACTGTTCGCTGTTGCTCGCTTGAAACGCCGAGCAGCTCAAGAAGACCCATACGAAAATCTTGATTGGGACGCTAACATCAATTCCAATGAAGTTGCCTACGCCAGTCGATAATCTTCGATTTCTACCATCGTCAGTTGCAATGGCTGCAATAGTGCACGGTTCATGACGCGGGCGCTCATATCCCCGTACAACTCGTAGTTACTCGATCTGGCTTCCAGTCCCCATGCTTTAGCCTGATCAGCGATCTGGAACCACGGCGCACCCATCGGGATACCCAGAGCCTTCGCTTCGGCGCTACGGGTGCTCACGCACCCGTCATTGTTGGACAACACGACCAGGGGCTTGCCCTCCAGGGACGGGTCGAAGGCCCGCTCGGAGGAGACGTAGAGATTGTTGACGTCGACCAGGGCCACACTGGAGCTCATAGAAGTGGAGGCTCGGGCAGCAGATTCAGCGTCCGGGTCAGACATGGTGCAGGCATCTGGTCGCCACGCCCCAGATGACCAAGCTTTCCGGATCCGGAACAGGACAGGGATGACCGGGTAGGCGTCGCTGGATGCGATAAGCGTGACTGTGCTCGAGGTACTTGAGCCAGGGCTGCCCTCACGGGCTGTGCTGGTGACACGTAGCCGCCGGATGACGAGTTCGCCGTCGAGAACAGCAATGACGACGGATCCATCCTTGGGCTGCAAGGCTCGGTCGACAATCAGCTCGTCGCCATCGGAGATGCCCGCACCGTCCATGGCGTGCCCGGACACCCGCACGATGTAGGTGCTGGTGATGTCTGGGATGAGATGCCTGTTGAAGTCGATCCGGTCCTCGAACCAGTCCTGGGCGGGAGATGCGAATCCCGATGGCATGAGCTTCGTGCGAGCAGCAGCCGGAGCTGGCCGGCCTAGTGCTGTGCCTGAGGCGCCAAACTCATCCATGTGTCCGCGCACCTTCCTGCTTTGCCCTGGCGGCCTTGGGCGCTACCGCAACCCAAGCACCCGATCGTAGACGGCGGCGCTGACGCACCAGGCCCCGACCGCGGCTAAACCACAATATGATGAACCCGGCGCGAGCGTGACATCAGCTCGCGTAGAAGAGTCTCGGTTCGGACAGCCACCGATACGCTGGGCGGACTTCCAGTGACCAACCCGAGGACACGTAATGCCAGACACCGCTCTGCACCGAGCCCTGAACGTGCGTAACCGCGACATCACGGCAGCCGACCTGCAGGTCGCCATCGAGCTGGAAATTCGTGAGAGCAATGAACTCGACTGGAAGAAGGTGCTTCCCGCGAAGTCGCCGAACCCAGATCAGGCCGCCAAGCAGAAGGACTTCGCCCCGGACCGCGAGTTCGCGAAAGACGTCGCTGCGATGGCCAACAGCGGTGGGGGCACGATCGTCTTCGGTGTCGAGGAAGACGGAGGGACATCTGCGGCGAAATTTATCTTTGGCGCCGGCGAGTGGGGCGATGGTGTCGAGCGGAAGCTCCGTAGCTGGGCCGCATCCAACATCCAGCCTCCGGTCTACGACCTCTCCATCAACTCCGTACTCGTGGATGAGAAGACCGTCGTCATCGTGCATGTGCTCGCGAGTTCACGGGCCCCGCACTTCGTGTCCTACGGCGCCGAGACGCACCGCGTGCCCCGCCGCACAGGAACGAAAACGGTGTTCATGGCCGAGCGGGAGATTGAGGCTGCGTACCGCGCGCGCTTTAGGGGCCAGTCGGACCGGGAGGCGGCTCTCATCGCTCATCTCGTGCGGGCGGGGAAGCGAATTCAGGGTGAGCATGTAGGCCTCGCCCTTGTCGCAAGCCCAACGAGCGAGCGGCCGGCGTCTTATGGACCGATCACGCCCAACGAGTTTGGTGCGATCAGAAAAGCGATGACGGTCACGAATCGCTTCCTCGCCGACAACGACTCGCGTATGGAAACTCTTGGGGACCGCTCGCGTCGCGGATTGAGGCGCTGGGTGCTCGAGTTCCCGATCCCCGGAGCCGGTGTGCATTCGCTCCTGGAGGTGCACGACAACGGAACGGTTGTCCTTGCCTGGCAGCACAGGCCGGCCCAGAACATAGACCAAGCAGCCGATGTACACGAGTGGTCCGTGCATCAGGGGCCGGCGTTCATGGCGCAGCTCGTTGAGGCGGCCGCTGAGGTTCTTGGCATCTCTGCTGACTTCGATGTGCGCTTCCAGCTGTCGTCGAGCACGGATCCCATCTGGATCCGCCGGTATGACCAAGGCGAGCTGGTTGACAGGGAAGAACTGCTTCCACTCGTTGATCTCGAGCCGATCGACGCAGTGTTCACGATTTCAAGTGATCCTAATGTGCTTCTTGACCAGGTGCGTGGGTTGGTCCTTGATGCGCTCAACAGCGGCGGGATCAACCGCGTCAGGCCTGACGTTTTGAAGTCCCCGAGGGTCATCTCTACGCCCTGATGCCACTCCCCCTAAGGGGCGTGATCACGCACCGATAATCACGGTTGTGCCAACTGATGTTGCCAAACACGCCTCACAACCCTCCCCCGCGATCGTCACGGACCACTTATGAGGGTGGTGGCAATGATGAGTACCTGGATCAGCAGGAAGCCCCATAGGGCCGCAATTACTGCCCACCACAGATGTCCGTCTTTTAAGGCGAAGATCGCTCCGACGACGCCGAGTAGAACGGGCACGCTGAACATCCAAATAGGGCAAAGAGCGCCGGAACCAGTCCAGTCGGGAAGCAGCAGGACGATGACTGCGGCCAGAAGCATCAGTACCCATGCGGTGGCGGGTCTGACTAAGCGAGGTGCCTCATCGACCTGGTCAGCTGCGCTGTCCACCCGTCGCCTCCGCTTCTGGTGCTGAATCGAATAGGACGACCTGCTCGTCAGCTGGCGCCGAAGCGCGCTCTGACAGCTTGGGCTTGCTCGGGGGTCAGATACCACCGGGTCTCATGCGGTGACAGCAGCCCGTACTGCTCCCGCAGAAAGGTCCGGATCCTCTTGGCGTTTACGCCGAGCTCGCGCGACAGATCCGCCGGCGTTGTCTCTTCATCCATGCAGCGCAGCGTAGCTCAGGGCGTTCTGATCGATTTCGGATGGCCCGGAAGGGGATTCTTTACGGGGCGGTCTGTGCCGCCCCCAACGCAGAGGGGGCGGGGTACTTCTAGGGTGTCACCGGGCTGGTCCGCAACTTTGCGTAGGTGAGACTGGACCACGTCACGATTACAGTGAGCCAGAGAAGTGATCACAATCAGCGATTCGCCTGCTGCCGGACGGTAAACTCCACTTAGGACCAACCATTGGGGGCAGATTGAATAACGGCGAGCACCAGGACCACGACGAGTACGAGGAGCCAGAACAGGGTTCGACGACACCCACACCCGATAGCTCTATGCAGGGATCTGAGGCGGACACACCCGACGATGTCGAGAAAGCGGCTTCATCGGCTGACATGGCGGCAGACGAGAATCCGCCGCCATCAACACCGTTCATGGCCTCAAAAGCCGGATTGCCGGACATGTCAAAATTTTTCCCAAAGATGCCAGACATGTCGAAATTCTTCCCGAAAATGCCAGACCTATCGAAGTATTCCCCCAAGATGCCAGACATGTCGAAATTTTCCCCCGTTATGCCGGACACGTCAGCACTCTTCCCCAAAGTCGAGACGCCCAACTTGGCTGCTATCGCATTTCCAAAGATTGATGTAACGAATCTGGGCGCATTTTCACAGATCGACGTTTCAAAGCTCTTCGGCTCGCTACCGAATCAGGATTCAATATCCAGGATAATCGGTGTGATTGAGATGCCGAAAGTCGACTTCAGCAGCCTGATTCCCGACTTCAGTAAGATTTTTGAGAAAATATCTGAAGCCAGCCCACCCAACTGGCCTGAGGACATTGATTTCGATCTAGCGGAGTCCATCCTCAATACCGAAGGCATCCCACTTGTCTGGGTGCCGCGGGCAGAAATCATCTCGGCGATGCTCGCTGCGAACGATCGAATAGCTCGGCTGCAGGTCTTGGTCGATCACCGGGAGGACGTTTTACACGACTGCCGCGAATCTTTGCATCGCATCACACACGCCAGCTTTACGGATCAACTTCCGTTAGCGGAAAGGGTTGTTGCAGCTCTTGAAGCTGGATTTGATCAACCGGCCCAGGCCCTTGCCGTGACAGTCACCGAAACTGCTGTTGCCGCGACAATTTCCAGCAACTACGGCACAGTGAAGAAGCAGGTACATCTTAACTTCGATCAGATTCCATACACTCTCGTGCGGATCCAAGCGGCTCTTGCTCCCATCGGAGTATTTTACACCTCCTGGTATGCCCATGAGAACAAGCCAAGACCCGAGGCGCTGTCACGCCACGTGACCGTCCATGCCGCCAGCACGGGCCATTACACCGAGGGGAATGCGTTGGTCGCAGTGATGCTTATGTCCTCTGTTTTGTGCGCCCTACAAGAGCTGCAAGAGCAGGCAGATCAGCAGAGGCCCGGCGCATAAAAGCATCCTTCACCGGCTGGCAGCGGACATAGCTTAAACGGGCGTCGGCAGCATCTCAGCACTCGCTCTTCTATCGTGGTGGTCGGTTCAGGAGCGACAGGATCTGGTCTGGTAGCGCCTCACTAGCCTTTGAAAGGACTGTCTCCAGCGGCACTGCGTGATGGGATTGGTTAACATCGACCGCTTGCGTCCACACAACGGGCTTGTAGCGTGTGATCATCGACAGCCCGTAGAGCAGTACCCACCAGCTAAGGATTGGATCCAGTGATTTCTGTCCTGGAACGGCCGCCGGCATGAGTACCGTGGACCTCCTGTATCCGCGAAGGTGTGATTCGAAGTTCTCAAGCTCAAACTTTGCTAGATCAAGGCGTGCACCCGCATCATCGATGTGCTGTCCGTTGCCTGTGGTTGTAACGAGTAGGGCCGGTTCAAGGTCCGGGTATTGACGCTTTATTGCCGCACCGTTCTCCTCTGCGTCTTGTTCGCTCAGAGGGATCGTGAAGTGACGCTGGCTGTACTGCCCTGGAAGCGAACCGTCATAGACACGATTGACGAAGAGCGGAAGGGGGTAGTTGGGCTGTGGGAAATCTAGAGAGACTTCGAGAACCATGTTCCAAATTGCAGCCAGAGACACAGGCGTCTTTAGGGGGTCTGAATTGAGCAACCATGCGAGCCTGCTGAATGATGAGTCAGTTCCGCCGTCTCCTCTAACCTCGCAGCTAAAGAGAGCGTCTGCTTTAAGGCTGTCTAGGTGCAAGAGTTTGAGCCCATGCCCCCGCACCTCAGGTGAAGTCGTTTTATCGGTGGGTGTAAGCGCCGCTGATATCGCCCGTCCTGCCTGAGACAGCCCGTAATACAAGTTGAGGGACCTCGATTCGTAACCGATGTGCTCAGCCGCCTTGAACTGCTGTTCAGCCTGTTCCAGAGCGCTCACGAATAGTTGTGTCCGGCTCTCGGGCATCCAGGTAGGAGGTCTGGAGCGAAGCGCGCGGATTCTGCGCCAGCTTTCCTTGTAATCCTCTGAGTCACCTTCGAAGATACGTCTTGGCATTAGACCATCTTCCGCCAAGTTGCTGCTCTTTTGGGGATGTCCAGCTGTGGCCCGTCTGCACCCGGTGGGAGCTCCGGCCGAGTATGCCGACCGGTTCACGGCGGCACTCCCGGTGAGGAAACCCCGGTCACCTCCTGTGCTCTTATCTTTGGCCATCGTGGCTGTCTTCTACGCGGTCTTCGCTTTCCTCGTCAAACCCCTGCTGGGCATCGATGGGCGGGACTACATCGGGTCGATGATGCTCTTGCCTGCGTTGGCCCTGAACTTCATTGGCATCGCGATCAGCTTCCTCACCACGACGTTCAAGCGTGCACCGAGCACAGCCAAGGACTGATCGGCTGAGTTTCACTGCTTTGATCAGATACAGCCCACAAGTGGGCTGACTGTGACCAGAATCCGGCCACAGGTGTACGCCGAACTACAGCCAAGCCCACATCTGGCCCTAACTCGGGCTAATCCCGGGCGGCATTTGGGCTGAGACCGACCAGTCAGAAAGCCAACAGCAGGTCACGGGCAAACTGCGGACCAATCATGGGCCTGATGTAACGAGAAGCTGACCAGTAATGGCCCCAGACCCTTAATGCACACTTAAATCAACGCGAGACGTCCTTGAGCGCGTCATCGGCGCCCACTATTCGCCCAGTCACCGCACAGCTCTGGTCACCCGTGACCGGTATTCGACCAGCTCTGTCCACGACGTTGCAGCCTTCGGGCTGCTTTCAAAGGTCGCAGAGTTTTCGCCGGTGTCAGGCTGAAGGGCAGGAGCCCGGTCGCCCACCGACGCTCGCCCAATACGGACACTCGTCATTGTGGTTCCCCCAGTCGCACGCGTGAGGGCCTTCGTGGTGGTGCCACCCGCCGAAACGACCAAGCTCTTCATACCAGTGCTCGCATCGGATCACTAGAGGAGAAATGTCTGTGCTTTCAGCGACCACAGACCCATGGTCTCACTCGTCGGATGCGAAACATCATGCGGTACTCCGGCGGGTGCCGCTAGCTCTCCGGGCCACTACTATCAGCATGGGAATCGTCGGCGCCACGGACCTGCCTGGCGAGCGGCGGCTCCAACAGAGACAGCTTTATCACCTGGGGCGAGGTCGGACGCCCCAGCTCTCGATCGAGGGTTACTTTGAGCCCTGCCGCCAAGATCTCACGTCGCAGGACACTCAGCACCCGGTCCCTCCCATTCGGGCCGTACCGGGTGCGAGGAGTCCTCGCCGTATCACGGACCGATTCGGGCGTATCGTCCATGTCTGCACTGCGTGGCGGTACCTTCTGTGGCTCTGGAAGGATCTTCAGCTCACGGGCGTCCTCAAGGAGTTGTTCGATGGCTTCATCTTGCATCCGAGTAGACGATCCTTGCCAGACAACATCGAGCATCATCGTCTCCTCAAGATTTGCCGCCTCACTCATTGCTAGAGCGCGCACCGCTCTGAGACCGTAGCCATTCATCATCTCGTTCTCAGAGAGCGTGGCCTCCAGCGCCCACTGGGTGCGCGTCCACCACTCGGAGTTGGCGGCCACGCCCCTCTTCCGCTTTTGTTTGGGCCTGGCTCCCTTGGTCGGGGCCGTCACCGGCTCCACCGTCACCGCCCTTTGAAAGGCCCCCATTCCCTCGTCTTCACGAGGGAATGGGGGCCTTTCGCTTCGCCCCGGAAAGGGATCTGCGGTTCCGGCGTCCAGTCGACGAAGTAGAACGTCGATCGAGTGATGTCCTCGACGCCACCGCCTGCTCCCCTCACGCCCGTTGCGACATTGCGCAGCGCGGAGTGCACCGGCCCCCGATCCGCTGCGGTGGACGCCCCGGTGTGGCGCATGCCTCGTCCCGACGCCTTGACCCTGTTCCTGGCACAGCCTCTTCAATGGTGAGCACATGGAGCAATCCAGCCCGGCACAACGCTCGTGACTTCACAACCAGAACGCGCTGACTCGCGGTGGGACAACCTACGCCGGCTGCCGGAAGAGACGAAGGAGAATGTCATGGCCAACCCGTACGAGGGCATGCAGGAGTGGGTACAGCAGCTACCGGAGATCGTGCAGCCGCTGGGCGTCGCCGTCGCCGCAACGGTCCCCTACATCGAAGGCGAGGGTGCTGCCGGAATCGGCATCGTCCTCGGGATCAACCCGGTCGTGGCGGCGCTCGCTGCCATGATCGGCAACTTCCTGAGCGTGCTCGCCGTCGTCGTGATCAGTTCCCGTGTCCGGGAGAAGGTCGTCGCCGGTCGAGGAGGCGGGGACGGGCCGGCCGATCCCGCATCCACTGCTCCATCGGCCCGGCGTGTGAAGGGGCAGCGCCGCCTGCAGGGCTGGCTCTCCCGATTCGGCGTGCCGGGCGCGAGCCTCCTCGCCCCGCTTGCTCTTCCCACGCAGCTCACCGCCGCGTTCTTCACAGCATCGGGGGTCCGGAAGGAGCGGGTCCTGTTCTGGCAGGCGATCGCCATCGTCCTGTGGACCGGCGTCATCGCGGCTCTCGCGGCCGGGCTCGTCGGATTCCTCGGGTGGTGACCGAAGCCTGCGACCACCGCGGGTGGGACGATGGGTTCCCCACGGGCCGGCTGACGGACAGCGGACGCAGCGACTGACCCGGCGAACGAGGACGCGGAAGGAGTGGCGACAGTGGCGTGGAGCACCCGCGAGATCGCCGAGCTGGCAGGGACGACGGTGAATACGGTGCGTCACTATCACCAGGTCGGTCTCCTCGAACAGCCGGACAGGACGTCCAACGGCTACAAGCAGTACCAGGTCAGGCACCTGGTCCGTCTCCTGAAGATTCGCCGCCTGCGGGATCTCGACGTCCCGCTCGACCAGATCGACGACGTGACCTTCGACGGCGATTCATCGTTCGAGGCGTTGAGGTCGATCGACGCGGACCTCGCCGTGAGCATCGAGAGGCTGCAGCGCGCCAGGGCGGAGATCCAGGCGATCCTCCAGGGCTCCTCCGTGACGGGCGTGCCGGCAGGATTCGAGGATGTGGCGCCCAGGCTGTCCGAGCAGGACCAGTCCCTGATGCTGATCTACTCCCAGCTGTACGACGACGACGCGATGCAGGATCTGCGGTCCATGATCCGGCAGGATCCGGAGTCGCCGGGCAGGGAATTCGACGAGCTGGCCCCTGACGCCGACGAACCAGCACGTGCCGAACCCGCCGAGCGCTATGTACCAACCATCGTCGATGCGATCAGGAACTACCCGTGGCTCACGGAGCCCGGGAAGCACCTGTCGAAAAGTCTGGAGGTCACCCGGAACACCGTCGTCGAATCGATCGCGTCGCTGTACAACCCGGCACAGCTCGACGTCCTTGCGCGGGCAAGCGTCATCGCCGGAACCATCCTCGAGAGGGAACGGGGCACGACGGACGAGCAGACGCCCTGAGGCCGGGCCCCGTCACTTCGGTGTAGCCGGACCTACGCACTCTCGTCGGGGGACCCGCGGAACGGACGCCGCGGGTCACCCGACGAGACCATCCGACGTCAGTCCTCGTCGCCGGCCGCCGCGGCCTTGACCGCATCCTTCTCGGCGCGCAGGGCCTCCGACTCGTGCTGTTCCTCGGCTTTCTCCTGGCGGATGACCACCGCGAAGAGCTTCTCCATCTCCTTGGCCACGCCCGCTGCCGACGCAGGGTTCTGGCCGGTCACGAGCCGGTCGTCGACCACGACCTTCTCCTCGAAGACGTCGGCGAAGACATGGGTTGCACCCTGTTCCTCGAGACGGTCCGCCAGGAAGAAGGGAATGACCTTGTCCTTGCCCGCGGCGACCTCCTCGTCATTGGTGAAGGCGGCCACCGTGCGGCCCTCGACGAGGCGGAACCCGTTGTCCAGTTCCACATTCACCAGTCCGGCAGGC
Organism: Arthrobacter sp. UYP4; assembly: GCF_057291175.1. Taxonomy (NCBI): domain Bacteria; kingdom Bacillati; phylum Actinomycetota; class Actinomycetes; order Micrococcales; family Micrococcaceae; genus Arthrobacter; species Arthrobacter sp. UYP4. Next base: position 110,444 of record NZ_JBXAVU010000003.1, read on the forward strand.
CCGTGGCACACCGCGCCGACCAGGCCGCCTCCGTTGTACACGGCAGCCACGAGCTTTTGAAGGCCCTCGCTGTCCGGGAAATCCCACATGGTGCCGTGCCCTCCCACGAGGTAGAGGGCGTCGTACTGGGCGGGATCCACGACGTCGACGCGGGCCGTGTTGTAGAGGCCGGCGCGCGTGGTCTCATCCTCCGTGAAGGCCACCTGCACGGGATCGGAGGTGTCCACCTCGTCGCGCGGGGGTTGCCCGCCCTTGATCGATGCGAAGTCGACGAAGTGCCCGGAGTCCTTGAAGACCTTCCAGGGATGTGCAGCCTCGGCCACGTTGTAGCCCGTCTTCTCCCCCGTGTCGCCGATCTCGGAAACGCTGGTCAGAACCATGAGGATCTTCTTCATGGGGTGCTCCTTTCGTCAGCTCCCCACCCTACGCCCGGGTATCGGCACTCGGCCGTCGTCTACGGGTGTCCATCAATTCCCCGCACTTCAGCTTTCAGCAACGAAACGACACTAGCGGGCCTGCAGGCGGGTGCCCTCGGCCTGGTTGCCTTTCTCCCACTCTGATCCGAACGAGGACGCTCCCGGATCCGCGAAGAAGTCGCCCAGCGCCTCCTCGACCGACTCGACATCGTGAACGAGCCGCAGAGGCATGAAGCCCTTCGGGCCTCCCATCGGTATCTCCACCGACTGATCCGGCACCGGCCCTGTGCGCACCAGGACCGCCCATGATCCTTCGTCGGAGGCGTCGGTGGTGCGATGGCAGATGAAGCCCGGGTGCACGGCACCGGCCACCTCGAACCGCGCGCTACCCCGCTCGACGGACACCCGCCCGCCCTTCGTGCCGTCCAGAGCACGCAACGCACCGGCAGCCGCCTCCCTTGCCTCCGCGACAGTGCGCATACCTCGACCGCCAACTGTCCAAGCAGCACGCTCGGGAGCCGGCTTCCTGTTCTTCGCTGCGATCCGCCACGCAACGCCCAGATGCGTCCCGGCCACGAACCCTCCTATCCAGGCAATGCCCGCGGAACCAGCCACGTCGATGCGGACGAAAAGCACCAGGCCGACCGCCAGAGCGCCGAGTAAGCACAGCAGCGCCAACCAAGCGTGACGCACCCCGAATCTGAACAGACACGCGCCCAGCAGGACACTCGCAGCGAGGGCTGTGAATGCGGGCCACGACGCCTCGAGTTGTCCAAGGACGATCAGCGCAGCAGTGCCGCAGGCGATGGCAATGCCGAGGATCAGGTATCCCAACCCCGACTCGCTTTTATGCGCAGTGCGTTTCATAAACCTCTTCATCGTCTCTGATCAGCCAACCCGACCGTCCCACAAGTGATGAGTGGGCTCAGGACGATCTATCCGGCGAAAAAACCGCCCTCGACAAGGATCGCTTGCGCGAACGCCCCTTGGAAGAAGACGCAAGCAGCGATGATGACAGTCCCGAGAACCCTCAGGTACGGCCTCATCCCCTGCGCCAGGACTCACACTATCGCTCACCATGGCGCTACTTCTGTCTTTTCGGCAACGAATTCCGCGCTCTCAACAACAGCCCAGTATGAGACCGGCCGGAGAGTTCATGAGATAAGCCCCCATCAGCGGTACCTGTCGGTGGCTTCGCAACTTACATCAAGACGAAAACGACAGGGCCTTCGTTGCGATAAACAGGTCAGTTCCCTGCCTGGCTGCCACCCCTGGCGGAAATCCAGATGCCCCTTCCCACCGATCCCCGCTCGCCCCTCCTAAGGGCTGCGGCGCCGCAGCCCTTGGGAGCACGTTTCCACTGGGACTTTGTGCGGTTCACTTGGGTAGCAGCATTCCCCGAGCTGCATTCCAGTGGATGCTGAAGTGGGCCGGCCGGGACATCTCGGGTCCAGCGTGGCGAGAACGGCCCGAACCGGCTCGAAGACTAGCGAGCAGCCCTTTGACTACATCTAAGGATCTCTTTGCCTAAGCTCGACTTGAACGACCAGGAATCCGATACCTGACGCGCGGCTGAGTCCAACAGTTCTCGAACTCGTTCGGATTGGCCCGCTCCTGCCGAGATTTCAGCTCTTCGAAGTAGACTTATGACGGATTCAAGAGACGCGTCGGACGCGCTGGTTGCGCGTTTTCCAGTGTCGAGCGCCAATTCTTCCCCCAAAGAGGCCAGCAGGCTACTCAAGTCCACGGTCATCACTCCACTCTCACCAAGACGTTGGGGTCGGGGACATAATACTGAATGCCGCCGCCTGGATACCCGAAGTTGGGACCAACCCTCCCGGATATGTACTCGGAACCTTCGGTAATCCTGAATTGCGCCAACCGTTCCATCGTGTTCACAGACGGCAGAGCCAGATCACTCCTGGTGGCAGGGAGGTTAGGCGTTATGTATCGGCCGAGTGCCTCAGACCCGCCACCGAAGAATCGCAGTCCGTACTGCGCGGAGCCAGCAACCTCCAACGATACCGTTCCCGGCTGGAATGACTGCAGAGCCTCTTTCCTGTATTCGCGAGGAACTCCAAGCTTCTGCAGCCACGCAGACGCGTCCTGCACTCCCGCGTAGGGGTTGGGCGCAAGATCGGCGAGTCTCGTCACTGGCGGGGCTGGTAGTCGGACCTTCTGGGCGGCACCACCCAACGGAATGGCTCCAGTGCCGCCGCCTATAGCGGTGGCCCGCGCGAGACCCGCTGGAGTGTGAGGTCCGGGCCCGGCAACGTACGCGCCCGCTCCACTGATCGCCCCCTCGACACCGTTCGCGACCGCCACCCGGGCCACGGGGTTGCTGACCATCCTGCCGGCCGCCATACCTACTCCGCCACCGACCATGCCAAGACCACCGGAGATGGCGGCTTGCCCCCAGTTCACGTCACCGGTGGTGGCCTTCTGGATCACAACGTCGGCGCCGAAACTGATCAGTCCCGCTCCGACGACCTGCCCACCCGGGACGAACAGCAACGCCGCTCCGCCCACGATGGCCGCACCTCCGACGACGTATTCCCAGTTGTCTCCGAGCCAATCCCCGGCGGCGGCGATGGCACCGCCGGTGGAACCGTCGTAGGCCTTCAGTTCATCGTCGGTGAGAGGCCTCAACCCGGTGGGGTCGGTGGTGTTCAGTGGGTTGTTGCCGGCGTAGGCGTAGGGGTTGCCGTCCCAGCCCGCGCCCAGGACCGGGGCTAGCGGGTCGGTGGAGAGGAAGCCCCTGGTCGCCGGATCGTAAGCGCGTGCGCCGAGCCATTCCAGGCCCGCGACGCCCACACCACCATGACCGGTGAGGCCGACACCCGCCGGCAGCACCCCGGCCGGCCCCGCGCTGGCATCGAGTCCGGCAGTGCCGGCCCCGGTCATCCCAGCGGGAGTCGGGATGATGGGGGTGCCGAGAGCTGCCCAGGGGTCGGTCTCGTCGGTGGGACGGGCGGCCCGCCATCCCGACGCGGTCCAGGCGTCGCCGATCCCGGTGACGCCGCCGGGCAGGGACAGCACCTGCCCACCACCAACACCAGCGATGCCGGTGGTCCCTGCCCCCGCGATGCTGTCACTGAATGGGGTGATGTCGGTGAGGGTGGGGATGGGGTTGGCGGTGTCCCACCAGAGGCGCGTGCCGTCGATGCCGGCGAGCTCGCCGAGCGCGTCGACCCACAGCTCGTGTCGGGACGTGACACCCCCGTCGGGGGTGCGCTCACAGGTGCTCTTCAGCTGGCCGGTGGGGCCCCAGGCGTATTCGGTCCAGGACCCGTCGACGCCGATGAGGCGGGTGCGCCGACCCAGCCCGTCGTGGATGAACTCCGTCCGGGACCCGTCGGGGCCGGTGATGGCGAGGAGCTGACCCGCGGCGTCGTAATCGAACACCCGTGTCCCCGCGGGGGTGCTCTCGCGGATCAGGCGTCCACCGGCGTCGTACTCCCACTCCGAGGCCACTGCCGGCAGCTGCTCCCGCCCCGCTGCCGATGAGGCGTCAGGCGCCGGATCTGATGCGGACGCGTCCACGCTCCTGACGGGCGTGGTAGTGGCGATGATCATCTGCCCGGCTCCGTCGTACCCGTAGCGGGTGATGACCCCGGCGCGGGTCAGGGCGGTGATCCGCCCGTCGTCGTCCCGACCGATCAGCGTCACATCCGTGCCCGCGGTATTGCTCGAGGCACTGTCAGAGCGGCCCACGTAATCGGCGCGTCCCTCGCGGGTGGAGGAAGTTGTGCGGGTGTGCTCGGTCAGGGTGCCGTTGCGGTAGGTCCATTCCTGGGCGAGGTTCCCGGCGGTGACGCGGGTCAGGCGGCCGGACGCGTCGTGGGTGAACACCGCGTCGCCCAACAACGGGTTGGTGACGGTGGTGAGCCGTCCGGCGGGGTCGTGGGTGTAGGTGGTGGTCGTGCCGCGGGCGTCGGTGAAGCTGGTCCGGTGGCCGTCGGCGTCGTACGCCCACGACAAGCCCTGCCCTCCCCGGGTGCGGGAGGTGAGCTGCCCGCGCCGATTGAAGCCGAGTTCGTGATCCACGACCAGCCCGTCAGCACCCGCACCGGCGCCGACGTTCCCGGTGTGGTCGGTGATGACGATGCGCCGGTTCAGGGCATCGCGGTCGACGGAGGCGATCAGCCTTCCGTCGACCGACGTACTTTCCTCCTGGCCGGCGGTGTCATAGGTCCAGATGGTGGTGTGGCCCTCGGGGTCGGTCTGGGACAGCTGCCACCCGGCCGGGTCGTAGGTCGCGGTTGTGACCCGCCCCAGCGGATCCGTCACCGAATCGACCTGGTCGGTGGCGGTGTAGGTGCGGGTGGTGACCCCGCCGAGGGGGTCGGTGATCCGGACCAGGCGTCCCCGGGCGTCGTAGGCGAAGTACGTCTTTCCACCGACCCCGTTGATGGTGGAGGTGAGCTCTCCGGCGGTGTTGTAGGTGAAGCGGCGGGTCCCGTACCAGGTGTCCTGCGAGTACGTCAGGCGCCCGCACCCGTCGTACCCGTACCGGGCGGTCCCGTTGCCGGGGGTGCGGCGCAGGATCAACCTGCCGCACGCGTCATAGGTGAAGGACTCGACCTCACCCGTGGGCAGGGTCCGGGAAGCAACCCTCTGATCGGCGTCATACGCCAGCACGGTGGTCGCGCCGGTCGGGTCGGTGGTCTTCCACGGCCGCCCGCACGCGTCGTACTCGTACCGGGTCACCGCGCCGACGGGCGAGGTGATGGAGGTGATCTTCCCCGCCGCATCCCGGCCCAGGATAGTGAAGCCGCCCTCCCCGTCGAGCAGTTCCACCGGGTTCCCGGCCGCGTCATACGTGATGAGCTCCGCCGACCCGTCCGCGCCGGCCACCTTCGTGGGCCGCCCGTACGCATCGAAGGTGTAGGTCGCGGATGCGAAGGCGTCCGTGATCGTCGCCGTCCCCGCCGTCCGGTCGGTGGTGGTGTCGGTGCGGACTCCGGTCGGATCCACGACCGCGGTCAACGCACCGACCCTGTCGTATTCGCGGACCCAGTCATGGCCGGCCGGATCCGTGATCCCGACCAGCCGCGACATCGCGTCATGGGAGAACCCCCAGGAGCCGCCGTCGGGCAGCACCGCCGCGGTCACGTTGCCGAGCTCATCCACCACCCGCTCGATCACTCGCCCGAGGGGGTCGGTGGTGCGGACCAGGTCCCCCGTCGGCCCGTACTCCAGCTCGGTCCGGCCCCCGTCCGGGGCGACCGACGCCGTCATCCGTCCAGCCGGGTCGTGCTCGAAGGACCACACCGCCCCGTCCGGATCCTCACGGCGGACCAGCAGACCCGCCGCGTCATAGCCGAACCGGGTTGCGGCCCCGGACGGGCTGATCGCCGTCACCGGACGCCCGGCCTGGTCCCGGACGATCCGGGCAACATCCCCGACAGCGTTGCGGGTGGCGACCAGGTCCCCGAACCCGTCGTACTCGAAGCCGACGCTCACGCCGACCGGGTCCGTGACCCGCACCAGCTGGCCGTCATCCCACTCCAGCATCGTCCGGCCGCCCAGGGGGTCGTGCACCACGCACGGGTCCCGGGTGATCCCATCGGGATAGTCGTAGCTGACCACGGACCCGGTGGCGGTGACCAGGGTGGTGATCCGGTCGTGCTCGTCCCACCCGTAGGTCAGGTCCGCGCCCTCAGGGGTCACCGTCCGGATCCTGCGGCCCCGCTCGTCATAGGCGTGCACCGTGACGGAGCCGTCGCGCTCGGTCAGGGACACCAGGTTCCCGTGCCTGTCGTAGGCCATGGACTGGCGCCGGTCCTCCGAATCGAGGACCCCGACCAGGCGGCCCTTCGCATCCGCCACCCACGAGTTGGACCGAGTGCCGTCCTCGTCCGAGACGACGGTGACCCGGCCCGGCAGGTACGCGAACCGGACCCGCCGCCCGTGCTGCGTGACCTGCAGGATCACCCGGCCCTGCTCGTCATACGTGTTCTCCGCCTCCACAACCCCTGCCGCGGAGACCACGGCGTCGATCAGGCCTTGCTCGTTCCACCGATACGACCGGGTCCCCGTCTCGGTGGTCACGCCGACCAGACGGCCGGCGTCGTCGTACCCGTACTCCACCCGACGCCCGTCCGAGGACCGCACCACGGCGGCACGCCCCTCCACGTAGTCGATCTCCAGGAAACGCCCCCGCCCATGCGACAACCGGGCCACCAGCGGCACACCACCGGCGGGCCCGCCAGCCGACACCCCGTCATCGGCAGCACCGCCGGCAGGTGCAGCACCCACAGTCACGCTCCCGCCGTCGGGCAGGCGAAGGTCAGCCGGTTCTTCGCGGATCACCGAGACAGTCCGGCCAGGTCCGGACCCGGCCCCCAACCAGAAACCGGCGAGGGAGTAGGCCCACCATCCGCCCTGGTTGTTGCGGACCACCAGCAACTCGGAGGATGCATGCACGCCGTCAGACACGGAGTCGAGTTCCGTCAGGTCCGCAGAGGTGGCGGGTTCGCGGGTGAGCCAGTAGTTCTCGCCCACGGCCCGGCCCCAGCCGGTGCCCTCGCGGGGGAAGTCGACGGCCCGGCCGTCGGCCAGCACCCAGCGGGCACCCTCGTCCGAGAGGCTCAGGTGCTGGTCCAGCACTGAAGCCCAGCCTGGACCGAACACCCCCGGCACCACCAGGCCCGAGCCCAGCGAGTTGTACATCCGTGAGAGCACCAGGTTCGAGGCCAGGCCGGTGAACCCGAGGTCTGTTTCGGGCTCGATGAAGTTCCCGGTCGCGGTGTTCACAGGATCATTCGCATACCCGCTGGTCGGCATCGCGCCCGCCGCCGTCGGCGGGTCGATGCTCAACGCCGACCGGGACGCGCTGACCCCGGCCGCGGCCAGTGCCTCGGCCAGGCCCGCATCCGACACCGTCGAGACGGCACCCTCGCCACCGGCCGCGGCGAACGCGTCAGCAACCGTGACCGCCCACACCGCATCGTTCTCATTCGCCCGCAGATACTCGCGGTAGGCACTGATCACACCGGAGGCCTCGATGGTCCCCCAGTAGCAGCTCGACGCGAACGAGGACAGGTGCCCGGACAGGGCGCCCGGCGCCGAGGACAGACCCTCGTCCAGTCCACGGGCGTTGGTCGCGAAGGTGCGCAGGTGCTCCGGCCGGGCCGAGGACGTCCCGCCCCCGTACCCACCGCCACCGGGCGCAGGTGTCTGGCGGGAACCCGTCGAGGCAGACGCCGGCGCGAACGAGGGAGCGCTGCCGGGATCCATGTTCGGGCGAGCCTCCTCGCCGAACAACCAGTCGCCGAACTGCTCGAAACCGTTGCGGTCGTTGTGCTCGCGCACCCACTCGTTGTTCTTCTTCCGCCGGGTGTCCTCCTCATGACCGGCGTCGATCATCTGCCCTACATACCCGGCGACCGTCCGCAACGCCGCCGCCAACGCTGTTGCGTCACTGGCCGCCGTTGTCGCATTCGCCTGGAAGATTTCCGAGAACCGACCCTTGAAATCCTCTCTCGCCGTCGAGACATAGGAAGCCCGGGTCGCCGACTGCTCCTCGAGCCGGGACGCCGCGGACTCGAACGCCGACTTCACCGTTCCCGCCACCCCGTAATCGAACCGCCCGCCATCGGACGCATCCGATACCGGCAACAACGGCACCTCAACGAAATCGGTCACAACCAACGCCCCCCAGAAGCAACAAACAGCAGAAAGAACCGAAAAACGACCAGCCGCCGACATTGCCGGACGGCATCCCACACCCGAAAGAGACCGTAGAACCCCGCCGGCCCGGAAATCACCTCAGGCCGGTGGAAAACGCAAAGAACCCGGGTCGGGAGAAATACGGGCCGGTGGAACTGATCCGCACCGATGAGGTGATCGCGCCGCTCGATCCAGCGGCGCGATCACCTCACCTCATATCGGCGAATGCGTACTCAATATCGGCGAATGCGTACTCAGGCGCCGCCGCCGGCGGAGAAAATGTCCTGCGAGATCTTCTGCAGCTGCGTCCGCAGCTCTTCCAGTTCCTGCTTGGCCTTGTCCAGGGCGGCCTTCGTCTCCGGCCACGTCGAACCCCGGAACTGCGAGGCCAGCGGCCCGTCCCAGATATTCGGGTCCGACAGGATCCTGCCCTGCGCATCCAGCGCCGAGATCTGATCGGTGAAACCACCATTGATGATCGACTGGACCTGGCCGATAGCAGCCTTCGCTTGCTCGGTAGACAACACACGCGACATGAAAAATATCCTCCCCAAGAGACAACCGCTTCAATGCCGGGCTGAACGACCGGCGAGCGGACGCTCGTGACGCTACCAATACCAATTCGTAAAAGCCACTACCGGAGTGAACGTCGCCTGAAACGTCCGCAACAACCGCAGGAGTGCCGGACGAAGAATGCGTTCGCCCGCACGTATGATGCTCAAGGCACCGAACGGAATTGGGGACGATCATGGCCACACGGTCTCGCATGCACCAGCACAACCCGAGGCGCCTCGGCGCGCCCGGTCGGGGGCTGAGTGCCGTCCTCGTTGCCGTGGGACTGATCGCGACGACGTCGTGCACACCCACCCCCGACCCGGAGCCGGTGTCGGACCCGGTCAAGCTCCTGCAGACCGTGCGTGTGAACCTCTCCCCTGCCGCAGGCGTGGAGACGATCGAGGGAACCACCATCTCGGTGACCGCGACCGGCGAGTCCTCTGCGAAGGACACGGAGTACAACACCGCCGATACGGTGGGCGAGCTGCCGGTGCGGGTGAGCCTCCAGTACCGGGCCGGGAACAGGTCCGGGTCCGATCTCACGGATCTCCAGGGACACACCGGCCCGGTCGAGATAGACCTGACACTCGAGAACCTCACCGTCAAGCCACAGGCCATCGAGTACGACGCGGCGGGCCAGACCCGCTCCGACACCGCCCTCGTCGGTGCTCCGCTGACGATCGCCGCATCGACGAAGCTGGAGGGCGTACGGGCGGACGACGTCACCCCGGGCTCCGCGGACGGTTCGACGGGCACCAACGGGGTTCTGAGCAGCACGAAGGACGGCTCCGCGGTCGTGCAGTGGGCCACGGTCCTGGCCCCGCCACGCTCCGGAGCCAGTACCACTCTGCGCCTCGTGGCCGACGTCGAGGACTTCCAGGTGCCCGCATTCGATCTGGCGGTGCAGCCGGGCCTGAACAACGATCTGAGCGCCGACGGCGTGGTCACCAGCGCATTCTCCTCGGGTACGGGGTCCGAACTCGATCTGCAGCGGCGCACCATCTCCCTGGTCTCCGACGTGAACATCGTGCTGACCAAGGCAGGATCCACCATCACGGACGTCCGGCAGAACCTCGAAACCACCGCCGAGACCCTGGGCGTCGAGACTGCCGGTGAACTGCGCGACAACTCCCAGGCCCTGGCCCGGACGATGCTGGACCTGAAGGAGCAGCTGCAGGTCCTCAGTGGGGACCTGGAAGCTGCGACGAACGCGACGCAGTCCACGACGATGTCCCAGCTGCAGCAGACCGTGTCCGCAGTGGACGCGATGCTGGGCGACACGTCGGCCGTGCCCCCCACGGTCCCGATCTCCGGCGACGGCTGTTCCGCCGAGGTGCCGAAGCCGGGCCAGACGGCCACCGTCTACTCCAGCATCCTGACGATGGCGGCGCAGCTCGATGCCTATGCAAAAGTCAGCGCAGACTGCCGCGACTCCGTCGCCGACTCCCTCAGGATCACGGTGGGCCCGGAGAACCCGACACCGGAGGAGTGCGCCGAACAGGGCTCGGTGACCTGTTCGCTGCGCAGTTCCGCAACGACCGTCACGGCTGCCCTGCTGGGCCTCAAGGCGAAGGGCGACGCGCTCGTCGCGGGCCTGCAGCCGCAGATGATCGAGAACGCGATCGCCGACCAGGAGAGTTCCACGAACGCGCTGGAGCAGGTGGATGCGGACCTCGAGACGCTGCTCGCCGGTGCCGCGGACGATGAGGACTACGCGACGGCCCTCGCAGCGGTGAGGAACGCGATCACGTCCGCCCGGAAGTCCGTCGCCGCGACCCGCGATGCCTCGGAGGTGGCCCGCGACAGCGTCGATGGTCTCCGGGACAAGCTGAAGGCCATCAGCGAGACAGCGGAGGAAGCCAGAGGCGAACTGGTCGACGGCTCACGGCGGGACGGCTCGATGACGCAACAGACCCAGCAGCTCGCCGACGAGCTGTGCGAGCTGGCCGAAGGCGATTCTCCCCGGAGGGGCCGGCTCTCCACGGACGAGGTGGAGGAGCTGCGCTCCTACCTGACGTCCATGCCCTGCGAGCCGTCCGACTCCGAGCCAGAGCCCGAGCCCGAGCCCGAGCCCGAGCCCGAGCCCGAGCCCACCGAATCCGAGCCCACGCCCTCCCCCACGATCATCCCAACGCCGACGCCCACCGTGACGCCGGGCGATCCCTCCGCAGACAAGCCGTCGCCAGGCGGGTCCACGACGGACGTACCGGCAACGGACGAACCGGCAACGGACGGATTCGCAACGGACGGGTCCACGACGGGCCCCACGATGGACAGCGCTGTGCACCTCCGGACGACGGTCGAGGCGCTTCCCGTGCTGGACCTGATCCCGCCCCGCGACTTCGCGGACCCGCTGGACGTCCGGCTCCGTGAGCAGGCCACCGCCTGGGACTCGGTCCTCGACGCCGTCGACACCACGGACCCGGATCAGAAGATCTCCAGGGCCTTCGACGACCTGGACGAAGCCATCACCGGCAACGACTCCGGGCTGGACGCGATCGACGAGGCCGTGAAGAAGCTGGACGAGGCCGCGACGGAAGACGTCAGCAGCACCCGCGACGAACTCGAAGCCCTCAAGGTGGTGCTCGTCGAAGCGATCGGCTCCTCCGACCTGGTGGCCCAGAGCCTCGAGGGGCTGCAGGAGCAGCAGGACGAACTCGGCGTCGAGATCAGGGAGTCCCTCCGCGACGTCTCGAAGGAGACCTCCACCGAGATCTCGAAGCTCGTCGACGACCAGGTGCGGGAGGTCGCCGAGATCGGCGACGCTGGCTCCGCCTCCGTCATCACGGCGTTCGACCGCTCCATCACCGGCCTGAAAGCGACCTCGGACGACGTCGTGACCGAGGCCGGCGGGACGGTGGACAAGCAGCGCAACGAACTGAACGAGCGCGGCGACGCCCTGGCCGCGAGCCTCGACAGGAGCACCCGGTCCTCGCTCGCGAACATCGCCTCCAGCACGTCCGGTTCCACCCGCGATGTCGAGGGCGCGAGCGCACTGCTGGCGTCGAGCCTCAACAACGTGATGCTCGATCTCGGCGACCGCACGGTGAACGGCTCCGGCCTCCTCGGCTCCATGGCCACCAGCGCAGCCAAGGCCGACACCGCCGACTTCCAGCTGGCCCTCGCCTCCCAGAACGCCGAGGGGTACACCAACATCCGCTCACGGGACGTGGACGGGCTGCTGCTGCGCCAGGCACAGTTCAAGGCCTCCCTCGCGGCCGTCGAGGAACTGCCGCCCTTCCACCTCGAGGTGCCGGAGGGCGCGACGTCGCAGACCCTGTACACCCTGACGATCGACGCCGGCGTATGAGCCCGCGCACCAGACTCATGACGCTGCTCGTCGTCGGGGCTGCCCTCGTCGTCGCGGCCGTGATCGCCCTGACCGCGGTGGTGAATCGCCCCGCCGAGGCCATCCGGCCCGACCCCGTGGCCGCAACCGTTCCCGTGGCGCTGCAGGCCGAAGGCCTGCCCGAGGACCTGACCATCGGCGTCGTCCTGACGTTCGGCCAGTCCGGCGAGCCCGGCTCCGAGTACAACCGGGCGGCTCAGGGCGCAGTCGTCGCCGCACAGCGCTTCGCCCAGGGCGGCGCCGCCCTCACCCTCCCCACCGCGAACGACCGCGGGACCGAGGACGGCGCACGCGCCGCCGTCCAGGCACTCGCCGAGCAGGGCGTGTCCGGCGTCGTCATCGCGAGTTCGGGCACGCAGGCCCGGGCGGCGGCCCAGGCCGCTTCGAAGCTCGGACTCCCGGCGATCCTGCCGTACGCGCAGCCGGCGGAGGCAGCGCCGTCCCTCTGGACCACGATGCCGTCCCGCAGCTCCGTCGACGTGGCCCTCCGGACGGCGGTGAACGGCAGGACCAGCGTCCTGCTCGTCACCGACGGCGGCCCCACCCCTGCGTCGGTACCGATCGCGCAGACCCTCGACCTCCAGGACTTCGACGACGTGACGGGCCTGGGACAGGAAGCCGCCATCCTCACCGGCGACCAGCAGCGCGCGCCGGACGCCCCCGCGGGCAACGGGTCCACGGGAGCCACCGGTTCCGCGGACGCCGTGGTCGTCTCCGCCGCCACTCCGCAGCGGCTGGCCCGTCTGGTCCAGGCCCTGCAGTCCCGGAACGTCTCCGTACCCCTGATCCTGCCCGACGGCGCGACCGCCCCGGACTTCGCCTCCGCGCTCTCCGATCTCGACGGGACCGCCTCAGGGCAGCTGGTCGGCATCGCGCCGTCCGCCGGCGACAGCGCCGCCCTGCAGCAGGACGCCCAGGGGCGCGGGATGTCCGCCTTCCTGTCCGCCGTGCGCCTGGCGGCGGGCGACGCCGACGTCAAGAACCTGACCGGTGACGCCCCGTTCTCCGCTGATGCCTGGGCAGCCGACGCGGCCAGCCACGACGCCGTCGTCGCCCTGGTGCGGGCGGTCGCCCTTGCCGGCAGCGGCGATCCGTCGGAGGTCGGCGAGGCGCTTCGCTCCGTCTCGCTGGGTCCCGGTGAAGGGCTCGCAGGACCGCCGCTGGACTTCTCGCGCCCCGAGGCGCTCACCGCCAAAGCCATGCCGGTCTACGCGTCCCCCCAGGACCTGGGCCTGCGCCCGGCGGATGAGGACGCCCCGCGCCTCGTCTGGGTGCCGGCGCCGGCCCCCACGCCCGGCCCCTGACCGAACGTCCCCGGCCCACGCTCCGTGGACGGGTCCACTCCACTGACAGAAGGATCGCCCGGTGCGCGTGCTGATAGACCTGGACGAGCGTCGCTTCGAGTGCGAGGTGGCGCACGCAGCGCCGGCCACCACGCTGGCGGACCTGGTGGAGATCGCCGGCGGGCCACGCCTCGGGCCCGACGAGTCCGTGTTCGTGGACGAGGCCGAGGTCCGCGGGTCCACCCCTGTGTCGGAGCTCGTCCTCCTGGAGGGCAGCCGCATCGCCCGGGCACCGTGGCCGGCTCCCCAGCGCGTGCGCGACTGGAGCGTGACACTCGCCGGCGGCCAGCACACCGGCACGGTGACCGACGTCCCTCGCGGTCGTGAGATGCTCATCGGCCGGTCACCCCACGCCGATCTCACCCTGCCCGCCGAGAGCGCATCCTGGGAGCACTGCCGCCTTCGCCGGGAGGACGACGGCGTGCGGGTCCTGGACAGCGGCTCCACGAACGGGACCCTCGTGGACGGCGAGAGGGTGGGGGACGACGGCGTCCTGGTCCGCGAGATCGCCACGATCACGGCGGGCGGGACAGTGCTCCTGCTGCGCCGGTCCCTCGACGAGACCCCGGCCCCCGCGCCGGGCAGCCTGCACAACCTGACCCCCGCGGCGACGGCGCCCTTCAACCGGCCGCCCCGTCCCGGAAAGGCCCCGGCGGCCGACGCGCTCATCCCCCCGAGCCCCAAGGACGTCCCGCCCGCCGGCAAGTTCAGCTACATCAGCGTGCTCGCGCCCCTCGTGATGGCCGTGGCCATGGTCATCATCCTGCGGGACCTCCGCTTCGCGATGTTCGCCATGCTCAGCCCGGTCATGGCCGTGGGCATGTGGTTCGAGCAGAAACGCCGTCACGCCCGCGGACTCAAGGACGAGGACGCCCGCTTCACCGCAGCGATCGAGGATTTCGAGCAGCAGATCCGTGCGGCAGCGGAGACCGAGACCGCCCTGCGCCACCGGCTGATCCCCGACCCCGCGACCGTCGTACGGCGCGCGGCTCTCCCCGCCACCTCCCTGTGGCAGCGCCGCGCCGACGCCGACGACTTCCTGGCCCTGCACGCCGGCACGGGCGACGTCCCGTGGAAGCCCCCGGTGGATCGGTCGGCCGGCCCCCGCATGCAGGAGAAGGTCAGGGACTCCCTCGCGGCGGCGCGCCTGCTGGCCGCACCCGTGCTGGTGGACCTCACCGACGCCGGAGTGGTGGGCATCGTGGGACCGCGGGACGGCACCCTGGCGCTCGCGCGGTCCCTCCTCGCCCAGGCCGCGGTGCACGTCGGACCCGCAGACCTGACCGTCGGCGTCTTCTGCGACGCCGGACGCGCCGACGAGTGGGAGTGGGCTTCCTGGCTCCCGCATACCCGCCAGGCCGGCAGCAGCACGGGCCGGCGGTGGATGTCCGATCATCGTGAGACGAGTCTTGCCATGCTCCGCTCGCTCAAGGACACGGTCGCCGAACTGCCCACGCCGGCCCTGCTGGTGGTCCTGGACTCCGAGGTCCTCACCGAGGGCCGGGATGCCCCGGCTCGCGCACTGCTCGGCATGGGCCGCTCCGTTCCGGGGGCCTCCCTGACGGCGCACCAGCGCACGTCCCGGGTGGCGGGCATCGTCATCGCCACGTCCGAGGAGCAACTGCCGGCGGCCTGCACCACCATCATCAGGGTGGGGTCGGATGCAGCGGCCACCGTCGAGCAACCGGAGGACCTGGTCCGCGTGGACGACGTCATCCTCGCTGGCCTCGACGAGGAGGAGGCGCTGCGCTGCGCCATGCGCCTGGCACACTTCGACGACCCGGAGCTCAGCGTCCCCGGGGCTTCCCTTCCCGCCCTCGTGCGGCTGCCCCGACTCCTGGGCTACGAGCACCCCGACCCGGCCACGATCCGCCGCATGTGGGAGACCTCCCCGGGGGTGTCGACGCCGATCGGCACGGACGAGAACGGGACCCTGACGCTGGACCTCGTCAAGGACGGCCCGCACGGCCTGGTGGGCGGCACCACCGGCTCCGGCAAGTCCGAGTTCCTGCGCTCCCTCGTGGCGGGCCTCGCGGCACGCAACGATCCCACCCGCCTGAACTTCATCCTCGTGGACTTCAAGGGCGGGGCGGCGTTCAAGGCCTGCGAGCGCCTCCCTCACACCATCGGCACCATCTCCAACCTGGACGAGCAACTGGCCGACCGCGCCCTCCTGGCCCTGGAAGCGGAGATGGAGCGCCGCCAGCGGGTCTTCGCGGCGGCCGGCGAGGGTATCGACAACCTGAACGCCTACCTCGCCACGAACCCTGCCGAGCCCATGCCGAGGCTGCTCCTCGTGATCGACGAGTTCGCGATGCTGGCGAAGGACTTCCCGGACGTGCTCAAGGCGCTCGTCAGCGTGGGGGCCGTGGGCCGGACCCTGGGCGTGCACATGATCCTGGCGACGCAGCGCCCCGCCGGCGTCGTCAGCGAGGACATCCTCGCGAACACCAACCTCCGGGTGGCGCTGCGGGTGCAGAGCCGCGAGGACTCCAGCAACGTCATCGGCGTCCCGGCGGCCTCGGCGATCGGCCGGGCACAGATGGGCCGGGCCTACGTGAAGCTCGGCCAGGACGAGATCACACCCGTGCAGACGGCCCTCGTCACGGGACGCGTGCAGGCCGGCGGGGGCGCGGCGGTGGATGTCCGCGAGGTGCGCCGGTTCGGCGTCCCCGTGCCCCCGGCGGCGGCGTCCGCAGCCGCGGCGTCGGACGAGAACGACCTCGACCTCCTCATCGATGCCGTGGTGGGGGCCAACGCCGACGCCGGCTACGCACCGCCGCGGCAGGTCTGGCCCGAGGCCCTCGGCGAACGCGTGGAGCTGGACGGGTTCCTCCCCGAGGGGCACGACGACGGCGCGGACGAACCCGACCCGCACCACCTGCCGAGGGTGGGCGGGGTGCGGGGCTCCTCGGTGCTGGTGACGCTCATGGACGAGCCGGAGTTGCAGCGCCAGTCCGCGGCGGGCTGGGACCTGTCTGCGGGCAACCTGATGCTGATGGGCGTGGCCGGTTCCGGTACGACGACCGCACTGGCGTCCATCGCGCTGTCCCTCGCCCGGGACACGGATCCGGCCGACCTCGACCTGATGGTCCTCGACCTGGGTTCGCGGGCGCTCGCGGCCCTGGAAGGGCTGCCGCACACCGTCGCCTACGTGGGTTCCGGGGCCGGCGCCAAGGAGCAGCAGGCCCGCTTCCTGCGACATCTGCACGGCGAGCTGGAACGGCGCCGCGCGGAGCCTGGCACGCACCGCCGCACCGTGGTGCTGCTGGACGGCCTGGCCTCCCTGCGGGACGAGCTCCAGGACTACGAGGGGCAGCAGCTGCTGGACCTGCTGTACCGTGCGTACGCGGACGGCCCGGCGCTCGGACTCTCCTTCGCGGTCTCCACCACACGTGCCAAGGCGGTGCCCTCGGCCATGAACGAGGTGACCCTCCAGCGGTGGCTGTTCCGGTTGGCGGACACCTACGACTACTCCTCCCTCGGCGTCCGGGGCAAGCAGATCCCGGCCGCGCTCCCGGGTCGCTGCGTGGACCCCCGCACCGCGCTCCAGATGCATGTGGCCACGCCCCGCATCGGTGTCGCCGCCGCCGTGGACCGGGTACGGCAGGGCTGGGCCGACGCCCCCGCGAAGTCCCGGGCCATCCGGCGCCTGCCTGCGGACGTCACCCTGCAGGACCTGGGGGTCGGCCCGCACCTGGACGCCGAGCCGTGGCGCATCCCGATCGGACTCCAGGAGTCGGACCTCTCCCCCGCGTTCCTGGAGGTCTACGAGGGTGAGCATGCGCTCATCGCCGGGCCCGCCCGCTCCGGGAAGTCCACGCTGCTCATGGCGCTCGCCGCGACCCTGCGGGGAGCGGCCACACCCCAGGGAGCAGCCCAGGTCTGGGGCATCTGCGACCGTCGCTCCCCCCTGGCCTCCGCTGCCCTCGACCGCACGGCCGTCGGCGCGGACGAGGTCCCGGCCCTGCTGGCGTCCCTGCGGCTCGAGCGCGGCCCGGTGTTCCTCCTGGTCGACGACGCGGAGCGGTTCGAGGACCCCGACCAGTCCATCGCCGGCATCGTGGCCTCCGGGACGTCGGGGTTGTGCGTCATCGCGGCGGGCCGGGCCGCGGATCTCCGCGGACTGTACGGACACTGGACCAAGACGGTCCGCAAGTCACGCCTCGGCGTGCTGCTGCAGCCGGATGTGGACTACGACGGCGAGCTGCTGGGTGCGGCGCTGCCACGGAAGGCGCCGGTGGCGTTGACCACCGGACGCGGATACCTCGGGGTGGGCGGACAGGTGTCGCTCGTCCAGTCGATCAGTCCCGGAGGCTGACCGGCACCTACGATGACAGGGGCCCCGACACGGGTGCGCCCGGCAGATCAGACCGACGGCGTCGGAGAGAGGGAGAGGGAAGGGTATGCAACTCGCACAGACGGGCCAGGCGCTCGGCGCGTCCTACCGCTTCGGTGAGCGGGTCGGCTCCGGAGCCGTCGGTGAGGTGTGGACCGTCACCGCGAGCGACGACCGGATCCTCGCCGCGAAGGTGCTGCTTCCCGAGCACGCCGATGACGCCTCACTGGTGGAGCGGTTCGTCCGTGAGCGGTCCGTGCTGCTCGGGCTGCAGGACTCCTCCATCGTCACGGTGCGCGACATGGTGGTGGAGGGCGCGAGGCTGGCCATCGTCATGGACTACGTCGCCGGCGGCTCCCTGCGGGACGTCGTGCGGGAAGCCGGCACGCTGCGTCCCGCGGACGCGCTGGGCGTCACCGCCGAGGTGCTCGACGCACTAGCGTTCGCCCACACCCGGGGCGTGACGCACCGCGACATCAAGCCGGACAACGTGCTCCTCGCCCGGCCCTGGACCGGGTGGACCCCAGGCGACGTCCGGGTCTCCGACTTCGGCATCTCCGACGTCGTGGGCGAGAGGGTCCGCCAGACGACGGGCCTCATCGGCACTCCGCAGTACATGCCGCCGGAACTCATCAGCCAGGGCCGCTCGGGCCCTCCCGGTGATGTCTACTCCACGGGGGTCCTGCTCTACGAGCTGCTCGCCGGACGCACCCCCTTCGCCGGCCCGGGCACGGACTTCAGCGTCGCCTACCGCCACGTCTCCGCCCATCCGCCGAGGATCCCCGTGGACGACGGCCTCTGGGACGTCCTGGCCGGGCTCCTGTCCAAGGACCCCGCGGAGCGCCCCACCGCCGCCGAGGCGGCAGCGACGCTCCGACGCCTCGCGCTGCGCCTCGCCGCGAGCGCGCCCCTCGCGCCCGGGGAAGCCCCGGCGGACTTCGACGACGTGGATCGCCCCGCCACGGTGGTCCGCGGCGCCTTCACGGACGCGGAGCTCGCAGCCCTGGCGTCAGCCCCGCCCGCCGACGACAGCACGGAGGTCCCGCGGCTCGGGGAGGCGGGCAACGCGACCATCGTCCGCCCTCTGCCGCGACGCGACGTGCGGCCGGTGGCCGGGACCCGACTCGAACCCGCGGGCGCGCGCCCGTTCTGGCGCACCCGCAAGGCCCTCCTCCTCGCGGGAACGGCTGTGCTCCTCCTGGTGGGGATGGTCGTCGGGTTCGTGGTCCTCAGCCCTGCCGAGCGGCCGGCGGCGTCCGCCGGTGCCGGCGCTCCGCTGTCGGCCCAGACGCAGGACACAGCCCTGCCCACCGGCCTGACGATCTCGCGGGCCGCAGCCTACGAGCCATCCTCCGGCCGGATCCGCCTGACGCTCACCTACGCAGCACAGAAGGCGCCGCTGTCCGGGGAGTTCCTCGAGGTGGTCCCGGGGATGGCCGAGGGTGAGGCGTGCCCTGCCGTCAGCTGGGAGGGTGCCCCCGCCAAGCGCAACCAGGCCTCCATCACCGGGCTCGATGTCGCGTGCGGCTGGACGCTGTCGGACCTGCAGGTCCCGGCGGGAGGGTCGGTCCAGGTGACTGCCTCGGTGTCGGCGCAGCCCACCGACCAGCAGGCGCTCGATGCGTGGCTCCGCGGTGGGTCCGAGGCGACGTCGGCCGCGACGCAGGACCCGGCCGTTCCGGGCACCGCCTACCCCGTCCAGCGTCTGACCGGGGTGGAGGTCCGAACCCCGGCGCGTGTGGTGACGCCGAGCCCCCTGAAGATCACGCTCATCCCCGTGTGGGCCGGCGGCCCGGACGAGCTGAACCCGCTCTACGTCAGTCCGGCGTCGGGCAAGCCGTCGCAGATGCTCACAGCAGTCGCAGGCGGCGAGGACGGAGTGCGGTTCTCCGACGGCTGCGGTGGGGCGCTCGCCGTCGACAGCTCGGGGCTCACCGTCACCGCCCTGCAGATCACGCCGGAGTGCACGGTGCGCGCGACCGTCGGGAACTTCACCGAACTGCAGTCCCCGGGCTTCGGGATCACGTCCCGCGAGGACGCGAACGGCTGACCCCGGCCCGGGTGCTCCCGTCCGCTCAGCGCCGGACGGGAGTCCCGATCCCCGCCGTCAGGCGTCGTCGTGCCTCCTCCGGAGGGATGTACTCCCCGACGGTCGGATAGGACCCGAGCGTGGCCACCGACGTGACGATCGTGTGCGGATAGACGTGCACGAGATTGAAGGCCTGCGCCCCGTCCCGGCCGCGGATCCCGCCCACGGGGACGTTGAGGTCCTGCGTGTAGCAGGTCGACGACGCGACCGACACGGGGATCCCTGCGAAGAGCGACGACGACGGGAAGTGCACGTGCCCGGCCAGGATCAGCCGGATGTCCTTCCCCGCTGTGCCTGATGCGTCCAATCCGCCGGTGATGGTCGACATTGCCGCCCCCTTCGTTCACTTCGTGGTCCTCACAGAATTTAGTAAGCGTACTTACGGTGCCGGTTACCGGGCAGGAAAGCTTCCGCGCACGAAGGTCTTGTGCAAGCGCTTGTCCTTTGCCTGGCGTTCGCCCGCAGTTCATCCCCGGGGCCACTGCGGGGCCGGAGTCCTTCCCCTGGCGATAGCCTGATCACATGGGAATCCGGGTGCTCGCAGTGGGCCGCAAGCACGAGAGCTGGGTGGCCGAGGGCATCGAGCGCTACGTGAAACGCCTCAAGAAACCGTTCGACCTGTCGTGGCAGCTGATCGCCCACTCGGCGAGGGAGCACGACGCCGCGCGCCGGGAGGAGTCCGAGCGGCTCCTCGCCAGGCTCGGTGACGACTACGTGGTGCTGCTCGACGAGCGCGGCAAGGCCATCGATTCCCCCACGCTCTCGCGGACCCTCCTGCGCCCGCTCGAGTCCTCCCGCAATGTCACGGTGATCATCGGCGGCGCGTACGGCGTCGATGATCACGTGCACCGGCGCGCCGACTTCATCTGGTCCCTCTCCCCGCTGGTGTTCCCGCACCAGCTCGTCCGCCTCATCCTCGCGGAGCAGGTGTACCGCGCCCAGGAGATCGCCGGCGGCCGGTCCTACCACCACGAGTAGGCGTGTAACGATCCCGCCACACCACGCGCCGCCTGCGGGACACCCCGATTCCCGGACGTAGGGTGAGGGCATGACTAGTCTGCTGGGGAGCAAGCGTTGGATGTCGGCCGTCACGGCCGTGGGAGTGATCGCCGTCGTGAGCGGCTGCGCGTCGTCGGGATCGGAGGACGCCGGGGTGACGGCGACCTCGTCACCGTCCTCGTCATCAACCTCTGCATCGGCATCGGCACCGTCGGCTTCGCCGTCGGCCACAGCGGAGTCCTCGGCGGAGCCGACCACCCCGGCGACCCCCGCTCCGACCGCCACGACGGAGAGCGCGACCCCGTCGCCCTCCCCCAGTGCATCCGCGTCGACGCCGGCAGCCGCCGGTGTCTGCACCGCGGCGCAACTCAGCGGCGCCGTCGAGGACCAGGCCGGCGGAGCAGCAGCCGGGAGCGTCTACAGGACGATCGTGCTGACCAACGCATCCGACCAGGAGTGCGTCGTCGACGGGTTCCCCGGTGTGTCCTTCGTCGATGCGTCCGGCACCCAGATCGGCGCTCCCGCGGATCGCGACGGCTCCGCCACGACCCCTGTGGTCCTGGCTCCCGGGGCATCGGCGACGGCCACGCTGCAGCAGACCAACGCCCAGAACTACGGCGACGGGTGCGGCATCACGTCGGCGGCCGGAGTCCGCGTCTACCCGCCGGGCGCCACCGACTCGCTCGTCCTGGCGCAGGAGATCCCGGCATGCTCGGCGTCGTCGATCGTCCTGATGACCGTCGGAACGCTGCAGCCCGCCGCCTAGCCGCGCGAACCGCCCGGTACTGCGCATGCGGCCCGAGCCGCCGTAGTCGCCACGCTGCGAGGACGAGAAACGCCGAGGTGGCCAGCGCGAGCCCCAGCGTCAGCCACGGCAGAGCCGCCGCGATGGCGACGACACCGAGGACGACCGCGGCTCCGCCCGCGGTGACCATCACGCGGGCCCGTTCCAACTGCCCGTACACTGCAAGACCGACCCCGAGCACCACCCAGGCCCCGAGTCCGTGGAAGGCCTCCACGGCACCGCCGACGAGTGCGCCCAGTTCGACGGCGACGCCGAGCACCAGATAGGCGCCCGGAGGAGCGGCAAGCGCCGGAGGGTGGGAGACGAGCCAGGGAGCAGCCACCAGGATCAGCACCAGGGTGCTCACCACGAAATAGGCCGCCGTCCGCCGCGTGTCGCCGTCGACCACGAGCGCCGTCACGGCTCCGCCGAGGAAGAGAGCCCCGACCCCCGCGACCGGGACCCAGTTGTTGGCCACGTCCCCGCGGGGCGCGGCAGGCTGGGCCTCCCCGGTCCCGGCTCCCATGCGTCGCCTCTCCGTCGGTGGTTCCGTCGTTCGTTCCGTACGCCGTCCTACGCAACGTACTCCCTCTCCGCCGGCCTGTCGCAGGACGCGGTCCGGTGCGGCGGGACCGGATGGAGTGTCGGTGCGCTGGGGCAGAATGAAGAAGTGACGCAGGTACTGACGAGGTTCACCCCCGCAACCCACGAGTGGTTCGCGGGAGCCTTCGCCGAGCCCACCCCGGCCCAGGAGGGCGCCTGGTCGGCGATCTCCGCCGGGTCGAACGCCCTCGTCGTCGCGCCCACCGGATCCGGCAAGACCCTCGCCGCCTTCCTCTGGGCGCTGGACCGGCTGATCGCCTCCGGTGAGGGCAGCGGCGATCCCGACGTCTCCGAGCCTGCGGCGAAGGGCGGCAAGGCATCGCCGAAGAAGCCGAAGCGCAGCACCCGGGTGCTCTACATCTCGCCCTTGAAAGCCCTCGGCGTCGACGTCGAGCGGAACCTGCGGGCGCCCCTGATCGGCATCACGCAGACGGCGAAGCGCCTCGGACTGCCCGCGCCGAGCATCACCGTGGGCGTCCGCTCGGGCGACACCCCACAGGCCGAGCGCCGCGCGATGCTCACGCGCCCCCCGGACATCCTCATCACCACCCCCGAATCGCTGTTCCTCATGCTCACCTCGAAAGCGCGCGAGACGCTGATGGAGGTGGACACCGTCATCATCGACGAGGTGCACGCCGTCGCCGGGACCAAGCGCGGCGCCCACCTCGCCGTCTCCCTCGCGCGGCTCGACGCACTGCTGGAGAAGCCGGTGCAGCGCATCGGTCTCTCGGCCACGGTGGAGCCGAAGGAGACCGTGGCCCGCTTCCTCTCCGGCAACGCCCCGGTGGAGATCGTCGCACCGCCGTCGAAGAAGCAGTGGGATCTCACCGTCACCGTACCGGTCGAGGACATGACGGAGCTCGGCGGAGCTGCGGCCAACACCGACGACGACGGCGACGCCGTACCGCAGGCGAGCATCTGGCCGCATGTGGAGGAGAAGATCGTGGACCTCATCGAGGCGAACCAGTCCACGATCGTGTTCGCGAACTCGCGGCGGCTCGCCGAGCGCCTCACCGCCCGGCTCAACGAGATCCACGCCGAACGCCTGGAACGCGACGCCGCCTGGGCCGCCGGTGGCATGCCGGACGCCGCCGAACCAGCCGCGAGCTCGCCGTCGTTCGCGCACACCACGGCAACCCCGGCGCAGATGATGGCGCAGGCGGGCCAGAGCGCCGGCGCCGAGGCGCTCCTGGCCCGGGCCCACCACGGCTCGGTGTCCAAGGACCAGCGCGCACTCATCGAGGACGATCTCAAGTCGGGACGCCTGCGCTGCGTCGTGGCGACCAGCTCCCTGGAGCTCGGGATCGACATGGGCGCCGTGGACCTCGTGGTGCAGGTCGAGTCACCGCACTCCGTGGCCAGTGGCCTGCAGCGCGTGGGCCGCGCCGGACACCAGGTGGGCGAGGTCTCGCAGGGAGTCCTGTTCCCCAAGCACCGGGGGGACCTCGTCAACACCACGGTCACGGTGGAGCGCATGCTCGCGGGGAAGATCGAGCCCCTCTACATCCCCACCAACCCGCTGGACATCCTCGCCCAGCAGACCGTGGCCGCCGCGGCGCTGGGCACCATCGACGTCGAGGAATGGTTCGACGTCGTCCGCGCATCGGCCCCGTTCGCCACGCTGCCGCGATCCGCGTTCGATGCCACGCTCGACCTGCTCGCGGGCCTGTACCCCTCGGACGAGTTCGCCGAGCTGCGCCCCCGCATCATCTGGGACCGCGTGGAGGGCACCATCACCGGCCGGCCCGGTGCGCAGCGCCTGGCCGTCACCTCGGGCGGCACCATCCCGGACCGGGGCCTCTTCGGGGTGTTCCTCGTCGGCTCGGAGGGCGAGGGTCCGCGTGCCGGCGGCCGGCGCGTCGGCGAGCTCGACGAGGAGATGGTCTACGAGTCGCGCGTGGGCGACGTCTTCGCACTCGGCGCCACGAGCTGGCGGATCGAGGAGATCACGCACGATCGTGTGCTGGTCTCCCCCGCCTTCGGGCAGCCCGGCAAGCTGCCGTTCTGGAAGGGTGATTCCCTGGGTCGGCCCGTGGAACTCGGCCGGGCGCTGGGCGCCTTCAACCGGGAGATGTCGGGTGGCACCGTGGAGCAGGCGCAAGAGCGTTGCGCGAGGATCGGACTGGACGACTGGGCTTCCGGCAACCTCATCACCTACCTGACGGAGCAGCGCGAGGCCACCGAAGTGGTCCCGAGTGACCGGACCCTGGTGGTGGAGCGGTTCCACGACGAGCTCGGCGACTGGCGCGTGGTGCTGCACAGCCCCTTCGGCATGCCCGTGCATGCCCCCTGGGCCCTGGCGGTCGGCGCGCGGCTCGAGCAGCGCTACGGCATGGACGGCTCCGCGATGGCGTCCGACGACGGCATCGTGCTGCGGGTACCGCTCATGGACGACGAACCCCCCGGAGCGGACCTCTTCCTCTTCGACGCCGAGGAACTCGACGGCATCGTCACCGCAGAGGTGGGCGGCTCGGCCCTGTTCGCGTCACGCTTCCGGGAATGCGCAGCGCGCGCCCTCCTGCTGCCGCGCCAGAATCCCGGAAAACGATCACCGCTGTGGCAGCAACGTCAACGTTCCGCGCAGCTGCTGGACGTCGCGAAGAAGTACCCCACCTTCCCCATCGTGCTCGAAACCGTCCGCGAGGTCCTGCAGGACGTCTACGATCTCCCTGCCCTGAAGGAGCTCGCGGCGTCCCTCGAACGCCGGGAACTGCGCATCGTGGAGGTGACCACGCAGCAGCCCTCCCCCTTCGCCCGGTCCATGCTCTTCGGCTACGTGGCGTCCTTCCTCTACGAGGGCGATTCCCCGCTCGCCGAGCGACGTGCCGCTGCTCTCTCCCTCGATCCCACCCTCCTCAACGAGCTGCTGGGGCGCGCCGAGCTCCGTGAGCTGCTGGACGCCCGGGTGATCGTCGAGACGGAGCTGGAGCTCCAGCGGTTGAAGCCGGACCGGCTGGCGCGTGGGCTGGAGGGCGTCACGGATCTGCTGCGGCTCCTCGGCCCGTTGACGGTGGAGGAGATCGGCCAGCGGCTGGAGGCTCCCGGGGAGGACCGACCAGCTGCGGGTCGGTCCGCAGGGCAGGACCCCGCCGCACCGAGTGCTGCCCTGCAGATGGCCGATCATGGGGCTGGTACCCACGGCAACGGCGCCGACGGCATCGATACCGACGACGTCGCTCACATCAGTGCCGGTGGAGAGGAGCCCACGGACGAGGAGTTGCTCGCCGCCACCACGCAGCCCGCGCCGACTCCGGGCCGGGCCTCCCCCGAGGTGGTGCGCGGGCACGTCGCCGCCCTGGTGAAGGCGAACCGTGCGCTGACCATCAACATCGCCGGGGCGGAGCGCATCTCCGCCGTCGAGGATGCCGCCCGCCTGCGCGACGCGATCGGCGTACCGCTTCCCATGGGTATCCCGCTCGCATTCATCGAACCCGTCGCCGATCCCCTCGGGGACCTCGTGGGCCGCTACGCCCGCACCCACGGTCCGTTCACCGCAGCGGAGGCCGCCGCCCGGTTGGGCCTCGGCGTCGCCGTCGTCGCCGGAGCCCTGCAGCGGCTCGCCGGCGCCGGGCGCGTGGTGGAGGGCGAGTTCCGGCCCGCCGAAGCGACGCCGGTGCTTGACATCTCCGCCGAATCCGGGGCGGCACCGGGCACCATCACCGTGCACACCCCCGCCTCGAGCGAATGGTGTGACGCCGAGGTGCTCCGCCGCCTCCGCCGCCGATCCCTCGCAGCGCTGCGCCAGGAGGTGGAACCGGTGGACCCGTCCGCGTACGGCAGGTTCCTCCCGGCGTGGCAGCACATCGGATCGAACCTCCGTGGGCTCGACGGCGTGATCACGGTGATCGACCAGCTCTCCGGCGTGCCGATCCCGGCCTCCGCCTGGGAGCCACTGATCCTGGCGCAGCGCGTGGCCAACTACACGCCCGCGATGCTGGACGAGCTGACGGCCACGGGCGAGGTGCTGTGGTCCGGGGCGGGCTCGCTCGCCGGGAACGACGGCTGGATCGCCCTGCACCTGGCCGAGAACGCGTCCCTCACGCTGCGCCCCGACCCCACCTTCGAACCGTCCGCCCTGCACACGGCGCTGCTCGACTCCCTCTCCGGGGGTGGCGGATACTTCCTCCGGCAGCTCACCAACCTGCTGGACGTGCAGGAGCCCGTCGCAGACACCGCCGTGGTCACCGCCCTCTGGGACCTCGTGTGGGCCGGCCGCATCAGTAACGACACCTTCACCCCGGTGCGCTCGCTCCTCGCCAACGGCAAGACCGCACACAAGCAGAAAGCCGTACCGGCGCGCGCCCGCACCTCCCGCGCGGGCAGGCTGGGCCGGGCTCCCGGGAAGTCGCTCACGGGCGCTTCGATGCGGCTGAACGCAGCGGACGGTGCCGGCGGCGGCTACCAGCGACCCACCCCTCCCCTGGCGGCCGGACGCTGGAACATGCTGCCCGCCACGGAGTCCGAGACCACACTGCACGCGCACGCCCAGGCCGAGCTGCTGCTGGACCGGTATGGCGTGGTGACGCGCGGCGCCGTGGGGAACGAAGGTATCCCCGGTGGCTTCGGGCTCATGTACAAGGTGCTGGCGCGGCTCGAGGAGATGGGCCGGTGCAGGAGGGGCTACTTCATCGAGCAGCTCGGCGCCGCCCAGTTCGCCGTGCCCGCCACGGTGGACCGCCTGCGCTCCTTCAGTGCGGACAACCAGCTGCCCACGGCGCAGGACGTCCTCGGCGGGGAGGCCCCTCCGAGGAAGGCCGTCGCGCTCGCCGCCACGGACCCCGCCAACCCCTACGGTGCGGCCCTCGGCTGGCCGCAGGCCGACGGCGGCCACCGGGCGGGCCGGAAGGCCGGCGCCCTCGTGGTGCTCGTCGACGGCGCCCTCGCGCTGTACGTCGAACGGGGCGGAAAGACCCTCCTGACCTTCACCGAGGACGTCGACGTGCTGCGCTCGGCCGCGCTGGCGCTGGTGACGGTCATCCGACGGGGTGCAGCGGACAAGATGGCCCTCGAGAAGGTCAACGGCGGCGAGATCCTCGACACCGACATCGGCAGGGCACTCGCGGATGCCGGCTTCTACACGACGCCGAGGGGGTTGAGGATCCGTGCCTGAGGGGGATACCGTCTGGCGGGCGGCGCGCGAGCTGCACCGGGCGCTGGCCGGGAAGGTCCTGACCCGCTGCGACATCCGGGTCCCGCGCTTCGCCACGGTCGACTTCACCGGCTCCACGGTGCAGGAGGTCGTCGCCCGCGGGAAGCACCTGCTGATCCGCGGCGGGGGCGACGACGGCTGGGACATCCATTCGCATCTCAAGATGGAGGGCCTCTGGCACGTCTACGCCCGCGGGGAGAAGTGGCGGAGACCCGCGTTCAAGGCACGATGCATCCTCGGGACGGAGGACGCCGTCGTCGTCGGGTTCGAACTCGGCTTCCTGCGTGTCATCGCGCGCGCCGAGGAGGAGGACGCCGTCGGGTTCCTCGGACCGGACCTCCTCGGGCCCGACTGGGACCCCGATGAAGCGCTGCGCCGCCTGCGGGAACAGCCGGACCGGCCCATCGGCCTGGCGCTGCTCGACCAGCGCAACCTCGCGGGCATCGGCAACGTCTACCGCTGCGAGCTGTGCTTCCTCGCCGGCGTCCACCCGCTGACCCCGGTGGCCGAGGTGCCCAACCTCCCGCGCATGGTCGAGCTCTCCAAGAAGCTCCTCGAGGCGAACAAGGAACGCAGTACCCGTGCCACCACCGGGCAGCTGCGGGGCAATACCCTGTGGGTCTACGGGCGTTCCCGGCGGGGCTGCCTGCGCTGCGGCACCCCCGTGGCGCTGGAGCAGCTCGGCGACTCGGACACCGAGCTGCGCGAGCTGTACTACTGCCCGCACTGCCAGCCCCGATTGGAGACGGCAGATGCACGGGCACTACCCTGACGGAGTGGATGCAACGGAACGGCCGGCACGCTGATGGCCATGGCGTCACCCCTGCCCGTGCGCAACGGCGTCAATGCCACCCGGCTCCGCCTGCCCTCCGAGGGCCCGTGGGAGACGGCGCTGGAGTACATCCTCGACCGGTTCGACCACGTCGACCCCGAGGGCATCGGCGAACGCTTCGACCGCGGCGAGGTGGTGGCGCTCGGCGGCGAGGTCCTGACCCGTTCCACCCCCCTCGGTGAGCACACCTTCGTCTGGTACTACCGTGAGCTGCCCGTCGAGGAACGCCTCCCGGTGGAGCTGTCCGTCCTGCACCGGGACGACCACCTGCTCGTCGTCGACAAGCCGCACTTCCTGCCCACCACGCCCGGCGGCATGTACGTCGCCGAGTCGGCGCTCGTGCGGCTGCGCGTGGAACTCGGCCTGCCGGACCTCATCCCCATGCACCGGCTGGACCGCATGACGGCCGGGATCCTCATGTTCTCCATCGATCCCGGGACCCGCGGCGCCTACCAGCTCCTCTTCGAGAACCGACGCATCACCAAGGAGTACCGTGCGGTGGCGCCCGTGCGGCCCGAGCTGCGCCTCGACGTCGAACCACTCGACGTCCGGAGCCGGATCGTGAAATCCCGCACCTATCTCCTGGCCCAGGAGGTCGAGGGCCCCCCGAACACGCTCACCACGGTCAGCCTGATCGACCGGCGCGGCGACCTGGGGCTGTACCGGCTGCAACCGCACACCGGGAAGACGCACCAGCTCCGGCTCCACATGGCGTCGCTCGGACTCGGCATCATCAACGACCCGTTCTACCCCGTCCTGCATCCGCAGGCACCCGACGACTACGGCAGGCCGCTGCAGCTCCTGGCGCACAGCATCGCGTTCACCGACCCCCTGGATGGCTCGGACCGGCGGTTCACCTCCGGACTCACCCTCGCCGAATTCGCCTGACGTCCCCTCGCACCCTCGGAGATCCCGGTCCGGATCCGGGGCGCGGACGGTAGATTTGCAGCGTGGACCTGCCCGGTACCGACATTCCTGCACCGCTCTACCTCCTCGTCATGGTGGCCGTCATCTTCGTCGACGTGGTGCTTCCGGTCGTGCCCTCGGAACTGATGGTCATCGGCGCCGGGACCATGTCGGCCCACGGCATGCTCCTCCTCCCGTTCGCGCTCGTCGCCGCGTTCGCGGGCAGCTGGCTCGGGGACGTCGCCATCTTCCTGCTGTTCCGGCGCAAGCTCACGCATTTCCTCGACCGTTTCCGATGGGGCCGTTCCGTCCATCGCGGTCTGCGCAGGGCCATCGACAAGGCCGGCACCTCGCCCACCTACGCGGCCGTCGTCGCCGTGCGTTTCCTCCCCGGCGGTCGGACGGCGAGCATGGCCGCCGCCGGGATCGCGGAGCTCCCACTCCGGCCGTTCATGCTCGCGGCGGCAGCGGGAGGTGTGCTGTGGACGGCATGGCTGGTCGGCCTCGGCTTCGTCGCGGGCGCGTCCACGGGGCTGCCGGCAGGGGTCAGTGCACTGCTGGGAATGGCTGTCGGTACGCTGGTGGGAGCGATCACGGCGGCAGTCCTCGCCCTGAAGAAACACCGGAAGGCCAAAAAAGCGCATGAGCACCCCGACGAACCCGGGACCCAGGCTCCCTGACAGGCCGGGTCGGCCCCCGATGGCAGCCTCCGACGCCCCGGTCGAGGAGCCGCGGTCGGGCACGGCAGGTGTCCTCGAGCGGCTGAAGGCCGCGCAGCCGCGCACCACGGCGACCACGGCGACCTCGGACGACGACGGTCCTGCCGGAGCAGCATCGGGCGGAGCCGCATCGGGCACCGCCGCCCGAGCGACGGCGAACCAGGCGACGGCGCACCGGACGACGGCGAACCAGGCGACGGCGCACCAGGGAGCAGGGCATCGGGCGCCGGTCGACGGTCCGCCCTCGGGACGGCGGTCACTACCCGGGATCGTGGGATCGGCCACGGGAGCTGCCCGCGAGGCGCTCCGCGCCGTGACGGGGTCGACCGGCGGGGACCGCGACAGGGCCGGTGCCTCCGCGGAGCGTCTCCGCGTCGCCGCCGACAAGGCGCGGGTCGCCGCGGGCGTGACAGGCAAGGCGCTCGGCCGCCACGGGGGTGCCGCCGTCCGCCACGTCGGTACCTGGGACCCGGATCTCGTCCGGCAGTCCGCGGTGACGCTGTGCGCCGTGGCCTGCATCCTGGGCTCCGCGGCGGGCGTAGGCGCCTTCGGCGGTCCGTCCATCCGCGACGCCGCCGGCGGAGCGTTCGCCCCGGACGCGACACTGCTCGCGCCGTCGTCGGCGGCCTTCTCCATCTGGAGCGTCATCTACGCGGGCCTCGTGGCGTACACGGTGTTCCAGTGGCTGCCGGCACAGCGTCGGCGTGAGCGGCACCGGAGGCTCGGCTGGACCGTCGCGGCCTCGATGCTCCTCAACCTCGCCTGGATCCTCAGCGCACAGGCCGACCAGCCGGTGCTGAGCCTCGTGGTCATCCTGCTGCTGTTCTTCGCGCTGCTGGTGGCCATCCAGACCCTGAACGACCACCCCGGCGAGACGCGGTTCGAAGGAGCCGCCGTCGACACGCCGATCGGTCTCTATCTCGGCTGGGTGCTCGTCGCGACAGCGGCCAACGCGGCGGCGTTCTTCACGGCCACCGGGATCGACCTGTTCGGGTGGAAGGGCACCACCTGGGCGATCCTCGGCATCATCACGGTCCTCATGACAGCGGCCGTGGTGTGCTCGACGGACCGGGGCCGGCTCTCGGTAGCCGCCGCGACGTGCTGGGGGCTGCTGTGGATCGCCGTCGAACGCATGCTCGGCGAGCCGTTCGCGGTCGACGTCGCCTTCGTGTCCGCCATGGCGATCTTCCTGCTGCTGATCACCGCGGGCTCCCGCCGGCACCGCGTGGACCACGCGTACCGCCGCTGGCTCCGTGCCGAGGAGGACGCACAGCGCGAACCCCTCGACCTCCTCGGCGACGACTACGAGGACACGCGCTACTAGGCGGCCGGCAGGCCCGCCTGGCCCTCGTCGCCGACGGTCACGGCGAGCTTGCCGCGCACGTGTCCCTCGATGCTGCTGCGGAAGGCGTCTGCCGCGCGCTCCAGAGGGAAGGTCTCCGCGAGGACGGGCTTCACGCTGCCGGCCTCCACGAGTTCGGTCAGGGCCAGCAGGTCCTCCGGGTCGGGCCGCACGAAGATGTATCGCCCGCCCTCGTCCTTGATCCCTGCATCGACCACGGAGGCTACCCGCCCCGGAGTCCTCAGGTGCTCGAGGGAGACCGGCAGGTCGTCCCCGCCCACGAAGTCGACGACGGCGTCGAGCCCCTCGGGAGCCGCGACGGTGATGCGGTCCGCGAGTCCCTCGCCGTAGGTCAGCGGCTCGGCACCGAGAGAACGCAGGAAGTCGTGGTTCTTCTCGGACGCCGTGGCCAGCACGCGCGCACCCCAGGCAGTGGCGATCTGGATGGCGTAGGTCCCCACGCCGCCGGCGCCGTTGTGCACCAGCACGGTATCGCCCTCCCCTGCACCGACGGCCCGGAGGGCCTGGTAGGCGGTGAGCCCGGCGAGCGGCATGGTGGCGGCCTCGGCCCATGACACGTTGCGCGGCTTGCGGGCGAGCGTCCGGACCGGAGCAGCCACCTGCTCCGCGAAGGTCCCCAGCCCGACGGTGTCCATCCGGACGTAGCCGATCACCTCGTCGCCGGCCTGGAACTCGGTGACGGACGGGCCGGGCTGAACGACGACGCCGGCGACGTCCCAGCCCGGGACCACCGGGAAGTAGGTGGGCAGGGCGCCATCGAGGTGACCGCCCGTGATCTTCCAGTCGACCGGGTTGACCGAGGCCGCACGGACCTCGACGAGCACGGAGTCCGGTCCGACCTTCGGGTCGGGCTGTTCGCCGTACTGGAGGACGTCGGGATCGCCGTACCGCTCGTAAAACACTGCCTTCATGGTGCTCCTCTGGTTGAACCGGCCCTGAGGCCTGCTTCTCCGCTTCCACAGGCGGCAACCGGCACCCTCCGGCGGGTATTCCGGCGGGGCATCCCCGGGCGCCACGACTCGCGGCACCCGGGCCGCGTGTCAGCCCGTGTTCCGCATCCCCGCGGCGACGCCGTTGATGGTGATCAGCATGGCCCGCTGCAGCTGCCCGTCGGGCTCGCCGGCCTCTGCCCGCACGCGGCGGAGCAGCTCCACCTGCAGGTAGGAGATGGGGTCGAGGTACTGGTCGCGCACCGCGAGGGAGCGCTTGAGCACGGGCTGGTCGTCGAGCAGCTCGTGCTCCCCCGTGAGCAGCCGGATCTCGGCCAGGGTCAGATCGTACTCCTCCCGGATCACGCCGAAGAGGTGCTGCAGGTCGCCCGGCACGAGGGCCTCGACGTAATGCGCGGCGATCTCGAGATCGGTCTTGGCGAGCGTCATCTCCACGTTCGAGACGACGGTACGGAAGAAGTGCCATCGGCCGAGCATCTCGGCGAGCAGCCCTTCGTGCCCCGCCTCCCGCGCCGCGCGCAGGCCGGAGCCGACGCCGAACCAGCCCGGGACGATCTGCCGGGACTGCGTCCACCCGAACACCCACGGGATGGCGCGGAGTCCACCGAGCCCGCTGCCGGAGTCGGGCCGCTTGGACGGGCGCGAGCCGATGTTGAGCGAGCCGAGCTGCTCCACGGGCGTCGACGCGAGGAAGTACGCCGGCAGGTCCTCGTGGTCGATGAGCGAGCGGTACCGCGCGAACGCCGCATCGGAGACCGTCTCCATCACCTCGGCCCAGCGGCCGCGCTCGTCGTCGGACGTACGCGGCGTGCGGTGCAGGGCGGAGCCCTGCATGACCGCGGCCAGGGACAGCTCGAGGTTCTCGCGGGCCAGGGCCGGGAGCGAGTACTTGTCGCTGATGACCTCGCCCTGCTCGGTGAACTTGATCTCGCCCTCGAGGACGCCGTTCGGCTGGGCGAGGATGGCGTCGTACGTCGGGCCGCCACCGCGGCCCACCGACCCCCCACGCCCGTGGAACAGGCGGAGGCGGACACCGTGCTTCGCGGCGACGTCGCGCAGGCGCCGCTGGGTCTTGTGGATCTCCCAGAGGCTCGTGAGCACGCCGGACTCCTTGTTGGAGTCGGAGTACCCCAGCATGACCTCCTGCAGGTCGCCGCGGAGCCGCACCACCTCGCGGTACGTCGGATCGGACAGGAGGGTGTCCACGATCTCCGCCGAGACGCGGAGCTCGTCCACCGTCTCGAGCAGCGGGGCGAAGCCGATCTTCGCGAAGGCACCGGAGTCCGGGCCGCCCGAGCCGTCACCGACCACGTCGAGAAGGCCCGCTTCGCGCGCCAGCACCACGGGGGCGAGGACGTCGTCGGCGCCGCGGGTCATGGAGACGATGTAGGTCTCGATGACGTCCGGCCCGTAGGTCTCCAGCGCCGAGGCGATCTCGCGGAAGACGTCGAAGGTACGTCGCGCGCCGTCGTCGAGCGGCGGGTTGACCGCCGCCAGCGGCCGCCGCGAGGCCAGCTCGCGGGACAGCGCCCGGCGGCGCCCCTCCCGGTCCAGGTCGAGGTAGGGGACCTCCAGCTCGCCGAGCCGGTCGGCGAGCTGCGCGACGACGTCGTGGTGCATGTCGGCGTGCTCACGGATGTCGAGGGTCGCCAGGTGCAGGCCGAAGGAGGAGATGACGCGCGACGCCGTGGCGAGGGCTCCGTCGGCGGCCAGGCCCCCCGCGTTCCGCCGCAGCGAGTCCCCCACGAGCTCGAGGTCGGCCAGGACCTGGGCGGTGTCGTTGTAGTCGCGACCCGGCTCGTGCGCCGTCTGCTGCTGGACACGCGCCGCCGTGTTGAGCAGCTTCGCCTTCACGCAGGTCAGCTTGAGCCGGTACGGCTCCTGGGCGTTCAGTTCCAGCACACGCCTGTCGAGGCGTGGCAGGTTGGCGAGATCCTTCTCGATCGACGCCGTCAGCTCGGGTGAGGCACCCACGATCGTGGTCGACGACGAGAGCGACGAGATCAGCCGGTCGAGAAAGTGGATGGCGATACGGACGGCCTGCTGGTTCTGGATCTGCAGGATCTCGCGGGTCACGGAAGCCGTGACATTGGGGTTGCCGTCCCGGTCACCGCCGATCCACGACCCGAACCTCAGCGGCGCGCCACCCGCGGGAAGGGCGACGCCGTGATCCGCGAGGAGGTCCGAGAGGTCCTCCAGCAGTTCCGGCATCGAGGTGGTGAGGATGTTCCCCAGGTAGTAGATGGCGTTGCGGGCCTCGTCGATCGGCGTGGGCCGCACCTGCCGCAGCTCGTCGGTCTGCCAGATGAGGTCGATCACCTCGGCGAGCCGTCGGTCCTGCCGGCGGCGCTGCTGGGATCCCTCCACTGTCGACTCCGCGAGGATGTCGGACAGGCGGCGCAGCTTGTCCAGCACGGAGCGGCGCGACGCCTCGGTGGGATGGGCCGTGAACACGGGGCGGACGTCGAGCTCCCGGACGACGTCGGCGAGAGCCTCCGGACCGGCGTCGGACGCGATGCGGGAGACGGTCTGGGCGAGCCAGCCGTCCTCCTCGGACCGCGTCCGCAGGCCGCGCACGCGGTGCACCTGCTCGGCCGCGTTGGCGAGGTGGAAGTACGCGGCGAAGGCCCGGACCAGTTCGGTGGCCTGACCGATGGGCAGGGCCGCGAGGAGTTCGCGGACCTGCTCGGCGAGTGCCGCGCGCCCGGCGGCGTCGTCCCCGCTGCCCGACTCCTTGGACTGCTTCGTGAGGAGGCGTACCCGCTCCACGAGGTCGAGGAGCTCCTGTCCGTGCTGCCGGACGAGGGACTCGCCGAGGAGGGTGCTGACGCGCCGGACATCGGCGCGCAGGTCGGAACTGATGTCCCCCACCGTCTCGCTGAACTGGTCGGCGGCACGCGCGGGGGACACTTCGAGGGGCACTGTCACAACAGCCTGCTTTCAGGGCACGGAAAACGGGGCGTATGCGGCACTGGATACGACGGATTGCTGTTGGGATACTACCCAGTGATGTGGCGTGGGCCTCACCACGTCCGTCATGTGAACGCCGGCGCCGCCCTGCTGCGGCCTGGGACGGCCCGGCCCGCAACCACCGCGGGTTCGTGCACGGCATTGATCAGCCGAACGGCGCGGACGACGGCGTGTCGCCGCCCCACACGCACTTCCCGCCCAAAACGCGTGCAGGAAGCCGCAGCTCGCGTCCACCGTCGCCGCACCGGTCAGGCGAACGCCGAGATGCCCGTCAGCGCCCTGCCCACGATCAGGCTGTTGATCTCGTAGGACCCCTCGTAGGTGTAGACCGCCTCGGCGTCCGCGAAGATCTTGGCCATCCCGTAATCGGTCACGATGCCGTTGCCGCCGAGGATCCCCCGTCCCAGCGCGACGGTCTCCCGCATCCGGGCCGTGGTGAAGGACTTGGCGAAGGCGGCCTGCGCCATGTCGGAGGCACCCTGCCCCTGCAGCTGGGCGATGCGCGCCATGACGCTGAGGCTCGCCGTCGTGTTGCCCATCATGGTGACGAGCTGGTCCTGGATGAGCTGGAACCCTGCGATCGGTCGGCCGAACTGGTGTCGCTCGAGGGCGTACTGCCGGGCGACGTCGAACGCGGCCAGCTGCTGGCCGACGGCCTGCCAGCCGACGAGGATCCGTGAGCCCAGCAGGAGCTGCCGGGTGTCGTTGAAGGACTCGATACCGGCGAAGCGGTCCGCCTCCGGGATGCGCACGTCGGTCAGTGTGACGTCGGCGTTCTGGACCGTCCGCAGCGCCGTCTTGTTGGCGATCGCCGTCCGGGTCACACCGGGCAGCGTGGCGTCGAGGATGAAGCCGCGCACTCCGCCGGTCTCGGTATCGCGCGCCCAGAGCAGCATGTAGTCGCAGAACGTCCCGTTGCCGATCCAGCGCTTCGCGCCGTTGACGACCCAGGTGTCGCCGTCGCGCGTGGCGGTGGTCGTCATGCCACCGGCGACGTCGGACCCGTGCTCCGGTTCGGTCAGGGCGAAGGCGCCGGTGATCCTCAGGTCCATCGCATCCTGCAGGAG
This sequence comes from Arthrobacter sp. UYP4, assembly GCF_057291175.1. Classification (NCBI taxonomy): domain Bacteria; kingdom Bacillati; phylum Actinomycetota; class Actinomycetes; order Micrococcales; family Micrococcaceae; genus Arthrobacter; species Arthrobacter sp. UYP4. The sequence goes on from NZ_JBXAVU010000003.1 coordinate 146,551, forward strand.
CCGCGCCTTCTGGTCGTCGCTGCCGAAGGTGTGCAGGGCCTCGACGAACAGGTCGTGGTGGACCATGAAGAACGTCGCGATCGAGGTGTCGGCGCGGGTGAGCTCGGCGATCACCAGTCCGCTGAACAGGTGGCTGTACCCCTGCTGAACGGGCGTGCTGAGATTCAGCGCCGCCAGCCCGGGCAGGAGTTCGTGCGGGAATTCGGCCCGGTTCCACCATTCGACGGCGCGCGGCGAGACGTCCTTGGCGAGGAAGTCCCGGACGTCCTGGAGTTTCTCCCGTTCGGAGGTCGCCAGGAGGGACTCGAAGCCGAGGAAATCGGCGGTGGGCAGCGGGCTCTCCATCGAGCCGTCCTTTCGATCGAGCTGAGACCGGGGGTGGTGCGGTGGAGCTACTTCGGCGCCATGCGGATGGCGCCGTCGAGGCGGATCGTCTCGCCGTTGAGCATCTGGTTCTCGACGATGTGAGCGGCGAGCGCGGCGTATTCGACGGGCTTGCCGAGGCGGGACGGGTGCGGGACCTGGGCGCCGAGGGAATCCTGGGCCTCCTGGGGCAGGCCCGCCATCATGGGTGTCTCGAAGATGCCCGGGGCGATCGTCACGACGCGGATCAGGGAGCGGGCGAGTTCCCGGGCGATGGGCAGGGTCATCGCGGCCACGCCGCCCTTAGAGGCCGAGTACGCAGGCTGTCCGATCTGGCCGTCGAAGGCGGCGACGGAGGCGGTGTTGATGATGACGCCGCGCTCCTCGGATCCTCCGAGACCGCTGACCGTGGCGGTGGCCGCCATCGCCTCGGCTGCGAGCCGGATCACGTTGAAGGTGCCGACCAGGTTGACGGTGATGACGCGGGCGAACTGTTCGAGCGGCAGGACCCCGTCCCGTCCCAGGACCTTGCCCGGCGTGGCGATGCCGGCGCAGTTGACGACGATCCGCAGCGGGCCGAGTTCCGTGGCCGCGGCGACTGCCGCCTGGACCTGGGCAGGATCGGCGACGTCGGCGGCGACGAAGCGGACCCGGTCCCCCGAGGGGTCGAGTTCCGCGGCGGCGTCGGTCCCGGCGGACTGTGGGAGGTCGACCAGCAGCACCGACGCGCCGTCGTCGAACAGTCTGCGGGCGGTGGCGAGACCGAGTCCCGAGGCCCCGCCCGTGACGAGGGCGACCGCTCCGCTGATGTCCATGCCTGATCCTTCCGCCCGGCGAGGACCGCCGTCGGTCCTTCGGCCCAGCGTACTGTGACGTGGCCCACTGCGCACCCGGACGGCGATCGGTTGCGCATCCTGCCCAACCAGGACCCCTCCCGGTGTGGCTAGGGTGGTCACATGCCCATCCCTGACGAGGCGGCCTCGCAGGCCGCGCAGAGCGTCCGGCACCTGTTCGCCCGGCGGAGCCTGCGCGTCCCCGGGACGCGGCTCGGCGCCATCGCCTTCCCGCCACCGGCCGGCGCCCGGAACCACTGGCACTACTGGTGGCAGGCGCACTTCCTCGACTGCCTCCTCGACGAGCACCTCCGGGATCCCACCGGGGATGCCCTCTCCGAGGCGCGGAAGCTGGCCCGCGGCGTGTGGCTGCGCAACGGCGGACGATGGCGCAACTCCTACTACGACGACATGGCCTGGCTCGCGCTGGCCCTCCAGCGCCTCGATGCGATGGAGGGTCGACGGCGGCCCCGGCGCCGCGTGCGCGTCCTCGGGGCTGCACTCCGGTCGGCCCATACGGAGGACCTGGGCGGCGGGGTCTACTGGAACACCACCCGCGACTACAAGAACACCCCCACCACGGCGCCCGCCGCCCTCTTCTTCGCACGCGGCGGGGAGGGCGCCCGGGCGCAGGAACTGCTCGACTGGCTGAAGGACCGGCTGTTCGATCCCGGCACCGGGCTCTACCTCGACGGCGTGAAGGCCGACGGCCGGGTGGAGCGGTCCCTGCACACCTACAACCAGGGGACCGTGCTGGGCGCGCTCGTCGCGGTCGGCGGTCCGGAGAACCTGCGGCACGCGGCGGACCTGGTGGAGGCTGTCGCCCGGGGCGTCGCGGACGACGACGGCGTGCTGCCGCTCGGCTCCGGGGGTGATGGCGGGCTCTTCACGGGGATCCTCGCGCGCTATCTGGCGCAGGCGGTGTCGGCGGACATCGGGGGGACGGCCGCGGCGACGGCACGCGCGCTCCTCGGGGCGACCGCGGACCGGATCTGGGCCGACCGGCTGGCCGTCGACCGGTCGATGCTCGTCTTCCCGCCCCGGCAGGACGGGCCGGTCAGCCTGTCCTCGCAGCTCCAGGCCTGGATGGTACTGGAAGCCGGGACGCGGTGCCGCTAGCCGACCTGCTTCCTGCCCTGGGGATAGAAGGTCTCCCCGCGGGAGAGCATGGCGACGAACTTCGCGATGTTCCGCTCCTTCGCGGCGTCCGTCCTGAGCTGGGTCAGGCGGAAGATAAGGGCGTAGCGGTTCTGGGAGGACAGGGTGCGGAAGGTGGCGAGCGCGGCGTCGTCGGCCTCGATGGCCGCCATCAGCTCCGGCGGCACCTCGGCCGTCGCGGGTCCGGCGTAGGCGCGCTCCCACCTGCCGTCCGCCTGCGCTGCCGCGACGGCCCTCTCGCCCGCTGCGCACATGCGGCCCTCCGCGCGCAGTCTGTCCACGTAGGTCCGGTTGCGCACGGACCAGATGCTGCGCGGGCCGCGCGGCGTGAACCGCTGGAAGTAGCTGCCCCCGTCGCGCGAGCGGGCCTGGCCGTCGATCCAGCCGTAGCACAGCGCTTCATCGAGCGCCTGCGCATAGGTCAGCAGCGTGGTGTCCCCGCCCTTCTTGTGCTCGATGAGCCAGACACCGGGCGAGGACTCGTGGTTCGCCTCCAGCCAGCCGCGCCAGGCGAGCGCGTCGGGCAGCAGGAGTTCCGGCAGTTCGGCCTTCATGCGACCACCCTAGGGCTACCCGGGCCGTTCGGGAACCGTGCCCCCGCCATTCCCCGCACCGTTCCGAAGGAAACCTGATGCTCCGCGTCCGACCCCTCGTCCACACCTCCGATCCGACGGCCGCGCGGGACTTCCTCCGCGCGCTCGGACTGGCTTCCTCCCGGGGGCCACTCCCGGACGGTGCGCAGGAGGTGTTCGACGCCGGCAGCGGTCGCGTGGCCCTGCACCCCTGCGCCTCCGGCAGCCCCGAGGACGGCAGCGTGAGCCTCGCCTTCGACGTCTCGGACGTCCGGGAGTTCGCGCGACGGACCATCGCCGCCGGCACGCCCGTGGACCTGGTGGAGGGACACCACGGCACCACCGCCCGGATTATCGCCCCGGACGGGACTCCCCTCCTCGCCGCCGCGGGCCCCCGCGAGACGACCGCGCCGGCGTCGTCCCTCTCGGTCCTCGCCCGCTGGCAGACGCCCGACGTGGGATCCGCCGTCCGGGTGCTGGAGGACATCGGAGCCCGGTCCCGGGCCGGTTCGGACGCCGGCGCCGGGCACGCTTTCCGTGCCAAGAACGGCGGGCTCGTGACCGTGGAGCTGGGGGAGCGCCCCGGGGTGGAGCTGGCCATCGAGCACGACGGCGACGTGCGGGACCTCGTCGCGGGCCTGACGGCTGCCGGCGTCGACGCCGGAGCCGTCGGCGGGGGCCGGAGGTCGTCGCTCCGCCTCCGTGCTCCGTGGGGCGCCGTGGTGCGGATCGACGGCCGGCAGCAGGACATCCACGACTGAATCGTCGGGGCGGCACCGGGCCGGCGGATTCAGCCACGGGCCGAAGAACAGCGCGCCGCCTGTCGCCGGGTGGGGGTCTGCTATAGAACTGGTGTATGAACGTACGCACCCCTGACCCCAATCCGGGCTGGCTCTCCGAAGACGATCTGTACGAGGCCCGCCGCCGCCTGCCGATGGTCTACGTGGAGGCGATCCCCGTCCGGTGCGACGCCCTCGGGTACGTCAACGAGGTGGGACTGCTGCTGCAGGCCAACGAGCAGGGCGAGATGGTGCGGACCTTCGTCTCCGGTCGTGTGATGTACCGGGAGACCATCCGGGCGGCGCTCCTGCGCCATCTCGAGAAGGACCTCGGGCCCCTCGCCCTCCCGCAGCTGCCGCCGTCGCCCCTGCCCTTCACGATCGCCGAGTACTTCCCCTCCCCCTCGGAGACCGGGCTGACCGACGACCGCCAGCACGCCGTCGCCCTCGCGTACCTCATCCCCGTGACGGGCGAGTGCAACCCGCGCCAGGACGCCCTGGAGCTGTCCTGGCTCACCCCGTCCGAGGCGCTCAGCCCGTCCATCCAGGCGGAATTCTCCGGTGGCCGCGCCGACCTGCTGCGTCAGGCCCTGGCCCATGCCGGGTGGGGCCGCTAGCCACGGAGGAACCCGCCGGGGTCCGCGTTACCGTATCGTGAAACGGGCGCGCTGGGGCGCCGGAGGACATCCACGGGGTTACTGGCAGAGGTTGGCACGACGTACATGATGGTGAACAGGGTGGACAGGACCGGGCTGCGCGCGGTTCCGGCAGAGGTGCTCGCGGCGGGGGACGTCCTGGCGCTCCCCGACGGCGAGGAGACGGCGGAGGTCACCGCCGTCGAGGTGGAGAACGACGACTTCGGCGTGCCCGCACTCGTTCTCGCGACCGTGGCGGGAGGACGCCGGGTGTCCATCGCCACCGGCTCGATGGTCTACCTGGAACCGGCCGACGCCGAGCTCGGCGCCTCGGCGGTCGCCGCCGACCACGGCTCGCCCGAAGCGCTCGTCGCGCAGATCGCCCAGGCGCATGCCGGCAGCGGCGCCGTCCAGGAGATCGCCGGGCGCCTCGCCCGCGGCATCAACCTCAAGTCGGGGAGCAATCTCCAGGACCTGCACCAGCTCGCGCTCGCGCTGTTCGTCGACGAGGGCGACACCGCCGCGGCGCTGACCGTCGCCGACCTGCTGGCCGAGCTGCCGTTCGACGGCAACTTCGGGCGGTGGAAGTGGATCGAGGGCGGCCTCGCGATCGCCGCCTACCTCACCCGGCACGACCAGGCGCGCTCCGCCCGGTACTCCGCGGCCATCCGTGCTGCGGACGACGCCGAGACGGACCCGTTGCGCGCGAAGACCGCCGCCATGTACCGGCAGCGCCAGCTCAACGAGCCCAACGTCTACGACCCGGAGATCCTCCGGGCGTCCTCGGCCGGCACGATCGACGTCGAGCGGGACTGGCGGGTCCTCCGCATCGGCGTGCTGCTCTACCTGCGCGCGCACGGCGGGTCGGAGACCCTGGGCCGCGACGTGCTCGAGCGGCGGATCGCCGCCGAACTCGCCGCCGTCGGTTCCCTCAACGCACAGCTCGCCGACCGGTAGGCACCCGGACACGAGCAGCGCCGCGGCCTGGCAAAAGGACTGGCAAAAGGACTGGCAAAATAGGGTGGTGCATCCACAGTCCCAGCAGTCCTCGTTCTCCTTCTCCGTCAGCAGCCGCCTCGAGGAGACGACGCCGGGAGCCGGGACCGGCGGGCGGCGGCACGGACGCACCGGGACCATCACCACCCCGCACGGCGAGATCCGCACGCCGGCGTTCATCCCCGTCGGGACCAAGGCCTCGGTCAAGGCCGTCCTCCCCGGAGCCATGGCGGACCTCGGCGCGCAGGCCCTGCTCGCGAACGCCTACCACCTCTACCTGCAGCCCGGGGCGGACATCCTCGACGAGGCGGGCGGGCTCGGCGCCTTCATGAACTGGCCCGGCCCCACCTTCACCGATTCCGGGGGCTTCCAGGTGATGAGCCTCGGTTCGGGGTTCAAGAAGGTCATCACCATGGACGTCCCGGTCGACGCCGACAAGGCCGGCGCCGATGACCGCGTCGCCGTGGGCAAGGAGCGCCTGGCCTCCATCGACGACGACGGCGTCTGGTTCAAGTCCCACCTCAACGGCGACCGCCACCGCTTCACCCCGGAGATCTCCATGCAGGTGCAGCACCAGCTGGGCGCCGACATCATGTTCGCGTTCGACGAGCTCACCACCCTGATGAACTCGCGCGGCTACCAGGAGGAATCCCTGGAACGGACGCGGCTCTGGGCGCTGCGCTGCATCGCGGAGCACGAGCGCCTCACCGCGGAACGCAGCCACCGCCCGTACCAGGCCCTGTTCGGCGTCATCCAGGGCGCACAGTACGAGGACCTCCGGAGGAAGGCGTCGGCGGACCTCGGCGCCATGGACTTCGACGGCTTCGGGATCGGCGGGGCGCTGGAGAAGGAGAACCTCGGGACGATCCTCGGCTGGTGCAGCGACGAGCTGCCCGAGGACAAGCCCCGCCACCTGCTGGGCATCTCCGAGCCCGACGACCTCTTCACCGGCATCGAGCACGGCGCCGACACGTTCGACTGCGTCTCCCCCACCCGTGTGGCCCGCAACTCCGCGTTCTACACGCCGGACGGCCGGTGGAACCTCTCGAACGCGCGCTTCAAGCGGGACTTCACGCCGCTCGTCGAGGGCTGCGACTGCTACACCTGCACGCACTACACCCGCGCCTACATCCACCACCTGTTCAAGGCGAAGGAGATGGTGTCCGCGACCCTGATCTCCATCCACAACGAGCGGTTCGTGGTGCGCATGGTCGATGACGCCCGGGCCGCCATCGAGGACGGCACGTTCTACGACCTGAAGGCCGACGTGCTGGGGCGGTACTACGCCTGACCATCCTTCCCCGCAGATCGTGCGGGATCGTTACCGAATCTGGACCGCACCGCGGACGATCGCTGATCATCTCCGGCTGTACAACCTTCCCGGTCAGAAGCCCCTGGTTCCCGAACGAGAAGTTCACCGCGGGAAATAGGGGAAGAATGCGGAGTGTCGGGAGGCTTCTCCGGGGGTGGCACTGGGCGTCATCGCCCTTTCCGGCTGCACGCCGCCACCTGCCGATGCGCCCGACGCGCCGGCCTCAGGACCGTCGGCGGCCTCGACGTCGCCCGGGACGATGCCCGCATCGCCGGACGCGGCGACGACGTCGGTTGCCGACGCCACCGGGACGGACCTGCCGGCCCCTGCGTCCCCCGATCCCGAACCGAGCGTCGAGGCGACCCTGGAGACCAGCAGGGAGTCGGTGCCGGCGAATCCGACCGCCATCGCCAACGATGCCCTGAGCGACGTGGTGTGCACGGCGGATGCAGCCGGCGTCTGGTCCTTCTCCGGGACGCTGACCAATACGGCCGACACCGTAGTGACGTTCTCTGTCGTCGTCGCAGTCGGGAGCACCAGCAGCGTGGCCGGCCGCACGAGGATACTGCAAGCAGTACCAGCCGGCGGCACGGTCGAAGTCCGCGCTGATGCCTTCGCCGAGGCCCCGGCACCCTCCACATGTCAGGCGGTCGTCTTCCGGTGAACACTTCATCCACGTCCCTTCCGGCGCGCGCACTCGCTGTCGTCTCGCTGGCCGCTCTCCTTCTCTCCGGGCTCGCTCCGGGCGCGGTCGCAGCGCCCGCCCCTCCCCCTCCGGTCGCGGAGCAGACCCCCGCACCGACTCCGCCGGCACCGGCTACAGCGGATCCGGACACGACTCCCCCTGCTGGCGCGCTGCGGACACCTGCGCCTGCAGGCCCGGACGCGGTTCCGGAGCCGTCGACCGCGGAATCGGCTCCGCCCGAGCCTCCGCCGGCCGGAGTGCCGACGAGCCCGGTCCCGACCGCCACGGCCGAGCCCGGTGATGAGGGACCCGGTCCCGGACCTGAAATCCCACCGGAGAGTGCCGCACCGGCGGTGCCTGACCTGCAGGAACCACCTACCCCGACGGCACTACCGGACCCCGGGGTCAGCGCCGCCGCCGCGGGTCCTTTCACTCCCATCGGAGGCATCGCCGCCAAGTGGCGGGAACTCGGCGGTGCTGCCGGGCCGCTGGGCGAACCGACCTCCGACGAGTCCTGCACCGCAGCAGGACGCTGCGTGGAGACCTTCGTCGGCGGAGAAATCCACTACACCCCCTCCACCGGAGCGCCCGCAGTACTGTTCACCTCCGGCAGGACCGGCCCCCGGTGGGCAGCCACCGGAGGCCTGGCCGCCGTCGGCTATCCGGTGACCGACGAGCGGTGCACCGCGGGCGGCTGCTCCCAGCGGTTCTCCAGCGGGATCGACCTCACCTGGAGCAGGGTGGGCGGGCACCAGCAGGTATGGACCCGGGGCGCCGTCGGTGGCGCGCTGTACAACCGGTACGGCGGCTACGCTGCGGCCGGCTACCCGTCGTCGGCCGAGGTATGCGGCACGCGGGACAACGGCTGCGCCCAGGAGTTCGGCGGACTCCGGATCCTGTGGTCCGCGTCGTCCGGCGCCTTCGGGGTATGGACCCCCGGAGCCATCGGCGGCGCATACTCACGGACCGGGGCGGAGAACGGCTGGCTCGGTTACCCGACGTCCAGGGAGACCTGCGGGTTGCGATCGGCCGGCTGCAAGCAGACCTTCCAGCGCGGGGTGATCTCCTGGTCGGCAGCAACAGGCGCCCACGTCAGCCGCGGCGGGATGCTCGCCGCCTGGGCGGCCCGCGGCGCGGAGAACGGTGTACTCGGGTATCCCCTCGACAACGAGGTGTGCGGGCAGCTGAACGGTGGCTGCGTCCAGAAGTACCAGGGCGGCTCGACCTACTGGTCCCCGGCGACCGGCGGACACTCGACGAACGGCGATATCCGCGCCCGTCACGAGAATCTGGGCGCCCACACCGGTTACTGGGCTACCCGCTGGAAGCCGAGGTCTGCGGACAGCGCAACGGTGGCTGCTACCAGTGGTTCCAGGGAGGCGTGATCTTCTGGTCCCCCGCGACCGGGTCCCAACCCGTCCGCGGAGGGATGAGAGCGAAGTACGAATCGATGGGCTGGCACCTGAGCTACCTCGGCTACCCCCAGACGCCGGAGCGCTGCGAGGGCGGTGAATGTGTCCAGCCCTTCCAGGGCGGGTACATCTCCTGGAAGAGCTCCGGCGGCCGGGATCACCGGCACACCGCATGCACCACGCTGAACGACGGACGCTCCAGGTACCCGACGGGCGGGGCGAAGAGGGTCCTCCTCACCATCGCCGGCGGGTACGGGCAGAGTTCCGCCAGCGCCGTGTACTGCCAGAAGGTGGCGGGAACGTATGTCACCGACTGGACGACCGATGCCAGGGTGGGATCCAGCGGCTTCAGGAGGCCGGGAGTCCCGTCCGGGCCGACCCGCTTCAACTATTCCCCCACCGGGTCCTACTCCGTGACCGAGGCATTCGGTCTGGGCAACCCCGGCACCGCGCTGCCCTACCGCACGCTGAACCCCCGCTCACGCTGGGGCGGCAACCCCTACACGGCCACCTACAACAAGTACTTCGAGTCCTCCGCGTGGACGGGGTACGACGAGGACATGTGGTATTTCGCGACACGGGCCACGCACGATTACCGGCAGGGCGCCGTGATCAACTACAACCGGCCGCCGGACTCGGCGATCGTCCAGGACGCGGGCTTCGCCATCTTCCTGCATGAGAACAAGGCTCCGACCGCCGGGTGCATCGCGCTCGACGACTGGGCGGTCGAGGACTACCTCAGGAAGTCCACGCCGGGGGACCGCATCATCATGGGCGTCGCTTCGGACCTGTTCCGGTAGCAGCGGCTCCATGAAACGGGCCGGTCCAGCGCCTCACCCTCCTGTTTGAACATGTTCAGTTTCGGGTTAGACTCCGAATTGAACATGTTCGAAAGGGAGCCGAATGCCGACGCCGACAGCCAAGAGTGAAGCGACCCGGGAGCTGCTGGTCTCGACGGCGCTCCGGCTGTTCCGCGAGAACGGGTACGAGAAGACCACCATGCGGGCCATCGCCTCCGCGGCCGAGGTCTCCACCGGAAGCGCGTACTACTACTTCGCCTCCAAGGACGATCTCGTCCACGAGCTCTACCGCAGCCTGCAGGAGGAGCACCGGGCGCTCGCGCTGCCGCTGCTCCGCGAGGGGCAGAACCTCGGGGAGCTCCTACGGGTGGTCCTCAACACCGGCGTCGACGTCCTGGCGCCGTACCACGACTTCGGTTCCAACTTCATCAGCATCGCCATCAAGCCCTCGGCCACCACGAGTCCCTTCGGCAGTGAATCTGCCGTCGCCCGTGCACGTGCCATCTCCCTCTTCCGGCACGCCGTCTCGCTGTCGAAGCCCCAGCCACCGCTCGCCATCCGCGACGACCTCCCGGAGCTCCTCTGGTACGCCTACATGGCGATCACCCTCTTCTGGGTGTACGACTCCTCGCCCCGCCAGGTCCGCACCCGCCGCCTCATCGACCAGGCCGCGCCGCTCCTGTCCAAACTCGTGATCCTCTCGCGGCTTCCCGTCGTCCGGAAGATCGTCGAGGACATCGTCCAGCTGATCCGTGGGACACGGCAGTGAGCGCGGACGAGGGGACGCCCGACGACGGGGCACCGGACGGGACACTCGACGAGGGGAGGCCCGACGACGGGGCCGGGCTTCCGTCCCGCCGCGTGACGTTCGGCGCGGGAGCCGTGGCGGTCGGGTTCCTCGTGGGCCTGGTCACGCTCGCCCTGGTCTTCGCGCTCCCCTGGGGCGCGGACGCACCCGGCGTCTTCGTGCTGGCCCTCTGGTACGGGCTCGGCATCGGCCTGGTCACGGGGCTGCCGCTCGGCATCCTCGTCGGGCTCCTGCTGCGCCCGGTGACGAACCAGTGGGTGCACATCGGCGTCTTCTTCGCCGCCTTCACCCTCGTCCCCCTGGCCCTGATCGCCCTGCTGTCGCCCTCGAGGTCGGTGCTGGAGAACCTCCCGGTCGCCCTCATCATCGGAGGCGTGGGCGCTTTCGCCCGCGCGAGTGTCTGGAAGCTGGTCCGCGTGCAATGAGCATCACCACAGTAGTCCTCGCCGGAGCATCGGGATTCATCGGCAGCCACCTGGTCCGCCGCTTCACCGAGGCGGGGGTGGAGGTACGGACGGTCGGCCGGTCCGGCCCGGCGGTCTGGGGCGACACGGCCGCCATGGCCCATGCCCTCGACGGCGCGGACGCCCTCGTCAACCTCGCTGGGCGCAGCGTGAACTGCCGTTACAACAGGCGGAATGCGGACACCATCTTCTCCTCCCGCGTCGGCACCACCGAGGAACTCGGCCGCGCCCTCGCGCTGTGCCGGGCGGAGGGCGGCACGCCGCCGCCGGTCTGGATCAACGCGAGCACGGGCACCATCTACCGGCACGCGACGGACCGGCCGCAGGCGGAGGACGACGGCGAACTCGGCTCGGGCTTCTCGGTGTCGGTGGCACGGGCCTGGGAACAGGCACTCGCCGACGCCGACGTCCCGGACGTCCGGAAGGTGGCGCTGCGCATCTCGATCGTGCTCGGTCCGGGCAGCGTGATGACGCCGCTCGGGAACCTGGCGAGGCTCGGCCTGGGTGGCCGGATGGGCGCGGGGACGCAGAAGTTCAGCTGGGTCCACCTCGACGACCTGTTCCGCGCCATCACGTTTCTCGTCGAAACGCGCTCGCTGAGCGGGCCCGTCAACGTCGCGGCCCCCGGGGTCGTGACCAACGCCGAGCTGATGGCCGCCGTCCGCAGGCGCCTGCGCGTCCCCGCGGGCCTGCCGACCCCGGCGTGGCTCCTGGACCTCGGCGGCGTGCTGATCCGGACGGAGGCGGAACTGGTCCTCAAGAGCCGGTGGGTGTCCCCGCGCAAGCTGCTCGACGCGGGCTTCACCTTCGACTACCCCACCCTCGGCCCGGCGCTGGACGACATCCTCCGGCGGGATCGGGTGGCCGCGCCGGAGCCGGTTCGGGCACACTAGGGAAATGTCCGAGACCCAGACTTCCCCGTCCCCAGCCGTCACCCTGACCATCGCCGGTTCCGAGGCCACGGGCGGCGCCGGTGCGCAGGCCGACCTCAAGACGTTCCAGGAGCTGGGCGTGTACGGCGTCGTGGCCCTGACCTGCATCGTGTCCTTCGACCCGAAGCAGGAGTGGCAGCACCGTTTCGTCCCCGTGGACCAGCAGGTCATCGCCGACCAGCTCGAGGCCATCCAGTCCTGCTACCCCCTCACCACCGTCAAGCTCGGCATGCTCGGCACCCCCGCGACGATCGACACCGTCGCGGCCGCGCTGAGGAGCCAGGCGTGGGACAACGTGGTCCTCGACCCGGTGCTGATCTGCAAGGGGCAGGAGCCCGGGGCCGCGCTCGACACCGACCAGGCACTGAAGGCGAACATCCTCCCGCTGGCCACCTTCGTCACCCCAAACCATTTCGAGGCGGAATCGCTCTCGGGCATCACCATCGAGAACCTGGCGGACCTCGAGGAGGCGGCGCGCATCATCCACGCCCAGAGCGGTGCCGTGGTCCTCGCCAAGGGTGGCGTCCGGATCGAGGGACCCGACGCCGTGGACGTCTACTTCGACGGCGAGACCCTCGAGGTCCTGTCCGCTCCCAAGGTCGGCGAGGTCGCCGTCAGCGGAGCCGGCTGCACGCTCGCCGCAGCCATCGCCGCCGAACTGGCGAAGGGCGCGGCCCCGCTCGAGGCTGCCCGCACGGCCAAGGAGTTCGTCACGGAGGGCATCCGCAACCGGGTCGTATCGAATGCCCCGTTCGACGCCGTCTGGCAGGGCGGCGCGCGGTCGTCCCGCTAGCGGACGGGCGGACACCGTGGGTACCACGCCCGGACCGGCGTCCGACGGCGCCTCGGCTGCGCGTGCTCCGCACAGCCGAGGCGCGGTAGCCTCCACCGGCTCGCCGATGCAGCGTCAGGAGGGGCCGGCGGACGACGACGGACGCGGGGAGAGCCTCAACCAGCGCCTCGACCGCAACTGGCAGGAGATGCTGCAGGAGCTGCGCGTCATGCAGACCGGCATCCAGATCCTGACCGGTTTCCTGCTGACCCTGCCGTTCCAGAGCCGCTTCGAGGAACTCGATGACGTGCAGGTCGTGGTCTACCTGTGCCTGGTCTGCCTGTCCGCCCTGATCACGGCCCTGGTGCTGTCCTCCGTCAACCTGCACCGCGTGCTCTTCGGCCTGCGCGTGAAGTCCACCCTCGTCCAGCACACCGCTGCGATCATCCGGATGACCATCGCCCTCGTGGGGCTCGTGCTCGCCGGTACCGCCTGGCTCATCTTCGACCTCGTGGTGGATCGTACGGCGGGTCTCGTCGTCGGAGCGTCGATCCTGCTCGTGGTGATGCTGCTGTGGGTCGTGTACCCGCTGGCCGTCCGCCGTCGTGCGCTGCGGAACCGCGACTGACCGCCGTGCGCCTGCTCCCTACCCGCCGGCGGGGGCCTGGGCCGGCGCGCGAGTGGGCGTGGACGTGGCCCCCTCCTCGGGTGCGCAGGTCAGCCCCGCGGGAGTGATGTCCACACCTTCGGGCGGCACCAGGCCCTCGAAGGAGGAACCCAGGATGACGTCGACCGACCTGTCCTCGCGCTCGTCGGCCACATAGGTCGAGTCCGGGATGGTGCGCTGCACGGTGAAGGCATTCGCGCGGCCGCCCTCACCCGAGACGATGATCGCCGTGATGCCCGTAGGGCCGATCTCCCGGTTGCCGATGTCGCGGACCGCGAAGGCGCGCTCCCGCAACTGCCCCGCCGCGGTACCGGCCAGTCCGTCGATGGTGGTGCTGTTGTAGACGTTGACCGTGATGGCGCTCGGGTCCTGGTAGTCGAACGGCCCGGCCGGGCACGTCGACGTCGGAACCGGCGCGGGGGCCGGGGAACCGATGCTGATGTCGCCGCGCGCGAGGGCGAGTGCCACGAGGACGGCGGCGGTGACGAGTCCCAGGAGGAGCACGAGGACCACCCCGTGGCGGATCCTGCGCACCGATGCGCGATGGCGCCGCGCGGCGTCGTCCTCGACGAAGACGGCTCCGAGGTCCGTCTCGGTGACGATCCGGTGGCCGTGCCACTCGGTCGGGTCACGTCTGGCCTGTGCCCGCCGCTCGCGCGGCGAACCCTCCTCAGTCATGCAGCACGAGGACTCTCGCGTGCAGGATGGTCCGCTGGTGCAGGGCGGTCCGGACGGCGCGGTGCAGGCCGTCCTCAAGGTACATCACGTCGTTCCACTGCACCACGTGGGGGAAGAGGTCACCGAAGAAGGTCGAGTCCTCGGCGAGGAGCGCCTCGAGGTCGAGGGTGGTCTTGGTGGTCACGAGTTCGTCGAGCCGCACCTGCCGGGGAGGGACCTCCGCCCAGTCCTTCGGGGTCACGTGTCCGTGCTCCGGGTACGGCCGGCCGTCGCTTACTGCTTTGAAGATCACTGCTACAGCCTAGGTAATTGCTCGGGCCAATGGAATGTGGGGCCCTCCTCCGCGCCAACTCGTGGCCGAAAGGTTACGGCTCGGGATGCGGGAGGGCCGGCAGCGGGTCGTCGGCCGACGGGTAGGAGGGCTGTGCGCCGGGGCGCTGCACGGCGAAGGATCCCACCCGGACCGCGAACCGGACGGCGTCCTCGAGCCGGTCCCCGACCGCGAGCCGAGCGGCGAGCGCTCCGACGAACGCGTCGCCCGCGCCCGTCGTGTCGACCACGCGCACGTGCGGGGCTCGGACAGCCCGGATGGCGCCGCCGGCCGACACCAGGGCGCCGGCCGCGCCGAGCGTCATCACCACCGAGGCGAACCCCCGGGCGAGGAGGCCCGTGACGACGCCCTCGTGGTCCGGCGCCCTCCCACCCCCGGCCTGCGCGAGGACCAGGGCTCCTTCGTGTTCGTTGACGACGAGCGGATCGGCGCGGAGGAGCACCTCGGGATCGACGGCGATGACGGGCGCCAGGTTGACGATCACGCGACCGGAGGCCGACCTCACCGCAGCCTCGGTGGCCTCCGCGGGTAGCTCACCCTGGACCACGACGACGGCCGCCTCGCGGATGGCAGCCGAGGACGCGCCGACGAGCTCGGGAGTCACCTCGGCGTTGGCACCGGGCAGCACCACGATCGTGTTCTCGCCGTCGTCGGCCACCTCGACGACCGCGACACCCGTGCCTCCGCCGGTCCGCCGGACCGACTGCAGGTCCACGCCGGCATCGGCCAGGGCGGAGAGTGCGACCTCGGCATGCGCGTCGCCGCCCACGGCGCCGATCATGGTCACCTCGGCGCCGAGCAGCGCCGCTGCGACCGCCTGGTTGGCGCCCTTGCCGCCGGGCAGCACCGTCATGGAGCGGCCCAGGACCGTCTCGCCCGGCCGCGGGTGCCGTTCGAGGGTGACCACGAGGTCCGCATTGATGGACCCGACGACGGTGATGCCCTGGGATCTGCCTGGAATCATTCCCGCAGTCTTCCACGACCCCGGTCACCGGGCGGGCGCAGGGACACGAATGGAAGGAGCATGCGGCCCGGGAACATAATGGGGTCATGCCTACGGACGCCCCGATCGATCTGCTGCCCGACGCCCCCGCCGTTCCCGGTCCCCGTGACGGGGTGCCCGTCCAGGGCCTCCTGCTGGACGTCGACGGCCCCGTCGCGAGCCCCGTCACGCGCACCGTTCCTGCCGGGATCATCGCCGACCTGCTCACCCTCGCCTCGGCGGGCTGGCCGGTCGTCTTCAACACGGGCCGCTCCGACGCCTTCATCCGGGAGCAGGTCATGGAGCCGATGCTCGCCGTGGGGATCCCGTCCGGCGTCACCTTCCACGCGGTCTGCGAGAAGGGGGCCACCTGGTTCTCCTTCACGGCCGACGGCGCCGGCCAGGTCTTCGTCGACCGGGAGCTCGCGCTGCCGACCAGCTTCGCCGACGACGTCCGGGACCTCGTCGAGGAGAAGTACGCGGACCTGATGTTCTTCGACGAGACCAAGCTGTCCATGGTGTCCGTCGAGCAGTCCCTCGACGCCACGAACGCCGCCTACCTCGAGGGCCAGCGCCTGTTCGACGACGACGCCCTCGACATCCTGCACAGCCATGACATGGGGGCGTGCCGGCTGGACCGCGAGGAGCCGAACAGCCACGGGGACATCGACTACCGCGTGGACCCGACGATCATCTCCACGGACATCGAGTCGGTGCGTGTGGGCAAGGACCTCGGTGCCGAGCGTGCCCTGACCCTCGTCGCACCGCTCACGGAGGTGCCCTCCACCTGGCGGACGGTCGGCGATTCCCGCACCGATTACGCCATGGCCGACTACCTGCACGAACAGGGCTTCGACGTCGCGCACGTGGATGTCCGCCCTGCGGACGGGGTGCCCGTGAAGCCCTACGAGGTCATGACGGAGGGCCGGCTCGTCCACGAGGAGGCCGGGGCGGCCTTCCTCGCACGCTGCGTCGCCTCGCTCGGCTGACGCCTCGTCCCGAGCGGAGGCCTGTCAGGCCGCGGGCCGCGCCAGGACGTCCTCGATCGCCGCGATGACCTCGGGGGCGCCGGGCTCCACCGTCGGCGCGAAGCGGGCGACGACCTCGCCGTCCCGGTTCACCAGGAACTTCTCGAAGTTCCACTTCACGAGCCCGGGCAGGACCCCGTTCCTGAACTCCGTGAGCTGCCGGTACAGCGGGTGCTGGTCCTTGCCCCGCACATCGCCCTTGGTCAGGAGCGGGAACGTCACGCCGAACGTGGTCGAGCAGAACTCGGCGATCTCGTCGTCGTTCCCCGGTTCCTGTCCCAGGAACTGGTTGCAGGGCATCCCGAGGACCACGAGCCCCGCCTCGGCGTAGGTGGAGTACAGCTCCTCGAGGGCCGCGTACTGGGGGGTGAAGCCGCACTTCGAGGCGACGTTCACCACCAGCACGGGCTGTCCACGGAAATCGCCGAAGGTCTTCCTGCTGCCGTCGTTCATGGTGAGGTCGATCCCGTACAGGCCGGACGAGGACATGGGCTGCTCCCTGGTAGGTGGTCGTGATCCTGCTTCGTTCAGCCCCGCCGCGTGGATTGCCTGCCCGATGATGCGGGAGGCAGGAGCAAATGCGCTTGGGGAGACGTTGGAAGCAACGACGGCCGAGGAGGCCGCGCACACCGCCCGCCGGATCGGCTGCGGTTCCCAACAGGATAGGTCGTCGCATGGGTTTGATCGACACGTGGAAGCTGCAGCTCCGGACCACCTTCACCGACGGCGATCCGGCGATCCCCCAGTGGCAGTTCGAATTCGAGAAGGGTGACGACGTCGGGTACTTCCCGGTGGACTCGGCCGTCTGGACGGTGCACAGCTCGATGACGCCGACCGTCGCCGGCATCCGCGCGCTCCTGCTGCAGACGCTCCACCCCGGGGCGATGGCGGGTGTGCATGCGCATTCCGGCTTCCGGGAGGAGCCGCTCGGCCGGCTCGCGAACACCATCCGCTGGATCTTCACGGTGACGTACGGATCCACGGAGGCGGCACGGGAGGGCTCGGCCTTCGTGCAGAGGCTGCATACGAGGGTGAACGGCACGTATCTCGACAGCCGTGGCGAGGAGAGGCCCTATTCGGCGGGCGATCCCGACCTCATCCGGTGGGTGCACCTCGCGTTCACGGATGCCTTCGTGGCCTCCCATGCCGCCTACGGCGGACGCATCCCGGGCGGAGCGGAGCAGTACGTCGCGGAGTGGGCGCAGGCCGGCGAACTGATGGGCCTCGAGGATCCGCCGCGGTCCGAGGCGGAGCTCGCATCGCAACTCGCCGCGTTCGACGCCGAGCTCACCGACAGCGAACAGGTCCAGGAGGCACTGACCTACATCCGCCGTCCTCCGCTCCCCCGGTCCCAGCGCCTCGGGTACCAGGTGCTGTTCGCGGGAGCCGTCGCGACCCTCGACCCCAGGCACCGCGAGCTGCTCGGCCTCCGGGTCCCCTCGCTCGGACCGGTCCGCCTGCCGATCCGGACGGCGGTGCGCCTGGTGCTCGGCGTGATCCGGCTGGGGCTCGGACCCGAAGGGCCCGCGGAGAAGGCCGCGAAGACCCGGATCCGCCGGCTGGGCGGATCCGCCGGCACGACGGCGCATTAAACAGCAGGACCCCGGCCGGGGCCGGGGTCCTGCTGGTGGAGCAACAAGGCGGAGGATGGGGGATTTGAACCCCCGAGGGCGTTAACCCAACACGCGTTCCAGGCGTGCGCCATAGGCCGCTAGGCGAATCCTCCTCATTTGGAGCAGATACCAGAATACCCATACAAGTGGATCCTGCCGAATCGTGCCGTCCGCGGGGCTGTGTCGTCGGGTCGAAAGCCGTCCTTCCGACTGTGTAGACTATTTCCCGGCCCCTCATGTGGTGTCATCCTGTGAACTCCCCCAGGACCGGAAGGTAGCAAGGGTAAGCGGGCTCTGGCAGGTGCATGGGGGGTCTTCACTTTAAGCACGGCGGCAGCGGGAGGTCGGAGCGGTGGCACACCAGGGCGCCGGACGGTTCGCTCCCAGCCCCTCCGGCCTGCTGCATGTCGGCAATCTCCGCACCGCCGTCCTCGCCTGGCTGTTCGCCCGCTCCACGGGTCGGCACTTCCTGGTCCGTGTTGAGGACCTGGACCGTGTCCGTGCCGGAGCCGAGGAGCATCAGCTGGCCGAGCTGGCCGCACTGGGTCTCGTCTCCGACGCGCCGGTCATCCGGCAGAGTGGGCAGGCCGGCCGCTATGCGGCGGCGCTGGACCTCCTGGCCGGGCAGGGCCTCGTCTACGAGTGCTTCTGTACGCGGCGGGACATCGCCGAGGCTGCGAGCGCCCCCCATGCCCGGCCGGGCTTCTACCCCGGCACGTGCCGCAGCCTCAGCGAGGACCAGCGGAGCGTCCTGCGTGCGCAGCGCCCACCCGCGCTGCGTCTGCGGTCCGGCGTCGGGTCGTGGACCGTCGAGGACCTGCTGGCCGGCCACGTCACCGCTCCGGTGGACGATTTCGTGCTGCGACGGAACGACGGCGTCGTCGCCTACAACCTCGCCGTGGTGGTCGATGACGCCGCGCAGGGCATCGACCAGGTGGTGCGGGGGGACGACCTGCTCGATTCCGCGCCCCGCCAGGCCTACCTCGCCTCCCTGCTCGGGCTGCCCGTCCCCGTGTACGCCCATGTGCCCCTCGCGGTCTCCCTGGCGGGGCGCCGGTTGGCGAAACGGGACGGCGCCGTGACGCTGGAGGACCTCGCCGGCCTGGGCTGGACCCCCGCCAAAGTCCTGGCCGTGATCCTGGCGTCCCTCGGCCTTCCCGGCCGATCGCTGGAGGCGGCCCTGGCCGCCTTCGACCCCGACCGGCTGCACGACGAGCCGTGGATCGTGGACCCCGCCACGCTGTTTCCCGCCTCCGCCGCACCGGCATGCAAACCGTCAGCACCAACCGATAAGGTTTCTTCGTGAGTACAGCCCTCTACCGCCGCTACCGTCCCGAGACCTTCGCGGACGTCATCGGCCAGGAGCATGTCACCGAACCCCTGATGGCGGCCATCGACAAGGACCGCATCAACCACGCCTACCTCTTCTCCGGCCCCCGCGGGTGCGGCAAGACCACCTCCGCCCGCATCCTCGCCCGATGCCTGAACTGCGCGCAGGGCCCCACCTCCACGCCCTGCGGCACGTGCGACAGCTGCGTGGAACTCGCCCGTAACGGCTCGGGCAGCCTCGACGTCATCGAGATCGACGCCGCCAGCCACGGTGGCGTGGACGACGCCCGGGATCTCCGCGAGCGCGCGACCTTCGCCCCCGTCCGCGACCGGTTCAAGATCTTCATCATCGACGAGGCCCACATGGTCACCTCGGCCGGCTTCAATGCGCTGCTCAAGATCGTCGAGGAGCCGCCGGAGCACATCCTTTTCATCTTCGCGACCACGGAGCCGGACAAGGTCATCGGCACCATCCGCTCGCGGACGCACCACTATCCGTTCAGGCTGGTACCGCCCGAACCGCTCCTGGCCTACCTCGAGCAGCTCTGCCACCAGGAGAACGTGCCCGTGGCCCCCGGCGTGCTCTCCCTGGTCATCCGCGCCGGTGGCGGTTCCGTCCGTGACTCCCTCTCCGTCCTCGACCAGTTGATGGCGGGCGCAAGCGAGAGTGGACTCGACTACGAGCTGGCCGTCTCCCTCCTCGGCTACACGCATGCGACCCTCCTCGACGACGTCGTCGACTCGGTGGCGGCGGGCGACGCCGGGACGGTCTTCAACGCCGTGGACCGCGTGATCCAGACGGGGCACGACCCCCGCCGCTTCGTCGAGGACCTGCTCGAGCGGTTCCGGGACCTGATCGTCATCAACGCCGTGCCCGAGGGTGCCGCCTCGATCCTCCGGGGCGTGCCCGACGACCAGCTCAACCGCATGCGCACCCAGGCGAACCAGCTCGGCGCGGGCGAACTCTCCCGGGCGGCCGACGTCACGAACACCGCGCTGACCGAGATGACAGGTGCCACATCGCCGCGCCTGCACCTCGAACTCCTGTGCGCGCGGCTCCTGCTGCCCGCAGCGGACGCCACCGCGCGGGGTACCCTCGCCCGTGTCGACCGCATCGAGAGGCGCCTCGAGTACGCCGCAGGTGCGCCCACCGCCGAATCGCCCGAGGTGGACGAGGCACCGAAGGCTCCCGCCCGCCCCCGGCTCGAGGGCGTCCCCCGCACCGCTGAGGAAGCCGCCGCCCGCTGGTCCCTCCCCGCGATGGACACGGGTGCCGCGGCCGCCGCTGCCCCGGCAGCCGTTCCCGGAGCCCACACCCCGGCCGTGCCCGCCGCCTCCCGCGTCCAGCCGGCACGCCCGGCCGGCGAGGATCCGTCACCCGACTGGGGCGGAAGCTGGGGCGTCTCGACCGACACCGCGTTCGCCGACCCCGCACCTGCGCAGCAGCCCGCAGCAGCCGGACCCGCGCGCACGCCGGGACAGCCCCAGCCATCGGCAGGGCAGGACGCCGGGGCTCCGGCCCCCTCGACCGGCACCCAGGATCCTGCCCGTCCCGGGACCGGTGTCGAGACGGGTCGACACGACCCGACCCAGCCCGCCGTCAACGAGCACCCCGCGGCCGCTGCGCCCGCCGGCACCCATCCGACGCAGCAACCCGTCGACTCTGCGCCCACCGGCACCCAGTCGACGCAGCAGTCCGCTGCCGCTGCGCCCCCCGCTACCCGTCCGACGCAGTCCCGGCCGGCCACCGGGGAGCAGCACACGATGCCCCGGCAGGGGCAGCCGGGCGCCGACCGCGGGCAGCAGGACGGTGCAGCCGGGCCTCAGCAGCCTCCGGCCGCCGGTGGCCGGCAGCCCGCAGGCCCTGCACCGCAGCGGCCCACACCCTCGGCGGATCAGCCGCAGGAGGCTCGTCGCGCCCAGCCACCCCAGCAGGGACAGCCTGCCGCCTCCGGCGGGAACGTCGAGATGGTCAGGCGGGCATGGCCCGAGATCATGGACGAAGTCGCACGGATCAAGCGCGCGACCTGGCTCATCGTCAACGTCTCCGCGAAACCGCGGTCCTTCGAGGGCAACCAGCTGGTCCTCGCGTTCGCCAACCAGGGCAATGCGATCGGATTCCAGCGCGGGCCGCACATGGACAACCTGAAACAGGCCATCCACAAGGTGCTCGGCCTGACCTGTTCCATCGAAGCGGTGCACGATGCCGGCGGGTCGGGTGAGTCGGGCCCAAAAGTACCCAGCAGCCAGGCGGCCCCGGCCAGTAACCCGGGCCGCGGTCCCGCCACGCCCTCGCCCGCACCGGACCTTTCGCAGGGCCCGACGACGACCGCCGGCGGTTCGCAGGACGTCCACCACGACGGCGGCAGCACCGGTAGCACTCCGCCGCAGGCTCCCGCTGCTCCCGCCGTTTCCGTTCCCCCCGCTGCTTCCGAGCCGACTCGTCCGGCAGGACCCGGTGCTCCCACGGCGTCCGCGCCGGTCGGCGTCTCCGTAGCCGAGGGCGGCCCGGCACGAAGCGGTCCCGCCGGTGCCGTCGGAATGCCCGGGGGGCCGGCGGCTCCTGCGACCGCATCCGCTCCCGCTCCCGCGCCCGCCGTGAGTGGGACCTCCCATACCGGAGCGCGCCGCACGTCCGACAGCTCATCGGGGCATTCCCGGACCGGCAGCGCGGCGCCGGAGTCGGCGCCCCGTGCACCGGCGCAGGCGCCCGTCCGTCGACCCGACGGTCCCGCGACCCCCGCCGCCACAGGAGGGCAGGCGCCCGTCCGTCGACCCGACGGTCCCGCCACCTCACGCGCAGCAGGAGGAGCCCGAGGTGCGCGTGACGGCCGAACAGAGACAGAACCTGAAGCCACCAGCGCGTGGGATCCGTCCATGTCCGACGACTCGTGGGCCCTCGTCGAACCACCGGAGGAGGCCTTCGATCCTGGACCGGACTGGGGCTCGGTGCCGGAGGACCCGTCCGAGCGCAGGAGCCCGTTGCCGAACGGCCAGGGCCCGGCGCGGCCGGGCGGTCCTGCCGAACCGGCCCGGACCGGCTCGACGAGGACGCGGGGCAGCGCGACGCCCGCACCGGCGCAACCGGGGGCGTCGGGCGGTGCCGCGAGCGGCCCTGTTCCCACGCCTGAACGCCCCACTGCGGACCGGGCGCTGGCGGCCGCGGCGTCCCGCTCGGTGGTGTGGAGTCCGTCGGTGGAGTCGAACCCGCCGGCGGGCGGGTCCACGACGACCCGACCGACGGGTGACCCGGAGGCCACCGGTGGCGCGCCTACATCGCTGGAGGGGCCCGGCGCCGCAGGCCGTGCGACAGGCGTCGCGCGCCCCGGCGGCATCGCTGCCGTCCCGAGCTTCATCGGTACCGCCGCCGCTGCTGGCACGTCCGCAACTGCGTCCGGGCACACTGCGCCGTCCGCCGTCGGCGCTGCACCCGCCGGCACGACGGGCGCCGCAGTGGCACCGGATCGGCCGGCGTCGGCGGACAACATCCGTCAGAAGCCCGTCAGTCGCTACCAGCAGCTGCTGGACGAAGCCGAGCGGAAGCGCGCCGAGGAAGCCGCTGCCACCCGGGGCGCCGCCGACCTGCGCTTCGTCGACGACGAGCCCAGTGCGGACGACGAGACCATCGAGGAATCAGGGCTCGTCGGCCGGACGGCGATCGAGCGCATCCTCAACGGACGCCTGATCGAGGAGCGC
The DNA here is from genome assembly GCF_057291175.1 of Arthrobacter sp. UYP4. NCBI lineage: Bacteria > Bacillati > Actinomycetota > Actinomycetes > Micrococcales > Micrococcaceae > Arthrobacter > Arthrobacter sp. UYP4. The sequence continues at coordinate 169,396 of NZ_JBXAVU010000003.1, forward strand.
GGCGTCGATGGCCAGTAGTATCCCGCCCGAGCCGATCCGGGAACGCTGAGGGCGTAACGCGGGAACGTCCTTCCGGACGGACCGGCCCCGTGCAGGGCGGACAATGGAGGGACACCCTCCGGCCGCCCCTCCTCCGGGTCCTGCGGCGACGGGCTCCGGTGCCGGAGACACCGGCACCACCACCTGATTCAGAAGAGGAAACACCGTGTACGAAGGCGCAGTCCAGGAGCTGATCGACGAGCTCGGACGCCTGCCCGGCGTCGGCCCGAAATCGGCGCAACGTCTCGCGTTCCACATCCTGGAAGCCGACGGTGAGGACATGAAACGCCTCGTCACGGCGATCACCACGGTCAAGGAGCGGGTGAAGTTCTGCACCATCTGCGGCAACGTCGCGGAGCAGGAGAAGTGCGCCATCTGCCGCGACCCGCGCCGCGACCCGACCATGATCTGCGTCGTCGAGGAGTCGAAGGACGTGATCGCCGTCGAGCGCACGCGCTCGTTCCGCGGCAGGTACCACGTCCTCGGCGGAGCCATCAACCCGATCGCCGGCGTGGGTCCCGATCAGCTGCGCATCCGCGAACTCCTCGCACGCCTCACGGACGAGCAGATCCAGGAGATCATCATCGCCACCGACCCCAATCTCGAAGGCGAGGCGACGGCGACCTACCTGGTGCGCATGCTCAAGACGATCGGGATCCCTGTGACGCGACTCGCCTCGGGCCTGCCCGTCGGCGGGGACCTCGAGTACGCCGACGAAGTGACCCTCGGCCGGGCGTTCGAGGGCCGCCGCGCCATGTCCTAGGCGATGCGCGTGCCCTGGGCGAGGCGCTTGGCGGGCATGGTCAGCCTGCGCCGCCCGATGAGGAGCAGCGCCCCGGCGAGCAGGAGCTGGAGGCCGAGGCCCAGCGGCCAGATCGGCGTCTCCTGCGGAAGCGGGCGGAGCGACTCCGCCAGCTCCTCGCACGACTGCTCGACATCGGGTCCGGCCTGCGCGGCCCGCACGCCCTGGCTGATCGTCTCCATGATGCCCGGGGTGTAGTAGGGGCCGCCCTGCGGCAGGCCGGCCGCGTCGGTCGCAGGATCGAGTTCGGGAAGGTCCTCGACGCTGTAGGGAACAGCGTCCGCAACCACCACGAAGGGGTTGGCGGCCAGCAGCCACGCGATGTACTCGGTGCGCGGGATCATGCCCTGGCTCGTCTGCGTGACGCACTCCATCTCGGCGCCCGGATCGGGAGTGCCCGTAGCGTCGAGACTGCTCTCCGGGTAGGTGTAGTAGGACGTCGTCATGGTCCGCTCCTCCATCACCAGCGTGGTGCTCAGCCCGAAGACGATCACCGTACCGATCGCGAGCAGCGCCACCAGCATGTACGTGCTGACGATCGAGAACAGCGGACGGTTCGCCAGCGCGGAGACCCCGACCCCGATCGCGCAGACGACACCCAGTTCCACGGCCAGCATCAGGAGCGAGACGATGGCCTCCTGCGCGTTCACCCCGCCGAGGGCCAGTGCCCAGAAGATGAAGGGGCAGCTCAGGACGAGGAAAGCCAGCGAACCCACCCACGACGCGAGCCATTTCCCGGTGAGCAGCTGACCCGGCGTCAGCAGGGTCACCTGCAGGATCGCCAGCGTTCCGCCGGCCCGGTCCCCGTTGACGGCGTTGGCGGACAATCCCGGGGCGACGAGCAGGCCGAACAGCAGGACGAACCCGACGACCAGGTCGAACAGGATGCCGCCCTCGTTGTCGGTGGTGCCGAGGACGCCGGTCGCCAGGACGAAGATGAAGCCGATCACCACGAACCAGATGCCGAGCATCCAGTACCAGCCCTTGCCGCGCAGGCGTTGTCGCATCTCGAGGGAGAACACGGTGCGGACGGCGGACCAGAAGGTCAGGCCGGTGGTGCTCCGGACGGGTTGCGGGGTCGATGGTTCGGTCGCTGTGCTCATCGTCTGTCCGTATCCAGGCTCATGTAGGTCTCCTCGAGCGCCCCGCCGGCGGGGGCGAAGGCGGTGACGACGACGTCGCCCAGCACCAGGGTGCGCAGCAGCCAGGATGCCTCCGCGGTGCTGCCGAGCTGGACGAGGAACTCCTCGCGCCGTGAGTCCCCGCGCGTCTCGTAGCGGACCCCGTAGCTCTGCAGGGCGGCGGCGAGCGCCGACATCGGTTCCGCCTGGACGTAGTAGCGGCGCATCTGGCTGCCGGCCTCGTCGAGCGTCTGGCTCTTGACCGACTGTCCGCGACTGACGAAGACGGCACGGTCCGCGATCTCGTCCAGCTCCGACAGCACATGGCTCGAGACGACGACGGTCTTGCCTCCGGCGGCGAGCGAGCGCAGGAGCGACCTCAGTTCCACGCGGGATCCTGGATCCAGACCGGACGCGGGCTCGTCCAGCAGCAGGACCTCCGGATCGTGGATCAGCGCACGGGCCAGGCTGAGCCGCTGTTGCTGGCCGCGGGAGAGCACGCGGGCCGGTCGGCGGCCGAACTCGGTGAGATTCACCGCGACCAGCAGTTCCTCCGCGCGACGCGAACGGTCGGCGGCACCCATGCCGTACAGGGCCCCGATCGTGGTCAGCACTTCGAGTGCCGTGAGTGACTCCCAGACGCCGAGGGTGTCCGGCATCCAGCCGACCCTGCTCCGCACCTGCGCCGGCTGCGTGACCGGATCGAATCCCGCAACCCGCACCGTCCCGCGATCCGGGGCCAGGAGGCTCGCCATCATCAGCATCAGGGTCGTCTTGCCGGAGCCGTTCGGACCGATCAGTGCGGTCACTTCCCCGGGCGGAGCCTCGAAATCGATGTCGCGGACCGCCTGCACCGAGCCGAAGCTCCGGGCGACCCCCTCGACAACGATTCCCCCACGTTCGTTGGTCATGGTCCGAGGGTATGCGACGTCCGCCCGATGGGACCCGCGACGGGCACGAATTCCTCCGCGGATCGCTGTTCTTATTCGGACCCACACTTTGAGCCGGAAACGGCCGCGCCGCTACACTTGCACGGGTGTCGGGTCATGGACGCCCGTCCTCGAGGCGCCGGTGCCGCCGCCCGTCAACAGCCGGCGCGGCAGGTCCCCCCGCCGCCGCCCTTCATCAGTGAGCGAGTGCATGAGCCTCATAGTGCAGAAATTCGGCGGGTCGTCGGTAGCCGACGCCGAGGGCATCAAACGCGTGGCGCGGCGCGTCGTCGAGACGCAGGCGGCGGGCCACCACGTGGTGGTCGTCGTGTCCGCGATGGGTGACAGCACGGACGAGTTGCTGGACCTCGCCCGCCAGGTGAGTTCCACGGCGTCGGATGCGCGCGAGATGGACATGCTCCTGAGCGCGGGCGAGCGCATCTCCATGGCACTGCTCGCGATGGCCATCCATGGCATCGGAGCGTCCGCCCAGTCCTTCACCGGCAGCCAGGCCGGCATGATCACCGACGCCATCCACGGCAAGGCCCGCATCATCGACGTCTCCCCGCACCGCATCCGGACCGCCATCGAGAAGGGCGACATCGCGATCGTTGCCGGGTTCCAGGGGATGAGCCGCGACAGCAACGACATCACGACCCTCGGCCGCGGCGGCTCCGACACCACCGCCGTCGCGCTCGCGGCAGCGCTCGACGCCGATGTCTGCGAGATCTACACGGACGTCGACGGCGTCTACACCGCCGATCCCCGCGTCGTCCCGTCGGCGCAGAAGATCGACACCATCTCGAGCGAGGAGATGCTGGAGATGGCCGCATCCGGCGCCAAGATCCTGCACCTGCGCTGCGTCGAGTACGCCCGGCGCTTCGGCGTCCCCCTCCACGTCCGCTCCTCCTTCAGCCACAACGAGGGCACGTGGGTCCTGCCCAGCCCCGACGACCAGATCAAGATTCAAGAGGGAGAACCCTTGGAACAGCCCATCATCTCCGGTGTCGCCCACGACCGCTCCGAAGCGAAGGTCACCGTGGTCGGTGTGCCCGACATCCCCGGCAAGGCTGCGGAGATCTTCGGGATCGTCGCCGGTGCCAACACCAATATCGACATGATCGTGCAGAACGTGTCGACCCACGGCTCGGGACACACGGACATCTCCTTCACCCTGCCGATCGTCGACGGCGCCGAGGCCCTCGCCGCGCTGGCCGAGGCCCAGGAGCGTGTGGGGTTCGAGACCGTCGACTACAACGAGAAGATCGGCAAGCTCTCCCTGATCGGCGCCGGCATGCGTTCCAACCCGGGAGTCTCCTACCGGTTCTTCCGCGCACTGTCCGACGCCGGGGTGAACATCGACATGATCTCGACGTCGGAGATCCGGATCTCCGTGGTGACGGGGGCGGAACTGCTCGACACCGCGGTCCGCGCCGTGCACGCGGCCTTCGAGCTCGACGGCGAGGCCACGGCGACCGTCTACGCCGGCACCGGGCGCTAGTCCCCCCCGCGCCGGGACAGCAGCTGCGCGCAGTTGCTGTCCGGCGGAGGCGGATGACGCCGTCCGCTGCATTCCGTCCGAGGACGCAAAGAAGGCCGGTGGATGATCCACCGGCCTTCTCTGTTCATCCGTCGGGTGCTGCTACTTGTTCCCGGTCGGGGTGATCGCTTCGCGCGGGCCCTCCAGGAGCTTGTCGGCCGGGTTGACGGTCGGGAGCTGGGCCTGGGCCTCGCCCTCTCCGTCGACGACGACCGTCACATACGTCACGGTCGACGAGCCCGCGTAGCTCACGCGTCCCACGTAGGAGCCGGGGGTGAGGCCGGTCCAGCCGAGGGTGACCGCGCCGGTGCTGCCGTTCGCCAGGGCGAGCGGGTTGGGCGTCAGCGTCGCGTTGTTCTCGTTCGCGCCCAGGACGACGGCATCGATGCTGCCGGTGGTCGGCCGGTTGTCGGTGCTCGCGTAGAGGTTGGCCAGGACGCGGTACGTACCGGGTGCCGGGTCCTCGATCGTGATCGTCTCACTGGCATCGGCCGTCGCGACCTGCGTGACCGTGCCGGCGGGAGTGAGGATCAACATGTCGAAGTCGGCGGTCGGATCATCCGAGAGGACCGAGAACTTCGCGACCGGAGCGCCCTCGGGGACGGTCACGTCCTTGATGGCGTCCGCGCCGACCTCGAGCTCGATCGCCGTCGTGTCGGCCTTGGACAGGCCCTCGAGCGTCATCTGGATCGGGGTGTTGGTTCCCGAGATGACGTCGAAGGAGCCGCTGCCGTCGGGACCGGCGGAGTTGAAGGCCGCCTCGGCCGGTGCGTTGATGGCCTGGGGCCGGACAGCCACCGGGGAGGTGACGTTCTTGCCCTGCCCGGACCAGGTCAGCGAGCCGGCGGCGAACTGGCCGAAGGGAGCGCTCTGGTTCTCGAAGGAGACCTTGAAGGTGCGGGTCTCCCCCGGCGCGCTGAAGTTCAGGACCGACGGCGTGACCGTGACCTTCACTCCGGGCACGTCGGCGGTTGCGCGGTAGAGCCCGGGGGTCACGGCGGTGACGGTCCGGGTCACCTCGATCCGTCCGGTCAGGTTTCCGAGGGCGAAGGACGGCACATTGGTGTTCCTCGCCTCGACGGGTTCGAGGCCCTTGATCTTGAGGTCCACGCCCGTGCCCTGGATGAAGCCGAGGTAGTCCTCGACGTCCTGGTCGTAGACCAGACCCGGGCTGAGGACGGTGGCGGGGTCGATGTGGCCCGCGCCGACCGCGAGGACGTCGGTCTCGACGCCGCCGGTGGCGGTCTTCAGCGGGTACGCCGTGGTCATCATGGCGGACTTCACGGTTGCCGGGGACCAGGCGGGGTTCTTCGCGAGGACCAGCGCGGCGAGGCCTGCCACGTGCGGCGACGCCATGGACGTGCCGGAGAGGAAGCCGAACTGCGCGCCGTTCGAGCCGACGGTGGAGACGCCCGCGAGGACGGCGACGCCGGGAGCCGTGACATCCGGCTTCAGGAGGTCGGAATCGGTGGCGAGCAGCGGACCGCGCGAGGAGAAGCCTGCGACCTGGGGTGCGGGCGGCAGCGGCTTGCCGGTGGTGTCGGTGGCCTTCAGGGCGACGGTGATGGACGGGTTCGCAGCGACCTTCGCCTTGAGCTCGAGGGCCTCGGGAGCGTTGACGTGCACCGTCGGGACGGAGTGCTGGTCGGTGTCCGTCGACGAGTCGACGAGGTTCACGAGGATCATGCCCACACCGCCTGCACGTGCGACCTCGGCGCTCTTGGCTGCCCGGTCGACGACGCCGCGGTCACAGACCACGATCTTGCCGGTGACCTTCGCGGGGTCGAGCGTGCCGGGTCCGCACAGGTTCGGTGCCGCAGCGCCTGCAGCGGCGGCGTTCGCCGCGAGGACGACCGGGCTGGCCGGAACACCCGTGCGCATGATGGACGCACCGCGGTACTTGGTGCCGTCGGAGAACTCCGCCGTACCCTGCAGTTCGTAGCTGAACGTGCTGGCGGCCACCGTGGTCATCCAGGGAGCGCCGTGGTTGACGGTGCTCGCCGTGGGACCGGAGTTGCCGGCCGAGGCCGCGACGAAGATGCCCGCGGAGGTCGCCGAGAGGAAGGCGAGGGACACGGGGTCCGTCGTCGTCGTCGCGCTGCCCGAGATCGAGAAGTTGAGGACGTCCACGCCGTCGAGGATGGCCTGGTTGATGGCCGCGATCGCTGCGGAGTTGTAGCAACCGCCCGTGTCGGGATCCGTGTCCTCCCAGCAGACCTTGTAGACCGAGACCTTCGCGGCCGGCGCGACGCCCGAGGAGACCCCGAAATTCCGTCCGTCGACGGTCTGGGTCACGCCGGCGTTGCCTGCAGCGGTGCTCGCCGTGTGCGTGCCGTGGTTGTCGATGTCCACGGGGGAGATGACTTCCTGCGGTGCGCGGTCGGCCTCGGCGACGCTGTCGAGGAAGGCATCGGCGAAGTAGCGGGCCGAGAGGACCTTCGAGTTGCAGAGGCTGCCGTCGAAGTCCTCGCCCACCTGGCAGTCGCCGACGAAGGTGCTGCCGTCGGCCTTGAGCATGGCGATCTCGCCCTTGGCATTGAGGTAGGGTTCGCCGACCTTGGGCTTCGAGTTGCCCTTGAGCGGCTTCACCGTGCTGCCTGCGAAGAAGGGGTTGTCGGGGGCGTAGCCGGTGTCGATCACGCCGACGACGGTGCCGGCGCCGGCGTTCTTCTCGCCGCCGAACTGGCCCTTCCAGGTGCCCTTCTTCCCACTCAGGCCGAGGAAGTCGATGCTCGAGTAGTCGGGAGCGCTCTCGACATCCGGAGCGACGAGGAGTACGTCGTCGCTCTTGGCGAGCTCGACCGCCTGGTCGGCGCTGAGATCCGCGGCGAAGCCGTTGATGGCAGCCGTGTAGGTGCGCTTGATTTCGACGTTCTCCTCGGCGGCGACTTCCTGCTGCTTGCCCTCGAGGAACTGCGAGTACTGCTGGACGTTCGCGGCGGCGGCGTCCAGCTTCTTGCCCTTCTCGGGTTTGGTCGGCGCGATCCCGTCGATACCACCCTCGTACGTGGCGATCGGCTTGTCGGCGAGCACGACGATGTACTTGCCGTCCGGGTACCGCGCCGGGTCCAGCTCCTTGGCCGGTGCCTTCTGGGGCGTCACCGAGGTGGCCGGCACCGGAGCCGCGAAGGCGGCAGGCGCCACGGCGGTCGACGTCACCAGCAGCGGCAGACCCAGAACGATAGCCGTGGCAGCGCGCAGGGTACTGCGCCCCTGCCCGGCTTTTCTCCGTTGTGTCATAGGAAGGTAGTGCCTCTCGTGAAAGTGCGGGCCGGCCATGGCCGTTCCCCCTGTGCCGTGGCTCTCCTGGATAGGATTTCCGAGTTGTGACAGCAGTCACAGCCGCCACGGCGAGCACAAACTTACCTCAGGCAACACAGCCCCACCAGCCGACTCAGCCCGCGTCATCCAGAATTTACACAGGATATTTACCATTTCCGGTCGGGGTGATAATGGATCCATGCACGCCGATCTCCTGCCCCGCCTCGCCGAGGCGGACTGGCAGGATCGCGAGAGGCGCCACAGGCAACGAGTGACGCGCTTCGCCGAGCCCTATCTGGACCGGCGGTCACGCGGCGCCAAGCATCCCGTCGAGGACTTCCTCTTCACCTACTACAACCAGAAGCCGGGCCGGCTCCTACGCTGGCATCCCGGAGCCGGCGTCGTGCTGGAAGGCGCGGAGGCCGCCGGGCGCGGCGGCTGGAAGTACTACACGGCGCACGACGACGGCGTCCGGGTGGACGTCCGGACCTTCATCGAGGAGCGGCGCGACGCCGTCGAGTTCGCCCGGCTGATCCTTGCCCGGACGGCCGCACGGCCGGCGCAGTTCGGTTGCTTCGGGCTCCACGAATGGGCGATGGCCTACCGCTCGGGGGTCAACGGCGTGCGCCACGAGTACCTCGACCTGCGCCTCGGTGCGGCAGGGACGGACGACGTCGTCGAATCGGCGCGTATCCGCTGCACGCACTTCGACGCCTTCCGCTTCTACACGCCGCAGGCCGTCCGCCTCAACGAGTACGCGCCGACGAGGGAGACGCAGCGGGACCTGGAGCAGCCGGGCTGCCTCCACGCCAACATGGACCTCTACAAGTGGGCGTACAAGCTGACCCCCCTGCTGCCGAGCGAGATCGTGATGGATTGCTTCGAACTCTCCTGGCGCATCCGGGCGATGGACATGCAAGCTTCTCCCTACGACCTCTCGGACTGGGGCTACCGGCCGATCCCGATCGAGACGACCGAGGGCAAGGCCGAGTACGTCCGCCTGCAGCGCGGTTTCGCCCACGAGTCCCAGGCGCTCCGGGAACGGCTCTCGGAAAGCCTGGAGCGGGCGCTCGACTCCTGGTCCTGAGCCGGTTCGACGGCATGGGCCGCCATCCCTGGCCCGGGTCCTGCATCACTCGGTTCCTCGTCGGAAGCAGTCCTTCAGCCAGGTCTCTGCGTCGCCGGTCGTCGTGAAGTGCCTGGTCGGGTAGGGCGGGTCGTGCTGCTGTTTGTAGTACGCGGTGATGATGGGATCCCCGGCTTCCGTTCCGACGACAGCCAGGGCCGCGATGTCCAGCCCGGAGGCAAGGATGCGCAATGCATCCTCCGTCAACGAGATCAGGTGGTTGAGATGGATGAGCATCGGCGGGCAGACGGACGGACTGAGCTGGGTGACCCGGCTGACCACGGCTGATGCGACAGTGTCGTCGACATCCGTGTCGGCCTCGCATTCGAGCCACAGCACCTCCCCCCGCATCTCCGCCGTGAACGGCTCGGGCCGGGCGGCGACGCCACCCACGCCCGTGTCCCCCGTCAGCCAGGCGATCGCGTCGGATTCGTCCGTGAAGTACCGGCTGGGCGTCGCGGACCGGTAATTGAACGCCGTGAGCACCCTGCCCACCTCGTCCACACCCACGACGGCGGTGCGCGCGGAACAGGTGTCATCCATCAGCAACTGCTTCGCTTCCGCCGTGATCCGCTCCACCAGCCCGATGTGCACCAGCAGGGGCCGCTTGCCACCGGGAGAAGCGGCGGTGACCGCGGCGATCGTCGAGCGGACGTCCTCCGCCTGCATCGTGACGCCGGGCGCCCAGCGCAGGCACAGGAGATCGCCGTCGTCACTGAGGGTGTAGCGAGGAATGGACACCTCGTCCGGGCCCGCCATCGGCACCTCCGCTTACTCGTCGGCACGGCATCAATGCCATCGTCGCCTCCCGACCGTGCACTTTCAACAGCGCGTCCGCACCGAAGTTCTCCCCGCGCGGCGTCGGGAGCGTCAGGAACGAATGCTGCGCCACCCGTTAAGCTGGGAGACCAGCCGAAGGGGACACCGATGACACCTCCCGCCCTGCTGCCGGCAGCAGGACCGCACCGGGCGGTCGTGCGCCTGGCGATCGCCCTCGCAGCCCTCGTCCTCACCGTCTCCGCCTGCGCGCAGGGCGGACCGGCGACCGAACCCACCGAGCAGGAGAGCACCATGCAGTCCTCCACCCCCGACCCCTCGGAGGCGCCGTCCGGGACCCCGGCACCGACGTCGGGCGGCCCCGCTCCCACCGCGACGGGTACCGCCCCTGGGTCGTCGGCCGTCGCCGCGCTGCTCACCGTCACCCTCCAGCAGGACGCCGCTGCCGAACCCGTGCAGTACGTCCTCGAATGCGTCGACGGCGCTCCCGGGCCCGCCTCGACGCTTCCCGGCGCCGACGCCGCCTGCGCGGCCCTCGCCCGGCTCGGCTCGACGTTCTTCACGGCCCGGCCCAGCAAGGACATCATCTGCACGCAGCAGTACGGCGGGCCGCAGACGGCGAGCATCAGCGGTGAGATCGACGGCACGCCCGTTCTGGCGGCGTTCTCCCTGACCGACGGCTGCGAGATCTCCCGATGGAACAAGGCGCAGGACATCCTCGGGGCACCGGGGGCGCAGTAAGGACTACCGGGTGCCGCTCCTCCCACTGATCGACCGCGCCCGGTGGGCATGTTCGATCCTGCCCACCGGCCGGAGCCGATCAGTGGGACGGACGCCGACAGCGCTGCCGGAAGCGGACACGACGCCGGACTGGCCCGCACCGAATCCCCGGTAGACTTGCAGGGCAAGCTCGCGGAGCGCCGGTGTCAACCCAGATACGGCGTGAGACGGCACTTCCGGGCTACTGCATTCAATGCTGGACCCCCAGCACTCGCCGCTCACGCACAGGAGTTGCCGGATGCCCCGGATTGTTGTCGACGTCATGCCCAAGCCCGAGATCCTCGACCCGCAGGGTAAGGCGATCGCCGGAGCGCTCCCCCGGATCGGCCTCACCGGTTTCGCCGGGGTCCGCCAGGGCAAGCGTTTCGAGCTGACCGTGGACGGTGACGTCACGGAAGAGGTCCTCGAGCAGGCCCGCCACGCCGCCGCCACGCTGCTGTCCAACCCCGTCATCGAGGATGTCACGCGCGTGGAGGTCCTCGAGGAGGACGCGCAGTGAGCGCCCCGAACACCGGGACGCCCCTCATCGGCGGACCCCAGCCGGTCGCCTCGAACAACGAGGACAGCCCCCTGAACGGCGTGAAGGTCGGCGTCGTCACGTTCCCCGGGTCGCTCGACGACCGCGACGCCGTCCGTGCCGTCCGGCTCGCCGGCGGCAGTGCCATCCACCTGTGGCACGGCGACCACGACCTCCAGGACGTCGACGCCGTGATCATCCCCGGCGGCTTCTCCTACGGCGACTACCTGCGGGCGGGCGCCATCTCGCGCTTCGCCCCGCTCATGGAGCAGATCACCGCCGCGGCGTCGGGTGGGGAGAACGCCCTCCCCGTGCTCGGCATCTGCAACGGTTTCCAGGTCCTCACCGAGGCACACCTGCTGCCCGGCTCGATGATCAAGAACAACGACCTGCACTTCATCTGCCGTGACCAGCGCCTGCGCGTCGAGAACAACGGCACCTTCTGGACCTCCGACTACGGGCAGGGCGAGGAGATCGTCATCCCGCTCAAGAACCAGGACGGCCAGTTCGTCGCGGACAACTACACGCTCGACGAGCTCGAGGGCGAGGGCCGCGTGGTCTTCCGCTACGTCGACGGCAACCCGAACGGCTCACGCCGCGACATCGCCGGCATCTCGAATGCCGCGGGTAACGTCGTCGGGCTCATGCCGCACCCCGAGCACGCGGTGGAGGCCGGCTTCGGCCCCGACTCCTCGGCACGCGGGAACGTCGATGTCCGCGGTGGCACCGACGGACTCGGCATCTTCACCTCGGTACTCAAGAAACTGGTGGGCTAGTGACCGCAGAGACAATGTCCAAGAAGTTCAACATCGACACGGTCGCGAACGCCGAGGCGACCCCCGGCCAGGCGCTGCCGTGGGCCGAACTCGGCCTCAAGGAGAACGAGTACCAGCGCGTCGAGGAGATCCTCGGCCGCCGCCCCACCGGTGCCGAACTCGCCATGTACTCCGTGATGTGGAGCGAGCACTGCTCCTACAAGTCCTCGAAGGTGCATCTGCGCCAGTTCGGCGAGAAGGTCACCGAGGCCATGAAGGAGCACCTGCTCGTCGGGATCGGCGAGAACGCCGGCGTCGTCGACATCGGGGACGGCTGGGCCGTGACGTTCAAGGTGGAGAGCCACAACCATCCCTCCTTCGTGGAGCCCTACCAGGGCGCGGCCACCGGCGTCGGCGGGATCGTGCGCGACATCATCTCGATGGGCGCCCGCCCGGTCGCCGTCATGGACCCGCTGCGCTTCGGAGCGATCGACCACCCCGACACCGCACGCCTCGTGCACGGGATCGTCGCGGGCATCGGTGGCTACGGCAACTCCCTCGGCCTGCCGAACATCGGCGGCGAGGTGGTCTTCGACTCCGTCTACCAGGGCAACCCGCTGGTCAACGCCCTCGCGGTCGGCGTCCTGCGGCACGAGGACATCCGCCTCGCCAACGCATCCGGCGCCGGCAACAAGGTGGTCCTCTTCGGCGCCCGCACCGGCGGTGACGGGATCGGCGGAGCGTCCGTGCTGGCCTCGGAGTCCTTCGACGACGCCAAGCCGTCCAAGCGCCCCGCGGTCCAGGTGGGTGATCCGTTCGCCGAGAAGGTCCTCATCGAGTGCTGCCTCGAGCTGTTCAAGGCCTCCGTGGTGGAGGGCATCCAGGACCTCGGTGCCGCCGGCATCTCCTGTGCGACGTCGGAGCTGGCGTCCAACGGCGACGGCGGCATGCACGTCGAACTCACCAACGTGCTGCTGCGCGACCCGTCCCTGACGCCCGGCGAGATCCTCATGTCGGAGTCGCAGGAGCGCATGATGGCCGTGGTCACGCCCGAGAACATGGTGGCCTTCGAGGCCATCATGGACAAGTGGTCCGTGGAGTACTCCTGGCTCGGCGAGGTCACCGACACGGGGCGCCTCATCATCGAGTGGGACGGCGAGAAGATCGTCGACGTCGACCCCCGCACCGTGGCCCACGAGGGACCGGTCTACGAGCGCCCCTACCACCGTCCCGAGTGGCTCGACGGCGTCCAGGCGGACGCCTACGCGGCCGAGCGGCCCGCCGACCTGCGCGAGGCCGTCCTCGAACTCATGGCATCGCCGAACATGTGCGCGAAGAACTGGGTGACCGACCAGTACGACCGCTACGTGCAGGGCAACACGGCGCTGGCCATGCCCGACGACGCCGGAGTGGTCCGGGTCGACGAGGAGACGGGCCTCGGCATCGCGATCTCGACGGACGCCAACGGCCGCTACTCCTACCTCAACCCCTACGAGGGCGCGCGCCTGGCCCTCGCCGAGGCCTACCGCAACGTGGCGACGTCGGGCGCCCAGCCCCTCGCGGTCACCGACTGCCTGAACTTCGGTTCCCCCGAGGACCCCGAGGTCATGTGGCAGTTCGCGGAGACCGTCCGCGGTCTCGCGGACGCCTGCCAGGAGCTCGGCGTGCCCGTGACCGGCGGCAACGTCTCGCTGTACAACCAGACCGGAGGCGTGGCGATCCACCCCACCCCGGTGGTCGGCGTGCTGGGCGTGTTCGACGACGTCGCACGGCGCACGCCGTCCGGCTGGCGTGAGGACGGCCAGGCCATCTACCTGCTGGGGACGACGGCGGACGAGCTGGACGGTTCCGAATGGGCCAACCTGCGCGGGCACCTCGGCGGGCAGCCGCCGGCCCTGGACCTCGCCGCGGAGCGGACCCTCGCCGCGATCCTGGTCAACTGCTCGCGCGACGGCATGATCGACGCCGCGCACGACCTCTCCGAGGGCGGGCTTGCGGCCGGTCTGAGCGACATGGCGCTGCGCTTCGGTGTGGGCGCGCGCATCGGCATCGACGAGCTGTGCGAGCGCGACGGCATCGACGCGTTTACGGCACTGTTCAGCGAGAGCCAGGCGCGGGCCGTCGTCAGCGTCCCCCGCTCGGAGGAGGTGCGCTTCAACGACATGTGCACCGCACGGAACTTCCCTACCCTCCGCATCGGCGTGGTGGACACGGAGAACCAGGCGCTCGACGTGCAGGGCTACTTCACTCTGCCGCTCGACCAGCTCCGCGAGGCGCACGAGGGCACGCTCCCCAGGCACTTCGGCTAGTACCGGACCCGGACCGACAGGAGGCCGCCACCCCACCGGGTGGCGGCCTCCTGCGTCTACCCGACGGTCACGGCTGCCGCTCGTCGCTCGATCGAGCCGACCAGACCGGTCAGGCGGCCTTCGGCATCGCCGTGACCACGACGTTCTTGCCCCAGGGGTCCTCGGTGTAGCAGCTGATGAGCACCACGCGGTTGGGCACGATGTTCCAGATGTCGCTGTCCTTCAGCGTGTCCTTGTCGTGGGTGATCACCGAGTCGACCACGTAGGTGATGTCCCCCGTCCCGGTGGTGAGGACGAACTCGCTGCCCACCAGGGCTTCGTCGCTCAACCGGTTGAAGGGGGCGTCCTTGCCGTCCCAGCTGTGCCCGGCGATGTACGTGGTGTTGTTCGAGCCGGCTCCCGGCACGCCGTAGGACGTGAGCCAGTAGGCGTCGACTGTGAGCGGCGGCACGAGGGTCTGTGCCGCGAGGTCCGCATCACTGGGGGTGAGCGGCAGGACGGCCATGTCCATGTCCGCTGCGGGGAAGGAGAGCCCGGTGGGCTGCGAGGCGGCGGGCCCGCGGTCGGCGGGAGCCGGGCTCGGTGCGGCAGCAGGAGTGGTGGTGCCGGCGGTGGACGACGGCGTCGCGACGGCGGAGAGGGTGGACGATGCGTCCGCGGGCGCTCCCGCCGGGTCGGGAGGGAGGACAGATACGGCGATGGCCAGGGCGGAGGCCGCGGCGAGCGGCAGTGCGAACCAGCGCTTCCTCGGGCGTGCCCTCACCGGTCCGCGCGAGACAGAGCCCGTCTCCTGGTCGAGGGCTTCGTCCGGGATGCCGTGCTGTTCCATGGGGTGCGCTGTCCTGGTTCGGGGGGGGTGGAGGATGCGTGCCGTCGCCCGGAACCGAGGTCGTGCGACCAGGGTCCCGGGCGACGGCAGCCGAGGGGCTAGCGCTGTGCGCGCTCGAGGCGGCGCATGCGGGCGGCGGTGGCCACGGGGACCGCGACGCCGACCGCGAGCAGTGCCGCGATGAGGGCGACGGCTGCGCTGTTGTCCTCGGTGGCGACGGCGGTCTGCACGTTGAGGCCCTTGTTCGTGCCGGCAGGAGCCTTCACGACTGCTCCGGGAGTGACCGGAGCAGCGGGAGCTGCGACGGGTGCTACCGGCGCTACGGGCGCCGCGGGAACCACGACGGGCGTCACGGGGTCGACGCCGATGGCGCCGGCATCACAGGCGGCGAGGAACGCCTTGAACAGGTCGAGGAGCTGCTGTGCGAGCACTGCGTCTCCGCTGAGCTGCTGCAGCAGGTTCTGGGCTGCGACAGACGCTTCCTCGAGGTTGCCCTGTGCTTCGAGGAGCGCAGGGTCGTTCAGGGCGAGCTCCGCAGCGGCTGCAGCAGCAACGGCGGCTTCGACTGCGGTGCTCTCCTGGAGGGACACGGCCAGGAGATTGGCGCGCGCATCGGTGACGAGCTTGTCATTCTCAGGGTTCCCGTCGCCCTGCTCATCCTTCTCGATGGCCGCAGCGACGGCAGCCTCGACGGCGATCTTGGCGTTCTCGACAGCCAGCTGGGCTTCCCCGGCAAGAAGGTCGGTCCGGTCGGCCTCAGCGACGAGGGCGTCGAGGTTCAGCGACGCCGTCACGGCGACGAGCTTCTCGCCCTCGGTGACGACGGCGGCCGTCACCGTCTCGAACTGGGTGACGAAGGTGAGGTCGACACCGGCAGCACTCAGTGCCGCGTTGAACTGCGTCGAAGCCTGCAGGCAGGCGGCGTCACCCGGTGCGGCGGACGCCATCGGAGCTCCGAGGAACAGTCCACCGGCGAGGAGGGTGGCCGTCGATCCGGCAGCAACCCATTTCTTTGCAACGATCATGTGTGCGCTTCTCCTGAAACACGTAGTATCCCGCGGGCGGTCCCCGACGGCGCAGCTTGCGTCCCCATCCGCAAGCGGCGCCCTCGGTCGGAGGGCGCCGCGAACAAATAAATTGTGTTCCGCTGATCGCCCGGATCAGGGCGTCGTCCCAGAACGAGCTGGGATTACCCTGGGCAACCGCTGTACTTCTCAACCTAGGGTGGTTGTGTTGCCCGGGCAATGAAAACAAGTAGTCCGGAACGGTAACGGTTTGGCATCGGGCGTCAGCCGAAATGCGCCTTCGCGATGAGCCCGTGCACGCCCACGGTCCGGTCCACGACCTGCGAGACCGCGAAATCCGCCGCCGCGGAGAGGTAGGCGTACGCCACGGCACGTTCCATGCCGCGGTCGTGCTCGAGGAAGTCGAGCGCGTTGATGATGGCGCGGCGCATGGCGACGTTCAGGTCGCCGGAGACTCCTCCACCGGCGAGGCCGTCCGGGTCGGAGAGGCCGATCGGGATCCAGGCGTCCTTCGTCTCGCCGAACGGATAGGAGTAGGCCACGGACGGGGCATCCCCGGTTCCGGGCTTGCAGACGGTCAGCCGGAAGGTACCGCGCAGTGAACCCTCCATCGCCGTCAGGGCGACCTCCCCGTCACCCATGCCCATGTGCGGATCACCCACGTAGAAGAGGGCGCCCGGCGCGGTGACGGGCAGGTAGAAGGTGGAGCCGGCGCCGAGATGGCGGATGTCGATGTTGCCGCCACCGAGCGTGGGAGGCACGGAGTTCGCCTCGGGTGCGGTGAGGCCGCCGGCGTCCGCGAAGGCGACGCCCATCATCCCCATGAAGGGCCGCAGCGGGAACCGGACGCTCATGTCGCCGCTGGTCATCACGCCCTGGCCCTTGTCGATCCTCGTGAACACCGAGACGTTGCCGTAGTCCGAGGGGATGCCGGATGCCCGGTTGTCCGTGGCGACCGGGGGCATGACCTCATCGAGCGTGATCCCGGCAGGAGGCGTGGATCCGGGCTGCACGGCGAGGCCGCCCTTTCCATGCCGGCTCGACACGACACCGTAGGGCACGCGCGGGAGCACCTCGAGCGTCTCGATCTTCAGGACGTCGCCGGGTTCGGCACCCTCGACGGCGATCGGTCCGGTGACGACGTGCGGACCGTCGACGTCGAACCGTCGCTCCGTGCGCCGGTAGCCGCCCGCCACGTCCACCGCGTCCTGCAGCACGGAGTCGCTGCCCACGCCGAGCGCACCGAAGTACTCGAGCGGGTTCCGGCCCTGGTCCTCGAGGATGCCCTCGTGCGAGAGCGCATCGATGGTGACGGTGCGGCCGGACCGCATGGTCATCACCGGCGCGGCGTGGACCGTGGGGACGTAGCCCCAGAGGACCTCGTCCGGCGTGGAGGAGAGGTAGTGGTCGCCCCGGATGCTGCCGCGCCCGGGCTGCAGGATGCCACCCCGCGACGTACTCCCACCGGGACCGTTGCCGGGCGTACCGGGAGGCTTGCCGGGTGCGGCCGGTATCCGCCCGGCGACGGGCGGAGCGGCGAGCGCCGACGGTGCCCCGGCCACCGATGCGGCCGAGAGGCTGCCGAGTGCGGCCACGACCCCCATGAATGTCCGCCTGCCCAATCCGTCCGTCAGCACCTCGGCAGCTTCCTGCCCTACTACGTCGTCCATGCTGGATCCTCTCCGGGTCATCGAGATTCACAAGCTAGTACCGGTCGGTTACGGGGCGGTTTCGGACCCGATTCCGGAAGAAGTCCTTCGGCAACTGCCGGCGAGCGCCCGCTGATGGCGTGCAGGAGGTCAGGCGCCGCCCGCCAGGGCGCGTGCCGCTTTCGTGTACCGGGACAGGACGTACCGCTGTGTCAGCCGCGTCACCGGGGCCGCGAGCCGGAACAGGGGGCCGGCCGGCAGGCTGTAGGCGGCGCAGCTGAACAGCACGCGGTTGTCCGCGGTCAGCTCGGCGTAGAAGGCCTCCTCCCCCCGCACGGGGTGCCCGGGCAGCGTGCCGTACCCGAAGCCGCCGCGCTGCCCGGGCACCGCCCTGCCCGCACCGTCGAGCTGTGGTGCCCTCGACCAGATGACCCGGCAGGGTGCCTTGATCCGCGCGGGGCCGAGGCCGAAACCGGAGACGACGCGGACGCCGGGTGCCGCCCGATCCGCCCCGGACTCCATGGTGAGCCCGGCACGGCGGTGCAGCTCCCAGGTGAGGATTCCCTCGGTCAGGGCCGTGAAGGCGGCAGACGGGTCATCCGTCGCGAGCTCATGGGTCTCCACCATCACGGTGTACCCGCTGGGCCACCCGCCGTCGAGCGGCTCGGGAAAGGGCCGATCGGTGGCTCCCTGCTCCCCGTACGTGAACTGCTCCATCCGTGCCCTCCCCGTCGATGTGGGGCAGCCCGACCACCCGTCGGCACTGCCCGAAATCCCTCCGCTCCAACCTAGTGGACCGGGAACTGTCCAGGGCGGGCGGAGCAGTGGCAGGATGGAGGTCCGGGCCGGTCCGGGACCGCAGCAGCGACGCCCGCCGAGCCGACGAGGAGGCGGAATTCCCATGGCACCAGGCACGGCATCCAACAAGTACTCCAAGAAGGCGGGGCACTCGGGCAGGGACGCGGCCGACAGGGCGTCCGATGCAGCCGAGGAAGCCGTCAATTCGAAGGGCTTCGAACTCGCGGCCCGCGCCGGCTATATCGCCGCGGGCATCCTGCACCTCCTGATCGGCTTCATCGCCCTCCGCCTGGCGGGCGGCGGCTCCGGCAGCGCGGACCAGAGCGGGGCCATCGGCCAGCTCGCCGGCTCGCCGGGCGGGTCGTTCCTCCTCTGG
Organism: Arthrobacter sp. UYP4; assembly: GCF_057291175.1. Classification (NCBI taxonomy): domain Bacteria; kingdom Bacillati; phylum Actinomycetota; class Actinomycetes; order Micrococcales; family Micrococcaceae; genus Arthrobacter; species Arthrobacter sp. UYP4. The sequence continues at coordinate 188,029 of NZ_JBXAVU010000003.1, forward strand.
TTCTGCTTCATCGGCTGCATCGCCCTCGCCCTGTTCCAGCTCAGCGAGGTGTTCCTCGGTGCGAAAGCCGTCCCGGACAAGGAGAAGCTCGGTTTCCGGCTGAAGAGCGGTGGCCAGGCGGTCGCCTACGCGGCGATCGGTGTCACGTTCGGGCGCTTCGCGATGGGTGGCTCCAGTGACAGCAGCAGCACCACCAGCTCCCTCAGCGCCTCCCTGATGTCTCATCCGGCCGGGGCCGCACTCCTCCTCGCGATCGGCGTGGGCATCCTGGTGGTGGGCGGCTACTTCATCTACAGCGGTGCCACACGGCGGTTCCGGAAGAAGCTCTCCGGCCTCCCGCCGGGACGGGCCGGCAGCGCCGTCGTCCTGTTCGGGACGGTGGGCTACATCGCCAAGGGGTTCGCCCTCGGAGTCCTCGGCATCCTCGTGATCGTCGCGACCGTGACGAACAATCCGGAACAGTCCACGGGGATCGACGGTGCTCTCAAGGCCCTGCGGGAACAGCCCTTCGGCGTCTGGCTCCTCGGTGCCGTGGCGCTGGGGCTGATGGCCTACGGCGTGTTCATGGTGGTGCGCTCCAAGTACCAGCGCATGTGAGGTCTAGAGCCCGAGCGCCGGAGCCTCCATGACCGGGCAGGTGTCCATGACGACGTCGAGCCCGGCGTCGGCAGCGCGCCGGGCCGCATCCTCGTCGATGACGCCGAGCTGGAGCCACACCGCCCTCGCCCCGACGGCGATGGCCTGGTCGACCACCGCGCCCACCCGGGACGAGTTGACGAAGCAGTCCACGACGTCGATCGTCCCCGGGACGTCCGCGAGGCGCCGGTAACCCGTCTGCCCGTGGACGTCGTCGCCCTTGAGACTCACCGGGACGATCTCCATGCCGAGGCGATCCATGAGGAAGCGCGAGACGCCCACGGCGGCCCGCCGCGGGTTGTCGGACAGCCCGACCACCGCCCAGCGGCCGTGCTCGCTCAACAGTTTCCGGATCACCCGCGGATCGTTCTGGTGTGCCACGCCGCCTCCTGTTTCTCCCTCGATTGTTACAGCCTTTGTTACACGCCCTATTTTGCTCCTGATGGACGGCGGGCGTTTCATAGGAGTGACCATCCCGAGCGGCCGAGAGACCTGGATCAGTGAAGCCGCAGCAACCCTGGTCGTCCGCATCCCCCTGGTGACGGACGATAACGAGGTTCGAGCCACGGGAACCACCGCGTGCGGTGGCCAAGGCTCGCTCCGTAGGGTGCTACCGCCAGGACCGATGGAGACACCATGACCACAGTTCTGGCACCCGGCAGCACCCAGACCTCCACCAAGCAGGCCCTCGGGGTCCGATTCTCCGGACTGGGGCGCAGTTTCGGCTCCTCGAACGACCGGCGGGTCGTGCTCAGGGACGTCACCGTGGAGGTGAAGCCCGGGGAGATCCTCGCCATCCTCGGCACCAGCGGATGCGGCAAGTCCACGCTGCTGCGCGCCGCCGCCGGACTCGACATCCCCGACCGCGGCGAGGTCCTGATCGACGGGACCGCCGTGACGGGCATCGACGAACGGTGCGCCGTCGCGTTCCAGGAACCGCGGCTCCTGCCCTGGCACTCCCTGCAGGCGAACGTGGCGATCGGCCTGCCCAGATCCTCCAGTGCGAGCGCGGGCAAGGCCAAGGTCCTCGAACTGCTGAAGCTCGTGGGCCTGGACAGCTTCGCGAAGCACAGGCCGCGCGAAGTGTCCGGCGGCATGGCCCAGCGCACGTCGCTCGCCCGTGCGCTCGCGCGGAATCCCGGGGTGCTCCTGCTCGACGAACCCTTCGGTGCTCTCGACGCCCTCACGCGCATCAAGATGCAGGACCTCCTGCTGGACATCCACCGGGCCCAGCCCACCACCGTGCTGCTCGTCACGCACGACGTCGACGAGGCCCTCCAGCTCGCCGACCGGATCCTCGTCCTCGGCCGCGGCGACGACGAGGCGGCGGGTTCGACCGTCGCGGAACTCATCGCCGTGCCCGGGGCACGCCCGAGGGACCGCAATGCGGCCGACCTCGGGGCGCTGCGCAGTTCGCTGCTCTCCCTCCTCGGCGTCACCGGGCACTAGAGCCCGTTCCCGCGCTTTCCCCGGCAGCACTCCCGCCGCCCTCCTGTCTCCCCTTTTTCGCACCATCCACTCGAAGGACCACCATGAACCGCCGCGCCCTCCTGCCCACCCTCGCGCTCGCCACCGCACTCTCCCTCAGCCTCAGCGGCTGCCTCGCCGGCGAGAACGCCTCCGACACGGAGTCCGCCGCGGCAGGCACCGCCACGCAGGGCGGCACGCTCAACATCGACTTCGCCACCTACAACCCGCTGAGCCTCGTCATCAAGGAGCAGGGCTGGCTCGAGGACGAACTCGCCGACCAGGACATCACCGTCAACTGGGTGCAGTCCGCCGGGTCGAACAAGGCCAACGAGGCCCTGCGCGCCGGGGCGATCGACGTCGGATCCACCGCCGGATCCGCTGCCCTGCTCGCCCGCTCCAACGGCTCCCCGATCAAGGCCATCGACATCTACTCGCAGCCCGAATGGGCAGCCCTCGTGGCGCTTCCGGAGTCCGGCATCACGAGCGTCGAGGACCTGCGCGGCAAGTCCGTGGCGGCAACCCGCGGCACCGACCCGTACTTCTTCCTCCTCCAGGCACTCGAGGCCGCAGGCGTGGAGCAGTCCGAGGTCACCATCGAGAACCTGCAGCACGCAGACGGCCGCGCGGCCCTGGCCAGCGGTGCGGTCGACGCCTGGTCCGGCCTCGATCCGATCATGGCCGCTGCCGAGCAGGACGGCGCCCAGCTGTTCTTCCGCGACATCGACTTCAACTCCTACGGCTTCCTCAACGCGACGGAGGACTTCCTGACCGAGAAGCCCGACGTCGCCCAGACCGTGGTCGACGCCTACGAGAAGGCACGGGAGTGGGCCAAGGAGAACCCGGAGGAGACCGCCGCGATCCTCGCGGGCGTCGCGGGCATCGACCAGGCCGTGGCCAACTCCGTGATCATCGAGCGCACCAACCTCGACGTCGATCCCGCGCCGGGCGACGCCCAGCGCAGCGTCCTCGAGAAGATCGGCCCCGTCTTCGTGGAGACCGGTGACGTGCAGAGCCAGGACCAGATCGACGAGGCCCTCGATACCCTCTTCGACGCCTCGCTCGTGGAGAAGGCGGACCCCGCCGCCATCGGTTCCGATTCATGAGTGCTGAGCACCTGACGGGACGCAGCACCGTTCCCATCAGCAAGGAGGGCCTCGCGTCCACCGGATCTCCGGTCACCGGGGACGGGGCCGGCAGGAACCCGGGCAGGACGGGCACGGCCGGACGGCGCGTGGTCATCGTGCTGCTCGGGCTCATCGTCCCGGCGCTGATCCTGCTCGCCTGGCACCTCAGCACCGCCTCGGGCTTCTTCCGGCCGTCGCAGCTCCCCTCGCCGGCGTCGGTTCTCGCGGCCGCGGTGGACCTCATCGAGCGCGGCCAGCTCGCCACCCACATCCTGATCTCCACACAGCGGGTCCTCCTCGGGTTCCTCCTCGGATCCCTGCTCGGGGTCCTGGCCGGCGCACTGCTGGGCCTCTCCCGCATCGCGGACGTCCTCCTGACCCCGACCGTCGGGGCGCTCCGCGCGGTCCCGTCCCTGGCGTGGGTCCCGCTGCTGGTCCTCTGGATCGGCATCAACGAGGACTCGAAGGTCACGCTGATCACCATCGGTGCGTTCTTCCCCGTCTTCACCACGCTGTACCTCGGGTTGCGCCACGTGGACCGCAACCTCGTCGAGGCAGCGCGGGCCTTCGGGCTGGGCGGCATCCGACTGCTCACCACGGTGCAGCTCCCCGCCGTCGTTCCCGCCCTGTTCTCCGGCCTGCGGCTCGCACTCGCGCAGTCCTGGCTGTTCCTCGTCGCGGCCGAACTCATCGCGTCGTCGATGGGACTAGGCTTCCTGCTGACGGACTCGCAGCAGAACGGCCGCGTGGACCGCATCATCCTCGCCATCATCCTGCTGGCCGTGATCGGCAAGACCACCGACGCCCTCCTGGGCATCGCCGAGCGCTGGGCGGTGCGCAAGTGGGCGTAGGGACGACGACGCCGAAAGGACAGGCCGCGCTGCAGGACGAGGCCGAACGGCTCGCGTTCTGGGCCGAGCAGGCCGCCCGGCTCGAGTGGCAGGACCCCTGGGACACCCTGCACACCTTCGAGAAGGCGACCCCGCAGGAGGACGGGACGCTCAGCGTGCCCGTTCTCGAGTGGTTCTCCGGTGGCACGCTCAACGTCGCCGCCAACTGCGTCGACCGCCATGTGCGGGCCGGGCGCGGCGACACGGTGGCGCTGCACTTCGAGGGCGAGCCCGGCGATCGCCGCACCGTCACCTACGCGCAGTTGCAGGACGAGGTCTCACGGGCCGCGAACGCACTGCTGGCCCTCGGGATCGGCAAGGGCGACCGCGTGGTGATCTATCTCCCGGTCCTCGTCGAGACGGTCGTGGTCACCCTCGCGTGCGCCCGGATCGGCGCCGTGCACTCCCTCGTGTTCGGCGGGTTCTCGGCGGAGGCACTGCGCTTCCGCGTCGAGGACACGGGCGCGAAGCTGCTCGTCACCACCGACGGCCAGTACCGCCGGGGGACGGCCGTGCCTGTGAAGGACAACGCCGACGCCGCGGTATCCGGTCGGAACAGCATCGAGCACGTGCTCGTGGTGCGCCGCACCGGTTCCGACGTCAGCTGGACCGGAGGCAGGGACGTCTGGTGGCACGACGTCGTCGACACCGCGTCACCGCACCACGAACCGGAGGCGTTCGACGCCGAGACGCCCCTGTTCATCATGTACACCTCGGGGACCACCGGGAAGCCGAAGGGCCTCGTGCATACGTCCGGCGGCTACCTCACGCAGGCGTCGTGGAGCTTCGAGCACCTCTTCAGCAATCCCGATCCGGCCCTGCGGGATCGCGACGTCCACTGGTGCACCGCTGACCTGGCCTGGGTCACCGCGCACACCTACGAGCTGTACGGGCCGCTCTCCAACGGTGCCACGCAGGTCCTCTTCGAGGGCACACCGAACACGCCGCACCCGGGCCGCCACTTCGAGATCATCGAACGCTACGGCGTCACGAGCTACTACACGGCGCCGACGCTGGTCCGGTCACTGATGGGCTGGTTCCCCGACGGCGTCCCGGCCGGCTACGACCTCTCGAGCATCCGCGTGCTGGGCACCGTCGGCGAGGCGGTCAATCCCGAGGCGTGGCGCTGGTTCCGGAAGAACCTCGGCCGCGACGAGGTGCCCGTCGTCGACACCTGGTGGCAATCCGAGACCGGCGCGACCGTCCTCTCCCCCAGCCCCGGGGACACCGACTTCAAGCCCGGCTGCGCCGCTCGCGCCCTTCCCGGGGTCAGCACGCGCATCGTCGACGACGAGGGCCGGCCGGTGCCTCCCGGCGTGCAGGGCCTGATCGTGGTGGATCGCCACGGCCCGGCCATGGCCCGCACCGTCTGGGGGGATCCCCAGCGCTACCTCGATTCCTACTGGCGGAAGTTCGCCGCGCAGGGCTGGTTCCTGGCGGGCGACGGCGCGCGGTACGACGACGACGGCGACACCTGGATCCTCGGGCGCGTGGACGACGTCATCAACGTGTCGGGCCACCGGCTGTCCACCATCGAGATCGAGTCGGCGCTGGTGGCCCACCCCCTGGTGACGGAGGCCGGCGTCTGCCCCGTGACGGATCCGCTGACGGGCCACGCGATCGCCGCGTTCGTGGTGCTCTCGGCAGGGGCGGACGCATCCGGCGACGTCACCGCGGCCCTGCGCTCGCACGTGGCGGGCGCCATCGGACCCATCGCCCGTCCCTCGTCCGTCGTCGTCGTCCCCGACGTGCCCAAGACACGCTCCGGGAAGATCATGCGGCGCCTGCTCACCCAGCTCCATGAGGGCACGGCCCTCGGGGATACGACGTCCCTGCAGAACGAGGGCTGCATCCCCGGCATCCAGGCCGCCCTGGCAGCGCGGGGCTGAGTCCCCGCGTCGGTCGGCGCCTCTGTCGGGCGTTAAAGAAAGGAAGCGGCAGGGCCCCGTCCAAGCACCTGCCGCTTCCCGCGTGTGGTCCGTCGGGTTGCTAGCCGGCAACCCGGACGAAGGATGCTCCCGGCAGGTCCGAGAGGGGGTGCTGCATGGTGAGGTTCGACCCGTTCATGCCGCTGCTGATGACCTGGCCGCCGCCGACATAGATGGCCACGTGGCCCGCCGTGATGACGATGTCGCCGGCAGCAGGGGTGGCCACCGTCGAACCGAACTGGAAGAACTGCGAGGGACCGAGGTCTCCCACGGAGATGCCCGCTGCCCGCAGGGCGTTCTCGACCAGTACGGTGCAGTCCTGGATCGCGCCGGCCTGCAGCTGCGCCTGGGCGGACGCCACGAGGGTGCCCGCGACGCCGCTGGATGCCACCGGCGTGATGTCTGCCGAGGCGAGGTACACGCCCGAGCCGGGCGCGGTCGACACAGCCGGTGCCGGGGCGACGGCGGCTGCCTGCTGGACCTCCGCCGCGGGAGCGACGACGGCTGCCTGCTGGACCTCGGCGGCGGGAGCGACGGCCACGGGGACCGACACGGCCTGGGCCGGAGCCTGCGCCGCACCGCTCGCGGGGATCACCACGGTGTCGCCGGGGAAGATGATCGAGGCGAGGGAGAGCCCGTTGGCCGCGAGGACGGCCGTCAGGTCGGCGCCGTAGGTCGCTGCGATGCCACCGAGGGTGTCACCGGCGACGACGGTGTGGGTCGCATCGGCTGCGGGAGCGACCGCTACGGGAGCGACTGCTGCGGCGGGCGCCGCTGCGGGTGCTGCGACGGCTGCGGGGGCGGTCGAACCCTGCTCGGTGTAGGAGCCGGCGTGCGCGGTGCCGACAGCGCTGAGCGCGAGGCCCGAGGTGATGGCGACGACGGCGACGGGGCGGCCGACGGTGGTGGCGTGCGCCTTGGCTGCCTGCGACAGTCCCTGCATCGCGAGGTTGCCGTCGACTGCGGCACGGTGGCGCGCAGGGGAAATCTTTCGGAACATGGATGAATACCTCTCCCATGCCTGCGGGGTGAGCTGTCGGGTTCGGATGGGAGTCACCCGGCCGCGGTCAGCGCCGTATCCGGCGATGTTCAGCGACTTAACCCCGAGGACGCCGGCAGGAGGGCCGCACGCCCGGTGGAACTGTGGTTCCCCCGTCCCCGCCTCGGTGTTTGCGAACGAATCCCGATCGGCGGCAGGGCTCGGCAATCCGTCCGGGAGCGCCTCACTCCGGCGGAGGCACCCGATGACGATACCCAGTGCTCCTCCGGTTTGTCACATTTCCGTAACGGCGCGTACCCTACGCGCCGGTGCGGAACGACCACCAGCGACGCACGGCGGCGAGCGTGCCACCCGCGCTGAACGCGAGCAGGACGATCTGCTGCAGGTAGAACCCATGGCTCTCGACCGCACCTGTGCCGCCCGCGCCCAGCGCGATGCTGGTGGCCAGGGTGACGGTCAGCACGAGACCCACCCAGGAGAGCGTGCTCCAGAGCATCCGTTCCCGCAGGCGGCCCGCAGATTTCCAGCTGTCCATCCCCTCAGCGTAGGCGTCCGGAGAGCGTGCGCGGCCCACGGACCGCGCACGCTCTCCGGTCCGCTACGGCCGTACGGGCGCGCTGGCGTTCGCGATCAGGTCCAGCGCCTGCTCGGGGAACCAGGCACCGGCCGCAGGATCCACGCGGCCCCACTCCGGGTCCATGCCCCCGTTGTCCGTCAGGCCGCGACTGCACTCCCCGTCGGACTCTCCCGGGACCTTGATCCAGAGGAAGGCGTCGGCGAGTTCGTTGCCCGTGTCGGAGGTCGGGAGGTAGCCGAGTCCGCGGCCCGGAGGATTGCACCAGACCTGGGGATCCGGGTAGGCGACCGACGGGACCCAGGGGCCCCGTCCGTTCCGGCTCGTGTCGATCACGAAGTGTGCGAGCTCGTCCGACGACGGTGCGTTCGGAGCACCGGCGACGTGCTGCGCGTACCACGCGTCCGTCAGCCCCCAGGTGGAGAAATCGGCGGGCGAGGCCGGGTAGTACTGGCTGGCGCAGGATCCGTAGGCCCCGGGGTCGATCTCGGTGGCGTAGTGGATGCACTGCGACACCCAGCTGCCGAACTTCAGCTGCCGCTCGGTGAGCTCGTAGTTGGAGACGTTGAGGAAGAAGCCGTCGGCCTTCTGTACGCCGGCCTTCACGAGCCGGCTCGAGATCTCGCCCGTACCGAGCCAGGCGCTGTGGGTGCCGTCGAGGTAGACCTTGGTGTCGGGCAGTGCCTTGAGGCGGTCCACCGCATAGTTGAGCATCTCGAAGCGTTCCGCTGCAGCGCTCGCGGCGTCCGCCTCTGCCGGCTGGCACCACTCGAGGGCGCCGTCGAGCCCGCGGTACCAGGGGATGATGCCGAGGCCGTCCGGTTCGAGGATCACCATCGCCGCCCTGTCCTGGATCCCGGCGGCGAGCGCGTCGATCCAGGCCTTGTAGCCAGCGACGTCGGTCGCGCCACCGGCGGAGTACTGCGAGCAGTCGCGGAACGGCAGGTTGTAGGCCGCCAGCACGGGGACCTGCCCCTTGCCCGCGGCGCGGTGCGTCGTGTTGCGCACCTGCTGGGTGACGGCCTTCGGATCGCTCCCGGTGACCCAGACGGCCTGCGGCGTCGAGACCATGGCACCGAGGCTGTCGGCGGTGGCACGATCACCCGAGGCTCGCAGGTCGGCGATCTGCCGGTGGGCCTCGTGGTAGTGGCTCTTCTCCGGGATGTAGAACCCGGTGGCCGTCGTTCCGTCCGGGCTGTCCGGCCCACCCTTCTGGCCCTGGGCCACGGCGGGCAATGCGGAGAATGCGGTGGACGCGAGGACCCCGGCCAGGGCCAGGGTCATGGCGCACGTTCTGGAAATGCTGAGCATCATTGCTCCTCATGTCGATGGGTATCGGGCGGAGTAGCCCGAGCAGGAGACGCCGCCTATCCCCATGGAAGCGCTCCCACGGCCAGTCTTCGGTGGATGCCGGAACTTTTGTCAAGGTACTCAGCACACTGATCGCTGCGGTGGGCTTCTCCATGCGGAGACACATTGTTTGGAGCTGCGGCGCCTCTGGTGTCACACTCGTCGTGACCATCCCGAGCGGCTGAGAGATCTGGCTCACTGACGCCGCAGCAACCCTGGCCTCCGCGTCCCCGCGGCGACATTAGGGTGCTACTGCCAGACCGATGGAGGAAACCATGAGCGTCGCCGACCTTTCCACCCCTCTGAAATTCGCCTACTGGGTCCCCAACGTCAGCGGTGGCCTGGTCGTCTCGACCATCGAGCAGCGGACCAGCTGGGACTTCGACTACAACAAGAAGCTCGCGCGGATCGCCGAGGACGCCGGGTTCGAATACGCACTGTCGCAGACCCGCTACGCAGCGTCCTACGGTGCCGACAAGCAGCACGAGGCGACGAGCTTCTCCCTCGCCCTGCTGGCCGCGACCGAGAAGCTGAAGGTCATCGCCGCCGTCCACCCGGGCATGTGGCACCCCGGGGTGCTCGCGAAGTACATCATCACCGCCGACCACATCTCGAACGGCCGCGCAGCCGTCAACATCGTCTCCGGCTGGCTGAAGGACGAATTCATCAACTTCGGCCTCGACTGGCTCGAGCACGACGAGCGCTACGTCCGCACCGAGGAGTTCATCCGCGTGCTGCGCGGACTGTGGACGGAGGAGGGCTACAGCCAGGCCGGCAAGTACTACACCATCAAGGACTTCACGCTGAGCCCGGCCCCGGTCGCCGTGCCGGGCCGCCCCCACCCCGAGATCTTCTTCGGCGGGAACTCGACGGCGGCCCAGGCCACGGCCGGCCGCGTGGCGGACTGGTACTTCTCGAACGGGAAGGACCTCGAAGGCTTCAAGGACAACATCGCCGGCGTCCGGGCCTCCGCCGAGCAGGCCGGCCGCCGTCCCCGCTTCGGGCTGAACGGGTTCGTGATCGCCCGCGACTCCGAGAAGGAGGCCCGCGACACGCTCCGCGAGATCGTCGAGAAGGCCCACCGCCCCGCCGTCGAGGGATTCCGCGACGCCGTCCAGGAAGCCGGACCGTCCACGAAGGACGGCAAGGGCATGTGGGCCGACTCGACGTTCGAGGACCTCGTGCAGTACAACGACGGCTTCAAGACCCAGCTCATCGGCACGCCCGAGCAGATCGCCGAGCGCATCGTGGAGTACAAGAAGATCGGCGTGAACCTCCTGCTCACCTGCTACCTCCACTTCCAGGAGGAGGTGGCGGCGTTCGGCACGGACATCCTCCCGATCGTGCGTGAGCTCGAGGCCGACGCCGCCCGCGCCGCGGGAGTGGAATTCGATCCGGACGGCACACTCGCCGTCCCCAGCAAGGCAGGTGTCTGATGGCAGAACGTTCCTTCGGTTTCCGTACGCGCGCACTCCACGCCGGCGGCACTCCCGATGCCACCCACGGCGCGCGCGCCGTACCGATCTACCAGACGACGTCCTTCGTCTTCAAGGACACCAACGACGCCGCCAACCTGTTCGCGCTGCAGAAGTACGGCAACATCTACTCGCGCATCGGCAATCCCACCGTCGCGGCGTTCGAGGAGCGCATCGCCTCCCTCGAGGGCGGCATCGGGGCGGTGGCGACGGCGTCGGGCATGAGCGCCGAGTTCATCACCTTCGCCGCGCTCTGCCAGGCGGGCGACCACGTCGTAGCCGCATCGCAGCTGTACGGCGGAACGGTCACCCAACTCGACGTCACGCTGCGCCGCTTCGGCATCGAGACCACCTTCGTCCCCGGGACCGACCCCGCGGACTACGCGGCCGCCATCCGCGAGAACACCAAGGCCGTCTACGCCGAGGTCATCGCGAATCCCTCGGGTGAGATCGCCGACCTCGCAGGCCTGGCGAAGGTGGCCCACGACGCCGGGATCCCCTTCATCGTCGACTCGACGCTCAGCACGCCCTACCTCGTGCGGCCCATCGAGCACGGAGCGGACATCGTGATCCACTCGGCCACCAAGTTCATCGGCGGGCACGGCACCACCCTGGGTGGCGTCATCGTGGAGAGCGGCCGGTTCGACTGGGGCAACGGCAAGTTCCCCATGATGACCGAGCCGGTCCCCTCCTACGGCAACATCCAGTGGTGGGCGAACTTCGGCGAGTACGGCTTCCTGACGAAGCTCCGCACGGAGCAGTTGCGCGACATCGGGCCGTCGCTGTCGCCGTCGTCGGCGTTCCAGCTCCTACAGGGCGTGGAGACCCTCGCGCAGCGGCTCGACGAACACCTCGAGAACGCGCAGGCCGTCGCGGAATGGCTGCAGGCCGATCCGCGCGTCGAGTACGTCAACTACGCCGGTCTTCCCACCCATGTCCACCACGAGCGTGCGAAGACGTACCTGCCGCAGGGCCCCGGCTCCGTGTTCAGCTTCGGCATCAAGGGCGGCCGCAAGGCGGGCCAGAAGTTCATCGAGTCGCTGCAGCTCGCCTCGCACCTCGCGAACGTTGGCGACGCGCGCACCCTCGTGATCCATCCGGGCTCGACGACCCACCAGCAGCTCTCCGCCGAGCAGCTGGTGGCGGCGGGCGTCCCCGAGGACCTCGTGCGCATCTCGGTGGGCCTGGAGGACCTCGACGACATCCTGTGGGACCTGGACCAGGCCCTCGACATCGCCGTGGATTCCTCCGACGCGGAGTTCGACGAGCTCCCGCAGGAATCCGCCGGGGAGAACGACGACGACCCGTCGGCAACGCGGGCAGTAGGAGTGGGAGCATGAGCGGCACGGACGCACCGGCACGGACCTGGGAGGGACCATCGGCCCCTGAGCGCCTCAGTCTGCTGAGGAATGCGCGGTCGGTGGCGATCGTCGGCGCATCGGACAAGCCCTCCCGGGCCTCCTACTTCGTGGCGACCTACCTGCAGTCCTCCTCGCCGTACCGCCTGTACTTCGTGAACCCTGTGGCCAAGGAGATTCTCGGGCAGCCCGCCTACGCGTCGCTCGCGGACCTCCCGGAGGTGCCCGACGTCGTCGACGTGTTCCGCAAGCACGACGACCTGCCCTCCGTGCTGCAGGAGACGCTCGCCGTCGGAGCGAAGACCCTGTGGCTGCAGCTGGGCTCGTGGCACGAGGACGTGGCCCGGGAGGCGCAGGGCGCCGGCCTGAACGTCGTGATGGACCGCTGCATCAAGATCGAGCACGCACGCTTCCACGGCGGGCTCAACCTGGCGGGCTTCAACACCGGCGTCATCTCCTCGAAGCGGCAGATCACCTCGTAGGGCGCCGCCCCCTCCCAGGCCTCGATCCCGGTCAACGGGAACTGTTGGACATCGCCTCTGATCGGGATCCGACCTCGGGAACGGCCGCCTCAGACACCGCGACCTCGGCACCGGAGCTGTCCGGAGCTGCAGCGTCCACCGGCCCGACGGGGTCCACCGGCAGCACGTCCTCAGGAGCCGGTCCGACCGGGAGGTCCACCGGCAGGACGTCCTCCGGAGCCGGTCCGACCGGGAGGTCCTCCGGGACCGGATCGGCGGGGAGCTCCCCCATCTCAGGGCCGACCGGGAGCCCCGGTACCGGGTCGTCGGGATCGAGGAGCGCATCGGCCGGGAACAGGGCGGACCGATCGGGGTCCAGGGTGATCGGCGCGTCGAGGAGGAACGTCGTGTCGGCAGGACCGGCCGGTGCGCGGAGCCACGACCTGCGGTGGCCGGCAGGAGCCGGGGTGTCACCGCTGATCGTCTCCGGAGCCGTGACCGTGGTCTCCTTCGTCAGGCTCCTGTCCTGCCCCTGACCGGGTGTGAACCGGCCCGGTGCTGCATGGCCGGGCTTCTCCGGATCGGGTCGGCCGGTCGTGCCGGGTACCGTTCCGGTCGTGGGCGGCGTCACCGGGGCCGCGGGCTGCCGCGGACCGTCCGGCCTCCGGGTCGCAGAGTCCGCAGGGCGTACCGTGCCGGCCGGTGGCCGGGCTGCCGGTACGACGGCCGGCGCCGGTAAAGCAGCGGCGGCTTCATTCACCTCGGGCGACGCGGGAGCGGGAGCCGGCATCAGGGCACCACCGGCGTCCGCAGGGGCGGACGGCGCCGGGGCGGAGGCGGACGGTGACGGGGCGTGAGCGGGAGCGCGAGCGGGCACCGCCGGGACGACGGCGGGACCATGCCCCGCGTCGGCGAGCGGTTCAGGAGCGGGTTCGGCCCGGTCGACGTCGTTGCGGACGGTGAAGCGGGTGATCGAGACGACGGCGTCGTCGAAACCTTCCCGTAAGTGGAGCGTCCCCGCCGCCACACCGGACATGCCCGCGCCCATGGAGACGGCGAGCGCCCCGCCGAGGAACGTGATGCGGCGCTTGTTCCGGCGCCCCTGCGGCGCCCTGCCGCCGTCGGCCATCAGCCGGGCGAGTTCTCCGGACGCATCGGGTGCGGGCCCGGCGCCGAGGTCGCCGATCTCCCGGACGGCGCGGACGAGTGCCGGTTCCGCGGGAATGCCGGCCTCGTCGAGGAGTCGCTGCACGGGGTCCGGCGGCGGGGTGTCACGTCCAGTCATGGCGTTTCCGATTCCTCAGGTCGAACGATTTCCTTCAGCTTGAGCAGTCCCCGCCGTTGCAGCTGCTTCACCGATCCTGCGGACCTGCCCAGGATCTCCGCGACCTGTTCGATCGGCAGCTCCGCGACGATGCGCAGCAGGAGGACGTCGCGCTGCTCGGCGTTGAGCTGGTCCAGCATGCCCCGTGCACCTCCCACACCGAGGTTCCCCAGTGCCACCCTCTCGGCGGAGTCGGTGAGCCGGGTGTCGCCGTCGGCCTCGTAGCCCACGAGCACCGGCGCCCTCGTCCGCTTTCTCACCTCGTCCACGTACCGGGCATGTGCCACGGAGTAGGCGAAGGTGCGGAGCCCCTGGAATCCACCGGAGACGGAGTCCAGCTTCGAGAAGACCGTGAGGAACACCTCCTGCGTGAGGGCCTCCGGGTCGTCCGAGCCGCGCCCCGCGAAGTACCCCAGCACTCCCGGGCTCAATGATCGGTAGATGCTGGAGAAGGCCGCCGGATCGCCTGCTCGAGCGCGGAGGAGCGCATCATCTGGCAGGGGTGTGACCACGGACTGTTCCTTGTTCGAGCGGGACGGCGACACCATCGTAACCATCGCCCTCCGCCCGTGGACGCCGGCCCTCCCGGGCCTGCGGCAAAGAGAAGGCCGCACCGAGACCTGTTGGGGGAAAGGTCTCGGTGCGGCGCTTACACAGGGGTAATCGATGGGCGGGGCGGGAAAGTTACGCCCCCTCCGATTTTTCTTCGCCGGCCTACTTCAGGGCGTTGGAGGCCCGGCGCTTGTTGAAGACGTCGAAGCCGACGGCGAGCAGGAGCACCATGCCCTTGATGAACTGCTGGACATCGATGCCGACGCCGAGCAGGGACATGCCGTTGTTGAGCACGCCCATGATGAGGCCGCCCGTGATGGCTCCTATGACCGTTCCGACGCCACCGGTCACGGCCGCGCCGCCGATGAACGCCGCGGCGATCGCGTCGAGTTCGAAGAGGTTTCCCGCTCCCGGACCGGCGGAGTTGAGGCGACCGGTGAAGATGAGCCCTGCCAGGGCCGCGAGCACACCCATGTTGACGAAGAGCATGAAGTCGATGCGCTTCGTGTTGATGCCGGAGAGCTGTGCTGCCTGGAGATTGCCTCCGACGGCGTAGATGTGGCGCCCGAAGACGCTGTTGCCCATCACGGCGCTGTAGCCCACGATCAGGATGCCGAGGACCACGAGCACGATCGGCGTGCCGCTGCGCGAGCTCGCCAGAAGGTAGGTGAGGCCGAGGATGATCACGACGATGAAGGCGAGCTTGGTGAAGAACCAGGCCGCCGGCTCGTCCTCGAGCTTCAGGCGTGCGCGGGTGGCGCGTCCGCGGAGCTGGGTGATGGTGAGGAGGGCGACGGCCACCAGGCCGAGGACCACCGTGGTCCAGTCCAGGAGGTTGGTCTCCGCCGGGAACAGCCCGGGGAAGAGGAAGCCACCGCCGAGCTGGCGGTACTCCTCGGGGAAGCCGGTGATGCGCTGGTTCTCGAGCACGATCTGGGTGAGTCCACGGAACACGAGCATGCCGGCGAGTGTGACGATGAACGCGGGGATGCCCACGTAAGCCACCCAGAAGCCCTGCCAGGCCCCTACCAGTCCGCCGATGATCAGTGAGGCGAGGAAGGCCACCCACCAGGTGAACCCCCAGTCCTGGATCATGATGCCGGACATGGCCCCCACGAAGGCCGCCACGGACCCGACGGAGAGGTCGATGTGCCCGGCGACGATGATCATGACCATGCCGATGGCCAGGAGCAGGATGTAGCTGTTCTGGACGATGATGTTGGAGACGTTGTCCGGCATCAGCAGAGCGCCGCCGGTCAGCACCTGGAACAGGGCGACGATGACGATGAGCGCCACGAAGATACCGATCTGGCGCAGCCTGCTCGTGAGGAAGGCGAGCCCGTGCTTCACGGGAGGTGGCGGTGCGGTGACCGCGGGGTCTTTGACGGTGGTAGCCATGGAATCAGTCCTTTTCCTTGGTCATGTACTGCATGAGGAGTTCGGGGGTCGCCTGGTCGATCGGCACTTCGGCCGTGATACGGCCTTCCGCGAGCGTGTAGATGCGGTCGCAGATGCCGAGCAGTTCGGGGAGTTCCGAGGAGATGACGATGACGGCCTTCCCCTCGGCTGCCAGGCGGTTGATGATCGTGTAGATCTCGTACTTGGCGCCGACGTCGATCCCGCGGGTGGGCTCGTCGAGGATCAGGACGTCGGGGTCCGAGAACATCCACTTGGAGAGCACCACCTTCTGCTGGTTCCCGCCGGAGAGCTTGCCGGTGATGGCGGTGACGGTCGGGGCCTTGATGTTCATGGACCGCCGGTACTCGCCCGCGACGACGGCCTCGCGGCCGCTGTCGACCCAGCCGCGCTTCGCCAGCTTGCCGAGGGCGGCACCGGAGACGTTGCGCTTGATGTCGTCGATGAGGTTGAGCCCGTACTTCTTGCGGTCCTCCGTGGCGTACGCGATGCCGTGCCGGATCGCTTCGCCCACGGTGCGCGCCGTGATCGGGGCACCGTTCTTGTAGAGGGTGCCGGTGATGTTGGAGCCGTAGCTGCGGCCGAAGATGCTCATGGCCAGTTCGGTCCGCCCGGCTCCCATGAGGCCGGCGATACCGACCACCTCGCCGGCACGGACGGCGAGGTTCGCCGCGTCGACGATTACCCGTCCGCTCTCCTGGGGGTGGTGCACCGTCCAGTCCTCGACGCGGAGGACCTCCTCGCCGATGGCCGGCGTGCGCTCGGGGTAGCGGCTCTCCATGTCGCGTCCCACCATGCCCTTGATGATGCGCTCCTCCGTGACGGAGCCGTCGTGGAGGCTGAGCGTCTCGATGGTGCGCCCGTCCCGGAGGATCGTCACCGAATCGGCGATCTCGCGGATCTCGTTGAGCTTGTGGCTGATGATGATGCAGGTGATGCCCTCGCCGCGGAGGCCCTTCACGAGCCCGAGGAGGTGCGCGGAGTCCTCGTCGTTCAGGGCGGCGGTGGGCTCGTCGAGGATCAGCAGCTTCACGTTCTTCGACAGCGCCTTCGCGATCTCGACCAGTTGCTGCTTGCCCACGCCGATGTCACCGGCCCGGACCACCGGGTTGAGGTCCAGCCCCACGCGGCGGAGGAGCTTGGCCGCCTCCACGTTGGTCTCGTTCCAGTCGATGAAACCGCGCTTCTCGCGCTCGTTCCCGAGGAAGATGTTCTCCGCGACGGACAGGAAGGGGGAGAGGGCGAGCTCCTGGTGGATGATGACGATGCCGTCGCGCTCGCTGTCGCGGATGTCCTTGAACTCCGCGACGGAGCCCTCGAACTCGATGTCGCCGTCGTACGTCCCGTGCGGGTAGACGCCGGACAGCACTTTCATGAGGGTCGATTTCCCGGCCCCGTTCTCTCCGCAGATCGCATGGACTTCTCCACGCGCGACGTCGAGGTTGACGTCCTGCAGTGCCTTCACGCCAGGGAAGGTCTTGGTGATGCGGCGCATCCGGAGGATGTTCTCCGCCATGGTCGAGCCTCGCTTACTTGAGTGGAAGTCCCGGCATCGGCCGGGCGAGGTACAGCACCTGTGGCTCCGGACCGGGAGGGTACGGAGCCACAGGCTGAGGGGGTGCTACGGGTGCTGCGGGACGGCTACTTGAGTTCGTCCTCGGTGTAGTAGTCGGTCTCCACGAGCGCGGCCTCGTAGTTGTCGACCGTGACGATCTGCGACTCGAGCAGGTAGGACGGCACGATCTTCTCGCCGTTGTCGTACGTCTCGGTGTCGTTGACCTCGGGCTCCTCGCCCTTCATGAGGTCGTCCACCATGGTGACGGCCTGCTTGCCGAGCTCGCGGACGTCCTTGAAGATCGTGGAGTACTGCTCGCCGGCGATGATCGACTTGACGGAGCCCACCTCGGCGTCCTGGCCGGTGACGACGGGGAGGTCGTCAGCGGAGTAGCCACCGGAGGTCAGGGCGGAGATGATGCCGATGGACAGGCCGTCGTAGGGCGAGAGGACACCCTCGAGCTGCTCGCCGCCACCGACGGTGAGGAGGTCCTCCATGCGGTCCTGAGCGGTGTCGGGGAGCCAGCGGAGGATCGCCGCCTGCTCGAAGTCGGTCTGGCCGCTGGGCACGCGGAGCACACCGCTGTCCAGGTAGGGCTGCAGCGTCTTCATGGCGCCGTCCCAGAAGAACGTGGCGTTGTTGTCGTCCGGGCTGCCGGCGAAGAGCTCGACGTCGAACGGCCCTTCCTCGCCCGTCTCCTTGCCCTCGGCGTCGAGGATCCCGAGACCGGTGAGCAGCGAGGTGGCCTGCTGCACGCCGACCTCCTCGTTGTCGAAGGTCGTGTAGTAGTCCACGGTGTCCGACCCGTTGATCAGGCGGTCGTAGGCGATGACGGGGATGTCCTGCGACTCGGCCTGGTCCAGCACGCTCGTGAGCGTGGTGCCGTCGATCGAGGCGATGACGAGGGCCTTCACGCCGCCGTTGATCATGTTCTCGATCTGGCTGACCTGCGTGGGGATGTCGTCGTTCGCGTACTGGAGGTCCACCTCGTAGCCGAGGTCCTCCAGCTGGCTCTTGACGTTCTCGCCGTCGGCGATCCAGCGCTCGGACTGCTGCGTCGGCATGGCGACGCCGATCTTGGCGCCCTCGTTGGAGCCGCCTTCCGCTGCGGCCTCGTCCCCGCCGCCCCGGCTTCCGCCGCATGCGGTGAGGCTGAGGGTCAGGATGCTGGCGGCCGCGATGCCGGCCAGGTATTTCCGATTCATGGTGGAACTTTCTTGTGTGGAGTTTCCGGCGACAGTGCCGGCTTTCGGGGAGTGGCTTCTAGAGTTTCTGCGCCAGGCGATAGTACGCGGCGTTCCAGCGCAGCTCACGCTGGAAGTCCCGCAGCTTCGTGTCGGCGTCGATGCGCAGCAGTTCGACCTCGGCGATGTCCGCGAAGTCCTCGAAGACCTCGAGGCCCACCGCGGTGGTGAGGACGGTGTGGTGGGCGGCGCCGGCGCTCAGCCAGGCCGCTGCGGAGGTTCCAAGGCTCGGCTCCGGCTTCCACACTGCGCGCGCGACCGGCAGGTTGGGGAGCGGGGCGTCGGGCGGGACCACCTCGACGGCATTGGCCGTCAGGCGGAAGCGGTCCCGCATGTCGGACATCGCGACGACGACGCCGGACCCGGCGTCGGTGTCGAACACGAGGCGCACGGGGTCCTCCTTGCCGCCGATGCCCAGCGGATGGACCTCCAGCGTGGGCTTCGACGTGGTCAGGGTGGGGCAGATCTCGAGCATGTGCGCCCCGAGGATCTTCTCCTCCCCCGGCACCAGGTGGTACGTGTAGTCCTCCATGAGGGACGCGCCGCCGGGCAGCCCCGCCCCCATGACCTTGGCGGCCCGCACGAGGACGGCGGTCTTCCAGTCACCCTCGGCGCCGAACCCGTAGCCGCGGGCCATGAGCCGCTGGACGGCGAGACCGGGCAGCTGGCGGAGGGCCCCGAGGTCCTCGAAGTTCGTGGTGAAGGCCCCGAATCCGCCCTCCTCGAGGAAGGACAGCAGCCCGAGCTCCTGCCGGGCGCCGTAGCGCAGCGACTCGTGCCGCTCGCCGCCGCGGCGGAGCTCGGGGACGACGTCGTACGTCTCCTCGTACTCGGCCACGAGGGCGTCGACGTCGGCCTCCGCCTGGGCGTCCACGGCGGCGACGAGGTCGTTCACGCCCCACGTGTTGATCGAGACGCCGAAGCGCAGCTCGGCCTCGGTCTTGTCACCCTCGGTGACGGCGACATTGCGCATGTTGTCACCGAAGCGTGCCACCTTGAGCTCGTGGACGGCGGCCCAGCCGGCCGCGGCGCGCTGCCAGGAGGAGATCCTGGCGCAGACGCCGGGGTTGGACACGTGCCCGACGACGGTCTTGCGCGGCACACCGAGGCGGGACTGGATGTACCCGAACTCGCGGTCGCCGTGGGCGGCCTGGTTCAGGTTCATGAAGTCGAAGTCGATCTCGTCCCAGGGGAGCGCGACGTTGATCTGCGTGTGCAGGTGCAGCAGCGGCTTCCGGAGTGCGTCGAGGCCCGCGATCCACATCTTCGCCGGGCTGAACGTGTGCATCCAGGTGATGACCCCGATGGCGTTGTCGGCCGCGTTGACCTCCAGTGCCATCCGGCGGATCGACGCAGAGTCCTTGAGGGTCGGCTTCCAGATGACCTTCACGGGCAGGCCCGAATCCCCGAGGATCCGGACGATCTCCTGCGACTGCTCCGCGACCTGATGCAGGGTCTCCTCCCCGTACAGGTCCTGGCTGCCGGTCAGGAACCAGACTTCGTAGGTGTCGAGGGTCGTGCTGAGGGGGCTCATGCGGGGGCTCCTGGGATCGAGGGCTGACCGTACACGTTCTGGTAGCGGTCGAAGAGGGAGTCGACGTGCTCGGGCTGGATGCCCGCCGGGGCGCCGAGCTGCCGGGAGATGTGGACGGTGCGGGCGACGTCCTCGAGCATCACGGCCGCCTTGACGGCGTCCTTCGCGTCCTTGCCGATCGTGAAGGGTCCGTGGCTCTTCATGAGGACCCCGCGGGAGCGGTGGCCGGTGAGCGTCTCGACGATGCCGCGGCCGATCGAGTCGTCACCGATGATCGCGAACGGGCCCACGGGGATCTCGCCGCCGAACTCGTCGGCCATGGCGGTGATGACGCAGGGGATCGGTTCGCCGCGTGCGGCCCACGCGACAGCGTAGGTGGAGTGCGTGTGCACCACACCGCCGACGTCGGGCATGTTGCGGTACACGTAGGCGTGCGCCGCGGTGTCGCTGGACGGCGACCGTTCCGATCCGGGGGTGCCCTCGATGACGTTCCCGTCGAGGTCGCACAGGATCTGGTTCTCCGGCGTCAGCTCGTCGTAACTGACGCCGGAGGGCTTGATGACGAACAGGTCGGCACCGGGGACGCGGCCGGAGACGTTCCCGCCGGTCCAGACGACGAGTCCGTAGCGCACGAGTTCGGCGTGCAGGGCGGCGACGTCCTTCCGGACGGCATCGATCGCGGCCTCGACCTCGGGGCTGAAGGAGCCCGTGGACACGGCGCTCATGCCGACACCGCCTGCGGGGTGCGGGCCGCGCGGCGCAGGGCCTTCAGCCGGTGCATGACGTCGTTGGTGCCGCGCCCGAAGTAGTCGTGCAGTTCGGTGTACTCGCGGTACAGCGCGTCGTAGGCGGCGGCACGCTCCGGGTCGGGCGTGTAGGCGGCACGGTCCAGATGGCCCATCGCAGCGGCTGCGGCGTGGATGTCCGGGTAGGCGCCGGCGGCGACGGCGGCATGGATCGCCGAACCGAGGGCCGGCCCCTGGGAACTGCCGATGACCGAGAGCGGCATGTTCAGCACGTCGGCGTAGACCTGCATGAGGAACGGGTTCCGGATGAGGCCGCCGGCGGCCACGAACTCGGTGACCGGCACGCCGGAGGCGTTGAAGGTCTCGACGATCTTCCGCGTGCCGAACGCCGTGGACTCCAGCAGGGCGCGGTAGACCTCGTGCGGCTTGGTGGCGAGGGTCAGGCCCACGACGGTGCCGGAGAGCTCATGGTCCACGAGGACGGAACGGTTGCCGGAATGCCAGTCGAGGGCCACCAGGCCGTGCGCCCCGACGGGCTCGGACTGCGCCTGTTCCGTCAGGTACTCGTGCACGCTCAGGCCCTGCGCAGCGGCAGCATCCCGGATCTCGCCGGGCACCTGGTTGGCCACGAACCACGCGAAGATGTCGCCGACACCGGACTGGCCGGCTTCATAGCCGTAGAAGCCCTCGACGATCCCGCCGTCCACGACACCGCACATGCCCGGCACCTCGCTGAGCCGGTCCGAGTTCATGACGTGGCAGGTCGAGGTGCCCATGATGGCCACCATCTGGCCGGGATCCGTGGCCTGCGCCGCCGGGGCCGTGACGTGGGCGTCGACGTTCCCGACGGCCACCGCGATCCCTGCCGGCAGACCGGTCCAGCCGGCGGCCTCCTCGGAGAGCGAGCCCGCCCTCGAGGCGAGTGCGCCGATCGTGTGCTCCACCTTCTCGCGGGCGAAGCCCGCGAACCCGGGGTTGAGTGCGGCGAGGAACTCCTCGGACGGGTAGGCGCCGTCCTGGTAAATGCCCTTGTAGCCGGCGGTGCACGCGTTGCGCACGTACTCCCCCGTGAGCTGCCAGACGATCCAGTCGGCGGCCTCGACCCAGTGGTCCATGCGGTCGTACAGCTCGGGGTCCTCCTCGAGCAGCTGGAGGCCCTTGGCGAATTCCCATTCGCTCGAGATCAGTCCGCCGTAGCGGGGCAGCCACGCTTCGCCGCGCTCGGCGGCCAGGTCGTTGATGCGGTTCGCTTGGCCCTGCGCCGCGTGGTGCTTCCACAGCTTCACGTAGGCGTGGGGCCGACCCTCGTAGCCGGGCACCTCGTTGAGGGGCGTCCCGTCGGCGAGGGTGGGCACCATGGTGCAGGCGGTGAAGTCGGTGGCGATGCCGATGACGTCCTGCGGATCGATACCCGCCTCCTGCACGGCTGCCGGTACGGCGGTGCGGAGGACGTCGACGTAGTCGGACGGCACCTGCAGGGCCCATTCGGGCGGGAGCTGCTCGCCCGTGGCTGTGAGCGTCGAGTCCATGACGGCGTGCGGGTACTCGAGCGTCGAGGCTCCGAGTTCCGCACCGTCGGAGACACGGACCACGACGGCGCGTCCGGAGAGGGTGCCGTAGTCGACACCGATGACGTAGGTGGGCCTGCCGGCCGCCCCTGTGGCCGGGTCTGCGCCCGGGATGGAGTCACTCAAGGGAAGGACCTCTTTGTTCTTCTCGGGAGACCGCGATGCAGTGCCCTGATGGATCGTCGATGCGATGCGCCGTTCATGTGACCGTTCACATTGCGGTTCCCAGTGTAGGGCCCGATCAGTGGGGCGTGTCAATGGCGGAGGAGGAGGGCCGTCAGGCGGCCGGCGCGGCCGTCGACGCCCGGACCACGAGTTCCGGTACCACGTCCGGGGCCGCGCCCGCCTCGCCGGCCGCATCCGTCCCCACCGAGCCGATGAGCGCCAGCAGCCTCGTCATGCAACGCCGCCCCAGCTCGGGGAAGTCCTGCCGCACCGTCGTCAGGGGCGGGCAGTAGTGCGCCGCCTCGGGGACGTCGTCGAACCCCACGACGCTGACGTCCTCGGGCACCCGACGTCCACCTTCACGGAAGGCATGGAGCAGTCCGAGCGCCATCTGGTCGTTGGACGAGAAGACCGCGGTGATTTCCCTGTCCGCCGCGAGGGAACGCCCTGCCCGGTACCCCGACTCGGCGGTCCAGTCGCCGGAGCGCAGCACCTCCGGTGAGCGGCCCCAGGCCTCCATCTCACCGCGATACCCCCGCACCCGCGCCTCCGTCTCGAACCAGCCCTCCGGTCCCGCGATGTGCGCGATCCGCCGGTGTCCCAGCTCGAGCAGGTGGCGCGTCGCGAGCGCGGCGCCTCCCGACTGGTCCACCGACAAGCGGTGATCGTCCTGCGCCTGCGCCGAGTGGACCGTCACGAACGGCAGCGTGATGGACAGGCGCTCGATCTCGCCCAGGGTCTGTGTCTGCGGGGCCAGGATGACGAGCCCGTCCACGCCGTGCGCCAGCAGCCGGTCCAGGGCCGACCGGATGGAGCCGCCGTCGAGGTCGTCGAGGTGCGCGATGTCGACGGCGTACCCGGCTTCGCGCGCAGCGCTGTCGATGGCCTGCAGGCTCGCCGCCGGCCCGTACTCGAAGCCCTTGCCCACGAGCACGCCGATGGTGGTGGACCTGCTGGTCACGAGCGCCCGGGCGGCACGGTTGGGACGGAAGCTGAGCTCTGCCATCGCGGCCAGCACGCGGTCCCGCGTCTCGGCCCGCAGGCTCGGGTGGCCGTTGAGGACGCGGGAGACCGTCTGGTGCGAGACCCCCGCGCGGCGGGCTACGTCCCTGATGTTCGCGGCACGCGCAGGCTCGCCGGGTCGGACCCGGCGGTCCGCCTCGGTACCGGGATCCGCTGCGTCAGTGGGGGTCGACAATAGCGTCGTTCCGGGCGAAGCGCCGGTTCCGGAGCACCGGCAGGAACTCCCGGACGTCGTCGACCCTGCGGCGTGTGACGTCCGTGGTGACGATGCCCCGCTCCTCGTCCTCGAGGTGCGCCTGCGGGACGCCCATCGGGTCGATGATGGCCGAGTGGCCGATGGTGTGGCTGCTCGAGGTGCCGGCCGCCGCCACCCACAGGGTGTTCTCGATGGCCCGCGCCTTCAGCAGCGTCTCCCAGTGCTCGATCTTGTGCTCGCCCTTGAACCACGCGGCCGGCACGCAGATGAGGTCGGCCCCGGCATCGGCGAGTGCGCGTGCCAGTTCGGGGAACCGGACGTCGTAGCAGGTCATGAGTCCCACCCGGAGGTCGCCGACCTCGGCGATCTTGATGCCGCCGTCACCCGGTTTGATGGCCGTGGACTCGGAGTAGCTGAAGGCGTCGTAGAGGTGCAGCTTGCGGTAGGTGTCCACGATGCGGCCGGTCGCGTCGATCAGGACGAGGGTGTTGAAGGGCCGCTCCTCGCCGCTGGGCTCGTACCCGCCGGCCACCACGGCGATGCCGTGGTCGGCGGCGAGGAAGGACAGCTGCTGCACGAAGGTGGTCCAGTTCGCCTCGACGGCTTGGTGGAGGTCGCCGTCGAGCTTGCCGATGGCGAACATCGACTCCTCGGGGAAGACGATCAGCTCCGCGCCTTCGCCCCGGGCCTCCGCCGCGAGTTCCCGCATCACGGCGAGATTCGCCGGGGCGTCCCCACCTGGCCGGAACTGACCGACGCTGACCTTCATGTTGCCGCCCTAACCGTGTGTGCCGACGTCCACCCAGCGTACAGACTCCGGCCCGGCGGGCCGGAGTACCCTTTCGGCATGAGTATCCCCTTGAAGAGCAGGCGTGTGCCACCCGGGCCAGGACAGGAGTCCGTCTGGGACTATCCGCGGCCTCCGCGGGTGGAACGGACACCGGCGGGCATCGAGGTGCGCTTCGGTGGGCAGCTGATCGTCACCACGGTCGACGCGGTGCGGGTCCTCGAGACGAGCCACCCGCCTGTCTACTACCTGCCGATCGCGGACTTCGCGCCCGGCGTGCTGGTTCCCGTGGAGGGCACCACCCACTGCGAGTTCAAGGGCGCGGCCCGCTATTTCGACGTCGTCGCCGGCAGCGCGCGCAGCCCGCGCGGCGCGTGGACCTACCCGACGCCGGTCCGTGGCTACGAGGACCTCGCCACGCGGGTCGCCATCTACCCGTCGCGGATGGACGCCTGCACGGTGGACGGCGAGGAGGTGCGGGCCCAGGAGGGTGACTTCTACGGCGGCTGGATCACCGCCGCCATCGTGGGACCGTTCAAGGGCGGCACGGGGACCTGGGGATGGTAGCGCCGGGCATCCCGTCCTGGCTGCCGTCGGACGCCGCCCGCCGTCGGACGAGGGTGCGGTCGGGGTCGCATGCTGGTCCTGACGACCCGGCAGGGAGGGAACGGTCATGAGCACTGTCCGGAGGACCGGTGCGGGCAGGCGGCTGCTGCTGGCCGCCGCCTTCATCAGCTCGATCCTGGTGCTCGGCGGCTGCACCGGTTCGGAGGGCGAGCCTGAGGGCGCAGACGCATCGGCGTCGGCTTCCGGATCGGCGTCGGCTTCCGTATCGGCAGCGCCGGGCGAGGCACAGCCCGCACCGGATCTCGAGGGCATCCCCGAGGTCGTCGCCGTCGTCAACGGCACCGAGATCGGCCGGGACCTCTTCACCGACACGTACGAGGGCCAGTTCGCGCAGGCGTCCGCCCAGGCGCAGGCCGCGGGCCAGGAGGTCGATCAGGACCTGCTGAGGACGACGGTCGCGGACAACCTTGTCAGCTCCGAGCTGCTGCGCCAGGAGGCCGACCGGCGGGGCATCACGGCGACGCCCGAAGGACGGGCCGCGGCCGTCGACGAGCTGCTGCAGGCGAGCGGGCTCGCCTCCGAGGAGGAGCTGAAGGCCGCTTTCGCCGACCAGGGGATCGACGACGCCGAGTTCGACGAGCAGCTGACGGACCAGGTGAAGCTCGACACGCTCCTGGCGGAGGAAGCCGGCGACACGACGCCGACCGACCAGGAGATCCAGGAGGCCTACGACGCGGCGAAGGCGCAGCAGGAGGCCGGGGGCGATACCGCGACACCGATTCCCCCGCTCGAGGACGTCCGCGAACAGATCATCCAGCAGCTGTCGGGTGGCAGGACCTCCGAGGCCGCACAGGCACTGATCGCGCGACTGCGCGACGACGCCGACATCACCGTCAACCTCTAGGCGTCGACCTCCGGGCGGTCCCGATCAGGTACCGATCAGGCGCCGATCAGGTCGTTGACCACGATGGTCTGGTCGCGGTCCGGACCGACGCCGATCGCGGAGAACCGGGTGCCGGAGAGCTTCTCGAGCGCCCGCACGTAGGTCTGCGCATTGTCCGGCAGGTCCTCGATGGTCCGAGCGCCCGTGATGTCCTCGGTCCAGCCGTCGAAGTACTCGAAGATCGGCTTCGCGTGGTGGAACTCGGTCTGGGTCATGGGCATCTCGTCGTGGCGGACGCCGTCGACGTCGTACGCGACGCAGACCGGGATGCTCTCGATGCCCGTGAGGACGTCGAGCTTGGTGACGAAGTAGTCGGTGAAGCCGTTGACGCGTGACGCGTGGCGCGCCAGCACGGCGTCGTACCAGCCGCACCGGCGCGGACGGCCGGTGTTCACGCCGAACTCGCCGCCGGTCTTCTGCAGGTACAGGCCCATCTCGTCGAAGAGCTCCGTGGGGAACGGGCCGGCTCCGACACGCGTGGTGTAGGCCTTGATGATGCCGATCGAGCGGGAGATGCGCGTGGGACCGATGCCGGAGCCGACGGACGCACCGCCGGCCGTGGGATTCGAGGACGTCACGAACGGGTAGGTGCCGTGGTCGACGTCGAGGAAGGTCGCCTGGCCACCCTCCATGAGGACCACCTTGCCGGCGTCGAGTGCCTCGTTGAGCACGAAGGTGGAGTCGATGACGAGGGGCTTGAGCCGCTCGGCGAAGGACAGGAAGTACTCCACGACCTCCTCGACCTCGACGTCGCGCCGGTTGTAGACCTTCACGAGGAGTTCGTTCTTCTGCTTGAGGGAGCCCTCCACCTTCTGGCGCAGGATCGACTCGTCGAACACGTCCTGCACGCGCAGGCCGAGCCGGGCCACCTTGTCCATGTACGCGGGACCGATGCCGCGCCCGGTGGTGCCGATGGCACGCTTGCCGAGGAAGCGTTCGGTCACCTTGTCCAGCACCTGGTGGTAGGGCGCCACGAGGTGGGCGTTGGCGGACACCCGCAGCTTGGAGGTGTCGGCGCCGCGGGCCTGGAGCCCGTCGATCTCCTGGAAGAGGGCCTCGAGGTTGATGACGCAGCCGTTGCCGATGATCGGGATGGCGTTGGGGCTGAGGATGCCGGCGGGAAGGAGCTTCAGCTCGTACTTCTCGCCGCCGACGACGACGGTGTGCCCGGCGTTGTTGCCACCGTTCGGCTTCACGACGTAGTCGACCCGACCGCCCAGCAGGTCAGTGGCCTTGCCCTTACCCTCGTCGCCCCACTGGGCTCCGACAATGACGATTGCTGGCATGGGATCCTCCCCCATTCGGTACGGGCCCTCCCCGCGCAACCGCGGCAAGCACGCCGTGCATCAGAACGCCCCAACCGGCCGCACGACATGCGGCCACTGGGGCTCTTACCGTCCGAGTTTAGCCGAGCGGCTCCGGGGGCGCCGAAAAATGCCGGGCGTGACGCGAGCGGGAGCTCCGCGAAGCCCGTCCGGTCCGGAGGTGGGCGCGTGCAGAATAGGGCCATGGACCGCTTCGAAGGACACATCGCCGGCATCGGCACCGCCTCGGGTACCCGGCTGGTGATCGGCCGGTGGGACACCTCCCCCTTCGGGGCGTTCACCGACGTCATGCTGGAGGACGCCGCGGGACACCGCACGCTGATCGCGCCCACACAGGAGATCGCGGACTATGTCGGATCGACCTACACGTTCGACGACGTCGTGCTCTCGCCGGTCACCTCGACCCTGACGGCCGACCGGCTCGTCGTCGAGGGCGGCGATCTGCGGGTGGTCGCCGGAATCGGCGCGGTCACGCTCCTCGGGCGCCTGCTGGGGATCGTCCCGCGGCGCCTGGCCACGCATCCCCGCTGGCTCGCGCTCATCAATCCCGTGGCGTCGCTCCTGGTGAAGGGCATCGCCACGGCCGGCTCGGCAGGACACGGGCGCACCGAGTACTACGGGGTGACCTCCGCGCGGGCCGTCTCCGGGGCGACGGCCAGCTGGCGGGACGCGGATCTCGGCACCCTCGCACCCGTGAGCCCCCCGGTGCGGTTCGGCTTCAGCTCCGCCCCGCCGCGTCCGCAGGTGGTGTCGGTCACGACGACGATCCGCCACCCGGAGCGCTGATCCCCGGGACGGGCCGGTCCTGGACTCCGGCGGTGTCCGTCCGCCGGTGGGCGTCGACACGGGGTCGCCGGAGTTCCCGGAGCAGGTGCCCCACCGGGACCCGTCACCGGCTCCGGCGGCGAACCGCCCGCTGCGGCCGGCCGCCGTCAGCTGTCATGCGGCGGCATGCCACACCGTAGTGGGGCCAGTAGCGGAGCCCGGCCGGAAGCAGGGGGGCCGCATGCCGGACGGCCCGGCGGATCACCGCGAAGGCGATCCGGTCCCGACGCCGCCACGGCAGTCCGTAGGCCTCGCGCAGCGCGGGAGGGAGGATCCCGGCGGCGAGCAGGGCGGGCACCGGGCGGAGTGGAGGCGGCACGATCGGCGGATCCGGAGCGAGGATCTGCTGCGCGATCGAGCGGGCGGCACCGCCGACGTCGAGGGTGGTACGGACCTGGTGGTCGAAGTAGCTCCGGAGGCCACGGTAGTCGGCGGGCAGGAGCGCGTCCGGGACACCGAACACTCGCCCCAGTCGGGTCATGTCCCGGTAGTACGCATCCCGCTCCTCGGGCCCGACGGGCCGGAGGAAGACCTCCGTGACCTCGATGGCGGTCCATGCCAGGGTGGCGAACACCCAGAGGGCCAGGTCCGGGTCGTTCGCGCTGTACCGGGTCCCCGCGGGCAGCGAGGAACTGGCAGTGGGCAGCGTGCCCTGGACGGTCTCGTGCCTCCTGGCCACGTGGGCGGCGGCGGCGCGGACCTGCGCGTCGTCGCCGAACGTGACGGTCAGGACGGCGTCGAGGGTGCCGCGGAGCCGCTGGAGGGGATCGGTCGCGAAGCCGCTGTGGGCGCGGACGCCCTCCGCGACGAGGGGGTGCGCCACCTGCAGCAGGAGCGCAGCCGGTCCACCGGCCAGGACGGTCCGCTCCCGCGCGATCCGCCACGCGGTCGACCCCGGGCCGTACAGACCGGCGTCCCCCGGCGCGCCCGGCCCGGGCGCGGCGGGCAGGAACCTGCCGCGTCCCCTCATGCATCGTCCTCTCCGGGCACGGACATCGCGGCCCCCGCGTCCGCCCCGGGCTCGTCCTCGACCCACTCGAGCAGGTCCCCGGGCTGGCACTGCAGGACCCTGCACATCGCCTCGAGTGTGCTGAAACGGACGGCCTTGGCCCGTCCGTTCTTGAGCACCGCCACGTTGGCGGGTGTCAGTCCGATCCGCTCCGCGAACTCGCCCACGCTCATCTTCCGCCGGGCGAGTTCGACGTCGATCCGCACCACGATGGGCATCAGATGACCTCGTCGAGTTCGGTGCGCAGCTGCCGTGCCTCGGTGTCGCGTGCCACCGCCTGCGCGAGCAGTGCCCGCAGCACGAGCACGATCAGCGCCACGGCAGCGATCATGACGGCCACTCCCCCGATGAGCAGCACGACGCCGGGCGCCACGGCCTCACCGGGCGCGAGCGCGATCCCGAGCCCCACCGTGAGCAGGCTCGCGGCGGCGAAGGCACCGATGACGATGTTCACGAGCCGGAAGGCGTCCGAGGAGAACACTGTTCCCCGCCGCACCATCGTCAGCAGCCCCCAGACGCAGACCACGGCCACCTGGAGTGCGAGGATCCCGAGCACGGTCAGGACCACGAGCGGGGTCCGGATCAGGGCGACGTCGGGATCGGCTCCGTCGAGGTCGATGCCCAGGAGCGAGAGCATCACCACCTGGATGAAGACGGAACCCGCGAACATCATGCACAGCACGACCCGCAGAGCGAGGACGGTGATTCTTCCCATGACGACTCCCTTGTACTGTTTGTCAGCACAAAGCTATCGTTAACCGATAGATAGCACAAGGCGTACGATCGGTCGATCCACGTCTCGCTGTGATGCCCGAGGTCATGGCGGACCCCCCGGCCACGGCGGGCCGGGGGACGCGGCAGGTCCGCGGACCCTGCCGTCAGATCGAGTAGTCCGAGCCCGGATTCGTCGCGTCGAGGTAGTCCCGCACCGCATTCTGCGGCACGCGATAGGACCGGCCGAACCGGATGCTGTTGATCGTTCCGGACTGCACCAGGCGGTAGACCGTCATCTTCGAGACCCGCATCATGGCCGCGACCTCCGCGACCGTGTACAACTGACCCGTACTTACGCTTGTGGACATTCCAGCCCCCACTTCCAATCGCCTCACCACGGTATGTGGAGCTTTTAACTCTGGTCGCGTGCGCCACTTCTGCACAAGGAATTGGACTACTTGTTAACCGGACCAGATTAACGAGTAGTCGGGTCTAGGAGGCACCCGGACCGAGGCCCTCCCGGCGGAAAAAGGAAGAACGGGGTCCGCCATGGCGGACCCCGTTCTTCCCGTTCCGTGCCGGACGTCAGTTCGCGAGCTGCGCGCTGGCCTCCGGGTCCGACTCCCTGAGGAACACCGCGATCCGCTCGGCTTCCTCGATCTCGCCGATGGACGCGGCAGCACGGCCCAGCGCGTAGAGGGCGCGGAGGAAGCCACGGTTCGGCTCGTGCGAGTACGGGATGGGGCCGGCGCCACGCCAGCCGCTGCGTCGCAGCGCGTCGAGGCCGCGGTGGTACCCGGTACGGGCGTAGGCGTAGGACTCGATGGTCCGGCCCTCCGCGTACGCCTCGTCCGCGAGGATCGCCCAGACGAGCGACGACGTCGGATGCTTGGCCGCCAGGTCCACGGCCTCGTCACCGGCCGCGAGGCGCCCGACGACGGCGGGCTCCTCCGGCAGGAGCGTGGGCTCGGGGCCCATCAGGTTCTTCCGGAACTCGTCGGACACTAGAGCTTCTTCCCGGCCGACCCGAGCGACGCGGCGGCCTCGACGACGCGGGCCGCGAGGCCGGCCTCGGCCGAGGCGCCCCAGACGCGGGGGTCGTAGGTCTTCTTGTTGCCGACCTCGCCGTCGACCTTCAGGACGCCGTCGTAGTTGCGGAGCATGTGGTCGGCGACCGGGCGGGTGAACGCGTACTGGGTGTCGGTATCGATGTTCATCTTGATGACGCCGTAGGAGACGGCGTCGGCGATCTCCTGGTCGGAGGATCCCGAACCGCCGTGGAAGACGAGGTCGAAGGGCTTGTCCTTGCCGATCTTCCGGCCCACCTGGTCCTGGATGTCCTTGAGGATCTCGGGCCGCAGCTTCACGCCACCGGGCTTGTACACCCCGTGCACGTTGCCGAAGGTTAGCGCCGTGATGTAGCGGCCGTGCTCCCCGGCGCCGAGGGCGTCGATGGTGGCCAGGGCGTCCTCGACCGTGGTGTAGAGCTTGTCGTTGATGGCGTTCTCGACGCCGTCCTCCTCGCCACCCACGGTGCCGATCTCCACTTCGAGGATGATCTTCGCCGCAGCCGCGCGCGGCAGGATCTCGCGGGCGATCCGCAGGTTCTCCTCGAGGGTCTCGGCCGAGCCGTCCCACATGTGCGAGTTGAAGATCGGGTCGCGGCCGTTCTTCACGGCGTCCTCGGACGCGGCGAGGAGGGGCAGCACGAAGTCGTCCAGCTTGTCCTTGGGGCAGTGGTCCGTGTGGAGCGCGATGTTGACGTCGTACTTCTTCGCCACTTCCTTCGCGAAGGCCGCGAAACCGAGCGAACCGGCGACCATGTCCTTGACGCTCGCGCCGGACCAGTAGGCGGCGCCGCCCGTGGAGACCTGCACGATGCCGTCGGACCCTGCCTCCGCGAAGCCGCGCATGGCCGCGTTGAGCGTCTGGGAGGAGGTCACGTTCACAGCCGGGAATGCGAAACCGCCCGCCTTCGCGCGGTCGATCATCTCGGCGTAAACATCAGGTGTGGCAATAGGCATGCTGAGGACTCCTTAGTGGTGGGAAGTGCTTGCTTCATCCTAGCGAGCGGACCTGCCGGGCGCAGGGGATCCCGACGCCGGATGACGACGGCCCGGACCGGTCGCGACGCCGGGAACCAGGGCCGCGGCCCGCGGTGCCAGGGCGTCGCGGGCCGGGCGTGCTACGGGGTGCGCCCGGACCCGGCCGGTACCGGCGGTGGTGGCCGCCGGGTCAGGCGTGCTGCCCGAACACGTGCCGCCGCACCCAGCCGTGCATGGCGATCGCGGCGGCCGCCGAGGCGTTGATGGAGCGCGTGGACCCGAACTGGGCGATGGAGAGCGTCGCTTCGGCGGCCTCGTGCACCTCCGGCGTGAGGCCCGGCCCCTCCTGGCCGAACACGAGCACGCAGTTCTCGGGCAGGTCGTAGGTCTCGAGCGGCACCGAGTCGGGGAAGTTGTCGATCCCGATCACCGCCAGTCCCTCCGCCGCGGCCCACTCCGTGAAGTCGGCCACCGTGGGGTGGTGGCGCACGTGCTGGTAGCGGTCGGTGACCATGGCGCCGCGCCGGTTCCACCGCCGTCGCCCGATGATGTGGACCTCCCTGGCGAGGAACGCGTTGGCGGTGCGCACGACGGAGCCGATGTTGAGGTCGTGCTGCCAGTTCTCGATCGCGACGTGGAAGCCGTGGCGGCGCTCGTCGAGGTCCGCCACGATCGCCTCGTGCTTCCAGTACCGGTACGCGTCGACGACGTTGCGGGTGTCCCCGCCCGCCAGCAGGTCACGGTCCCAGTGGTCGCCGTCGGGCCACTCGCCCTCCCACGGACCGACGCCGACAAGACCGCCCGGGGCTCCGTCCGCGGTCTCGGCGTCGACGGCGGGCTCGGGCACGGGTTCTGTCACCCTCCCAGCGTAGTCGGCGCGAAAGGTGGAAGACTGGCACCGGCAGGTCCCCGAACGCCCCCTCTGGAAGGACGCCCATGCGCGAGAACGAACACATCGAGTGCTGGCTCACCGACATGGACGGTGTGCTGGTGCACGAGAACCAGGCCATTCCCGGTGCGGCCGAGCTGATCGAGCGATGGGTGGCCACCTCGAAGCGGTTCCTCGTCCTGACCAACAACTCGATCTACACGCCGCGCGATCTGGCCGCGCGGCTGAAGGCCTCCGGGCTCGAGATCCCCGAGGAGAACCTCTGGACCTCGGCGCTGGCCACCGCGCAGTTCCTGCGCGACCAGCTGCCGGGCGGACGGGCGTACGTGATCGGCGAGGCGGGACTGACGACGGCCCTGCACGAGGCGGGCTTCGTGCTCACCGACACGAACCCCGACTACGTGGTGCTCGGCGAGACCCGCACCTACTCGTTCGAGGCGATCACCAAGGCCGTGCGCCTGATCCTCGACGGCGCCCGCTTCATCGCCACGAACCCGGACGTGACCGGGCCCTCGAAGGAGGGCCCGCTGCCGGCGACGGGCGCCATCGCGGCCATGATCACGGCGGCGACGAGCCGGGACCCCTACATCGTGGGCAAGCCGAACCCCATGATGTTCCGCTCGGCGATGAACCAGATCGACGCGCACTCGGAGACGACGGCGATGATCGGCGACCGCATGGACACCGACATCATCGCCGGCATGGAAGCGGGCCTGCACACGGTCCTGGTGCTCAGCGGTATCACGCAGCCGGAGGACATCGAGGCGTTCCCGTTCCGCCCGGCGCAGATCTGCGAGTCGGTGGCGGACCTGATCGACCAGGTGTAGAAGCGGCCTAGAAGAGCCGTTTCAGGCCGCCGCCCCGCGGCACGGGGACGTAGTCGCGCTGCACGGCGGAGACGATGCCCTGGTAGATGCCCGGGTTCCACTGTGGACTCGCGTGCGCCGGCAGCGCCCCCTCCGTCACGTGGTCCGCGGAGACCAGGTTGTCGGGCAGCCCGCGCGCCCACCCGGTCCGAGCACGCGCGTAGTCGACGACGCCGTCGTTCGGGTTCCCGGTGAACACCACCTTCGTCTCCCCGAGGGAGAGCCGGAACCGCGAGACGTCGAAGTGGTAGATGTACGAGGACTCGGACTGGATGAGCTCGCTGCTGGGTGCCAGGGGCGAGAGCTGCTCGAGCGTCTGGTCCACGATCTGGCTCCACGTGCGCTCGTTCTTGTGGACGATCCGCTCGCCGAGCTCGTAGGTGCCCCGCACGCTGATCGGCACACGCACCCCCGCCTCGTACAGCAGCACCACGCCGTCGAACATGCGCTGGTCCTGGACGTCGAAGCGGCTCGACGGCGAGGAGTCCAGCAGCACGAGCTCCACCGGGATGCCGCGGTCGCGCAGCCGGGCGGCCACCTCGACCGCCACCATGCCGCCGAAGCTGTGGCCGTAGAAGTAGAGCCTCTCGAGCCGGAAGTTCTCCACGTAGCGGTTCATCGTGGCGACGATGTTGTTGATGTCGAGCCCACGGTTGGAGTAGCCCATCACGGCCATCTGCGCGCGCCGGGACAGGGCCGGGCGCAGCGAGTTGAGGATCCAGAGCCCTTCCTCCCAGCTCGTCTTGTACCCGGGGAAGAGGACCCAGCGGTCGTCCGGGAAGCGCGCGCGTGCGTCGTCGTCGTCGAGCGGCAGGATGCGGGTCAGCTCGCGCTGGGACTGGATGACGCGGGTGAAGGCGAGATCCGCCGTCGCTACCGCCGCAGCGGCCGACCCGATGAGGAAGGACCGGCGGGAGGACTCGCGGAAGTCCCGCGCACCGCGCAGGGCCGCCCGGACGCCGTCGTGCTCCATGCGCCGCTCCGTGCCGTGGTCGCGGTCCCCGTCAGTCGAGGCCCAGTTCGTCCTTGCCGAACGCGAAGAGGTAGGGCACACCCGCCTCGGACTCGATGCGCTCCTTCGATCCCGTGCTGCGGTCCACGATGACGGCGACGGCCCGGACGTCCCCGCCGGCCCGCCGGACGCCTTCGACGGCGGTCAGCGCGGAGCCGCCGGTGGTGGAGGTGTCCTCCAGGACGACGACGGGACGCCCGGACACGTCGGGTCCCTCCACCTGGCGGCCCATGCCGTGCGTCTTCTGGGTCTTGCGCACCACGAACGCGTCGATCGGCCGGCCCGCCTGCCCTGCCGCGTGCATCACGGCGGTGCCGACCGGGTCCGCGCCCATCGTGAGGCCGCCGGCGGCCTCGAAGGCGATGCCGGCGTCGTCGAGCAGCTGGAGCATCACGCGGCCCACGAGGGCGGATGCCTCGTGGTGCAGCGTGATCCGGCGGAGGTCGATGTAGTAGTCGGCCTCGACGCCGCTGGAGAGCGTGACGCGCTCGTGCACGACGGCGAGTTCCCGGATGAGCTCGAGGAGCCTGGTGCGGTCGGTGGTCTGCGCGGAGGTCTCGGCGGTCATGCGGCCAGTCTATCGAGAGGCCGGGGGCGTCCCCGTCGCCCCGCCGCGCCCACCGCGACACTGCGGCCTCCCGCGCCCCGCGTCGGAGCCCCGCCACCGACCGGTTCCGGCCGGCGGGGTACGCTGCGGACCGGGTAGCCGGATCGGGTCAGCCCGCCAGGCGTGCGCCGGCGGCGTCGATGGCCTCCGGGGAGAGCACATGGGAGATCGCCAGCACCGCGGCGCCCGCCACACCCGCGCTCTGCCCGGACACCGAGGGGACGATCCGCAGGTGCTCCGTCGCCAGCGGCAGCGAGCGCTTGTAGACGATCTCGCGGACACCCGCCAGCAGGTGTTCGCCGGCCTGGGCGAGGGACCCGCCGATGACGACCACCGACGGATTGATCAGGTTGACGCAGGTCGCCAGGACGTCCCCGATGTCCCGTCCGGCCTGCCGGATCGCCTGCAGTGCGGTGGCGTCACCGGAGCGGACCAGCTCGATGACGTCCCGGCTGCCCGTGAGGGGGACCTGCGCCGACTCGTTGAGGGCCGCGGCGAGCGCGGGCCCGCCGGCCAGCGCCTCGAGGCACCCGGTGTTGCCGCACCTGCAGAGCCGGTCGCTCGCCCTCGGGACGCGGACGTGGCCGAGATCGCCCGCGGTGCCCTGCGCCCCGCGCTGGAGGACACCGCCGGAGATGATCCCTGCGCCGATGCCGGTGGCCACCTTGATGAACATCAGGTCGGTGGTGTCGGGCCAGTTGGCGCTCTGCTCGCCCAGCGCCATGATGTTGACGTCGTTGTCCACGAGCACCGGGACGTCGAAGCTGCCCTGGACCAGCCCGGGCACGTCGAACCGGTCCCAGCCCGGCATGATCGGGGGATTGATGGGCCGGCCCGTGTCGTGTTCCACCGGACCGGGCAGGCCGATCCCGATGGCTGCGAGCTCCGCGGGCGCGCGGTCCGCCCCCCGGAGGAGCCGGTCGACGGCCGAGATCAGCCAGCCCAGGACGGCGACCGGTCCGTCGGCGATGCTGAGGTCCTGGCGTTCCCTGCCCAGTTCCGTGCCCGCGAGATCCGTGAGGATGACGATGGCGTGGGTCGCTCCGAGGTCCGCCCCGACGACGACGCGGGCGGCCGGGTTGAGTGCGAACAGCGAGGGTGGCCGGCCTCCCGTGGACACCGCTCCGCCGGTCGGCGACACGAGGCCCAGCGCCATGAGGGTGTCCACCCGTGCGGCGACCGTGGAGCGCGCCAGCCCGGTGATCTGCGCGAGTTCGGCCCGGGTCCGCGGCCTGCCGTCCCTGAGCACCTGGAAGATCTCACTGGCTCCCGTGGGCGGAGGGCCGAGGAGCCGCTGGCGGGGCCCGCCATGGCTCGTCGGCGCCGCGTGGGGCAGGGGAAGGGACACCTTTCCAGTAAAGCACGCACCCCTT
Source organism: Arthrobacter sp. UYP4 (assembly GCF_057291175.1). NCBI lineage: Bacteria > Bacillati > Actinomycetota > Actinomycetes > Micrococcales > Micrococcaceae > Arthrobacter > Arthrobacter sp. UYP4. Next base: position 224,580 of record NZ_JBXAVU010000003.1, read on the forward strand.
TCCCGAGTCTGTAGCCGTCTTTTGCATGTTGCTCGACAGAAGTGGGGGCGCCGTGTCACAGTAGGCGCGTGGACGACGACGTCAGCACCAGCGGGGCACCGGCTCCGATCCTGCATGTCTCGGGACTCTCGAAGAGTTTCTTCGGGGTACCCGTCCTCCAGGACGCAGCCCTCGAGCTCTTCCCCGGCGAGGTCCACGGACTCGTGGGCGAGAACGGCGCCGGGAAATCGACGCTCATGAAGCTGCTCGCAGGCGTGTACGTCCGCGACGCGGGACGCATCGAACTCGACGGGCAGCCGGTGGACTTCACGCACCCCGTGCAGGCGCACCGCGCCGGGCTGTCCACGGTCTTCCAGGAGTTCAACCTGCTGCCCGAGCGGACCGTCGCACAGAACATCTACCTCGGCCGGGAACCGCGGAAGGGACTCCTCGTCGACCGCCGGGCCATGAACCAGCGCACCGCGGAACTGCTGGAGCACCTCGGCATCACGACCATCCGGCCGACGGCGTCGGTCAGCTCGCTCTCGGTGGCGCAGCAGCAGATCGTCGAGATCGCGAAGGCCGTGAGCTACGACGCCAGGATCATCTCGATGGACGAGCCCACCGCGGCTCTCGCCGGACCGGAGGTCGAGCTCCTCTACGGCATCATCGACCGCCTGCGGAAGCGGGGCACGGCCATCCTCTACGTGTCCCACCGGTTGAAGGAGATCTTCGACCTGTGTGACACCATCACGGTGCTCAAGGACGGGCGGATCGTCACCTCGTCCCCCGCGGCCGAGCTCGACGACGCCTCACTGGTCCGCGCCATGGTGGGCCGGCCCATCTCGGCCTACTTCCCCGAGGCGCTGCCGGGCACCGCCGTCGGGGAACCGCTGCTGGAGATCAGCGGCGGCGGCAACGACCAGCTCGACGACGTCGGCCTCTCCCTCCGCGCGGGGGAGATCGTCGGGGTCGCGGGTCTCCAGGGATCGGGTCGGACGGAGCTGGTCGAGGCGATCTTCGGCGCGGAGGGCTTCACGCGCGGCGCGATGACGGTCGAAGGCAGGACCTACCGGCCGCGCTCGCCGAGGGACGCCATCCGCCACCGCGTCGCGCTCATCACGGAGGACCGCAAGGCACAGGGGCTCAGCCTCAACCAGTCCATCCTCGACAACGCGCTCAGCGTGGTGCGCTCGGTCCATCCCCGGCGCACCGCTGCGGCCCGCCGGGATGCACCGGGGGTGTTCTCGTCGCTGGAGGTCGTCGCCCGCGACCTCGACCAGGAAGTGCAGTTCCTCTCCGGCGGCAACCAGCAGAAAGTCGTCCTCGCCAAATGGCTGGCGATCGATCCCCTGGTCGTCCTGCTCGACGAGCCGACGCGCGGGATCGACGTCGGGGCGAAGGTCGCCGTCTACTCCCTGATGCGCCAGCTGGCGCGGGAAGGCAGGGCCATCCTCATGGTCTCGAGCGAACTGCCCGAGGTACTCGGGATGTCCGACCGCGTGATCGTGCTGCGGGACGGGCGCATCGCCGGGGAACTACCGCCCGGAGCGTCGGAGGAACAGGTGCTGCGCCTCGCCACCGGCGCCCGCGAGGTGCGGTCATGAGGCGCCTGAGCTCGACGAACATCGTCTACCTCGTGGCGCTGGTGACCGTCGTCGCGGGAATCGTCCTCGTGGGTTCCACCGGCCGGAGCTTCTTCAGCACCGGCAACATCTCCGACATCCTGACCGGGACGAGCATCCTCGGGTTCATCGCCATCGGGCAGACACTCGTCATCCTCGTGGGAAGCCTCGACCTCTCCGTCCCCTACGTGATCAGCCTGTCGAGCCTCATCGGAGCCGGCATCATGGCCGATCAGCCGGCGAACATCCTGCCCGCCGTGATCGTGGCGCTCCTCGTCTCCGCCCTCATCGGCCTGGCCAACGGAGCCGTGGTGGCCGGGCTGAAGGTGCACGGCTTCATCGCCACCCTCGGCATGGGCCTGATCGTCAGCGGCTACCTCGGGTCCACCTACCAGGGCAGCTCGGGCCAGGCGCCCCTCGCGTTCCGCCTCATCGGGGCCACGGGCATCGGTCCCGTCCCCGTCTCCACGCTCATCATGCTCGCCTGTGCCGCCGTCGTACTGGTCATGCTCAACAGCACGCGGCTCGGGCACGCCATCTACGCCGTCGGGGGTGATGCCTCCGTCGCGAGGATGTCCGGCGTCAGGACCCGGACGCCGGTGCTCGCGGCGCACGTCATCTGCTCCACCCTGGCGGGGCTCGCCGGCCTGCTGCTGGCCGCACGCCTCGGCGTCGGCAGCCCCACCATCGGCTCGCAGGGCGGCTACGACCTGCTGTCGATCGCAGCCGTCGTCCTCGGCGGGACACTGCTCGCGGGCGGCAAGGGCTCCCTCATCGGCACGCTGGGCGGCGTCCTCATCTTCGCCATGCTGGACAACATCATGAGCGTGCTGCAGATCAACCCCTTCCTCAAGGACGTGGTCCGCGGCATCGTGATCGTCGTGTCCGTGGCCGTGTACGCGCGGCGCCGGACCGTCCACCGGCCGGCCCGGTTCGGCCGCGGCCCGGCCCGGCAGGGCGAGGACCGCCCGCCGGCGGGCCCCGGGACACCGCGGCGCAGGCCCGGCGGCCCGGACGGCTCGTCGGCGGGCGAAGGACCGGGCACGCGGAACGAGGTACCGGCATGAGCGTGGCCACAGGACGCGCCGTCCTCCAGCAGAACCGCTCTCCCCGCGGCGAGCGCGTCCTGCGCGCGCTGCGCACACCGAGCGGGGCGATCTTCGTCCTCGTCGCCGTCCTCCTGGCCGCCGTCCTGGCGGCGAACCCCTCGTTCGGCGAGCCGGGCTCGCTGATCCGCTTCATCGGCCGCACGGCCCCCATCGCCATCGCGGCGATCGGGCAGTACTTCGTCATCGTCTCCGGCGAGTTCGACCTCTCCATGGGATCGGTGGTCACCGCCCAGGTCATCATCGCCGGCAACCTGGTCGGCGAGGACGAGTCGCGCACCCTCCCCGTCCTGCTCCTGATGATCGCGTTCGGGGCGTTCGTGGGGCTGGTGAACGGCCTCGTCACCACCCTGCTGAAGGTGCCCAGCTTCATCGTGACCCTCGGGACCATGCTCGCGCTGCTCGGCCTGGTGCTGTACTGGACCGGCGGCGCCGCGACCGGCAATCCGGCCGACAGCTTCCGGCAGATCGGCCGTGGCGGCATCCGGGACGTCCCCGTCCTCGAGATCCTCCCCTACCCCGTGATCATCCTCGCCGTCACCGCGGCCGCCGCCTTCTGGCTCATGCGCCGGCCCTACGGGCGGACCCTCGTGGCCGTCGGCGACAACGACCGCGCCGCCGCACTGACCGGCGCGCCGGTGTGGTGGGTCCGGACCCGGGCCTTCATGCTGTCCTCCCTCGCGGCGACCGTGGCAGGCGTGATCCTCGTGGGCTATGCGGGGGTCCACCCGTCGGTGGGCCAGGGCTACGAATTCACGGCGATCACCGCCGTCGTCCTCGGCGGGGTGGTGCTGGGCGGCGGTCGCGGCTGGGTGCTGTCCGCTGCCGCCGGCGCGTTCGCCCTCGAACTGCTCTTCACGCTCCTGAACTTCCTCGGCGTCGAATCCACCTGGCGCGACAGCGTGCAGGGCGCCATCATCATCGTCGCCGTCGCCGCGGCGTCCCGGAACTGGCAGCGCAAGCGCAGGGGCGCCAGCACCCGGGCCCATGACCAGCACCGTCCGATAACAGCACCGCAGCCCGCACCGGGCACCAATGAGGGAGGAACATGATGCGTGGAAGCATCCTGGGCAAGGTCACGGTGATCGCAGCGACGTCGCTGCTCGCCCTGACCGCCTGCACCACCGACTCGTCCATCGAGAATCCGCCGGCCGCGGAGGAGAGCGCGGTCGCCGAGGAGACCGCCGCCGCGCAACCCAGCGAGGACAGCACGGAATGGTTCGACCAGGCCGTCTACGACGAGCAGGACCAGCAGCGCTCGGCCTCCTTCGAGGGCGACCCCGAGCAGCCGTACCTGCAGTACATCGACGGCGAGATGAAGGACACCTCCGCCTTCGCGGCCGAGGGACCGCAGAAGGCGTGCTTCTCCAACGCGTCGATCTCGAACCCGTGGCGGCAGACGGGCTGGATCACCATGAACCAGCAGCTGCAGGTGCTGCAGGACTCCGGCGTCATCTCGGAGATGGAGACGCGTGACGCGCAGGACGACGACAACACGCAGATCGCGGACATCGACTACTTCATCGCCGAGGGGAACTGCGACGCCTTCATCATCTCCCCGAACTCCACGGCGGCCATGACGCCCGCCGTCGAGCGCGCGTGCGAGACCGGCAAGCCCGTGATCGTGTTCGACCGTGGCGTCCAGACCGACTGCGCCGTCACCTTCATCCACCCGATCGGCGGCTTCGCCTGGGGTATCGACACCGCGGAGTTCCTCAGCGAGCGCCTCGGTGAGGGCGACAAGGTGGTGGCCCTGCGGATCCTCCCCGGCGTCGACGTCCTGGAACAGCGCTGGGCCGCGGCCGAGCGCATCTTCGAGGAGAACGGCATCGAGGCGGTCGACTACTTCACCGGTGCCGATCCGGTGGAGATCAAGTCGATCATCTCGGACGAACTCGCCACCGGGGACGTGCAGGGAGTCTGGATGGACGCCGGTGACGGCGCCGTCGCCGCGATCGAGGCGTTCGAGGACGCCGGGGCGGACCTCCCCGTCATGACGGGCGAGGACGAGATGAGCTTCCTGCGCAAGTGGGACGAGACGGGCATCGACGCGCTGGCGCCGGTGTACTCGAACTTCCAGTGGCGCACCCCGCTGCTCGCCCTGGAGAAGATCTTCGCGGGCGAGGAGGTCCCGGCGGAGTGGGTCCTGCCCCAGTCGCCGATCACCGAGGACGAACGCGGTGAGTTCCTGACCGCCAACGAGGGCATGCCGGACGGCCACTACGCCAAGTTCGGCGGAGAGGACCTCCCCGGCTACCCGCAGGTCTGGCAGGACCGCCAGATCCCCTGACGCCCGCCGCACCACCACGGAACGGAACGGAAGGAGGCAGGACCGTGAACGACGGCATCGCCCGCACCCTCGGGATCAACACGTGGGTCTGGACATCCCCGCTGACCGACGCGGACCTGCCTCCCCTCCTGCGGAGGATCGCCGGGATGGGTTTCGACGGCGTGGAGCTCCCCCTCGAGGACGCCGGGGACCTTACCGCCCCGGCGCTGCGCGAGATCCTGGCCGAGACCGGCCTGGTACCCACGATCGTCGGGGCGATGGCGCCCGGCCGGGAGCTGGTGGGCGCCCCGGAGGCCACCATCCGGTCGACCCAGCGCTATCTCCAGGACTGCATCGACCTCGCCGCCGCCGTCGGTGCCGCGAGCGTGTGCGGCCCCTTCTACGCGCACACGGGCCGGCTCTGGCGGATGGACGACGACGGACGCGCGGCCGCCTGCGCCGAGCTGCGGGACAACCTCGCTCCCGTGGCCGACCGGGCGGTCGAGGCCGGCGTGGTCCTCGGGATCGAGCCGCTGAACCGGTACGAGACCTCGCTCGTCAACACGGTGGAGCAGGCCCTCGAGATACTGCAGCCGCTGCTCGGGCGGGGCGTGGGACTCGCGCTCGACACCTATCATCTGAATATCGAGGAGAGATCGTCCGCCGATGCCATCCGGGCAGCCGGACCGCACCTGGTCCACCTCCAGGTCTGCGGCAACGACCGCGGTGCGCCTGGCGGGGACCAGACGGACTGGCAGGGCGTGTTCGCCGCCCTCGACGATGTGCAGTACCGCGGACCGCTGAACATCGAGAGCTTCACCGCGCACAACGCGAGCATCGCCACGGCCGCAGCCGTCTGGCGCCCCCTGGCGCCGTCCCAGGACCGGCTGGCGGAGGACGGCCTGGCCTTCCTCCGCCGCACCGATCCATCCCAGTCCCGGGCCGCCCTGGCCCTTCAAGGAGATACACCATGACGACCACCGTGCCGGCTCCCGCCGACGCCGCAGGTTCCCGCACCGCTACCCTGGGCGTCGCCGTCCTCGGCTACTCCTTCATGGGGAAGGCCCACTCGAACGCCTGGCGGAATGTCGGCTCCTTCTACGACTCGCCCGCGATCGAGCAGAAGGTCATCGTGGGGCGGGACGCGGCGCAGGTGGAGGATGCCGCACGCCGGTACGGGTGGCAGGAGAGCACGACGGACTGGCGCTCCGTCCTGGAGCGGGACGACATCCACATCGTCGACATCTGCACGCCGGGCCACCTCCACGCCGAGCAGGCCATCGCCGCGCTGCAGGCCGGCAAGCACGTGCTGCTCGAGAAACCCCTGGCCAACACCGTCGCGGAGGCGGAGGAACTCGCGGCCGTCGCGGCGGCCGCCCGCGACCGCGGCGTCCAGTCGATGGTCGCCTTCAACTACCGCAGGCTGCCCGCCCTCGCACAGGCACGGGCGATGATCGCCGACGGCCGCGTGGGCGACGTGCGGCAGGTCCGCATCAGCTACCTGCAGGACTGGCTCGCGGACGAACGGGCACCGATGACCTGGCGCCTCCGCAGGGAGACCGCCGGCTCGGGCGCGCTCGGCGACCTCGCGTCCCACGCCGTCGACCAGGTCCACTTCCTCCTCGACGCGCAGGTGGTCGGCGTCTCCGGCACCGTGAACACCTTCGTGACGGAGCGGCCGGGGCCGGACGGCCCGGAACCCGTCACGGTCGACGACGCCGCCTGGGCCACCCTGCATACGGCATCCGGTGCCGTCGTCAGCCTGGAGGTCTCCCGCTTCGCCACCGGGCGCAAGAACGCCCTGCAGATCGAGGTGTACGGCTCCCGTGGTGCGCTCCGGTTCGACCTCGAACGGCTCAACGAGCTCGAGTACTTCGCCTCCGACGCCCCCGGCACGGAGCAGGGCTTCGCCCGCATCCTCGTCACCGAGCCGCAGCACCCCTACCTCGACGCCTGGTGGCCGGCGGGGCACACCCTTGGCTGGGACTCCTCGTTCACCAGCCAGGCCGCCGACTTCCTCGACGCCATCCGCAGCAACCGCGCCCCCTCGCCATCGTTCGAGGACGGCCTGAGGGTGCAGCAGGTCCTCGGTGCGCTCGAGGCGAGCGCGGCGAACGCGAGCGCGATCGTCCGGCCCTGACTGCGCCGACCCCACCGCGGTCCCGCCGCAGTCCCGCCGCCCGAACCGCCACACCCACCGGACCACCCAGCCAAGGAGCCCGCATGACCCGCAACTTCACCCTGTTCACAGGCCAATGGGCCGATCTCCCCTTCGAGAAGGTCGCCGAGCTCGCCGGCCGGTGGGGCTACGACGGACTGGAGATCGCCGTCTCCGGCGACCACCTCGACGCCTGGCGCTGGGACGACGACGCCTACATCCAGGACCGGCTCGACATCCTCGAGCGCAACGGGCTGAAGGTCTGGGCCATCTCGAACCACCTCAAGGGCCAGGCCGTCTGCGACAACCCCATCGATTTCCGCCACCAGGCGATCGTCGGCCCGAAGGTCTGGGGCGACGGCGACCCGGAGGGCGTGCGCCGGCGGGCCGCGGAGGAGATGAAGCTGACCGCGCGGCTCGCCAGGAAGCTCGGCGTGGACACCGTCGTCGGTTTCACCGGCTCCTCGATCTGGCAGTACGTGGCCATGTTCCCACCGGTCCCCGCCGCCACGATCGACGCCGGCTACCAGGACTTCGCGGACCGCTGGAACCCGATCCTCGACGTCTTCGACGAGTGCGGGGTCCGCTTCGCCCACGAGGTCCACCCCTCCGAGATCGCCTACGACTACTGGTCCACCCAGCGAACCCTCGAGGCCATCGGGCACCGCCCCGCCTTCGGCCTGAACTGGGATCCGAGCCACTTCCTGTGGCAGCAGATCGATCCGGTGGCCTTCATCTCCGACTTCAAGGACCGGATCTACCACGTGGACTGCAAGGACACGAAGATGCGCATGGGCGGGGGGCGCAACGGCATCCTCTCCTCCCACCTCGCGTGGGGCGACCCGCGCCGCGGCTGGGACTTCGTCTCGACCGGGCGCGGCGACGTGCCCTGGGAGGACAGCTTCCGCGCCCTGACGGCCATCGGCTACACCGGGCCCATCTCCGTGGAATGGGAGGACGCCGGCATGGACCGGCTGCAGGGGGCGCCGGAAGCCCTCGCCTTCCTGAAGCGCTTCGACTTCGCGCCGTCGGAGACCTCCTTCGACGCCGCCTTCAGTCAGTAGAGACCTCCCGCCCTTCGTCGCGGCCCTCCCTCCTCTGCCCACCCCGACGCATGCCGGGGTGGGCAGAGTCGTCCGGGGCCTTCATTGCACCCCGAAAACCCTGTCGTCCTCGGTAAGTCTCAGTGGATGAGACGCGAGAGAGCGCTCTCTTGACGCTGTGACTTCGCGCACATACAGTGGTTGCACATCCCAGAGAGCGCTCTCTCGCCCGTCGGCGTATGTCGCTCACACACACAAAGGAGTGATCGTGGAATTCTCGCGACTCAGGAAAATCACAGCCCTCGCCGGCGTCGCATCCCTGGCCATCGTGGCCTCGGGCTGCAGCGGAGGAGGGAGCGACGAACCGGCCAGTGCCGACAACCCCGTCAACCTGACCGTCACCACCTTCGGACAGTTCGGCTACGACGATCTGTACGCCGAATACGAAGAGCAGAACCCCGGCGTGACCATCGAGGCGACCAACATCGACGGCAGCGCCAACGCCCGCGTCGACGCGTTCACCAAGCTCGCGGCCGGTTCCGGACTCAGCGACGTCGTGGCCGTCGAGGAGGGCTGGCTCGGCTCCATCATGGAGGTGTCCGACCAGTTCGTGGACCTCAACGAGTACGGCGCCGCGGACATCAAGGACAACTGGGTGGACTGGAAGTTCGAGCAGGGCACCGACCCCGAGGGCCGCGTGATCGGCCTAGGCACGGACATCGGGCCCCAGGCGCTGTGCTACAACCGGGAGCTCTTCGAGGCAGCGGGACTGCCCACCGACCGTGGAGAGGTCGCCGAACTCTTCGGTGGCGACGACGCCACCTGGGAGACCTACTTCGACCTCGGTCGCCAGTACCACGAGACCACGGGCAAGGCCTGGTACGACCAGTCGGCGTTCGTCTGGAACTCCATGGTGAACCAGATGGACGAGGGCTACTACACGGCCGACGGCGAGCTGAACATCGAGGGCAACGAGGCGATGCGCGCCCAGTTCGACCTCCTCGCTGCCGGCACCGCCGACGGCCTCTCCGCCAACCAGAAGCAGTTCGACTGGGGCAAGGGCAAGGCCTTCGTGGATGGCTCCTTCGCGGTCCACGTCTGCCCCGCCTGGATGCTCGGCACCATCAAGGAGCAGCTCGAAGCAGCCGGTGGCGGCCCCGAGACCGGCTGGGACGTCGCCGACATCTTCCCGGGCGGAGCCTCCAACTGGGGAGGAGCCTTCCTCTCCGTCCCCGAGAGCTCCGAGCACCCCGCCGAGGCCGCCAAGCTCGCCCAGTGGCTGACCGCCCCCGAACAGATGGTCAAGCAGTCCGCAGCCGCGAACAACTTCCCGAGCACCCTGGACGCCCAGGCGGAGATCGTCGAGGCAGCCGTCCCGAACGAGCTCTTCAACGACGCACCGTACGGCGAGATCTTCGCCTCGCGCGCCGAGGGCGTCGTGGCCCAGTTCAAGGGCCCGCAGGACTCGGAGATCCAGGAGAACGTCTTCGCACCGGCCCTGAAGATCCTCGACTCCGGTGAGGGCACAGCCGACGAGGCCTGGAACGAAGCCGTCCAGCTCCTCAACGACCGCGTCGTGAACAACTAGCAGCACCGGCCGCGGGGCCTCCGGCAGCACCGGAGGCCCCCCCTGGAGTCTGGAATCCCATGACCACGACACTGAACCGCCCGGCAGCCAGCAGCCCTGCCCCTGCGAAACCCACGCTCACCTTCCGCCAGCGACTGAACGTCTTCGACATGAAGGCCTCGCCCTACCTCTACATCTCCCCGTTCTTCCTCCTCTTCGCCCTGGTGGGCCTGTTCCCCCTCGGCTACACCTTCTTCGTCTCGCTCTTCGACTGGCACCTGCTCAAGGGGCAGGGCGAGTTCGTGGGCCTGCGCAACTTCCAGGAAGTCCTCCAGGACCGCTTCTTCTGGAACTCGCTGTTCAACACGATGAGCATCTTCCTGCTCTCGACCATCCCGCAGCTGATCGTCGCCACGGCCATCGCGGCCGTGCTGGACCAGAACCTCCGCGCCAGGACGTTCTGGCGCATGAGCATCCTGCTCCCCTACATCGTGACCCCCGTCGCCGTCGCCCTGATCTTCTCGAACCTCTTCGGTGAGCAGTACGGGCTGATCAACAACATCCTGGAGAGCTTCGGGTTCGACCGCATCCTGTGGACGAACGAGACCCTGCCGAGCCACATCGCGATCGCCACCATGGTGAACTGGCGCTGGACCGGCTACAACGCCCTGATCCTGCTGGCAGCCATGCAGTCCGTCCCCCGCGACATCTACGAGTCCGCTGCCATCGACGGTGCCGGAGTCTTCCGCCGCTTCTTCAGCATCACGCTTCCGAGCATCCGGCCCACCATGATCTTCGTGGTCATCACCGCGACGATCGGCGGACTGCAGATCTTCACCGAGCCCCGTCTCTTCGATCCGCGGACCTACGGGGGAACCGCGGCGCAGTTCCAGACCACCGTGCTCTACCTCTACGAGATGGCCTTCCAGCGGCAGAACTTCGGCAAGGCGTCCACCATCGCGTGGCTCCTGTTCCTCATCATCGTGCTGTTCGGCCTCGTGAACTACCTGATCTCACAGAGGATCGCCACCACCGGCGACGGGCGCGGACCGGGCAGGGGTGCCGGCAGCCGCCGACGCCGACGCTTCCCGGCACCCGCCGTCGTCCTCCCCGCAGCGGGCCCCCAGCCGCCGGCACCCGCTGCCGGACCGGCACCCGACCCGGCCGCGGACCCGGCCGGCACCCCAGCAGACACGACACCGAGGAGTGGGCAATGACCGTCACCGAGACGAGGCCGCAGCGACCGCGCGCCTCGAACGACCGGAGCCGTTCCCTCCGACAGGGCTTGCTCGGCAACGGACGGCGGCCCGGGTTCCTGACCTACGGCCTGCTGTTCGCCTTCTTTCTCGCCTCCGCCTATCCGCTCTGGTGGTCGCTCATCATCGGCAGCCGGTCCAACGAGGCCCTCGGCCAGACCTGGCCGCCCCTGTTCCCGGGCGGCAATTTCTGGACGAACGTCGGCGAGGTCTTCGACACCATCCCGTTCTGGCTCGCCCTCGGCAACAGTGTGCTGATCTCGGGCATCATCACGCTGTCGGTCGTCGCATTCTCGACCCTGGCCGGCTACTCGTTCGCGAAGCTCCGCTTCCGGGGACGCACCGGCCTCATGGTCGCGGTGATCGCCACCATGGCCATCCCGACCCAGCTCGGCATCATCCCGCTGTTCATGATGATGCGCACGCTCGGCTGGACCGGTGAGATCGGCGCCGTCGTCATCCCCACGCTCGTGACGGCGTTCGGCGTGTTCTTCATGCGCCAGTACCTCGTGGACGTCATCCCCGACGAGCTCATCGAGTCGGCCCGCATGGACGGAGCATCCATGATCTCCACCTTCTGGCACGTCGCTCTTCCCGCCGCCCGTCCCGCCATGGCGATCCTGGGTCTGTTCACGTTCATGACCGCCTGGACCGACTTCCTCTGGCCGCTGCTGGTGCTCGGTCCCGGCAACCCCACCCTGCAGACGGCGCTCAGCCAGCTGCAGTCGGCGCGGTACGTGGACTACTCGATCGTCCTCGCCGGCGCCGTCCTGGCCACCCTCCCGCTGCTGGTGCTCTTCGTCGTCGCGGGCCGTCAACTCATTTCCGGAATCATGCAAGGAGCAGTGAAGGGCTAATGCCACTCGACGCAACAACCCCGTCCCACCCGTCCTCCCACCCGGCCGCCGCCAGGACCTGGCCCGAGGGCTTCCTCTGGGGCTCCGCCACCGCTGCGGCGCAGGTCGAGGGCGCCAGTCACGAGGGCGGCAAGGAGGACTCCGTCTGGGACGCCTTCGCCCGGGTACCCGGCGCGATCGCGCACGGCGACACCCTGACCGACGCCGTGCAGCACTACCGCCGCATGCCCGAGGACGTCCGGATCATGAAGGAACTCGGCCTCGGCTCCTACCGTTTCTCGACGAGCTGGTCCCGGGTCCGGCCCGGCGACCGGGCAGCCAATGCGGAGGGCCTGGACTTCTACTCCCGCCTCGTGGACGAACTCCTCGAGGCCGGTATCCTGCCCTGGCTGACCCTGTACCACTGGGACCTGCCACAGGCCCTGGAGGAGAAGGGCGGCTGGGCGAACCGCGACACCGCCTACCGCTTCGTGGACTACGCCGACGACGTCTACTCGGCCCTCGGGGACCGGGTGGAGCACTGGACGACGTTCAACGAGCCGTTCTGCTCGTCGTTGCTGGGCTACGCGGCGGGCGTCCACGCCCCCGGCCGGCAGGACCCGGCGGCGGCCGTCGCCGCGATCCACCACCAGCACCTCGCCCACGGGCTGGTGGTCGGCGAGCTCCGGGGCCGGGGTGCCCAGCACCTCGGGATCACCCTCAACCTCAGCAACTCGATCCCCCGCGACCCGGCGGATCCGATCGACCTCGACGCAGCGCGCCGGTTCGACTCGCTGCAGAACCGGATCTTCCTCGATCCGATCCTCCGCGGGGCGTACCCCGAGGACACGCTCGCCGACCTCGAGCAGTTCGGCATCCGGGACGTCATCCGGCCCGGGGACGTCGACATCATCGGGGTACCGATCGATTTCCTCGGCGTGAACCACTACCACGACGACCTCATCAGCGGACACCGGGACGACGAGGGCGGCGACGGCCACTCGGGCGGCGCCACCCGCCCGACGTCGTCGTGCTGGATCGGCTCGGAGGACATCGCCTTCCCGAGCCGCGGGCTGCCGCGCACCGCCATGAACTGGGAGGTCAACCCGGACGGCCTGCGGAAGCTCCTGGTCCGCCTCGGCGAGGAGTACGACTCGCTGCCCCCGCTCTACATCACGGAGAACGGCGCGGCGTACGACGACGTCGTGAGCCCGGACGGCGCGGTGCACGACGCCGAACGCACGACGTTCATCCTCGACCACATCGCGTCCGTCGGGCAGGCCATCGACCAGGGGGCGGACGTGCGCGGCTACTTCGTCTGGTCCCTCCTCGACAACTTCGAGTGGTCCTGGGGCTACGGGAAGCGCTTCGGGATCGTCCGGGTGGACTACGACTCGTTCGAGCGGACGGTGAAGGACAGCGGCGTGGCCTATGCCGGCGTGATCTCCGCTGCCACCGCCCCGCGCCTCACCAGGGCGAGCGCCTGACGTAGGCTTCAGCCATACTGTCGAGGCTTCGGAGATGACGATGACACAGGACACAGGCGGGCCCCGGCCGGTCCCCACCCTGGAGATGGTGGCCGCCCTGGCCGGGGTGTCGCGCGCGACCGTGTCCCGTGTCGTCAACGATTCGCCGAGCGTCGACCCGGAGCTCGCGCAGTCCGTGAAGAAGGCCATCCTCGCGCTCGACTACACGCCGAACCGCGCGGCGCGTTCGCTGGCCAAGCGCCGGGCGAACGCCGTCACGCTGATCGTCCCGGAGTCGACGTCCAAGGTGTTCGCGGACCCGTTCTTCGCCTCGGTGGTGCAGGGGATCGCACTCTTCCTCACCGACACGGAGTACACGCTCAACATGGTGATCTCCTCGGAGTCGAAGCCCGAGAAGACGCGCAGCTTCCTCCTCGGCGGGAACGTGGACGGCGTCCTCGTGGTCTCGCACCACAGCGGTGACCACTCCTGGACGCACCTCTCCGGGTCGCTTCCCATGGTCTTCGCCGGGCGCCCCCTCGTGGGCGGCAGGGAGAGCTACTACGTGGAGGTCGACAACGAGCAGGCCGCCTACAGCGCCACCCGGCAGCTGACCGACAGCGGCCGGCGGCACGTGGCCACGATCGCCGGACCGCAGGACATGCCCCCGGGCATCGACCGCCTCGCTGGCTGGCGGACCGCGGTCCGGGAGGCGGGCCTGGCCGAGGGGCTCGTGGAGGTGGGGGACTTCACCCTCGCCTCCGGGGCCCGCGCCATGCACCGCCTCCTCGACCGTGGCACGCCGATCGACGCCGTCTTCGTCGGCAACGACCAGATGGCGGCCGGCGCCTACACGGCCATCCAGGGCAGGGGGCTGCGCATCCCGGAGGACGTCGCCGTCGTCGGGTTCGACGACGACTCCTTCGCCACCTCGGTGACGCCGGCGCTGACCACCGTGCACCACCCGATCATCGAGCTCGGCAAGAAGATGGCCGAGACGCTGGTGAACCTCATCGAGGGGAAACCGGCGGAACGCGTGACGAGGATGCCCACCTCGCTCGTCCTCCGCGATTCCGTCTGACCCGGCCCGACCTCTCGACCACACCTCCCCGACCCACGTCCCGGATCCTCGCGCCCGGTTCTCCGACCGCACCCCTCGCGTCAGCGTGCCCTCCTGCACGCCGCCCCGTTCCCGAAAGGCCCACCCGATGCTTCCAGCTCCCGTCAGCACCATCGCCCCGTCCACCGCGACGGGCCGCCCGATCCGGTGGGGCGTCGTCGCCACCGGCTCCATCGCCGCCCGCGTGGTGCAGGACCTCGCCCTGCTCGACGACGCCGTCCTGCACGCCGTGAGTTCCCGCAGCGAGGCCTCCGCCCGGGCCTTCGCGCTGCGCTTCGGCTTCACCACCTCCTACTGGGACGCGGCCGGCGCCGCCGGCTACGATCGGCTCCTCGCGGACCCCGCCGTCGACGTGGTCTACATCGCCACGCCGCACACCCAGCACCACGCCGTCGCCCTCGCCGCGCTCCACGCCGGCAAGAACGTGCTGTGCGAGAAGCCCATCACCATGGACGCCGAGCAGGCCCGCGAACTCGCCGACCTCGCGCGGGAGCGCGGCCTGTTCCTCATGGAGGCGGTCTGGACCCGCTTCCTGCCCAGCTTCCGTCGCGCCCTGCAGATCGTGCGGTCCGGTGAGATCGGCACGGTGCGCTGGCTCCAGGCGGACCTCTGCTTCACCGCGCCGGTCGATCCGGCGTCCCGGCTCTGGGACCCGGCGGCCGGCGGCGGTGCCCTGCTCGACCTCGCCGTGTACCCGCTCACCTGGGCGCTCGGGGCGCTCGGCGAACCCGGTGCCGTCGCCGCCCGCGGCACCCTCACCCCCGAGGGCGTGGACCTCCAGAACGCACTGACCCTGACGTACGACGACGGTGCGCACGCCCAGCTGACGACGTCGATCGGGGCCGAGAGCCCCAGCGTGGTCACGATCAGCGGGACGGAAGGCTGGCTGCGCTCGTCCACCCCCCTGTTCAACCCGGGAGAGCTCGTCGTCCAGCCCCGCCGGGGCACCCTCCGCACGGAGCGCTTCGAGGTCTTCGGCAGCGGTTTCGTCTACGAGCTGCGCGAGGTGACGCGCTGCCTGCAGGCCGGGCTGACCGAGAGCCCCTTCATGACGACCGCCGAGTCCGTGCGGATGATGGAGGTACTCGACGAGGCCCGCCGCCAGATCGGCCTGCGCTATCCGAGCGATGCCGACCTGGCAGCGGGAGTACCCGCCTGAGGACCGGTTCCCGGCCGGCGGCGTGCACCGGCCCGGGTCCGGACCGGTGCACGGCGTAACGCTGCCGAAACCCGACGGGAGTAGCCTTGGGGGCATGCGCGAACTCCAGGCACAGATCATCGAGGAAATGGGCGTCAGGCCCACCATCGACCCGGCCGCGGAGGTCCGCAGCCGGGTCGCCTTCCTGAAGGACTACGTCAGGTCGACCGGCACCCGCGGGTTCGTCCTCGGCATCAGCGGCGGACTCGATTCGACCCTCGCCGGCAAGCTGGCCCAGCTCGCCGTCGACGAGCTGCGGTCCGAGGGCGTCGACGCCGATTTCCTCGCGGTGCGCCTGCCCTACAACGTCCAGCAGGACGAGGCCGACGCCCAGGCGGCCCTCGACTTCATCCAGCCCCGCACGTCCCGGGTATTCAACGTGGCCCCCGCCGTCGACGGCATCCAGCAGGAGTACGCGCAGACCACCGGCGAGCGCATCTCGGACTTCACCAAGGGCAACACGAAGGCCCGCGCCCGCATGGTCGCCCAGTACGCGATGGCCGGCCAGCACAACCTGCTCGTGGTCGGCACGGACCACGGCGCGGAATCCGTCACCGGGTTCTTCACGAAGTTCGGTGACGGCGGCGCGGACATCCTGCCTCTCTTCGGCCTCAACAAGCGCCAGAACCGCGCCCTCCTCAAGGCGCTCGGCGCGCCTGCGGCACTGTACGACAAGATCCCGACGGCGGATCTCCTCGACGACCTCCCCGGGCGGGCCGACGAGCACGAACTCGGCCTCACCTACGAGCAGATCGACGACTACCTCGAGGGGCGCGAGGTCGATCCCGACGCCGCGAAGTCGATCGAGCACCGCTACTGGATCACACGGCACAAGCGCACGGTGCCCGTGACCATCTTCGATTCGTGGTGGCGGGAGTAAACACCGCCGTTGGTAACGTAGGGTCCGTGAAGATCGCCACCTGGAACGTCAATTCCCTCCGTGCCCGCGCAGACCGCGTCGAAGCCTGGCTGAACAGGTCCGACGTCGACGTCCTGGCCATCCAGGAGACCAAGTGCAAGGACGACAACTTCCCCTGGGAGCTGTTCGAGAACAGCGGCTTCGAGGTGGCGCACTTCGGCCTCAGCCAGTGGAACGGCGTCGCCATCGCCTCGCGCGTGGGACTCGACGACGTCGAGCGCACCTTCCCCGACCAGCCGACCTTCGGCAAGCCGGGCACCGAGGCGGTCCAGGAGGCACGCGCCATCGCCGCGACGTGTGGCGGAGTACGCGTGTGGAGCCTGTACGTGCCGAACGGACGGGCGCTGGACGACCCGCACATGCCCTACAAGATCGACTGGCTGGACACCCTCCGGAACCATGCACAGCGCTGGATCACCGAGGACCCGCAGGCCCAGATCGCCCTGATGGGTGACTGGAACATCGCCCCGCGGGACGAGGACGTCTGGGACATCGACCTCTTCGTCGACGGCGGCTACACCCATGTCAGCCCGCCCGAGCGCGCTGCCTTCCAGTCCTTCCTCGACTCCGGCTTCGCCGACCTCGCCCGCCCGTACACGCCCGGGCCCGGTCTCTACACCTACTGGGACTACAAGCAGCTGCGGTTCCCCAAGAAGGAGGGCATGCGCATCGACTTCGTCCTCGGCTCTCCCGCCCTGGCAGCGCGCGCCACCAACGCCTTCGTGGACCGCGAGGAGCGCAAGGGCAAGGGCGCCTCCGACCATGCTCCCGTCATCGTGGAACTCGACGGAGCGTGAGCCCCATGGGCGGTGCCCGACCGTTCCCGTACGTCTCCTACCTCCGCGTCTACGAACCGCTCGACGCCTTCTCCGACGCCCAGCAGCTGGCCATCCTGGAACAGCGGGCGCGCGAGCGGGACCTCACCGAGTCGATCGAGCACGAGCAGTCCCTGCGGCGCATCATGCGCAGCGTGTCGGACCCGTTCCCGCACCACGAGGCGGACCTCGTCCGGGTGACCCACTTCCCGAGCCTGAACGGCACGACGGCCCCCTACTACTGCCCCAACCAGCTCGCCGTCCGGACCACACTCGCCGCGGAGTCACTCGACCAGAGCCTGCGCGGCCCGCTGATCGACGTCCTCGTTCCCGACGTCGCACGCGAAGCGCACCAGGCGAGGCTGGACCCCGACACGTTCGCCGATTCGGTGGCGAAGCTCCATACCCGCTCGGCGACGTGGGGCGTGCCCTTCGCCTGGTTCGCGCTGATCCACGAGGACGACCTCACGGAGGTCGTCGAGGACGACGGCCGCGTCACGACGGTGCGGATCACGGCGAGGATCGGCGACTGCATCGACCGCGGACGCCGTTCGGTGGCGCAGCTCGCCATCGGGGCTCCGGAGATGGACCTGCTCGATGAACTCACGGAGATCGTCGAGTGGCTCGAGGTGTTCCGGCGCGACGCCGTGGTAGAGGTGGACTACGGACCCGTGGCCGACCGCGTGTTCCCGGACGATTCGCCGATGGATGTCCGCCTGGGCATCGAGAGCCTCGCCGAGGCGGACATGATGGGTGCCGCTGCGTCCTACCGGCGGCTCGCGTCCCGCTGGATCCCGATCCGGCAGCTCGCCCGCGCGTCCTGAGGACGCGGGGCGCTCAGGACGGGGCCGGCCCCGTCGACTTCCGGACGACCAGTGCGTGCGGCCGGGACGGCGGGTCGTCCGCCGGTTCGTTGCGCATCAGCTCCCCGAGCAGGAGATCGGCCGCGTAGGCGCCCTGTCCCGCGGGGTCCTGCCGGATGGTGGTCAGGCCCATCGGCTCGGCGAACTCGTGGTCGTCGATGCCGATGACCGACAGGTCGCGGGGCACGTCGATGCCCAGCTCGGCAGCCGCCGTCAGCACGCCGAACGCCATCTCGTCGGAGGAGCAGAACACCGCCGTCGGGCGGTCCCGGGGATCGGCGAGCATCGCCAGGGCCGACGCGCGCGAGGTGACGAACCGGAAGTCGCCGAAGGCCGTCCAGTCCTCCCGCACCGTCAGCCCGTGGTCGGTCATGGCGTCCCGGAAGGCCTGCTCCCTGAGTCGCGGCACCTCGAAGTCGATGTCGAAGGACCCCCCGCCGCGCATGTGGGCGATCCGCGTGTGGCCGAGCCCGATCAGGTGCTCCACGGCGTCGCGGGCAGCCTGTGCGTCGTCGATCCCGACGTGGCGTACGCCCTCGACCGCACCGCCGATCACGAGGTTCGGGTAGTCCAGCTGCTGGACCGCCTTCCGCTCCTCCGGCGTCAGGTGCATGGACATGACGAGCAGGGCGTCGATGCGCCGTCGCAGGATGGAGCGGTGGAACACGCGGTCGCGGTTCACCCCGTCCCCGCCGAGGCTGAACAGCACGAGGTCGTAGCCGGCCGCGCGCAACCGTCGGTCGATGCCCTCGAGGACGGCCGAGAAGAACCAGCGGTCGATCACCGGGACCAGGACGCCCATCGCCATCGTGCGTCCGGACGCGAGTCCGGACGCCGACGACGACGGCACGTACCCCAGCTCCTTCGCCGTGGAGTTGACCCGCGCGCGCGTCTCCTCGGCCACTCCCGGCAGCCCGCGCAGTGCGCGGGACACCGTGGCCGTGGAGACGCCGAGGGACGCCGCGACGTCGTCGATGCTGGTCATGAGCTCAGCCCTTGAGGCCGCCGGCGAGGAGGCCGCGCACGAAGTAGCGCTGGAGCCCGAAGAACACCGCGAGCGGGACGATGATGGACACGAAGGCGCCCGCCGTCAGCCGCTGCCACTCACCGCCGCGGGAGCCCTGGATCTCGGCCAGGCGCTGGGTGATCGGTGCGACGTCCGCCCCGCCGCCGGAGAAGACGAGCGCGACGAGGAGGTCGTTCCACAGCCAGAGGAACTGGAAGATGCCGAAGGAGGCCAGCGCCGGCGTTGCCAGCGGGACGATGATGCGCCAGAAGATGGTGCTGTGACCGGCCCCGTCCACGCGCGCCGCCTCGATGACCTCACCGGGGATCTCCGCGATGAAGTTGTGCAGGAGGAAGATGGCCAGCGGCAGCCCGAAGATGGTGTGGGCCACCCAGAGCTGTGCGTAGGTGCCGCTCGGCAGCAGCTGGAACTCGCCGAACTTCAGGACCTGCGTGAAGAGCTGGAGCAGCGGGATCAGCGCCATCTGGAGGGGGACGATCTGCAGGGCGAAGACGAAGATGAACAGGCCGTCCTTCCCCCTGAACCGGCCCCAGGCGAACATGTAGGCCGCCATGGCGCCCAGGACCAGCGTGAAGACGGTACCGGGGATCACGATCGCCAGGGAGTTCACGAAGTAGGAGAGCAGGTTCGGCGACTGGCTGCCCCCGGGGCTGAGGACGTCGGCGTAGTTCTCCAGGGTGAACTGGCGGTCGAGGATGGCGTTCCACCAGCCGTTGCCCTTGATGTTGTCCTCGGGGCGGAAGGACGAGATCAGGAGCCCGAAGGTGGGGACGGTCCAGATCACGGCGATGATGATCGCGGCAGCGGTCGCCCCGCGCGATGTCAGCCGCTGCCGGACGCGCTTCTGCATGGTCGGGGTGCCGGCGGTGGCGTCGTCCTTGACGTCCGGCAGGAGCTCTTTGTCGTTGTGCAGGGGCACGGTGCTCATCGGATCTCCTTCTGCTTGCGGAGCAGCCGGGCGTTGTAGACCACCACGGGCAGCACCATCAGGAACAGGACCAGTGCCAGTGCGGCGCCCCGTCCGGGCTCACCCGCCCTGAACGCCTGGGTGTACATCTCGTTGGCGACCACCGACGTCTCGTACTGGCCTGCGGTCATGGTCCGGACGATGTCGAAGACCTTGAGCGTCCCGATCGTGATCGTCGTGATCACGACGATCAGGGAGCCACGGATCGTGGGGATGGTGACGTTGCGGAACTGCTGCCACGCACTGGCGCCGTCGAGCCTCGCCGCCTCGACGATCTCCGTGGGGATGCCCTTGATGGCGGCGGACAGGACCACCATCGCGAAACCGGTCTGGATCCAGATCATGACGGCGATCAGGAAGAACGTGTTCTCCGGGGCGTCGAGCAGGAACTGCTTGGGTTCCTGTCCCAGCCACACGAGGATCTGGTTCAGGAGCCCGATCTGGTCCTGCTCGGCGCCCTTGTAGGCGTAGACGAAGCGCCAGATCACGCCGGCTCCGACGAAGGAGATGGCCATGGGCATGAAGACCAGGGCCTTCAGCGCCTTCTCGCCCCGGGCGCGGTCGATGAACACCGCGTAGGCCAGGCCGATCGAGGACGCGAGCAACGGGACGAGGACCACCCAGATCAGGGTGTTCCTCAGGGTCACCAGGGCCTCGGGCTGCGTGAACATCCACACGAAGTTGTCCAGTCCGACGAACTCCCCGTTGCGGTCCGTGAAGGAGAGGTACGAGGTCTGGAGCGCCGGGAAGACGAGCCCGACGGCCAGCAGGATCAGGGCCGGTGCCAGGAACCCTGCGACCTGGAGCTTCTCCCGTCCGGACTTCGGAGCCCGGTCCACGACCAGCATGATGAGGCCGATGATGGCCGCGAAGATGGCGAGTCCCACCACCACCTGTAAACCTTTGTCAGCGAAATCTTCCACAGCCCAGCCTCCTTGGTGCGCGTGATGAAAGTGATCTTGGAAAAGTGCGGCCGGGCAGGCTCCACCGCCCGGAGCGGTGGAGCCTGAGCAACCGGCGACGGCCGGCACCGGCACCTTCTCGGGTGCCGGCGCCGGCCGTCAGCGCATCAGGACGCCGGCCAGCTGTCCTCGACGGACTGCGTCACTTCCTCCGTGGAGGAACCGTTGATCCAGTTCACGATGCCGCTCCAGAAGGAGTTGGATCCGACGGCGCCGGGCATGATGTCGGAGGCGTCGAAGCGGAACACCGTGTTGGGGTCCTGCAGCAGTTCGATCGACTGGCGGTCGAGGTCCGATCCTGCGAGCTCGGGGTCCAGTCCCTTGTTGGCACTGATCGCTCCGCCCTGGGATACCCGGGCGTTGGCGAACTCGGCGCTCGCCATGAAGGACTGCAGGGCGACGACCTCGGGGCGATCCGCGTAGGCGCCCACCATCTCGCCACCACCGGTGATCGCCGTACCCGCGGCAGGATCGACGGGAGGGGTCATGAAGGCCCAGACGTCACCGTCTTCGGCGACCTCGGTGTCCTCGGGCCAGTTGGCCGCCTGGAAGGAGGCCTGGTGGTGCATGGCGCACTGGCCGTCGAGGACGGGCTGGCCGGCCTCGGCGAACGCGGTCGAGAGGATGGAGCGCGAGTCGCCGAAGCCACCGTTGACGTAGTCGTCGTTCTTGAGGATGTCACCGACGCGGTCGAAGGACTCGACGATCCGGGGATCGTCGAACGGGATCTCGTGGGTCACCCACTGGTCGTAGACCTCGGGGCCGTGGTCGCGGAGCACCGCGTCCTCGATCCAGTCGGTTCCCGGCCAGCCGGTCGCCTCGCCGGACTCGAAGCCTGCGCACCAGGCCTTCATCTCCTCTTCCTCGCCGGCGATCTTCTCCGTCAGCTCCGTCATCTCGTCCCACGTGGTCGGGACTTCCCAGCCCTTCTCCTCGAAGGTCGCGGGGACGTACCAGACGTAGCCCTTGACGTTCGCGAGCATCGGCGCGGCGTAGAAGGTGCCGTCCACGGTGCCGTACTTCTTCCAGTCGGGGGACCAGCCCTCGTCGACGAGGTCCGAGACGGCCTGCGGGGCGGGCTTCAGGTTCTCCGCCTGCGAGGCGAGCAGGCCCGGCTGCGGGAAGATCGCGAGGTCGGGAGCCGTCCCGCCCTGCGCGCGGACGCCGATCTGGGTCTCGAACTCCTTCGAGCCCTCGTATGCGACCTCGATGCCGGTGCATTCGGAGAAGTCGGCCCAGGAGTTCTCGAGCCTTTCAGCCTCGACGTCGACGATCGTCGAGTAGACGCTGACCTCGGCGTCCTCGAACGTCCCGTAGGACTCGTAGGCGGCGCAGTCCGCGTCGCCCGAACCGGCACTGTCGGATTCTCCGGAACCGCACCCCGCGAGTGCGAAGAGGGAGACGCTGAGTGCTGCCGTGGGCAGCAGATACTTGCGTGAGCGAATATTCGCCATGGAAACAGACTCCTTTGTCTTGCGGTACTCCGTGAACCTGGCTGACGGCCACGAAAGCCGAGCGCCGGGGTTGTGCCGCCTCACTGAATGATGAGAGTCAGCGTAAGCGCTTGCAAAGCGCCCGACAACCCGGCGGGGACCCCACGCGGCTTTGATACGGAATCGTGACCTGGTCCACAGGGTCAGCTGACGCGCTCGGCCCTGGTGAAGCGGACGCGCGCCCCTGAACTGATGCTGATGAGCACGGGGGTCCTGTACCCCGTGACCGCATCCAGAGCCTCGACCAGGCGGGAGACCTCGACCGCGACGGTGTAGGGCGGGACCCCCTTCCTCGGGAACACCCGGACGCGCAGACCCGGGACTCCCCGGAGCTCCCAGGTGCTCACCGAGGCGCCGGCGAGGTCCGGACGCTCGAGCAGCGCGGCCTTGAGCGCCTGTTCGGCGGCCGCCGCGGTGATCGTCACCGATCCCGCGGTCCCGCCGTCGTCCGGACGCGGTGAGGAACCGCCCGGCCCACCGACGGCGGCGAACACCCCGGTCCGCCCCCTCCCCTGTGCGGCGATCCACAGCGCGAGCAGGACGACCAGCGCGAGGAGGACGGCTGCGAGCGCAGCCCACAGCCAGGTGTCCTCCTGCCCCTCGAGCGTGGTCCGGCCGCGGACGCCGTCGATGCCCTCCCCGATGCGCGGAGCGGTGACGCGCCACCAGGAGGCGACGGCGGGAACGGCGAGGAGCGCGAGACCGAAGGCTCCGGCGGCGAGGGCGAGGAGTCCGACGACGGCGAGCACGAGCCGGTTGAGTACGCGTGGGGTGGTGTTCACTGCCCGATCACCCCCGACTCGGCGACGATGACGGTGATGCGGGGTTCGGGCACCACGCTCGAACGACGGAGGTCGTCGGCGACGGCCACCCGCACGGCATCGGCGTCCACAGGGACACCCGACGTCGGACGGACCTGCACGGTGACGGTCGTCCGGCCCACGGTCACGAGCACCTGCTCGGGAGCCACCCCTGCCGCCACCCGTGCCCTGCGGGCGAGCGAGGACGCCACCACCTCGGCATCGACGACCACCGCGGCCCGCTCGTTCGGGATGGTGTAGCGGGGTCTGCGGCCGGGCAGCACGGCGAGCAGGAGGAGGAGTGCTCCGAGCACGAGCAGCAGGGCGGATCCGGCGCCGAGCAGGGAGGCGGGTGCTGCACCGGGCAGCGTCCCGACCCATGCTGCCGCGGCCTCGAGGTCCACGAGGAACGGCTCGTCCCCCACCGCCTTCAGCAGCGCCTCGAACAGCAGGACGAGGAGTGCCACGATCAGCAGGACCGCCGTTCCCACCGAGGCGATGGCCCGCGAGGAGTGGAGCTCCCTGCGCACGAGCCGGGCGGTGGATGCAGGTGTCGAGCGGTCCAGCGGATCCGCACTCACAGCACCCTCGCCCCCTTGGCGACGGTGCTGCCGATGACACGGATGTCGACGCGGCTCAAGCGTGCACCGGTGAGCGACTCGACGCGCTCCAGGATCGGCGTACGGGCCGCCTCCACCCGCGCCCACAGGGGGCCGCCGAACGACTCCACGACGCCGGGATCGTCCAGCACGCGGGCCAGGGGCGGGACGGGCAGCGGTAGGGCCAAGAGGAGGGCGAGCAGGCCGCGGTCGTCGGTGAACGACGCCCGGACCTGCGCGGGCTGCACGCCGAGCACTTCCGCAGCGGCGGCCTGCGCGGTGCTCGTCAGGGCCTGGGTGGTGATGCGGTTGTGCCCACCGGGAGACGCGCGGTGCCGCGGCACGGAGAGAGGAGCCATGGAACGGGTGGTCGCGGCGTGGAGTGGCTCGGTGGTCACGAGGACGAGCGTCGGCCGGACAGGGCGTCGAGGACACCGCGCAGGTCGAGCCTGCCCTCGATGATGCGCCCGAGGACGGCACCGGCGAGGACCAGCACGAGGGTCAGCACGAAACCCCAGAACCCGAAGATGAGGGCGGCGAAAGCCAGGACGGCTCCGGTGGCCATACCGATGATGGTGGGTGTCACGGCTGCCTCACTCGACCGGTTGCTTCAGCTGGGTGGAACCCGTCGTGCGGACGCGTTCGCCGGTCGTCTCGGCCGGAGGCGGCAGGTGCACGTCGAGGACTTCGACGTTGACCTCGATGACCTCGAGTCCCACCAGATCGGTCAACGCCTCGTAGACGGCGACCCGGACGGAGTCCGCCAGGGCATTGAGGGCGTAGCCGTAGACGGCGACGAGGCTGATGTCCGCGGCGAGCTGGGTCTGCCCCACCTCCACTTTCACGCCGTGCGCCGGATCGTTCGCGCCGACGGCGTCCCGGATGGCTCCGAGGGCCCGTCCGGCGCCGGGCCCCAGGGCGTGGACTCCCGGTACGGCCCGCGCAGCGATGGCTGCGATCTTCACCGCAGCAGCGTCACCGATCACGGTCCGCCCGGCGGGTGCGTCCGGCAGGGCCGGCAGCGGCCGCCCTGGAGGTTGCTCGATCATCGACGTCGACCCCTTTCGCTTGTGCCCAGCCTAAGCCACGGCACGGCCTGCGGGGCAGGGCGCCCTGTCAGAAGGACCGGCGCCACCGGCGGGACGCGGTCAGGAGTGGGTGCAGTGCCGGCCGAGCCAGTCCTGCACGGGGACCATGGCACGGCGGAAGGCCTTCTCGTCGAATGTGCCCGACCCCTCCGGCGGGGCCTCGACGGAATAGGCGAGGGTGGTGAAGTCGTCGCGCAGGTCCGCCGGCACCTTCTCCCGCAGGTCGAGGATCTGCTGCTCGAGGGCGACGAGTTCCTCCGGATCCGAGTTGGAGCGGAGGCTCAACGGCGCGAGCATGGCCGTGGTGACCCCGCCCGCCACGATGACGCAGTGGTCCGACGGGTCCGGGCCCACCGCCGACCCCGTCTCCTCGCCGCCCGCCGCTCCCTCCCCGGATCCGGCCGGATCCGGCTCCTGGGGGGGCGCGGAGAGGAGCGTGGGCCCGGGAGACGGGCTGGCCGGCATGGTGAGCATGGTCTCGGCAGGGGCCGTCGCACCCTGGCTGCACCCGGCCAGGGCCATGGCGAGTGCCAGCCCGGGGACCGCATGCAGGAGTCTCACGAAGGCCCTTTCGTCTCGAGGGGTTGCCGGGGGTTCAACGCTTGAAAGCTCCACAAATATCCCAGGTGGTTCCCCTGGGCAACCGCAGGGTGCCCAGGGGGTACCGACCGGTCCGGACGGACCGGGCATGCCGGCCCACCGTTTCCGCTGCCGGCATCCGCCGTGATGCTACGGCTCGAACCCCGGCGTTGGCTGGGAACATCGGGCGCAGAAAAAAACCCCGCGTTCCGTGGGGAACTGCGGGGTTTTCGGCGGTGGCTCCGACCGGCGTCGATCCGGTGACCTTTCGATTTTCAGTCGAACGCTCTACCAACTGAGCTACAGAGCCTTGCGACCATCTTCGCGATGATCACCGTATCCAGCCCGACCGGAATCCCCGAGGGGATCCGGCCGCCTGAGCGACCCTGACGGGACTTGAACCCGCGACCTCCGCCGTGACAGGGCGGCGCGCTAACCAACTGCGCTACAGGGCCTTGCTATCTTTCCTTGCCGTTTTGCAAGAGTTCCAGCCTACCAGCACTTTGCCGTGCGGTTGACCGCCCGTGAGGGCATCTCGTGCGTACCCCCAACGGGATTCGAACCCGTGTCGCCGCCGTGAAAGGGCGGTGTCCTAGGCCACTAGACGATGGGGGCCAGAACCACAGTTCGGGTTCCTGCGACCTTCCGGAGGGCTAGCTTTTCCGGCGGATCATTCCCTGTCGTGGACCTATAAAACTATAGGGGCAGATTCTCGATTACACAAAATCGGCGCCTCGGCGGCGTCACCCGACCCCTCGGTGCCCGTCCGGGGCGCGGGTGTGCGTTCTGTACGATCGGGTCGTGCCGTTCGAGATCCCACTCACAGAGTTCGAGGAAGCCGTCGACGACGCCATCGACCGGATCCCCGACGACCTCGCCCGCGCCATGGACAACGTGGCCATCCTCGTCGTCGAGGAGTACGAGCCCGGGCCCGGGGAACCTGCCGACACGCAACTGCTGGGACTCTACGAGGGAACCCCGCTCACCGAGCGCGATGCGTGGTGGGAGGCGGGGTCGCTGCCGGACCGCATCAGCATCTTCCGCGGACCCCTCATGCGACTCTGCGAATCCCGCGAGGAACTGGTGGAGGAGATCCTGGTGACGGTGGTGCACGAGGTGGCGCACCACTTCGGCATCGACGACGACCGGCTCCACGAACTGGGCTGGGGCTGAGGCCCGCCCTGCGGAGGCCGGCCGGTGACGGCCCGTGCGCTACCGGGTCGGCGCGATCATCGGCCCGAACGAGCTCCGGTCCTCGAGTCGCGGGTCCGCCTTGTCGGGGACGATCAGCACCGGACCCCGGGCATGGTGCAGGACGCCCTGGCTCGTGGACCCCATGAGCATGCCCGCGAAGCCGCCGCGGCCCCGCGTGCCGACCACGAGCAGCTCCGACGTGGCAGAGGCCTCGATGAGCACCTCGGCCGGCGGCCCGTCCACGAGGTCCACCCGGATGTCCAGGTCGGGGTAGTGGCTCTGGAGCCAGTCGCGTCCGGCAGCGAGCTGGACGGCGAGGTCGGCATGGAGCGCTTCCCGGTCGACGGGTGCGGGCACCCAGGCGAGGGAGCCGTTGAAGGGCGCGACGGAGCAGACGACCCGGAGGGCGAGCCCCCGCGACCGCGCTTCCTCGGCCGCGGCGAGAGACGCCATGCGAGCCTGTTCGGAACCGTCGACGCCGACCACGACCACGGGTTCCACCACGGCGGGCGGCTTGTCCTTGACGGACTTCCGTCCCAGTTCCGGATGCCCGAGGCGGGCTCCCGTGCAGACCGGGATCACCGCCGTCGGACATTTCGCATGGGCAGGCAGGGCGCTGCTGACGGACCCGAGGAGGCGGCCCACGAAGCCACCGCGCCCGCGGGATCCCACGACCATCAGTTCCGCTTCCTCGGAGAGGTCGAGCAGGACGCCGGCGGCATCACCCGTCTCGATCCGCGGATGCACATCCACCGTGATCCCATCGAGGTGCCCGAGCGAGTCGTCGAGCACGGACTGCGCGCTGGCCCGGATCACGTCGTCGTCCACAGTGGCGTAGCCGGCGTCCATGCTGGAGGCCGCGAAGACCGGGACGGTGTAGGCGGTCACGACGTAGAGCGGAGCCCTGCGGCGCTCGGCCTCCTGGGCGGCCCAGAGCAGGGCGCACGTGCTCTGGTCGGAACCATCGACGCCGACGACTATCCCGTGCTGCGCCAGCCCCTGCGACAAACCCTCTGTGTGCTCGCTGCCCACGGCAGGCCTCCTTCGGTCGCGTGTTCCGCCGCCCGAAGCGGCCGGTCAACCATTTGTAGCGCACCGCAGATCATCGGTCTATCCACGGTCTGAAAAGTTATATAGGCTTCGAAGACCCGTCGCGGAGGTAGGCTTCCGAGCCCTTTTCCCCCGCGCGAAGTGCTCTTGGATGACCCGTTCGCAGCCAAGAGTCCGTACGGCCCGGAAGAGGCGCCGGGCCGTACGGGACCAATGCTTTCCAGTGGAGGTAACCCGGTGGATTCCTTGCCGCTCGACCCGGTCCGGTCTGCGTCCGCGATGCCCACGCCCGCGGAGCATACGAGCACCGTGGTCATCGGCTCGGGGCTGTCGGGACTTGCCGTCGCGAGCGAGCTGAGCCGCCGCGGCATCGATTCGATCGTCGTCGAGAGCCTCGAATGCTTCGACTCCGGCGCCATGCGGACGGTCATGACGGACTCCGTCTCCCTGTCGGAACGGACCGAACTCATGCGGCTCCTCCGCGGTTATGCGACGGCTCACCAGCTCGATGTCCGGCAGACCACCGTGGCGGAGAACCTCAGCATCATCGGGCATCCGAAGCTCATCAAGGGCCCCGTGGGGCACAAGAAATGGGCGGTGCAGACCGCCGACGGCGTGCTCCTCGCCGACCACGTGGTGCTCACCAAGTACCCCCAGAACGAACTGCGGAAGTTCCTCCGTTCCATGGGCATCGCGATCGGCAGGGACTTCAAGGCGGCCCTGCGCGCGATCGGCCTGCACCTCGTCGGCGTCGGCGAACTGCTGACGCCCACCACCCGGGAGATCGTCCGCCAGGCGAAACTCGTCAGCGACGCCATCGTGGCCCAGGGACCGGCCGCCCTCAACCGGATCGCGCCGCCCCTCGCGGCCATCTCGCCGCTGGGGGCATAGCCCTTCCCTGCTGCGGC
Organism: Arthrobacter sp. UYP4; assembly: GCF_057291175.1. Lineage (NCBI taxonomy): Bacteria > Bacillati > Actinomycetota > Actinomycetes > Micrococcales > Micrococcaceae > Arthrobacter > Arthrobacter sp. UYP4. The sequence continues at coordinate 253,467 of NZ_JBXAVU010000003.1, forward strand.
CTGCCGGCCGGCCCTATTTGCCGGCGCCGAGCCGCTTGCGTGCCGTGACCGCGAGCGCGACGGCGATCGCCACGAGCGCCGCGATCATCAGGATGATGCTCCAGGGGAAGTCGCTGACGCCCGCCGTCTGCGTCTCGCCGGCCTCGGCCTCTTCCGTGTCCACCGGGCCGGCGGTGCTCACCGAGTCCGGTACCGTCGTCGAACCCTGCAGCGCGCTGAAGCCGAACGTGCCCTCGATGGGATGCGAGTCCGAGCTCACCACGCGCCAGTTGACCGTGTAGCTCCCGGCCGGCGCGCCGGTGCGCAGGGGCTGGGTCGCGGTCCGGTCGACGATCTGCACGGGCCCGTCCGCCCAGTCCACGCCGGACTCGTCGAGGACCTGCACCTGGGCGCCGATCCCCGAGGGCACGTTCGAGAAGGTGAGTTCCAGGCTGGGGGGCAGGACGTCGAGGGTCGTGCCCTCCGCCGGGTCGGTACCGGTCAGTTCGTCGTGCGCGCTCGCTGCGCCGCCGGCACCGAGCAGCATGGCGAGTGCCAGCAGGACGGCGGAGACGAGCCCGGCGACCGCAGGGAGGGGACGACGCCCCGGCCGCGGGGTGGCCGGGTGCTGGGCGGGCGGGAGGAGGGAGGCAACCATGCTCCAACCCTACGCGGAGACCCTGAGGGGGCGCTGGGGACCCGGCAGCGCGCCGGCCGGAGGGGCGCGTAACGGACGCAGCCTTCAGGCATGCCCGCGATAGAATGTATCGCGATTGCTCCCCGACCCTTCCGCCCTAGGATCCCCCATGCTCAAAACTGGTTCCGCGCTGGATCGCTACTTCGACATCACGCAGCGGGGGTCTACGTTCTCCCGTGAGATCCGCGGCGGCCTCGCAACCTTCTTCGCCATGAGCTACATCGTGGTGCTGAATCCGCTCATCCTCGCCGGCGCCGACTCCTCGGGCGGCGAGCTCGGCTTCGAACGCGTCGCCGCCGTGACCGCCCTCGTCGCCGGCATCCTGACCATCCTGATGGGCGCCTGGGCCAAGTACCCGTTCGCGCTGGCCACCGGGCTCGGCGTCAACGCGTTCGTGGCGATCACCGTCGCCACCAACCCGGGCCTCACCTGGCCGGACATCATGGGACTCGTCATGCTCGCCGGCCTCACGATGCTCGTCCTGGTGCTGACCGGATTCCGGACGGCCGTCTTCAACGCCGTCCCGGAGAGCCTCAAGACCGCGATCGTCGTGGGAATCGGCCTGTTCATCGCGCTGATCGGCCTGGTCAATGCCGGCTTCGTGCGCCGCGTCCCCGACGTCGCCAACACCACGGTGCCGGTGGGCCTCGGTTTCGGTGGAGTACTGATCGGCTGGCCCACCCTCGTCTTCGTCTTCGGCCTCATCCTGACCATCGCCCTCGTGGTGCGGAAGGTGCGCGGCGCCATCCTGATCGGCGTCCTCGCCGCGACGGTGCTCGCGGTGGTCCTCGAAGCCCTGTTCGACGTCGGCGCCAGCGTCTCCCCCGGCCAGGAGCCGAACCCCGCGGGCTGGTCCCTCGTGGTCCCGGAACTGCCCTCCGGTACGTGGATCGGCGTGCCCGACCTCAGCCTCGTGGGCAACGTGAGCCTGTTCGGGGCGTTCGGGCACCTCGGCGGCACCGCCGCCATCCTGCTGACCTTCACGATCCTGCTCAGCATCTTCTTCGACGCGATGGGCACCATGGTGGGGCTCGCCAACGAGGCCAAGCTCGTCGACGCCAAGGGCAACATCCCGGGGGTCGATCGCGTGCTCGTGATCGACGCGCTCGGCGCGGTGGCCGGTGGTGCCGGTTCGGTCTCGTCCAACCAGATCTACGTGGAATCGGGTGCGGGTATCGGCGAGGGTGCCCGCACGGGCCTCGCGAACGTGGTCACGGGACTGCTCTTCCTCCTCGCGATGTTCTTCACGCCCCTCATCAGCCTCGTGCCGTTCGAAGCCGTGGCACCCGCGCTCGTGGTGGTCGGCTTCATGATGGTGGCGCAGGTCGGCCGCATCGACTTCGAGGACTGGGGCGTCGCGATCCCGGCGTTCCTGACCTTCACGCTCATGCCGTTCACCTACTCGATCGCGAACGGCCTCGGCGCCGGCTTCATCGCCTTCGTGCTGATCCGCGCCATCCAGGGCCGCGGCCGCGAGGTGCATCCGCTGATGTGGGCCGTGGCCGCGGCCTTCGTGGTCTTCTTCGGCATCGGCCCCATCGAGGAACTCCTCGGCATCTGATCCCAGTGGGCGGTCGGTCGCTCCGGCGTCGGATCCGCCCGGTGATCGGGGCCGATCAGTGGGCGGGTCCGAACCTGCCCGCGCATCGAGCGCTCCGGGTGGGAGGAGCGACGACGGACCGCACGTCGACGGCTGGCGACGATGGCGGATGGGGGCCCCCGTCGTCGCTGTCCGGGGGACGGTCCTGCAGGTCGGTGCGCGGTTCAGCGCGCGGACCAGCCGCCGTCCATGACGTAGGACGAGCCCGTGACCATCCCGGCGTCGTCGCCCGCGAGCCATGCGACCAGCGACGCCACCTCCTCGGGTTCGACGAGGCGCTTGATCGCCGATTCCGTGAGCAGGATCTTCGAGAGCACCTCGTCCTCGCTGATGCCGTGCAGGCGTGCCTGGTCCGCGAGCTGGTTCTCGACCAGGGGCGTCCGCACGTAGCCGGGATTCACGCAGTTGCTCGTGACCCCGCGCTCCCCACCCTCGAGGGCCGTGACCTTGGACAGACCCTCCAGCCCGTGCTTCGCCGTGACGTAGGCCGATTTGAACGGCGAGGCGCGCAGGCCGTGGACGGAGGAGATGTTGATGATCCGGCCGAAACCCCGCTCGTACATCCTCGGCAGCGCCGCGCGGATCAGCAGGAACGGAACCTCGACCATGAGCTTCTGGATCCGGCGGAAATCGTCGGGGCGGAAGTCCTGGATGGCGCTGACCGTCTGGATGCCGGCGTTGTTGACCAGGATGTCCGCGTCGAGGGTCAGGTCTTCGAGCGCCGCGGTGTCGAGCAGGTCGACGGCCCAGGCCTCCCCCTCCAGATCCTGCGCCAGGGCCGCCGCGCCCTGCCCGTCGCGGTCGGCGACGACCACGGAAGCGCCGCGGGCGGCGAGGCTGCGCGCGCAGGCCGCGCCGATGCCGCTGGCGCCGCCGGTGATGACGGCCCTCCGACCGCCGAGACTTCCCTCGGAACGGCCGGCGGGCTGCGTGCCGGCCCTGCCCCCGGGTCCGATGTAGGACGTCGCCGCCGCTTCGTCGAGGCTCATGGCTTTCCTTCCGCGCATGCTCGGCGGGGCCGCTCCCCGCACACCACCTGAGTATTCCTGCACGACGGAGTGGGACCAATGACTACTTCGGCACGCCTACCCTGCGATACTGCACACATGGCTGCCCCGAACGCACAGGATCTCCTCGTCCTCCGGGCCGTCGCGCAGACCGGTCGCTTCACCACGGCGGCGGACAGCCTCGGTCTCAACCACACCACCGTCTCCCGGCGGATCGCGGCCCTCGAGAAGGCCCTCGGCGGGCACGTCCTGTCCCGTGGCACGGGCGGCTGGGAGCTCACGGACCTGGGCAGGCGGGCAGCGGATGCCGCGGCGGGAGTCGCCGCGGCCGTCGCGCAGCTGGCCGGTGACGACGGCGGCGCGCTCACCGGCGTCGTCCGCATGAGTGCCACGGACGGCTTCAGCGCGTTCATCGCCGCCCCGGCCTTCGCGCGGCTCCGGGCCCGCAACCCGCGGCTGAGCATCGAGATCGTCGCCGCCACCCGCAGGGCCTCCCAGACGCGGACGGGCCTCGACTTCGAGGTGGTGGTGGGCGAACCGCAGGTGCACCGGGCCGAGGCCACGCGGCTCGGGGCCTACGTGCTCGGGCTCTACGCGTCCCGGGACTACCTGGAGGAGCACGGCACGCCGTCGGACCTGGCGGAGGTGGTCACCCACCCGCTCGTGTACTTCATCGACTCGATGCTCCAGGTGGACAGCCTCGACGCACCGCGGCGCCTGCTGCCCGCGATGCGCGATGCGCTGAGTTCCACGAACGTGTTCGTCCACGTCGAGGCGACGCGGACGGGTGCGGGCCTCGGCCTCCTGCCGTGCTTCATGGCGGACCGGCATCCGGACCTCGTGCGGCTCCTGCCCGGACTGGTCGCCGAGCAGCTGGACTACTGGCTGGTGGTGCGTCCCGACGCGCTGCGGCAACCCGCCGTCGCCGCCGTGGTGGAGGCGCTGCGGGAGGGGACGCAGGCGCTGGAGCCGCAGTTGCTGGGCCGGTCGGGCGGGGTGTGATCGTCGTCGCGGCCGGCATGCTCCTCCCGGATGTCGGCGACCGTGCACGCGTCGGGGCAGCACCCGGACGGCGCTAGGACGATCCGCCCCGCGGACGCAGCCGGGTCTCCTCGACGTCCAGGATGCGCTGCGCCTTCGCCAGCACGCGGGACGAGTAGGTGCCGCGTGCCCGCGCTGCCAAAAGCGCCTGCCGTTCCGCCTCGAGCACGGCCAGCCGGAGGTCCCGGTACTGGCGGTGCGGTGAGCGCACCAGCTTCTGCTCCGGCAGGCGCGCCTTCTCCCACTCGAATTCCGACCGCATGCCGGTGTCGGTCCGCACCCGTTCCAGCACGTCCTCGTCCACCTGCACGTCCTCACCGACGATCTGCTGCGGGTCGTCCAGGATCCGCAGCCCCTCGGTGCGCAGCTCGTCGAAGAGGGTGGCGGATTCCTCACGGTCGGTGTCCGCGTCGATGCCCTCGATCCTCAGGACGCGGATGAGTGCGGGCAGGGTGCTGCCCTGCACCAGGAGGGTGGTGACGGCGACGGTGAACGCGATAAGCACGAGCTGCTCCCGGTAGGCGAACGACTCCGGCAGGGACTGCGCGGCCGCCAGGGTGACCACCCCGCGCATTCCCGACCAGCCGAGCACGGTGGCGCCCCTCCAGCCGAACCCCTCCCGCCGTTCGAGCTCGAGGTCGGCCCGGCGGCGCTCGTACAGCCTCGTGAGGGCACGTTTGCGGCGTTCCTGCCGGGCGTCGAGCGTCGGCTGTTTCTTGAGGCGGCCGAGACCGCGGCGCAGCTGCAGCGTCCGCCGTTCCGCCCGGCTCGGCAGTCTCCGCATCAGCAGCACGAGCGGGAAGACCCAGAGGAACCGCAGGACGATCAGGGCGAGCGTCGCGAGGAGACCGATCAGCACCGTCTGCTGCACCGTCAGCAGGGACTCGTCGATGTTCTGCAGCAGGGTCCTGACCTCGAGCCCGATGAGGAGGAACACGCCGTTCTCCAGCAGGAACTGCACGGTCCGCCAGTTCACGTTGTCGCTGATGCGGGCCCGGGCGTCGAACTGGCTCGCGCTGCGGTGACCGGTGTAGATCCCGGCGACCACCACGGCCAGCACCCCGGACGCACCGAGCTCCTCGGCGGGGAGGAAGGCGACGAACGGGACGGCGAGGGACAGCGCCGTGTCCAGCACCGGATCGTCGAGCTTGGACCGGAGGAAGACCGTGACCACGCCCACGGCGTAGCCGACGACGACGGCGACGACGACGGCGTACGCGAAGTCACCGACGGCCGCACCGAAGCCGCTCAGTGCCCCGGCGGACGCCGCGATGGCGCTGCGGAGGAGCACCAGCGCGGTCGCGTCGTTGACGAGGCCCTCGCCCTCCAGCACCGTGAGCAGCCGGGGCGGGAGGCCCAGCCGGCGGCCGATCGAGGTTGCGGCGACGGCGTCGGGCGGGCTGATCACCGCGCCGAGCGCGACCGCGGCGGCGAGACCCAGGCCGGGCAGCAGCGCGTGGAGGAGGAGTCCGGTGGCGAAGGCGGAGATCACGACGAGTGCGACGGACAGGCTGGCGATCGGCGTGACGTTCCGGCGGAAGTCCGTGACGGGCGTCTTGATCGCCGCGGCGTACAGCAGGGGCGGCAGGATGCCCGCCAGGATCCACTCGTCGGGGATGCTGAAGCTCGGGACACCGGGCACGAAGGAGAGCGCGATGCCGACGACGACGAGGATGAGGGGAGCCGCGACGCCCACGCGCCTGGAGAGCACCGCGACCGCCACGAGGACGGCGATCCCGATGATGCCCAGCAGTCCCAGTTCCACGCTGCCAGCCTAGTGTGGACGGACCGCGTCCGGCGGCCGTACGCGCGACGGCGGCGCCCCTTCACGGGAGGGGCCGAGGGCGTTACGGCGCTCGATCCGGCAGCGCGGCCGGTCGAGCGGCGGGCCGGGGAGCGCGCCCGACGGGCCGCCCGTGAGGTCGGCATCGCTGCGACGTGGCGGACGCCGTCCGCGCAGCGGTCCGCACGGCCGGCCGCGCACGCCTCCGCGGGCGGTCAGTCCGCGAGGAGCTGCGCGCCGGCCGAGAACATCCGCACCCGCGCGTCCTGCCAGAGGTGGGCGGGCACTCCCCCGCCCAGCAGTTCCCGGGCCAGCCCCGGATCCTCGCCGAGGGGCGCATCGCTCCCTGCGATGATCACGTTGCCGTAGCGCCTGCCCTTCAGCATGGCCGGATCGGCGATGATCACGGTGTGCGCGAACTCGGCGCCGATCGTCGCGGCCTCCCGCTTGGCCATCGCGAGGTTCGGGCTGTCGCCGCAGTTCACCACATAGACCCCGTCGGCTGCGAGGACGCGTTTGGCGGCCCGCGTGAATTCCTGGGTCGTCAGGGGCACCGGGGTCACGGCGCCCGCGAAGACATCCCGGATGACGAGGTCGCGGCTGTCCTCGCTGAGCGACTCCGTCACGGCGCGGGCCTCACCGACGCGGATGCGCACGAGCGGTGCCCGGGGCAGGTCGAACCACTGGCGCACCAGTTCGGCCAACCGCCCGTCGAGTTCGACGACGACCTGGCGCGCCGGCGGGTGGGAGGCGGCGAAACGGCGTGCGAGCGAGCACGCTCCCCCGCCGAGGTGGAGCACGCGGAGCCTGTCCGTGGACGCCCAGCGCGAATCGACGAGCGATGCGATCCAGCGCATGTACTCGAAATCCAGCTGCAGCGGATCGGCCAGGTCGATGTGGGAGCTGGGTACGCCGTTGATGCGCAGCACCCAGCCGTTCGGGTTGTACGGATCGGGTTCGAGCTCGCAGGTCCCGGTGTCGATGGGGAACTCGCCGATCTCGGGTCGTGCCCCCGAGGGCTTCGCCATCAGGTGCACCCTCTCATCGCTGGTCCGGACGGTGCATGCGGAACATGGGCCGATGGTGCCAGGTGGGCCCGCACAGCATCGAGGTGCCGTCGGGTTCGAAGCCGTTGCGGCGGTAGAAGCGCTCGGCCCGCGGGTTGCCGTTCAGGATCCACAGGTAGGCCGCCCGTGTGCCGATCGCGATGTCCATCAGGCGCTGCCCGAGCCCCGTCCCGTGCGTGGAGCGGAGGGTGTAGATGTGGTGCAGTTCGAAGTCGGGGCGGTCCTCGTCGCGTCCAGGACCGGAGGTCGCGATCGCGACCGGCGCGCCGTCGTCGTCGAACGCCAGCCAGCTCCGCGCGCTGCCGCGGGTGCGTTCCGCGTGCTGGAACGCCTCGCGCTGCCGCTCGATCATCGCGGGCAGCTCGGCGTCGTAGAACTCGTGGTACTCCCGCGGCATGATCTGCTCGTACGTCTCGTGCAGCCCTGCCACGTGGGTACGCGCGTACGCCTCGGCGTCGTCCACCGTGGCCGGCCGGATCAGGTAGGGAAGCGTCAGCAGGGGCTGTGTCACTTCCCCAGTTTAGTGGCCCCAGGCCACCGAGGTGCGGTGGTGCTCCTCATGGCGCCCGCCCGGCCGGTAACGCGACCATAACGCGGCGGTAACGCCGTCGGGCCTAGGGTGATCGCACGCTCCGGCGCCGACCGGCTGAGGAGCCGGGTGAACTCCGGCTGGTTCACTGTCCCGTGTAGGCCACGGGTCGCGCCAGGCGACGACGGACCGGCTGATGGCCGGCACCCACGCACCGCCGCTCGAGGAGAGACCATGACGAACGATTCGCCGGAACCGCTGGACCGCATCATGTCCCGCACCCGCCCGCAACAGGGCGACCCGCCCTCCGAACTGCACGACCCCCGGAACTACCTCGTCTTCGACCGCCTGCCCTCCGCGGCTGTGCTCGGCGATGCGTCCAGCGCTTTCCGCACCAACGCGGAAGGGCGTATGACGGTCAGCGATCCCGGGACGGTCCTCGGCATCGTGGTGAAGGCGGTGGAACCGTCGACCCTGTCGGATGTCGAGGCCGCCGTCACGGATCTGCAGGGCCAGGAGGATCCGGCGGGCAGCGCCGGCTCCTCCTACATTCCGGACTGGGTCGCCGTCGCGCCGACGCCGGTCCTCGCCCCCGTGGTCGAACCGACCCGCCTCGTCCGCAGGAACGGGGCGAAAGTGCGCCCGGAATGGGTCATCGAGGGCGACGGCAGGTCGGCGTACTACCCCAACGCCTACCCCTTCTCCGTCGTCGGCCGTATCTTCGTCTGGACCGATGCCGCTGCACCGAACTGGACATGGTGGGGTACGGCGTCCTTGATCGGAGCCCGCAGCATCCTGACCGCGAGCCACGTGGTCCCCTGGGGCTCCGCGAACTGGAAGGCGCTCTTCGTGCCGGCCTTCTACGACGGCGCATCCATCCATGGCGCGTGGGCCGCGTCCTGGGTGACCGGCGCCCACGGGTACAGCAGCCACGCGCAGGGCGACGACATGGCGGTCATGCGGCTCGATGTCGCGCTGGGCAGCAGCCTCGGGTGGTTCGGTTTCCGGACCTACAACCCGGGCTGGGAGGACCAGAGTGTGTGGACTCTGCCCGGTTACCCGTGGGACAAGGACGGTGGCAACCGGCCGTGGCTCTTCCTCAATTTCCCGATCATCGACGACGACAACGACGGCGCCGGCGTGGAGCTCGAATACCGCGCCGACACCGAGGGCGGCCAGAGCGGCGCACCCGTCTTCGGGTGGTTCGGGGGGTCTCCCGATATCGTCGGCACCCACTCGGGTGGCGAGGACAACTTCGGTGAACCACGACAGAACGTCGCCGCCGGGGGCAATGCGCTGACGAACCTGCTGCACTGGGCGCGCAACACCTGGCCGTAGGCACGCGCGAGCCCAGTTTCCCGCCATCGGGGAGCCGGGCCGACTCCGGGCTCGCCCCGAACCGCAGGACTTCCTCCTGCCCCTGAAGGATCCACCCCGACACCCCTGAGGTTGAGTGACATGATCGAACCAGATTCCTCCGGCGACCGGCCCTCCGGCTCGGCACCGGAAACCACCGGACGCTTCATCGTGGTCTTCGCCGAGACCGAAGCCGATCCGCCTGCCTTTTTGAGGTCGGCTGCCGGCCTGTCCAACGTGGCGGACTCCCGCGACTTCGGCCATGGGCCGGTCGACCCGGCGACGGCCGGCGATGCCGATGCCACGGTGTTCGCCTCCCTCGGCGTCGCCGTCGTCACCGCGGATCCCCAGCAAGCCGGGGCGCTGCGCATGTCGTCGGACCAGTCGAACATCGAGTCCATCTCGCCGGAACTCGTGCACCACGCGCTGTCGCAGGGGACCCTGAGCCCACCCTCGGCACTGTTCCAGGACACCGAGCACTTCACGTGGGGCCTCCAGGCGACCGGCGCCGCAACGTCCCCCCGCACCGGCAAGGGCATCAGGCTGGCGGTGCTCGACACCGGCTTCGATTCGTCGCATCCGGACTTCGCGGGCCGTCAGGTCACGGTCGAGTCCTTCATCCCCGGCGAGGACCCGCAGGACGGGCACGGGCACGGAACGCACTGCATCGGCACCTCCTGCGGGCCGCGCTCCTCCCGTGAAGGACCGGGCTACGGCGTGGCCTCCGAAGCCGACATCTACGCCGGAAAGGTGCTCAGCAACTCCGGTTCCGGCAGTGACGGTGGAATCATCGCCGGCATCGAGTGGGCGCTGGTGAACGGCTGCGCCGTGATCTCGATGTCCCTCGGAGCCGATATAGCGCAGGTTCATCCGCCGTACACCGCCATCGGGCGGCGGGTGCTCGACCAGGGTTCGCTGATCATCGCGGCGGCCGGGAACAACGCGGACCGGCGCCAGAACGACTTCGGTTTCGTCGGCGCACCCGCCAACAGTCCGTTCATCCTCGCGGTGGGCGCACTCGACGAGCAACTGGATCTGGCGTACTTCTCGGCGCGGACACTGCCCGTGCGCGGCGGGCAGGTAGACATCGCCGGTCCCGGCTACCGGGTGCACTCCTCCTGGCTGATGCCCGACCGCTACAACACGATCAGCGGGACCAGCATGGCGACGCCGCACGTCGCGGGTATCGCGGCACTGTGGGCCGAAGCCACCGGATACCGGGGGCGGGAGCTGTGGTCCGTGCTGGTGCAGGAGAGTTCCCGACTGCAGGCACCGTCGGTGGACGTCGGTTCGGGGCTTGCGATGGCGCCGCAGGAATAGCCGCATGAAGGTCACCGTGACGGTCGACGACGAGCACCGCCCATCGATCCACCATGTCGCAGAGCAGCTCGGCCTCCGCGGCATGGTGGTCGACCGGGTGCTGCCCGGACTCGGCATGATCACCGGTTCGGTGACGGCCGCTCTCCTGGCCGGGCTCGGCACGATCGACGGGGTGGCCGCGGTGGACGAGGAGCTGACCTATCGGCTGCCCTCCCCGGGCGACGCCGTCCAGTAGCCCACGTCACGCACCCGCCGCCTTCCCGCCGTCCTTCGCGCCGTCCTTCCCACCGACGTCGTCGAGGACGGTCTGGGCCTGGCGATCCACCAGGCCCGTGAAGAGTTGCTGAGCGGCTCCGAACACGATCGCCCAGGCGACGATCTGAGCGGGGGTGTCGAGTGCGCTCAGGCCCGGCACGAACCCGCCGCGCATCAGCTGCAGGCCGAGCACCGCTGTCAGTGCTCCGGCCGGCAGCTTCAGGACCGCGAGCGCGAGGGGCAGCCCGTAGGGCGTCGAGGTCCCCCGTACGTGGCGTAGTGCCGCGGAGCTTGATACCGCCGCAGCGATGAGGCCGAAGGACTCGATGAACAGCATGTCCCAGGGACGCGCCTCGGATCCGGTGGGGCAGGCCACTTGGTCGGGCGCCCCGAAACACAGGCGCAATTCCTCCGGGCGGAACCAGCCCGCAGCCGCGAGCACCACAGCCAGGACGGTGAGGACGAGGGCACTCATCAGGAGGATGTTCCGGAAGCTCCGTACACGGGAGAACTCCTGGCGCGCCTCGAAGCACGCCGCCCGGTAGGCGGACACCACCGCCATGCGGGTGGCCTCGTCCAGGGCCGCCGCCTGGGGTGATGTCCTGGCGGCCCGCTCGATGACCGCCCGTTGGGGATCGGTGGGCGGCAGGTGCTGGCGTGCGTGCGCCTGGAGGTTCGGCAGTTCGGACTGCACGAACCAGACGGGTGCCCGTCGTAGGAGGGCGACCTGCGCGGCTTCGAGGTGGCTCAGCGCGCGCTCGACCCTGGCGCCGTTGTAGGAGACCTGAAGTATCGGCGATCGGTTCGCGGCGATCCTGATCGCCTCGTCGAGGTGACCGGTGATCGCAGCATCCAGGACGGCGTTCCCGGCGCTCGATGCGGGATCGCCTGCAGTCGGCGGGTCGATCTTCGTCAGCCAGGCAGCGAGGGTGCGGACCTGGGCCGCACTGGCGACCGTGTGCTCACGCCACGTGGAGTTGGTCGGCCTGCCGAACGGAAGCTGTGCAGGTGCCTGGCGCGAGCTCATCGTGGTGGCGCATCGTTTCGCGGGTGAGCGGGTGCTGCAGCCCACCCGTCGCGGGTGAGGGCATCCATGACGGGGCTGCTGGTCATCGGCGCCACGTGCTCCTCGGGCAGTACACCGTTCGAGGCAGGTACGCTCACGTGGTCGGGCTGGGGTGCGGCCATTCGCGTGACCGGGACCGTTCCCGCGTGCTCGACGACGACAACGCGGGCAGGTGCGGAGAGGGATGCTTCCGGCCGCCGGCCCATCGCGGGGGCGGGATCGAGCAACGGCGTGTGTGGTTCGAACCGGGTGCGCTCGGCCACGTCCTGACGACCGAGGATCCGGAGCAGGACCGACGTCATCGTCGCGGCGTCGTTGTCGAATCCTCCGTGGGTCGTCGCCGCGCAATGGGCGGCCGCCGGTCCTTCGCTGGGAGAGAACACCAGCTCCGCGGGCAGCGTCGGCAGGATGTCGGCCAGGGTGGAGCCCTGGAGGGGGCTGGTCAGGAAACGCTCCATGCCGAACAGCGGCACCTCCCCACCGCTCCGGCTGTCTGCGCCGCTCTCCAGGGCGTGCGAGACGAGCACGAGCAGCGACTTCTGGTAGATGCTGACCTTCCCCGTACCGACGACGTCGTTCATCTCCTGGTGGTCGCCCAGGCCGAAGGAGGCGAGTCTGCGGACGTGTCCCGACACCAGGTGCGGCAGTACCGCACGGTCGAACTCGTCGAGGCGGATCGCCGGAGCGAGCCAGGTCAGGGACGCGACGGGCACGCCCTCGTCCTGGAGCCTGGGCAGCAGGTTCGCGGTGAAGATGGAACCCGCACTGTGCCCCACGAGGTGGACCTCGAGGTCGTCGCCACCGGTCGCCCTGGCGTAGTCGGCGAGGCGCCGGACCAGGAGGGAAGCACCGGGGAGCCCTGCCTGTTCGTCGCCGGCCGCTCCGCGTTCGGCCCCCTCCGGTGGCAGGGGGCGCGAGGCGGCTGCCGCGTTCTCCTTCATCTCGGCCCACATCCACCGCAGGTTCGCGCGGGCGAACTTCTCGACGAAACGATCGGCCTGCTCGATGAGGTCGAACCCGATACTGCCGAACGGGAGTTTGCTGCGGATGAGGTCGTCCAGCCGGTTGATCATGGTCTCCACGGGGCCGCTCTGCCACGCGAAGCTGATGGGGTACACCTGGTTGTTCAGCCACCAGTTCAGCTGGGCCTGCGCACTCGCCAGTCCCGAGCGCTCGTCGACGAGACCGCCGTGTGCGTACAGGACCACGCGCCGCACGGGCCGTCCTCCCGCCGGATCGCTCTCCTGCCAGAAGCGGTGGTACTCGTCCATGCGCTGCATGATCCGGTCGAGCTGCCGGGGGCTGCTGGTGAAACGACCCGTATCAGAGAGCTTCCCGTCGTTCCCGAGGTTCACCACGTGGCGGGAGAGCCGCACGAGGTCCGGTCCGGCTCCGCGGACGAGTGCGCCGGAGGTCCCCTCGACCGTCTTCGTGCGGTCCCTGGTCCGGATGACGGCGGGTACCCCGGGCCGGGCGACCCAGGCATCGTAGGCGGAGTCCAGCCAGTCGTCGTAGGGCAGCGTCGCGAAGCCACCGGAGCCCCACTCGGTCCCCCAGCTGTTCTGCACGAGGAACCCGATGTCGTTGTAGCCGACGATCACGAAGGCGTGGCCGCCGAGCTGGCCGGCCCCCGGTGTCCGCTCGATCAGGTGCACGTCCGACCTCCCCGGCTTGGCCACCCCGGTCGGCTGGATCCAGCCGGTATGGATCAGCGCCGAGGCGACGATGACGTTCAGTTCGTTGATCGCGGACTGCATGTCGTCGAGCCGGTGGGCGTGGACGCGGTAGAAGGCGCCGAGCGGACGGGCGAACGCCTTGTCGCTGAGGACGGGATCGCCGTCCAGATCGGGGTCGTCCAGGAGCCCCGGCCAGTCCGCGGCGGGCAGCACCCCGTGGTAGAACCAGCCCTTCAAGGCTCCCCTGAGTGAGGATCCCTCGTCTGATTCGCCGTCGAACTCGTCATAGCGCCGCGCCATCCGGTAGAGCATGTAGGGGCTCACCCCGTCGGGGGCGTCCTTCGCCGTCACCACCGTGTTGATCATCGCTGCGAGGGCGTGCCCCGTGCAGGAATTACCCTCCTGCTTCAGGACGAGCGTGCCCGGGGGTCGCCGGTCGAGCACGGCGGGCAACGGAGCAAGCCGTGGCCGGTACTCGAGGTCCCTCGCATCGAAGACATCGGGCATGACGTTCGCCCGGAAGGTGGCCCCGTTGAACTCGACCACTCCGGCTGGCAGCGTTTTCGGCACCGCGGGCCTCCATCTCCTCGGGCGGCCTGCCTGCGGGCCACCGCATGACGAAGGAGTATCACCACCTCTGTTACTACCCCGTTACCGGCCGTCCGACCGGAGGCGGTGCCTGCGGGGTCGGTGCACGCGGTGGACCGGGGATGCCAGTCCCGCGGACTCTGCAGCACGGCCTGGATGAGCCCCCCTTCACGCGGGTGAGTCGCGACTTCACGCGGGTGAGTCGCGACGAAGGTCCCGGAGGTGCGGACGCCGGAGTCCCGGTTCGGTTCTGCGCGGGGATCGGTGGCGGGACCCGCCAGGCGTCAGGAGTGGCCCTCGAACTGCTCCTGCTCGGCGAGTGCCGCCTCGAGGCGCTCGACCTTCCCCGTCAGCTCGCCCGTCCACCCCGGCCGGATGTCCGCCTTCAGGACGAGCGATACGCGGCTGCCGTAGCAGCCCACGGCGTCGGTGGCGTTCTTCACCACGGCCATCACCTCGTCCCACTCGCCCTCGATGGTGGTGAACATGGAGTCGGTGGAGTTCGGCAGACCCGATTCGCGGACGACGGCGACAGCGGCGGCCACGGCGTCGTGCACCGACCCGTCGGGGTTCTCGCGGGAGAGTTCGGAGGAACCGGACGGGGCGACGCTGAAGGCTACGAGCATGGTCCCAGTCTGGCACGCGCCCCCGCCGGAGGTCAGCCTCCGGCGACCGCCTTGACGAGCTCGTTCGCGCCGAGGACGAGGAACACGACGGTCGTGATGGCGAGGAACACGTTCGACAGCCACTTGTTCCGCCACTGCTTGGCGAGACGGGTGCTGTTCAGCAGGACGAGCAGCGTGATGGCGAGGAACGGCATGAAGAGGGAGCCGAGGACCCCGTAGAGCAGGATCAGGAAGAAGGGGCGTCCGATGAGCAGCAGCAGCATCGGCGGGACCGTCAGCCACAGCATGTAGGCACGGGCCGGCTTGCTGGTGGCGCCGGGAGCGTCGTCGTCGGAGAGGTCGTCGGCCTTCTTGCGGAAGTTGGCCCAGAAGTCGGCGAACATGAGGCTGACGCCGTGCCAGACGCCCAGCAGCGAGGAGAACGACGACGCCCAGAAACCGATGAGGAAGACCTTCGCCCAGACGACGCCGTAGCGGTCCTCGAGTACCTCGCCCATGTCGAGCAGGCCGCGGTCGCCGGTCTGGAGCGAGATGTTGGCGGTGTAGAGGAGCTCGGCGCCCAGGATGAGCATGCAGACCACGAAGATCCCGGTCACCGTGTAGGCCACGGTGTTGTCCACCCGCATGACGTTCATCCACCTGGGTCGGTTCCACCCTTTCTCCCGCAGCCAGTAGCCGTAGGCGGCAAGGGTGATGGTGCCTCCGACGCCGCCGGCCAGCCCCAGGACGTAGAAGACGGAGCCCGCGGGCAGGGTGGGCACCAGTCCGGTGAGCATCGCCGGGATGTTCGGCAGGGCGAGGACGGCGGAACCGACCACCGAGATGAACATGATGGCGATCATCACCGTCATGATCTTCTCGAAGAGCCCGTACCGGCCGAACCACACCAGGGCCAGGCCGATCAAGCCCGACGCCACCGCGAAGACGTTCAGCGGGACCGCAGGGAAGAGTGCCTGCAGGGGCAACGCGGTGGAGCTCATCGCCGTCGCGCCGTACACGAAGCCCCAGATGACGATGTACGGGCCGAAGTACCAGCTGGTCCAGACGCCGAGGGTCCGCCACCCCTGGAAGATGGTCTTGCCCGTGGCGAGGTACCAGCGGCCGACGCCCTCGACGAGGATGATCTTGAGGACGCAGCCGATCACCGCCGCCCACAGGAGCGCGTACCCGTACTGGCTGCCCGCGATCAGCGTGGCGACGAGGTCGCCCGCGCCGACGCCGGTCGCCGCTGCCAGCAGTCCGGGCCCGACGATCCGCCATTTCGGTTTCTCGAGACCGTCGACGTCCGCCCGTGCACTCTCCGCCACTGCCTGCTCCCTCGAAGTCGGAATGATCCCGTCGGAAGCTTAGCAAGGGCCCTGAGCAGTTCCGGGCCCGGTGCCGGACAGCGCGACGGCCGGACGGCGTCGAGCGTCGACGACTGCTCCAAGAGCCGGCCCTGACCGGGTTCGCTCCCGAGCCGGAACCCCGCCGGACGCCGTAACCTGCGGCTCGCAGGGCCTCGCGCGTCCACTGTCCGTCGGTGGACGCACTAGGTTCTTAAGGGGCGCCGTGCGGGAATGCCGACGGCGCGGGAGGAGGACGCATGCTGGGAGTGCTGGGCGGATTCGCCGTCGTGGGTGCCGTGATCCTCGTCGGCTACATCGCCGCACGGCTGGTCATCGGCGGGCCCCAGGCCGGTTTCGCCCTGAACCAGGTGGCGTTCTTCGTGACCAACCCGGCCCTGCTCTTCACCGTCCTGGCCGACGCGGATCTCGGATCGGTGTTCTCCGAGTACATGCCGATCGCGCTCGTCTCCTCGCTCGCGATCGCCGTCCTCTACGTGCTGATCAGCAGGTTCCTCTTCCGCCGGCCCGCTGCCGAGACGGCGATCGGCGCCATGGCGAGCTCGTACGTGAACGCGAACAACATCGGCATCCCCATCACCGTCTACGCCCTCGGCGACGCGACGCTGATCGCCCCGGTGCTCCTCGTCCAGCTCCTGGTGCTGGCTCCCCTCTATCTGACGATCCTCGACCTCACCTCGAGCCGGAAGCCCTCGGTGCGCGCGGTGCTGACTCAGCCGTTCCGGAATCCCATGATCATCGCGTCGCTGCTGGGCGTCGCGGTGTCCGCGACCGGCTGGCGACCGCCCGCTCCCGTCTGGGACTCCCTCGCCCTGATCGGCGGGGCGGCCGTCCCGATGGTGCTGATCTCGTTCGGCATGTCGCTGCCCGGCAGCCGACCGCTCAGGCCCAGCCCGGACCGACTGCAGGTCCTCACGGCCACGGCGTTGAAGAGCGCCGTCATGCCGGCCGCCACCTACCTGATCGCCCACTTCCTCTTCGGGCTCGACGGCGAGAGGCTGCTCGGCGCCGTCGTCGTGGCCGCACTGCCCACGGCACAGAACGTGTTCATGTTCGCGAGCCGCTACGACCGCGGCATGACACTGGCCCGCGATTCCGTGCTGCTGTCCTCGGTGCTCGCGATCCCCGCGCTCGTCGTCGTCGCCGCCCTCCTCGCCTGAACGACGGGCCCCGGGCTCGGGCGCGGAGCGGGAACCCGGTACCGGAGCTTGTCCGGCGCACGTCCCGGCCCTACCATTCAAAGGTCGCCGTTCCCCCTCCGGCCGACGGACGGGATGGGCATGGACAGCAGGATCTCACCGGACGAGCCCTTTCCGGCCGACCTCGGCCGGCTCCGGACCGAGGACGTCGAGATCCTGAACAGCAAGGTCCACCGGGAGATCGAGCACGAGTTCGCCGCGGACGGCGAGATCGACGCCGAGACGGCGTCCCGCAAGGACGAGCTCACCGAGGAACTCGACGACCGCGAGGCCGGTCCCCGCCTGACGCTCGTGCCGCACCAGGCCGAGGGGGACGAGGCACCGTCGGGCGACGGGCACACCGGATCGGATACCGCCGCCCGGCAGGAAGGCGGTATCTCCGCCGGCGCCGCCCCCGGCCGGTCCTGGTACGACGCCGAACGGCAGTAACGCCGCAGGAATGCCGCGCGCGCCATCGGCGTTGCGACAGGGGTCAAGGATCATTCTCGTCTTGACTGAAGTAAGCCCTTCGGTTTTCAACGGAGCAGCCGGGGCCCGACCTCCGGATCTCCCATGATTGGTACCCCTTGTCTGTTTCCTCCCCGCCGGTGAAGACCACCGCGCCGTTCCCCTACGTCGGACTGCTCTCCCTCGCGGGCGCGATCTTCGTGTCCGTGACCAGCGAGTTCCTGCCCACGGGCCTGCTGCCCGCCATGGCGCGGGACCTCGATGTCAGCCTCTCCACCGCCGGATTCCTCGTCACGATCTTCGCGGGGACCGTCGTGGTCGCCACCACCCCCCTCGCCGCCATCACCCAGCGGTACTCGCGCAAGTCGCTGATCGTCGTCGTCCTCCTCGTGATCGCCCTCGCGAACGTCCTCGCCGCGGTCGCGCCGACCTACGGTGTCCTGGTCGCGGCGCGCATCCTCGGCGGCCTGGCCCACGGGCTCTTCTGGGCCGTGGTCGCCGCGTACTCCGCGCACCTCGTCCCGGCCCACCAGCTCGGCAAGGCCGTGGCCATCACCGCGGGCGGCGGAACCGCGGCCTTCGTGCTCGGTGTCCCGGTGGGAACGGCGATCGGCAACGCCCTCGGCTGGCGCACCGCCTTCACGATCATCGGGGTGGTCGTCGCCGTCCTGGCCCTCGTGATCGTGAAATTCCTGCCACCGGTGGACCACCACGGCGAGCGCACACCCGGGGAGGAGCGAGTGCCGCTGCGCCGGGACCCCAGCTTCCGCGCGGTGATCCTGCTGTGCACCGTCATCCTGATCCTGCTGACCGGGCAGAACACGTTCTACACGTACATCGCGCCCTGGCTGACCGATGTCTCGTCCTTCGAGCCCGGCTCGGTCGCGCTCGTCCTCTTCCTGTACGGCGGAGCGGGCATCATCGGCCTCGTCGGTGCCGGGTACGCCGCCGACCGCTTCCCCCGGAAGGCCTTCGTCGGCGTCGTCCTGGTGGTCATGGCCGCCGTCCTCGCGCTGGCCCTCGCCACCACCAACACCGTGGTGGTGCTGGTGGCCGTGATCGTCTGGGGCGCGGCCTTCGGCGCCATCCCTGCCATGCTGCAGACCCGTATGCTGCGTACGGCATCCTTCCGGACACGCGACCTCGCGGCCGCCCTGCAGACGACGGCGTTCAACGTGGGCATCGGCGGCGGCGCGCTCCTCGGCGGGCTCCTGCTCGACGGAGCGGGCCTTGAGGTCCTCCCGTTCGTGCTGATCGCCCTGGTCGCCGTGGGGCTGGGACTCAGCCTCGCGACGGACACCGTGAAGGACCGCAGGGAACGGCACCGCCTGCGCGCCGCCTGAGCCCGTCCTACGGCATCGGACGGCTCCCGTCGATGGGTGCTTCGTCACATCCGGGCGGCTCCGGCAGGGCCTCCTCGGGACTCGCCGCGGGCCGTGGCTCCGCGCCCCGGGGGTGAGCCGCGGCCGATGCCCCGGCCGTCCGCCCGCCGGGCTTCGATCGGCGGAATGACGGCGAAGCAGCGGCGCCCGGGGTGGCCGGCCGCGCTCCTCCCCCGGCGCGCACCGGCGACGGCCCGGCCCTCCGCGAGGCGTCTGTGCAAGGACCATTCGGGCCCGCCCCCCACCGGACCCCGCCGCCGCCACCCGCGTACCCTAAGCCGTATGTCTAATTCCACCGAGCCCATCCAAGGATCACCGCCCAGTGAGGACACGCCCTTCGAGGCTCCTCCCGGAGAGGCCCCCGCGAAGGCTGCGCTGGACAGGCCGGTCCTCTTCGTCTCGCTCTCGATCGTCATCCTGCTGATGCTCGTGGCCGTGCTCTTCCCCACGGCGTTCTCGGACATCACCACCTCCGTACTGAACGGACTCGTGGCGAACTTCGGCTGGGCCTTCGTGCTCACGGCCACCGGCTTCGTGGTCTTCGCGCTCTTCCTCGCCTTCAGCAGGTACGGGCGCATCCCCCTCGGCAAGGACGGCGAGAAGCCGGAGTACTCCAGGGCGTCCTGGATCGCGATGATGTTCAGCGCCGGCATGGGCATCGGCCTCATGTTCTACGGCGTCACCGAGCCCATCTCCCACTACCTCACCCCTCCTGTCGACGGCATCGCGCCGGGAACGCCGGAAGCGGCCCGGCAGGCCATGAACTACACCCTGTTCCACTGGGCCATCCACCCGTGGGCCATCTACGCCGTGGTCGGTCTGGCGCTCGCCTACTCGGCCTTCCGCAAGGGCCGGGGAACCGGTTTCAGCGGCGCCTTCACGGCCCTCTTCCGCGGCCGTCCCACGCCCAAGGCCCTGCGCGCCATCGACGTCTTCGCGATCTTCGCGACCCTCTTCGGCTCGGCCACGTCCCTCGGGCTCGGCGTGCTGCAGATCAACGGCGGCCTCACGGAGGTCTTCGGTGTGGGCAGCAGCCTGCCCCTGCAGATCACCCTCATCGCGGTTCTCACCGTCTGCTTCATCATCTCCGCGGTCAGCGGCGTCAGCCGCGGCATCAAGTGGCTCTCGAACGGCAACATGGTCCTGGCGCTGGCGCTGCTGTTCTTCCTGTTCGTCGTCGGCCCCACGGTCTTCATCCTCGAACTCATCCCGGCGTCGGGCGGCAACTACCTCATCGGCCTGCCGCAGATGGCGTCCCGTACCGGCGCTTTCGGCGGCCACGCATGGCTGGCGGCATGGACCATCTTCTACTGGGCGTGGTGGGTGTCCTGGACGCCCTTCGTCGGTTCGTTCCTCGCGAAGATCTCGAGGGGTCGCACCATCCGCGAGTTCATCATCGGCGTCGTCGCCGTCCCCAGCGTCATCAGCGTCCTCTGGTTCGGCGTGTGGGGCGGATCGGCCCTCAACCTGCAGGACAACGGCGTGGACATCGCCGCGGCGAACGCGGAGAGCCAGGAATCGGCGATGTTCGCGCTCCTCGCGGAGTACCCGCTGGCGTCGGTGACGTCCATCCTCGTGGTCGTCCTCGTGGCTGTGTTCTTCATCTCGGGTGCCGACGCCTCCTCGATCGTGCTCGGCTCGCTGTCCTCGTTCGGCGCAGCCGTCCCGCGCAAATGGCTCACCATCCTGTGGGGCGCACTGACCGGAGGAGTGGCCGCCGTCCTGCTGTCCGTGGGCAGCCTCGAGGCCCTGCAGACGCTGACCATCATCGCCGCCGCCCCGTTCCTCCTCGTGATGATCGGGCTCTGCGTGGCGCTCATGATGGACCTGTCGAAGGACCCGCTCGTGACCGGCGCGCGGCGCACCGGATCGCGCGCCGCGCGCAGGACGGTCCAGCCGAACTCCTGACGCACCCTCAGGGTGATGTGCCGGGCGGGGAACTCCCGGGGCAGAATGGTGCGATGCGCGCTGTCTGCTTCGACGGGTTCTCCGCCCGTCCCGTCCTCCGGGACGTCCCCGAACCCGCTCCGTCCCCACGCGGCGTCGTCGTCCGCGTCGAGGCGACCGGCCTGTGCCGCAGCGACGTGCACGGCTGGCTCGGGCACGACGCCGGTATCACCCTCCCGCACGTCCCCGGCCACGAACTGGTGGGCACCATCACGGCAGTGGGCGGGGAGGTGCGCCGGTTCTCCGTCGGGGACCGCGTGACGACGCCCTTCGTGTGCGCGTGCGGCGCCTGCCCCGAGTGCCTGTCCGGCAACGGCCAGGTGTGCCGCAACCAGACGCAGCCGGGCTTCACGCACTGGGGGTCGTTCGCGGACCTCGTGGCCCTGCACGACGCCGACACCAACCTCATCGCCGTGCCGGCGTCCCTCGACGCAGGGGCGGCAGCCCTGCTCGGCTGCCGGTTCGCGACGTCGTACCGCGGACTCATGCACCAGGCGCACCTCCAGGCCGGGGAGACGCTCCTCGTGGTGGGCTGCGGCGGCGTGGGACTGAGCGCCGTGATGATCGGCGCGGCACTCGGCGCGCAGGTGATCGCCGTGGACATCGACGACGCGGCGTTGGCGCGCGCAGCGCGGTTCGGTGCGGCCCGGACGCTCGACTCGAGCGGGCTGTCACGGACGGAGGCCCTCGCGGCCGTGCGCGAGGCCGCACCGTCGTCGGGCATCGACGTGTCCGTGGATGCGCTGGGACGCGAGGAGACCGCCGCCTTGGGGATCCTCTCCCTGCGGCCCCGCGGACGGCATGTGCAGATCGGCCTGTTCCCCTCGGACCCGGTGGTGCCCATGGCCGCGGTCATCGGCGGGGAGCTCTCCGTCCTGGGCAGTCACGGCATGCCGGCCCGGGACTACCCCGGGCTGCTGGACCTCGTGACCACCGGGCGCCTCCGTCCGCAGGACCTCATCGAGCGGACCATCTCCCTGGCGGAGGTGCCGGACGCCCTCGTGGCCATGGCCGGTGACCGCTCGGCGGGCGGGATCACCGTCATCGACACGGGCTCATGACGCCGCGGCGCCGAGGTCGAGCACGAAGCGGTAGCGCACATCGTTGCGGCGCAGCCGGTCCAGCGCCTCGTCGATCCTGCCCACCGGAAGCACCTCGACGTCGGCGGTGATGCCGTGCTCGCCGCAGAAGTCGAGCAGGTCCTGCGTGGCCGCGGTACCGCCGCTGCCCGCCGATGCAAGGCTCTTCCGCCCGATCAGCAGGGCCATCGGATCGAAGTCCAGGCGCTCGGCGATCCCCAGGACGCACAGCGTGCCATCCATGGACAGCACACGGAGGTAGGGCGTCAGGTCATGGGGCGCCGACGCCGTGTCCAGCACGAGGTCGTAGGAGTCGGTCCGCGCAGCCATCGCAGCGGCGTCGGTGGAGAGCACGACGTCATCGGCCCCGAGCGCGTACGCGGCGTCGGCCTTGGCGGGGGACGTGGTGAAGACGGCGACGTGCGCGCCGAGCGCCTTGGCGAGCTTGACCGCGAGGTGCCCGAGGCCGCCGACGCCCACGACGCCCACGGTGCTGCCCGGACCCACCTGCCAGCGCCGCAGTGGTTCCCACACCGTGATCCCCGCACACATGAGCGGGGCGACGGCCGCAGCATCGAGCCCCGGTGGCACGGAATAGGCGAAGTCCTCGCGGACCACGTACTCCCCTGACCACCCGCCCTGCGTCCGGCTGCCGTCGTGCCGGTCGCGACCACCGTAGGTGAGGGTCGGGAAGTCGTGGCAGTAGTTCTCCTGGTGCGCCCGGCAGGCTGCACAGCGACCGCAGGAATCCACGATGTTGCCGACGGCGACGCGGTCACCGACGGCGAAGCGTGTGGCGGCGGAGCCCACGGCCGCCACCCTGCCGGTGAACTCGTGGCCGGGGACGAGCCGGTCCTCACCCTGCGCCGCCGACGCGATCGCGTCGAGGTCGCTGTGGCAGACACCGCAGTAGTCGATCGCCACGCGGATGTCGTCGGGACGCAGGTCCCTCCGCTCGAAGTCCCACGGAGTGACGCCGTCCGACCCCTGGTGCGATGCGAAACCACTGACCTGCCGCATGGGTGCTCCTCCACTTTTCCAACTGCCTGGTTACTTTCGGCCCAGACTACTCCCGTGCGGAAGAAAAAGAAACCAACCGGTTGGAATATGCTGGAGGGATGGGAAACAGCGACGCGACCAAGAAGCGGATCCTCGAGGCTGCCACCGAGGAATTCGCGCACTACGGCATAGCCGGAGCGCGCATCGACCGCATCGCCCGCCTGGCACAGGCCAACAAGGCGCAGCTGTACGCCTACTTCGGCAACAAGGAGCAGCTGTTCAGCGCGGTGCTGAGCGAGCGACTCCGTGCGATCGTGGACGCCGTCCCCATCGACGGCGAGGACCTGCCCGGCTATGCGGTGCGCCTGTACGACGACTACCTGGCGCATCCCCTCGTCGTGAAGCTCGCCGTCTGGACCCGGCTCGAGCGCGCCCCCTTCGGCGGGCTCGGACCCGAGATCGGCACGCTCGACCAGGCGAAGTTCGCATCGATCGCCGCGGCCCAGGCGAAGGGTCTCGTGGACCCGGGGATCCCACCCGCCGAGCTGTTCTCCCTGGTGATCGCGCTGTCCATGGCGTGGTCGCCGGTGAGCACCACCGTCGCCGCCTCTCCCGACGACGACGAGGAACAGCACGAGCGCCGCCGGCACCTGATCTCGCTCGCCGTCCGACGCCTCATCACGCCCGACGCATAGCGCCCGGGCTTCCGGTTGGAGGTCGCGCGTGGTGATACTGGGTCATGAATGCTCCCTCCCCCGCCGTGGACGCCGTCCTCGAGCAGCCCGACCACCCGCTCGCCCACCGGAAGCGGGGCCGCTTCGAGGAGCTCGTACCCGCCTGGCAGCGGGCGTAGGTGGCCGGCATGGAGACCGCGGCGAATTCCGTCACCCTCCGGTTCCTCGCCTCCCCCACCGACCTCGGACACAGCGGCTCGGTGGACGCCGGCACCGTCCTCGAATGGGTGGACAAAGCCGCCTACGCCGCCGCCGTCGGCTGGGCGAAGACCTACTGCGTCACCGCGTACGTGGGGAACATCCACTTCGCCGACCCGGTGGCGGTCGGCGACCTGGTGGAGGTCGAGGCCACGATCGTCCACACCGGGACGTCCTCGATGCACATCCGCACGGTGGTCTCGTCCGGTTCCGTGTCGGGCGACGACGGCGGGCAGCGCAGCGAGTGCCTCGTGATCTTCGTCGCGGTCGGACCCGACGGCAAGCCCGTGCCCGTCCCCGCCTTCGAGCCCCGCACGGACGCCGAGCGGCTGGACAGCGACCATGCCCTCGCGCGCATCGAGGTACGGAAGGCGATCGTCGAGGAGATGCGCCGCCAGGAGTACACGGAGGCCGGCACCGCGGAGCGCACGGTCCTCCGGTTCCTCGCAGCACCCACCGACGTCAACTGGGGCGGGAAGGTCCACGGCGGTACCGTCATGGACTGGATCGACGAGGCCGCCTACGTCTGCTCCACGCGGTACTGCGGACTGGACACGGTGGCCGTCTTCTCCGGCGGTGTCCGGTTCCTCAAGCCCCTGCGGATCGGCGACGTCGTCGAGGTGGAGGCGCGCCTGGTCTACACCGGGCACAAGGGCATGCACGTCGCGGTCCACGTGCGGTCCGGCAGCCCGAGGTCGCGGGAGATGGCGCTCACCACCACCTGCCTCACGGTCATGGTGGCGCGCGACGACGAGGGCACGGCCGTGCCCGTGCCTGTCTGGGTGCCGCGTTCGGACGAGGACCGCCGGCTGCACGAGCACGCCCGGAGCCTGCTGCTGATCCGCAGCCGGGCGCCCGGGAGCATCCTGCCCACGCACCTGCGGCAGGATCCGGGCTCCGAGCCCGGTGTCAGCCGATCGTCGCGGACCGCGCCGGGACGCTGAGCGTCTTGCCGTAGGCCGTCACGGAGCGCGTGACGGTCGTGGTGTTGACTGCGACGACGCTGCCGCTGGACAGCCGTACCACGGTGACGCCGGAGTACTTCAGCGGTGCGGCGGTGGCGTAGGCGCCCGATGTGACGGCCTTCGTGAGGGCCGTGACCTGTGTGTCGGCCGCGGTGACCGACGCCGTGGTGACCGTCTCGAAGTTCGCGTCGTCGTCCCAGGCGTTGTCCTGACAGGTGGACTCGGCCTGCGAGAGGGTCACGGTCATCGGGCGGGCGGCCGCGGTGCGGGTCTGGAGCAGGTGCCCGAGCGTCATGCGGTGGTCGAGCGTCCGCCGGGTCTTCCCTGCCGAGACCACGGCCGCCCTCGTCCCGAAGCCGTCGCGCAGGCACGGGGCCGAGCTGCCGATGTCCTTGCCCTGGCCGTACGCGGTCGTGGGCAGTTCGCGCAGCGGCACCGAGTAGTCGTGCTCCACCACCGGCATGCCGGCCGCGGTGATGGCCTGGTACGCCGTGCTCGCCTGCTCGAGGTCGACCAGCGGCAGCGGACGGCCCGTGCCGTTGGCCACCACATGCTCCCGGAGCGCGAAGTCGACGGTGCGCGTGGCGGCCAGTTCCTTGGCGAGGTTCACCTGGTTGCTCCATGCCGGGTAGACGCCGAGGTTCACGGCGACGGGGATGTCGCGGCCCATCGTGCGGGTCAGGGTGGCGTCGAACCGTTTGACCGCGGCGATCAGCGCGCGGCCGTAGGCGTCGTCATCGGCCCAGGGGCCCCATTGCCCGACATCGACCATGTCCTGGCCGTGGGATGGGGACATCGAGGCGTCGTCGAGGAAGAAGCCGTCGAACCGGGCGGGAGCCGCGTTCGTCGTCCCGCGCTGGGCGTCGGTGTTCAGGATCTTGCGCGCCGTGGCCGCGCAGGCGTCGGCGTAGGCCGGCGACAGGTTCGCCACCGTCAGGTACGGGAAGTCCGGGTAGCCGGCGAAGCCGTCCTCGCTCCGTGCCACCTTCGTGTTGGAGGTGGTGACGGCGAACTGGCGGCCCGCCGCCGTCGCGGTGTCCGCACACGAGTTCTGGAAGACACCGTTCCAGGACTCGAAGTCCCTCATGGCGCCGATGTTCAGGTAGGCGAGGAAAGTGGTTCCCGGGTTGGCGGCCTTCATGTCGGAGAGGGTGCAGTCCCCGGGGGCGTCCGTCGTGGCCATCATGGGATCGACGATCGCCACGGAGACCTTGCCCGTGAGTGCGGCCCCGGGGCAGAGCAGCTGGCCCTGCCGGTAGCCCTGCAGGTACGCGGGCAGCTGCTGCCCGGAACTCGTGGTCAGGCTGCCGGCACTCGCGGGGGTGGCGAGCGAGCAGACGGCGAAGACGGCAGCGAGTGCCGCGGAAACGAAGGTTGCCCCAGCGGCATTCAGTTTCATACCCACATGATCGGCGAGCCGGCGACCGCCGGACAGCCGGAAAGCCCTACTGGACGCAATCCTGAGGAGAACCTGCCGAAAGGACCGCCCGTCAGTGCGCGGGGCTGCCCGTCATCGAGCGGGACGCCGGAAGAGGACCCCTCGGTGCGGCTGGAGCACGACCGAGCGTGGCGCGGGCCGGCCCTCGGAGTCGACGAGACCCGCCGGTATCCGCACCTTGCGGCGCCGCCTGCCGTCCCGGTTGAAGTTCACCGCTGCGAAGCCACCTTCGAACTCACGCCACCAGGCGTGGTTCGTGCCCTGCGGTCCGGTCCGTGGGGCGCCGAGCTGCCAATCGAGTTCGGGAGCGTGCTGGGTGCGGCTGTAGTCGTCGTGGGCCGTGGCGGAGTAGGCTCCGCGGCCCTCCCCGAAGATCCAGAACGCGGAGAGGCCGTAGGTGAAATTGGGGTGGCGGTCGTCGCCGTCGGTGGGGACCCGGAGGATGGACAGCCCCGGTCCGGCCGCCTGTGGAAGCTGCGCCTCGGCGGTGACCGGATCGAACAGGTGCACGGGACTGTAGCCGAGCCAGACCTCCTCGAAGCCTCCGCCGTACGCGGCATGGGAGGCCCAGCGCCCGGCCTCGCGGCGCGACTCGGCGATGTTCGGCACGAGGATCTTCCCCACCCCGTTCAACGCCGTCCCTGCGGCGCTCACGAGCTCACCCAGCGCGGACCGGATCGCGAGCATGTCCGCAGCGCCCTCGATCGGCAGCTGGAGGCCGTAGTAGTCCTCGAACACGTCGTTGTCCGCCATCACGCCGTCGAACGGTGAATCGCGGAGCTCCTCGACCACGTTGTCCACCCAGCGGCGCTGGTACGCGGAGTCCCACACACGCATCTGCCAGTGGCCCGGATACCGCTCCCACTCGATGCGTGAGCCGTCGAGCCGCGTGGCGAACCAGCCGCCGTCCTCCTCCGCCTCGGCGAAGGAGACGCCCGAGGTGTAGACCGGGCCGGGCTCGTAGCTGCGCACCGAGGACAGGCACTTGTAGCAGAGCACCGTCATGTCGGGGCGGAGCCGTTTGAGCTCCTCGGCCGCCGTCCTCTCCCACGGCTGGAGGATCGCCACCCTGTAGTGCTCCGCCGCGAACTCGAGTTGCCCGGCCAGGATCGGCTCGCCGTACCGGATCCACGCACCGACCCCGGTCATGAGCCTGCCCTGCTGAGGTCCGCGAGATCCGCCGGCGTCAGGTTGCGCATGTCCGTGATGTCCCCGACGGTCCGGTAGATCTCGTTGTAGGAGGACATGATCTCGTGCATCTGGAAGAACTCCTGGACGCGGATGCGCGCGTTGTCCGCGTACTCGCCGTAGAGCGCGGTGTCGCCGATCACCGTCCGGATGCTGTCCGCCATCTGCTGCACGTCACCGGCGTTCACCAGTTCACCGCAGGCGCCGACGGACCGGCCGTCCCCGGTCCGGAGCTGCTCGCCGATGAGCTGCCGCATCCCGCCGACGTCCGTGCCCACCGTGGGGATCCCCGCGGCCATGGCCTCGAGCACCACGATCGGCTGGCCCTCGTTGTAGCTCGGCAGCACGAGGAGGTCGAACTGGTCGAGCATGTCCCGCACGTTGACGGTCCCGTGGATGGTGACGTGGTCCTCGAGGCTGAGGCTCTTGATCTTCGCGAGGCAGGCCTCGTAGTACTCGGGCACGTGTTCCGTGGGGCCCAGGACGTCCAGGTGGAGGTTCGGGAAGCCGCCGCGGCGCAGGATATCCATGCTCGAAAGGAGGTCGAGGAGGCCCTTGATCGGCACCACGCGGGCGATGTAGACGAGCTTCCAGGTGTGGGTGGCTGCATTCTGGACCAGGTGCTGCTGGGCGGCGAGCCGTGCCCGGTACTTCTGCTCGAACTCCTCGATGACCATGGCGTTGGGCACCACGACGGACTTGTCGATGTCGGTCCCGAGGCGTGCCGCCTCCGTGATGGCCGTGGGGTAGAGGTAGGTGATGAGGCTGGCACTCGGGTAGCAGAAGTGCCCCATCTCGGTCCACCACGCCATCCAGGCGCGCTGCTCCGGGGTGACGTCGAAGGTCCGGTAGTCCTCCGAGGTGATGGACAGCGCCATGTTGCGGTCCAGCAGGGTGTTCACGGTGTCGCGCACGTAGAGGTTGTGTTCCGTCAGCAGGAACGACGTCCCGTGGTCCCGGGCGGCCGCCGCCCCCAGGAGGGAGGCGTAGCCCGTGGTGTGTGCGTGGTAGACGCGTGCTTTCGGCATGGTCTCGCCGAGGATGGCGAAGGCGAGCGAGAGGAAGTTCCGCAGGGTCCAGAACGAGTCGGCGAGGGACAGGTCCAGCTGTGGCATCCGCACGGAGAGCGCCTCCATGAACTCCCTCGTCCCCAGGAGGGCCCACAGCGGATAAGTGCGGGTGCGAGGGTTGAAGCCCTCGTCGATCAGCTGCCAGAGCGGCTCCACCTCGCGCCGCTCGGACAGCGCGTACAGGGCATCGAACAGGCGGTCCGCGAGCTCCGCGCGCTCCGCCGGCCCCATCCCGAGGTCCTTGGAGGACACCGCCATGAAGTCGTGCCGGTGCTCCTGCATGCTCAGGTAGACGGGGCGCACCCAGGCCACGTTGTCGGGCATGCCGTAGAGATCGTCCTGGGGGGAAGCCGAGTCCCACGTGATGTGGATGATGCCGTAGGTGAGGTCCGGGTTGTGCGTGACGATGTCGTGGACCACGGCCGAGACACCCCCCTTGAGGTAGGGGTAGGTGGACTCCATGACGATCGCCACGTCCACGTCCTCGTAGTGGACCTGCCCTGCAGCCAGGGCCGGAGGGATCACGGCCGGGGACTGCTCGAGTGCTGCGCGACGGGCCTTCGGGGTCTTGAACACGTACATGGCTCTTCCTTGTGGGCTGGGCTGGTGGAGGGAGGCGTGGCGGGGACGGTTACCAGGACGTGGCGTGGCGCCAGAACAGCGTGTACTCGGGCTGGGTCCAGTGCCGCTTGTACAGCACCCAGGCGACGGCGACGAGCACGAGGTCCGCCACCACGAGCGCACCGTACGCGAGGGCCGCGCCGGCGGCGCTCTGCGTCGCCTCGACCAGCAGGAAGGCTCCCACGCAGAGTGCCAGGTGGATGCCGCCCAGGACCTGCGGAAGGACCTTCTCGCCGATGTAGTCCAGTTCGTAGCTGAGGAGCGTCAGGATCATGAACGCCCACGATGCGACTCCGACGGTGACGGCCAGGAGCACGCTCACGGGCTGGATGCCCTCGAGGAGCAGCGAGATGACGAGTGTGAGCACCATGCCGACGGCGCCCGTGCTCAGGATGGCGCGGTCCACCGTGCGGCTCAGCCGCTTGGACCTCAGGGCGAGGACGGTGAGCGGTTCCTCGGCGATGGTCCGGTGGAGGGTCGCGACGGCCTCGTCCACACGTGGAGCGAGGTTCACGAAGTAGTAGTTGTAGGCGATGACGGCGGGCAGCATCGCGAGGAAGACGATCACCACCTGGAAATCCCCGCCCGTGACGAGGAACAGGACGAACTTGTCGGCCCACAGGACGGCGCCGAGCAGGAGTCCGCGGACGAGGTCCGTCGAGAAGTCGCGGGCACCGAGGCGCTGGGTGAGGCTGATGGACGCGAGTCCCCGTCCCATGGCGGCGATCTGCGTGAGCGCTCCGAGCAGCGGCGGCAGCCACCAGACGGTGGGCGCCGCGAAGAGTGCCGCGGCGTAGGCGAGCCAGGCGATGGCCCAGAGTCCGCGCCGGTCGCCGACGTTGGCGAGGATGAGGGACTGGACGAAGAGGAGGTGGAGGGCGCAGAGGGCCGCGTAGGTGGCCAGGGCCGAGAAGGACCAGCGTGTCGCGAGCCAGAGCGGGACGGCGAAGACCACCACGAGCGGCACGGCCTGGACAAACATCGCCGGCCAGGTGGTGCAGAAGCGGCGGGTGATGGCCGCCATGTCGCGTTCCGCCATCAGGTCGCCGATCGCGCGGTAGGCGGGAAGGCAGGCGGCCTGCGCGAGCCACGGGACGGTGATGGAGGAGGCCAGCACCACGAGGGTGAGCTGCACGCCGCCCACCTCGACCGCGGCCATCGCCGGGCTGACGAGCGGGTACACCAGGTTCAGAAGGATGACCGGAGCCAGGTACAGCAGGAGGCCGGCGCCCGGCCGTGCCCCGCTGTCGGCCGCCACCCGGTCGCTGCCGGAGCCGGCGGCGCCGGGTCGCGCGAGCAGGAGCAGGGTGACCATGACCAGCAGGACGCCGGCGGCCAGCAGGGCGTAGGACCAGCCCGCAGGGAGGATGGTGTCGGCCATCGGCACGAGGGCCGTCAGGAGGAGCGCGACGATGATGACCATCGTGCGGCGTCGGGCAAAGGAGTCCTGAAGGAGGGACTGCAGAGAGGTCATGGTTTCCCCTGGGCCGCCCGCCGCGCAGGACGGGATGACGGCCTCGTGTGAGACGTGAGTGAGACAGGTGTGAGACGGATGCGGGGCGCCTGCGTGGAGCAGTCCCGGTCGTACGCCCATCCGGACGGGATGGATGCGTCGTCGCCGGCATCACCAGCGAGCACCGTTGTCAAGCTATCGGCCGGACCGCGACTGCTTCACGAGTACGACCCACGTGACTCCCTCCGCAGGCCGTGGCCGTTCGGGCACCCGGCTACGTGGAAAAGGATCCGAAGTACTCGCAGATCACGACGGAAAACACCTGCTCGCCCGGAATGGCGCGGGGGCTGCGAAGGAACACCTCTACCGGAAGGTGACTTATTTCACTTCCGCACCGGATCGGGCTCGTTCTGGCCGGCTCGGCGTCCGTTCGCGATCCGGTACGACTCGGCGAGCAGCTCCGACAGTTCGCCGGGATCGAGGGGATCGAGGCGGACGAGGACGAGTCCCTCGTACCGTTCGTGGTGCGGATGGAGGAAGAAGATCTCCGGCGCGGTGGCGAGCAGCGCCGGGCGTTCCTCCGTCTTCACCGTCAGCACCGTGTCGTCCCACATGCGGGCGAAGAGGGCGCGGGCGAACCAGGCCGGCCGGCTCCAGCTCAGCCTCTCCGAGGTCCCGGGCAGGGCGAGGCACACGGACCGCACATCGTCTTCGCTGACCATGGACCCACCTTGGCACTGCCGGCCCATGCGGTCCAGAGTCTCGGCGGTGTCAGCCCCGGAAGAGGGCCTCGAGCAGGTCGACGGCGATCACGAGGGCGTCCTCGTCGAGGTCGAACCGGCGGTGGTGGTGCGGGGCGGGATTGGACGCGCCGACGAAGATATAGGTGCCGAGTCCGCCGGACTCCTGCACCTCGCGGATGAGCAGGTGGGCGTCGTCGCTGCCGCCTCCGGAGGCGCCGCTGGGCGTGTAGGCCGTGATGGCGGGAACACCCCGGGCCGCACGCGCGACGTCGTCGAGCAGTGCGTCGTCCGGCATCGACACCGCTGCCCTGCCGTAGGCCTTCGTGGTCGCGGTCACGCCGTACATGCCGGCCGCGCCCTGCACGGCGGCTTCGGCGCGGCGGTCGAGGTCGTCGAGGACGGCGTTCGACGTCGAGCGGGTCTCGTAGGTGATCGTCGCGAGGGCGGGGATGATGTTGGCGCTCCCGTCCGCGTGGAAGGTGCCGACGTTGACGCGCGTGTCGGCTTCCGCGAAGCGAGGAAGACCGAGGATCGCGAGGGTGGCCTGCGCCGCGGCGGCGAGCGCGTGCCGCCCCTTCTCCGGCGAGGCCGCCGTATGTGCCGCCTCACCCTCGAACGTGGCTCGCCACTTGGTGGTCGCCATCGCGTCCGTGACGCCGCCGACCACCGTCCCCGTGGGCAGATCTCCACCGAGGTGCACGGCGAGCATGCGGTCCACCCCGCGGGTGACGCCGGCGTCGATCATCGGCTGGGCGCCGCGGACGCCCTCCTCGGCGGGCTGGAAGAGGATCCGGACCCGTCCGGGGAAGTTCCCGTCGCACAGGCGGTCGGCGAGCGCGATCCCGATGGCGGCGTGGCCGTCGTGGCCGTCGTGGCCGCACGCGTGCATGAAGGGGGTCGTGGAGCGGTAGCCGCCGGCGACGGGCGCGTGGTCGGCGGCCGTCTCCTCGTCCACCGGCAGGGCATCGATGTCCACCCGCAGACCCCAGGTGGGGCCGTCGCGGTTCCCCTCGAGCTCCGCGATGATCGCCGTGCCGTGTTCCTGGAAGTACGCGACGTCGGCGGCCGGAGCCCCGGCAGCGACCGCGCGCCGTCCCCACTCGTCCTTCTCGGTCGGAGTGGGTGGCACGGCGATGCGCCCGACGTCGATCGCCCCGGCCCCCGTGGTGGCCGGCACGCCCCTCGCCGCGAGCTCCGCCAGGATCACGGACGCCGTCCGGTACTCGAGGAAACCGGGCTCGGCGTGGGCATGGAACCGGCGGCGGAGCGCTCTGATCTTCTCGGGCTGCATGGTCCGACCCTACGCATTGTCCGCGGCGTCGACGACCCGGCACCGGGCCCGACGGTCACTGCGGCATCACGACGCGCACACGGTTCGGACACGATCGCCCGTCCCCGGCCACGGTTCGGTTGCACCCCTGTTCCGGTACGGGCGCCGGGCTCAGGATAGAGCGATCCACCCACCTACGAAGGAGTAATCATGGGTCGCTCAGCAACTCCGGCACTACTGTCCGCAGGGGCGCTGTGCCTCGCGTTCGTCCTCTCCTCCTGCGGCACCCCCGAGGCCGGCTCCGACGCCGCAGCCCCGGACAGCCAGGAGGCGCAGCCGGCGTCCGACACCGGGTCCCCCGATCCCACACCGTCCGCCGCACCCTCCGCCTCCCCCTCCGTCGAACCGTCCGTCGAACCGACCGAGCCCGCCCTCGACGGGGACTGGACCACGTACACGACGACGGACGGGAGCCTGTCCTTCGACCACCCGGCGGACTGGACCGTCGCCGCCGTTCCGGAAGCCCCGCCCGAGGGCGTGGCGGTCGTCGTCGGCGATGCCGGTGGGCGGCAGCTCGCGACCCTGCAGACGAACCTCGTCACGGGTGCCGTGTGCCCGGCGGAACTGCCCTACGCGCTGCTCGATGCGGAGGTGCTCCCTGCCCTCGACGCGGGCTCGGGGGCGCCGCGGTTCGTGTTCGAGGGGCGCACGGATCCCGCCGTTCCCGACCCGATGGCCGCCTCCGTGCTGGCCTACGGCATCACAGCAGCGCCGGAGCCGACCGGTCCGACGGCGTGCCCGATCTCGCACTTCTTCACGTGGCCTCCGTCGGGAGCAGCGTTCGGCGGTGTCTACGACCCCTTCGAGGTGTACCCCGGGCAGCCCCAGCACGTCGACACCCCGCACGCCTACATGGAGACGGAGGAGTACCAGGACATCCGGGCCATGATCACATCGCTGCGCCCTGCCGGGTAGCCAGGCCACCCCGGGCGATGACCGCCGAATGCCGCACGCCGGGGTCGGGCAGGAGGAACGCGGAGATGGCCGCCGCGATCTTCCCGCCGCCCTGGACGGAGGGCTCGATCGGGTTGGCGTAGTCGCCGTCGTCGTCGCACACCAGCCGGAGGTCCACGACGGACACACCCCGGGCGAAGGCCGACCTCGTGATGCAGTCGTTGAAGAACGCCAGGGCCGTGCGGATCACGGCGTGGCCGGGTTCGGAGGACGGCGTGTCGTAGATCGTGCACACGGCCAGGGGCAGGCCCACCGACGCGACGGCGTCGATCATCGCCTCGTAGTCCCGTGCGAAGTCATCCTGCGCCCCGGAGAAGGCGAGCAGCGCATCCGCGACACCGCGCACGGGCCGCTGCAGCAGATGCTGGTAGCCGAGGGCGTCGTTGCCACCCACGCTGACCACCAGATGGGTGGCGTCCGGCGGTAGCGAACGCAGCTGGCGCGGGACGCCGGAGGTGACGTCGCCGTCGACCGCCAGCAGGGTGGCCCTCCAGTCCTCCGGCAGGACGGCCCGCACCTGCTCGACGACGTCGGGGCCACCATCGACGTACCGCCCGTTGTCGAAGATCGAATCCCCGAGCAGCACCACGTGTGCCATGCGGCCTCCTGATAGATCGGTTGCTTCATCGTCGTCCTCGGGCCTCCGGTGCCACCACTGCGCGCGTCGGTGGCATCGAAGGGCAAGATGGAGTAGGCAGGTTCGTCAGGAAGGCAGGGCAGGCATGGGATCGACGGTCGTCGTCACCGGACCGCAGGACCTCGTGCCGCTCCTGCCCCGCCGGCAGGACGGCGGGCGCGTGCTGCTGGGGATCGCCGGCCCGCCCGGAGCGGGCAAATCGACGGTCGCGACGGCGCTCGCGGCCCTCGATCCGGCACGCTCGGCGCAGGTGCCCATGGACGGGTTCCATCTCGCCGATCAGGAACTGTCGCGCCTCGGGTTGCTGGACCGGAAAGGTGCTCCGGAGACCTTCGACGCCCACGGCTACGCGGCGCTGCTGGCGAGGCTGCGTGCCCACCCGGGTCATGCGGTCTACGCACCGTCCTTCGAACGCGATCTCGAGCAGCCACTGGCCAACGCCCTGCCCGTCGCACCCTCCGCGTCGCTCGTGATCACGGAGGGCAACTACCTGCTGCTCGACGAGCCCGGCTGGCGCGAGGCACGGGACCTCCTGGACGCGGTCTGGTTCGTCGGCGTCGACCCGGACGTCCGCCGTCGCCGGCTCGTCGAACGCCACGTCCGGTTCGGCAAATCACCCCGTGCCGCCGAGGAGTGGGTGCGGCACGTGGACGAGCCGAACGCGGTCCTCGTCGACGCCTCCGGACCGCGTGCGGACCGGGTCCTCGACTGCTCGGACTGGCGGCTCCCCTAGTCCGCCCCTCGTCCGCCCCTCGTCCGCCCCTCGTCCGCCAGGAACCAGTCGCGCGCCGGGTTCTCCACGCCCGGAGGGGTGCGGTGCACGCCCTGCTGCGCCACCCAGTCGACGCCGTTGGCGAGCACCCGCTGGATCTGCGGATGGTGGTAGACGGGGTACTCCTGGTCGCCGGGGCTGAAATAGAAGATCCGGCCCTTGCCCCGCGAGAACGTGACGCCCGAGCGGAACACCTCACCGCCCTCGAAGGAGCTGATGAAGATCAGGTCGTCGGGTTCGGGGATGTCGAAGAGCTCCCCGTACATCTCCTGCTCCGGGATGACGATGGGGCTGTCGACGCCGGCGGCGATGGGATGCGAGGGCTTGACCGTCCACACCAGCTCGCGTTCGCCGTCGTTGCGCCACATGAGCGAGCAGGTGGTGCCGAGCAGGCGCGTGAGGATCTTCGAGAAGTGTCCCGAGTGCAGCACCACCAGTCCCATGCCGCCCAGCACGTGGCGGTGCACCCGCTCGACGACGTCGTCGGACACGTCGCCGTGGGCGATGTGCCCCCACCACAGCAGCACGTCGGTGCCCGCGAGGCGCTCCTCGGTGAGGCCGTGGTCGGTATCGGCGAGGGTCGCCGTCGTGATGTCCGAACCCGGGAAGTAGCGGGCGAGGGAGTCGGCGATCGCTCCGTGGATGCCCCGGGGATACATCTCGCCGATGGTCACGGGTTCGTTCCGGGCCTCGTGGACGCCCTCGTTCCAGACGACGATCGTCGGTTTGCCGTCGAAGGTCACGTCGGGCGCCGTGCCGTTCGCCGTACCGTTCGCCATGTCGTTCGCCGTGTCGTTCGCCATCAGAGCTGGACCTCCCGGTGCTGGGCTGCGGAGACGTAGCAGGCGTCGATGACCCGGGCGCGGCTGAGGGCCAGGGAGCCGTCGTGCCGGCCCCACTCGGACTCACCCGCGCGGATCGCGGCGAGGAAATCGTCGATCACGCCCTGATGGCCCAGCGACGGTCCGACGTCCGGTACGTAGTCGCCGCGCTCGGAATAGACGTGGAGGGACTCGACGGCGTCCTCCGGTCCCCCGACCCGGCTCAGCTCGGCGCCTCCGTCGGTCCCGTAGAGCCGGAAGTCCAGGAGGTCGTCCGCATGGCGGTAGGCCGCCCAGCCGGCCTCGACGAGGAGCGTCGCGCCGCCGTCGAGCCGGAGGAAGGCCGAGGCGAAGTCCTCCACCTCGAAGGCCGATCCCGCTCCCTGCGCGCCGTAGGTCCCGCCGCCCCGGCCCTGCGGCCCGAGCTCCGAGTAGGTCGAGGCCGAGACGGAGAGGACCGCCGGTTCGCCCAGCAGGTGCAGTGCGTAGTCGAGCACATGGACGCCGATGTCCGCGAGCGGCCCCCCGCCCGCCATCTCCCGGTTGGTGAACCAGCTGCCGAGCGAGGGGATGCCGGAGCGGCGCAGCCACGACGCCTTGGCGTAGTAGGGCCGGCCGAGCTCGCCGTCGTCGATGATGCGCTTGAGCGCCGTGATGTCACCGCGGCGGCGGTGGTTGAAGGCGACGTCGAGCACGCGCCCGGCCTTTCGCGCGGCGTCGACCATCAGCTGGCCCTCGTCGCCGTTGCGGGCGATCGGCTTCTCGCTCAGGACATGGAGTCCGCGGTCCAGGGCGGCGACGGTGATCGGCGCGTGGAGGAACGTGGGCACGGCGACGCTCACGGCGTCGAGCCCGTCGAGGGCGAGCAGGTCCTCCCACCGGGCGACGGCGTGCGGGATCCCGTACTCGTCCGCCAGTTCGGCGAGGAGATCCGGCTCCATGCCGGCCAGGCCGAGGATCTCGACGTCCTCGCTGTTCGCGTAGGCCCGGAGGTGCTGGCGTCCGGCCCAGCCGATGCCCACCACGCCGACCCTCAGGCGGGGCCGGCCGGTCGTCGTGGGCGCGTCGCCCGCCTTCTCGTGGCTCGCGTGCTCGTCCAAGGATGCGATCCTTCGCTGTCGGGTCCGGCGGCTGCGGTACGAGCCCCTCCAGCAGTCCTACCGCCTCGCCGAGGCTCCTGTCCACGTGCTTCCGGATCCGGTCCGCCAGGAGCACGAAACCTGCAGTGGGGTAACCCGGCGCAGCGCGCCCGGGAAGTCTTTGCCCATCCGCCTCGTTACCGCCTGTAGACGCACCGAAAAGGTGCACGAACAGGAGGACACATGACCATCGTCATCACCGGAGCCACGGGACACCTGGGCCGCCGAGTCGTCGAGCAGCTGCTGGCACGCGGGGTGGACCCGTCCACCGTCGTCGCGGGCGGCCGCAACGAGGCAGCCCTGGCCGAGCTCGCCACGCACGGCGTCCGCACGGTGCGCGTGGACTACGCCGACCCGTCGACGCTCGACGCCGCCTTCGCGGGCGCGGACAAGATCCTCCTCATCTCCGGCAACGAGGTGGGCCGGCGCTCCGTGCAGCACAAGGCCGTGATCGACGCCGCCCGCAAGGTGGATGCCGAACTGGTCTACACGAGCGCACCGAAGGCCTCGACGTCGGACCTCGTCCTGGCGCCCGAACACAAGGCCACCGAGGGGCTGCTCGAGGGCTCCGGGCTGACCTACACCGTGCTGCGCAACAACTGGTACACCGAGAACTACGACGACACGATCCGCCAGGCCGCCTCGACCGGGACCATCCTCACGAGCGCCGGGAGCGGCAGGATCGCCAGCGCGACGCGGGGGGACTACGCGGAGGCGGCCGCCGTCGTGCTGCTGTCCGATCAGTACACCGGTGAGATCCTCGAACTCGGCGGTGACGAGCCCTGGAACGCCGACGAACTCGCTGCCACCGTCTCGGAGCTCGCCGGCACTCCCGTCACCGTGAACAACGTGTCCACCGACGAGCACGTCGCCGCCCTCACGGGCCTGGGGGTCGACGAGGGCTCGGCCGGCTTCGCCGCGGCACTCGACGCGAACATCGCCGCCGGGCTGCTCGCCGACAGCGACGGCACCCTGTCGCGCATCATCGGCCGCCCGACCACGCCGCTGAAGCAGTACGTCGGGGAGCTGCTGGGCGCGTAGCGCGTCGACCGCCGCCGCGGCGTCGTGCCGAGTTTCGTAGCGCCTCGATTGCTGTCGCTGCGGCGTCGTGCACGGCTTTTGGGGGCGAAGTGCGTGTCGCGGGGCGACACGCCGCCGGATCCACTCATCGCGGTCCGAACGCCGTGCACGACGCCGCGCAGTAACGTCTCCGCCCGAGCAGGAAGGAAGGTTCCGTGCCCGATCAGGACCTCTCCGTAGGACAACTGGCTGCGCGCAGCGGCATGAGCGTCTCCGCCCTGCACTTCTACGAACGCCAGGGCCTCATCCACAGCCGCCGGACCTCGGGCAACCAGCGCCGGTACGACCGCTCCGTCCTCCGCCGGGTCGCCGTCATCGCGGCAGCCCACCGTGCCGGGATCCCGCTCTCCACCGTGGCGACGGCGTTCGCGGAACTGCCCAGGGACGGGGTGCCGGACCAGGCGGACTGGCAGCGGCTGTCCGCCGCATGGCAGCAGGAGATCGACAAGCGCATCGCCCAGCTCGAGCACCTCCGGGACAGGCTCGGAGGCTGTATCGGCTGCGGTTGCCTCTCGCTCGCGACCTGCGGATTCGTCAATCCGGACGACGCGGCCGGCTCGAAGGGCATCCGCTCGACCCTCCTCGACCCCTGAACCGCGGATTTGACCTCAACCATTGTTGAGGTCCTAGCGTGAAAGGCATGACAGCCCCCACCGGTCACGCCCTCCCCACCGCCGAGCTCTTCAAGGACGCGTTCCGGGCCCACCCTGCGGGCATCGCCGTCCTCACAGCGCAGGGCCCCGAGGGCCCGGTCGGCCTGACGGCATCCTCGGTGTCGTCCGTCTCGGCGGAACCGCCCGTGCTCGCCTTCTCGGTCTCGACGGCGTCGTCGTCGGCCGCAGCCCTGGTCCAGGCGGACACCCTCGTGGTGCACCTGCTCGGCGCCGACCAACTCGGCATCGCCCGCCTCTTCGCGGCCCGGGGCGCCGACCGCTTCGGCGGAGCCGTGGACTGGCATCCCCTCCCCTCGGGCGAGCCGCTCCTGACCGACGCGCCGTGGGCCCTGCGCTGCCGCATCCTGCACCGGCTATCGGTGGGCGGCTCCATGATCCTGGCCGCCGAGGTCCTGTCCATCGAACAGGGCGCGGACGACGACGTCGCGCCGCTCGTCTACCACAACCGGTCCTACCATCGCCTGGACGAGCGGTCGCTGCTGGGCTGAGGCCACGGCAACTCTGCCATGATCCACGCGAGGGCCGCCCGTCGACCCTGAACGAGCGGGCCCCTGCCGCGGCCTGGCAGGCGTTCAACGGCGTCGACGAGGCACTCGAGGGCGTGGCCTGCCGGAGGAACGAAACTTTCGACTGTGACAGTTGACACACCTGCCTGGCAGCCCTACTCTCGATAATTGAAACGCTTCAAAACGGGGCGCACACTTTCAAGGAGGAAAACGTGGCCACCATGCGGAGGAAGAACCGGATGCTGCTCCTGGGCGTAGGACTCAGCACTGCATCGCTCCTGCTGACCGCCTGCGGAGCAGGCAGCTCGGGCGACGGCGGAGGCAGTGAAGCAGGGGCGGGAGAATTCTCCTTCCTCACCAATGTCGAGAACACCACCATCCCCACCGAGCTGGAAACCCTCGCCGGCGACCAGTGCAAGACCGCCGCGGACGCGATGCCCCTCAAGGTCGACACGGTGCCCCAGACCAACCTGGACCAGCAGCTCCAGCTGCTGGCAGGGCAGGACGCCCTCCCCCTCCAGTACGCGGCCGGCAACGCTCCCGCACTGACCAAGGAGCTGGCGGCCTCCGGCAACGTCCTCGACCTGGAAGCGACCCTGACCGACCTCGGCGTGCTCGACCAGGTGGAGCCCGCAGCGATCGACACGATCAAGGCCCTGTACGGCGGCTTCAACGTCCTGCCCTACCAGTACAACGTCGAGGGCATCTGGTACAACAAGCAGCTCTTCGCGGACAACGGGATCGAGGTGCCGCAGACCTGGGACGACTTCGTCGCGGCCGCCGACACCCTCGACACCTCCGGCGTCACGCCCCTCTCCGCGTCGGGCGAGCAGGGGTGGCCGCTCACCCGCCTCATCAGCGGCTACCTGTTCAGCGACCTCGGCAAGGACGCCCTGCAGAAGGTCGCCGACGGCGAGGCGAAGCTCACCGACCCCGAGTACGTCGAGGCCGCAGCAGCCGTCGCCGACCTCGGGCAGAAGGGCTACTTCGGTGAGGGCGTCGGATCGATCGACTACGACACCGCGATCAACCAGTTCCTCAACGGTGAGGCTGGCATGCTCTACATGGGCAGCTGGGTCCTCGCGAACTTCAACGACGAGGCAGCCAACCAGATCGGCCTCGACAACATCGGCTTCATGCCGTTCCCCCGGGTCGAAGGGGGCGCCGGTATCGAGAACCAGTACGCGGCCAACGTGGGCCTGCCCATGGCCATTTCCGAGAAGGCCTACAACGAGCAGGCCGGTGAGTGGCTGAAGTGCATCACCGAGAACTACGGCAGCTCGGCTCTCGCGAACCAGGGTTCCATCTCGGGCTTCAAGGTGAACGAGGAGGTCGACGTCGACCCGCTCACCCAGACGGTGCAGCAGACCATCTCGGACACGAGCGAGAGCGTCCTCTGGTTCGAGGCCCTCTTCGGCACCCAGGCGACGACGGCGAGCCAGACCAACGCCGCGCCGCTGGTGACCGGGAGCATGAGCCCCGAGCAGTTCATGGACACGGTCCAGTCCGCCCTCAAGTAGGGCCGCCGCGTGGGGGAGGGGGCCCACCCCTCCCCCACGCTTCTACCACCGCTCTCTCGCGGGCCGCAGCAAGGAGCGGTCGGCAGACGTAGACCAAAGGACCACCATGCAGTCAGTACTGGGCGACAAGAAAGCCCTCGTCATCCTCCTGGGCCCAGCGCTGCTGGTGTACTCCCTGGTGATGCTCGTCCCCATCTTCTGGTCGATGGGCTACACCTTCTTCAGCGGCAATGCGATCTCGGGATTCACCTTCGCCGGTACGGACAACCTCACGCGGCTGTTCACCGATCCCGAGGTCCGCACGGCACTCTCCTTCACGGTCCGCTACGCCGTCGTGATCACCGTGGGGCAGATCGTCATGGGCTACCTGCTCTCGCTGATGTACGTGTTCATCCTGAAGAAGTCCTCGAACATCATCCGTACGCTCGTATTCTTCCCCGTGGTCCTGCCGACCGTCGCCGTGGCCCTGCTGTTCCAGAAGATGTTCGAGATCGCCCCGCAGAACGGGCTCGTGAACAGCCTGCTCAACGGTGTGGGCATCGAATCGGTGGACTGGTTCGGCAACGCGTCGAGCGCCTTCTGGGTCATCGTCCTCATGGACATCTGGCGGTCCATGGGCTTCTACGCCGTGCTGCTGTACGCGGGCCTCGTGGACATCCCGGAGGACATGCTCGAGTCGGCGCGGCTCGACGGCGCCACCGGCTGGCGGCTCATCAGGAGCATCGTGCTCCCGCTGTCCATGCCCGTCCTGCTGTCCTCGATCATCTTCAGCATCAACGGCACCCTCAAGGTCTTCGACTCCATCGTGGCGCTGACCAACGGCGGCCCCGGGTCCTCGACCACCCCGCTGACGCTGTACATGTTCCGCACCTCCTTCGCCTTCGGCGACTACGGGTACGGCAGCTCGATCGCCCTGCTGCTGACGCTGCTGTGCCTCATCGTGACCATCTTCATCTTCCGGTCCTCGCGCCGCGACCTCACCAAGGACTGAGCCATGAGCACCCAGGTACCCGCCCGCAAGGCCCCGCTCGAGGCGATGCAGCGCCAGGAGCCGCATCGCTCGCGCTCCCGCGCCGGCAAACGCCTCGCAAAGGTTCCCGTCCACCTGCTGATCGCCCTGCTACTCGTCGTCGAGCTCTATCCGCTGCTGTGGCTGGTGCTCGGCTCGTTCAAGACGCAGCAGGAGTTCCTCAACGATCCGGTCTGGTCCCTGCCCGGGTCGCTGAACTTCGACAATTACATAGAGGCCTGGACCACCGGCAACATCGCAGTCTTCGTGGCGAACTCGCTCATGGCCACGCTGCCGTCGCTGGCGCTGATCATCGTGCTCGGCGTGGCCGCCGGCTTCGCCTTGGAGGTCATGGTGTGGAAGGGGCGCAACGGCGTCCTGCTGATCTTCCTGACGGGCATCATGGTGCCGGGCCAGATGATCCTGCTCCCCCTCTTCTCGGCGTACTTCAATGCGGGCCTGACCGGGACGCTGTGGCCCCTCATCATCACCTACACCGCCACCGGCCTTCCGCTCACGGTGTTCATGATGGCCACCTACTTCCGCGCCGTGCCTCGCGAGGTGTTCGAGGCCTCGACCCTGGACGGCGCGAGCATCATCCGGTCCTTTCTCTCGATCGGGTTCCCGATGGTCCGCAACGCGGTCTTCACCGTGGC
Source organism: Arthrobacter sp. UYP4 (assembly GCF_057291175.1). Lineage (NCBI taxonomy): Bacteria > Bacillati > Actinomycetota > Actinomycetes > Micrococcales > Micrococcaceae > Arthrobacter > Arthrobacter sp. UYP4. Next base: position 295,964 of record NZ_JBXAVU010000003.1, read on the forward strand.
GCTCGTGCAGTTCTTCTTCATCTGGAACGACCTGCTGATCGCCCTGACCTTCGCGAACAACAGCGACCTCAGCACCATCCAGGTCGGCCTGCTCAACTTCACCGGGCAGTTCGGAGCAGTGCAGTACGGTCCGCTGTTCGCCGCTATCTGCATCAACGTCTTCGGCACCCTGGCCATCTATCTCTTCCTCAACCAGCGCGTCATGAAGGGCCTGGCCGCCGGCTCCGTCAAGGGCTGACCCCTTCCCCCCCCCGCTGTGCAGCACCCGCTTTCGCCACCCCGGTGGCCACCACCAAAGGATCTCCCATGCCAACCACCGTCAGCCCTGTCTCCTTCGAGCACCACCGGGAGCCCCTCGGGATCGGCGAGCGGCGGCCCCGACTGAGCTGGAAGACACGGGCGGAGCCCGGCTGGGTGCAGCAGCGGTACGAGATCGAGGTCGTCCGCGGCACCGACACGTGGTCGTCCGTGGTCGTCACGTCCCCCGAGTCGGTCCTGGTGCCCTGGCCTGCAGGCGACCTCCCGTCACGGACGGCCGTCACGGTGCGCGTCCGGGTGTGGGGGGCCGACGACGTCGAACCGAGCGCGTGGAGCCCCGCCGCCACCGCCGAGACCGGCCTGCTCGACCCGACGGACTGGACAGCGCGCGCCGTGGCACCGAAATGGGACGAGGACCCGGAGGCGCTGCGCCGCCCTCCCCTCCTCCGCCGCGGTTTCTCCCTCGAGAAGCCCGTCCGCGAGGCACGCCTGTATGTCACCGCCCACGGGCTCTACGAGGTGGAGATCAACGGGCAGCGGATCGGCAACGAGGCACTCGCGCCGGGCTGGACGGTGTACGGCCGGCGCCTGCGCTACGCCACCTATGACGTGAGCGACGCACTGGTGCCCGGCAGCAACGCGATCGGCGCATGGCTCGCCGACGGTTGGTACCGCGGACGCCTCGGCTTCCATGGCGGCTACCCGAACCTGTACGGGAGTGACATCGCACTGCTGGCCCAGTTGCACATCACGCACGACGACGGTTCCACCACGGTGCTCGGAACGGACGAGACGTGGCGTGCGGGGTTCGGACCGATCCTCAGCACCGGGCTGTACGAGGGTGAGCACTATGACGCGCGCGAGATGCCGGCTGACTGGTCCGCTCCCGGGTTCGACGACGCAGCATGGACGCCCGTGCGGGTCATGCCGCGGGATCCCGCGACCCTGGTGGCACCCGACGGTCCACCCGTCCGCTGCACGGAGGAACTCCCGCCGGTCGCGGTGACCACCTCCCCGTCGGGCAAGACCCTTGTCGACTTCGGGCAGAACCTCGTGGGCCGGCTCCGGCTCCGCCTGTCGGGCCTCGCGCGCGGACAGGAGATCCGCCTGCGCCATGCGGAGGTCCTGGAGGACGGCGAACTGGGCACGCGACCGCTGCGCGGCGCGGCGGCGACCGACGCCTACATCGCGGCCGGCGACGACGACGCCGAGTGGGAACCACGCTTCACCATCCACGGCTTCCGGTACGCCGAACTCACGGGCTGGACGGGTGAGGACCCGATGACCGCCATCACCGCCCGCGTCTACCACACGGACATGGAGCGCACGGGCTGGTTCGAGACTTCGCACGACGGCGTCAACCGCCTGCACGAGAACGTCCGCTGGAGCATGCGCGGCAATTTCGTGGACATCCCCACCGACTGCCCGCAGCGCGACGAGCGGCTGGGCTGGACGGGCGACCTGCAGGTCTTCGCCCCGACCGCCACGTTCCTCTACGACTGCTCCGGCATGCTCGGCTCGTGGCTCAAGGACGTCGCCGCCGAACAGCTCGAGGACGGGACGGTGCCGTGGTACGTGCCCGTGATCCCCGGCGGCGAGGAGTGGACGCCCATCCAGCCCGGTGCGGTCTGGGGGGACGTCGCCGTCCTGACCCCCTGGAAGCTGTACGAGCGCTTCGGCGACACCGGCGTCCTGGCCACCCAGTACACCAGCGCCAAGGCCTGGGTGGACCTGATGGCCGCTCGTGCGGGGGACTCGTATCTCTGGAACACCGGCATGCAGCTCGGGGACTGGCTCGATCCCGCTGCGCCGCCCCATGATCCGGCCGACGCCACGACCGACCGCTACCTCGTCTCGACCGCGTACTTCGCCTGGTCGACCCAGCACCTGGCCGAGATCGCCAGCGTTCTGGGCCATACCGCCGACGAGCTCCAGTACCGTGAGCTCGCACGGAAGGTGCGTGACGCCTTCGCCTGCGAGTTCATCTCCCCGTCCGGCCGTGTCGTCAGCGACGCGCAGACGGCGTATGCACTCGTCCTGGCCTTCGGGCTCGCTCCCACCGAGGAGCAGCGGCGCCGCGGCGGCGAGCGGCTGGCGGAACTCGTGGGCCACGCGGGGAACCGGATCGCCACCGGGTTCGCCGGGACCCCGCTCGTCACCGACGCCCTCACGAGTGTCGACGACGTCGAAACCGCCTATGCCCTGCTGCTGGAGGAGGAATGCCCGTCCTGGTTGTATGCCGTGGGGCAGGGCGCGACCACCATCTGGGAACGGTGGGACAGCATGCTGCCCGACGGTTCCATCAATCCCGGCAACATGACCTCGTTCAACCACTACGCGCTCGGCGCCGTGGCCGACTGGATGCACCGCGTGGTCGCCGGTCTCGCGCCGGCCGCCCCGGGGTATCGCAGCATCCTGTTCCGGCCGCGCCCGGGAGGCGGGCTGACCTCTGCGAGCGCCCGGCACGAGACCCCCTACGGCTCGGCGTCGATCACCTGGACGCTCGAGGCAGGCAACCTGTCGGTGGAGGTAACGGTGCCCACCGGCTCCACCGGTGTCGTCGACCTCCCGGGCCGGGCCCCCGTATCCGTCGGGTCCGGTACGCACACGTTCGTCCAGCTGGCTGCGGCGCGCTAGGGGTCGCCTACCATAGGGATACCCTGCCCGAATCGCCATCCCGTTCCGGGATGGTCCCCCGTGCGAACTCCGATCGAGGTGCCGTGCCAGCCGTCCAGCCAGCGAGCGATGACTTGTCCGCTGCCCCCAGCATGAACGACGTCGCACGCCTCGCCGGGGTCTCGCTCGGCACCGTCTCGCACGTGCTGAACAAGCCGGAGATCGTGTCGGCGAAGACCATCGCCCGTGTCACGGCCGCCATCGACGAACTCGGGTTCGTCCGCAACGATGCCGCGCGGTCGCTCGCTGCGGGGAGGAGCAACACGGTGGGGCTCATCCTGACCGATGTGGGCAACTCCCTGTTCGTGGATATCGCCCGGGGTGCCGAGCGGGCGGCCAGTTCGGCGGGGCGCTCCCTGCTCCTGGCGAACAGCGACGTGACGTTCGAGAAGCAGGAGTCCTACCTCGACATCTTCGACGAGGCCCGTGTCGCCGGCATCATCCTCGCACCGCTCGACGCTGGTCTCGACGGCGTGGATCGCGTGCGGAGGCACGGCCGCAACATCGTGCTCGTGAACTACGCGGGGGACCGCACCGACTGCTGCAGCGTGGTGGTCGACGAGGAGCACGGCGGATACCTCGCCGCCACGCACCTCATGGACCTGGGGCGCACCCGCCTACTCTTCGCGGGCGGGCCGAGCGACCTCCACGCCGTGAACGCCCGCCGCGAGGGTGCACAGCGCGCCGTGCGGGAACGCGGGAACGGAGTAACCCTCCAGGTGATCCCGAGCCGCAACCTCAAGAGCGCCAGCGGCCGTTCGATCGGGCGGCAGCTCCTGGAGGACGGCGCCATTCCCGACGGCATCCTCGCTCCGGCCGACCAGCTGGCGGCCGGACTCATCCACGAACTCACGGACGCCGGGGTCACCGTACCGTCCGATGTCGCCGTCATCGGCTACGACAACAACCAGTTCGCATCCGAGGCCGCCATCCCCATGTCCACGGTGAGCCAGCCGGGCCACGAGATGGGCGAGGAGGCCCTGCGGCTACTCATCGACGAGATCGACAATCCCCGCACCCATGAACACCGCCGCATCACCCTCGAGCCCTCGCTCATCGTGCGCAGGAGCACCGTCGCGCACTAGCGCGCAGATGCGGTCGGCTCAGGGCACCAGCACCAGGCGGATCGGGTTCCCCTCCTTGCGCTCGAGGCGCGCGACGGCGGCTGCGGCATCACGCAGCGGAAGGGTGTCACTGATGGACCGGGCGAAGTCGAGGCGCCCGAGCTCGGTGAGCGCCACGAGCTGCGGTACGTGGTGGGCCTCCGACCCGTAGTGGCCGCGGACCTGCTTGCGCGTGTAGGAGAAGGCGGTGCTGTCGGAGACGGTGATCGGGTTGCCGCTCAGTCCCACCAGCACGAGCCGGCCCTGCAGTCCCAGGCTGGCGAGGGCCTGGGCGCGCACGGCGTCCACGCCTGCGAAGTCGAAGGCGACGTCAAGACCGCGCCCGGCGGTCGCGGCGGCCATGGCGGCCGAGAAGTCGTCGGCGCGCGGATCGAGCGCCACATCGGCGCCGAAGGCGAGCGCCCGCTCGCGTGCCTCGGGCAGCGGGTCGACGGCGATGATCGGGGCGGCACCCACCATGCGCAGCAACTGCACGCCGTGGGCACCGAGCCCGCCGACACCCCACACCCCCACGGCCTCCGCGGCACGGACCTTGCCGGTGGACACGATCGAGGCCCAGGGCGTCGAGACGGCATCGGGGATGATCGAGGCCTGCTCGTAGGAGAAGTCCGCGCTCAACGGCACCAGCACTCCGGCGGGCACCACCACGTATTCGGCCCAGCCGCCGTCGTAGTCGACGCCCATGGTGAGGGTGACGCCCTTGTACTCGTACCCCGCCTGCAGCACCACGCGGTCACCCTCGGCCCAGCCCTCGACCCCGTCGCCCGGCAGGTCGACGCTGCCGGCGACCTCGTGCCCCAGGGTGACCTCGTCGCCCTGCAGGTGCAGCGGTTTGAGCAGTCCCTCGATGAGGTGGACGTCGGACAGGCACACACCGGCAGCCTGCACCCGGATCCGGACGAACCCCGGCCCGGGGACGGGTACCGGCACCTCCCTGACCTCGAAGGTCCCGGTGCTGACGTTGAGCCTTCCGGCGAGCATGGTCTCGTTCATGGGTCCTCCGTGATGGGTGATGGGGCGCTTTCATGCTAGCCAGCGTGGGCGAGGGGCCCCGGGGTGGAGGAACGCCTTGACCCGCCGCTGTGCGCCATGTCTCTCCACCGATCGCCAGTTGCTTAGGCAACCTAAGAGTAGAATGGACTGCTGTCGAGGAAAGGACACAGACCGTGCGCGAAGCCCTGCAGAGGCTCGGATCCTTCGCCGCCGTGGGAACGGTGGCCTTCCTCGTCGACATCTCGGTGTTCAACATCCTCGCCCTCGGCTTCGGCGTCGGGCCCATCACCTCGAAGGTCGTCTCGGTGGCGCTGGCCACCGGCGTCTCGTGGCTCGGGAGCCACTATGTGACCTTCCGCGCGTTCGCGGGACGGCCGAAGCGCGAGGAGGCGATCCTCTTCGCCCTCACCAACCTCGTCGGGCTCGGCATAGCCGCCGCCTGCCTCGTCGTGTCCCACTACCTCCTCGGGCTGACGAGCCCCCTGGCGAACAACATCTCGGCGAACGTCGTCGGGGTCCTCCTCGGCAACGTCTTCCGCTACGTGGCCTACCGGTTCTTCGTCTTCCGCCCCGCACTGCCGGCCGCGACCGCGACGCTCTGCGCCGCGGGTTCCTGAACGATCCCGTCGAACCCTGGCAAGCGATGAACGGCACGCCGACCGGGATGGGCACGGCTCGCGCCCCGGCGTAGGGTAGAAACTGACAGTCAGCATGCTTCGGAAGGCCCTGCCCTTCCCGCCGTCGTTCCCCCACCTCCTGAAAGACTCCGCCATCCGCGCCCCCACCGCACTCACAGCCCTGGCCCTCGGCGGCGGACTCCTGCTCGCCGCGGCCGGACCGGCTCCCGCGCAGTCCGCGATGCCGATGACCCTGCCCGCAGCGCAGGTGGACCCGCTGGTCCCGGCCACTCCGGGTCCGGAGGAGGCCATCGCACCGCCGACGGTCGTACCCGGACAACCGGTGGTGACGGACCCGGCTCCGCCGCCGGCCGATCCGGGCACACTCCCCGGAACGGAACCCGCGGGGGAGCCCACGCCGACGGTCGATCCTCCGGCCGCAGAACCCGCGCCGTCCGAGTCTCCCGTCGCCCCGCCCGAGCCGGAGCCGACGGTGGCGAGCACCGAGCCCGAGCCGGGTGCGACCCCTGCTTCGCCGTCCCCGCGCGCGTCGGCGTCGGGCAGCAGTACGGCACCGCCGGAATCGTCCACGGAGTCGTCGCCCGCACCGGTCGTGGTCCCCGGCGACAACGCCGGCGGAGTCGGCGGGATGGAAGCGCCCGCACTGTCGCCGACGCGGATCGATCCGGTCACCGGCCCTGTCGTGACGGGACCGGACGTCTCCTCGGGCCGGCCGCAGACCGAGGACGCGGTGGCCGAAGCGGAGGCCCGGACCGGGGACGCACTGTCTGCACGTTATGTGGCAGCAGGCATCCTGAGCCTGGTGGCGGTCGCCCTGGCCCTGGGGATCGCCGTCGTCTCGCAACCGCGCCGGAAGCGGCACACGCACTAGGAACATGCAGAAGGAGCCGGGAGGATCTCCCGGCTCCTTCTGTGTGTGGCTTACGGGGCTAGCGGACCTGGAGGGTCAGCATGCCCGTCGAGTTGGACTGGACGACCTCGATCTTCGTCCCGGTGCCGGCGACGACGACGGAACCCTGCGGGTTCGTGGCGTCGTAGTAGGCGTTGGGGTCGGTGTCATCGAAGACGGCGACGCCCGGCTGCGAGGGCGCCGTGAGCGTGGTCATGCCCGCCGCGGTCTCGCGGTGCAGGTTCAGCGCATCCGTCGCCTGCTTGCCGAAGGTGGCATCGAAGCTCTGGATGCGGTTGCGCACGACGGTGCCGTCCGACCAGGTGAGCGCCTTGGGGTGGGCGTCGACCGGCAGGGCCAGGCCGGCGCCCGGGTGCTGGCGCGTGTTGTTGTTGGTCTGCGCGGTGTTCCAGTAGGTCACGCTCAGGCCGTCCTGGTACGCGTAGTGCTCCACGGTGTCCGGCGCGGTGACGCCCCAGCCGAAGTTGTACGGGCCGGTGGCGAGCGTCGCGTCGTAGCCCGCGTACACGCGGTTCTCGGCGATGTAGAAGCGGTTCTTGCCGGCCGCGTCCTTGGGCAGGTTCACGACGACTGCCTGCGGGGCCTTCGTGGCGTGGAACGAGGGGCCGATCTTGTGGGTGGACTTCACGCCCGCCGTGGCGACGTCGTAGTCCAGCCAGCCGAGCTGCAGCTTCTCCCAGGCACCCATGTGGTTCGGGGTGGTGCCGATGGAGCCGTCCCCGTGGCCGAGCCACGAACCGGAGCTCATGAGCGTCCAGAAGCCGGTGCCGTTCTCGCCGCCACTCGTGTCGTACAGGTCGGGCAGGCCGAGGTCGTGACCGTACTCGTGCGCGAAGACGCCGAGGCCGCCGTTCTCGGGCTCCGTGGTGTAGTCGCGGATCCAGATGTCGGAATCGCCGATCTTGATGCCGCCGAAGGGGTTGGCCGCGGGGCCGGACGTGCCGCGGCCCGCCTGGCCGACGGCCCAGCGGTGGGACCAGATGGCGGACGACGCCGCGCCTGCCTCCTCGCCCTCGCCCGCGTGGATGGCCTGGAAGTGGTCGATGTAGCCGTCGGCCTCGTCGAAGTCGCCGTCCTTGTCGAAGTCGTAGCGGTCCCACTGGTCGAACGTCGCGAGGTAGGCGTCGATCTCGGCTGCGGTCTTGCCGGCCGCGACCTGCGAGTCGTACCAGGCGTTCGCGGTGTCCTGCACGAAGCGGGTCATGTCCGCCTGGCTCTCGGTCTCGCCGTAGCTCGCCGAGTTGTAGGGCACGGTCACCCAGTCGCTGACGTCGCCGTCGACCGTGTACCGGCCGCTGGACATCTCCTCGTAGACGCCCTTCAGCGACTCGCCCTCCTCGCTGAAGAACATGTCGAGGTAGTGCTCGCGGTCGAAGGTGTCGGACCAGTAGGTGGAGTTGTCCACCGCCCGGTTCGGCTCCTTGATGGCGTTGTGCGTCGGGCCTGCCGTCGAGGTCGGGAAGCGCGGGTCGATCTTGTCGCCGAAATCGACGAGGAAGGACAGGATCTGGTCGCTGTCCTGCAGGCCGTACTGTGCCCACTGGCCGGGAGCGACCTTGACGGCCTTCGAGCCGCCGCGGTCCTCGACCTTGGCCTCTCCGGAGAGGACCTTCGCCAGGCCCTGCTGGTTGAGGTCGCGGCGCTCCTCGGCCGCAGGGTCGGAACGGTCGTCGAGCTTCGCGGCCGAGCCGTCGGCGCTGGGCGAGGAGGTGAAGGACGACGTCGCGGTCGGTGCGTCCGCCGCGGTGCCGGTGGTGGCCTGTGCGCTCACGGGAGCGAGCACGACGGCGCTGGTCACGGCGAGCGCCATCGCGCACCGCAGCCCCCGGGTACGAGGTGTGAGATTCAAGGGTTCTCCTTAGTGAAATATCCCAGCTGATGCAGAACACCCTCAGGTTAGGTGCCCGAGGTTACGAACATGTTGCCTAGGTCACATGTTCTGGCAGGGACGCTAGCACCGCCCGGGGACACTTCGGAGGTCGGTTGCGTTCTATGAACCATCTCTCTGGTGTGCTCTGGCATACCGGGACGGCACGCCCTATAGTGCAGGGCCCGCGGCGGACCGTGAGCGCGCACCCGCGGACGAGCCCGGGCACCTGTGGCACCCCGCCCTCAGACGAAATCCGCGAGCACCCCCGCCGCCTCGCCGAGGACCTCGGAGCGGGTCGTCGCGTGCACCGAGAGGCGGATGCGGTCCGGCCCGTGCAGCGTCACCGAGATGTCGGCGGCGGCGAGCGCCGCGTGCGCTTCGGCCGCCCGCCCCGGAAGGCCCGCGACCACGATCCCCGCCCGGTCCTCCCGCTCCCGGGGCGAGAGGACCGGCACCCCTGCGGCGTCGAGCTGGTCGATCAGGGCACCCGCGTGCGTCGCGATGATGCCCTCGATGGCCGGCACACCCACCGGCTCGATCAGTTCGAGGGCCTCCGCGAACGCCCCGGTCGCGTACGGGGACAGGTTCGAGATGGAGAAGCGCCCGGCCCCCGGCAGCGGCGCGTGCTCCTCGCCGTCGTACCGTCGAGCGTCGGCGACCCCCGTCCAGCCGGCGAGCAGGGGCTCGATGCGCTCGAGGCCCTGTGGCGACATCGCGATCCCGGCCACGCCCCAGCCGGCCCGCACCCACTTCTGCGCGCCGGCGATCAGCACGTCGGCGAGTGTCCATTCCAGATCGGCGACAGCGAACCCCTGGATGCCGTCGACCACGAGGAGGCGGTCGGGGCCGATCGCGTCGCGGATCCCGGCGAGATCGGCCCGGTAGCCGGTGCGGAAGTCGACGGCGCTGACGCTCACGGCAACGGTGTCGTCCGTCAGCCGGTGGGCGACGACGTCGGGGGTCACCCGGGTGCCGGGCTCCCCCATCAGGTCGACGCGTGCACGGCCCGCCGCCCCGGTGCGCAGCCAGGGATAGGTGTTGGACGGGAACTCACCGGCGCCGACGAGCACCGTGCCGGAGGCCAGACCGAAGGCCACCTGGAACAGGCCGAGCGAGGTACTGCCGGTCAGCCCCACCCGTTCGAGCGGGAATCCGCTGAGCCGTGAGAAGGCCTCCCGCGCCCGCTTGTCCTCGCTTTCGAGCGTGCTGCTCGCGCCGACGGCTGCCTCTCCGGCCGTCTCCATGAGGTGCGCCACGTGGTCGCGGACGGCGGTCGACGGCGGGCCGAAGCTCGCGAAGTTCAGATACCCGGGAGCCTCCGAGAAGGTGCCCTGGTAGGCGGCGAAGAGTGCGGCGTCGTCCTGCGTGGCTCCCATGCAGTCCACCCTACGGTCCGGGACCACCGGAAGACCCGCGTCAGCGCCGCTTCTTCCTTCCCTTCAGGAGCGCGTTCGTGCTGTTCGTCGCGATCCTCGTCGACGCGTCGGCATCCGCACCGGCGGTGGTTCCACGGTTGGAGGAACCGAGCCCCCGGCCCCTGCCGACCGACGCAGCCCCGTCCGCGCTGCTGGCGATGCGCTCCTTGCGCACCTCCTCCCGCACGGTGGTCCTGCCGGCCACCTCGACCGTCCTCATGCTCACGCGCTCGACGGGCACCGTCTCCTTGCTCAGGACGGCGAGTTCCTCGTGTGCCACGAGTTCCACGGACTGCTCCTGGAACGGTACGCCCTCGGCCTCCAGGCGCACGGGCGACGAGATGGGTTCCACCTCGATCCGAATCTCCTCCCGCTTCAGCGGGACGGTCATCGTGGCCTCCTCGGTCACGACGTACTTCCGGAGACGCACGCGGGCGGCCTCGTACTGCTCGGTCCCGACGCGCAGTCGTTCCTCCGAGCGGACCACCCAGGGGGTGCCGCCCTCGTCATGCGTGTGCGTCCCACCCTGCGTCCGGGCGGTCGTGGGCGCCGGTGTCGCGTCGGACGTTCCTGCCGTGTGCATCGCGCGTGCTGCGGTCTCCCCCGTCGCCGCGTCCGGAGCGGCCCCCGGAGCAGCCTCCGGAGCGGCCGACGGCGTCGTCGTGCGCGCGGCGGCGGATTCGGTCGCCGGCTCGGCGGCGGCATGTTCAGTTGCCGGCCCGGCGACGGCGGATTCGGTTCCCGGCGTCGTCGTGCGCGTGGCGGCGTGTTCGGTCGCCGCCTCGTCGGCGGCGTGTTCGGTTGCCGGCGTCGTCGTACGCACGGCAGCGTGTTCGGTTACCGGCTCAGCGGCGGCGAACCGAGGGACCGGAGCCGCTCCGCGCAGCCCGTAGTGCCGGTACAGCGCAGCCTCGTCCTCGGGGCTGAGGTGGCCGTCGCGGTCGACGGACGGCGCGTGCCTGATGAGGTCGCGCGGGTAGGCCACCACGAGGTCGCGCCCGTGCACGGATGCACCCTCGAGGGGCACGAATGACTCCCGGGTCCCGAAGAGGCCCGTGTGGACGGTCACCCATGACGGCCGGTCATCGGCATCGTCGAGGTACACCACGCCCACCGTGCCCACCTTGTCCCCCTCGCCGGTGACCACCGTGCTGCGGTGCCTGAGCAGCGGGTCGAGGTCGTTCATCGTGAGCATGCGGAGTCCTGTCGTCGGTATCGGCCGCGAGGAGCGGGTGAACCTCAGGGTAGGAGCGGCGCCCACGTTATAGCAAGCATGCTTACTAATCGGCGTGGCGGTGGACATCCCCTCCGGGGGACGGGCAAGGGCGTCGCTGGAGCGGAGCAGCGCAGCAGCTCGACTCCCGGGCGGCGCCGTCGTCGCGGGATCCGGCACGGCCTAGGCCGCTGCCAGCTCCGCCAGCAGCTCGTCCGACGCCGCCTGCCCCTCGAGGTCGAACGCGCCACCGGCGACGAGCAGCTCGGCGGCGCCCGTCCGCGCCTGCAGGTCGATGAGCTGCCGCGACACCTCGCCGGGCGTCCCGTACACGGCGGTCGCGAGCGATTCGGCGACGTACCCCTCCTCCCGCGCGGAGAGGGGCTCGTCGCCGGCGGCCTCGAGCGGCGGGAAGTAGCCCCGGGTCCGCGAGACGGCGAGCGCACGGGCCTCGGGCAGGAGCAGCTGCCGCGCCTGCGCCGTCGTGGCCGCCACCGCGACGTTGACGGACACCGTCACGTGGGGTTCCTCCCACCACGGTGACGGGCGGAAGGCGGTGCGGTACCGCTCGAGCGCCGCATTGCCGTTCCGGAACAGGGCGGGCCCGCCGAGCACGACGGCGAGGCCGGCCCGTGCCGCGATGTCCAGGCCCTGGCCGGTGGCCAGGACGAACACGGGCGTGCGCCCGCCATCCTGCGGGCGCGCGGTGACCGGCGCCGTGCCGCCGAGGAAGGCGAGCAGTTCGGCGATGTCCTGCTCGAACCGGTCCGCTTCCTCCCTGCCTGCCCGCAGCACCGTCCGCACGGCCTGGGTGAAGCCGAGCGAGCGCCCGATGCCGAGGTCGAAGCGACCGCTGAACAACGCATTCAGCGTGGCGGCCTGTTCGGCTACGACCAGGGGCTGGTGGTTCGGGAGCATGATGCCGCCCGTACCGATGCGGATCGCCGTCGTGCGGGACGCGACGGCCGCCGCCAGCACCGCGGGCACCGACCCGGCAATGCCGGGCACACCGTGGTGCTCCGCCACCCAGAACCGACGGTAGCCGAGCCGTTCGGCCTGCCGCGCGCGCTCGACGACCCGCTGGAGGGTCTCCGCCTCGGGAGTACCGAGCCGGGATTGTGCGCGGTCGAGGACGGACAGGCCGGTGAAGAGAAGGGACATACTTCGTGAAACCGATGACGGTCCGGCGTCATTCCGATAGTGTTGCCGGACAGGCGTCGGCGACGGCGCCTGGGTCCGCCGGACAACGGGGTGCGGCAGACCCGGATCAGCAGCGGGGTCAGCACCATGAAGATCGTCACCAGGATCCGCCGTCGGGTGCTCGGCTCACCCGCGCCCACCACGCACCAGCCGCAGTCGGCGCAGCTCGACGATCTCGCGGCGCGCATCGCCGATTCCTATGCGCGGCGGATCGAGATCACGGACCGGATCGCGGGAGGCCGTGCCCTCCCGGGCGACGAGGCCCGCCTGCGGATCCAACGGGACATCACGGCGAGCTACCAGAAGCGCCTCGAGAAGATCGACCTGCCCACCGGCACGGGCGACGACGCCGAGGCCTGGTTGCGGTCGGCCGGCACGCCGCGCGGTGCGCGGACGCGGCAGGACCGCCCGCACTAGCGCTTCCCGCAGCGGTTCCAGGAATGACGGTGGCACGCGTCAGGATGGGATTTCACCGCCGGCCGCTCCCCGCGGCCCGGCGTGGTCTCACCGAAAGGACTCCCCGCCATGATGGGCGCCCACCATGCTGCCTGCGGCGCCGCCGCCTGGGTTGCCGCCACCACCCGGATCGACGTGCATCCGGGCCTCCTGCTGTCGGCGCTGCCCGAGTCGGTCACCCTCGGGTTCGGCTTGCTCGATGTCAGCCCGGTCGGCGTCGTCACCGGCGCACTGGTCACCGCGGGCGCGGCACTGCTGCCCGACGCCGACCACCACAGCGCCACGATCGCCCATTCCCTGCCGCCGCTGTCGAACCTGTTCTGCGCCGGTGTCGGCGCGATCTCCGGCGGCCATCGCCGCGGCACCCACTCCCTGCTCGGCGTGGCCGCGTTCGTCGCCGTGGCGTTCGTCGCCGGACTCTGGACGGTCGGGACCACCGACTTCGGCACCATCTATCCCGGTGCGGGGCTGCTCACGGTCCTGCTCGTGTCCTTCGCGGCGAAGGCCCTGAAGATCATCCCCGACAGCATGCGTCGCTCGCCGTGGGCCGTCGGGCTGACCGCGGGTGCGTTCGTCACCGCGTTCGCCCCCGAGGAGCAGTTCTGGTTCCCGCTCGCGGTCGGCATCGGCGTCGTGGTCCATATCCTCGGCGACATGCTGACCACCGGCGGCTGCAATCCCGTGTACCCGTTCCGCATCCGGCGGCCGCGGAGCCTGGCGGGCCTGCCGGTCATCGCGCAGGTGTGGCGGCCGAACGGCAATATCGCGGTACCGCTCCTCGGCAATGCGGGGTCGGTCCGGGAGTGGTGCCTGCTGGTGCCCGTCTCGCTCTACGCGGTGGGCGGCATCGGATGGGCCATCACCCGGTTCGACGACGGCGGAGCGGTGGTCGCGCGCCTCTCCGGAGCCGGTTGACCTCCGAGCGGTACGAAAAAAGCCGGAAACACGGCCACGCTAGTGTCGGGGACAGCTACCGACAGCTGGAAGAGGTTTCATGCACCGCGACGGTTTGTTCTTCGACCCCCTGCAGGACGAGGCGGATGCGCCGCCCCTGCCCGAGCCCGAGCCGGCTCGGCCCCATCAGCCGAGCGCCGACGAACTGCAGCTCCAGCGTCAGCGGGAACTAGCGCGCGTGCAGGACGACCTGAAGAGGATGGCCCGGGGCTCCTCGCGGCGCTGACGGCCGCTGCGACGGTGGCCGCGCGGCCGCCGTCGTCCGGTGTGGACCGCTAGCAGCCGTCGGGACCGCACGCCGGTCCGTCGGCCGACGGCGTGAGGGACACCAGCGGGTGCGACTCCTGCCAGGCCTGGTCGAGAGCCTGGCGGAACAGTTCGGTCGGCTGGGCGCCGGAGATCCCGTACTTGCGGTCGACGACGAAGAACGGCACGCCCTGCACGCCGAGGGTGCGGGCCTCCTCGATGTCCCGGCGCACGTCGTCGGCGAAGCGGTCACCGGCGACGGTGTCGCGGATCTCGGCCTCGTCGAGGCCAATGCCCGTGCCGAGGGAGACGAGGACATCGACGTCGGACGTGTCCAGCCCCTTCTCGAAGTGGGCGGACATCACGGCTTCCTTGGCCGCGTCGCCCCGACTCCGGGACTTGGCGAGGTGCAGGAAGCGGTGCGCGGTGAAACTGTTGCCCACCACGATGCGGTCGAAGTCGAAGTCCAGGCCCTCACCCGAGGCCTGCTGCGCCAGGTGCTGCCACATCTGCGTGACCTGCTCGGGGGCGATGCCCTTGCGCTCGGCGAGGTACTGCTGCTCGGTGCCCTCGTAGTGGTCGGGCAGGTCCGGGTCGAGCTGGTAGCTCTTCCAGGTCACCTCGACTCTGTCCCTGTGCGGGAAAGTCGCGAGGGCCTTCTCGAAACGGCGCTTGCCCACGTAGCACCACGGGCACTTCACATCGGACCAGATCTCTATCTGCATGTCCGGTAGAACGGCGGCGGGCCCGGGCGCTATTCCCTGGGGAAGCGCCCGGGCCCGGCTACTACCTCCGGTTCAGCAGGTTGCGGAGGATGCCGCCCACCTTGCCCGACGGCATCGGCGTGCCGCGCCGTCCGGCGTTCATCCCGCCGCCTCGCGTCCGACCGGTGGTGGGTGTGGTGCCGGTTCCCGACCTGCCCAGGTAGCGGCCCGCTGCGTTCTTGACCATGTTGCTGATGCCCATGCCGATCTCCTTCGATTCCGCCTCTGCACCCGAAACATCAGGTGGCTTACGAGTTTACGCCGCCCGCCCGGTCGCGGCCAGACAGCGGGAGGGAACTCCGGTGCCCGGGTGCTAGGCCGTCCCGGGAGGTTCCACGGTCAGCCCCGACCGCCGGAGCAGCGCGTAGGTCTTCGGATGCTTCGGCCGGAAGAAGACCTCGTCGGGCGTCCCCTTCTCGACGATGACGCCCTGGTCCATGACCACGATGATGTCCGCGATGTCCCGCGCGAACTGCATCTCGTGGGTCACGATCACCATCGTGGTGCCCTGGGCGGCGATCGCCTTGATCACCGCCAGCACCTCCTCCACCAGTTCCGGGTCGAGGGCCGACGTCGGCTCGTCGAACAGCATGACGCTCGGATCCATGGCGAGGGCGCGGGCGATCGCGACGCGCTGCTTCTGACCTCCGGACAGCCTCGACGGGTAGTTGTCCTTCCGGTCGAGCAGCCCCACCCTCTTCAGGTTGTCGAGCGCGTGCTGCTGCGCCTCGTCCCGGGACATCTTCTTGACGTCCTGCAGGGGTGCCATCACGTTGCCGAGGGCGGTCTTGTTCAGGAACAGGTTGAACTGCTGGAAGACCATGCCGAGGTCGGTCCGCTTCCGCGCGGTGATGGACGCCTTCTCGTCGACGAGCTTCCCGTCCCGCTCCTCGTATCCCACGAGGTGGCCGTTGACCAGGATCCGGCCGTCGTCGATCGTCTCGAGCTTGTTCATGCAGCGGAGCAGGGTGCTCTTGCCGGACCCGCTGGAGCCGAGAATGACGACGGTCTCGCCCTTGTGGACGTCCAGGTCCACGCCCTTCAGGACCTCGATCCGATTGACCTCCCGCCGCTGCCCCCGGAGGCGCTGCAGCAGGCTCGGGGTCTTGGTCACCACGAACGTCTTGTGGACGTCCCGCGCACTCACGATCACTTCGTCAGACATGGACCCTCGCTCTCTTCTCCAGGGCACTCACGATGCGGGACAGCGGGAGGCTGATCAGCAGGTACAGCAAGGCGGCCGCCGTGTAGACCTGCGTCGTCTCGAACGTCTGCGCGTTGATGACGTTCGCGGTCTTCAGGATCTCGGTCACGGCGATGACCGACGTCAGGGCCGTGTCCTTCACCATCGCGATGAAGTAGTTGCCGATCGGCCCCAGCGACACGATGAAGGACTGCGGCAGGACGACCTTCCACAGCGCCTGGCCGGGCGTGTAGCCGAGGGACAGGGCGGCTTCCGTCTGGCCGGCCTCGACGGAGAGGATCGCCGAACGGAAAACCTCCGACAGGTAGGCCGCATAGTTCAGGCCCAGGCCGAGGATCCCCGCCGGGACCGGATCGATGTTCACCCCGATGGCGGGCAGGACGAAGAAGATGTAGACGAGCTGGACCAGGAGGGGCGTGCCCCTCATGACCTCGATGTACACCAGGCCGATGCCGCGCAGGATCTTCGACTTCGAGATCCGCGCGAGTGCCAGCAGCAGCCCGAGGACGAGCGCCAGGGCCATCGCCCCCAGGGCGAGCTGGATGACGATCGGTGCGGCTGCCAGCAGGCGCGGGAAGTAGCTGAGCGTGCTCTGGATGAACTCGATGACCGGACCTTCCTCTCAACCTCGGTGGAACGGGACGGGACGGTCAGTCGACGGCGTTGCTCTCGGTCAGACCGTACTTCGTCAGGATCTCCATGTAGTCCGGGGACGCCTTCAGCTCGGCGAGGCCGGAGTTGAGTTCCTCCAGCAGCTGCGTGTTCTCCTTCGGCACCGCGGCACCGATCAGGCCGGGGAAGTAGGGCTCGTAGGGGTCGACGATCTTGATGGCGTCGTTGGGGTTCTGCACCAGGCTGTAGGCGACGACGGCGGCGTCGGTGAAGACGACGTCGACCTGCTTGTTCTCGACCGCCGTCAGCAGGGCGGCCTGGGAGTCGAAGTACTTGATCTCCTCCGGCTCCAGCGACTCCGCCAGCTCGATGAAGGTGGTGCCGGTCTGGACGCCGATCACGGTGCCCTTGGCGTCGTCGCGACTGGTCATGGTGGAGTCTCCCGGGACGACCATGCCTTCGCCCTGCTGGTACCAGGTGTCCGTGAAGTTCACCTCTTCCTTGCGGACATCGGTGATGTACATGGCGTCGACGACGGCGTCGGCCTTCCCTGCCTTGATGGCCGGGATCAGGGTGGCGAACTCGGACACGAAGACCTCGACCTCCCAGCCCTTCTTGTCCGCGATCCAGTTGATCATCTCGCCGTCGATGCCCTGCAGGTCGCCGGCGTCGTCCGTGAAGGAGAAGGGAGCGTCGTTGGAGGTGGCGATGGTGATCGACTCGATGGCTTCGCCGTCGCCTCCGCCACCCTCGCTGCCGCCGGAGTCCCCACCGCCGCATGCGGTCAGGGTGAGTGCGATCCCCAGTGCACCGGCTGCGAAGGACGTGAATGCGCGCCTGCTGTTCATGGTTGCTCCTTGGTCGATGCTGAGTCGTTCCCGAATCGGGTGATGCGGAGGTCGGCCGTGCGCTGATGCGCTTCCATCTCCTCGTAGGCGGAGATCTCGGACACTAGGGGGGCCAGCTGCATCGTCGCGGAACGATCGATGCGCTGGAAGGTGAGGGGCTTCAGGAACCTCGACACGGACAGTCCCGCCGAGGACCGCGCGCCACCACCGGTGGGCAGGACGTGGTTGGTCCCGGTGATGCCCTTGTCGGAGTAGGCGACGGTGGACCAGGGCCCCAGGAAGAGCGAGCCGTAGTTCGTCAGGTTCTGCTGGAAGTAGTCGTCGTCAGCGGTGATGACCTCCAGGTGCTCGGGGGCGAGCACGTCCATGAGTTCGACGGCGGTCGCGTTGTCCTCGGCGACGTAGACGGTCCCGTAGTCCCGCCAGGCGGCCCCGGCGATGTCACGCGTGCTGAGGTCCACGAGCTGGCGGTCCACCTCGGCGATCACGGCCAGGGCGAGGTCCCGTGACGTCGTGACGAGGGCGGCCGGCGACTGGGGGCCGTGCTCCGCCTGGCCGAGGAGGTCCGCCGCCACGATCACGGGATCGGCCGTGTCGTCGGCGATGACGGCCACCTCGGAGGGACCCGCCAGCAGGTCCATGCCGACCCGCCCGAAGAGCTGCCGCTTCGCCTCGGTCACGTAGGCGTTGCCGGCGCCCACGAGCATGTCCATCGGCTGCTCGCCCAGCAGCCCGAAGGCCATGGCCGCCAGGGCCTGGACACCCCCGACCACGAAGGCGCGGTCGACGCCCGAGAGGTGGGCGGAGTAGAACACCGCGGGATTGCCGGCCGTCGGGGAGGTGGGCGGGGAGCAGGCGATCACCGTGGGCACGCCCGCCGTCTTCGCCACGCCCACGGTCATGAAGGCGCTGGCGAGGATGGGGAACCGCCCGGCCGGCAGGTAGGCGCCGACGCGCTGGACCGGGATGTACCTGTGCCCGACCACCACCCCGGGCATCATTTCCGCCTCGAAGTCCTGCAGGTGCCGGCGCTGCAGGCTGGCGAACGTCCGCGTCCGCTCGGCACCGGCCTCGAGGGCTGCGCGCAGTTCCGGCGTCAGGGCGTCGCCGGTCCGGCGCAGCGAGTCCGCGTCCATCTCGACGTCGCCTCCGCCCCACCCGTCGAGGACCCGCGAGTACTCCGTGACGGCGTCGCGCCCGCCCTTCTCGATGACCGACAGCATCTCCGATACCGTTTCGACGACCTTCGGCAGCCGCTGCGCCGGCACTCCACCGATCGCGGCGGTCTTCAGGCACTCGTAGGAACCTCCGATGAAGGAGGCGTGGTGTGCGTCTAGTTCCATGCGCAGAGCCTAGGGCGGGAAAATGCATAGGGGAACCCACCCTTCGCCGATGCAGGATATAGCCTTCCCCTATGACGCTGAATCAGCTCCGCGCATTCCTCGCCGCCTACAGCTGCCGCTCGCTGAGCGCTGCCGCCCGGGAGCTGGGGATCAGCCAGGCATCGGCCTCCGAGTTGATCTCACGTCTCGAGCAGGAGCTGGGTGTGCCGCTGTTCACCCGCAACTCCAAGGGCCTCTCCCCCGCTCCTGCGGCCGAGGAACTGCATCCCCATGCATTGGACTGCGTCAATTCGGCGCGACGCGGGTCCGAGGCCGTGCAGGCACTGAGGACACTCAACGGTGGAGTCTCGACGTTCGGGGTGCTGCGATACGCCGCCAACTACGACCTCGCGGACCTCGTCGTGCAGTTCCACCAGAAGTACCCGGGCGTCCGGGTCCGGATGATCGGGCTGAACTCGCACGTCGTCGCGGCCTCGGTGGCCAGCGGGGAGATCGAGTGCGGTCTCGTCGTGCTGCCCGTGGACACCGAGCATCTCGAGGTGCGCCAGTTGGCGCAGGACGAGGTGCGCTTCATCTCCTCCACCCGGCCCGCCGAGGCCGGGCCGGTGAGCATCCACGAACTGGCGTCCGCGAAACTCGTCCTCTACGACGCGCATGCCGGGTGGAAGGATCCCACCCGGCGGCAACTGCAGGACCGGGCGAACCTGGCGGGCCTCTCGATCGAGGCGGACATGGAGGTCGAGCACGCGGAGACGGCCTACAGTCTCGTGGCCGCCGGGGCAGGGGACTCATTCATGGCCCGCGGCATCCTCGAGTCCCTGCGGCGCGAGGACACTGTGAGGAGTTTCCCCTTCGCCGATCCCCTCTACGACACGATCGCCCTCGTCCAGCGGAAGCACGGATACCTCTCGCCGGCGACGCGCCGGTTCTCCGAGTTCGCAGAGCGGGCGGTCGCCGCCCAGGGCGGGCTGACCAGCCTCGTGTGACCAGCCCGCCCCGGTCCTCAGAGGTGGGTGACGAGGTCCGCGTCGAGGACCGCGCGCGGATTGTGGGAGTGCCGGACACCTACGGTGACGGCCCCCGCGGTCCGCGCGAGCGCCAGATAGGTGTCGCTGTCCTCCAGCACGACGCAGGGCGGAACGCACAGGTCGCGGAAGATGGCCTCCTTGTCGCGCCCGTGCTCGCGGCGGGCGATCCGGACGAACCGGGCGAGCCCCCACTGCCCGAGCAGCGCCGCGATCAGGTCCGGGTCCCCGTTGGAGACCACCACCTGCTCGGAGGCCGTGCCGTCGAGGGCCGGCATGAGGGAGGCGGCGAGCCAGGACGGGTCCAGCCCGCGCAGCGCGGACGCGGCGACCACCTCGCCGCGTTCGCTGTGCAGCGCGGGAATCTCCTGCTCGGACGCCGGGAAACCCTCGGAGATCACACGCTCCCAGATCCACTGCTCGGTGTGCCCGACGAGATCCCCGAAGAAACCGTCGGCGAACTCGTGACGGCGCCGTTCCGCCAGGTCCCGGTAGCTCGCCTCGTGCAGCGGCTCGGTGTGCCCGACGACGCCGTCGAAGTCCCAGATGACGCGCGCGCCCACGGCTTCCCGCAGGATCCGCTCCGCAAGCCGCCGTGCTGCGTCGTCGCCGTTCGGCATCCGTGAACCCTCCCTGGAACTGTCGGTGCCGGCCGTCGAGGGCCGCGCCTGATGTCGGCCATCGTAGGGTTCCCGGTAGCGGGAGGGCCACCCGGGTCGGGCACAAGTGCGTGCTGCACCGGCTGCGGGGCGTGACAGACCCCGAGGAGCCGGGCGTACGGTGGAGAGATGAGCGTGCCTACAGATTCTAGGGTCACCTTCGATGGTCGCTTCGCGCGGGAACTGCCCGAGATGGCAGTGGCCTGGCAGGCGGAGGAGGCCCCCGATCCGCAGCTGCTCGCCCTGAACGAAGCACTCGCGGCCGAGCTCGGCTTCGACCCGGAGTTCCTCCGCACCCGCGAGGGCCTGGCCCTGCTGCTCGGCACCTCGGTGCCGGAGGGCGCCACGCCGGTGGCCCAGGCCTACTCCGGGCACCAGTTCGGCAGTTTCAACCCGCGCCTCGGTGATGGGCGGGCGCTGCTGCTGGGCGAGTTCACCGACACCGAGGGCCGACTCCGCGACCTCCACCTCAAGGGGTCCGGGCGCACCCCGTTCGCCCGCGGCGGTGACGGTCTCGCCGCCGTCGGCCCCATGCTGCGCGAGTACATCGTCAGCGAGGCGATGCAGGCGCTCGGCATCCCGACGACCCGCTCGCTCGCCGTCGTCGCCACCGGGCGTGCGGTGCGCCGTGAGACCCTGCTCCCCGGCGCCGTCCTGGCGCGCATCGCGAGCAGCCACCTCCGCGTGGGCAGCTTCCAGTACGCGGCGGCGACCGGCAACCAGGACCTCCTGCAGCGCCTCGCCGACCACGCCATCAGCCGGCACTACCCGGAGGCTGCGTCCGCTGACCGCCCGTACCTGGCCCTGTTCGAGTCGGTCGTGGCCGTGCAGGCGTCGCTCGTGGCGCAGTGGATGCTCGCCGGCTTCATCCACGGTGTGATGAACACGGACAACATGACCGTCTCGGGCGAGACCATCGACTACGGTCCCTGCGCGTTCATGGACGTCTTCGACTACTCCACGGTCTACAGCTCCATCGACCACGGCGGCCGGTACGCCTACGCCAACCAGCCGATCGTCGCCGAGTGGAACCTCGCCCGGCTCGCCGAGGCGCTGGTACCGCTGCTCGACGACCAGGAGCAGGCGGTGAAGCTCGCCGTCGGTGCGCTCGAGACCTTCCGCCCCCGCTACAGCGGCGCATGGCTCGCCGGCATGAGGACCAAGCTGGGACTGCCCGACGACGTCGCCGACGAGGTCGCCTCCCCGCTGGCCCATGACGTGCTGACCCTCCTGCAGGACAACCACGTGGACTACACGTCCTTCTTCCGGGGGCTCGGTTCAGTGGTCCGCGGCGACGCCCGGCCGGCACGGGACACGGTGCTCGACGTCGCGGCCTTCGACGCGTGGGCCGCGCGCTGGCTCGCGCTCGGCCCCGACGCGGACGCGATGGACCGCGCGAACCCCGTGTACATCCCGCGGAACCACCTCGTCGAGGAGGCCCTCGAGGCCGCGACCGCGGGGAACCTCGAGCCGCTCGACCTGCTCGTCGACGTCGTCCGCGCACCCTTCGACGAGCGCCCCGGCCTGGAGCGCTACGCCGCCGGGGCACCGGGAGACTTCGGGCGATACACGACCTACTGCGGGACCTGAGGCCGGCACCCGCACCCCGCAGCTCAGGGCAGGAGGTCCAGGAGCTTGAGGACGGCCGGGTTCGTGGTGTTCTCGTTCCACGCGACGTCCAGTTCGACCCGGTTGAGCTTGCGGACGGTGCGTGAGTCCTCGATCTCGTAGAACCTGACGTCCGCCGGGGCGAAGGATCGGGCCGACGCCGGAACGAGGCTCACCCCCAGGCCCGCCTGCACGAAGGCGAGCAGGGCGGGCACCTGGCTCGCGTACTGGGTGATCCGGGGGTGGACGTCGGCGCTGGAGAACAGCCGCAGCACGAGGTCGTGGAAGTAGCGCGCCTCGGCCGTCGAGTACATCATGAGCGGGCTGTCCCTGAGGGCGCTCAACGGCAGGGAGTCGCCGTCCACCGCGATGTCGCTGTCCGCGGGTGTCGCGATGACCAGGCGGTCCTGCATGATCGGGCGGGTCAGGACGCCGGGCCGGACGACGATGGGGCGCAGGAGTCCGATGTCCACGCTGCCGTTCACCAGCCCGTCCATCTGGTCCGTCGACACCAGTTCGCGGAGCACCAGGGACACTCCGGCCTGCTCCTCGGCGGTCCGGCGCAGGAGTTGCGGCAGTGCGGTCTGGCCCGCGATCGCCGTGTACGAGATGGTCACCGATCCGGCGCTGCCGTTGGCGACCCGGCGGACGTCCAGTTCGGTCTTCGCGGCGAGATCGAGGATCTGCCGCGCACTCGGGAGCAGCACGGTGCCGGCAGCGGTCAGCTCCACCCGCCGGCTGCTGCGGTCGAAGAGCTGCGACCCCACCTCCCTCTCGAGGATCTGGATCTGGCGGCTCAGCGGAGGTTGCGTCATGTTGAGGCGCTCGGCGGCTGCTCCGAAGTGCAGCTCCTCGGCGACCGCGACGAAGGACTGGAGCTGAATGAGAGTGAACATCGATACCCTTCCTGCATCGGGTGGTGTCCACATTAGCTTGGACGCGCATCAATATCCTGGCCTACCGTCGACTCAGAGCAGCAGCGTCGACGCTTCCATCCGTAGGAGACACAGTGAGTCAGCACATCGCCCCGGAAACCTCGCTCGGACTCGTGTCCATCACCCGCGTGGAGATCACGCCCGTGGCGTTCAGGGACCCACCCCTGCTCAACACGGTAGGAGTCCACGAACCCTTCGCCCTGCGCGCCATCCTGCAGGTCACCACCGATGCAGGGGTCTCCGGTCTCGGCGAGACGTACGGCGATCAGGCGCATCTTGCCCGGCTCCACCGTGCTGCGGATGCCGTCCTCGGCTGCGACGTCTTCAACATCAACGAACTGAGGGCCCGCGTCGCGGCGGCCCTGGCCGCCGACACCACCCAGGGCGGCCACGGCATGAGCGGGATGGTCACGGGATCGAGCACCGCCGACCGCGTCCTGTCCCCCTTCGATGTCGCAGCCCTCGACATCCAGGGCAAACTCCTCGGCCGTCCCGTCAGCGACCTGCTGGGCGGCGCCATCCGGACCGCCGTCGATTTCAGCGGCTACCTGTTCTACAAATGGGCCAACCACCCCGGCGCCGCCCCGGATTCCTGGGGGGAGGCGCTGGATCCCGAGGGCATCGTCCGGCAGGCACGCACCATGGTCGGCACCTACGGGTTCAGGGCCCTGAAGCTCAAGGGCGGCGTGTTCGCCCCCGACCAGGAGGTTGCGGCGATCAGGGCCCTGCGCGCCGAGTTCCCCGAGCTACCGCTCCGGCTCGATCCCAACGCCGCATGGTCCGTGGAGACCTCGGTGGAAGTGGGGACGGAACTCGCCGGGATCCTCGAGTACCTGGAGGATCCGACGCCGGGGATACCGGGCATGGCCGAGGTCCGACAGCGTGTCCCCATGCCGCTGGCGACGAACATGTGCGTCGTGAGCTTCGCCGATGTGGCACCGGCCGTGGCGGCAGGATCGGTGGACGTGATCCTGTCCGACCATCATTTCTGGGGAGGCCTGCGGCGCTCCCAGGGACTGGCCTCGATCACCGACACCTTCGGTCTCGGCCTGTCGATGCACTCGAACTCGCACCTGGGCATCAGTCTCGCGGCGATGGTCCACCTCGCCGCCGCGACACCCAACCTCGACTACGCGTGCGATACGCACTGGCCGTGGAAGGAACCGGGCGAGGACGTGATCCATCCCGGCGCGCTCGAGATCGTCGACGGCTCCATCGCCGTGCCCACCCTGCCGGGACTCGGCGTCGAACTCGACGAGGACGCGTTGCACTCCCTGCACCAGCAGTACCTCGAGTGCGGGCTGCGAAGCCGCGACGACACCGGGTACATGCAGAGCCTCCACCCGGAGTTCGAGCCGGCGAGCCCCCGGTGGTGAACCGCGGCCGCTCCCCGTTGAAGGTGGTCGTGACCGATCCGATCATCAGCCGGTTCGAATCCGTCCTGCGGTCCACCGGGGACCACGAGTGGGTCATGGCCGCCGGCTCGGATCCGACGCAGCAGCGCGAGGCACTGGGCGACGCCGACGTCGTCGTCTGCTCCCGCCTCCCGGAGGAGCTGGCGTCCGCCGCCCACAGCGTCAGGATGGTGCACGTCACCGGCGCCGGCTTCGAGAAGATCGCACTCGACGCTCTCCGGCCGGAGGCATCGGTGGTGAACACCTTCCACCATGCGCGTCCGATCGCGGAGCACGTGCTCATGGTGACACTCATGCTGACACGTCGGGTGCTCCCGGTGGACCGGGAGCTGCGCTCGGGCGTGTGGAGGACGATCGCGACGTCGCCGGACGTCCCGTTCCATCCCACGCTGGAGGGAAAGGTGCTGGGCCTCGTGGGACTCGGCTCCATCGGCGCCGAGGTGGGGCGCCTCGCGTCCGCGCTGGGCATGCGGGTACACGCGGTGCGGAGTCATCCCGAGGGACCGACGCCTGCCGACCTGGTCCTCGACTGGGTGGGATCGACGGCGGAGTTGACCCGGCTGCTGGCGACATCCGACGTCGTCGTCATCTCGGCACCCCTGAACGAGGCCACGCGAGGCCTGATCGGCAGCTCCGAGCTCTCCGCCATGAAGGACTCGGCGCTGCTGATCAACGTGGCACGGGGCCCGATCGTGGACGAAGGCGCCCTCTTCGCCGCCCTGCGCGACCGATCCATCGCGGGCGCGGCGATCGATGTGTGGTGGGAGGCGCCTCCAGGAGGCGGCATGCCACCCGCCCGGCATCCGTTCACCTCCCTGGACAACGCCGTCCTCACGCCGCACTACTCCGGACACGCGTCGGTGACGTTCGAGCGGCGGGCGGCGGACATCGCAGCGAATGTCGCCCGCCTGGCCGACGGGGTGCCCCTGGTGAATGTGGTCCGCGCGGGCCGCTGATTCAGCCGAGCACGAGTTGGCCCAGCAGGAGGACGGCTCCCAGGGCCGACACGGTCAGCGCGAGGAGTCGGAGCCGGGCCTGGTCCAGGAACCGGTTGAGGTAGCGCGAGGCCACATATCCGGCCAGGACGACCGGGACCATCCACAGGGCGAGGAGCAGGATCTCCCGGGTGATCGCGCCGGCGAGGGCGAGGCCGCCCAGCGACACGGCGCTGCCGACCATGAAGAAGGCGCTCATGGTGCCGCGGAGCCGTGCGCCGTCGAGCTTCTGCCAGATCAGTGCCATGGGGGCACCACCGATGGACGTGGCGGTTCCCATCACCCCGGACGCCGCTCCCGCCGCGATGAGGTTCCTCCGCCTGGGCGCCGGTGTCCACCCCAGCACGGCGAACGCGACCCCTGACAGGACAGCCAGGGCCACCAGCAGCGACAGACCCGGGCCGGGGAGTGCGACGACGAGGAGGACCCCGGCGACGCTGCCCGGGATGCGTCCCACCAGCGCCCACCCCGCCCCGTGGAGATCGAGGTCCACGCGCTCCCGGATGGTGACCAGCACGGTGACGATGAGCGCGAGCAGGATCACCGTGCCGGGCAGCAGGTGCGGATCGACGAGGGCGATCACCGGGGCGGCCAGCATGCCCATGCCGAACCCGATGGAGGCCTGGAGCGCGGTCGCCGCGAAGATCACCGCGCCGATGAGGGCGTAGTCGGCGGGGCTCAAGGGGTCGGGGTGAGCTCCCCACTCCGCACCCGGATGGTGTCGAGCGGGAAATGGCATTCCGACAGGTGCAGGGGGCTGCCCGGCGCCTGGTCCGCAGGGGGTGCCTGTTCGGCGCAGATGTCCTGTGCCTGCCAGCACCGCGTGCGGAAGCGGCAGCCCGATGGCGGATCGAGCGGGGACGGTATCTCACCGCGGAGGATGATCTTCTCCCGTCCCGCGGTCGAGCGGTCCAGCCGGGGCGAGGCGGAGGTGAGGGCCGCCGCATAGGGGTGGCGGGGGCTGTCGAACACCTCCTCGGCGGTTCCGGTCTCGATGATGCGGCCGAGGTACATCACCGCCACGCGGTCGGCGACGAAGCGGACCACCGAGAGGTCGTGCGAGATGAAGATGTAGGACACGCCCAGGCGTTCCTGGAGTTCGTTGAGCAGGTTCAGGACCTGCGCCTGGACGGAGAGGTCCAGGGCGGAGACGGGCTCGTCGAGGATGATGACGTCCGGGTCGAGCGCCAGTGCGCGGGCGATGCCGATGCGCTGGCGCTGGCCACCGGAGAATTCCTGCGGGGATTTCCGCGCGTCCGAGGGGCGCATGCCCACCAGGTGGAGCAGTTCGTGGACCCGGGCCTCACGATCCTTCGACGAACGGTACATGTCCCGGTGCGCCCGCCACGGCTCGGAGATGATCTCACCGGCGGTCATGCGCGCGTTCAGTGACGCGAAGGGATCCTGGAACACCATCTGGACGCGGCGCCGCCAGGCCAGCAGTTCCTTGCCATGCATCGCGAAAGGATCGGTGCCGTCGAACAGGACCGTGCCGGCATCGGGTCGTTCGAGCATCATCAGCGTCCGCGCCAGCGTCGACTTGCCGCACCCGGACTCCCCCACGAGTCCGAGCGTCTCGCCACGGCCGAGCGTGAGGCTGATGCCGTCCAGGGCACGGAGGCGGTTGTTGCCCGAGGGACTCTTGGCGACGTGGAAGGTCTTCGTCACGTCCCTGACGTCCAGCAACGGCGGCTGCTGGTCGCGGACGGCTCCGACGAGTGTTTCAGACATGCGCGAGCTCCTCGCTGAAATGGCAGGCTGCCGCCTGCGCGACGGTGCCGGGAAGGTGCACGCCCGGTGCGGCAGTGGCGGACGCCGGACGGACCGGCAGCAATTCGGGCCGGGTGATCCTGCAGACCTCCTGCACCAGCGGGCAACGGGACTGGTAGACGCACCCCGAGGGGACGTTGTGCAGTTCCGGGGGGTTCCCGGGAATGGAGGACAGGGTGGACCCGCGGACGGCGTCCACCGGTACGGACTCGAGCAGGCCCCTGGTGTAGGGGTGGCGGGGATTCGCGAAGACCTCGGCCACGGTCCCCGTCTCGACGACGTTCCCGGCGTACATCACGGCGACCGTGTCCGCTTCCTCGGCGACGACGGCGAGATCGTGGGTGATGAGGACGACCGCGAGGTTGTTCTCCTCCCGCAGGCTCCTGAGCAACGCCATGATCTGGGCCTGGATAGTGACATCCAGGGCTGTCGTGGGTTCGTCCGCGATCAGCAGGCTCGGGTTCAGGGCCACCGCCATGGCGATGAGGATGCGCTGGCGCATGCCGCCCGAGAACTGGTGCGGGTACGCGTCGACCCGGGACTCCGGTTCCGGGATGCCGACTCTCTGCATCAGCTCGACGGCCTTGCTGCGTGCCTGCCGGGCGGAGAGTTTCTGGTGGATGCGGAAAGCCTCTCCCAGCTGGGTCCCCACCTTGTAGACGGGGTTCAGGGCCGTGAGGGCGTCCTGGAAGACGATGCCGAGCTGGGGACCGGCGACTTTCCGGCGCTGCCGCGCCGTCATGGTGGCGAGGTCCTGGCCGTCGAGGATCATCTGGCCCTCCTCGACCTCGGCCACCGGGTCGAGGAGACCGGCGATGGCCTTCGCGGTCATGGACTTCCCGCATCCGGACTCGCCCAGCAGCGCCAGGGTCTTCCCCGCCTGGGCCTGGAAGCTGACGTTGTTGACCGCCCGGACGGTTCCGCGCGGTGTGCGGAGCGTGACGGACAGCCCCTTCACGTCCAGGACGGGGCTCGGGGTGGATGCCGTATCGATGGTGCTCACTTGGTAGCTCCCTTCAGGGCCGTACCGAAGCGCCGGCCTCCACGTGTGCGGGGTAGCGACAGGCGCCAGCGCTGGGCGGGGTCCGTGGCGATGCGCAGCCAGGCCGCGAGGATGTTCGCAGCGATCGTGGTGATGACGATCGCCAGACCGGGGAAGATCGAGAGCCACCACGCCGTCTGGAGGTACTGGCGGCCCTGGGACACCATCAGGCCCCAGCTGACATCGGGCGACTGGATGCCGATGCCCAGGAAGCTCAGGGACGATTCGGCGAGCATGACGTAGCAGAACTCGAGCGTCGCGAGGGTCAGCAGGGTGGGCAGCACGATCGGGATCACGTGCCGGCCGATGATGGCGGTCGGTCTGGAGCCGAACGTCCGGGCCGCATCGACGAACGTGCGGCTCTGCAGCTCAGCGGATTCGGCGCGCGCCGTCCGGAGGTAGATCGGGATCCGGGTGATCGCCAGGATGAGGATGATGTTGCCGAGGCTCGGGTTGAAGACGTACAGCACCACGACGGCGAGCAGCAGCGACGGGAAGCTCATGATGACGTCGGCGATCCGCATCGAGATGGTCTCCCGCAGGCCGCGGTGGTAGCCGGCCCAGACTCCCCACAGTGAACCGATGACCAGGGCGATCCCGACGGCGGGAAGCGCGACGGAGATGGTGGTCCGCGTCGCGATGACCAGGCGGCCGAGCATGCTCCGGCCGAGCGAGTCGCTGCCCAGGACATACCCCCAGCCGTCCTCGAGCGAGAACGGCGGCTTGTTGGCGGCCAGCAGGTCCTGCCGGGTGGCGAGATCCCCGACGAGCATCGGCCCGAGGACCGCGACGAGTCCCACGAACACCAGGACCAGCGCGGCGAGGGTCGCGAACTTGTCGCGCAGCAGCAGCCGGAAGAGGGACAGCTTCTTGTCCCCCAGGTCCTGTGCCGGAGGCGCCGGGACCGGGCGGACGTCCGCGGCCGGAGCGGTGGCCGGCGCGGGCGGGTCGGTCTCGGGATGCTGGTGGCCTTCGGGTTGCAGCAGAGGCGTAGCCATGGTTCCTCCTAGGCCTTGACGGTGGGTCGGACGCGCGCGTCGAGCAGTGCGTAGCCGAGATCGATGAGGATGTTCAGGACGAAGATGGCAATCGCCGTGATGAGGACCGCTGCCTGCAGGACGGCGAAGTCCCGCTGGAGGATGGAGTCGATCATGAGCTTGCCGATGCCGGGCCACCCGAAGATGGTCTCCACGACGACGGCGCCGTTGACCAGGCCCACGGTCAGGTCGCCGGCCACCGTCAGGGCAGGGGCTGCGGCGTTGCGGAGGGCGTGGTGGCTCACGACCCGCGCGTCACTGGCCCCCTTGCTGCGGGCGAGCTTGATGTAGGGCTCGGAGAGGGCCGACACCATGGCGCCGCGGACGATCTGGACGAGCACGCCGAAGGGCCGCAGCATGAGCGTTGCGATCGGCAGTATCCACGCCTCCCCACCGCTGACCCCCGACGTCGGGAGCCACCCGAGGGTGATCGCGAAGATCCAGATCCCGACGATGGCCAGCCAGAAGTCCGGGATGGACGCGGCAGCCATGGACACGAAACTGGAGATGCGGTCGGCGATCCCGTTGGGCTTGAGCGCAGCCCAGCATCCCACCAGCACCGCGGCCACGATGGCGATCACCATCGTGGTCGCGGCGAGCTGCAGGGTCGCGGGGAACGCGCGGAGCGCCATCGCGGCGGCAGGCTCCCCCGTGCGCAGCGATTCACCGAAATCGAGCCGGAGGACGCCACCGAAGTAGTCCGCCATCTGGACCAGCAATGGCTGGTCCAGGCCCTGCCGGGCCGTGAAGTCCGCTCGCATCTGGTCGGTCGCATTCAGCGGCAGGTAGAGGCTCGCGGGATTGCCGGTGAGCCTTGCGAGCGCGAAGACCCCGACAACGACGACGACGAGCGGCAACAGGCTGGAGATGATGCGTTTTCTCAGGTAGACGAGCATGATTCCGTCCTCGGTCCGGTGAAGGGTGTGATCAGTTGGCCGGGGTCATCTCGGACAGGCGCAGCTCGTCCCCGGATGAGGAGTTCGGCTCGTAGTCCACGTTCGCGGATTTCCCGATGATGCCGGTCTGGTGGGCGATCGTGGCGAACTGCACGACGTTCTCGTTCTGGTAGCCGAAGACCTCCTCGTAGGCCGCCTGACGGTCCTCTCCCTCGGTCAGCCCGGCGTCCGCGATGAGAGCGTCGAATTCCGGGGTCCCGAACGTGCTCTGGGCTCCGGTGCTGAGCATGTACTGCTCGACGGTGAACGCCGCGTCTCCTGCCTGGTTGCCGTGCTGGACCAGGAGTGCGATCGGGCCTTCGTTCGTGACGAAGGGCCGCAGCTGGTACTGGAGGTGCTGGGAGGTCTCGACCGTCTTGAGCTCGACGTTGAGGCCGGCCTGGCTGAGCTGTTCCTGGAGGACCTGGGAGAGCTCCGTGACCTTGGGGAACTGCGCGCTCCGCACGACGAGGGTGATCTTCGTGTCCACGGGGACACCGTCGGCCTTGGCCTCCGCCACCAGCTCCTTGGCGCGGTCGAGGTCGAACGGCCAGGGTTCGAGGTCCTCGTCGTGACCCACGATGCCCGCGGGGACGAGCTGTGCGGCGACCTTGTCGGTGCCTTCGTACAGGCTGCCGACGATGGTCTCCTTGTCAATGGCGTAGTTGATGGCCTCCCGGACGCGGATGTCGTCGAGCGGGGCGATGTCGCCGGTCAGGCGCAGTGCGATCGTCTCGTTGTTGGGGTAGCTGACCCCGAGATCGCCGACACCGTCGTCGGGCCCGATGCCCATGGCGACGTCCGCCTCGCCGCTGGTGATCATCGCGGCGCGAACGGTTCCTTCCGAGCGCCACTGGTACTCGGCCTTCGAGTAGGCCGGGGCGTCTCCCCAGAAGTCCTCGTACGCGGCGAGCGTGATGCGCTGGCCGGCATCCCACTGCTCGATCGCGTACGGCCCCGTCCCGATCGGCTCGCGGACCTTCTCCGAGGTGCTGGTCGATGTCGGGACGATCTCCACGAAGGACAGGCGCAGGGGGAGGATGGGGTCCGGCGTGGCCGTCGTCACGGTGAGCGTGGTGTCGTCGACGGCTTCGACGACGAGGTCGTCGTCACCGAAGACGTAACCCTCCACGTTGCACCCGAGATCCGAGTTCACCGCCCGGTCGATCGTGAAGGCGGCGGCTTCCGCGGTGAAGGGCGTGCCGTCATGGAAGGTGACGTCGTCGCGGAGCTTGAAGGTCCACTCGGTGTCCGAGGTCGCCTCCCACTCCGTGGCGAGCAGGGGCTCGAGGTCGCCGGTCGTCGGATTCCGTTCGACCAGTGGCTGGGTCACGTTGGACCGGACGACGACTCCCGTGGAGGTGAGGTTCGCCTCGCAGGCCTCCAGGGTCGGTGGCTCCTGGGAGAGGACGACGCGGATGGTGTCCGATGCTGCTGCACCGTCACCTTCGGCTTGTTCCGAGTTGGCGACGGAGCAGCTGCTCAGGAGGAGCGCGCTACCCACCGCGACGGTCGAAAGGATGACGGGATTCGATCGCGGGGCGTGCGATGCAGAAGAAGACTTCATTGGTTTCCTCGGGTGTGTAGCAGGCTGGTGTCTGGGTGCCTGTGCTGCGGGATCCGCCCGAATGGACGACGGCCGTGCTGGTCCTAGAAGCATGGCGAGAGGCCCCAGACCCGTCAAGACGCCCGAAATGCGCCGATTCCAGCCGGAAATGCCCGCTCGGGCTGTGATCGGCGCCACTCATCGCCGCCATTCCGCGGATTCCGCCATCGATCTCACCATCCATGCCTCCGAGGTATCAGATGATGCTACTTTCGTGTTGTTAGTGCATCGATACAAAATCTAGTCTCGTTTCATGACAGTCCAGAATGCAGTGCTGCAAGTGGGTCCACTCATGCCGATGGTGCAGACCGCGATCACCCGCGACCACGACGCCCTGGAGCTGCCCGCCGGCGCGGGCAGGAGCGCGTTCCTGGCCGACCACGCGAGCAGCATCACCGTCGCTGTCACGTCAGGCCGCACCGGCGTGGGCACGGACCTGATGCAGGCCCTGCCGAACCTCGGCGCAGTGATCAACTTCGGCGTCGGCTACGACACCACCGACGTCGAGCAGGCCGTCGAACGGGGTATCTCCGTCAGCAACACACCGGAGGTCCTCAACGACTGCGTGGCCGACACGGCGCTGGCACTCTACCTCGACGTGCTGAGGGGAATCAGCGCCGCTGACCGCTTCGTCCGCCGGGGCGACTGGCAGACGAAGGGCAACTTCCCCCTCGCGACCCAGGCAAGCCACCGCCAGGTCGGCATCGTGGGCCTCGGAAGAATCGGGTCGGTCATCGCCCGACGCCTCGAAGGCTTCGACTGCACGATCAGGTACCACAATCGGTCGGAGGTGACCGGCAGTCCCTACGAATACGTACCGTCCCTGCTGCAGCTCGCCCAGACCTCCGACGTCCTGATCGTCGCCGCCGCAGGGGGCGCCTCGACGCACCATCTGATCGGGGCTCCCGAACTCAGCGCCCTCGGGTCACGTGGCTACCTGATCAACGTCGCGCGCGGAAGCGTGGTCGACCAGAGTGCGCTCGTCGAGGCCCTCACCACCGGCGCCCTGGCAGGAGCGGGACTCGACGTCTTCGAGGACGAACCCGCGGTGCCGCCGGAACTGATGGCCCTCGAGTCCGTCGTCCTCCTTCCGCACCTGGGCAGCGGCACGCACGAGACCCGTGCCGCCATGGCCGACCTGACCCTGAAGAATCTGCGGCAATACCTCGCGGACGGCACCCTGCTGACGCCCGTGACCTAGACCGATCCGCTATCCCAGGAGCACCGCATGCGCATTCTTGTCGGCTATGTACCAACGGACGAGGGCAGAACCGCCGCCCTCGCCGCCATCAGCGAAGCGCTCCTGCGCAATTGCGACCTGCTCGTCGTGGGACCGGCAACCGATCAGCAGACGCCGGAGGCCGACGCGGAGATCCGCCAGTTGCTGGCCCAGGCCTCTGCCGCCGGCCCGACAGCCCGCCTGCATCCGCTCCGGGCCGACGAGGATCCCGCGGACGCCCTGATCGATCTGTCCTACGAGGACGACGTCGAGCTGGTCGTCATCGGGGTGCGGCGGCGCTCCCGGGTGGGAAAGCTGTTCCTGGGGAGTACCGCGCAGCGCGTCATCCTCGAGGCCGGGTGCGCCGT
This sequence comes from Arthrobacter sp. UYP4, assembly GCF_057291175.1. Taxonomy (NCBI): domain Bacteria; kingdom Bacillati; phylum Actinomycetota; class Actinomycetes; order Micrococcales; family Micrococcaceae; genus Arthrobacter; species Arthrobacter sp. UYP4. The sequence continues at coordinate 329,302 of NZ_JBXAVU010000003.1, forward strand.
GCATTCGGTCAAACCGCGGCTGCGCGACGACAAACACTGATGCTCCGAAACAGGTCCCTGCCCTCCATCGATACCCGTCGGGTATCCGCGGATGCGAAGCCGGTCTTGGACACCCTCGTCCGGCCATCCCTACGCTGAACCCATTCCACCCCCCTCCCGGCGCACTGCAGCGCCGCATCCCAAAGGACATCCCCGTGGCTCCACTGAATCCGGCTGAACTCGCGACGACCGTGAAGTCCGGTCTGCTCTCCTTCCCGGTCACGCACTTCACGCCGACCCTCGAATTCGACGAAACGCGCTACCGGGAGCACCTGGCCTGGCAGTCCGGCTTCGACGTCGCCGGGCTCTTCGCTGCGGGCGGCACCGGCGAAGGGTTCTCGCTCACCACACAGGAACTCGACACCGTCGTCCGGGTCGCGGTGGACGAGGTCGCCGGCAAGGTGCCCGTCATCGCTCCCGCGACGGGCGGCACGTTCTCCGCCATCGAGCACGCCCGGGCTGCCGAAGCAGCTGGAGCCGACGGCATCCTGCTCATGCCGCCCTACCTCACCGAAGCGGATCAGGCCGGCCTGATCGAACACGTCAGCGCCGTCTGCGCTTCGACGTCCCTCGGCGTCATCGTCTACAGCCGGGCCAACGCGGTGCTTACCGACGTGTCCGTCGACATCCTGGCGAGCCGCAACCCGAACCTCATCGGCTTCAAGGACGGAATCGGCAACATCGAACAGATGTCCCGTATCTACGCCCGCGTCGGGGATCGTCTCATCTACATCGGGGGCCTGCCGACGGCGGAGACCTTCGCGCTCCCGCTGCTCCAGCTCGGCGTCAGCACCTACTCCTCCGCCATGTTCAACTTCGTCCCCGAATTCGCGCTGTCCTTCTATAAGGCGGTCATCGCCCAGGACCGCACCGCGGTCTACGAGAAGCTGAACGACTTCGTCATCCCCTACCTCGACATCCGCGACCGGGTGAAGGGTTACGGGGTGTCGATCATCAAGGCCGGCCTCGATTGCGCAGGGCGCGACGGCGGGCCCGTACGGCCGCCCCTGCAGAATCTCACCGAGGCCGACCGCGCAGAACTCGCCGGCCTGATCAAGCGAATCAGCTAGGAGCCCGACCATGGACACCACGACCCGCCCCGCCGTCACCGGCCGATCCATCATCGCGGGAACCCCCGTCACCGGATCCGCCGGCACCATCCGTGCCGTCGATCCGGCCACCGGGCAGGACCTCGAGCCGGCCTTCGGCCTGGTGACCGGAAGCGAGCTCGAGGCAGCGACGACGGCGGCAGCCGAGGCCTTCGACGTGTTTCGCGCCACCAGCCCGGAGGTGCGGGCCGCCCTCCTCGAGCGCATCGCGGACACCATCGACGCGCTGGGGGACGAACTGACCGAACGCGGCGTCCTGGAAACGGGACTCCCTGCCGCCCGCCTGTCCGGTGAGCGCGGCCGCACCGTGGGCCAGCTGCGCCTCTTCGCGGGCGTCGTCCGCAACGGCGACCACCTGCAGGCCCGGATCGATCCCGCACAACCGGACCGCTCGCCTGTGCCGCGGGTCGACATCCGCCAGCGGCACATCGCGCTCGGTCCGGTGGCCGTCTTCGGAGCCAGCAACTTCCCCCTGGCGTTCTCCACAGGAGGCGGCGACACCGCCTCGGCTCTCGCCGCCGGGTGCCCCGTCGTCGTGAAAGCCCACAACGCTCACCCCGGGACCGCCGAGCTCGTCGGCCAGGCCATCAGCCAGGCGGTTGCCGAGAGCGGCCTGCCGGCAGGCGTCTTCTCCCTCGTCTTCGGCGCCGGAGCCTCGGTCGGACAGGCGCTGGCGGCCGATCCGCGCATCAAGGCCATCGGCTTCACGGGTTCGCGCGCCGCAGGCATCGCCCTGATGACGACAGCGGCAGCGCGGCCCGAGCCCATTCCGGTCTACGCCGAGATGTCCTCCATCAACCCCGTGATCGCCCTGCCGGGAGCACTCCTCGCCGACCCGCAGGGGCTCGCTGCCGGTTTCGTCGCCTCCCTCACTATGGGGGCCGGCCAGTTCTGCACGAATCCCGGACTGGTCTTCGTACCTGTCGGGGCCGACGGGGACGCCTTCGTCTCCGCGGCCGCTTCCCTGCTCGGCGACGCACAGGGTGCCACCATGCTCACCGCTGGGATCGCCGCGTCCTGCCAGGCCGGGATCGACGATCTCCGGACGAGGAACGGCGTGGACCTGGTCACGGAAGGTCGGCCGGGCGATACCGAGAACGCCCCCGCACCTGCCCTGTTCAGTACCTCGGCCAGCACCTTCATCGCTGACCCGACGCTCCAGGAAGAGGTCTTCGGATCAGCGGGAGTCCTCGTCCGCTACGCGAGCGAGCAGGAGCTGCGCATGGGCCTGGAAGCATTGCAGGGCCAGCTGACGGCGACGGTCCATGCGGCGGACGGCGACCATCCGACCGCAGCGGACCTCCTGCCCGTGCTCGAGCGCAAGGTCGGGCGCATCCTCTTCAACGGCTGGCCGACCGGGGTGGAGGTGGGCCACGCCATGGTCCATGGCGGCCCCTTCCCTGCGACATCGGATTCACGCTCCACCTCGGTGGGCACGCTCGCCATCGCCCGCTTCCAGCGTCCGGTGAGCTACCAGAATCTTCCCGACGCCGTCCTTCCGGCAGCGCTGCAGGATGCGAACCCGTGGTCGCTGAACCGTCGGATCGACGGCACGGTCCGGGCAGAGGGCTGAACCGTGTCCGATCAGGCACCCGTCATCACATCGGTCGAGGTCGTGCCGGTCGCCGGCTACGACAGCATGCTGCTGAATCTCAGTGGCGCGCACGGCCCGTTCTTCACCCGCAACATCGCGATCATGACGGACAGCAACGGACGCACGGGCCTCGGCGAGGTGCCGGGCGGTGAAGCGATCCGCGCCACGATCGAGGATGCTGCGGCACTCCTCGCGGGCCGACCGGTCGCGGCGTACCGCAGCCTGCTGCGGACCGTCGCCCGGACCTTCGCCGATCGGGACGCCGGAGGGCGGGGACTTCAGACCTTCGACCTCCGCACCACCATCCATGCCGTGACCGCCCTGGAGTCCTGCCTGCTCGATCTGCTCGGACAGCATCTGGACGTTCCCGTCGCTGAACTCCTCGGCGACGGCCAGCAGCGCGACCGCGTCCAGATGCTCGGCTACCTCTTCTTCATCGGTGATGCGGGAGCGACGGACCTGCCCTATCTCGACGGCGACGACCCGTCGGACCGGTGGGGTCGGCTCCGGCGCAGCGAAGCGATGACGCCCGACGCCGTCGTGGCACTGGCGGAAGCCGCACAGGAGCGGTACGGGTTCCAGGACTTCAAGCTCAAGGGCGGCGTCCTCGCCGGCGACGAGGAGATCGCTGCGGTCACGGCGCTCGCCGCCCGCTTCCCCGACGCTCGCATCACCCTCGATCCCAACGGTGCGTGGTCGCTGGCCGAAGCCGTGCGGCTGTGCTCGGGCCTGGAGGACGTCCTCGCCTACGCGGAGGACCCGTGCGGCGCGGAGAACGGCTTCTCCGGTCGCGAGGTCATGGCGGAGTTCAAGCGGGCCACGGGACTGCAGACGGCAACGAACATGGTGGCCACCGACTGGCGGCAGATGGCCCACGCCATCCGCTCGAACGCCGTGGACATCCCCCTGGCCGATCCCCACTTCTGGACGATGCAGGGGTCCGTGCGGGTGGCGCAACTGTGCGACGACTTCGGGCTGACCTGGGGCTCCCACTCGAACAACCACTTCGACATCTCCCTGGCCATGTTCACCCAGGTCGGCGCGGCAGCACCGGGGCGGGTGACGGCTCTGGACACGCACTGGATCTGGCAGGACGGCCAGCCCCTCACGAAGCAGCCGCTGCAGATCCAAGGCGGCTACATCGAGGTGCCGGCCAGCTCCGGCCTGGGCGTGGAGCTCGATCGGGATGCGCTGCAGTCCGCCCACGAACTGTATCTGCAGCACGGGCTCGACGCCCGGGACGATTCGGTGGGCATGCAGTTCCTCCTCCCGGGCTGGGCCTTCAACCCGAAGCGGCCGGCACTGCAGCGCTGAGCGGCCGGTCCACCGGCAGGAGAACGAAGACGCCCCGGGATGGACTCCCGGGGCGTCTTCATGCGCGGACGATACGATTCCGCGGCTCCCGAGGTGGAGCCGCGGGGCCGACAGGTGCCCTACCGCACCCCCGCACGACGACGGCGGTCGTTGCCGGACCGCAGGTCCCGGTTGAGGCGGCGGTCGCCGTGGTACAGGATCGACTCCCAGTCGGCTTCCTCGGCCGTCTTCGCGATGACCTTCGACTCCTCGACCTTCTTCTTCCGCGGCGACACGTACAGCCAGTTCAGGACGCCGAGCCCCATGTCGACCATCGAGTTCTTGATGCCGATGTACGCGCGGATGGCGCCGGCCGCGAGCAGCGCATTGAGCCCCGCGAAGACGGCGTTGCCCCAGTTCCGCTCCATCACGTCGCGGGCCAGGGTGAGCAGCGAGAACGCCACGATCGCGTACGGGATGACCACGTAGAGGCCCGGCGCCGCGGTGCGGTCCTTGACCTTGGGCGTGCGGACGAACGGGATCTTCTCCCCCGTGAACGCCTGCTGGATGGACTTCAGCACGCCCGCGAGGTTGACGGGCAGCAGCACGAGGTTGAAGCCGTAGATCCGGAAGATGTCCGAGAACCGGTGCCCGCAGTCGCGGAGGTCGCTGCCCATGGCCAGGAAGTACGGGGCAGCGGCCAGGAAGACGACCGGGCTGAGGAGCCTGCTGTCGTAGGGGTACGCGAGCAGGAACAGCAGCCCGAAACTCGCCCAGGCGATGGACGCCATGTAGTTGACGCGCAGCAGCACCTCGCGGGCGAGGACCTGCTCACGGAGGTGGCGGCGCCGGCGTAGCTGGTTCCACAGCTTCGGCAGGATCAGCAGGCCACCGTTGGCCCAGCGCCGCCGCTGCACCACGAGGGAGCCGAAGTCCGGCGGCGTGGCGCTGTAGCTGAGGCGCTCGGGGTAGTTCATGAGCGTCCAGCCGTGCGTGCCGAGGTCCACGCTGGACTCGGTGTCCTCGATGACCGTGCGGTCCTGGATGTACGTCTTGATCTCGAAGCCGCCCACGTTGTCGACCTCGACGATGTCCTCCACCGCGCGCTTACGGATCACGGCATTCGCACCCACCCAGAAGGTGGCCCCGTAGTAGGACATGCCCTGGTGCAGGATGTGCTGGATGTCCGTCGTCGCGCCGGCCACCCGCTCGATGCGCGTGGGCGCTCCGCGGAAGGACGAGTACGGCGTCTGCGTGACGGCGATGCGCTCGTTGCCAGGGGATTCGAGCAGGTGCACGAGCCGCAGGCAGTAGTCGCGCAGCAGCAGCGAGTCGGCGTCGAGGGTCAGGAGGTAGGTCGAGTCGGGCACGTCGAGGACGTCGTCGGCCACGTCACCGCCGTCCGCCGCACCCATGGGCCGCAGCACCGTCCCGGCGGCGGTGTGCTCCTTCTGCCACCGCTGCCCCATGAGGGAGATGTAGGCGTTGAGGTTCATGGCCTTGTTCGCCTCGTGGGACAGGGACGCGTATGCCTTCCGCTCGAACGTCTCGAGCCGCGTGTTGAAGATCCGCACCAGGCGCACGTACAGCTCGCGGACGCGTGCCGGCTCGGGCGCCTGGGACTGCGCGTGGGCGGCGTTCAGTGCGTAGATGGTGAGCCGCAGTTCGCGCGCCAGGCCCATGATCACGAGGTCCACGAAGAACTCGTCCACGTGGTCCTCCACGCGCTCGGAGTCGGCCATGTCCTCGAGCCACGCCGCGGCGTCCTCGTAGGCGGCGATGACCGCCGGCAGTTCGGAGCACGACGCGTCGTCGCCGTCGTGGGCGGCCAGTCGCGCCTCGAACGCGGCCAGTGCCGCGGTCGCGCGGGTGGAGGGCTCGAGCAGGCTCGATTCGATCTCGAAGCTCAGCGCCCGGGTGGCGTCCAGGCGCTGGCGGACCGCGGGGTCGGTGGGATGCGGCGGATCGTCGAGGAGCAGCACCACACGGATGTTGGGGAACTCCTGCAGCGCGGCGGACCACAGCGTCGCGCGCACCACCGCGGGTTCCTCCGCGTACGAGGGGACCAGCACGGTGATGCCCTCGTGGTGGTCGGCGAAGTGGCGGTCCAGCTCACCGCGTGGCACGCGCTTGTGGTCCCGGAACCGGTACAGCGCACCCTGGCGCGCCAGCAGGTACATGAGCGCGGAGAACGTCAGGAACGTGACCACGATCAGGTACGACGTCGCCTCCACCTGGAACCGGAAGCCCGCGTTCGGGTTGTTGGCGAACTGGCGCAGGATCGTCGTGACGATGTAGGTGAGCCAGGCGAGCACCGTGATGACGATGCCGAGCCGGCCCAGGGCGATCTTCCGCGAGGACGGCGTCGGGTGCACGATCGACAGCGGCTCCGAGCGCCGCTCGGCACCCCACTGGCGTCGGCGCGGCGGTGCCGTATCGGGGGCGGCCGCGGCCGCCAGCTCGAGGATGGCGGTCTGGGCGGCGGGCGACGACGGCATCGCGGACGCGCCGGCCGCATCGGCCGGCGCTGCGTCGGACTGCGCTCGTGCCTGTCGTCTGGAGGCTCGGTACTCGGCGGCATCGCGGGATCTGGACATTGCTTCCTCGGCGGTCGTGGGACGGGTGAACGCCTTCCATCGCCCCGGCGGCAGACAGCGTCACTCTCCACCATCGGCCCGCATCGGTTCGGCGTTAGCGACAGGGGTGACGGCGGCCCTTTTTTCCCCTACGCTTCAAGCGTCTCGCGCATCCGAAGTGCGCTCTCCCGCCTCGTTCGAGGCTGTCATCTGGGGTTCCTGTGTCTGCTCGTTTTCCTGGCCGGAAGCTGTCCGTCGTCCGCCTCGCTGTCCTGTCCGTCGTGCTCGGCGGTGTCGCCGTCGGCGGCCTCACCGGCTTCAACCGCTGGGAGGACGCCAAGTCCGCCGAGAGCACCGGCGCCTTTTTCGCAGGCTACGTCGACGTGACGGCCACACCCGCCTACGCGTTCGAGGTCCCGTCCGCGGACGCGGGGAACTCGGTGATGCTGTCCTTCATCGTGGCCTCGACGACAGACCCGTGCGAGCCGTCGTGGGGGACCTTCTACGGACTCGACGAGGCAGAGGTGGCGCTCGATCTCGACCGGCGCGTGGCCCGCCTGGTGCAGGACGGCGGCGAGGTGACCGTCTCGTTCGGCGGCCTGCTCAACGACGAGCTCGCGACCGCGTGCACCGACCCCGAGGACCTGAAGGACGCGTACGAAGCCGTCGTCGACCGGTACTCGCTGTCCACGGTGGACCTCGACATCGAGGGCGAGAACCTGAAGGACACCGCCGCCGGGGAGCGCCGCGCGGAGGCCATGGCCGCCCTGCAGGCCGAGCGCGCCGACACCGACACCCCCCTGAATGTCTGGCTGACCCTGCCGGTCGCGCCCACGGGACTGACCGCCGAGGGGACCGCCGCCGTCGCGCAGTTCCTCGAGGCCGGGGTGGACCTCGCCGGCGTGAACGTCATGACCATGGACTACGGGGGAAGCCGCCCGGAGGGCACGGACATGCTCACGGCGTCGCAGAACGCGGCCGATGCCACCCACCGCCAGGTTCAGGTGCTGTACGAGCGGGCCGGCAAGGAGCTCGGGCCGCAGGCAGCGTGGCGGAAGATCGGCCTCACGCCGATGATCGGGCAGAACGACGTCAAGGGCGAGGTCTTCACACTCGACGACGCGAAGGCCTTCAACACGTTCGCCGCCGAGCGCGGTGTGGGCCGCATGTCCATGTGGTCGCTCAACCGCGACGGCACCTGCAGCGAGAACTACGCCGACACCACGGTGGTCTCCGATGCGTGCAGCGGAGTCGACCAGCAGGGCATGCTCTTCGCACCGCTGCTCGGTGAGGGCTTCACCGGCCGCGCGGCGACGCTCGCCGAGGTGCCGGTGGCCGAGGAGTCGCCGGAGGCCCTGGTCGAGGACGATCCCGAGACGAGCCCCTACCCGATCTGGTCCGACGTCGGCACCTACCGCGAGGACGACCGCGTGGTGTGGCAGGGCAACGTGTACGTGGCGAAGTACTGGACGCAGGGCGACCTGCCCAACGATCCGGTGCTGCAGGCGGAGGAGACCCCCTGGACGCTGCTCGGGCCGGTGCTGCCCGACGAGCGTCCCGTTCCCGCGGTCACCGCTCCCGCCGACCTGTACCCCGCGTGGGATCCGGCCACGGTGTACGAGCGGGGCGCCCGCATCCTCGTGGACGGCCGCGTGTACGAGGCGAAGTGGTGGAGCCAGAGCGACAGCCCGGAAGCCGCCGTGCAGGGCTCGGACGCCTCACCGTGGCAGAAGCTCGACGACGCCGCGCTCGTGAAGATCATCGAGGAGAAGGCGGGCTCCTAGCAGGCCGGTCCGCGGCCCGGGGCGGGGCTGGGAGTCACCCCGCCTCGGGCACCAGCACCGTCACCCCCGCCGCCTCGAGCGCCGCCGCGAGCGCGGGGTCGGGAGCCTTGTCCGTCACCAGGTAGTCGGCACCCTCCAGCGGGACGATCTGCGCGAACAGCCGGCGGCCGAGCTTGGTGGAGTCCGCGAGGATGGCGGTGCGATCCGCCCGGCGCACCATGTCGGCCATCATCGTCGCGTCACCGAGGTTCGACGCCGAGTAGCCGGACGCGTCCACGGCTCCGACGGCGATGAGCGCGATGTCGCAGCGGATGTCCACCTCGGGCGTGTTCGCGTTCATCCTGAGGGTCACGGGACCCGTGGTCGCCTGGGTCAGGGTGCGCACGGCTCCGCCGAACAGATAGAGATCCCGGAACACCGCCGGCGAGATCTCGGCCGGGATGCGCAGGTTGTTCGTGGCGATGGTCAGGTTGCGGTGGTTCCGCAGGGCCCGCGCCACGGCGAGGCTCGTGGTGCCCGCATTGATCATCAGCACCGATCCGTCGGTCACCAGTTCGACGGCGAGCTGGGCGATCGCCTCCTTCTCCGCGGTCTGCATGCTGAGCCGCACGTCGATCTCCCGGTCGCGCCCTGCCCGCTCGGCGGCGCTCACGGCCCCTCCATGGGTACGGACCAGGACGTTCTCGCGGTCGAGCTGGTCGAGGTCCCGCCGGATGGTGTCGATGGACACATCGAAATGGGCGGCGAGGTCCGCGACCGTCACCCGCCCCACCTCGTCGACATAGGCGGCCAGATCGGCCTTCCTGCCCGCCGGGAGGCGCCGCGAGCGCTGCAGTTCCTGCGAAGTCATGCACCCATTCGTAACACACGCCCTGCAGAAGATGCAGCATAACCGCATGAAACTGCAGACTCTGGCGCCTTCAGTGGGCATCCGATACCGATCCGACGCGTAATCGCGACCCGGAAACCCTTGACGGAGGAGCAGGAGCAAGTGCACACTCGTGGTGAAAGACGCAAGAAACAGCATAAGCGAGCGAAATCCTGCACTATCTCAACGAGGAGACCTGATGTCCACCCATCGGCGTATGCGTAACCGAGTCACCCTGTTCACGGGCATTGCCACCACCGCGGTATCGATCGTCGCGCTCACCGGCTGCGGTTCAGGCGGTTCGAGCGGCGCCGAGGAAGCGGGCGGAGATGTCACCATCGAATTCGCCCAGTGGTGGGAACCCGAACTTCCCGACGGCGAGTTCCGCGCCCTCATCGACACGTTCGAGGAGGCCAACCCGGAGATCACCGTCGACCTCGTCAGCGGCCCCTACGCCTCCACCAAGGAGCAGTTGTTCGCGGGAGCCGCCTCCGGGACCATGCCGGACGTCGTCGGCCTGGACGGCGCCTGGGTCAGCGACTTCGCCGAGCAGGGTGTCATCGCCGACCTGACCCCGCTCCTGGACGAGGCTGGCTTCGACGACAGCCAGCTCGTGAGCCAGGTCAAGGTCGAGGACAAGACCTACATGGTCCCGGTCGTGAACTTCGTCTATCCCATGTTCACCAACGACGACCTCCTGTCCCAGGCCGGCGTGGCAGCACCTCCGGAGACCCGCACCGAGTTCGCCGATGCGGCCGGCAAGGTCTCCGACCTCGACGGCGACGCCTCCGGCTGGGTGCTCCCCCTCTCCCTCGAGGCTCCGAACGGCGTGCAGAACGACGTCATGTCCTGGGCCTGGGCCTCGGGCGGCACCATGCTGAAGGACGGCCAGCCGGACCTCACCAACGAGGACGTCACCTCCGCCGTCGACTTCATCGGCGGACTCTGGGACGACGGCGTGATCGCCCCCGGCAGCTTCACCATGAAGGAGCAGGACAAGGTCGAGGAGTTCACCAACGGCCGCGTCGGCATGATGATCGACTCCCTCGCGCACATCAACCTGATCCGCGAGACCAATCCGGACCTCAACTTCTCCATCTCCGCCGTCCCGGCAGCCGACGACTACTCGGGCGAGCGCGGCATCCCCTACGCCTCCTGGGGCATCGGCGTCGCCGAGAACTCCGAGCACAAGGACGCGGCCGCGAAGCTGGTCTCGTTCCTGATGAGCGAGGAGACCAACTCCGAGCTCTCCACCATGGCGAACGCCTTCCCCGGCAACACCGAATCGGTGCCCGCGTTCGTCGAGGACGACGACCTGTTCAAGAAGGCCTTCGACATCTACCAGGCGGGCTACCCCGCGAACGAGTTCGTCGGCCTGCCCGTGGCCGAGGAACTGATGCGCCAGCTGGGTGCCCAGCTGCAGTCCGCCCTCGATGGCCAGCAGTCCCTTTCCGAGGCGCTCGAGAAGGCGCAGACGGAATGGGAAGGCGAGTTCTAGGTCCTCCACACACCGGATCGGGCATCGCTGTCCCCACGCGGTGCCCGATCCCCCACAAAGGTCGTCCCCATGAGCATCCGCACCTTCACCGCTCCAGACCCCGAGACCCTGGTCAACGGAGCCCAGCCCCCCAAAAAGCGCCGCCAGCTCCGCCGCGCCGGCGAGTCCTACGGCTTCCTGGCCCCTACCCTGATCCTGCTGCTCGTCCTCATGATCGTGCCGATCGTGATGGTCGTCGGCTACTCCTTCCAGGACAACGTGATCCTGAAGTCGTCCTCGGAGTTCACCGGGATCGCCAACTACGTCACCGTGCTGACGGACCCGGGCTTCTGGAAGGCCACGGGCAACACCCTCTACTTCTGCCTCATCAGCGTCGCCGCGCACCTCGTGCTGGGACTCACCTTCGCGATGCTGCTCAACAGCCGCCTCATCAGCGCACCGTCCCGGGCGTTCTTCCGTGCCCTGTACGTCCTGCCGTGGCTGTTCACGGCGGCCGTCATCGCAGTGCTGTGGAGGATGCTCCTGTCCCCCAACGGCATCGTGAACTTCCTGCTGGACACCGACGTGGAATGGCTCGCCTCCCCGCAGCTCGCCCTCGGGACGGTGACGTTCATCAACATCTGGGCCGGCTACCCATTCTTCATGGTCAGCCTGCTCGCGGGCCTGCAGGGCATCCCGCAGGATCTGCACGAGGCGGCGAGCATCGACGGCGCGAGCCCCGTGCAGCGCTTCTGGAACGTCACCATCCCGCAGCTCCGCCCGATCATCGTCAGCCTGCTGCTGCTCGACCTCATCTGGACCTCGCAGCAGTTCGCCCTCATCTGGCTGACCACCGGCGGTGGGCCGATCGACGTCACCGAGATGCTCAGCACCTACACCTACAAGCTCGCCTTCGCCAACTACGACTTCTCGCTCGCGGCGACCTCCGCCGTCCTGGTGCTGCTGCTGTCGATGGTGCTGGCCGTGCTCTACGTACGCCACCAGAAAGCAAGGGATTGACATGGCGCTCACCACGCAAGGCCGGACCCGCCTGGCCCGCTCCGGGGTGCTGGCAGGACTCATCCTCGGCGCCGTCTTCGCCGCCGGGCCCGTCCTCTGGATGCTCTCGAGCTCGTTCAAGTCGAACACGGAGATCTTCGAGCTCCCGCCGCGGCTGATCACCGGTTCATTCTCGTTCGACGCCTACGCAGCGATCCTCACCGACTCCGAGACGCTCCGGTTCTTCTTCAACAGCTACCTCGTGGCCGGCGCGGTGACCATCCTGACGCTGCTGGTCGCGATCCACGCCGCCTACGCGTTCAGCCGCTTCGAGTTCCGCGGCAAGCGGGTGCTGAACGTCGTCATCATCAGCGTCCAGGCCGTCCCGCCGATCACGCTGCTGATCCCGTACTTCGGGCTCGTCGTCGGGCTCGGCCTGTACAACACCTACCCCGGCCTGATCCTCACCTACATGGTGTTCACGCTGCCCTACGCCATCATCATGATGACCGGCTACCTGAACACCCTGCCGCGCGAACTCGACGAGGCCGTCCGCGTGGACGGCGCCGGCTCGCTCACCGCCCTCTGGCGGGTCCTCGTTCCCATCTCGGTGCCGGGCATCGTCTCGGTCGGCATCTACACCTTCATGATCGCGTGGAACGAGTACCTCTTCGCGCTGACCCTCACCCGGACCACCGAGATGCGCACCGTGCCCATCGGGATCCAGCTCCTCATGGGGCAGCACTCCTACGAGTGGAACCAGATCATGGCGATGAGCATCCTCGGGTCCATCCCGGTGCTGATCCTCTTCCTGGTGCTCCAGCGCTACTTCATCAGCGGCCTCACGGCCGGTTCGGTCAAGAGCTGACCCCTGTCCACCGTCCGATCCATCCCGCGCACGTCATCTATCAAGGAGAATCACTGTGCTGTACACCGGTAAGTCCATCCTCGACATCGCCAACGAACACAACTTCGCCATCCCCGCCTTCAATATCAGCGACTGGGCCATGTTCAACGGCGTCATGGATATCAGTGAGGAGAAGGAGGCCCCGGTCATCATCGCGATCCACCCGGACGAGGTCTCCCACATCACCACCGACCTGATCGCCGCGATGCGCAGCCGTGCCCACCGCTCCAGCGTCCCCGTGGCCATCCACTGGGACCACGGCGGAACCTACGAGCAGATGATCACCGCCATCCAGGCCGGCTTCACGTCGGTCATGATCGACGCCTCCCTGCTGCCCTTCGACGAGAACGTCGCGCTGACCCGCAAGGTCGTCGAGGCGGCGCATGCCGTCGGCATCCAGGTGGAGGGTGAGCTCGGCACCATCGGAGCCAATGACAGCTACGGGGAGTCCGGCGCCGCTGAGATCATCTACACGAACACCGACGATGCCGTGCGCTTCGTGAAGGAGACCGGCGTGGACAGCCTCGCCATCGCGATCGGCACCTCCCACGGCCTCTACCCGGCGGAGAAGAACCCCGAGCTGCGCCACGACCTCCTCGAGGAGATCAAGGCGGCCGTCGGCATCCCGCTCGTCCTCCACGGCGGCTCCGCGAACCCCGACAGCGAGCTGGCGCGCGCCGTGAGCCTGGGCATCAACAAGATCAACATCTCGAGCGACATCAAGGTCTCCTACCACAACGCCATGCGGCGGATCCTCGGGACCGACGAGCGCCTGCGCGAGCCGAACGCCATCCAGCCCGAGGCCATCGCGGCGCTGAAGGTCACCGCCGCGGAGAAGATCGAGCTGTTCGGCGCGGACGGCAAGGCCAAACTGTACTGAGGACTGCATTCACGCGACGGAGATCGGGAAGGGGATCGGTGCCATGGGAACCACGCTCGTGCTCGGGCTCGGCGGGACCGTCGACTACGAGGTGCGCTGGGATGCGGCGGTCGTCGAAGCCCTGGCCTCGCGGTTCGGCATCCGCGGGGCGGAGCTCACCACCATGGCACCGATCGTCGACGAGCGGTCGCTGGTGGTGACCATCCTCGCCTTCGTCCGGGACGGCGCCGGCGGCGAGCGATTCGTGGTCTCGTCCGACGTGGTCAAGGACTTCTCGGAACGCTTCGCCACGGAGATCACGCTCGGTGGCACCGGGGTGCGGGCGGGCATCGCGCTCGACCGCCTGGGGATCCCGAGCGTCCAGCACCTCGTCAGCATCGACGACAACGTGCGCCGGCTGCTGCCGGGATCGATGTCCTACGTCAGTTCCGCGACGGAGGACACCCTCGATCCGCACCTGATCGTGCAGTACCCCGCCGGGACGGTCATCCGGCTCGACGACGGGCAGATCGTGTCGCCGTCGTCGAACCGGCTGATCTTCGCGAACGATCCGCCGAACCGCAGCATGGCGATCGCGCCGGAACTGGGGGAAGCGCTCGAGGACGCCGCGGCCCTGCTGGTCTCGGGCTTCAACACCATGCAGGACGAGGACCTCCTGGAGCGCCGCCTCACCGAACTCGACACGGCGATGGACCGCCTGCCGTCCGACGCGCTCGTCTACTACGAGGATGCCGGCTTCTACGTGCGGCGTTTCGCCGAGCGGATCCGGGCCCACCTGCTGCCGCGCATCGACGTGTACGGCATGAACGAGGACGAGCTGCAGGAGTACGTGGCGCGTCCCGTGGACCTGCTGAACGCCAGGGACGTCGCCGCGGCCCTCCTCGAGGTGCACAGCCTCATCCCGGTGCCGGCGCTGCTGGTGCACACGCAGCACTGGGCCATCGCCGTCGGACCCGCCGCCGGCCGGCACCGCGACGCCGTCGCGAACGCCGTGCAGATGGCGGCCACGCGCTTCCGGCTGGGCGACGGTTTCACGGCGGCCGACTTCGAGGCGACGGCGCTCCTCTCGCACAGCGTGCGGGGCGAGGACGTGGTGGACGGCGTGGAGCGGATGATCCCGGGCTCGGTGGGCGTGCCCGCCTTCCGGATCGACACCATGACGCCGACGACGATCGGGCTGGGCGACAGCTTCGTGGGTGGCTTCCTGGTGGTCCACGCGCCGGTGCGGGAGCCGCAGCCATGATCGAGCGGCTGCCTTCGAACCGGCCGCCGGAGCGTTTCTACCGCGGCGGCGCGCGCATCTCCGCCTTCCGCGGGGAGCCGTCCGCCGCCGAGTTCGAGCCGGAGGACTGGATCGGCTCGACGACCACGATCTTCGGCGAAGCGGACCTCGGGCTCACCCGCCTGGCGGACGGCACGCTCCTGCGCGACGCCGTCTCATCGGATCCCGGGTACTGGCTGGGGAGGGAGCACGCAGCCCGCTGGGGCAGTGACGTCCGGCTGCTGGTCAAACTGCTCGACGCCGGCCAACGCCTGCCCGTGCATGCCCACCCCGACGACGCCTTCGCGGCCGGGCAGCTCGGGCACGGCCACGGCAAGGCCGAGGCCTGGTACATCCTGCAGGGTGGCACGGTGCACCTCGGCCTCACGCGGGATGTCGGCGAAGCGGAACTCGCCTCCCTCGTCGACGCGCAGGACGTCGAGGCGCTCCTCGGACTGCTGCACGAAGTCGACGTCGCGCCGGGCGATGTGGTGTGGGTGCCGCCGGGCGTGCTGCACGCGATCGGCGCCGGGGTGCTGCTGCTCGAACTGCAGCAGCCCGAGGACCTCTCGATCCTGCTGGAGTGGCGGGACTTCGCGCTCGACGGCACGGCCGACGGCCACCTGGGCCTCGGGTTCGACGTCGCCCTGACGGCCGTGCAGCGGACGGCGGTGTCCCGCGAAGCGCTCGCGGGCCTCGTGCGGACGGCGCCGCCCATGGGCTCCGTGTTCCCGCCCGACGCCGATGCCTTCTTCCGCCTGGAACGCGTCCCCGTTCAGGGGCAGATCACTCTGGACCCGGGCTTCGCGGTGCTGGTCGTCAGCGACGGCGCCGTCAGCATCGGTGGCCGGCCCGCTCCCCGCGGCAGCACCTGGCTGCTTCCGGCCGGTGCCGGCAGCGTCCTGCTCGACGGCGCCGGCGAGGTCCTGCTGGCGAGGCCGCCTGCCGCCTGACGGCCCTTCGGAGAGCAGGCGACGCCTGACCGGCAGCATGATGCCGGGTGCCCGATGCCTCATGCGATGAATCCTGCCCGGCCGTCCCGTCCATCCTCCATTGGACGAAGGTAGGGTCGGAGCGACGCCACACCGTGGCATGAGGAGCGCAGGATGTCTGCACCACAGATCTACATCAGCTTCCCGGGGACCGCGCGGGAAGCGCTGGGTTTCTATGCGGAGGTGTTCGGCGGTGAGGTGTCCCTCTTCACGTACGGGGACTTCGCCAGGACGGACGGGCCGCCGGACGCGGTGGCGCACGGGGTGCTCGACGGCGTCGTCGCCCTCGCGGGAGCGGATGCCGCGGCAGGCGAGACGACCCTGCGCTGCGAGGGGCTGATGCTGTCGCTGCTCGGCACCGCCGAGCCACCCGTCCTGCACACCTGGTTCGACCGGCTCGCCGAGGGCGGAACCGTCGTCGACCCCTTGGCGCCGAAGCCGTGGGGTGCCTCGGACGGGCAGGTCGTCGATCGCCACGGGCTGCACTGGCTGATCGGTTACGAGCCGGCCCAGTCGCAGCCGGAGGACGACGCACGCTGAGCCCGGCCGGTTCGGATCGTCTCCCTAGAATGGGGGGATGGTCTCCCCCGCGTCCTCGTCCGCGCCACTGCTGGTCCTGAAGAAGATCAGTGACATCCTCGATTCCTTCTCCCTGCGCCGCCCGGAACTGAGCCTGACCGACATCAGGGAGGCGACCGGGCTCCCGACGTCCACGGTGCAGCGCCTCGTGGGGAACCTGGTGGCCAACGGCTTCCTCGACCGGGTGGGCGACCAGTACCGGGTGGGGCTCAAGATGTCCTTCTGGGCCGCTCCGGCCACCCAGGACCTCGACCGCTTGGAGATCGTGAAGCCGGTCCTGACCGACCTGCGGGACCGCCTGGGTGAGACGGCGTGCTTCTTCGAGTCCTCGATGCACTACCGGGTGTGCGTGGCGATGGCCGAGACGCACCACATGCTGCGCCGGGAGATGAAGGTGGGCCGGATCCTGCCCCTGCACGCGGGATCCGCCGGACGCGTGCTCCTCGCATGGACGGAGGGGCTCCTCGCCGAGATCGAGGCCGAGTCGCTGGACCGGTTGACGGACAGCACCATCACCGACCGCGGGGCCCTCCGGGCCGCCGTCGACCGGGCGCGCGAGGACGGCTACGCGATCACCACGGGCGAGCGGCAGTCGGGGGCGAGCGGCCTGTCAGCCCCCGTGTTCGACTCCCAGGGCGATCTCGTCGGCGCCGTCACCGTGATGGGGCCGACCCTCCGAATGCCCCTTGAGGTGTGCGAGCAGTGGGTGGAGGACCTCCTGGCCGCCGCCGAACAGATCACGAGGATGCTCGGGGGCAGGCATCCCGGCGAGGCACAGCGGCCGTCGCCGGGCGGCGGCAGCTAGGCGGCGTCCTTCGGCAGGACCCACCCGAAGGCCTTGGCCTCCGAGCGTGCTCCCTGGGCCGCCTTGGAGCGGCTCGCCTCGCCGACCTCGGCGGTGACGCCCTCGCCGAGGCGGACGAGTGCGGCGAACGTGTCCGGTGTCAGCCAGGCCGGGCGGAACGCGAAGAGCAGGTCCTCGGTGGCCGTGTTTCCCGAGGCGCCCGGTGCGAACGGGCAGCCGCCCAGTCCGCCGAGGGCGCCGTCGATCATGGTCGCGCCGGCGTCGGTCGCCGCCAGGGCGTTGGCCACCCCCATCCCCCAGGTGTCGTGCCCGTGGAACACGATCTCCTCGAAACGGCCCGTGTCGCGGACCTTCCCGATCAGGGAGCCGACCTCGCCTGGAGAGGCCTGCCCCAGCGTGTCGCAGATGACGACGCCGTCGGTGCCCTCGGCGCGGGGATCGCGCACCAGGTCGAGGACGCGCTGCGGGTCGACGTCGCCCTCGAAGGGGCACGTGAACGAGGTGGCCAGGCACAGCTGGATGGTGGCCCCGGCGGCGTGCGCGAGCCCGACGGCCTCGGGCAGCGCGTCCATGCTCGCCTCGGTGGTCCGGCCGATGTTCGCGAGGTTGTGCGCGTCGGTGACGCTGAGGCAGTACTGCAGGTGCAGCGCGCCGGCCGCGAGCGCCCTGCGGACGTTGCCCGGGGTGGCGACCCACACGTGGCAGTACGCCCGTTCCTCCGGTGTCAGCAGCTCGAGGAGTTCGACGGTGTTGGCCATCGACGGCACGAGGTCCGGCCGGGCCATCGAGCCCACCTCGATGGCGGTCACGCCGGTGGCCAGGAGCTCACGGACGATCTCGGCCTTCCTGGCCGTCGGGAGGATGCCGCCGGTGAGCTGCAGGCCGTCGCGGAGGGTGACGTCGCGGAGGACTGCGCGGGAGTCGGTGGTGTTCATACGGTCTCCAGTTCCGTGCGGGCGATGAAGTCGCCGGCCTGCTCGGGCGTCCTGCCGAGCAGGCCGACGAGGATGTCGTGGGTGTCGGCGCCGAGGTCGGGGCCGAGGTTGCGGATGGGCAGCGAGGATCCGCCGATGACGGGCGTGATACCCGGGAAGGCGACGCCCGGCAGGGTCCTCTCCCCGTCGGAGACGTCGAGGTGCTGGACCATGTTGCGGGCCCGGTACTGCTCGTCGTCGACGATGTCCCCGGCCGTGTAGATGGGACCGGAGGGAACGCCGGCCTGGTCGAGGAGCGCGAGGGCCTCGGCGGCGGTGTGCCGGACGGACCATTCGCCGATCGCGGCGTCGAGCTCGTCGCGTCGCGCCCAGCGCTGGGCGTTGCTCTCCAGCCCGGGATCGTCGGCGAGATCGGGACGCCCGATGATCTGCATGTAGCGCTTGAAGATGCTGTCGCCGTTCCCCGCGACGACGATGCTCCCGCCGTCGGAGCAGAGGTAGGCGTTCGACGGCGCGATGCCCTCCATCCTCCCTCCGGTGCGTTCCCGCTGGAGGCCGTAGGCGCTGTAGTCCGGGACCAGTGATTCCATCACGGACAGCATCGCCTCGTTGAGTGCCACGTCGATGATGCGGTGGTCGAGGGGCGGCCGCTGGAGGCCCGAGTCCCGTTCGCGGGCGAAGAGTGCCATGACGGACCCGAAGGCCGCGTAGAGGCCGGCGATCGAGTCGCCGATCGAGACGCCGACGCGGACCGGCGGCCGGTCCGGGTCACCCACGAGGTGGCGGAAGCCGCCGTAGGCCTCGGCCACGGCGGCGAAGCCGGGCCGGGAGGACATGGGGCCGGTCTGCCCGAAGGCGGAGATCCGGGTGACGATGATGCCCGGTTTCGCCGCGTCGAGCTCCGCCGGGCCGAGGCCCCACTTCTCGAGGGTGCCGGGGCGGAAGTTCTCGAGCACGATGTCGCACTGCCCCACGAGGTCGAGGATGCAGCGGCGGCCCTCGTCGGTGCGGAGGTCCACGACCATCGACTTCTTGTTCCGGTTGATCGTCCGGTACAGCATGGACGTGGTGCCCGAGCCCAGCCGCCAGTTCCGCAGCTCGTCGCCGGTACGGGGGCGTTCGATCTTGATCACCTCGGCGCCGAAGTCGGCGAGCAGCCGGCCGGCGGTGGGCGCCGCGATGTAGTTGCCGAGTTCGAGGACGCGGATGCCTTTCAGCGGCGCGACCTGGTCAGTGGTAGTCACGGTGCCCTTTCTAGAGGAAGAGACTGAGGATCAGGGTGAACCCGAGCGCCACCACGGACGCGACGGAGACGCCGATGGAGCAGGTCTTGAAGGTCCCCCGCGTGGTCTGGCCGAGCATGGACTGCAGCAGCCAGAAGGTGTTGGACGTGACGTGGACGAAGAACAGCGATCCTGCGCCGGCGGCCAGCGCGATGAGGACCGGGTCGAGGCCCAGCGTCGGTGCGACGGGCGCCAGGAGCCCGGCCGCGGTGATCGCGGAGATGGAGACCGACCCGACAGCCACGTGGAGCAGGGCCGCGATGCCCCACACCACGAGCAGCGGGGCCACGGACGAGGCGGAGAAGTAGCCGCCCAGGACATCGCCCATGCCGCTCGCGGCCACGACGGCGGCGAGCGCGCCACCGGCGCCGGTGAGGATCAGGATCTGCCCGGACTCGCGGAACCCGCCGACGACGGCTTCCTCGACGCGCTTGGTCCCGATGGTGCGGCGGGCGACGAAGCTGGTGCCGAGCAGGCCGATCAGGAGCGCGATGACCGGGGTGGAGAGGAAGTCGGTGACGGGCGACGTGAAGCCGGCCATCCCGGCCAGGGCGCCGCCGCCGATGAGGACGAGGGACAGGAGCATGGGACCGAACATGACGAGCAGGCTCGCCTCCTTCGGGCCCCTCGCCGTGCGGGTCCGCACGTCGTAGGGGAGCAGTCCGACACGGCTCCGCGGGTCCGAGGCGGGCAGGACCGCCGCCGGATCGTCCGACGGCGCGACGGGCGCGCCGCCGGGGGCGAGGCCGTCGGCACCGAGGTCCTGTGCCTCCTCCACCGGTTCCTGGTCCTTCTCCACGTTCCAGAAACCGCGCTGGATGAAGAAGTCCATGATGAAGATCGAGACGAGGATCGTCGGGATGATGACGAGCAGGCCGAAGATGAGCATGCTGCCCAGGGGGACGCCCAGCAGGCCGGCCAGCGCGACGGTCGCGACGCCCGGGACCATGAGGACGATGCCGCACTCGAGGCTGATGGCCATGGCGGTGGCCATCCGCGCCGTTCCGAACTTGCCGAGCTTCGGGGCGATGCGCCGCGCCAGGGGTGCGCTCATGACCAGCAGCACGTCGAGGAAGATCGACTGCAGCATGGTGCCGAGCGTCAGGCCCAGCGCGTACGGGATGCCCTTCGGCCCGAAGACCTTCATCAACCGCTCGACGAGTTTGTTGATGGCTCCCATCTCGTTGAGGATCGCGCCCATGAGGACGCCCCAGGCGATGAGCAGCCCGACTTCGAACATGATGTCGCCGAAGCCCTGCATGATCGTGTCCGTCGTGCCCGTGGTACCCAGACCGGTGGCGAGACCGAGGCCGGCGGCTCCGATCACCAGGGAGAGCGCCGGGTTGACCCGTAATTTGAGGATCAGGAACACGATGGCGATGATCGCCACCGCCGTGATCGAGAGGATCTGCCAGTCTGCCATGAGTCCCGCTTCGTCGTTGAAGGCCGATGTCGGCTGATTGCTACTCACAATCTGAACACGCGCTCATAATGTGAGTCAAACACCATCGACGAGGGTGAACGGACGGCGGATCATCCTTGTCGGCGGCGGACAGCACGGCGGATCCCGCTGGTTGTCCGCGCCGCAGCGCGGACAACCAGCACTACACCCCGGTGGCAGGGGCGACGTCGAGGATCCAGGTCACGCCGAAGCTGTCCGTCAGCATGCCGAATCCGGGGCTCCATGGGGAGGCGCCAGGGGTTCGATGACGGTTGCCGCGACGGAGAGTCTGGCCCAGTAGTCCTGCACGTCGTCGAGGCTGGTGCCGCGGACGGAGACGAAGAACGGCTGGTCGGTGATCGTGGTGCCGTTCTCGCGCCGGGTCGACCCCGCGGCGTCCGCCGGACCGCTTGACTGTTCTGGGATGTCGTACGCCATGACGCGGAACCCGCCCTCGGTCTCGACCTGACCGAAGACGACGTCGTCCGCACCGGGGAGTCCCGCGGGCATGCCGAAGTCGCCGTACGTCGCGATCGTGACCTGGCCGCCGAAGACGGACCGGTAGAAATCCAGGGCTGCCCGGGCGTCGCCGCGGAAGTTCAGGTGGGTGGTCGTGGTGATGCTCATGGCTGCTCCTCGTGGGGTCGGATGCCGGGGCTCTCCCCGACGTTCCCGACTCTTGCACCCATGTAGGACGGTTCCGGTCCTACACCCGACCTAGGATCGGAGGCATGACGACAACCGCCTCGCGCCTGTTGCAGCTGCTGTCCCTGCTGCAGATGCGGCGGGACTGGCCGGGATCCGTGCTGGCGGAGCGCCTGGAGATCAGCCACCGGACGGTACGGCGTGACGTCGACCGCCTGCGCGACATGGGTTACACCATCCGCGCCACGATGGGCCCCGACGGCGGATACAGGCTCGACGCCGGCGGTGAGGTACCCCCTCTACTGTTCGACGACGACCAGGTCATCGCCCTGGCCGTGGCGTTGCAGACGGTGCCCGCCGCCGGAGTGGGGATCGGGGAGGCGGCGAGCCGCGCCCTGGCTACGGTGCGCCAGGTCCTGCCCTCCCGGCTGCGGCACCGCCTCGACGCTTTGGACGTCACCGCGCTCCCCGCCTTCCCCGGCGACCACGCGCGGAGAACGGTGTCCCCGGAGGTGCTCATCACCCTCTCCGCCGCCATCCGGGCCTGCATGGTGCTGCGCTTCGACTACGCCGGCGGAAGTGCCTCCGCCGACGCCGGTCCCGCGGCACCCCGCAGGGCGGAGCCGCACCATCTCGTCGCTGCACAGGGGCGCTGGTACCTGGTGGCCTGGGACCTCGACCGGCGCGACTGGCGCATCTTCCGCGCGGACCGGATCGATGCCCGCAGCCCCTCGGGTCCACGGTTCACGGCACGGCAGGTTCCCGGCGACGACGTCGCCGGGTTCGTCGCGGCGCGCTTCAAGGGCTCCGGCCAGGACGATCGATGGCCGTGCGCCGGGACGGTGATCCTGCACCGCCCGGCGTCCGAGGTGCTCCCGTTCGCCGGGGACGGCACCGTCGAGGATCTCGGCACCGACCGGTGCAGCCTGACGGCGGGGGCCTGGTCATGGGTGGCCCTCGCCGCCTCCCTGAACCGCTTCGACACCGACGTCGACGTCGTCCGTCCGCCGGAACTGGCCGAGGCCTTCGCGCACCTCGCGGTGCGTAACACCGCGACGGCGGCCGCCTTCTCCGTACAGGACGGCGGCCGGGCCCTCCTGCCGGGCGGACGTCGATCGACCCCGACCGCCACCTAGGCGCCCGGGGTCGATCGTCGGTCCTGCGGCTACCGCTCGGGCAGCTACTTCGAGGCGCCCGCCGTCGAGCTCGTCGTCTCGTCGGCGTCGGGATCCCCCGCGTGGCCCTCCGGCTCGGCGGCGGTGACCTGCCCGCCGTCCACGTGGTGGCGGTCGTTCCGGCCGTCGTCGCCCCGGGTCTTGAGCAGGCTCGCGACGGTGGCGACGGCGATCGTGGCGCCGATGAACAGCAGCGAGAACCAGATGGGGATCTCGGGGACCCAGAGGAGCGGCTGTCCGCCGTTGATGAAGGACAGCTCGTTGACGTGCAGGGCGTGGAAGACGAGCTTCACGCCGATGAACGCGAGGATGACGGCGAGGCCCTGGGCCAGGTAGACCAGGCGTTCGAGCAGCCCGCCGATGAGGAAGAACAGCTGGCGCAGGCCCATGAGGGCGAAGGCGTTGGCGGTGAAGACGATGTACGCCTCGTTGGTCAGGCCGTAGATCGCGGGGATGGAGTCGACGGCGAAGATGAGGTCCACGAAGCCGATCGCGATGATGGTGAGCAGCATCGGGGTGACGAAGCGCGTGCCGCCCTTCTTCACGGTGAGCTTGTCCTCGTGGTACTCGTCGGTGACGGGCAGGACGCGGCGGACGAGCTGCATGAACTTGCCGTCGGCGGGGTTGGAGTCGTGGCTGTCGAACGCCTGCTTGTAGGCCAGGAAGAGCAGCAGGGCGCCGAAGATGTAGAAGACCCAGGAGAAGTTTTCGATCAGACCGGCGCCGATGGCGATGAATGCGCCGCGGAGGATCAGGGCGATGATGATGCCGATCATCAGCACCTTCTGCTGGTACTTCTTCGGGACAGCGAAGCCGGTCATCACGATGAGGAAGACGAAGAGGTTGTCGATGGACAGTGCCTTCTCCGTCAGGTAGCCGGCGAAGTACTCGCCGCCGAACGTCCAGCCCGACATGATGCCGATCCCGACGCCGAAGAGCAGCGCGAGGCCGATGTAGAAGGCGGACCAGCGCGCGGACTCGCCGATGGTCGGTTCGTGGGGTTTGCGCACGTGCGCGAAGAACTCGTAGACGAAGAAGAGGATCGTCACGGCAATGGTGATCAACCAGATCAGGGGTGTGACCTGCATGAGGGGTACTCCAAAGGGTAGGCGTCGGACATAGGCGCCAAGGTCTCCTCCGCCCGGTCGGAACCGGAACCGATCGGCCCGGAATGCAGCGGTGCATCCGTATTGACGGGCCGATCACAGACGGGAGTACTCCCCTTGATACAAAAAGCCTAACGCACGTGCGCCCTGCAGGATTCCCGCCTCCGGATCTGTCCGCCGGATGGTTAGGCTGGGTGGATGGCCACGGTTCTCCTCGTGCGGCACGGCCGCACCACAGCAAACGCGTCCGGACTGCTGGCCGGGCGGGCCGACGGCGTCAGCCTCGACGAGATCGGCCGCGACCAGGCGGCCGCGACGGGTACGCGGCTCGCGGCCGTGCCCGTCGTCGGGGTGGTGTCCAGTCCCCTCGAGCGGTGCCGGCAGACCGCCCAGTTCATCCTCGACCGGCAGACGGGCACCCCGCACGCACCGGTCGACGCCGGGATCACCGAGTGCGACTACGGCCAGTGGCAGGGCCGCATGCTCGCCGACCTCGCGACCGAGGCGCTGTGGCCGGTGGTGCAGTCGCAGCCGTCCGCCGTCACGTTCCCCGGCGGCGAGTCCATGGCCGCGATGCAGGCCCGGTCGGTGGCGGCGATCCGCCGCCATGACGCTGCCTTCGAGGCGGAGTTCGGGCCGGGTGCCGTGTGGGTGGCGGTGAGCCACGGCGACATCATCAAGTCGGTCCTCGCCGACGCGCTCGGCACGCACCTCGACCTGTTCCAGCGCATCCACGTGGGCCCGGCCTCCGTCTCGATCGTGCAGTACGGCACCAGCCGACCGACCGTCCTCGCCACCAACACCGACGCCGGGGACCTGTCGTGGCTGTCGGCCACCGCCCCCTCCGGTGATGCGCCGGTGGGCGGTGGCGCAGGGCACACGCCTCCCCCGACCGCAGGAGCCTAAGGTAGTCCTATGCCTACAACCGTTCACGAGTTCGAGTGGCCAGACCGGGTGGTCATCGGCACCATCGGCGTTCCGGGACAGCGCACGTTCTACCTGCAGGTGCGCACGGGGAAGCAGATCGTGAGTATCGCGATGGAGAAGCAGCAGTCGGCCCAGCTCGCCGAGAAGATCGACGAGGTCCTCGACCAGCTCATCGTCCTCGACGGCAACCCTTTCAGCATTCCCACGAGCACTCCCATCGAGCTCGTCGACAACGACCAGCTCGAGACCGTCGAGGAGCAGTTCCGCACCGGTGTCATGAGCCTGGGGTGGGACCCGACGACGGCGCAGATCGTCATCGAGGCGTACCCGCTCTCCGATGCCGACGACGACGAGGCGCTGCTCGAGGACGACGACGTCGACGCGGCCGAGATGCTGCGGGTGCGGATGCCGGTCGGCACCGCCCGCGCCTTCGCCAAGCGGGCCCGCGAGGTGGTGGGCGCAGGGCGTCCGATCTGCGAACTCTGCGGCTACCCGATCGACGCCGAAGGGCACATCTGCACCCTCCCCGAGGCCTGATGCCGGCGCCCGACCTGGTGACCGCCGAGCTGACGCTCACAGGCCGGATCACGACGGCGTCGAACGCCACGTTCCTGGGCAGCATCGGCGACACGGCGGTCGTGTACAAGCCGATCAAGGGCGAGAAACCGCTGTGGGACTTCCCCGACGGTTGCCTGGCCCATCGTGAAGTCGCCGCCTATCTCGTGTCGGAGGCGTTCGGCTGGAACATCGTGCCGCGCACGTGGCTGCGCGACGGCCCGTTCGGCGAGGGCATGGTGCAGCTCTGGCAGGAGACGGATCCCGACCAGGACGCGGTGGACCTCGTCGCGGCCGATGACGTGCCGGAGACGGGCTGGAAGCAGGTCCTCGAGGGTCAGGACGAGAAGGGCCGCATCGTTGCCCTCGTCCACGAGGACACCCCGGCACTGCGGCGGATGGCGGTATTCGACGTTCTCGCCAACAACGCCGACCGCAAGGGCGACCACATCCTCGCGATGGGCGACGGGCACCGGTACGGCGTGGACCACGGGCTCACCCTCCATCAAGACCACAAGCTGCGCACGGTGCTGTGGGGGTGGGTGGGAGACACATTGACCGCCGAGGAGCTCGAGGGCATCGATCGTGTCCGCGACGGGCTCCAGGGGTCGCTCGGTCGTGAGCTCGCGGACCTGCTCACCGCTGAGGAGATCGCGTCGCTCGCTGCTCGTTGCGCCGCCCTGAGGGCGACCGGGCGATTCCCGCCTCCGCGCGGGGAGATGCCGGCGGTGCCCTGGCCGCTGTTCTAACCGCGCTCACGAACTTGCTTCCCTACCAAAGCCGATTTACGCGACCCTCCAGTTAGCTTCCCGATAATTGACCTTGTGTCAACCAATGCTGACGAGGCGCCCGTTCATCGGTCCCGTACCGCCATAGCATGCCGAGCTTTGCGCCACAGGTCGTGGCGCAATTAGTGCGCCTCCTCCGACTGGGGTCATTCGGCCGCGTCGGCCGCGTCGGCCGCGTCGGCCGCGTTGGCCGGGACGTGTCGGGGTAGCTCCGGCCGTCTGGTTCTTGTCTTACCCATGACCGCCAGGAACTTGGTCGTGCGGTTCGTCGGGTTACTGAAGCTGTGCGGGAGAAGCCCGTCGAAGTACTGGGTGTCGCCGGCTTTGAGGCGCTGACTTCGCGAGCCGTAGTTCAACTGCATCTGGCCCTGGAGGACGTAGATGCATTCGTCGCCTTCATGAGAGGACACCTCACTTCGGGTGGCAGCGGGATCCAGAGTGACTTCCATGACCGTGAACTGCCCATCGAGTGGCTGCGGGATCAGACGATAGGTCACTCCCTCGGTCGGAGACGTCAGAATCCGCTCGCTTTCATGATGATGAACCCGCTCGTCTGCCTGCATAGCTTCCTCGCCACGCTCATCCGCTAGGAAGTCCGACAGATTCAGCGAGAAAAAGTCGAGCACCCGGCTCAGCCGACCGATGGTCAGATCCGACTTGCCGTTCTCGACCAGCGAGATGAATCCAACGGACAGACCTGCTCCAGCCGCCAGGTCAGCGATCGTCACTCCTTGCGACAAGCGATACTTCCGCAGCCTTGCACCGATATCGGCGGGATTGAAGACCGGCATGAGACGCACCTTTACGAAGTCGAGGAACAGCACCTACTCGCGAGTAGACCGTTTCAGCCCATCCTAACCACCACCCTTACGACTCCACCGCTTAGCACATCCGAAACACAGTAGAAACAGTTGCGTGTCACGTTTTGATAACGCTTCTCTCAAAGGGTTGACCCTGTCGTGCTTTCTTCCGAAAGATGATCCGCATGCAAGTTTCATTTTATTGAAAACTGCAGGCCGATCACATGCGCAGGGAGACCAGGATCAACATGACACAGATAGAAGCATTCGATACCGATGTGATCGTCATCGGCTTGGGGGCATGGGGGTCGTCCACCCTCTGGCGCCTTGCGGAGCGAGGGGTCCGGTGTGTGGGCTTCGAGCGGTACAGCAATTCCCATGCTTTGGGATCCTCCCACGGCTACACCAGGCTGTTCCGGGTCGCCTGCCAGGAGCACCCGGGCCTTGTCGATATGGCACGAAAGTCCCGTGACCTGTGGAAGGAGCTCGAGAGCGCTTCCGGGGAACCTCTGCTGTTCGAGACGGGCGCCCTGAGTGTCGGAGAGCCGACCAGCGACATGGTCGCCGGAACCCTCCGGGCCGGTGCCGAATCAGGCGTGGCGGTTGAGCAGTTGACCCGCGAGGAAGTCCAAAGCCGGTTCCCGGGCTATGTGACGATGAGCCCGACCGAGATCGGCGCGTGGGATCCGGAGGCCGGCATCGTCGATCCCGATGCCGGTGTCAGGGCTGCTAACGACGCCGCCGTTGCAGCTGGCGCCCAGGCGTTCTTCGATGCGAGGGTCACCGACATCGAACTGCTCGACAACGGCGTAGCGGTCACCGTGGCCGGCCGCACCTGGACGGCGCGGCAGGTCGTCGTGACGGCAGGTGCGTGGCTCGGCAAACTGGTGCCCGGTCTGCCTGTAGAAGCATGGCGTACCCCCATGCAGTGGTTCGAGTCCAAGAAGGGCCCGAACGACCCAGAGTTCATGCTCGAGAACTTCCCGGCCTTCATGCGGCGCGTCAAGCCAGGCGTGAGCATCTGGGGTCACGGTAGCGCCCTCGGCGAACCGGTCAAGATCGGCCTGGGACTCGACAACGGGGCGTTCGACGCGACCGACCCCGACGAATGCGACCGAGGCATCAACCCCGCCCGCGACTGGGGAGTTCTCTCCGACGCCATCTCCACCCTGTTTCCGGGGCTCAACCCCACGCCGGTCCAGTCACGGCCCTGCATGGTGACCATGTCCCCCGACGGTCAATTCCTCATCGGACGACCCGATAACGACCCACGCCTGCTCATCGGCGGCGGCTGCAGCGGCCACGGCTTCAAACACGCGACCGGCATCGGCGAACTGCTCGCCCAACTCGCCACCGGCGAAGCCCCCTATCTCGATGCGGCCTTCGTCGACCCCAACCGCTTCGAGAGCATGTCCAGCAGCATCGAAAACCTCACCAAGGAGTACGCATGAACACCACGACCCGACTCGCGCGTTTGACCACAGTCGCCGCCGCAATCACGCTCCTCACCACCGGATGCGGAGGCTCCGGTGCCGCAAGCTCAGCCGAGACGTTCGCCCACGACGGTGCGACCATCACCCCCGGCGTCATCAGGGTCGCCACAACAGGAGACTCCAAGCCGAACTCATTCGTCGAGGGCGGCGAACAGCAGGGCTTCGACGTCGACGTGGTCAACGCCATCGCCGAGGCCAACGGCTACACCACCGAGTACGTGACCATGGACTTCAGCAACATCCTCTCCACGGTCGAGAACCAGCAGGCCGACCTCGGCGTGAACTCGATCTCGATCACCCCCGCCCGACTCGAGACCGTCGACTTCAGCGACCCGTACTACATCGGCTTCGCCTCCATCACGACAACGGAACGCACCGGCATCACCGACCCGGAGGGCCTCAGCGACAAGCGCGTCGGATTCCTCAAAGGATCCATCTACGAGGGCTACACCACCGACCAGTACCCCGACGCCGAAGCCGTCGCCTTCCCCGACCTCAACAGCGTCATGCAGGCCCTGTCCGTCGGCACCATCGACGGATACTTCGGCGACCTCCCACCAGTGCAGGACTTCATGGAAAAGAACCCCGAAGAAGGCATCACCGTGCTCTCCAAGCAACCCGTGACGGACTGGCCCGTCGGCGCGGTGATCACCAAGGGCAACGAAGAGATGACCACCATGATGAACGAAGGCCTGCAGGAACTCGTCGACTCCGGCGAATGGGAAGCCCTCTACAAGCAGTGGTTCCCCGACCAGCCCATCCCCGAAATGTTCGAACAGAGCTGATTCCACACCTGACCCCACTTCAGCTGCCGGCTCCACCGACCGTCTGCGGAGCCGGCAGCTCCAAGCCCCAACGAGAAGGTAGCAATGGACATCATCGACCGCCTCTGGCGAACATTCTTCGACTGGGAAGCAATGATCGGCATCCTGCCAACCATGCTTCAATACGCGCTCTGGAACACCCTCACCCTCGCGTTCTTCGCCTCCATCCTCGGCATCGTCATCGGCCTGGCCGTAGCACTCATGTGCCTGTCACGGCGCTCCTGGCTCCGCGCGATCGCCAAGGCCTACGTCAACGTGTTCCGAGGACTGCCCGCCGTCCTGACCATCCTCGTCATCGGGCAGGGCTTCGCACCCCTCGGCCTGCTCCTCTGGGGCAACAACCCCTACCCCCTCGGCATCCTCGCCCTCGGCCTCATCGCCGGCGCATACATCGCCGAAATCTTCCGCTCCGGCATCCAGAGCATTGACACCGGCCAATTCGAAGCAGCCCGAGCGCTGGGCATGAGCCACTCACGAGCCATGACCAAGGTCGTCATCCCCCAAGGCATCCGCCGGGTCCTGCCCGCCCTGGTCAACCAGTTCATCGCGACCATCAAGGACTCCTCGCTGGTCTACTTCCTCGGCCTCCTCGCTACCCAGCGCGAACTGTTCCGCGTCGGGCAGGACGAAGCCATCACCACAGGGAACATGGCGCCACTGGTCGTCACCGGCCTGTTCTACCTGGTCATCACCATCCCCCTCACCATGCTCGTCGACTCCATCGACCGCCGCCTGAAAAAAGGCAAAGCCGTCCAGGCCGCCCCCGAAATCGACGACACCCCCGCTCCCCTCGACCCCGTAACCCTCGACGCCCGGAACGGAAGCTGACATGAGCACCATCTCCCACCTCGAAGTCCACACAGCAGGAGTGGACCTCAGCAACATCAAGGTCAAGTTCGGCAACCACAAAGTCCTCCACGGCGTCGACCTCACCATCCCCAAAGGAAAGACAACCTGCGTCATCGGACCCTCCGGCTCCGGCAAATCGACCCTGCTCCGCACCATCAACAGGCTCGAGCGGCCCTACGAAGGCAGCATCCAGCTAGGAGCAGTCGACACCGCTACCCTGAAAGATGACGACCTACGCCGCCGCATCGGTATGGTGTTCCAGCACTTCAACCTTTTCCCGCACAAGACGGTCCTCGGCAACATCGTCATGCCGTTGCGCGATGTGAAAGGGCTCAGCAAAACCGAAGCCGAGACAAAAGCGAGAGAATCACTCGCTCTCGTCGGGCTCGAGGAGAAAGCCGAGTTCAGGCCGGACTCGCTCTCGGGAGGTCAGAAGCAACGCGTGGCCATCGCCCGTGCCCTGGCCATGGAACCGGAAGTCATGCTGTTCGACGAGGCAACATCGGCTCTCGACCCAGAACTGGTCAAAGGTGTTCTCACCGTCATGGCAGGACTCGCCCATGCCGGCATGACGATGGTCGTCGTCACCCACGAGATGGGCTTCGCACGCGAAGTGGCCGACCAGGTCGTCTTCATGGACCAGGGCCGTGTCATTGAACACGGCACTCCCGAGGACCTCTTCGACCGCCCCCAATCACCACGCCTTCGCACCTTCCTCAACCAGATCCTCTAGACAAAGAAGTGGGACCCACCATGCCTCGCCTCAAACCGCACGCCGTCATCACAGGCGCGACACGCGGCATCGGCCGTGCCATCGCTGAGAACCTCGGAACAACACATCGACTTACTCTCCTGGGCCGGGACGAACACCTGCTACAGGACATCGCCGACAAGTATGAGGACGCCCGCTTCATCGCCGCCGATCTTCGTCATGACACCGACCGCGTGGCGCGGGAACTCGCGGACGGTCCCGTCGACGTCCTGGCTCATTCCGCCGGAGTCAGCACACGAGGCGGAGTGGACACGCTGCACAAGGAACAGTGGCAGGACCTCTTCGAGCTCAACCTTTTCGCAGTCACGGAATTGACCCGACTCCTCATCCCATCGCTACGCGAAACCCGCGGCACCGTCATCTTCATCAACTCAGGCGCCGGCCTGTTCACTTCAGCAGGCAATGGCCTCTACGCTGCTTCCAAGCACGCCCTGCGTGCCTACGCAGATGCAGTCCGTATCGAAGAACGGGACAAAGGCATACGGGTGACCTCGATTCACCCAGGTTTCGTCGCTACCGATCTGGTGAAGGAAATCGCTGACCACGAAGGCGTCCCCTACCAACCGGAGAGATACCTGGAGCCCTCAACCATCGCAGCGTCAGTGCGGTACGTGGTCGACGCGTCAGAGGAAGCGATGGTCGAGTCGATCTCGATTCGACCCAGAATCCCAGTAGTCATGTGAAGGTCTCAGTGGATCCCTGGAATGGCGATGTCGAACACTCCCCTGTGATCAGGTGACTGATAGTGGAGGTCGTGTTCACTAGTAACGGCACCGCTCGAGTCTCACGCCACAGCCACCGCTCCGCTACCTAGTCGCGCGTAATCGTGCAGACAGTGTCTGCACGATTACGGGCGATCGGAGTCGAGTTCAAGCGCAGTAACGATGGCTTCGGGTGACGGCAGCGCTTCTTGCTCGGCTTCGGGAAGGGCCTCATATGTGTAGGAGGTGACCGCGAGAGGTTGGGCTGCTGCATCCAGGGCGTATCTGACGGTGTGTTCGTTCTTCGCACCGCATACGAGGATTCCAACGGTGGGCCGCTGTCGAGGCAGCCTGATCTTGTCGTTGACCACTGAGACGTAGAAGTTCAGCTGTCCGAGGTGCTCTGGCTTGAACTCCCCGGCCTTGAGCTCCACGACAACGTAGCGCTCGGTGGGGATGTGATAGAGCAGGAGGTCGATGTAAAAGTCATCCCCTCCGACCTCGAGATGAACCTGGCGGCCGACGAATGCGAAGCCAGCACCGAATTCCATGAGGGTCTGTGTCATGCGTGATGACATGGCTTCCTCGATGGCAGCCTCATCCGCCTCGGGACTGAGGCCGAGGAAGTCCAGGACGAGGGGATCTTTGGCTACTTCGCGAGCTAACCCGGTTCCTTCTTCGGGCAACCGAGCTTCCAGGTTGTTTGGAGCTGACCCTTCCCGCTCATGGAGTTTGGAAGCGATCTGGTGTTCAAGGACGGCCAGCGACCACCCGTGGCGGACACTGCGGGCTGCATACCACTCGCGCAGGCCCTGATCATTAAGCTGCTCCAGCAACGTGACGTTATGGCTCCAACTGATTTGTGCAGACAGTGTCTGCACAAATGCCTCGCTCCCCTGCCACGCGTCAGCCAACGCACGCATGTAGTAGAGATTCCTGCGAGAGAACCCTTTCATGTGCGGGAACTGACCGCGTAGATCCTCGGCCAAGCGACCGAGCACCTTAATCCCCATGGCGGAAGCCGGCGGCACGTGGGACGACGTCCTGACATCCCGTGTCTACCTTTCCTCGGACGACAACTTCGACGCCTTCGACGCCGCCTACGCCGACATCGTGCCCAAGCCCTACCCAGCCAGAATCACCGTCGGTGCGGAACTCGCGCCCGGAGCCCTCATCGAAATTGAAGTCCTCGCCGTCCTCGAAGACGTCAGGTTGACCGCTGCAGAACCTGTCTCAGAAAAGTAGAGCTTTGCAGAACGCCCCAACGGGTCGCCCCCGCTGCGATTAACCGTCCGTGAAGAGGTATGAGAGTACATGTAGCGGATACGTTCGTTTCTGGTGCTCCGAGTCCGATGGAGCCCGGGTGTTGAACAGCCTCAGATGCCTCCCGTTTAGGGCGCTATGACCAGGCGTTCTCTCACTAGCCGACGAACGCTCCTTCCGCGACCTCGTGACCATCACCGAACACGATCTCGCCGACTGATTCCACCACGTGGTACATGAAGAAGGCCCCGAGACGTTGGTCCCAGGGCCTCCTGTGCTGAATACGACTGCGTCGTGGCTTTGCTGTGGTCAGGCTCGGGCTGCGGTGTTGCGGGTGTTGCGGGTGAGCAGCAGGGCCAGGGCGATCATGCCGACGCCCAGGAGGAAGTGCAGCCAGTTGTCCGCGCCGTTAAGGGGTACGAAGTTGCCGGCGGAGTTCTGGTCGATGACCAGGCCGTAGATCCACAGCACAAGGTAGATGATGCCGCCGTACAGCAGGTAGGAGCGGGCGCCGCTGATGGTGCGGGCCATCGCGATCCCGGCCACGCCGAAGAGCAGGTGGACGATGTTGTGCAGGATCGAGACCTGGAACAGGCCGAGGAGCTTCGCCTCCGACTGGTGGCCGGCGAACATCATCGTGCTGTAGTCCGAGGTGATGCCGGGGATGAAGCCGAGGATTCCGACGAGCAGGAAGACCGCGCCAACGGCGAGGGCTGCTTTCTGGACATTGGTGCGTGCGCCCGCGTGGGGCGTGGTGGACGTGGTCATGAATGTTCTCCCAGTGTGACGTGCAAGTGATGGTGTAACCGGCCAGACTTCGCTCACAGCCACAAGTGCTGGCCTGCGTCGGCCGGAGGTCCTGAGACCTGTCCCGGCCGCTACGGCAATTCATGAAGTGCAGCAGCGGCAGCGACTTCGCCAGCCTACGTGCAATATCGCACCGATACCGGACCTTTGACCTGGCCTGATATGAGTGGGTCGTACTTCCTACAGGTCTCACCCTTTCGCGACCAGGAGGGCCATTGGTCAGGACGCCGTCGTCGGGCCCGTCCGGTGACTGATGGTCAACGAAGGAACTTTGTGCGGTCCTGCGGGGTAATGGGTCGTATAAGACGGGGAGGATCAGCGAAGAGAGGGTCAGGCAGATGCAGCACCAACGAGAGCGCCAGCCGAAGGATCAACGGATGGACGGATGGAGGGATCGGCTCGGAAGCCGTGTAGTCGCGGTGCTGGTCGGCGTCAGCCTGTCCTGTGCTGGGTGCAGCATCGCGGATGAGGATCCTTTGGGTGTGAACAGCGACCGCGGCGCTGACTCCTCCTCTTTGAGCGTGCAGAGCGCCGGTCCGGAGGTATCTGCGGCGAAGGACCTGGGAGCCAGTGGGCAGTTGCCGGATTCGGTGGCTGTGGGATCGGATTGGGGGGAGGATCCGTTGGGTCTCGCCCAGGACGGGGCGATCCTGTGCGGGGTTCAACCCACGGATAGCTTTCAGCGGTACACGCTCCTGCTGCATAACCCGACGCTGGAAACGTTCACGTTCACGGGTGTTGAACTCGGATCTCCCAAGGACATGAGTATCCTTTCCGCGGAAGTAACTCCCGCGAACAAGGAAGGCCACAACCACCACGGCGCGGCCTCCAAGGAGTCCGGCGCCCATGCTGGGCACGATGCCGGATCGACTCCCCTGCCAGCCCCGACGGCAACCGCTACAACCCCGGCGGAACCCCGTCCGATTCAGGGGTTCGCCTTCGTGCCCGACTCCCACATCGACATCGTTGTCGAAGTAGCCCTCGATGAGGCCGCAGAAACCGGGACGGCAGAGAACATCACCGTAGACTTCACCTCACCCAACCGGGACTACTCCGTGGCCCACCCCCTGAACATCACCGTGGAACGAACGACCTGCTCATAAGAACACCGCAGGAACCGGGCACCCAAAAACGGACGGGCATGAGCATGGTGATCCATTACCCAGGGGCACCGAAATCAAGGATTCCGTGCGGCACGTCTGGGCGGAGCGGATCGCTGGAAACGCATCCGAACGGGAAGCACGAAGGGCACGAGCGGCAAAAACCGCTCGTGCCCTTCGCCTTGCACCCAGGTGTCACTATCACCCGGCCATTCCTCACTCGCACATGAAGATGACCCATCCTAGCCACCCTTACCTGAAAACTTCCCGGGCACCCGCTATAAGAAGCTATCAAGCAGGGCGACTACCTTCTGAGCAACTCTGCCCCTCGCCCTGAAGTATCACGGTTTCACTTCTTTCACTCCATACACTTCCGGTACCACGCATCCGCTGCTTAGAGTAGGTAAGCCGCCTAGTAATAAGCAGGCTGGTTGTTGTGCGGATGGCTTGCTGGGGGAATGTCCCATCCGCGCGCAGAAGTGCTCCGAACCACAGTTAACGCGCGCCCGTACTGGGCGCGTCTCATCCGCACAGTGAAGGATCCTGATTCTGATGAACAAGACCATGCGACTTCTGGCTGTACCCACCCTCGCTCTCGGCGCCCTGGCGCTCTCGGGCGGTTCCGCGATGGCCGCGGACGCCTCGTACTCATCCACCCTGGGGCAGCTCAATGGCACCACGGGCACCGGCACCATCACCGTGGATGTCACCGGTGACACGGCGATGGTGAACCTGCAGGTCAACGGCCTCGCCCAGACCTTCATGGACGGCCCCTACCCGCACGTCCAGCACATCCACGGTGGAGCGCAGGGCGCCTGCCCGACTCCCGCGAACGACGCCAACGGCGACGGCATCGTGAACACCTCCGAAGCAGCCAGCCTCTACGGGGACATCCAGACCACCCTGACCACCAGCGGCGCGACGACCCCGGCCGAGGGCCTCAACCTTGAGCTCGGCGGCCAGGGCGGCAGCTACACCATTCAGCGCGAGATCCCCCTCGACGCCGCCACCAAGGCCTCCCTCGAGTCCGGGACGGCCGTCGTCGTCGTCCACGGTCTGGACCCCGCCACCGCCGGCGTCTCCGAGGATGTCTTCAACTCCCCCAGTGACCTGAAGCCCGAGCTTCCGCTCGGCGCAACCTCACCGGCACTGTGCGGCACGCTCGTCGCATCCCAGATGGGCGCCATGCCCAACGGTGGAGCTGACACCGGTGTCGCCCAGGAGACCGGCACGAACACCGGCATGATTGCCCTCGGCGGCGGACTCGTCCTCGCAGCAGCAGCCGGCGGAACCTACGCCGTCCGCCGCCGCGCAGCAGCCAACGTGTAACCAATAACAGCACCCCAGCACCCCAGCACGACGAGCTGATCGGACCACGGAACACACCCATGATCAACTCACCCAGCGACCGCCGCAGATATCACCTGATGTCTGCGGCGGTCGCTTTGTTACTCCTCACCGGCTGCTCAACCACAACGGGGACGGA
Source organism: Arthrobacter sp. UYP4 (assembly GCF_057291175.1). Taxonomy (NCBI): domain Bacteria; kingdom Bacillati; phylum Actinomycetota; class Actinomycetes; order Micrococcales; family Micrococcaceae; genus Arthrobacter; species Arthrobacter sp. UYP4. The sequence goes on from NZ_JBXAVU010000003.1 coordinate 365,415, forward strand.
CACCGGTACCAGTTCCGGCGCCTCCTCTGCACCCACCCAAACACAGCAATCAACAGGCACGCCGTCAGGAACACCGACTCCTTCAGTCTCACCGACGGCGACACAGCTCGCAGATGCGAACGCTCCCGGGACCGCGGCCGCAGCAGAGCAGCCGGCTGTCCTACCCGCCTCAGCACCCGTGTCCTTTACCATTCCCTCCACCGGCGCGCGATCGGACCTCCTCAGCACCGGTTTGCGGGACAACGGGACGCTGGAAGTGCCACCGGACGGGCCCGGCGCACCCGCGAGCTGGTACAACCAGTCGCCAACACCCGGTGAACGCGGACCCGCTGTTCTCCTCGGACACGTCAACGCCACCGACGGCGGCCCTGGCATCTTCGCCGACCTCCGCCAACTCACCACCGGCGACACGATCGAGGTGCTACGCGAGGACGGAAGCACCGCGACCTTTACCTTCAACCGCGGCGAGCAGTACCCCAAAAACGAATTCCCGACCCAGAAGGTCTACGGGAACACCGAAGGCGCTGAACTGCGCTTGATCACCTGCGACGGCTACGACCCCGAAACCGGCGAGTTCGACGACAACTACGTCGTCTACGCCACCCTCGTCAGCTGACCACCCTTCGCTTCGCGCGACTGAACAGTGAATTTGCCTCTGTCTGATGGGCGGAGCTGCCCGTCGGGGTGCGGACATGGGTGTGGCCCCTACCCTGGAGGAGGTAGGGGCCACTGGTGGTGAGGTCGCGCTAGAGCAGTCCGCCCAGCAGTCCCTCGTCGTCCTGTCCACCGTCAGTGGTGCTGTCGGCCGAGGTATCGGCATCCACGTTGCTGTCCACGTCAGGGGTGACGTCGACAGCGGCGTTGTTGCCGCTGAAGATGCCGTTCAGGTTGTCCGTCACATCGGCATCGATTCCGTTGAGAACGTTATTGTTGCTCGCAACATCGTCGATGTCGACGGCATCGTTGAGGATGTTCTCCAGCGACACATTGCCGCTGTCAACGATGCGGTTGTCGGTTACCTGAGCGACCTCGTCCACACGGGTATCGGTTGTCGTCCCGGTGTCGGCGCTGGCGATGCCAGCACCTCCTGCGAACATCGCGCCAGTAGCCGCGGTGATTGCCAGGGACTTCGTCCAGATGTTCCTCATGTTTCTGCCTCCATCATTTCTGTTGGGGTTGAAGGACGTTAATCCTTCGGAAGACCCCTCACAAACGGATGGGTCCTAATTTTCCGACCCACCGTCGAAGCGGGACCCGGATCCAAACCCATGGAGCGAACCAGCCGGTGCGCACTGGTACTCCCACCCAGGTTGAAGAGCTGGAATGAGGCAGTAGTAGCTTTGGCCGGCCCCGGGGGTGCGAACCTCGCTCCCCCTTGACCTGCAGCCATCTCCTGCGATGGACTACTAAGCATGCTTATCTCGTCGTCGGGAAGCAGACATCAAGAACGCTGGGACAGACCGGGCACAATTCGACCCTCGAGGAAGGATGGCAGCATGACGACAGACACCGCAGTTGATGACAGTTCAAACCATGGCAGGGGATTGGTACGGCTCAGCGAGTCGACCAGCACGGTGGCTAACAGTGCCGAGGACGTCAGGAATCGCGCTGTCCGTGATATGCACGGAGAAGATCTCGGCACGATCAGGGACCTCGTCATCGACGAGGCCGACCAGAAAGTCCGCTTCCTGCAGATCAAGCAAGGTGGCTTCCTTGGTATCGGACAGCAGACCATTCTGCTTCCCGTGGACACGATCGTCCGGATCGACGATCACGAGATCCACATCAACCAGGACCGGACCCGGATCGCGGGAAGCCCAGCCTATGACCCTGAACTCACTGACGACTGGTACTACGAAAACCTCTACGGCTACTACGGGCTCGGACCTTTCTGGGGCGCGGGCTACACCTACCCGCCATATCCCCACTACCCCTGACCGTGAAACTGACCGTGAAACTGACCGTGAAGACTTCATCGATACGCCGCACCCCGGACGACGCAATGCTAACTACTTCGGCCGGTGAGGGGTGGAGCACGAGCAGGCTCCTCGTGACGGCCGCACGCCTATGGGAGAACGAGCTGTCCTCGCGTCTGAAGAAGTTCCATCTGACACCAGCAGGTCTAGTCGCCCTGCAGGCAGTGCAACACTCCGGCTCAGCAAGCCAAGCGCAACTCGCAAAAGCAATCCGCGTTAGCGCACAAACCCTCGGCAGAACGATCCGCTCCCTTGAACGCCGCGGCTACCTCCTTCGGGCTACCACACGTTCCGATCAACGCGACATCAGGGTGTCACTCACCGCAAAAGGCCGACAGCTACTAACCGAGATTCACGGAGCCGAGCGGGTGAAGGCTGTGGAAGAGAACCCGAGCATCAGGGCCCTGCGGGAAGACCTTGCCCGCTTCGTCTGCTCACAACCGAATCATCGTCAGCCAAGCACCTAAGAGACCAGAATGCTCGGCCATCGAAAATAGTGCCTTGACGCGTGGCGCGCTCCGTAAGTGAACAGGTGTTCTGGTTCGAGGACAAGCAAGGCCTTAATCAACAAACTTGTCGGTAGCTCAACGCTTCACACGGTGCCCGGAGTAGTCGAGCACCACGCCACCGCTGCGACTCACAGTCGGCAGAGAGATAGCAGAGAACAAGTAGCGGATGCGTTCATTTTTGTGCCAGTGCGCTAACCTCCTCTCGTCGCTCATCCTGGTGCCATCCGTTCCTTCGGTGAGCACGAACTGCCTGAACGGCGGGCGTCACCTCCAACTGCTCGTGGAGGTCGCTTGTCGACCGGTGACGACTGACGGCAGCATCGGTGGTTCCTGGTTCTACGCCGCGTAGTGGCGGTTACGATGAGCGGGAGGGAGGGTTATGTCTACGAGGAGCGGCGTGACGCCTGCGGCTCGACTCGCACGCGGGATCTCGTGCGCTGCCTTGGCGACATTCCTGGCTGGAGCATCGCACGCTGTCGCGGGCGGTGTGGTCCCTACTCCCGCGATTCTTCTGGCTCTCCCACTCGGCTCTCTGGTGTGCGTGATGCTCGCTGGAAGGCAGCTATCCCTGCTCCGGGTTTTCATGGGTGTCAGCGTCAGCCAGGTCATCTTCCATTTTCTCTTCGCGTTCTTTGCCCTGATGCCCGCGAACTCTTCATCGCGGCCCGTCCACCAGCACGAGGGCGCGCTCACCGCTTCGATCCCCCCGGTGACACCGGCGTCCGGCGGTCTGATCGGTGCACTGGATGCGAGCATGATCAGTTCTCACCTTATCGCTGGTGTGGTGACTGTGGCCTTGGTGCGCCGCGGGGAGCAGCTGTGGTGGTCACTGATCGGCATCATCAATGCGGTCGTGACGCATATTGTGCGCCTGGTCCGGCTGTGCCCCGTCGCCGATGAGCGGTATCGAGCCGCGGATGAGCACGCCCCGTTGGGACTGTACGAGTTGCTGCAGGGCGATACGCGCCTGAAGCTGCGCGGCCCTCCTGCGCTCCACTTCTCTTTCGCCTAGAACACAGACTCCGGTACGAGCCGCCTTAAGTCCTGCCTTGAAGCACGGGCACTTCCTGCTGCGTCGGTGCACTACTGGGCATTACGGGCTCAATCACATACAAATGCGCGCCGCGCCCATGCCCTCGGTGTTGGTCATCCCGGTCGAGTAGGTGCCCTCACAGTGACGCCACGGGTCCACATACTTCGCGTTGAAGACGAGACCTCCAGAGCCACAGGTCACTCATTCTGTGCACACGGCCGCTCCGAGATGGCCCAGTCGGTGTCAGCACTCGAACTCCCGGACACCTTTCACCTTTTCATCCACCCTGCTGCTGCAGGGATTTCAGGAAAGAACACCTCCCATGACAGCTACATCCGTTCACGCTCCGCCCCCGCCGTCAGCACCATCATCGACGCCCTCTACCGCTCGGCCGTGGCTGACAGCGCTTGCTCTGCGCGTCCATTTCTACGCCGCGATCTTCGTCGGCCCGTTCCTGCTCATCGCAGCGCTCAGCGGTGCGGCCTACGCCCTGACACCCCAGGTCGAGAAGTTCGTGTACGCGGACGAGCTGACCGCATCCCAGGGTCCCGCTGTCCTTCTCGAGCAGCAGATCGAGGCAGCCCAGAACCACCTGGGAACAAGTGAACTGCCGGCTGCTGTGCGGCCGGGATCAGACGGGGAAACCACACGGGTGATGTTCATCGACCCCACCCTGGGCGAATCCGAAACCAGGGCGATCTTTGTCGACCCCGCTACCGCGCGAGTCACCGGTGACCTCACCGCCTACGGGACCAGCGGATCCCTGGGCGTGCACACGTGGGTGGGCCAGCTGCACCGCAACCTCCACCTCGGCGAGGTCGGGCGCCTCTACAGCGAGCTCGCCGCCTCCTGGTTGGGCGTCATCGCCCTGGCCGGCTTGGTTCTGTGGGTTCAGCGCATCAGGAAGACCCGCAAGGCCCGCGGATCGCTTTACCCCGACCGCCAGGCGACGGGGCGACGGAAGCTTCTGTCCCTTCATTCTGCTGCCGGTATCTGGCTGGCGCTGGGCTTCTTCTTCCTTTCCGCAACAGGCCTGACGTGGTCCGCCTACTCGGGTGCGAACGTCACCGAACTACGGTCCGCCATCGGCTGGTCCACACCCTCCATCAGCACCGACCTCGGTACCGCCATTGGCGCCAGCCCCACTGCAGGGGAGCATGTCGAACACGGCGGGAACGGGCAGGAGGTCGTCGCCGGCCCCACCGCCGAGGGCGAAACCGGCATATCCCCGGCGGAGGGGCACGAGGGCCATGGGGGTGCCGAGATCCCCGTCGCCGGCTCCGGGGTCTCTGCCGCGGGCTTTGACAGCGCACTCGGTGCGGCGCGGGACACAGGCCTCACCGCCGGGCTCATCGAGGTGAAACCACCAGCATCCGACGGCGTAGCCTGGACGGTCACGGAGATCGACCGGTCCTGGCCGACCCAGGTCGACGCTGTCGCCGTTGACCCTTCCTCGTTCGACGTGATCGATAAGGCGTCCTTCGACGACTACCCGTTCGCGGCGAAACTCGCCCGGTGGGGCATTGACGCGCACATGGGCGTCCTCTTCGGGCTGGTCAACCAGATCGTCCTGGCTGTCATCGCGATCGGTCTCGCCGCGATGATCATCTGGGGGTACCTGATGTGGATCCGACGCCGCCCCACCCGCACACGCACACGCACCGGAACCGGAACCGCGGCTTACGTCGGTCGGCCGCCGCGGCGGGGAGTCCTCGACGTCGTACCGCTGTGGATCATCCCCATCGGCACCGTAGCCGTCTTCCTCGTTGGCACTTTCGCCCCACTACTGGGCATCAGTCTGCTGGCTTTCCTCCTGATTGATGCCCTGATCGGGCGTCGACACCGCAAGCACCGCGAAACTGCTTCCGGTGAATGAATGAACCAGGAGCAGCCCGCGACTTCCTGATGATGGGCGATGGCCGCGGGGAGCGACGACCGCGGCCATCGCGCCTTTAGTTCATCGGACGGGCATCGACAGCCGAGGCACATCCCACACCACCGACCCCGCGGCCAAAAAACTCTACGCCGTTGATATCGCCACCGGTAACATCACGTCCTCGGACGAGCCCGGGCACTCCCAACGAGATCGCGGCCGTAGAAGGCTGACTCCGATAAAATATGACTGCAGCGGGCTGGCACTGTTGGGGGGTGCCAGCCCCTTGCTCGTGTCCTGCCGCTTCTCCTCGCACAGGCGCGATACAGCCTCATTGAGCAGCCTAGATCTGCCCAATGATGCTCTGACCGACTGATTCGATGGTCCGATCGGCGTACCCGTACGAAATTTTCAGGGGATCAAGTAGCAGCGCTTGCGTAGGTATGGCGCTTGAGGAAGCTGGTGACGAGTTCGGTTGCCCGGGGGTCTTCAAGGTAGTAGCCGTGGCGGGCTCCATCAAGAATTTCCAGTTCTGCTTTGGGAATTGTTGCGGCCAGGCGTTCCGCATTGGCAGGCGGGGTCATTTGATCATCGGAACCGTGGAGAACGAGTGTCGGCGCCGTGATGTGTACGAGCTGGTCCCAGGCGTCGTGAGCGCGGCTGGCTGCGAGGTGAAGTCGGCGTGCGTGGCGGGACGCTGTCTGATGGAAGAACGCGCCAGCGTCAGCGCGGCGTTCGCCGCTCGCAAAGAACAGGGCTGCGATTCTGTCCGGATCACCGCTGGCCAGGTCCTCGCTGGCCTGCGCGGACCTGCGTGTCCCACGCGCGTCTCCTGCCGTGGTGGCGCCGAGTACAAGAGCACCGACGCGGGATGCGTGATTGATCGCAACCCATTGGGCGACCCGTCCGCCCATGGAATGCCCGTACACGTGGGCCCGGTCAACGCCGGCGGTATCGAGTACGGCTACAGCGTCGCGGGCAAAGGACACAGTCGAGTAGCCCTCGTCGGGGCCAGCGTCACTACGTCCTGTTCCTCGATGGTCAAAGGTGATGACGTGAAATTGGTTGCTCAGTGCGGGTACCAAGGCGTCCCAGGAGCTCGAATCGACCGCCTGACCGCTGATTAGGAGCAGAGCTTCCCCGCTACCGGTCGAGCTAAACGCCAGTAGCGTCCCATCGGAAGCTGTTGCGTATCCCAATGAAGGTTCTGAAGTCATGGTTTGATTCTGCCCGGACTGACGATGCCACACTAAGCCTCGGTGACCACGCTCAAAGAGGACGGTTGGGGAGGGCCTGCTACCGCGCGGGAGGTCTGAGAGACCTAAAGCTTTGCAAGACGCTCCAACTGGTCGAGAACCACTGCCATTGCGGCGCAGGGCATGTAGTGAAGTAAGACAAAACATGTGGCGGATACGTTCGGCGTCATGGATCCAGTGCATGCGCCCAGCACCAGTAGCGCTCTCTTCCCGGCGGTCATAAGCCAGACGTCAATGGGCCTTGGTTACTCTTCACCGCAAGAGACCGTTTTGGAGCCCTTCAGGTTGTGTCATCGAAGAGGTATCGCCCGTTCCTGGAACCAGTGGACGAGGTCCCGTAAGACGCGGACCGTTTCGTCGGGGTTCATATCGTCTTCCTGCTCCTCGAAGGGACGCTCGTACCCTGGCACTTCCTCCGGCATCGTGGAGCTGATGGGCTCGTATCCCATGGTCCAGTCCGGGAACTGCCGTTGCTGCCTCGTTTCCTCGATGAGGATCCGCAAGTCCTTGTGGCGGAGGTCAGCGGTGATGGTCGTAATCCGGTCGCGGACCGAGGCTTCCGGGCCTTCGAGCACCTGAAGAAACCGGCCCTGCCGATACAGCAGCAACCCCGTCAGCTGCAGCCGATTGTTCGTACGACGGCTCTGAGTGAGGAGGGCAGAAAGGTCCTCACTGGTGAACGATCGCGTAGCAGTGCTGGCATACACGATCGACAGACAAGGTTCCTGCGCCGTGGTAGCGACCGTGGAATAGTCCGGCTCATCGAGCCGACTCTTATCCTCTACACCTCCTGAGCCTTTTCTCACCACACTCCGATTATCGTCGTCGATCGCCCGGACACCGCCGGTATCCCCAAGAGTTTCTCGACCCACGTTAACAGGAATGTCTGGGAGGGACTGGATGCGAGCGTCGTCGAACATGTTCCCCGGAGTGGAACTGAAGGGGGCACGTGGTGCGCGGCAGATGTCGTCCTGCATCTCGTTGACGGATTGGGAGATCATGTCCCGATCGATCCTAGGAAGGCGCGTCACTCCGTTGAGATACGCGTTGACCTCGTACTCATCGATGCTTCCACCCATATTCAGGTAGTAAATCCAGAGCTCCTCGATGGAAACCCCGATGCGTTGCATAGCCTCGAAGGTCTGTGCGTATTGGCTCTGCTCGTCATCCATCTCGTCCATGTCGCTACCTGCCTCCCCGCACGTTCCCTCCTAGAAAGACCTCTCACGCTTACCTACGGTGCGCCCGGCCGCTCACCGGCAAAAAGGGCTGCGTACGCCAACAAACCTACGCATTAGAAAGCTGCGGGGGACCGGGAAAACGTGCTTGATTGCCCCTCCCGATTGTGTGGGCGCCCTGTTCCGGATAGCCAGTTCCAGACCGGACCGAAGTGGGACCACGCTCAGGACCAAGGGCGCACAAGGTGCGGACGGCGCAGTGTTGCTGGGAGAGTGGAGTCTCATCGGGATGGTCGAGGAATGGATTCGCTGTGGTTCTTGGTGGTGTCGGAGTCGTGGTGACCGGGATGGGTGCCATGACTCCTGTTGGGGGTTCGGTTGCTCAGACATGGGACAGTCTCCTGGCCGGCCGGTCAGGTATAGCTCATGTGGATGAATCGTGGGCGCAAGACCTGCCAGTGCGCGTAGCCGGGCGTGTGAAGATCGATCCCGCTGCTGTGCTGTCGACACGGGAATACCGGAGGATGGACCGTTGCGGTCACTTGGCTGTGCTAGCCGCCAGGGAAGCTTGGGGGCAGGCAGGGCGGCCATCGGTTGATCCTGACCGGCTCGCGGTTGTCATCGGCTCCGGCTACGGGGGCCTGGGTACCGTCGTCTCTCAGGTCCGCGCCCTGGACGCGGGTGGTCCACGCCGGGTGTCCCCGCACACCTTGACGCAAATGATGGTCAACGGTCCCTCCGCCTGGATATCGATCGACCTCGGGGCACAGGGAGGTGCCCGTACCCCGGTCAGCGCTTGCGCTTCAGGAGCCGAAGCAATCGCGCAGGGTGCCGAGATGATCACGTCCGGCGCGGTCGACGTCGTCGTTGCCGGCGGGGTCGACGCATGCGTGAACGAGCTGGCGATCAGTGGTTTCGCTCAACTCCGTGCCCTGTCCACAAGCAATGAGGATCCGGCGGGAGCGTCCCGACCGTTCGACCGGAACCGCAACGGTTTCGTCATTGCCGAAGGCGCCGGGATCATCGTCCTCGAGCGGGAGGACATTGCCCGGGAACGTGGTGCCGAGATCCTTGGCCGGATCGCCGGTACCGCCGTGACCTCCGACGCCGGAGACATCGTCGCAGCTGATCAGGCAGTGCAGTACCGTGCCATGCACAAAGCCCTTACAGCGGCCGGTATCTCACCTGCAGACGTCGACTTCGTCCATGCGCACGCCACCTCCACACCGCTTGGCGACCTCCTCGAAGCCGGCGCCATCACCTCCCTCCTCGGCAATACCGTGCCCGTCACATCGAGTAAATCCATGACCGGCCACCTTCTCGGTGGAGCCGGCTCACTCGGCGCCATCGTGACCCTTCAAGCTATCCGCACCGGACAGCTACCGGGCACGCTCAACCTCGAGGACCCAGACCCGGCCATAGACCTGAACATCAGCTCGGCCACCACCACATTTACTGGGGCACAAGCTGCAATGACCAACGCCTTCGGGTTCGGTGGGCACAGCACCACCCTCGTCATTACCGCAGCCTGAATCCATCACTGACACGACCATTGGGCGTCTTCGAAACTCGACGCCATCGACCAGCATCCCTCAAACTCGCGTCTCAGAAATCTAAGGCGACCTCAACCGGTCAATGCACCACCTGAGATTCTGAGGGTATCGCGGACTGGTTGGAGGTGAAGTGGGTTTGGTAGAGGTCGTTGGAACTGGCCCATTTCAGAACCTGTCGGGGACGGTCGTTGATGAGGTTCGCGATGTCATCGAGGTCTTTGGCTGTGAACCGTCGAAGGTCGGAGCCTTTCGTGAGGTACTGGCGAAGCAT
>NZ_JBXAVU010000004.1:0-370612 GCF_057291175.1 Arthrobacter sp. UYP4
GTCGAGAAGCACCCCCGCTTCCTGGCGGATCTGACCGGAGACGGGCGGGCGGACATCGTGGGGTTCGGTGATGCCGGGGTGTGGGTGTCGCTGAATAACGGCAACGGCACGTTCCAGGCTCCGGTGAAGGTGGTGGACAACTTCGCCTACACGGCCGGCGGGTGGCGGGTCGAGAAGCACCCCCGCTTCCTGGCGGATCTGACCGGAGACGGGCGGGCGGACATCGTGGGGTTCGGTGATGCCGGGGTGTGGGTGTCGCTGAACAACGGCAACGGCACGTTCCAGCCTCCGGTGAAGGTGGTGGACAACTTCGCCTACACGGCCGGCGGGTGGCGGGTCGAGAAGCACCCCCGCTTCCTGGCCGGCTGAGGTCGAGTCGTTCTGCCGCAGAACCGCTTGATACTCCGGCCCGGACGTTTTGACAGTGCTGGGCCGGGGATATGCGCGGTCGGTGGATGAACTCGGAAGCCCATGGCTACGGGGAGCCCTCACGAGACGCAGCAGATGCCGCCTTTCCCTGGCACGAGGATCTGCGTCCGCGCCGGCAACGGGAGCGGGGGCGGGGGGCGGGGGCGGGGGCGGGGGCAGACTTCCTCGTTCGCACCACCGAAGGGAAATCCTTCGCCCACGGGCCCACCCAATCCAGGTGGCGTGATGCCAAGGGCTGGTTCACTTCCCCCATGGCCCTCTCCGGTGAAGGACCTTGGGTAGTAGGTGTCGTCCCTGCGCTCACCTGAACGACTGTTCAGGTGTTGGATGGTTGCGGCTGCCTCGCCGCGGAGGGGAGAGCCAGAGGTGCCAGGCCCACCCCCGGAAGGACGGCAGCAGTGGACACTGTCCAGCCGGCGTGTGCCTCGGATAAGCCTTCACAGACATCACGGCCCTGGTTCTGGAGGATGTTCCCATGTCACTGATTCCCATGTCGCTCTCCGGCACAGTTCTCTTCGACCCAGCGCGGGCAATACCATCGGGCACGGCACTCCACGTGATCGTCGAGGACACCTCCCGCGCAGATGCGGCCGCAGTGGTGGCGGCCCGCCTCTCCCTTACTGCTGAACATCCACCAGGCGTCACGAGTCTGACCTTCGTACTCTCCGTGCCCGAGGTGGACCCCACGAGCCGCTACGAAGTTCGCGTCCACGCCGACCTCGACGGAGACGGCCGCATCAGTCGGGGCGACCAGATCTCCACGGTAAGCACCCCGATCCTGACCGGAGGCCACCCCCGCAACGTGACGATTCGCCTCTCCTCCGTGCAATGACTTCGTGGTCGGCCTGAGCTTCACCTGGGAACGCATGACATATGCAGAAATCATGCACGAGCGACCTGACCGCTAAAGCGCAGTAACGGAGTGGTAACGCTCAGGATGGGGAAATAGGTAGTGGCACCATTCTGTCCGCCCGCGTCGGTCGAACGACGGGAGTGAGGCATTGGAAGGAGGCGCGGACGTTGAGCAGAACTCCGGGAGGCCCCGACAACGCGCAGCGCAGGCGCCTGATGAACACATCCGAATCGGAAAGACTACGGGCCGCGCCACGTAGGGGGGCAACTACAACCGCGAAGGGGGCAGATCTCAGCCACTCGCTGTTGCAGTGGTTTGCCATTATCGCGCCCCTGACCACCGTCGCCACTGCTTTGTCATTCTGGTTCGGCTGGACGATGACGGCGACGCGGACCGCTTATTTCGGCATCGATCAGAGCATTCTGGAGTACTCGACAGTCGATTACCTCCTGCGAAGCGCCGATGCGATAATCGTCCCAGCGATATTGATCCTGCTGGTAGGTGTTGTCTGTATCGGAGTGTACGCCGTGACGGCAAGCATGATCAGGCGGCTGACTGGTCTCGTCCCTTTGAGGATCGGCGCATGGCTACTCCTCCTGGTGGGAACCGTTGTCACATTGCTCGCAGTCTGGTCCATCTTCGAAGAACCACCCTTCGCCACTTTCTTCCTGTTCGAGCCCGCGGTCCTGGGCGGCGGAATCGGGCTTTGCGCTTACGGTTTCTGGGTGCTGCGCTGTCTGTCTGCGCTGAACAATCGAGAAACCAGGCACTTACCCGTGTGGGAGAAGCTCGGCTATGTGTCCGTAGTTCTCCTGGTGGTCGTGGCCCTCTTCTGGGCGTGCTCCTTATATGCAGGAGCGCTGGGTACCGGCCGATCCAGGGAGTACGCCCGAGATTTGTACAAGCGTCCCTCGGTCACTGTTTACAGCTCTCAGTCCCTGGCCATAGGAAGCCCCGTGAAAGAAGAGGTCATATCTTCTCCGGACGGAAAGTATCGTTTCAAATATACGGGACTGAAATTTGTCACCCTGAGTGCGGGCAAGTACTTCCTTCTGCCGGCAGGCTGGTCGAGAACGTCTGGTGTTGCGATAATCCTGGACGACGACGCCGAGAATCGAATCGAATTCAACCCGGGAGGTGGCTAGTCCGATGGAGCCACGGTCGATCGCGAAGTCGGCGGCATTATTCTTGTGCGTCGTGATTGTCGGCGCCTGCGCACCGGAACCAGAAGTCGAGGCTACCGGAACCGATGGTCCCGAGGGTGTCGTGAACCGTGTGAAGATCGGGGAGAGCAGCTGGGTGGTCGACTTCGATGATGGCGGGCCCGTCGCGGAAGCTGGGGCAGTCGAGTCCATCGAGATAAGCAATGACAGCAGTCAGGACATAGTCCCTGACGTAGGTCTGAGTGGGAACGTGTCGTTCATCTTGATCTCGGATGAATGTCTCGAGGTTCTGAAACCAGGAGATTCCTGCATAGTGCGCGGGCAGTGGGTGGAAGAGAGCGTGCGACAGGCAAGCGTGGTTGTTACTGCGTCCACACAGGACGGGGATGCGGAACCGGTAACAAGAAGCATCTCGGTGCCGCTTGAGGCGAACGCCGATAGTCCCTCCGACAAGACAGTCCCACCTTCGCCGTCCACAACTCTCGATCCGTCGCCTTCACCAACGCCGCCCACGACTCTCGATCCGTCGCCTTCACCGACGCCGCCCACAACTCTCCAGCCGTCGCCGCCTACACCGTCCGGGCCGCCGGCGTCCTCGTCGACAGGGCTCCCTCCGCAGCCTGTTCCTGCGGACCCGAGCCCGACTGTCCAAGCGCCACCTATCACCTCGACTCCCAGCAACTGACCTGGCGTCGGGGATGTTGATCCCCCGACACCGCGGGCGCCCTGCGTGACCGCATCAGCCCGGGGCGGCGCCGGCAACGCCGCACAGGTACCGTCGCCGCGCTGCGTCGCCGTCCGCCTGCGCCCTCAGTGCCGGACGTCCCGGGCGGCCAACTCCTTGAGGAGGTCGCGCATCTCGGTGAGCAGCGCCGTGTCGACGGGCAGGGGCTCCTCCGCGGGTTCCTCGGGTGCTGCGAGCGCGCGCAGGCGGGCGGTCGCCCGGTTCATCGGCATCACGAAGAGGAAGTAGACCACGGCTGCGGTGATGAGGAAGGTGACCGCGGCCGTGATGACGGCTCCGATGTCGACGAAGGTGGCGTCGTTCCCCGGGCGGATCCGGAAGCCGAGGCCGACGTCGACCCCGCCCGCGGACGCGATGACCGGCTGGATGATGTTCGCCGTGAACGCGCCGACGAGCGCGGTGAAGGCACTGCCGATCACCACCGCGATCGCCAGTTCGATGACGTTCCCGCGCAGGATGAAGTCCCTGAAACCCTTGATCACGTGATCGTCCCTCTGGTCGGTGGTTCTGCCGGATGTGGCTGTACGGCCCACTCTAGTGAGGCGTCCGGGCGTCCGGGACCACCCGGCATCATGCCTACTCCTGGGAGGTGCCGGCTCCGCGTCCCGAGACGATCAGGTCGACGACGTCGAGCAGTTCGGCGATCTCCTCGGGACTCGTCCGCCCGGAGCCCGCCGAGGCGAAGAAGGCGGCATCGTAGTAGAGCCCGTCGCCGAGCAGTTTGACGGCGCGCGCCGTCGTGCGGTCACCGAGCTGCGCCTCGAGGGCGTCCAGCCATCGCTCCTGGATCTCGGCGAGCGAGGCCTTCGCCGTCGGATGGCCCTGCTGCGCGAGGCGGGCCATCGAGACGAGGGCGCGGTCCAGGGCGCTGTCCTCGAAGACGGAGGTCCTGACGTAGTAGCGTGCCGCTCCGTCCGGGGCCGAGGCCATGGACTCCCGGTCCCGGTCGGCGAGGCCGCGGAGCCGGTCGGCAAGGCCCTCCACCAAGGCTTCCTTGGAGGGGAAGTGGTACAGGAGGCCGCCCTTGGAGACGTCGGCGGCGGCGGCGACCGCCTCCATGGTGGCGGCCCGTTCGCCGTCACGGATCAGCGCGTTCTCGAAGCTGTCGAGGATGCGCTCGCGGGAAGTTGACACCCCACGATGATACCGGTCACTTTTGTTGTACTGTACCGGCCGGACGGTATAGCTTAGAGGGATGACAACACCCTCCCCCTCCGCACGTGTGTCCGAGGTGAACCCGCGTGCCGTTCCTTCCTCCCCCGTATCCCTTGCCGGCCGCCGCGAATGGTTCGCCCTTGCCGTGCTGATGCTGCCGGTGCTGCTGGTCTCGGTCGACAACACCGTGCTGAGCTTCGCGCTGCCCGAGATCTCCCGCCACTTCGCGACGAGCGGCACGACGCTCCTCTGGATCGTCGACAGCTACCCCCTCGTCCTGGCGGGACTGCTCGTGGCGATGGGCAGCTTCGGCGACCGCTTCGGCCGGCGCCGCCTGCTCATGATCGGAGCGGCCGGCTTCGCCCTCTTCTCCGTCGTGGCCGCCTTCGCACCGACCGCCGGATTCCTCGTCGCGGCACGCGTGGGCCTCGGCGTCTTCGGTGCCATGCTCATGCCCTCGACGCTCTCGCTGATCCGCAACATCTTCGCGGATCGCAACCAGCGGCGCGTCGCCATCGCCGTCTGGGCCGCCGGCTTCTCGGCCGGCGCGGCCCTCGGCCCGCTGCTCGGCGGCGCCCTGCTCGAGCACTTCTGGTGGGGCTCCGTGTTCCTCCTCGCCGTGCCCGTGCTCGTGCTCATGCTCGCGCTGACCCCGGCCGTCGTGCCCGAATCCAGGGACGCCACCCCGGGCCGCGTGGACTACGCCGGCATCGTCCTGTCCATCGCGACCATGCTGCCGGTCGTCTACGCCATCAAGAACCTCGCGAAGGGCGGACCGCTGCTCGTCTCGGTGACGGCCGCGTTCATCGGCCTCGCTGCCGGCACGGCGTTCGTGGTGCGCCAGCTGCGGCGTCGCGATCCCATGCTCGACGTCCGCCTGTTCAGGGTCCGCGCCTTCACCGGGGCCGTCCTGGTCAACCTGCTCGCGATCTTCTCGCTCGTCGGCTTCCTGTTCTTCGTCTCGCAGCACCTGCAGCTGGTCCTCGGGTACAGCCCCCTCGATGCCGGGCTCGTCCTGCTGCCGGGCCTCGTGGTGACGATCATCGCCGGCCTCGCCGTCGTGCCGCTCGCCCGCAGGCTGCCCCCGCACGCCGTCGTCCCGGTGGCGCTGCTCTTCTCGGCGGCCGCCTACTCGATGATCGCCCTGCTGGGTGAGGGCGGATCGGCAGGGTTCCTGATGATCGCCTTCGTCATCCTCGGCATCGGCGTGGGCGCGTCGGAGACGGTCTCGAACGACCTCATCCTGTCCTCGGTGCCCGCCGCGAAGGCGGGTGCGGCGTCCGCCGTCTCGGAGACCGCCTACGAGGTGGGCTCGGTCCTCGGCACAGCCGTGCTCGGCAGTATCCTGCTCGCGTCCTACCAGCAGAACCTGCGGCTCCCTGCGGGCCTCAGCTCGACGCAGGCGGACACGTCCACCGAGACCCTCGGCGGCGCCGTCGAGGTGGCGACGCAGCTCGGCCCCACGAGCGCGTCCCTGCTCCGGGACTCGGCCTTCTCCGCCTTCGACAGCGGCGTCACGGTGACCTCCGGGATCGCTGCCCTGCTCATGGTCGGGGCATCGGTCCTCGCGGCGTGGAGCCTGCGCGGCGAGGCCAGGGCCGCGGCGGTCGAGCCCCGCCCGTAGGACGACGGCGGCGGCGCCGGTGCTTCCGGCGCCGCCGCGAGCCACCCCGCCCCTACAGCGGCGGGGTCCGCGGCGGGGCCGAGCGTCGCGACCCCGTGGCCTCGAAGGCGGCCGCGAGGCGCAGCAGTTCCGTGTCGCTGTAGGCGGGGCCGGCGAAGGTCAGCCCCACGGGCATCCCGAGGTCCTGCGCCACCCCCATCGGCACGGTGACCGTCGGTATGCCGAGGTGCCGGGGCACGAGGTTGCCGTTCGACACCCAGACGCCGTTCCGCCAGGCGATGTCCGCCGATGCCGGATTCGTATCGCTGTCGGACGGTCCGACGTCCGCTGCCGCCGGGAAGACGACGGCATCCAGCCCGAGACCGGCCATCCACTCGTCGAGGTCCACGCGGCGTGTCTCCTCGAGGCCCCGGAGACCCTCCTCGAGGTGCGGGATGTCCACGAGCTTCACCGCACCGTGCCGCCGGATCAACTCGGGATATGCCGCGATGTCGTCGTCGAAACCGCTGTACCGGTCCGGAAGTGCCCCGCCGTCCGGCGGGAAGATCGTTGCACCGTCGACGTCGGCGAGGGAGTCCAGGGCCGGGTCGCCGTTCGCCTGCAGGAAGTCGTGCCAGGCCCACGCGGACAGGTCGAGGATCTCGCTCTGCAGGAACTCGGAACTCACCAGCCCCCGAGTCGTGATCGTGGGAGCACCGGGACGGTCGCCCTCGTAGTTGGAGACGACGGGGAAGTCCACCTCGACCACGTCCGCCCCGGCCCGCTCCAGGTCCGCCCGGGCGGCCGCCCACAGGTCGAGGACGGAGGCCCGGGTGCGGATAGCCCGGCCCGTGGGCCCTCCGATGTCGGCGGACGGGCCGGTACCGGCCTCGGGGTCCCCGTTGATGTACATGCGCGGCACGCCGAAACGCTTCCCGGCGAGGTACCCGCGTGCCTCGTCGGCGTCGCGCGGAGCGAGGGAGACGTACGAGTCGGGCCGGAGGGCCGACGCGGCGGGGATGTCGATCCACGGCTGGGCGCGCCAGAAGTCCCCGCGTGCATCGTCGTCGTCGGCGACGACGACGTCCAGGATCTCCAGGAGGTCGGCCATGGTGCGGGAGTGCGGCACGACGACGTCCATGGTCGGCACGAGCGGCCAGTTCCCCCGGACGGAGATCACGCCGCGGGAGGGTGTGTAGGCGCAGAGGCCGTTGTTCGAGGCCGGTGACCGTCCGGAGGACCAGGTCTCCTCCGCCAGCCCGAAGGCCGCGAAGCTCGCGGCGGTCGCCGTCCCGGAGCCGTTGGACGACCCCGAGGCGAACGCGGCAGTGAGGTAGCCGGCGCTGTAGGGGCTCTCCGCCCGCCCGTAGAGACCGCGCTGCATGCCGCCGTTGGCCATGGGCGGCATGTTCGTGAGGCCTACGAGGACGGCTCCGGCGTCGCGCAACCGGCCGATGGTGAAGGCGTCCTGCTGCGCGACCAGGTCGCCGAAGGCGGGAGAGCCGGCGGCTACGGTCAGGCCCTTCACCTTGTAGCTGTCCTTCGCGGTGTACGGGACACCGTCCAACGGCCCCCGCACCGTTCCGCGTGCCCGCCGCTCGTCCGAGGCCCGGGCCTCCTCGAGGGCGTGCGGATTCAGGACGACGAGCGCATTGAGGCGTATCCCGCCCCGGTCGTAGGCCTCGATCCGGCGCAGGTACTCGGTGACGAGCTCCTCGCTGGTCGTCCGGCCGGCGGCCAGGGCCTCGCGCAGGTCCCGGATGGTGGCTTCGACGACATCGATCGGCATCACTGCTCGCCCCCTCGCGCTCGCGGCTGCTGCTGCGTGATGCAGTGGATGCCGCCGCCGAAAGCGAAGATGTCGCGGGCGTCCACCAGTTCGATCGTCCGCCCGGGGTAGGCCTCGGCGAGGATGCCTGCCGCCACCTCGTCCCGGGGATCGTCGAAGGCGCAGAGGACGACGACGCCGTTCGCGACGTAGTGGTTGATGTAGGACCAGTCGACGAACTCCCCGTCGTCCCGGATCGCGGTGGGTGCGGGCACGTCGACGATCCGCAGGGGGGCGCCGTCGGCGTCGACGGCTGCGGCGAGGACGGATCGCAGCCTGCGCGTCACCTCATGGTCCGGGTGCTGCGGGGCGTCCTGCCGGTGGAGGAGCAGCGTCCCGGCGGCCGTGAACGCGGCGACGATGTCCACGTGGCCCCGCGTGCCGAACTCGTCGTAGTCCCGCGTCAGCCCGCAGGGCAGCCAGACGGCGTGCCGGGTGCCCAGGCGGGCGTGGAACTCGGCTTCCACCGACTCCTTGGTCGCGCTCGGATTCCGGCCCGGGTCGAGCTGGACGGTGTCGGTCAGCAGGACGGTGCCTCGCCCGTCGACGTGGAATCCTCCGCCCTCGTTGACGAGGTCACTCGTCGTCGCGCCCACCCCGGCGAGCCGTCCGACGGCCGCCGCGACCTTCGCGTCCTCGGTCCAGGCGGCCCAGTGCTGCGCTCCCCACCCGTTGAAGACCCAGTCGACCGCCGCCACTCCTCCGCCCGGCTCCTGGACGAAGGTGGGGCCGGAGTCGCGCAGCCACGCATCGTCGAGGGGCACCGCCTCGACGGTGATGTCCTCTCCCAGCATGCCGCGCGCCCGGTCCAGGTCTGCCGGATCGGCGAGGACGGTGACCGGCTCGTACCGGGCGATGGTCTGCGCCACGCGGACCCAGGCCCTGCGCGCCCGGTCCAGGCTAGCGCTCCCCTGCTCCCCGAAGGTGTCGTTGGCGGGCGGGAACGCCATCCACGTCCGGGCGTGGGGCTCCCATTCGGCGGGCATCGTGGCACCCGGCGCTGGAAGGGTCCCGGCTTCCTGGGGGACGGTCGAGGAGGGGGAGGAGCCCACGGGATCTTCCTTTCGGGGTGCGGATGGATGACCTGCGCCACAAAATGAATGGCGTTCATTATTGCGGCAACTCTAGAGGACGTGGTCGAGGGTGCACAAGCCGGAGATACCCGGAGAAGCCTCACCGATAGCGGCGGGCGTCCGCGGCCTCGGGCGCGAAGACGCCGACCTGCAACCCGATGACGGGGGCATGCCAGTCCGAGACGGGGGACACCTGTCCGGTCAGTCGCTCCCTGAGCCAGCCGCTGAGGTCGCCCGTCGCCCGCGTGCCGTCGATGACGTCAGCCAGGGGGTAACCCCCGGTCCGGGGGACCTGGACCTTGGTGCCGTCGAGGAAGGAGACGATGACCTTGACCCTGGCATGCCCACGGCACTCCCGCTCGGCCTGATCGGCCTCGTGCCGCAGGGCGGTCAGGGCGTGGTCGAACACGATGCTCCCGCGGTCGAAGGACGGGTGCGCCGGCCGGGCGACCGAGTGGAACGCGACCCAGTGGAGTGGATGCACGTCCGAGACGACGGTCACCGCTCCTGCCCTTGCCCTGATCTGCAGCCACACGAGGTCGTCCGGGACACCGTTCAGTTCGGCGAGGACGGGACGTACGCCGCAGGCCTCCCAGAGCGACGCGATGCGGTGGTGGAGCGCCGGGACATCAGGGCAGGTCACCGTGAACCCGTCCTCAGCTGCCTCGACATCCACCTTGAAGACCAGCATGCCCTACCACCTACGGGACGCGGACGACGTCCCTTACGTCGAAAATAGGCTCCTGCGGGGCGTGGGTCCAGTACTTTGGCGGGTCGGCTTTCCGATTGAAGCCCGGCGGGGTCCTATCCGACGGGACCGGGGCCGAACTCGACCTGTACGGTGAGGCCGCCGCCGGGGGTCCGGGCGAAGGCGAGGCGTCCGCCGTGGGCCTGCGCTATCCGCATGCAGGTCGCGAGGCCGATCCCGGTGCCGGACGGATCCCCGTCACGGCCGAGGCGCACCAGCGGCTCGAGGACGCGGTCGTAGTCCTTCGGCGGGATGCCCTTCCCGTTGTCGGCCACCTCCAGGCGCCAGGATCCGGGCGTGGCGATACCGCTGATGCGTACCTCCGGTGGGATGCCGGGACGCGCGTAGGCGACGGCGTTGGCCACCAGATTCTGGATGAGGACGCGCAGCTGCTCCCGATCGGCGCTGGCCGAGAAGTCCTCGGTGTGGATGCGCACGCCGTCCACGTGGTGCCCCAGGTCGTCGACGGCGGCCTGGACCACGGCCGCGAGGGAGACGGTCTCCGGATGCGCGGCCCCGCCGACCCGCGAATAGCCGAGGAGGTTCTCCACCATGGAGGACATGCGGAGGGCGCTCGCACCGATGCGCTTGAAGTACGTGCCCGCAGGGCCCTCCTGCAGGTCGGGCTCGTCCTCGGCGAGCTCCGCGAGTCCGACGACGTTGGTCAGGGGTCCACGCAGGTCGTGACTGATCCGGCCCGCGAATTCGCCGAGCAGTTCATTGCTGCGCTGCAGCTCGGAGATCGTCGCGTCGAGCTGGCGTGTCCGCAGCTGGAGGTCGAGGACGTCGACCACCTGGGCGGCCAGGGTCTCGAGTCCCACCGTCTGCTGTCCGGTGAGGCTGCCCGGCTCCTCGTCGAAGATGCAGAGGGTGCCGAGGGGTACGCCGTCCGTCGTCAGGAGAGGCGTGGTGGCATAGAACCGGACGGCCCCGAAGCGACCGTCCACGAAGGGGTTCGCCCGGAACCGTACGTCCTCGCTGCAGTCCTCCACCACGACGGTGGAACCGTACTTGAGCACCTGCCCGCACAGCGAGTCGTCCCGCGCGCACATGAGCGGCTCGAGTCCCAGCGCGGCGATCTGGTGGAACTCGTCCTCGGTGATCACGTTGATGGCCCCGTACCGGGCGTTGCAGAGCTGGACGGCGAGCGCCACGAGATTCTGCAGGGCGGCCGGGGCGTTCGAGGCAGCGGCCGGCTGCGGCAGGGAACCGGCGGGCGCCACCTCGCCCAGGGCCACGCCCAGCCCGTACCGCGAGAGCAGGTCGGCGTGCCCGGAGCCTCGGTCAGCCTTCTGCAGGGATGCCTGATCGGTCATGTCGCGAACGTCCTCCCAGTAGCAGCGCGCGGTGATCTGCCTCCTAGGGTAGTCCCCGGCATCCACGCGGACAGCGAACACGCGGCCTCCCCGGCCGGCTGCTCACCAGGATCGGGGACAATGGGGATGTGGCCCTGTTAACCGAATCCCCCGTCCTCGACGCCGACGCCGTCCGCCGCGAGGCCGGACGCCGTCGCACCTTCGCCGTCATCTCCCACCCCGACGCCGGCAAGTCGACCCTCACGGAGGCCCTCGCACTCCTCGCCCGGGCCATCCAGGACGCCGGTGTCACGCACGGCAAGTCGAGCCGCCACGCGACCGTGTCCGACTGGATGGGCATCGAGCAGGAGCGCGGCATCTCGATCAGCTCGGCCGCGCTGCAGCTGACCTACCGCGACACCATCCTGAACGTCGTGGACACCCCCGGCCACGCCGACTTCTCCGAGGACACCTACCGCGTGCTCGCCGCCGTCGACTCCGCCGTCATGCTGATCGACGCCGCGAAGGGCTTCGAGCCGCAGACCGTGAAGCTGCTGGCCGTCTGCAAGGCCCGCAACATCCCGATCATCACCGTCATCAACAAGTGGGACCGGCCGGGCCTGGACGCGCTGGGGCTGATCGACGACGTCGGCGAGCGCACCGGCATGACGCCTGTCCCGCTGACCTGGCCGGCCGGGATCGCCGGCGATTTCCAGGGGCTGCTGGACCTCCGGGCACAGCGGGCCATCGCCCTCGAGGCCGTCGAGGCGGGCGCCCAGGCTGCCGAGGAGACCGACGTCGACATCGACACCCTCGACCCGCGTGATGCGGGTCCGTGGGTCGACGCGCGTGAGGAGTCCGGCCTGGTCGAGTCCTCGAACGGCTCCTTCGACCGCGAGGAGTTCGAAGCCGCGCGGCAGACGCCCGTCCTGTTCGCGGCGGCCGCCAAGAACTTCGGCGTCTCCCAGCTCCTCGACATCCTCGTGGATGTGGCACCCTCGCCCTCGCCGCGTCCCTCCAAGGAGGACGAGCCCCGGCCCATCGACGCGCCCATGTCCGGTTTCGTCTTCAAGGTGCAGGCCGGCCAGGACAGCGCGCACCGCGACCACATCGCCTACCTGCGCATCTGTTCCGGCACGTTCGAGCGCGGCATGGTCATCACCAACCAGCGGACCGGCAAGCCCTTCGCCACGAAGTACGCGCACCGCGTCCTCGGCCGCAGCCGCGAGGTGGTGGACACCGCGTGGCCGGGCGACGTCGTCGGCCTCGTGAATGCCACGAGCCTCCGCGTGGGCGACAGCCTCTTCGCCGAGCAGCCCGTGCAGTTCCCCGACATCCCCCGCTTCTCCCCCGAACTCTTCGCCGTCGCCCGGGCCAAGGATCCGGGACGCTACAAGCAGTTCCGCCGCGGCATCGAGCAGCTCGAGCACGAGGGTGTGGTGCAGGTGCTGCGCTCGGACCTCCGAGGCGATCAGGCGCCCGTCCTGGCCGCCGTCGGTGCCCTGCAGTTCGAGGTCGCCGCCGAGCGGCTCGGCACCGAGTTCAATGCGCCGACGTCGCTGGACCACCTGTCCTACACGCTCGCGATGCGCGTGGCGCCCGAGAGCCAGGGCGTGCCGCAGACCTTCCGCGGCGGTGAGATCATGTTCCGGTCCGACGGCGAGATCGTGGCCGTCTTCGGTGACAAGTGGAAGGTGGGGCACTTCAGGAAGGACTTCCCCGACGTCGTCCTCGAGCCCATCGGTGCCGCCGTCGACCAGTAGAGCGTCGGTCAGTAGCTCCCGGACGCTCCGCCGCCGCTGAAACCGCCGCCGCCGTTCATGGAGGAACCCGACGAGTGGCCAGCGGTGCCGCCGGAGTAGAGCGCGGGGTTCGCCACGTAGAGGGGCAGCCAGAGGGCCGGGTTGCTCACGGCGTCACTGCCACGGTTGCTGTACCGGTACTTCCGGTAGGCGTCGCGCTGCTCCTCGGTGAGCCGGAGATCGGGGTCCGATTCCTCGGCGCCCCGGAGTTCCTCGTCGGCGCGTCGACGACGGCGGCGGGAGTCCGCGACGATCCACCCGATGACCGCTGACAGCAGGAGGGCGATGCCTCCGCCCACCCAGGCGAACAGCACCCAGTCGAAGGGCTCCTCCTCCGGTTCCGAGCCCTCCGCGTACAGGTACACCTGGTCCACGGCCTCCGTGAGCCCCCGGGCGTAGTCCTCATCGGCGAAGGCCGGTTCGAGGACGTCCTCGACGACGTCCTCGGCGTCGTCGTCCGAGAAGGCCTCCCGCACGCCGTCGGCCGTCTCGATGCGCAGTTCCCGCTCACCCGTGTCCGCGACCAGGAGCACGCCGTTGTCGGCGCCCTCGTCGCCCACCTGCCAGGCGGTGCCCACCGCGCGCGCGTAGTCCTCGATGGACCCTCCGGCGCCGTCGACCGTCAGGACGGCGACCCGCGCGGCACCGGTGGTGCTGTTCCGGCGCTCGATGAGGGCGTCGAGGTCCTTCTCCTCGCCCGGCGTGAGGATCTCGGCGGCGTCCAGCACGTTGCCCTGGACCGGGCGTTCGGGGACATCGGCCGGCCGGCTACCACCGCACCCCGTCACCAGAAGCACCAGCGCCGCGGTCACCGCGCCGGCCCGCCGTCGTCTTCCCGGAATCATCAGCACTCCCCCACGGTGTGGCCCTTCGATGTCTCCATTATGGACCGGCCTGCCGTCAGCGCGACCCCATGGAGAGCAACCCGTTCCGGATACCCGGGAGCACGGCGTGCAGCCGGTCGCGCGAGCCGGTCTTCTGCAGCAGCCCGGCGAGGTGGTACGTGATCGTCGTCTGCTCCACGAAGCGCCGGGCGGAGATCCGGCCGGAAGGACAGTGGGCCCGGGCAGCGCCTAGCTGTTCCGTCCCCGCGCCGTGACCGCCCAGCGTCCCTGTGCGGCGCCGTCGCGCACCACCTGCACCTCGTCCACGAGGTTGATCGTCATGCAGACATGGTTCGGGACCACCCGCAGCCGCGAGCCCAGCGGTGGAAGCTCCCGGCCGGAGGGCCACTCGACGGTGGCGTGGTGCTCGGACAACGCCACGATGCGCGCGTCGTGGTGGTCGAGCAGCCTGCCGTGCCCGGTGGCCCAGGCGGCGCGGTCGCTGCCCAGTACCTTGCTGCCGGCATCCAGGATGAAGCGGTCCGGGCCTCCGTCCGCGCCCCGCCGGTGGCTCACCACCGTACTCTCGATGCTCAGCGCGATGTCCGTTGGCCGGCAGTTGCCGAGCTCCCACTGCTGCGCGTCCCCGAATACGTACACACCGGGGCGCAGTTCCGTCAGGGTGTCGCCCGAGGACAGGGGCGCCGACGGCGTGGACCCGCCGCTGACGGCGGGATCGCTGAAGCCTGCGTCGAGAAGGGCCGCCGCGGCGGCGGACAGGGCGGCCTGCTCGTCGGCGACCGCGGGACCCGCTGCTCCGGGGCCGTAGCTGTGGCCCGGGAAGGTGAAGACGCCGCGGACCTCCAGTCCGGCGGATGCGGCGGCCCTGGCGACCCCGACGGCCTCCCCCGGCAGGACTCCGCTGCGGTGGTGTCCGCTGTCCAGCTCGATGCGGACGCCGATGCGGGCGGCACCGGGCCCGAGGCTGCGGGCCAGCTGCAGGGCGCCCTCCGCCGAGTCGACGCCGACCTGGACGCGGGCGCGGTCGGCCAGCGCGAGCAGGCGCCCGGCGTCCCGCTCGTCGACCCACAGGGGGTAGGCGATGAAGACGTCCTCGATGCCGCGGGCGACGAAGGCCTCGGCCTCGCCGATGGTCGCGACGGTCAGGCCGACGGCACCCGCGGCGACCTGCAGGTGCGCGATCTCGGCGATCTTGTGGGTCTTGGCGTGCGGGCGCAGCGCGATCCCCCGCTCCCGCGCGGAGGTCGCCATGGCGGCGATGTTCCGTTCCAGGACGTCGAGATCGACGACGACGGCGGGCGTTGCGACACTGCCGGTGGCCGGCGGGATCCTGCCGCTCACGAGTCGAAGTGTGTCTCTGGGAGTTCCTGCCCGATCGAGGTGACCACCGCTGCTGCGACGTCCGCGAGTTTCTTGTTCCGGCCGCTGGACGCAGCCTTGAGGATGGTCATCGCGGTGTCGTGGCTGCACCGGTTCTGCCCCATGATGATGCCCGCCGCGACGTCGATCGTGGTGCGCGAACTCATCGCGGCCCGGAGCTGGTCACCGGTGTCGGAGAGGTGCGCGACGCGGACAGCCATGCGGAGGGATTTCGAGGCCTCCCGTGCGAGGTCGACGGCGGCGGCGATGGCGGCCTCGTCGAAGGCGTTCTCCCGGGTCGAGTACAGGTCCAGACCGGCTGCGGCGAGTCCGTCGAGCGGGATCGGCACTCCGATCGCCGAGCGGACACCATGGTCGGCGATGGCCCTGGTGTACTCCCCGAAGCGGGACTCGCTGCGGAAGTCCGGCACCACGTAGACCTGGCCCTCGCGTGCGGCCCGGATGCACGGGCCGTCGTCGAACTGGTACTGGACCTCGTCCATCAACCGCGCCTGCTCGCTGCTGCTCGCCACGTTTCCCTTGGCGCGCGACCGGAGGAGGGTCACCCCGCAGAACACCTCGCTGCCCTCCGACGACAGCGCGTCCGCAGCGAGCTTCGCCAGCCCGTCGAGGAACTCGTTCACGTCGGAGCTCTCCAGCACCATGTCCTGCAGCATGCCCGGCAGGGACACTTCGCCGAGTATCTGGTCGTCAGCCACCGGGATCCACCTTCTGCTCGCATCGGGCCGCCGGTACACGGCCCATCGTCCGCCACGCTACCCGCACGGCAGGCCCACGGGAAACAATCGTCGACCTTCCGCATCCGGTCGTCAGGCGGGCCGGGATCAGGGTGGGGCGGAGTCGGACCGGGCGGACCCAGGACCGACGACGGCGGCGCGACGAGCCGCTTCCGGCCCGCCGCGCCGCCGCCGGACGCGGATCGGAGGAACTAGGAGGCGCGACCGGCCGGGGTGATCCCGCCGGAGCAGGCAGCGCCGGGCTCGCGCGTCTGCTCGCCCTGGATGTACTTGTCGAGGAAGGTGGCCAGACGCGCGTCGTCCGCGGAGTCGACCTCGAGCTGCAGGCCCCAGGCACTGGCGGCGACCGGGGTGCCGAGGTCCGGGTAGGGGCTGAGCAGCACGTAGGAACGCGTCCCCACGAGTTCGGTCAGCTTGTCGATCTCCTCCTGCCCGATCTCCGGGTCGTAGGTGATCCAGACGGCTCCGTGCTCCATGGAGTGCACGGAGTTCTCATTGGGCACGGGCTCCGTGTAGACGCCGCAGTTGGTCCAGACGGGGCTGTGGTCCCCGCCGACGGGGGGCGACTGCTCGTACTCGACCGGGCCGTCGACGTGGTTGAACGTCACGTCGGGGTATTCCTGGATCCCCTCGATGGGCTGCGAGGCGGCAGCCTCACGGTCCCGGTTCACCTGCACCTGGTTCACGATGACGAGGGTCACGGCGATGATGACCGCGAGGATCACGGCTCCGATACCACCGAAGATCAGGGCGTTGCGCTTGCGTTCACCGGCCCGCTGCTGGGCCTGGATGGCGGCCAGGCGCGCCTGGCGGTCCTGGTTCTCCTGGGAACGTTTCTTGTTCAACGAGATGTCCTTCGGTGCTGGAGTGGCTGCGGCGTACACCGCGGATCGGATTGCGCCGGAAACAAATGTACCGGCGGGTCGCGCCAGTCCTCGAACCCGACCCAGCGGGTCGCGGCCCGGACGGGCGGCCTAGAGGGCGTCGAGCATGCCCTGCATGAGCGTGATCTCGGCCTGCTGGCCGGACTGGATCTTGGTGGCCAGTGACCGGACCTGGCTCGTCTCCGCGAGTTCGGCACCCGCCTCGGCCATCTCGACGCCGGCCGTGTGATGGTTGATCATCAGCGTGAGGTAGAGCCTCTCGGCGTCCTCGCCGTCGGCGGCGCGCAGTTCCTCGAGCTGGGCCTCGGTCGCCATCCCGGGCATGAGGCCGTCGGCGGTGAGCATGGACGCACCGTCCCCCGAGCCCATGTCCATGCCGCCGTGGTCACCGGATCCCGCGGCCATCCACTCCATGCGGGGTTGCGGGCTGCTCTGGCCCAGCCCCCACTCCTCGAGCCAGGCGTACATCTGCCCCGCCTGCTGCTGCTGGGTGAGTGCGATGTCGTAGGCGATCGCGCGGAGCGTCTCGTCGGTGGCGCTGTCACGCACGATCATCGACATCTCGACGGCCTGGTTGTGATGCACCTGCATGTCCCGGGCGAATCCCGCATCCGCGCTGTCCCTGCCCGGATACGAGGGCCCTGCCGAGATGCGTCCTGCGGTGAAGGCCAGCGCGAAGAGGGCGAGTACCGCGATCGCGGCGAGGATCAGGAGCACTCGTTTCTGCCAGCCGGACAGCGAGAGGGTCATGGACGTCCTTGGATTCGGAGGTGTGCCGGTCAGCCACCCTACGGTGTCCGGCTGGGCGTTTCCTCGACACGGGAATATCCGGTCGGAGTGGCGGCTTATACCCCCTGAGGGTATCGTAGACGACATGCGAGGAGCGAATCGATGACCACCGAGACCACAACGGACGGGACCACGGCACCGCACGGCTACACCGCCGACAAGGACGCCTACCTCAAGCGGCTCCGCCGTATCGAGGGCCAGGTGCGCGGCATCGCGCGGATGGTCGACGAGGACAAGTACTGCATCGACATCCTGACCCAGGTCGCAGCCGTCAACAAGGCACTCCACGCGGTCTCCATGGGACTGCTCGAAGAACACATCTCACACTGCGTCGTCGGAGCAGCCCAGGAGTCCCAGGTCTCCGGCAACGACGACGCCGTCCAGGAGAAGGTCCAGGAAGCGACGGCCGCGATCGGCCGGCTCCTGCGCTGATCCGCCACCATCCACCCCGATCCGAGGAGAACACCATGACCACCACCACGATCAACATCACCGGCATGACCTGCGGCCACTGCGTCAGTGCCGTCGCGAGCGAGCTGTCCGGGCTCCCCGGCGTCGAGACCGTCGACGTCGACCTCGTCAACGGCGGGACGTCGACCGCCACCATCTCGTCCTCCGCGCCACTGGATGCCGCCTCGATCGACGAAGCCGTCGCCGAGGCCGGTTACACCGTGGTGCCCGCCGGGTCCTGACATGGCCACGCAGCAGATCCCGGCGCAGGGCGCCGACCAGGAGCAGCGCGTCGTCGAACTGTCCATCCAGGGCATGACGTGCGCGTCCTGCGTGGGCCGTGTCGAGCGGAAGCTCGGCAGGCTCGACGGCGTCGAGGCGAGCGTCAACCTGCCACTGGAGAGCGCCGTGGTCAGGGTTCCCGCCTCCATCAGCGACCAGGACCTGATCGACACCGTCACAGCCACCGGATACGGAGCCCACGTGGTGCATCCCGACCGACCGGGCGGGGACGCGCACGACCACGAGCACACGCCGTCCCTGCTCGGGGCCCGGCTGGTGCTCGCCGCACTCCTGTCCGTGCCGGTCCTGTTGATCTCCATGGTGCCCGCACTCCAGTTCGCGAACTGGGGGTGGGTGGTCTTCGCGTTGTCCGTCCCCGTGGTCACCTGGTCGGCGTGGCCGTTCCACCGGGCCGCCGCCGTCAACGCACGGCACCTGTCCTCCACCATGGACACCCTCGTGTCCATCGGCGTCACTGCGGCCTTCCTCTTCTCGGCCTGGCAGCTCGCCGCCGATCCCACCCTGACGCAGCACCCCGGCATGGCCGGCATGGACGCGCATGCCCTCTACTTCGAGGTGGCCGCCGTCGTCGTGACGTTCCTGCTGCTCGGCCGCTTCCTCGAGGCGTCGGCCAAGCAGCGGGCCGGGAACGCCCTGAAGTCGCTCCTGAGCCTCGGCGCCAAGGAAGCGCATGTGCTCCGCACCGTCGACGGCGAGCGCATAGAGGTCACCCTGCCCGCCGACACGCTGATGCCGGGCGACGAGTTCGTGGTCCGTCCGGGCGAGAAGATCACCACCGACGGCGTGGTCACCGAGGGCGCCGGCGCCGTCGACACCGCACTGCTCACGGGAGAGAGCATCCCGGTCGAGGTGACCGCGGGCGACGCCGTCACGGGTGCCACGATCAACACCTCGGGCAGGCTCGTGGTCCGCGCGACGCGCGTCGGTTCCGACACCGTGCTCTCGCACATGGGCCGCCTCGTCAGCCAGGCGCAGAGCGGGAAGGCCCGGATCGCCCGGCTCGCGGACCGCATCAGCGCCGTCTTCGTCCCCGTGGTGCTCGTCCTCGCGATCCTCACCTTCGTGCTCTGGCTCGTCCTCACGGGCGACCTCGACGCGGCCTTCACCGCGGCCGTCACGGTCCTGGTGATCGCCTGCCCCTGCGCCCTGGGCCTCGCGACGCCCACAGCTCTGCTCACCGGCACGGGCCGCGGCGCGCAGCTCGGGATCCTCATCCGCGGACCCCAGGTCCTCGAGGACACCCGGACCGTGGACACGATCGTGCTGGACAAGACCGGCACGGTCACCACGGGCGCCATGGCCGTGGACGACGTCGTCGTGCTGTCCGACATGGACGCCCCCGGCCTGCTGCGCCTCGCGGGCGCCGTCGAGGCCGCGAGCGAGCACCCCATCGCCCAGGCGATCGCCCGGCACGCCGCCGCGCAGGGCAGGCTCCCGGAGACGACGGGCTTCTCCAGCGCTCCCGGCGGCGGCGTGCGCGGCGAGGTCGACGGCGTGACCGTCACGGCCGGCCGGGCAGCCTGGCTGGAGGAGAACGGGATCCGCCCCACCGGTGAGCAGACGGCGGCCTTCGGCACCGCCGAGGACGCGGGAGCGACGGCGGTGTGGGTGGCCGTCGACGGCGACGTCGCAGGCATCATCACCCTGTCCGACACCGTCAAGGAGGGTTCCGCGGCCGCGATCGGACACCTGCGCCGGCTCGGGCTGCGGCCCGTCCTGCTCACGGGCGACAACCGTGCCGTGGCCCTGCAGGTGGCTGCCGCGGTGGGGATCGACGCCGTGGACGTCCGCGCCGGGGTGACTCCGGCGGGCAAGGTCGACGCCGTGCGCGAACTGCAGGCGGCAGGGGCGACCGTGGCCATGGCCGGCGACGGCGTCAACGATGCCGCAGCGCTCGCCCAGGCGGACCTCGGCATCGCGATGGGATCGGGTACCGACGTCGCCATCGAGGCGGCGGACCTCACCGTGATGGGCAACAGTCTGGAGCAGGTCGCCCAGGCGATCGAGCTCTCGCGCCGGACGCTGGGCACCATCAAGGGCAACCTGTTCTGGGCCTTCTTCTACAACGCCGTGGGCATCCCCGTCGCTGCACTGGGCCTGCTCAACCCGATGCTCGCGGGGGCGGCGATGGCGGCGAGTTCTGTCCTCGTGGTCGCCAATTCACTGAGGCTGCGCAGCTTCGGGCGGTGATCCCGCCGGCCCGTGCCGGCACCCGATCGGCTCCTGCCGACCGGGTGCCGGCACCGCTCCGGTCTTTTCCGCCGTCGGTCCGTCAGCGGGATGTGGCCGATGCCAGATCGGACAGTGATGTCAGGGGAACCTCCCTGGGCCGTTCCACGGTGCTGCGGACGGGGACGGCGATCCCGTCCGCAGCCGACTGCAGGAGGGATTCCATGACGTCGAGGACGTGGTAGGCCAGTTCCCCGTTGGCCCGGTGCTGCTCACCCGGCGGGGTGAGGGCCATGTCCGCGAGGCCGTACCCGCGGCCGGCTCCGATATAGCCTGCACTGGCGGGGAGGACCTCCCACCCGATCTCCCTGTCGTTGCCCCTGTTCTCCAGGGCGCAGACGGACACCTCCCCGTCGAAGTAGTTGGGGTCGGGGACCGTCATGCTGGCCCGTTCGCCGTGGATCTCGATGTTGGAGGATCGCGTCTGCACGGCGTCGAAACTCATGACCAGGGTGGAGAGGGCGCCCGACTCGTGCACGAGCACACCGGTGACGTGCGTGTCGATGGTCACCGGCACCGTCTGGCCCGCCCGTGGTCCGCCGCCGATGGTCCGTTGTTCCCGCGTGTGGCTGGCCGCTCCGATGACGGACGTGACCGGCCCCAGCAGGGTGACCAGCGCCGTGACGTAGTACGGGCCCATGTCCAGCAGCGGCCCGCCACCGGGCACGTAGTAGAAGTCCGGGTTGGGGTGCCAGCGTTCATGGCCGGGCGTGACCATGGTCGCGGTGGCCGAGATGGGCCGGCCGATCAGGCCGTCGTCGATCGCATGGCGAGCGGTCTGGATGCCCGTCCCGAGCACCGTGTCGGGAGCGCACCCCACCCGGACCCCGGCGGCCTCCGCGAGGGCGAGCACCTCCCGGGCCTCGGTCGTGTTCGCCGCCAGCGGTTTCTCGCCGTAGACGTTCTTGCCGGCCGCGATCGCCCGAGCCGCCACCTCCGCGTGGGCGGCAGGGATCGTGAGGTTCAGGACGGTGTCGATCCCGGGGTCGGCCAGGAGCTCGTCCACGGTCAGGGCCCGCACTCCCTCCTGCGAGTCCGCCACGGCCTGCGCCCGGCCCGGGTCCAGGTCCGCCACGGCCTTCAGGTTCACCGATCCCAGCGACGGCAGGGTCTTCAGGTACTGGGCCACGATCGCTCCGCAGCCGATGATTCCGACGTTCAACGGCTCGCCCACAGCAAACCCCTTTCGATGATGGTCCGGACGTTGGGATCGTCGAGGATCTCCACGCGGTGTCCGGGGGTGGCGACGAAGATACGGCCCTCGCCCCACTGGCGGGTCCAGATGGCGGGGGACGTGACGGGACGGTTCCAGGGGTCCCATGCGCGGACGGCCTGGGTCGTCGTCGCGAGCACGTCGATGTAGTCGTCCGCGAGCACCCAGTACTGCTCGGTCACGAGGTCGAAGTCCCCGATGCCG
This sequence comes from Arthrobacter sp. UYP4, assembly GCF_057291175.1. Lineage (NCBI taxonomy): Bacteria > Bacillati > Actinomycetota > Actinomycetes > Micrococcales > Micrococcaceae > Arthrobacter > Arthrobacter sp. UYP4. Next base: position 21,729 of record NZ_JBXAVU010000004.1, read on the forward strand.
CGGGTGATCGGATGATCCGCGGCGGCCGGGAGCATGGTCACCCGGTACGGCACGTAGTTGTCGGACTGCTCGCCGGTCCTCTCGTCCGGGTGCTTGCCGGGATGGCAGGCGAACTGACCGCCGATGAGGTGGAGGTAGTCGGATTCGTTGCGGTACGAGTCCGCGATCCCGCCGTGCCAGCCCGCGAGTCCGGTCCCGGCCTCGACGGCCGCCCGGAGCCCGGCGAACTCGTCCTTCTCGATGGTGTTCATCGTGTTGCACTGCAGGATCAGGCTGACGGTCGACATGTAGTCGGCATCGGCGTAGATCTTCGGTGACTCCTCGATGCGGACGGTGTAGCCGTGCTCGCGGAGGAACGGGAGAAAACGGTCCGTGGCTTCGACGGGCTGGTGCCCGTCCCAGCCGCCGCGGACGACGAGTGCTTCCTTGCTGGTCATGATGCCTCTTTCGTGGTCGTGGATCGGCTGTCGCGCCCGCGGGCGGAGAAGGCTGCATCGAACGAGGCCCCCGAGGGGGCTATGGTGGCCAGCTGCCGCACGAGGGCGAGGGCCTCCGGCGCGCCGATGAGGCGATCCATTCCGGCGTCCTCCCATTCGATACTGGTGGGTCCCTGGTAGCCGATCGCGTTGAGCATGCGGAAGATCGGTTTCCAGGGCACGTCCCCGTGCCCGGCGGTGACGAAGTCCCAGCCCCGCCGCGGGTCCCCCCACGGCAGGTGTGAGCCGAGGCGTCCGTTGCGTCCGTTCAGCTGCCGGACGGATTCCTTCACGTGGACGTGGAAGATGTGCGGCGCGAAGTCCTGCAGGAACATCACGGGGTCGAGGTCCTGCCAGACGAAGTGCGAGGGGTCGAAGTTGAGCCCGAAGCCGGGCCGGTTCCTCATGACCTCCAGCGTGCGCCGGGTCGTCCAGTAGTCGTAGGCGATCTCGGACGGATGCACCTCGAGCGCGAAGCGGATCCCCTCGGCGTCGAACACGTCCATGATCGGGTTCCAGCGAGCCGCGAAGTCCTCGTAGCCACGCTCGATCATCCGTTCGGAGGCGGGAGGGAACATCGCGACGTACTTCCAGATGGAGGATCCGGTGAACCCGGTGACTACCGACGCCCCGAGCCGGGCTGCGGCCCGGGCGCTGTCCTTGACGACCTCGGCGGACCGCCGGCGGACTCCCTCGGGATCGCCGTCCCCCCAGACCTCGGGGGTGAGGATGTCCTGGTGGCGCTCGTCGATCGGGTCGTCGCCGACGGCCTGCCCGGTCAGGTGGATGGCGATCGCGTGGACGGCGAGGTTGTTCTCCTCGAGGATCCGGAGGCGGTCCTGGACGTAGTCGTCGTCCTGCGCGGCCCGCCCCGGGTCCAGGTGGTCTCCCCAGCAGGCGATCTCGAGGCCGTCGAAGCCCCACTCACCGGCCATCCTCGCCACGTCCTCGAACGGCAGGTCGGCCCATTGGCCGGTGAACAGGGTCACCGGGCGCGGGGTGGCAGCTCCGGTCGCGAAGGCCTCAGACATGCTGCCACCCCGAGTCGCTCGCGGCGGACTTCTCGATGGCGTGCAGGACCTTCTGGACCCGCAGTGCCTCGTCGAAGGACGGTGACGGTGTGGTGCCGTCGGCGATGGCCTGCACGAGATCCACGACCTGGTGCGTGAAGCCGTGCTCGTAGCCGAGGCCGTGCCCGGCCGGCCACCAGTTGCCCGTGTAGGGGTGCACGGAATCGGTGACGTTGATCGTGCTGAACCCCGCGGTCTCGGGAGGCTGCGTCGCGTCGTAGAACTCCAGGGAGTTCATGTTCTCGAAGTCGAAGGCGAGCGAGCCGAGGCTCCCGTTGACCTCCAGGCGCATGTTATTCTTCCTGCCGGTCGCGAAGCGGGTGGCTTCGAAGACGCCGATCGCTCCTGACTCGAAGCGTGCACTGAAGATCGCGGCGTCGTCCACCGTCACCGTGCCGGTCGCCCCGTCGCTGGAACCCTGGCCGCCGAGACCCACCAGGGTCCCGCCGAGGGGACGTTCGTGGACGAAGGTGGTGAGGAGGCCGGAGACTCCCGTGATGGGCAACCCGGTCACGTACTGCGCGGCATCGATGCTGTGCGCTCCGATGTCCCCGAGGGAACCCGACCCCGACCTGCTCTTGTCCAGGCGCCAGGTCATCGGTGCGGTCTCGTCCGTCAGCCAGTCCTGGAGGTACTGCGCCCGGACGTGCCGGATCGTCCCGAGCCTCCCCTGGTCGACGAGCCGCCGGGCCAGGGTCAGGGCGGGCGTGCGGCGGTAGGAGAACCCGCACATCGCGAAGACCCCCTTCGCCTCGGCGGCCCGGGCCGCCGCCGCCATGCGTTCGGCCTCCTCCACCGAGTTCGCGAGCGGCTTCTCGCAGAGCACGTGCTTGCCCGCTTCGAGTGCTGCGATGGCGATCTCGGCGTGGGTGTCCCCGGGGGTGCAGATGTCGATGAGGTCGACGTCGTCACGCTCCACCAGGGCCCGCCAGTCGGTCTCGGTCTCCCGCCAGCCGAACCTGCCGGCCGCCGCCTCCACGGCGGCCGGGTCGCGGCCGGCGAGGACGGCGAGTTCGGGCTGGAGCGGGAGGTCGAAGAAGCGCGGGGCGGTACGCCAGGCATGGGAGTGCATCGCTCCCATGAAGGCGTAGCCGACCATCCCGACCCGCAGGGCCGATTGCTGTGGAGAAGTCATCAGGCTGGCGATTCCTTTCGGTCTATTTGTTGAACCCGGCGGTCAGTCCGCTGACGAGCTGGCGGCGGGCCAGCACGTAGAGGACCACCAGCGGGAGGGTGGAGAGCACGACGGCGGCGAGGACCGCCGGTATGTTCACGCTGAACTCGTCCTGGAACGCCCAGAGCGAGAGCGGCAGGACCCGCTTGTCGGGACTCTGCGTGAGGATCAGCGGGAAGAGGAACCCGTTCCAGACGTGCAGTGCGTTGTAGATGGCGATCGTGACCACCGCCGGGCGGACCAGCGGCAGGGCGAGGCGCCACATCATGGTGAATTCCGAGCAGCCGTCCAGCCTCATGGATTCGAAGAGTTCCCGTGGGACGTCCCGGAGGAAGTTCGACAGGATCAGCACGGAGATGGGGATGGCGAAGGCGATCGACGGCAGGATCAGCGCCAGCAGTGTGTCATAGAGGTGCGCCTTGGTGATCATGAAGTAGATGGGGATGATGGTCGCCTGCAGCGGGATGGCGAGGCCCATCAGGAACAGCGTATGGGCGGACGTGATGATGCGCCCGCTTCCCCGCACCACCGCGTACGCCGCCATGAACGAGACGATCACGGCCGGGATGACACTTCCCAGCGTCACGATGACGCTGTTCACGAAGTACCGGACGAAGTCCGCCTCGAGGACCGTCCGGTAGTTTGCCAGGGTCGGGTCCGTGGGTGGCGCCAGCGGGTTCGAGCCGAAGAAGCCCGCCTGGTTCTTCAGGCTCGTGATGATCACGTAGTAGACGGGCAGGATGATCAGGGCGAGCCACACCCAGCCGCCGAGCCCCCCGAGGACGTTCGGACTGCTCCTGCCCACCCGCTTCCGCTGGGAGCGCTCGCCCGCCTGCTCATCGGCGCCCTGCGCCGTCTCGGTTGCCAGTGCCATGGCTACGCTCCTTCCAATTGGCTTGCACTGCGGCTGTTGCCGCCGAGCCGCTGCAACACGAGGGCGAGACCCAGCCCGATCACCACGAGGATCACGCCGAGGGCACTCGCTGCTCCCATGTCGTTGGCCCGGAAGCCGGTGAGGTACATGTGCAGCGGGAGGAGACGGGTCGCGTACCCCGGACCGCCTGCCGTGAGGACGAAGATCAGGTCGAAGTACGCCAGGGATCCCAGGACCATGAGGGTGGACGAGGTGATGATCGTGTACTTCAGCTGGGGCAGGGTGATGTGGAAGAACTGCTGGATCCGGCCGGCCCCGTCGATCTGGGCCGCCTCGTAGAAGGACGCCGGGATCTGGCGGACGCCACCCTGGTAGATGAGCGTGTGGAAGGGGACGAACTGCCAGGCGATGACGAAGATGACCACGAACAGCACCAGGTCGGCACTGCCGAGCCAGTTCTGGGCGAGGATCGGCAGGCCCAGGCCCGGACCCATGCCGAAGTTGGGGTCCAGCAGTGCCTTGAACGCGATCGCCACCGCAGCCGACGAGAGCAGCAGCGGGACGAAGTACAGGACCGCCAGCACCGCCCGGTAGCGCTGGTTGCCCGCCGTGAACACGCCCAGGAGGAGGCTGATCGGGACCTGCACCAGGAGCGAGTAGACCATGATCTTCAGCGTGACGATCAGCGCGTTCAGGGTCACCGAGTCGGTGAGTGCGGTTCGCCAGCTCTCCAGTCCGGCCCAGGTGATCGCGCCCAGCCCGTTCCAGTTGGTGAAGCTGAGGAACACCACGCCGAGCAGGGGCAGGACGGCGAAGACCAGGAAGAAGGCCAGCGCCGGGACGACCATCCACGCCGAGGGGCCTTCCGCCCGGGCGCCCCGCACTCTCATGGCGGGCTTGGGCTTCAGCAGCGTGCTCATTTGCCCAGGGTGGCGTTCATGTTCTCGGCGAACTCCTCGGGGGTGATCTCGCCGATGAAGATCTGGTCGAGGTTCGCGAGCATGGCGTCGCCCTGGGCGGGGCTCAGCGCCTGGTCCCAGGAGAGCTGGAAGCTCGGTGCGTCCTGCGCCAGGCCGTAGACGAACTCCACGAAGTCCTTGTCCTCGGAGGCTGCGAGCTGGTCCTCGATGCCGTTGACGGCGGGAACCGCGCCCGAGTCGATCATGGCCTGCGTGTACTCCTCGCTGAACAGTCCGTCCTTGAGGTAGTTCAGTGCGGATTCCTTCTGCTGCTCGGAGGCCGTGGAGGAGACGGACCACATGTTCGCGGGGTTGCCGACCACGTTCGCGGGGTCGCCCGCGCCGCCCTCGACCTCGGGGAACGGCACGAATCCGACCTCTCCCGACTCGACGAACTCCGGGGCGTCGTTCTTCAGGTTCTGGTAGACCCAGCCGCCGTGGAGCATCATCGCCGCCTTGTCGGTGTACAGGAGGGCGCTGTCGGCTCCCGCGTCGGCCGCGATCGAGGAGAAGCCGTTGATGAACCCGCCCGCGTCGACCAGCTCCTGGATCTTCGTGAGGGCCTCGATCACCGCGGGATCGGACCAGGCGTCCTCCTCCCCGTCCAGGATCGCCTGGAAGACCTCGGGTCCGCCGATGCGGTCGACGAGGTAGGACAGCCACATCAGGTTCGGCCACTTCGACTGGCCCGCCAGGGCGAAGGGCGCGATCCCCGCGTCGTTGAACTCCGGTACCAGCGCCATCAGGTCGTCCCAGGTCTCGGGGGGTTCGACGCCCATGTCCTCGAAGACCTGCTTGTTGTAGTAGAGGACGACCGGCTGCATGTTGTTGTTCGGGAGGGCATAGGTCTTGCCGTCGATCACGCCGTTCTCGAGGACGGAGGGGATGTAGCGCTCCTTCACCTCGGGGTTGTCGGCGAGGAACTGGTCCAGGTCGCCGACATGGCCGGCATCGACATAGGACTTCAGTACGCCACCGCCCCACCCGTAGATGAAGGTGGGTCCCTCGCCCGCGCCCACCGCGGTGCGCACCTTGGTCTTGTAGGCGTCGTTGGCGAAGAATTCCTGGTTGATCTTGTCGTCCGCGTTGGCCTTGTTCCAGTCCTCGACGGAGGAGCGGAAGATGTTCTCGCTGCTGCCGGTCAGCGCCCACATGGTGGGGGAATCGGAATCGGCGGCGGGGTCGGCGGGTCCGCTGGATCCGCAGGCGGCCAGACCGAGGGCGAGGGTGATGGCGGAGGCTGCCGAGATGAGGGAGGTGGTTGTTCGCATTTTCATCAGTTCTTCCGTAGTCGACTCAGCTCGAGGCAGGGGGCCGGCTGAGATGGGCAGGTCAACTCCGCGGGTATGCGGTCGCTGACCGCCACGCTGCGGAAGAGATTTCGAAATGTTTTCGATAACAACAAACTAACAAGGGGAAAGTTACCTGCATCACAGCGGGCGGTCAATACCCCTGCTTCTTCCCTCTTCTGCTGGGGATCTTGCCCTGCGAGACGGGACCCGTCAGACTCGTGCAGGAGGGGGCCGGATGTGCTCCGGGAAGGATTTCGAAACATTGTCGGAAAGTGGAGTTCGCACCAGGGCCACCCTGGCCTCCGTCGCCGCCCTCGCCGGAGTCTCGACTCCGACGGTGTCCAAGGTGATCAACGGGCGGGAGGACGTCGCACCGGCCACCCGGAAGCGCGTGCTGGCGGCACTGCGGTCGTCCGAGTACCAGCCACCCGGGCAGCGGCTCGCCCTCGCACCCCCGGCCTCCACCCTGATCGACGTCGCCGTGGACAGCGTGACGACGGCGTACTACGCGGAGGTGATGGACGGGATCCTCGAGTGCGCGGAGGCGCAGGGAGCGGAGATCGTCCTCTCGAAGACGGGGCTCACGCACCTCACGGCCGGCGAGCGGGCCGAGAAGATGCAGGCGTCGGGCCGCCGCGGCCTCCTCCTCGTCACCTCGCGCTGGTCTCCGCGTGAGATCAAGGACGTGAGGAAGCGCGGCATCGCCGTGGTGGTGATCGACCCCATCAATCCACCCGGGCCCGGCGTGGCGAGCGTCGGCGCCACCAACTGGTCCGGGGGGAAAGCTGCCACGGAACACCTGCTCGGCCTCGGACACACGCGCATCGCGTTCATCGGCGGGCACTCGAGCGCGGAATGCAGCCAGGACCGCGAGCACGGGTACGTGGCCGCCCTCCTCGAGCGGGGTATCCCGATCTCGGAGGAGTACGTCCTGGCGGGCGCCTTCGATCCGGAGACGGGGCGCCAGGCCCTGGCCCGGTTCCTCGCCCTGGACAACCCGCCCTCCGCCATCTTCGCGGCCTCCGACAGTATCGCGCTGGGAGTGCTGGCCGAGGCGCACTCGCTGGGCATGACGGTCCCCGACGAACTGAGCGTGGTCGGCTTCGACGGGACCTACATCAGCGAGCAGTCCTCACCGCAGCTCACCACCGTCGCGCAGCCGCTACGGGACATGGGCCGCGCCGCGGTACGTGCGCTCCTCCGGGAGATGGGCGGGGAGGCGCCCGATGCCACCCGCATGGAACTGGCCACACACCTGATCGTGCGATCCTCGACGGCACCGCTCCGGCCCTGACGCCTCGCCGACCGCCGCCGCACCGGCCACGGCCACGGCCACGGCCACGGTCTGGAACGGGTGCCGATTCTCCGGTTATCCTATAGAATCTACGAAACTCAGAAGGGATCGCAATGACGCGTCTGTTCAACGAACCGGAGAACTTCGTCGACGAGATGATGGACGGCTTCGCCGCCGCCGCCTCGCGCTGGGTCCAGCAGATCCCGGGGGGCGTGGTGCGTGTCGGACGACCGGCGGAACCGACGGTCTCCCTGGTCATCGGGGGCGGCAGCGGACACTACCCCGCCTTCGGCGGCCTCGTGGGCCCGGGCCTGGCGCACGGGGCGGTGATGGGCAACCTCTTCGCCTCACCGTCGGCCCACCAGGTACGCACCGTCGCCCGGACGGCCGACCAGGGGCGCGGGGTCCTCCTGTCCTACGGGAACTACGCGGGTGACGTCCTGCACTTCGACGAGGCACAGGCCGAACTGCGTGAGGCGGGGATGGACGTCCGGACGGTGACCGTGACCGACGACATCATCAGCGCGCCCCGGGGCGAGGAACACAAGCGCCGCGGGATCGCCGGCGACCTCACGGTGTTCAAGGTCGCGGGTGCAGCCTGCGAGGTGGGCTACGACCTCGACGGCGTCGAGCGTGTCGCACGGCGCGCCAATGACAGGACGCGCTCCCTCGGCGTCGCCTTCGGCGGCTGCACCCTCCCCGGCGCCGATGCGCCGCTCTTCGAAGTCCCTGCAGGACGCATGGCCGTCGGTCTGGGCATCCACGGGGAGCCCGGCATCGACGAGGTCGACATCCCGACGGCGGCGGGCCTCGCCGAACTGTTCGTCAGCAGTCTCCTCGAGGAGGTGCCGGACGGCGTCGACCTGGCGGGCGCGCGCGTCGTGCCCCTGCTGAACGGCCTCGGGAGCGTCAAGTACGAGGAACTCTTCGTCGTCTACCGCACCGTGCACGCACTCCTCGCTGAGCGGGGTATCAGCATCGTCGATCCCGAGGTCGGCGAGCTGTGCACCAGCTTCGACATGGCCGGCTGCTCCCTCACCCTGCTGTGGCTCGACGAGGAGCTCGAACGTCTCTGGACGGCGCCGGCGGACACCCCCGGCTTCCGGCGCGGACAGGTGGGCGACCAGCAGCGCTTCGACGCGGTGGTGAAGGACGACGCCGAGGAGGTCATCGGAAGCTCCACGGCCGAGTCCCGCGCCTGCGCGGCGACCATCGTCACGGCCCTCGAGGCGCTCGCACGCACGGTGGACGAGCACGCCGACGAACTCGGCCGCCTCGACCAGGTGGCGGGCGACGGCGACCACGGGATCGGCATGCAGCGCGGCGCCCATGCCGGCCGGGACGCGGCTCGAGCCGCCGTCGAGCAGGGTGCCGGCGCCGAGACGGCCCTGCGTCACGCGGCCAACGCCTGGAGCGACCGCGCCGGTGGCACCTCGGGCGCCATCTGGGCGACGATGCTCAAGGCGCTCGGAACCGTGGTCGGCGACGACGCGCGCCCCACCCCGAAGGACCTCGCACGCGGGATCTCCGCGGCCAGGGACGCCGTGATGGCCTTCGGAAAGGCGAAGGTCGGCGACAAGACCATGGTCGACGCCGTCGTCCCCTTCTCCGATGAACTCTCGACACGGGTGGGCGACGGATCCGGGCTCGCCGAGGCGTGGGCGGGAGCAGCCGCCGCGGCCACGGCAGCGGCGGAGGCCACGGCGTCGATGCGCGCCACCCTGGGGCGCGCGCGGTCCCACGGCGAGAAGTCCGTCGGGACGCCGGACCCCGGCGCGGTGTCCTTCGCGCTGATCTGCACCACCGTCTCGGACGTCATCCGTAACGCACCGGGCGCCCGCCCGGACGACCACTAGGAGGAAACATGGCACTCAGGCTGATCGTCGGCTGCGACGACGCGGGATACCAGTACAAGGAGATCCTCAAGCGGGATCTCGAACAGAACGACCTCGTCGAGTCGGTGGTCGACGTCGGCGTGGGCGAGGACGGGCACACGTCCTATCCGAAGATCGCGATCGAGGCCGCCGAGCGCGTCGCGCGGGGCGAGGCGGACCGGGCGCTGCTCATCTGCGGAACCGGCCTCGGCGTCGCCATCGCCGCGAACAAGGTGCAGGGCATCCGCGCCGCCACGGCCCACGATCCCCTGTCCGTGGAGCGGTCCGTCCTGTCCAACGACTGCCAGGTGCTCTGCATGGGCCAGCGCGTCATCGGCAGCGAACTCGCCCGCCGGCTCGTCCGGGAATGGCTGACCTACACGTTCGACACCTCGAGTGCGTCCCAGGCGAAGGTGAACGACATCTGCGCCTACGAGGGCGTGTAGCGCACCCATGCCGAGGTTCACCATCGGCTCGAGCCTCAAGATGTACTTCGGCCATCGGCGCCAGCTCGAGTGGACGCGCCGGGTGGCCGAGATCGCCTCGACCCATCCGGCGGTCCAGCAGGGCGTGGTGGAGCCCTTCGTCATCCCGACGTTCCCCTCCATCCCCGCCGTGCGGGACCTCGCCGTGCCCGGGGGTCTGCTCGTGGGAGCGCAGGACGTGCACTGGGAGGATGCCGGCGCCTACACCGGCGAGGTGTCGGCGGCCGAACTGGCGGAGATCGGCGTCCGGCTGGTGGAGATCAACCACGCGGAGCGGCGGTCGATGTTCGGCGAGACGGACTCCACCGCGGCCCGGAAGGTCCTGGCGAGCCTCCGCCACGGCCTCGTGCCGGTCCTCTGCATCGGCGAGGAGGAACAGGGCGAGCACTCCTTGGCGATCCGGGCGTGCGTGCAACAGCTCGAGGCGTGCCTCGCGGCCGCGCGCCGCGACGGGACCGGCGGGCAGGTGATCGTGGCCTACGAGCCCGTCTGGGCGATCGGCAAGTCCGTTCCGGCACCCGACACCCACATACGGGCCGTCACCGGCGCCCTCCGTGCACACCTGCGCGACGACGGACTGGTGCAGGAGCCACGGGTGATCTACGGCGGCAGTGCCGGCCCCGGGCTGCTGGGGCGCATCGCTCCCGATGTCGACGGCATGTTCCTCGGCCGATTCGCCCATGATCCGGCCGCGTTCGCGGATATCCTGGACGAGGCATGGGAGATTGGGTTCGGTGATGACAGCAGCGCACTCTGACCAACCGGCTCCGGACATCGACCGGCGCGGCCTGCGGGACCGCGTGTACGACCGGATCCTGGACATCCTCCTGTCGAGCGAGATGGAACCAGGGGCGAGACTGTCGATCGACACCGTCGCCAAGCAACTCAAGGTCTCGCCGACGCCCGTCAGGGAGGCCATGGTCCAGCTCGAACGCACCGGACTCGTGACCCGGGAGGCGCTCAAGGGGTACCGCGTCGCTCCTCCCCTCGGCCCCGAGCAGCTCGACGAGCTGTTCGAGGCGCGGATCATGCTCGAGGTCGAGGCCGCCCGGCTCGCAGCACCACGTGCTGCCTCCTTCCTGCCCGCCCTGCGCCAGGCACACGAGCACCACCACGAGATGGGTGAGCGGGTCACCGCCGCGATGCTGAGGGGTGACGTCCCGATCCGGACCATCCACGACTATTTCGACGCCGACAACGCCTTCCACCTGGTCGTCCTCGACGCCGCGGGCAACCGCTACGTCCAGGACATGTACGCCAACCTGGGAGCGCTGACCCACCGGATGCGGCAGGCCGTCATCAGGGGGACGAGCGATGTCTCCGAAGCGGCCGCGGAGCACGCCGCAATCCTGGACGCCTTCGCTTCTGAAGACGCCGAAGCACCCGTCCGGGCCCTGCGGGCCCACATCGAGGGCGTCCGTGCCCGCTCCCTGAGCGACTCGCCCCCGAGCTGAAGCGCCTGTTCCGAAAAGCCTTGCAGAGCCGGGAACCTGCGTCTATATTTCCTATAGGATCTTTCCTCTTCCCCGGTATCCCCGATTGCAATGGAGCAAGAAGATGTCTCTGCACCCCGCCTTCTCGGCGCAGGACTGGCCGATCGCCACCTGCCTGCACGGCATTCCCACGGTGAGCAAGGAGGGAGTCGCACTCCACGACGCCGCCCCCGAGGCCTGGGACGACATGTTCAGCCAGGTGGAGCACGTCGGATTCTCGCTGGCCGAGCTCGCCGACAGCCACGTCCGGCCGGCCGACCTCGAACCGTCCCGGCGCGACGAGTTCCTGTCCATCGCCGCCTCGCACGGCGTCCGGATCCCGTCGGTCCACCTGCAGCGGCAGAGCGTGATCATGCCGGGCCACGAGGAGCGCAATCTCGCCTACGCCCACCGGACGATCGACGCGGCGGCCGAGTGGGGCATGGAGGTCTTCTCCACCGGACTCCACCAGCCCTTCAGCGAGGCGCAGCGGCGCGCGCTGTGGTTCTGGACGGCGCAGGGGCCGAAGGACCCGGATGATCCGGAGGTATGGCAGGCGGCGGTCACCCGGCTGCGGGAACTCGGCCGGCATGCGGCCGACGTCGGACTGAAGATGTCCCTGGAGCTGTACGAGGACACGTACCTCGGCACCGGTGACAGCGCCGTGCGGCTCGTCGAGGAGATCGGCCTCGACAACGTGGGGATCAATCCCGACATCGCCAACCTCATCCGCCTGCACCGCCCCGTGGAGGACTGGCGCGAACTCCACGCGAAGCTCCTCCCCTATGCCAACTACTGGCACGTGAAGAACTACACGCGGGACGAGGCAGCCGACGGCTCATGGGCGACGAGCGTCCCCAGCTCGATGGAGGCCGGGCTGATCAACTACCGCCAGGTGATCCGCGACGCCATCGAGCTCGGCTTCGACGGCATCTTCCTGTGTGAACACTACGGCGGGGACAGCCTCGGCAACTGCGCCACCAACCAGACCTACATCCGCTCACTCCTGCCTGGGAAGAAGGACGCATGACACCGAAGAGAATCGCCGTCGTCGGATCGGGCTACATGGGCGGCGGCATCGCCCAGGTCCTCGCCCTGGCCGGGCACACCGTCCGCATCGCGGACGTGAGCGCCGAGATCGCGGAATCCAACCTCAAGCGCCTGTTGACCGAGGCGGAGCAGTTCGCCGCCGACGGCCTCTTCCCCGTGGATGCCCGCGAACGCATCGAGGCGAACGTCTCGGCCGCCGACTCGATCGAGGACGCGGTGTCCGACGCCGAATTCATCGAGGAGGCCGTGCCGGAGCGCATCGAGATCAAGCACGAGACACTCCGGCGGATCTCCGCGGCGGCCCGACCCGATGCCATCATCGGCTCGAACACCTCCACCATCCTGATCGCGGCCCTCGCGGAGGCGGTGGAGCATCCGGAGCGGTTCCTGGGCGTCCACTTCTCGAACCCCGCACCCTTCATCCCCGGCGTCGAACTCATCCCGCACCCGGACACGGACGACGCCGTCATCCCCGTGGTCGAGGAGATCGTCGCCTCCACCGGCAAGGAGACGGCGCGGGTGAAGGATGCCACCGGCTTCGTGCTGAACAGGCTCCAGTACGCGCTGTTCCACGAGGCCACGCAGATCGTCGAGGAGGGCATCGCGACCCCGGACGACATCGACACGATCGTCCGCACGACCTTCGGCTTCCGGCTCCCCGTCTTCGGTCCCTTCGCCATCGCGGACATGGCCGGCCTCGACGTGTACTCGTTCTGCTACGCGTCGCTCCAGACGCGCTGGCCCGAGCGTTTCGCGACACCGGATTCCCTGAAGGAACTCGTCGACGCCGGCAAGTTCGGCACCAAGACCGGCGCCGGCTACCTCGACGTCCCGGCCGAACGCACCGCGGAGCTGATCGCCTACCGCAACAGGGCGTACGTGGCCATCAAGAAACTCATGGACGAACTCGGTCCTGCACCCATCCACTGATCGCAAGGAGATCCTCCCGTGGCATCAGCTTTTCCCGACTCCAGGTCGGTCATCCTCACCGGCGCCGCCTCACCGCGCGGTATCGGTCGCGCGTCCGCGCACCACCTCGCCGGCCTCGGCTGGAACATCGGCATCATCGACCTCGACGACGGGGCGGCCACGGCGGTCGCCCGCGAGATCGCCGAGGAGCACGGCGTCACGGCCGCCGGTGCCGGAGCGAATGTGGCGGACGAATCCGAGGTGCGGGCAGCCTTCGACAGCCTCGAGGCCGCCCTCCCGCAGGTCGTCGCCCTGGTGAACCTCGCCGGCGTCTCCAGCCCCGTGCCGTACCTCGAGGTCACTCCCGAGGAGTGGAACCGCGTCATGGGCATCAACATGAACGGCGTCCACTACGCCACCCGGCGAGCCGTCGAGTCCATGGTCGGGCACGGCGTCGGGCGCGTGGTCAACCTGTCCTCGGTGTCCGCGCAGCGCGGTGGCGGGACGTTCTCCAAGACCGTCTACTCCGCGGCGAAGGCCGGCGTCATCGGTTTCACGCGCTCCGTGGCACGTGAACTGGGCGGGGCGGGCATCACCGTCAACGCCATCTCGCCCGGTCCCATCGACACGGACATCATGGGTGGCACGCTCACGGAGGAACGGAAGGCCGCCATGGCGGCCGACGGCGTCCTTCCGCGCATCGGCACCCCCCGGGACATCGCAGCAGCCATCGCCTACCTCATCAGCGAGGACGCCGGATTCGTGACGGGCCAGACCCTGAACGTCGACGGCGGACTCTACATGCACTGACATGGGCGACTGGTCGAAATCCCGCATCCTGTTCCTCGCCGTCGGCATCATCCTCGTCGGTATCGGGGCCTGGCTCATCTTCCCGTCACTCGTGGGCTGAGCCGCACACCACCACCACAACAACCGCACTAAGGAGAGTCCCATGTCCGCTACGGACGCGGTCAAAGACGACCTGGACAGCCCCGCGCTTGCCTCCGCCGTCAAGAAAGCTGCACGGCACCTGATGCCGATGCTCATCATCCTGTACTTCGTCGCGTTCCTGGACCGCACGAACGTGGGCTACGCCGAGGATGCCCTCGAGATGGACCGCGGCATCAGCGCCGGAGCGTTCGCCCTCGGTGCCGGCATCTTCTTCATCGGCTACGCGATCTTCGAGATCCCGTCCAACCTGCTGCTCAAGAAGTTCGGGGCACGCTGGTGGCTGGCCCGGATCGCAGTGACCTGGGGCATCGTCGCCGCGGCCTTCGCCTTCACGTCCGGCGACACCATGTTCATCATCCTGCGATTCCTGCTCGGCGTGACCGAGGCCGGGCTCTTCCCGGGCGTCATCATGTTCCTCTCGGAGTGGTTCCCCAACAAGGTCCGCGTCCAGATGTTCGCACTGTTCTACCTCGCACAGCCCTTCTCGCAGATGCTCGGCAATCCCATCTCGGGCGCGCTGATCTCCTTCGGGGACACCTACACCCCGTGGCGCGGCTGGCAGGTCATGTTCTTCACCGAGGGCATGATGGCCGTCATCGCCGGCATCGCCGCCATCTTCTTCCTGATCGACAGTCCGCAGAAGGCGAAGTGGCTGGACAAGGACGAGAAGCGCGCACTGCTCAGGGTCATGGAAGCGGAGGACGAGGTCCGCAGTACGGACGGGCCCTCCGGCATCATGCGGGCCATGGGCAACTGGAAGGTCTGGTACTTCACCGTCATCTACTTCTGCCTCCAGGTCGCGGTCTACGGCACCACGTTCTACCTCCCGCAGCAGGTCCGGCGCATCATCAGCCCGGACGCCGAGTTCTGGCAGATCGGCCTCATCTCGGCCATCCCCTGGTTCGTCGGCCTGTTCGTCTGCTACATCGTGGGCAAGAACGCCAACACCATCCGGCGTCGCCGCACGTGGGGCACCATGTTCTACACCTCGACCGGCCTGGCCACCATCGGTGCCGCCTTCGCCGGCGAGAACGGGATGCCCGTCCTGGCGATCGCCTTCCTCGTGGTCTCGGTCTCCAGCTTCCTGGCCTGCGGCCCCATCACCTGGTCCTATCCGACGGCGTTCCTCACCGGAACGGCAGCGGCAGCGGGCATCGGGCTGATCAACTCGCTGGGCAACCTCGGTGGGTTCGTGGCCCCGATCATGCGCACCGCGATCGATGAACGCTTCACGACCGAGACGGGGCTCTACGGCACCATCTCGGTAGGCGTCTTCGCCTTCCTGGCCGCGGTGATGTTCATCCTGACCCGCAACATGCGGTCCCGCTCGGATGCCCTGCTGGCAGCCGAGGAGAAGACGGCGGCAGCACCCGGCCACTGACGGGGCGACCACCGGTGGCGGTACGACGATCCTCCGCACCGCCACCGGCACGTCCCCCAACTGCCGCCCAGGCGTCCACCCACCGCATCACGGAGCGCTGCATGCCCACTGAAACGCACCTGCTGTCCGACTACCCGCCGGACGCGCCCATCTCCGCGGGAGAGGTAGCGGCAGCCGTCCGGTCCGCCGGGCGCCCGCCGCGGATCTTCGTCGTCCTCGACGACGACCCGACCGGGACGCAGTCCGTCGCGGACCTCCCCGTCCTGACCCGGTGGGAGACCGAGGACTTCTCCTGGGCCTTCCGTCAGGGGAAGCCGGCCGTGTACGTGCTCACGAACACCCGCAGCCTCGACGCACCGGAGGCGGCGGCCCGGAACGAGGAGATCGTCCGGAACGCCCTCGCCGCAGCGGCGGCGGAAGCCTCCGCCCTGCGACTCGGCTTCGTGAGCCGTGGCGACTCCACGCTCCGCGGACACTTCCCCCTCGAACCCGACACGATCGCCGCGACCGTCCTCGACGCCACGGGCGAGTCCACCGACGGCGTCGTGATCGTCCCGGCTTTCCCGGACGCCGGACGGATCACGATCGGCGGCGTGCACTACGTGCGTGCGCCGGAACTCGGCGAGGACCAGCTCGTCCCCGTGTCCGACACGGAGTTCGCCCGTGACGCCACCTTCGGCTACCGGAACGCCTCCCTCGCGCAGTACGTCGAGGAGAAGACCGGCGGACGTGTCCCGGCGGCGTCCGTGATCGTCCTGGACCTCGGCATCATCCGCGCGGGCAGCACGGGTGGCGGCGCTCCCGCGTCGGCCCGTGCCATCGCGGATGCCGTCGCCGATGCGACCGGAGCGACACCGATCGTCGCCGACGTCGTGACCGAGAACGACCTCCGTGCCCTCGCGCTCGGTCTGGAGGAAGCCGAACGCCGCGGGAAGAAGCTCCTGTACCGTGTCGGGCCGCCCTTCATGCGGGCGCGGATCGGCCAGGAGATCCGTGCCGAACTCACCGGCTCCGAGGCCTATGCCGGCAACGAGCCATCGACCGCCGGCGGGCTGATCGTGGTCGGCTCACATGTGGGGGTCACCACCCGGCAACTCGGCATCCTCACCGAGCAGCACCAGCACGCGCACACCATCGAGATCGACGTCGAGCAACTCCTCGACGAGCGCGCGGCCGGCCACCTCGACGGGATCGTCGAGGACGTCGTCGACCGGCTCACGCACGGTGACGTCATCCTCCACACGAGCAGACTGCTGGTACGGACCAGCGACGCCGCCGCCAGCCTCCGGATCGCACGGACGGTCTCGGCCGCCGTCGTCACCGTCGTGAACCGCACCCTCGGACTGTTCCCGCCCCGCTTCGTGATCGCCAAGGGAGGAATCACCTCCTCGGACGTCGCCGCGCACGGCCTGCAGATCAGGCACGCCATGGTCCGGGGCCCGATGCTCCCGGGCATCGTGAGCCTGTGGGAGCCGGTGGACGGGCCCGCGAAGGGCATCCCGTTCGTCGTCTTCGCCGGCAACGTGGGGGACGATTCCTCCCTCGCCGACGTCACGAGGAAACTCAGCTCCACCTTCTGACACCTCCCCGCAGCTCCTACCCAGCATTGGACGGCGATCCCCATGAACGACAGCTACTCCGTCACAGTCCTCGGCCTCGGCGCCATGGGCCTGCCGATGGCCACCCGCCTCGCCACGGGCCTCACGGTCCACGGCTTCGATATCGCGGAGCCGAGGCTCGTGCTGGCACGCGAGGCCGGGATCCGCACCTTCGCCTCGGCACAGGAGGCGGCGACGGGCACGGACGCGCTGCTCCTCGCGGTCCGCAACGGCGAACAGCTCGACGATGTCCTGTTCGGCGACCAGGGGGTGGCTCCCGTGCTGAGGGAGGGCGCCGTCGTCGTCCTCACCAGCACCGTCGGGACCGACGCGATCCCGGCCACCGTCGCACGCCTCGCGGACCACGGCGTCGCCCTGGTCGACGCACCCCTCTCCGGGGGGCCGAAGCGCGCCGGCGAGGGGGACCTCCTGATCGTGGTGGGGGCCGAACCCGTTGCCCTCGAGAAAGCCCGTCCGGTCCTGGACCTCCTGGCGTCCACCCTGACCGTGGTCGGGGACAACCCCGGGGACGGGCAGGCGCTCAAGACCGTCAACCAACTGCTGTGCGGCGTGCACATCGCGGCCGCGGCCGAAGCGATGGCCCTCGCCGACGCCCTGGGCCTGGACCCCGCCAAGACCCTCGCCGCCCTCCAGGCCGGGGCGGCCGGATCCTTCATGCTCTCGAACCGCGGACCGCGGATGCTGGAGGCCTACTCGGAGGAGGGAGCGGAGGTACTCAGCCGCCTCGACATCTTCGTCAAGGACATGGGTATCGTCGGCAAGGCCACCCGTGCCGCGGGCCTCGCTTCTCCGGTCGCCTCGGCCGCGGAGCAGCTCTACCTGCTGGGACAGGCGCAGGGCCTCGCCGCAGAGGACGACTCGGCGGTGATCCGGGTGATCGCTCCCGCCAGACGCCCCTGAGGAACTGCCCGCACTCCACGCTTCCCGGCACCTGTACGAACACGGGCGGCCCTACCCCGTTCGCCGGCGCCGCGGTCAGCCTCTGGTGCCGGTGCCCTCGACGTGCGCCTCGAGGACGTCGCGGACGCCCGTCCAGGCCTGCGGTCCGTAGCGATCGTTGTCCACGTGCCGCAGCTCGGCCTCACCGCTGAACATGCTGACGAAGTACTGCATGCCCTGCCATGCCGGGAAGGTCGCCTCCTCGTCCCTCGACACGCGACGGCCGATCCTGGCCATGCCGGACAGGATCCCCGTGGTACCGGCCCACTGCGTGGTGAACGGGGTACCGGTGAGTCCTGTCATGATCCGCGCGATGTCCCGTGCCGTGACGCGGTCCCCCGCCACCTCGACGACACGGGGCGCGGCGTCGTCCAGCGCGACGTGCGCGACGGTCCGGGCGACGTCGTCCTTGCTGGTGAAGTCCAGCACCTGGTCTGGCGAGGACCAGTAGAGCACCCTGCGACGGGCGAAGAGGATCATCGGAGCCTGCCCTGTCAGCATGTCCGCGAAGGCGCCGTTCAGGACGGACGTGGCGCGGATCGGAGCCGCATCGAGGTACGCGGCGAAGTCCCTGCGCAGCTCGAAGTTGCGGTTGCTGCCCGGGCTGACGCGGCGGTAGTCCGCCGAGTAGTCGGAGGGGACGAACCGTGCCACGCCCGCCTCGACGGCCGCGGCGAGCAGCGCCCGCTGGGCATCGAGGACCACCGTCCGCGCGCCGCTGACAGCGGACACGACGACGTCGGTACCGGAGAGGGCGGCGACGAGGCCCGCGTGATCCGTGTAGGCGGCCTCCCGGACCTCCACGCGGTCCTGCTCCCCGAACAGGGCCTGGGCGGTCCCGCTGCCCGGACGGGTGAGGACGCGCACGAGGGCTTCGGGATGCGCGGCGAGCAGTTCGCGGACGATCCGGCGACCGAGGTCACCGGTGGCGCCGGCGACGAGGAGGGTGGTCATGACGGGGTGCTCTTCTCTGTGGGGGCGCTGTCACGGACGTCGGTCCGACGTCGAGGGGGTGGGGAGTCAGGCGCGACCACCGGCTGCTCGGCTCCCGCCGGCGACCCGATGCACGATTCGGCGTCACCGGCGTCGAGCGCGACGCGTGCCATGAGCCGGCGGAGATGCGACTGCTCGTCTGCGGTGAGTCCGCGCAGGAGTACGCCCTCGACCTCGCGGAGGGCTGCCCGGGCCGAGGCGAGGAGGGCACGGCCGTGGGCGGTGGGCAGGACCTGGCGGATCCGGCGGTCCTGCGGATCCGGTCGGCGTTCGACGAGGGACTCGCGTTCGAGGGCGTCGACGACGTAGGTCATCGCGGTCTTGTCGATACCGAGCCGCTGTGCCAGGACGAGCTGCGAGGTCGGATCCTCTGTGGTGATCGCCACGAGGACCTGGTAGCCGCGCGGACCGCCGGGCACGTCGGCGACGGCGCCCGTCGCGATGCGCGAGAAACCCTGCGACATCGCCTGGAGGGACCAGCCGAGTTCCGTCCGGATGCCTCCGGCCTCCCAGTCGACGCCTGAGGGATCGAGAGGGTCGGGGACAGGAGCAGCGGGCATGAGGCAATAGTAGCAAGGAAATATGATCTCACTTATAGACGATCACCGGTCGGCTCGTCCGCCCCCTGCCCGAAGGTCGCCATGCCCCACGCACACTCCTCCGTATCGGACCTCCCGTCCGTGGAACATTCCAGCGATCCGACGGACGTCCGCCCCTTCAACCTGCACGTCCCGGACGCCGATCTCGATGACCTCCGCCGGCGTATCCGGTCCGCCCGATGGCCGGACCGCGAGACCGTGGCGGACACATCCCAGGGACCGCGGCTGGAGAAGCTCCAGGCGCTGGCCCACCGCTGGGCCTCCGCGTACGACTGGCGCCGCACCGAGGCGCTGCTCAACGCGTGGGGCCAGTTCACCACCACGATCGACGGGCTCGACATCCACTTCGTGCATGTCCGGTCCTCGGTGCCCGGGGCTCCTGCGTTGCTGCTCACGCATGGCTGGCCAGGATCGGTCCTGGAGTTCCGGCACGTCGTCGGGCCGCTGACCGACCCGGAAGCGCATGGCGGCAATGCCTCGGACGCGTTCGACGTCGTCATCCCGAGCCTGCCGGGATTCGGGTTCTCCGGGAAGCCCACCGGGACCGGCTGGGACACGCAGCGGACGGCCAGGGCCTGGGCCGCGCTCATGGAACGTCTCGGGTACACGCGCTGGTTCGCCCAGGGCGGTGACCTCGGCGCCTCCGTCACCGCCGAACTCGCGGCACTGCAGCAGTCGCAGGACATCGGGCTCGCCGGCATCCACCTCAACATGGCCCTCTTCATGCCCTCCGACGAGGAGATGCATTCGGCCTCCGACGAGGAGCAGGTGATGCTGCGGGAGGGCGGGTACTACTGGCAGACGCTCTCCGCCTACTCGCAGCAGATGTCCACCCGGCCCCAGACGATCGGCTACCCGCTCTCGGACTCGCCGGTCGGTCTCGCGGCGTGGATCTACGCGATGTTCCAGGACGTCGGAGGTTCGCACGACCGGCACGGGGATGCCGAGGCGATCTTCACCCTCGACGAGATGATCGACGACATCATGCTGTACTGGCTGCCCAACACGGCGGCGTCGGCGGCCCGCATGTACTGGGAGGCGGGCAGGAACGGCTGGGCCAACCCGGGAACGATCGAGGAGCCGCTCACGCTTCCCGTGGGGCTCAGCATCATGCCCGGCGAGTACGTCCGCCGTTCACGCCGCTGGGCCGAACGACGCTACACGAACCTGGTGCACTTCAGCGAGGTTTCGGACGGCGGCCACTTCGCGCTGCTCGAGCAGCCGGAGCTCCTCGTCGACGACATCCGGGCGACGTTCCGCCCGCTGCGGTAGGGCAGCCCGTTGGCGGCGTCTCCGCATCATGCGGGTGAGCGATCCGCCACTGGGAGGTCGCCCATCCGCCACACCTCCTTGGAGGTTCGACTTCTTCTGTTCAGCTGTGATCGGGATCTGTCACCGGATGTTCAGCTTCTGCTGGTGGCTTCCACGAGAATCAGGTCTAGTGTTCACAACACACATAGGTCCAGACACGGGCCACGGATGTGCATCGCACCTGGAGACGGCCATGACCGACTTTCTGAACAATCCCGCATCAGGAACCACCACCTCGGCATCGAAGTTCACGCTTCTCACGAACACCAGAACCTCCAGGGGATCCGCGCGCCCTGGACAGTCCGGTGCCGTTGACACGGACCAGCTGACTGCGTGGGTTGCAGCCGAGCAGGATCGCGACGACGCTCCCACCGATGAGCAACTGACTCCAGCCGACATCGCAGCGCTGTCCACACGACGATTGCGGATCCTGCTGAACCAGGCGTACGCACTGATGGACGCTGATCACCCGCCATATGGAGCACATGACCGGTACCAGATGCTCATCGACGAGCTCGAGCGGCGGGTCGAGGCCGCCGTGGGTCGGGCGCCTGCATCTGCGTGTGGCTCATGGCCCCCCTGTTCATCCGTCATCAGGGCGTCCAGTTGCTGCCGCAGCTACTGACTGAAGCACTCCACAGCACTCCACAGCACTCCTGAAGGCCTCCCCTTGCACGCACCCTCCCTCACGGCTTCACCTCAGCTGTCATGATCGGCGCGGCACGTCTGGCGTTCGTCGCGGAGACGGCCAGGGTCGACATACCAGGGCGCACTGTCGCGCAGCCGGCAATGACAAGGACGCGGACGGCGGGTTCTGCGGCCGTCGCTGAGGGCGCTTGAGGCATCGTGGAGATGGGCTTCGGTGCGATTGCCGTAGCATTCGATGAGCGCTTGAGGTGGCCACTGGTTCAGCAGCGAGCCTTTTCTACCGACCGATACGTGGATGAGGAATTGATGCCGGACGAGAACGAACTGGCCCGTGAGGCCGAGCGGGACACCATCACCGCTCAGCTGCAGAACATGGTGCTCGAGAGCGATGACGTCCAGGAGTTCCTGACCGGGCTCGTCAGTGTCGCTGCGGAGGCTTTCACAGGGCGCTACGGGGACATTTTCTGCGGGATCACGCTTTTGCAGCCCCGATCCATGACCACCGTGGCCAGCAGCAGTGCCAGGGCCCAGCAGGTTGATGAGGTGCAGTACGGATTCGACGACGGACCGTGTCTGCGTGCAGCCCGTGAGGGCGTGACGGTCCACATTCCGGATTTTCTCACCGAGACCCGGTTCCCGGAGTACCGCGAAGCGATCGCAGCGCACGGGCTGCGATCAGCACTCGGGATACCGATACGTCTGGATGAGGGTGCGAGCGCCGGCCTGGACTTCTACTCCACGGAACCCGGAACCTTCGATGACAAGGGCATTCGTGTCGCCGAGGGTTTCGCCCGGGATGTGTCCCAGTCCCTGCGTCTGGCGGTGCGGGTCGCGAAGCTCACGGATGCGGCAGCGAACATGCGGGTGGCCATGGAGTCCCGGACCAGTATCGACATGGCTATCGGGGCGATCATGGCTCAGAACCGGTGCGGACAGAAAGAAGCGACCGCGATCCTGCGCCGCGCTTCCTCGAACCGGAACGTGAAGCTCCGCGACCTGTCCGTCGACATCCTCGCCTCGCTCGGACAGCACGAACCCGTCACCACGCACTTCGAGTCCTGATCCTGGCCTGCACCTCCCGGCGGGCCGCTCGACAGATGCCCGACGCACCTGCCACGGAAGGGCCCAGAGGCAAGGCGGCAGGGGTATGGACGATGTGAGATCCGTGTTGCGTGGTGGTCAGGCGTTGATCTCGTCTTCGACGAGGCGGGCGATCCTGCGCAGGAACCGCCCGTCCTGCGCCGAGAAGCTACGGGGGTGCTGATCGATGACGCACAGGGTCCCGACGGTCCATCCGCCCGGACCGCGCAGCGGGTAGCCGGCGTAGAAGCGGATGAACGGCTCCCCGACCACCAGGGGATTCGCGCTGAATCGGCCGTCCTCGAGCGCGTCCGGGACGATCAGCGGTCCCGCATTACGGATGGTCGCATTGCAGAACGTGATCTCCCTCGGCAGGTTCTGCTCGATGGGTCCGAGGACAGACTTCAGGAACATCCTGTGATCATCGATCAGGGCCACGATGGAGGAGCTGACCTGGAAATAATCCCTGGCCTGCTGCGTGTACCGGTCGAAGCGCGCCTCCCCTGGTGAGTCCAACAGGTCCGTCCGGGTGACGGCGTCGAGGCGTTCCTGCTCGGCTTCCTCCGCCGTGAACAGGAACGCACCCAGGGCGCCCAGGGACCGCTTGGAGTCCCCGGATGTTTCGGCAGGTTCGTCCTCCTCGCTGCGGGGAACACGGATGTCCACCGGCGTGTGTTCGAGGAGCTCGTTCATGGCATCGGCGAGAATGTTCCGCTCACTTCCATGCAGGACGAGCAGTCCGCCGAGGTAGGCCTGGACCTCGAACTGGGAGACGCTGCCGCCCAGGGCGTAGTACTTCACCCACAGCTCACTCACCGTGCAATGCGATCTCGCCAGGGCGAGCGTCGTCAGCCTGATCTGTATCTGGCCGTTCATTGGACCTCCGAGCCCGACCGTCCCCACTACCGAGTCCCACATGCTGCATCCGAGGCAGTGGCCCGATCACATCGATAAAAGCCCCGGCCGATCATCAGCCTACTTACCTATTCCACCGTAGTGCACACTTTGCTCCTCGCCGGACTGCTCGTCCTTTTTTGCGCCTCTATGCCACGTGATGCGCCATCGCCCGCACTATCGATTACCGGCCCCCGCCCGAAATGCCCATGATCCTGGCCTGCGCCATATCGACGGTTGTCGATGTACGAGTATGCTGGCTGGCATGACGGCGATTTCCGAGCCCCGAACCATTGCTTCGACCAAGGACTTCGCGACCATCGAGATGGTTGATGCGGGCCCGTGCTGCGTACCGTCCGGGGCGCCCGCGATGAGCGTGGAGCGGGCTGAAGCATTGTCCAGGCAGTTCAAGGCGATCGCCGATCCGAATCGGTTGCGTCTGGTCTCCCTGATTTACTCCAGCGCGGAGAACGAGGCGTGCGTGTGTGATCTCACCGAGCCGCTGGACCTTGGGCAGCCGACGGTGTCGCATCATCTGAAGATCCTCGTTGACGCCGGGATCCTGCACCGCGAGAAGCGCGGCGTGTGGGCGTATTTCTCGATCGTGCCCGGCGCTCTGGACGCCCTCGCCGGCGTCCTCACCGAACCCGAGTAACACCCCAGCCTCCCGAATCTTGCTTGGCCCCTGCTTTCCTCCTTACCGACCAGAAGTGAGTATTCCTGTGAGTTTCAAGGCTGATAAGCCCTCTGTCCTGTTCGTGTGTGTGAAGAACGGGGGGAAGTCCCAGATGGCCGCCGGTTTGATGGACAAGGTCGCAGGAGACTCCGTGACCACCGCCTCTGCCGGGTCGAAGCCCGGATCCTCCGTCAATGCCCTGTCTGCCGAGGTCCTGGCGGAGGTCGGGGTCGACATCAGTCAGAAAGTGCCCCGCCAGATCACCGTCGAAGACCAGCAGCAGGCGGACCTCGTGGTCATCCTCGGCGCCGAGGCGCAGGTCGACGAGGTCGAAGGCACTCTGTACGAGCGGTGGGAGACCGACGAACCCAGCGAACGCGGCATCGACGGGATCGAGCGGATGCGCCTGGTCCGCGACGACATCCTCGACCGCGTCACCGCCCTCCACGCAACCCTCACCACTCGCTGACCCCAGCACCAGGGCTTCTCACCCGGGCGACAACGGTCATGTTCTCTTGCCGGCGCCCGGTGTTCGCTTCCGAGCCCGTTACAACCTCACCTCACACCCACAGGTGAGTTCGTCGGTGCGTCTTTTCCTGCCCTCCTGCTAGGAGCCCTGCTGCTATGACTGCCATGACCGTGGTCGCCGTCCTGATCTTCCTCGCCACCCTGACCCTGGTCATCTGGCAACCCAAAGGCCTCGGCATCGGCTGGTCCGCCCTCGGCGGCGCGGTCCTCGCGCTTCTGACCACGGTGGTGAGCCTGTCGGACATCCCGGTCGTGTGGGACATCGTCTGGAACGCGACCTTCGCGTTCGTCGCGATCGTGATCATCTCCCTCATCCTCGACGAATCCGGGTTCTTCACATGGGCGGCCCTGCACGTCGCCCGCTGGGGCAGAGGCAACGGGCGTCTGCTCTTCACCCTCATCGTCCTGCTCGGTGCCGCGATCGCGGCCGTGTTCGCGAACGACGGAGCGGCGCTGATCCTCACGCCGATCGTCATCCAGATGCTCCTGGCCCTGAAATTCCCCGCGAAGGCGTCCCTCGGATTCGTCATCGCCTGCGGTTTCATCGCCGACGCCGGGAGCCTGCCCCTGGTCGTCTCCAACCTCGTGAACATCGTCACCGCCGACTTCTTCGACATCAGCTTCGCCCGCTACGCCGCGGTCATGGTCCCGGTCGGTATCGTGTCCGTCGCCGCGAGCCTCGGCGTTCTCCTGCTGTTCTTCCGCACGGTGATCCCCCGCACCTACGACATGAGCGCCCTCGAGACACCCGAGTCGGCAATCGCGGACCCCCTGACCTTCAAGACCGGGTGGGTCATTCTCGGAGTCCTGCTCATCGGCTACTTCGCCGCCGAACCACTGCACATCCCACTGTCCGCCGTGGCAGGTGTCGGCGCAGTGGTCCTCATGCTGGTGGCATCCCGCAAACCTGCCTTCCTCTTCCCACGCATGCCCGTCCCGGCGATGCAGGAACCTGTGTCCGAGATCGATGCGGCAGGGCAGGCAGCCGACCTCGACTACGAAACTGTCGGAGCGGCCCACCGCCCCACCGGTGCCACAGCGAACAGTGCCCACCCGGCCTCTGGCACGTTCAGCTCGGACGTGAACGACGATGCGTCCCCCTCCTCAGCTGGTGGCGGTGCGGCTACGCTCCCGAACGGTCGGATCTCCGTTCCGCGGATCCTGCAGGAAGCACCCTGGCAGATCGTCCTGTTCTCCATCGGCATGTACCTCGTCGTCTACGGATTGCGGAACCAGGGCCTCACCGACGAACTCGCCGGCGTGTTCTCGGCCATCAGCAACAACGGCGTGCTCATCACCGCGCTCGGCGTCGGCGTCCTCGTCGCGGTCCTCGCGTCCCTGATGAACAACATGCCCACCGTCCTCATCGCCTCCCTCGCCATCGGGGCCGCGGGATCAACCGGGCTGACGCAGGAGGCGATGATCTACGCCAACGTCATCGGGTCCGACCTCGGCCCCAAGATCACCCCCATCGGCAGCCTCGCCACCCTGCTCTGGCTCCACGTCCTGGACCGCAAGGGCATCCACATCGGCTGGGGCCAGTACTTCCGCACCGGGATCCTCCTGACCATCCCCGTCCTCATCATCACCCTCCTCGCCCTCGCCGGCTGGCTCACCATCATCGGCACCTGAACACCTTCACGCCTCCGGTCGCCGCGCTCCTGAACCTGTGCACCACCGAAGGCGTCTGACGACGCGATGCTCGAAAGAGATCGGCGGACTCACGTTCATACGCCGGCATCCGGATGCGCCGGAAGATCAGCGTGATTCCTCTGCAACCGAGTCAGGAACGGCTTGTTGTCGGCGTGAGTGACGCCGCCGAGAACTCTTGAGAAGCGCCCTACTAGCGACGGGAGGTGGAAAGGCGCACTGCAGTGCGTGTCGAAGTAGATCCTGAGAGAAGGGCCTCTCGCCGTCGTCGTTGGCCTGGCCCCTGTCGTGGTCGCATACTGGCCGCATGATGATGTCGCTCGTGTTCGGTGTGGTGGCCTCCAGCGCGCTGATCATCGGGGCGCTGGTCGGTGTGCGGTTCAACCTGCCCAAGAGGGTGCTGGCAATCCTGCTGTCCTTCGCCGCAGGATCTCTGATCACAGCCCTGGCCTTCGAACTGTTCGAGGACGCCTTCGAACAGGGTGGTATCTGGCGGGCAGCACTGGGCCTGCTTGCAGGCGCTCTCGTCTTCACCGTCCTCAGCGCCCTGCTCGATCGATGGGCCCAAGCCGGCGAGGATCCCGCACCGGCCGCCGAGCACGAAGGCAGCGCGAAACTGGACACCGACGCTGCCGCTTCGGACCATCCCGCGTCCCGGGCCTCAGTACGCGGCGCGGCAGGCCTGGCCCTGCTCGCCGCCGTCACGCTCGACGGGGTCCCGGAGAACGTCGCCCTCGGCGTGGCACTGGGCGGAGGCACCGGAGGCCTTGCCCTGCTGGCTGCGATCTTCGTCTCCAACCTCCCCGAAGCCCTCGTCGGAGCATCATCCATGCGCTCCCAGGGCTCATCGACGTCGAAGATACTCGGCCTATGGGGAGCCTGTGCCGTCCTCCTGGTTGCCGCCGTCCTCATCGGCGCCGGTCCCCTCTCAGGGGCAGACCCGGAAGCCATCTCACTGCCCCTGGCTTTCGCCGCCGGCGCTGTCATCGCGTCCCTGGCCGACACCCTCATGCCCGAAGCCTATGAACACGGGGGACCCGCAGTAGCCATGAGCACCGCCGCCGGTTTCGTCCTCTCCTTCACCCTGTCCCTCATGTAAACGTCCAGGTCGGCATTCCTACGACTAGTTGCTTCGCCCCTGATACCGCTGCGCGCTGGTGCACACTCCAGGCATTCGTTCGAACTCCCTCGCAGCAGGTCGCTGCCCACTTGTGGTCTCGGGTCCGGCGGTGGAAGGTGAAGGTAAGGCGGCTTCCTTTTCCGCCTGTCATCAGGAGGTTCCATGTTCTTCCACGTTCAGCAGCTCATCAACGAGATCATCCCCGACGAGCCGGATCCCGCCGCCGCCAACGCCCTGCAGGAAGGTCTCGGCGGGCAGTTCGGCGAGATGCGCACCATGATGCAGTACCTGTTCCAGAGCATGAACTTCCGTGGCGCAGCCGCCAAGCCCTACCGCGACCTGATCCAGGGCATCGGCACCGAGGAGATCAGCCACGTCGAGCTGATCGGCACCACGATCTCCCGGCTCCTCGACGGCTCCCCCCGCTATCAGGGCAAGCTCGAGGATCCGCTGGACACCCCGGGGGCCGGTGGCGCGATCCCGTTGAACCTGGCCCTGTCCCAGGGCAACATCCACCACTACCTCGTGGGCGCACAGGGTGCACTGCCCGTCGACTCGGCGGGCAATCCCTGGAGCGGCAGCTACGTGTACAACTCGGGCAACCTTCCCCTTGACCTGCTGTACAACCTGATGCTCGAGGCGACCGGCCGGCTGCAGAAGTGCCGCATGTACGAGATGACCGACAACAAGACCGCCCGCTCCACGATCTCCTACCTGATCGTCCGCGACCAGGCCCACGAGAACGGTTACGCGAAGGCCCTCGAGACCCTCGGGGTGAACTGGAAGTCGCTGCTACCGATCCCGAAGACCAACGCCGAGCAGTTCCCCGAGGTCAAGAAGCTCCTCGACCTGGGGTTGCAGAGCAAGCAGTACACCTTCGATCTCAAGGGTCAGTCGGAGGCCGGCAAGATCTACCAGGGGTTGTCCCCGTCGAACGACGGAACGACCCTCGACGCCAGCGAGCAGGCCCCCGAGGGCGTGCCGTCGGAGATCGCCCCCGAGCGGCTGGAGGAGTTCGCCCCCGGACTGGATCCCCAACTGCTCGACCTGATCCAGGCCACGGCCGATATGGAGATGGCCGACATCGACGCGACATTCGGCCCAATGACCACCAAGTAACTGCCAACACTCATCAGAGGGGGTGCCGGCGACAGCTGGCACCCCCTCTCATGTGCACCGTGATTCGAAGTCCTCCCGACGGCCTCTGAGCGCCCTTGAGCTGATGGCTCCACGTCCGACTACGCAACACGCCGTATCCGCAGACAGGGACCCAGACCTCCGTCCTCGGAGCAGACCCGCCGGCATAGCCCGGCTCACTCGACCCGCGCATGGGACCGCAGGATGGCCGGGCCACCAGACGTTCCGGAGTCGGGCGAGATGCGACCTGCATCGAGGGTGATGATGTGGTCGGCCGCGGCAAGGGTGGTCTCGTCGTGGGAGACGCAGACGACGGTTGCCCCGCGACCCCGCTCCGCGACCAGAACCTCTGCCACGAGGGCCCGTGTGGTGGCGTCCAGACCGGTGGTGGGCTCGTCGAGCAGGACGATGTCCGCACGCTGTGCGAGTCCTTGAGCCAGGAAGGCGCGTTGTCGCTGCCCTCCCGACAGCGCATTCAGGGGCCGGCTCTGATAGCCGGCCAGGCCGACGAGGTCGATGCACTCATCGATGATGCGGTGATCCTCGGCGTGCAGGCGTCGCAGCATTCCCGCCGTGGACCAGCGACCCATGGTTACGACGTCGCGAACCGTGAGCGGCATGCGGTCGGAGACTTCGCTGCGCTGGACGACAAGCGCCCTGCGCGCATTCCGGGGTGTCGACACCGTTCCGCGGCGGGGTGCCAGCACCCCGGCAAGCACCGCCAGCAGCGTGGATTTTCCTGAGCCATTGGGTCCAGCGATCGCCGTGACGGCGTCGGGCTGGATCGACAGCGTGATGCCGCGCAGAGCGTCGACTCCGTCGTGATCGAACCACACATCCGTCAGCACGATCGGCCCCGATGAACCCGCCCCCGAGTCCGACGGGGGCGGGCTGGATCTGCTGAAGTGCTGCTGAGGCGGGGAGGAGGCGCGTCGAGCGGAAGGCATCCCACGAAACTAGCATATTGAGAACGAAACTCATTTAAGTCTAGGGTGGCAGGGTGACCCTGTTCCTCGAACCTTTCTCCACGGACTTCATGCTGCGTGCTCTCATCGGCGGTTCGCTGTGCGCCGCCATCTGCGCCGTGGTCGGCACGTGGGTGGTCATCAGGGGCATGGCGTTCCTCGGGGAGGCGATGGCGCACGGAATGCTGCCCGGCGTGGCCCTCGCGACATTGGCGGGTGTCCCGGTCATCCTCGGCGCGGCCTGCAGTGCCGTGGTGATGAGTCTTGGCGTGAGCTTCCTCGCCCGGCGGGGCCGGCTGTCCCATGACACGAGCATCGGTCTCTTCTTCGTCGGCATGCTCGCCGCGGGGGTCATCATCATCTCCCACTCCCGCAGCTTCGCGACCGATGCCACAGCCATCCTGTTCGGCGACGTCCTTGCCATCGGGCCCAGCGAGGTTCAGCTCCTTGCCGGCGCACTGATTCTCACGGTGCTGATCGCCGCAGGTTTCCACCGCTCCTTCGTCGCCCTCGCCTTCGACCGCCGCGTCGCCCACGTCATGGGACTGCGTCCCCGGCCGGCCCAGGTACTCCTCGTCGGACTCGTAACCCTGGCCGTCGTCGCCTCCTACCAGGCGGTGGGCGCCTTGCTGGTCATCGGACTGCTCCTCGCCCCTGCTGTCGCCGCTGCCGCGTGGACCACGCGCATCCCGACGACCATGGGGCTTGCGGCCCTGATCGGGGCGTTCTCGGTCTTCCTCGGGCTCCTGGCTTCGTGGCATCACGGGACGGCCGCCGGCGCTTCGATCGCCCTTGCCGCCATCGCCTGTGCCGCCGTGTCGAGCATCGTCCGCGGCATGACCCGGCGCACCACCTCTTCTGACAGTTCTCCACAGAACGTCGAGCGTCCAGCCGGTTCGGAACCGGAACGTCCATCACAGAAAGCCCTTCGTGCGAACGCCTGAAACTCTTGTGCTCTGCCTCCCTCTGCTCGCCCTGACTCTTGCTTCCTGCTCCACCACCACCCCGTCCGGCCCCTCCGTGGATATCGCCAGTGGCCCTCCGGCCGCCTCCAGTTCGGCCTCGCCCCAGATCGGCGACGGTCACGGAACACTTGAGGGCTCCACGGAAGTCGCTGAACCGCAGCTTCACCTGATGACCCTGGACACCGGTGGACGGATCGTCCTGCTCAACCTCGCCGATGGAACGACCACCACCGTCGGCGACGTCCCCGAGGTCAGCAGCACCTCGACGGACGGGCGGTACCTCTTCGCGTCCTCAGCGACCACGGGAGCCCTGACGATCGTCGACAGCGGCATGTGGACGTGGGATCACGAGGACCATTTCCACTACTACAGCGGCGAACCCAGAACCATCGGCACCGTCGAAGGCGACGGCGAAGCCGTCGTCACCTCCGGCTCATCGGGGACGGGCGTCTACTTCCCCGACAGCGGCAAGGGCACTGTGTTCGACAACGATGCCCTGGCCAGGGGCGAGCTCGATGTCCGCATCGAACTCTCCGGAGAACCACATGCCGGGATGCTCGTCCCGCTCTCGGACCTCACCCTCCTCACCGAACCCGGCAGCACGGGCACCGCCGCGTCCGTGCAGGCATACGGCAAGGACGGTCGACCGATCGACGGCACGTCCGCCAAGTGCGTGGACGCCCAGGGCACCATCGCCACAGCTGTCGGCACTGTCATCGGCTGCGACGACGGCGCCCTCCTGGCAACCCTTGACGGCGATCAGGTCAGCTACGAGCGCATCCCCTACCCGGCCGACATGGACGCGCCCAAGGCCACGGAGTTCCGGGCCCGCGAAGGCCGCCCCACGGTCGCCGCCGTCGCCGGGGACCAGGGCGCCTGGCTGCTGGACACCCGGGAACGCTCATGGCAGTTCGTCCCGACCGAAGTCCCGCTCCTGCAGGTCTCCGCGGTCGACGACCGGGAAGGCCATGTCGTCGCCCTCGCCGCAGACGGCCGCATCCTCGTCCTCACCGCCGAGACCGACGAGGTGATTGCCGCCACCGGACCCCTGCTACCCCAGACCCTGCAGGACCCCGACCTGATGACCGGGGTCGAGTTGACCGTCGACCAGCAGCGCGCATACCTCAATGCCCCGGCCGAACACACCCTGTTCGAGATCGACTTCGCCGACAACGCCCGGATCGCCCGCACGTTCGACACCGACACCGTCCCCGCGCACCTGGTGGAGGTCGGGCGATGACTCGAACACGTAGGTACGTGGCACTGGTCCTGGCCGTGACAACGATGGTCGGGGCTTCCGGGTGCGCCACCGCCGGGAGCACCAAGCCCGTCATCGTGGTCACCACGAACATCCTCGGCGACGTCGTGCAGAACGTCGTCGGCGACGAGGCCGATGTCCGCGTCCTCATGCAACCCAATGCCGACCCGCACTCCTTCGAGATCTCCGCGCAGGACGGGGCGATGATGCGGCAGGCCGATCTCATCGTCACCAACGGGCTCGGCCTCGAAGAGGGGCTCCAGCAGCACATCGACAGCGCCCAGTCCGACGACGTACCCCTCCTCGTCGCCGGTGACGTCATCGAACCCCTCGCCTATGCGGAGGGGGAATCCGAGGGGTCCATGGACCCCCACTTCTGGACCGACCCGACACTCATGATCGAGGTCGTCGACGAACTTCAGGAGCAGACCCTGAGGATCGACGACATCGACCCGGAAGCCGTCGAGTCCTCCACCTCGGCCTACAAGACCGAGCTCACCGATCTCGACCGGACCATGACCGAAGCCTTCGCGGCCATCCCGGTGGAGCGGCGGAACCTCGTCACCAATCACCACGTTTTCGGCTACCTCGCCGAACGGTACGGCTTCCGGCTCATCGGGGCCGTCATCCCGGGAGGCACCACCCTCGCCTCCCCCAGTGCCTCCGATCTCCGCGACCTCGTCGGAGCGATCGAGGAAGCACAGGTGACCACGATCTTCGCCGAGTCCTCCCAACCCGACCGCCTCGTCCAGGTACTCGCCGACGGCGCGAACATCGACGTCGACGTCGTCGAGCTCTTCACCGAATCCCTCACCGACCGGGGCGAGGGCGCAGACACGTACCTGACCATGATGCGCACCAACACCGAACGCATCGCCGCCGGACTCTCTCCTTGAAAGTCCAGAACACAGAAAGAACGATGATGACGACGAACCCGCTCCCGTACCGCCCGAAGCGCCTGGCCCTCGCAGCCACGGTCGCTACCTCCGCCCTCCTGATGACCGGCTGCGGGTCTCCCTCGGAACCGGCGGCAGACACGTCCGCCATGCCGGAGACCACCACCTCAGCCGCTGCAGCCGGCGAGCAGACGCCCCGCGTCGCCCTGACCTACGACGGCGGAATCGTGGTCCTCGACGGCACCACGCTGGAGCTCGAGGGCGACCTGCCCATCGACGGCTTCACGCGCCTGAACCCCGCAGGCGACGGACGCCACGCCCTCGTCACCGTGCCCGAGGGTTTCCAGGTCCTGGACCTCGGCACGTGGACCGACTCCTCCGGCTCACAGCAGGCGGAACCGAAGCTCACGGGCCTCATGTTCGAGGCCGACACCGCCGGCCACGTGGTCCAGCACGGCGACAAGACCATCCTCTACGCCGACGGCACCAGCGACACCACCATCTACACCACCGACGATCTCCTCGAGGACCCCGAAAGCCTCCCGGCGACCGAGGTCATCGAAGGCGAAGAAGCCCACCACGGTGTCTCCATCGTTCTTGACGACGGCACCTTCCTGACCACCGTCGGCAACTCCGAGAGCCGCTCGGGCATCCAGGTTCTGGACGCCGACGGCAACGAGGTCGCCACGAGCGACGAGTGCCCCTCCGTCCACGGGGAGGGCACGGCCATGAACGAGGCCGTCGTGTTCGGCTGCAGCGACGGCGCACTCGTCTACGACAACGGCGAGATCACCAAGATCGACGCGCCGGACGAATTCGGCCGTATGGGCAACGCGTACGTCAGCGAGACCAGCCCCATCATCGCCGGCGACTACAAGGACGACCCCGACCTCGAGGGCTACCTCCTGCACCAGCTCACGCTGATCGACACCGAGACCAAGACCATGAAGGTGATCGACCTGCCCGAGGGCGTCGAGTACACCTTCCGTGACGTGGCCCGCGGACCGAACGACGAGGTCCTGATCCTCGCCTCCGACGGAGCCCTGCACTCGATGGACCCCGAGACCGGTGAGATCACCGACTCCCTGCCGGTCATCGACGCGTGGGAAGGCCCGGTCGAATGGCAGGATCCGCACCCCGCCATCAAGGTCGTCGGCGGCACCGCGTACATCACCGATCCCGCAGCCAAGAAGCTCCACGCCGTCGACATCGCCACCGGTGAGATCACGTCCTCGGACGAGCTCCCCGTCGCTCCGAACGAGATCGCGGCCGTCGAAGGCTGACTTCGACAAGCATGACCGCAGCAGGGGCCGGCACCGTCGGGGAGTGCCGGCCCCTGCTGTTTCATGTGCGGCAGCCGTCACGGTCAGGAGTGGACACCTGGTGGGCCCTTCCAGCCGGTCAGCGAGCTTCTGCCAGGCCTTGTGGGGAGCACAGAGGGTAAGCTGGCTTATAAAGGTGTTCGTCTGGGTCCGGTCCGGGTCCCCAGGAGTGTTTTCAGGAACATGGACATGATCGTTCCCGGTTGAAGCCTGAGCAGGCGATGGTATGACCGCGTACACGCAACAACGGAGCACTCATCTGGCAGTCCATCATGCCGGTCTGACGTCTGCAGATCTATGGGTCCACTACTACGCGATCGGCGGGCAGCTGGAGCTCTTCGAGATGGACGCCTATCTGCACGGCGTGTACGAACTGTCGCAGAGCGAACGGAACACCGTTGCCATGGCTGTGAACGAGCTGATCGATGAGCTCCCCCAACGCCCCAGAGCCGAGTTCGCGCGACTTCCTCTCCTCGACTGACGAGGTACCGGGGTACCCGCGCGGCTCACGGCCACCTCCCTCCGCGTCGCCGCTTAGGTCGACATAGCAGCCCCCCACGGATGAGGTCAGACGCTTGGACGCCGATGGATCTGATCCGGCGCCGGGATGACGAGGGTGAGGCAGGGAGGCCGCAGCAGGACCGCGTGGGTGACAGATCCGAGTCCCATCCCTGCTCTCGCACCCTTCCCGTGCCGCCCGATGACGAGCAATGAGGCATCCCGGCTGTGTCGAGCCAGCGCACGGGCAGGAGCATGCACCGTATCGACGATCCAACTCACCATCAGGGCCGGGTACGCGGTCCGAAGTGCGCTCAGAATCGCCGACGTACTCACTGTCCGCGCCTCCGTGACCGGTGAGGACGGCCGGACGGCCTCCACAACTCTCAGAGGTGTCCGCATCCGGTTGGCTTCGAAAGCTGCCCGTCTCAACGCTTCGTAGGACTCCGCGGACCCGTCGACACCCGTGACGACGTGTCCTGCCCCCGTCCCGTTCTGACCACCACCTCGATGACCGAGCGGGACGATGAGCACGGGAGCCGCGGACCCGAGCGCGACCTCGATCGCCACGGATCCCTGGAAGACGCCTGTGCGGGTGTTCATCCTGTCCGCTCCGACGACGAGCAGAGAAGCTCCGGCGGACAGGCCGAGCAAAGCATGGACGACATCTCCGCAATGCAGGTACGTACTCGTCCTGAGTCCCGGTGATCGCGCCTCCAGGCGCAGCGACTCGGCCCGCAGCAGAGCTCTGCCCCGTTCGACGACAGGCCCGTATCGGGTGCCGGGCGGCATCAGATCCGCACTCGGAACAGCGTGAACGAGCATCAACGCACGATCGGTGTCACGCGCACGACGCGCAGCCCATTCGAGGGCAGGATTCACTGAGGTAGCCTCGCGTACTGCAACCAGTAGCGGACGAGGTTCGTGCGCGGCCGTGGGATCGGAGTGTGGTTCGGCAACTGTCAGCATGGAGACGTCCGAAGGACGGACCCGCGCGCATGGGTGAGCAGTCGTCCTGATCCTGGTGCGATCGTGCGTCGGATGCGCTCGACGGCGCGTGGAGTCCCCGAGGATGGACGGGTTTCCTGCTTCCGGGCGGTCGCCGACCCGGAACTGTCCTCGTCGGCTGGGGTCGAGGCCGGCCCCCGTCCCGCCGTGCGGAAGGCACGAACGTCCGTGACCGTGGGCTGCCGGGCTGCGTGGCGAGTGAAGATGCGCATCAGCTTCTCGTCTCCTTCGTCCTCTGGGGCGACCGCGATGATCGGGCTCTGTGGTCCTGGCTGAGATCCCTCAGGTGCGGGAGCTCGGCCAGGGCCCTCCTGGAATCGGTGTCGCCGTGTTCTGAGCCCGTCGCGATCAGGGCGAGCTCGGGACGGTGAGCGCAGGAGGTGCAATGCCAGGAGCGACGACAGGCGCAGCACCAGGCATGACGACGGACTGTCGGCTGCCCCGGGTTGCTCGAGCACCCAGTCGCGTCATCGAGTCCGATCGTCGTTTGGCGAGTCCTCGTAGGGAGGTGTTGGATTCAGTCGCCCGGTGGGATGGACGACGGCGGACACTCGCCGGGGTCGGCGCCGGCAGGACAACCGGCAGCACGAGCGGATCGTCGGTCTTCGGGCGAGTGGTCATGCCTCAGTATGCGCCTGCACCGCAAGACGGTGTCGGGCGAGGTCCGCGCGCATCAGGAGGATGGCGCTGACCAGCCGGTACTCGTAGCGAGCCTTCTCCGGCGGGTTCTCCATGTCCAGGGCCTGGTACAGGCGGTTGGCGTGGACGCGCAGTTCCCGCATCGACATGCGCAAGTAGTTGGGCCGCGGTTGTGCGATGGCTTCCTGGGCCGGTCGGCGCACCAGGTCCGGTCTCGCAGGTGAGGTGTGAGGGCTCATCATCGACTCCGTGGGAAGGCGTTGGTCGAGCCCCCTGCTGAGCCATGTGTAGGCACTCTATCGACATTCACCTCACCGCCGGAAACCCGACCCAGCATGACGACGCTGCTTCGTCCGCGCCGTCACCCCCGCGGCAACGGCTCCACCGGGTTGGGCTGGTCGAGCAGGGCAGTCCCTGCGGCGTCCGCGCTCCGCAGCTCGTCCAGCCGCACGCACACCACGCCGGCCACGATCAGGAGCCCGCCGAGCAGCTGCAGGGGTCCGGACAGCTCACCGAGGATCAGCCAGGCCGCGAGCACCGCGAACATCACCTCGGTCAGCGCCACGAAGCTGGCCACCTTGGACCCGAGGCGCTGCGCGGCGAGGATCCCGGTCACGTAGGCGGCCACCGTCGCCACGAGGACGAGCACGGCGACCGGCACGATCCAGCTGTAGGTCGCCCCGGCCAGGGAGACGTCGGCGAACACGAACCGGAACGGCATGATGTTCGTCAGGCCGAGGACCGCTATGGTTCCCGCCGCGACCACCATCCCGCCGCCGGCCATCACGAGCGGGGGGAGGGACTCGTCCACCTTCGCGGACATGAGGAAGAACACCACGAGGCACACGGCCGCGGCGAGACCGAAGAGCACGCCCACGGGATCCAGCCGGGTGTCACCCGTGAGGTCCAGGACGAGCAGCAGTCCGAGGACGGCCGTGACGGAACCAATGATCGTGAGGACCTGCGGCGCCTTCCGCGAGCGCAGCCACAGGAAGCCGACGATCAGCACGGGCGCCAGGTACTCGAGGAGCAGCGACACCCCGACGGACATGCGCTGCACGGCATTGAAGTAGAACAGCTGGCACAGGGCGATCGCCGTGGTCCCGTAGATGACGATCGTCAGGGCATTGCCGCGGAGTGTCGCCCAGCGGCCTCGCATGGCGATCAGCACCGGGACGAGGAGCACGACGGCGGCACCCCCGATCCGGAGCCCCACGGCGGCGCCGGGACTCCAGCCGATCTCGAGGAGGGACTTGGCGAACGGTCCGGAGACGCCGAACGTCGCGGCGGAGACGATTGCCAGCCAGAGGCCGGCGGTGGGGCGCAGGGGCACGTCCGCTCCTTCGGGTCGAGAAGTGGTGTCATGAGTGACAAGTGGTTATGGTCGTGACACTAGGGGTTCGTGATGTCAGGAGTCAACATGTCTTTCACCTATGACACGGAGGTGGCGCTCGCGTCCGCGGCCGCACTCATCAACAGTGCGAAGGACGACGTCGACCCGCTGGACACCCTGGAAGGCCTGGACCGCTTCCTCGAGGAGCAGCGCTTCTCCGGCTCGCGGACACACACCGAGGCGGAACTCGACGCCGTGCGCGCACTGCGCGCCGAGCTGGAGGTCCTCTGGTTCGCGGACGAGGACGACGCCGTCGCGCTCGTCAATGCGATCCTGCGGCGCGCCAATGCACTCCCCCAGCTCGTCCGGCACGACGAGTGGGACTGGCACCTCCATGCCACAGCACCCGAGGCGCCGCTCGAGGAGCGGATGGCGACCGAGGCGGCCATGGCACTGGCCGACGTGATCCGCGGTCACGAACTCGACCGCCTCCGCTCCTGCGCGGCCGAGGACTGCGACGGAGTGGTGCTGGACCTCAGCCGCAACCGCTCGAAGCGCTTCTGCGACATGGGCAACTGCGCGAACCGCACGCACGTCAAGGCCTACCGCGCCCGGAAGGCCCGGAGCGCCTGATCACCCCCGAACGTCTCACTTCGATAACGTTCGCCCACACCCTTGTCGCAGCCTGCCTTCCACGGATATGTTGTCTTCGCCTACATATCGTCGATGGTGACATCGACCGGGCGCTACAGCGTTGTATCAGCTCGATCCAGCCATAAGGCACACCAAGGCATGCCGACCGTTACCTCCGGCCCCTGCCCCGGGCGTGCCGCCACCCGGACGGATCCTTTTCAAAGGCTCAACCCATGACCACGATCAAGAATGTCTCGGCCTTCCTGCTGGCAGTCGGTGTCGCAGCGGGAATGTCGGCCTGTGCGCCGGCCGGATCGACCGCCCCCGAAGCCGAGGGCGATGACGCGACCACCAGCTGCAACGTCGGCATCTCCATGCCCACCCGCAGCCTCGAGCGCTGGATCAACGACGGCGAGGGACTCAAGGAGAAGCTCGAAGCCGCCGACTGCACCGTCGACCTGCAGTACGCGGACAACAAGACGGACCAGCAGATCAGCCAGATCCAGAACCAGGTGGCCGGCGGGGCGAAGATCCTCGTCGTCGCGGCCATCGACGGCCAGACCCTCGGGCCCGCCCTCGAGGACGCAGCGTCCCAGGACGTCAAGGTCATCGCCTACGACCGCCTGATCAACGGCACCGAGGCCGTGGACTACTACGCCACCTTCGACAACTACAAGGTGGGCCAGCTCCAGGGCCAGTTCATCGAGGAGCAGCTCGGACTGGCCGACGGCAAGGGCCCGTTCAACCTCGAGCCCTTCGCGGGCAGCCCCGACGACAACAACGCCGCGTTCTTCTTCGCCGGGGCGTGGGACGTCCTCCTGCCCTACGTCGAGTCCGGCCAGCTGGTCGTCCCCTCCGGGAAGTCGCCGGCGGACAACGACGGCTGGAAGGCCATCGGCATCCTCGGCTGGGGCTCCGACGACGCCCAGGCCGAGATGGACAACCGCCTGCAGTCGTTCTACACCGGCGGTGACAAGGTCGACGTCGTGCTCTCACCCAACGACAGCCTCGCGCTCGGCATCGAGGCGTCCCTGGATGCCGCCGGCTACAAGCCGGGCACGGACTGGCCGCTCATCACGGGACAGGACGCCGACGTAGCCAACGTCAAGGCGATCCTGGCCGACCAGCAGTCGATGACCGTCTGGAAGGACACCCGCGAACTCGGCGGCCAGGTGGAGTCGATGATCCAGGCGATCGTCGCCGGCGAGGAGGTCGAGGTCAACGACACCGAGACCTACGACAACGGCACCAAGGTCGTCCCCGCCTACCTCCTCGATCCCGTGGTCGTGGCGAAGGACGACGTCGAGCCGACGCTCGTGGAGTCCGGCTTCGTGAAGGCAGCAGACATCGGTCTCTGACCACCGAGTGCAGGGCGGGGCGCGGCGACGAGCCGCGCCCCGCCCTGCCCTAGAGCGAAGCGAGAACAGCATGAGCAACGTCATCCTCGAGATGGACGGCATCGTCAAGGAGTTCAACGGCATCCGGGCCCTCGACGGCGTCTCGGTGAGCGTGGAGCGCGGCGAGGTGCATGCCATCTGCGGCGAGAACGGCGCCGGGAAATCCACCCTGATGAAGGTGCTCAGCGGTGTCTACCCGCACGGCAGCTTCGACGGCACGATCACGCTCGACGGGAAGCCGGTCGCCTACGGCTCGATCAACGACAGCGAGCGCGACGGCGTGGTCATCATCCACCAGGAACTCGCCCTCAGTCCGTACCTGTCCATCGCCGAGAACATCTTCCTGGGCAACGAGGTGCAGCGGGGCGGGGTGATCGACTGGAACAGGACGAATCTGCAGGCCACGGAACTCCTCGCCCGGGTGGGCCTGCAGGAGAACCCCGCCACCAAGGTCCTCGAACTGGGGGTGGGCAAGCAGCAGCTCGTCGAGATCGCCAAGGCCCTGTCGAAAGAGGTGAAGATCCTCATCCTCGACGAGCCCACGGCCGCCCTCAACGACGACGACTCGGCCCATCTGCTGAGCCTGATCGAGCAGCTGCGGACGCAGGGCATCACGTCGATCATCATCTCCCACAAGCTCAAGGAGATCCGCGCGATCGCCGACACCGTCACCGTCATCCGCGACGGGCAGACCATCGAATCCTTCGCCGTCACGGACAGCGACGACATCGAGACCCGCATCATCCGAGCCATGGTCGGGCGCCCGCTGGACCACCAGTTCCCCCCGCGCGAGCCCTCCATCGGGGAGGAGAAGTTCCGGGTGGAGGACTGGACCGTCCACCACCCCATCGATGTGGAGCGGACCGTGGTGGACAGGGCGTCCTTCTCCGTGCGCGCCGGCGAGATCGTCGGATTCGCAGGACTCATGGGGGCGGGCCGCACGGAACTGGCCATGAGCATCTTCGGTCGCTCCTACGGAACCGGCATCTCCGGCCGCGTCTACAAGGACGGCGTGGAGATCCAGACGCGGACCGTCGGGGAGGCGATCCGCAACGGGATCGCGTACGTCACCGAGGACCGCAAGCGCTACGGCCTGAACCTGATCGGCAGCATCACCGTCAACGTCTCGGCCGCGGCCCTCGGGAAGCTCGCCCGGCTGGGGATCATCGACCGCCACCGGGAGTACGCCGTCGCCGACGAGTACCGCCGGCAGATGAACATCAAGACGCCGAGCGTCACCTCGGTGGTCGGTAACCTCTCGGGCGGGAACCAGCAGAAAGTGGTCCTCAGCAAGTGGATCTACTCGGGCCCCGACGTGCTGATCCTCGATGAACCGACGCGGGGCATCGACGTGGGCGCCAAGTACGAGATCTACGGGATCATCAACGAGATGGCGGCCCAGGGCAAAGCGGTGATCGTCATCTCCAGCGAGCTGCCCGAGCTGATCGGGCTCTCGGACCGCATCTACACCATCGCGGAAGGCAAACTCACCGGCGAGCTGGATCGCGCCCACGCCAGCCAGGAGGAACTCATGCGCCACATGACCGCCGCCAGGAACCAAGGAGCACAGGCCTCATGACCACCACCACGCCCGAG
The DNA here is from genome assembly GCF_057291175.1 of Arthrobacter sp. UYP4. Lineage (NCBI taxonomy): Bacteria > Bacillati > Actinomycetota > Actinomycetes > Micrococcales > Micrococcaceae > Arthrobacter > Arthrobacter sp. UYP4. The sequence continues at coordinate 62,694 of NZ_JBXAVU010000004.1, forward strand.
CAGGCCACGGCTCCCGTCCCGCCTCGCCCCGATCCCGCCAAGAAGAGGCGACGCCGGGTCGACATGCGGCAGTACGGCATCCTCGCCGCCCTCGCCGTCATCATCCTGCTGTTCCAGGTCCTCACCGGCGGGCGCCTCCTGTACCCGGGCAACGTGAGCAACCTGATCCAGCAGAACGCTTACGTGCTCATCCTCGCGATCGGGATGGTGATCGTCATCATCGCGGGGCACATCGACCTGTCCGTCGGCTCGATCGTCGCGACGGTCGGCGCCGTGGCTGCGCTCTCCATGAACAGCTGGGGACTCCCGTGGGGTGCCGCCGTCGCGCTGTCGCTCCTCGTGGGCGCCCTGATCGGGGCCTGGCAGGGCTTCTGGGTCGCCTTCGTGGGCATACCGGCCTTCATCGTGACCCTCGCGGGCATGCTGGTCTTCCGCGGCGTGGCCCTCGTGCTGCTGACCGGCGGAACGATCAGCGGGTTGCCGCGGGCCTTCAACTCGATCGGCTCGGGCACGCTCCCTGCCACCGGCACACCGGACCTGATCACGCTCGGCATCGGTGCGCTGGCCTCCCTGGCCCTCGTGGCGCAGCAGCTCAAGGGGCGCGCCGACCTCCGGCGCCTCAACCTCCCCCGCGAGCGCACCCTGTCCTTCGTCCTGAAGATCGCCATCGCCGTCGTCGCCATCATGTACCTGTGCTACCTGCTCGCGTACAACCGCGGTACACCGATCATCCTGATCATCCTCGCGACCCTCGTCCTGCTGTACTCGTTCCTGCTCTCACGGACCGTGTTCGGCCGGCACGTCTATGCAATGGGCGGGAATCTCTACGCGGCCATGATGTCCGGTGTGAAGACGAAGTGGGTCAACTTCTTCATCTTTGTGAACATGGGCTTCCTGGCAGGCCTCGCCGGCGTCGTCAGCACCGCGCGTGCCGGCAGCGCCGTGGCATCGGCGGGAGGCAGTTTCGAACTGGACGCCATCGCCGCCGTCTTCATCGGCGGTGCGGCTGTGCAGGGCGGCGTCGGGACCGTGGTGGGCGCGGTGATCGGCGGCCTGGTCATGGGCGTCCTGAACCAGGGGCTGTCCATCCTCTCCGTCGACGCGGCCTGGCAGCAGGTCATCAAGGGACTCGTCCTCCTGCTCGCCGTCGCCTTCGACGTCTACAGCAAGCGTCGCACCGGCCGCTGATGCAGCGTACTCGTGGACGGGTGGCCGATCCTTCGGGGCCGCCACCCGTCCCGCCATCGCTCCACGCGCCGGCGGGACGGGTCCACAGGACCCTGACCGGGCCGCCCCACTGAGCGCACTTTCCCCGCCGTCCGCCTGCGGCGGCGGTTCAGATGAAGACGTGGAGGAAGCGGAAGAACACGGAGGCCGCGACGGCGATGTAGGTGACGGCGATGACGGGTCCCACCCATGCCGCCAGCCATCGGGTGACGGCGACGGGTGCGGGGATGACGCCGTGGACCATGTTCCGGACGGTGGTGAGGATGAACAGGGGGATCATCGCCGCCCAGACGATCATGCAGTAGAGGCAGAGGACGTAGATCTCGAACAGGGCCTGGCTCCACAACCAGGCCGCGAACACCACACCGAGCGTGACACCTGCCTGCACGCCCACCCAGTACCAGCGATCGAACCGGGCACCGGCCAGCAGGCCCATGCCGGTGGTGATGATGACGGTGAATCCCACGAGACCGATGAAGGGGTTGGGGAAGCCGAAGGGCTCTGACTGCCAGGTCTCCATGACCTGTCCGCAGGACACCCAGGGATTGATGTCGCAGCTCGTGACGTGGTCCGGGTCCTGCAGGAGCTGAAGCTTCTCGAGGATCAGGATGGCGGCCGCGATCCAGCCGGTGATGCCGGTGGCCAGGAGGAGCAGGCCGAAGGCTCGGGGGCGGGCGAAGGGTGGCGTGTCGGTGTCGGCTCCCGCCGCCGTGCTCGGGAACCGCTCGCGGGAGAGGTTGTTCATTGCGCTGACGACTCCTCCTGGCTGATGGCGGTTTCGATGAGCCGGCGGAACTCTTCCTCGCTCGAGGGCTGGATCTTCTCGCCGTCGAGGAAGAACGCCGGGGTTCCCTGGACGTCGGGCGCCATGCCGTCGGCCTTGTCCTTCTGGATGCGCTCCGTCGTCGCGGGACCCTCGACGGCGGTGTCGGAGGCGGCGTCGGAGGCGGCCAGGTCGAGACCGAGCTCCTCGGCGTAGCCGCGGAAGACCGGCGACCGATCCTCATCGGTGTGGCCCCACTGCGCCTGCGTCTCATCCATGCGCGCGTGCCTGTCCCTGAACCCGCCCTGCTGCACTGCGGTTTCGACAGCGGCCGCCGCGGCCGCGGCGATGAGCCCGATCGTGATGCGGTCCTGCAGGCTCAAGCCCGTCGGCGTCCTGGGCTTCGTCCTGGGGAAGGGGGTCGGCACGGTGGTGTCTCCTCGTCGGCTGGATGCGTTCTCGTGCCCGGTCCCGACACGATGCCGGGACCGGTGGCTTGAGGGCCTGTTCGTCTCCCTACTCGTGCGGGCAGCAGGCGTCCTGGCCGTTGTCGGAGGTGTCACTCCCGGTATCAACGCTCCCGCCGTCTCCGAGGTTTCCGAGGCTCGGGGCGCGGCAGGAATCGCCCTTCCAGGCTTCGCGGCCCTCCTTGACGGCGACGGCGGCGATGACCAGGGCGGCGACCGGGTCGGCCCAGGACCAGCCGAGGGTGCTGTTGAGGAGCAGCCCGACCAGCAGGACACCGGACAGGTAGGTGCAGAGCAGGGTCTGCCTGGAGTCCGCGACGGCCGAGCGGGAGCCCAGTTCGCGTCCGGCGCTGCGCTGGGCCCACGACAGGAACGGCATCACGGCGAGACTGGCTGCAGCGAGGACGATCCCGACGAGGGAGTGATCTGCCGCAGCCCCACCGAGCAGACTGCGGACGGCGTCGAAACTGACGAACGCGGCGAGGCCGAAGAAGGAGAACGCGATCAGGCGCAGCGCGGTCTTCTCGCGGGCCTCCGGGTCGCGGCCCGCGAACTGCCAGGCCACCGCGGCCGCGGAGAGGACCTCGACGATCGAGTCCAGCCCGAAGCCGATCAGGGCGCTCGACGACGCGATCGTACCGGCGCTGATCGCGATGACCGCTTCGAAGACGTTGTAGGTGATCGTCGCGGCGACGAAGAGGCGGATGCGCCGGGACAGGATCACGCGACGCTCCGCGGTCGACGCAGGTCGCAGTGATCGGCCCGACCCGATCGACGTGTGAGTGCTCATCAGCAGCAGGCCCTTCCGTCGACGTGATTCTCGTCAGCGGTGCAGCAGCACTCGAGGCTGCTGACCGCGACGACGCTCAGGAGGGCGGTCAGTGCGTCCCCCAGTTCCGGGTCCGCCAGCTCGTACCGGACCCGCCGCCCCTCGGGGACGGCGACGACCAGCCCGCATCCGCGCAGGCACGTCAGGTGATTCGACAACCGCTGCTTGCTCACGCCCGCCAGCTCGGCCAGGTCACCCGGATAGGACGGGGCATCCCGGAGGGCCAGCAGCACGCGGGCGCGGACCGGATCCGAGAGGGCATAGCCGAACCTGGCGAGCACCGAGTGATGGGTGAGCGTAGCCATCCGCCAATGGTACATAACCTCATGTACTGATTGGTGCGGGGTGGGAACCCCGGCAGGGTCCCGCCCCAGCGGGAGGCGGCCGGCCGGCATCCGGGCGGGGACCCGACGGAGGCTGGTCGGTCAGGTGTCCTGCCGTGGCAGGCGCTGGCCGTAGCGGGGTTCGTCGTCGGGCCCGGGATCCGCGGCGGGATCCGCGGCGGGCGGGGCGGGCGCCGCCTTCCGGTCCGGCTTCGCCGACGAGCGGTTGACACCGGAGCCCTTGCTGAGGTGTTCGGAGTTCGGGGTCTCCGCCATCATGAGCATGGCGCAGATGACGAGGGAGACGATGAACGCGATCCCTGCCGCCGTGAGGCCGAGGTCGACGCGCAGCACGTTGCTGCCGCCTCCCGTGGCGAAGATCGACGTCGCCACCCCGGCCACGAGGGCCAGGACGGCCGAGAACACGAGCGGTGCCTTGATGCCGTGGCGGAATCGACCCTGCGAGGGCTTCCCAGGCTGGCGCTTGGCCACGGGCACTCCTTCCGGTGATGCAATATTTCTACGAGCTGTAGAGACTCTAGTTTACGGTGTCCGGCTCGCCCCGGGCGCCGGAAGTGGCCGGTGCGCTCAGCGCTGAATCGTGCCGGTAGCTTAGGGCGGCGATCCCGAGCACGACGGCGGTGAGCAGCGCCCCGCCACCGGCCACACCGAGCAGTGCATGGGCTCCGAGGTGCTCGACGAGCGGGAGCAGGGCGCCCGTGACGACCGCCACCGTCCCGACGATCACGAGGTCCCGTGCCATCACGGAACCGCGGGCCGTGAGTCCGCGCAGCACTTCGACCCCGCCGGCGACGACGAGGGCAACCGCGCCGGCGAAGGCGAAGCTGCGGTCATCGAGGAACACGAGGCTCGCTATACCCGCACCGAGGAGCAGTCCGCCACCGATGTCGGGCAGCAGCCGCGTGCGGGAAGCCCTGTATGGCAGGCGGTGCGTCCAGAGGTAGGCCGCGCCCGTGAGCAGGAGGTAGAGCCCGCCGGCGACGGACATCACCAGGGTGGAGGGTTCGCGCCAGAAGACGGTCACGAGACCGAAGACGGCGCCCACCCCGGCACGGGCCAGGAACGGCTTCCAGACCGACAGTTCGGACGCGTCGGACCCGGCGCCGGGGTCGGGCGGTGCAGCAGCCATCGAAGACCTCTCTGGACGGGGTGCGGGACCGGCGATCTCCGGCGAGTCCAGTTTAGTCCTCGGAACGCACCCGCCGCCCCGTCCCTACCCGGTGAACAGCGCGTTCCGCAGGGCATCGGCCTGGGCCCGCCAGAACCTCCGGGAGACTCCCTTCCGCGCGAACAGCGTGTCGAAACCATGGAACGCGCCGTCCACGACGACCAGTTCGCAGGGCACGCCCGCCTCCTCCAACCTCGCCGCGTACGTCGTGTCCTCGTCGAAGAAGAGGTCGAGTGACCCCACGCCGATCCACGCCGGCGGCAGCCCGGTGAGGTCCTCCCGGCGGGCCGGTGCCGCATAGGGTGACACGCCGGGGCCGCCCGGGGCTCGGCCGAGGTACGACGTTCAGCCGAAGCGGTTGCTCCCCGGGGTCCATACCCGCACGTGGCGGGTATCCGCGTCGGTGCGCACCACGGTCCGGTCATCGATCATCGGGTACACCAGCAACTGGAAGGCGGGCCGCACCCCGCCTCGGTCATGGGTGAGGAGCGCGAGACCTGCTGCGAGTCCTCCACCGGCACTCTGTCCTCCGATCGCGATCCGATCGGCATCGATACCCCGCTCCTCCGCGTGGGCCGCGAGCCAGGTCAGGGCCGCGTACGCGTCCTCGAGGGCGGCCGGCGCGGTGTGCTGCGGCGACAGCCGGTAGTCGACGGACGCGACGGTGATCCCGAGGGTGCGTGCGAAGGCGAAGTTGGTCGCATCGTCCTGGGAACTGCTCCCGAGGATCATGCCTCCGCCGTGCAGCCACAGCAGAGCGGGTGCCCTTCCCACCAGAGTCCTCGGACGGATCAGGCGCACGCCCACGTCAGGCGCGCCATCGGCACCGGGCACGGCGATGTCGTCGACCAGGAGGTCCTCGGGTATGTCGGTGGCACTCCTGCGCGGCACGTTGGCGAGACGCGCCAGGCGCGGTCCGAAGGACAGTGGGGGGATCCACCGTCCGACGGCGAGGTCCGGATGGAATACGGTCACGGGAAGGCGCTCCTCTCGCTCGGCCATCGTCACTCCTACCAGTCTGCCGCAGGACGTCGAGGCGGGGACCGGCCGGGTCAGGCCCGTTCCTGCCGGCTCACCATCTCGGTGATCCAGCTCGGCGCGAAGGGCGAGGTGCAGTTGGGCGGCGTCGGGTAGTCCTTCAGGACCTCGAGCCGTTCCCCGATGTCGAGGGCTCTGGCCCGCTGCGCCTCGTGTTCGATCCCGATCTGCGCGAGCGTGTGGTTCATGGCCCACTGCAGGCGGTCCGGCGCTTCCTTCATGCCGGCCTCGATGGTGTCCAGCAGCCCGGGCAGGTCGAGGCCCTCGGGCTTCCTGACCACGCGCTCGCTGGTGAGAGCCCAGCCCGCACTGGCCACGACGGGATCCGGATCGGCCATCCACTCGAGGCGGAGCCGTTCGGCGTACGGGTTCTTCTTCACCACGTAGTTCACGAACCAGTCGTGCACCTTCGGCGAGCGTGCCTGGCGCAGCATGGCGTCGAGTTCGTCGTGCCCGAAGGACTTCGGCCGGCAGATCAGCAGCGCCACGAGTTGCGCTGCGGTGTCGGACGTGGCCCAGAGCGCCCGGGCGAGATCGTGGTGCGCCCTCAGCCGCTTCGCGAGCGCGCGCAGCGAGGTGAGGTTCACCCCGTGGTCGTCACCGTGCTTCTCGTTCACCGCGCGGATCCGCGGGTCCTCGAGCTCCGCCAGCTCCGCCAGCACGTCTGCCACCGTCGGCACTCCCACCGTCACCTCCGGCACTCCGGCCTCCCCTGCACTCGTTCGTCGTCGTTCCATCCTCCCGCTCCCGTGGCGGACGCGCCAGAGCCCGGGGTCGCGGTCTCACAGCGGCGGAGCGGACGGGGCGGGGCCGGGAGGAGCGCCGGGGTCGAGTTCGATCGGTAGGGACGGGGCGAGCCGGCGCAGGGACGTGAAGGCCGGGACGAGGGCGTCGTACAGCTCGGCGAAGACCGGCAGCAGGGAGGCGTAGACCGCGGCGGCGGCCGGCTGGGGGCGCACCGTCTCCTCGATCTCGACCATGTCGGCGACGACGTCGATCGACTCGATGAGGCCGAGAGCCTCCATCCCGAGCAGCGCCGCGCCGAAGCCCGAGCCCTCCTGCCCGTGTGCGAATTCGATCGGCATCCCGAACGTGTCGGCGAGGAGTTGGCGCCAGAGGGGGCTGCGCATGACACCCCCGGTCGCGCGGACGTGGGTGACGTCGAGCCCGGCGGAACGCATCGAGTGGAGCACCAGCGCCAGCTGGAGGCAGACGCCCTCGAGCGCCGCCCGCACGAGGTGTTCCCTGCGGTGCGCCCTGGTGAGACCGACGTAGGCGCCGCGAGGCAGCGAACTCCAGTGGGGCGCCCGCTCGCTGAGCAGGTACGGGAGCATGAGCAGCCCGCCCGATCCGGGAGCCACCCGCGCTGCCAGGGCCAGCAGTTCCTCCTCGGGCGGTTCGGCCAGGTCGGGGGCGATCGCGTCACCGGCCCACCCGAGCACCACCCCACCGTTGTTGATCGCGCCGCCGACCACCCACCGGGTGGACGTCAGCGCATAGCAGAACACGCCGCCGAGCGGATCCACCGCGGGCCGGTCGACCGCGACGCGCAGCGCTCCGCTGGTACCGATCGAGCAGGCCGCCACGCCGGGGCGCACGGCGCCCACGCCGAGGTTGGCGAGGGGACCGTCCGCGGCGCCGACCACGACGGGCGTCGTGCCGGGCAGACCCATCGCGGCAGCGGCGTCGTCCGTGAGGGCGGGCAGCACGGTCGTGGTGGGGACGATCTCCGGCAGCTGCTCGGGCTGGATGCCTGCGAGCGCGAGCGCCTCCTCGTCCCACGCCAGGGTGCTCATGTTCATCAGGCCGGTCGCGGAGGCGATCGAGTGGTCCACCACCAGCGCGCCGCAGATCCGCAGCAGCACGAATTCCTTGATGCCGACCCAGAACCCGATGCTCTCGCACAGCTTCGGCTCCTGCTCGCGGAACCAGACGAGTTTCGGGAGCGGGGACATCGGGTGCACCGGGGTGCCCGTGCGCCGGTGCAGGGCGAGCCCGCCGACCGACGCCCGCAGCCGTTCGGCCTGGACACGCGACCGGGTGTCGGCCCACGTGACGACCTCGGTGAGCGGTTCCCCGGTCGGGGAGAGTCCGATGAGACTGTGCATCGCCGAACTGAACGAGAGCCCTGCGACGCGCTGGGCGCCCACCTGGCGCACGACCTCACGCACCGACTCGAGCACCGCGGCGAGGATGAGCTGCGGATCCTGGACCGCCTGCCCCGGGTGGGGCTCGTCGAGCGGATAGCCCGCCGCGTGGGACGCCTCGAGCGTGCCGTCCGTCCGGAAGGCGACCGCCTTCGTATTGGTGGTGCCGAGGTCCACGCCGATCACGACCGGCCCGGCCGGAGCTGCTCCCGGGGTCATCGCTCGCCGTGCCACAGCGAGATGACGACCTTGCCGGAGGTCTCGGAGTCCCGGGCGACGGCGAAGGCCTCGAGCGCGCGGTCGGCCGGGACCTCGTGAGTGATGACGTCCTCGATCCCCGGGGTGTCGTCGAGCAGTTCGATGGCCCGGTCGATCTCGTCGTCGAACCGGAAGGCCCCGCGGAGCTGGAGCTCCTTCGAGATCAGCGGGGCGAGATTGATGCCCCGGGGTTCGTTGGGCACCATGCCGACCTGGACGACGATGCCCGCCCGGCGGGCGGCCAGCAGGGCCGTGCTGACGGCGGCCGCAACGCCGGAACATTCCAGCACGACGTCGAATGCCAGGGCCGGGATCTCCTCGGTGCCGACCTGCACGGTGCCGTGCGCCCCGAGGCGTCGGGCGCGCTCCAGGGGGCCGGGGAGCACATCGGTGGCCACGACCTCGGCGGCGCCCTCGGCGAGGCAGGCAGCGATGGCGAGGAGGCCGATGGGCCCGGAACCGGACACGAGGACCCGCTTGCCCCGAACCCCTCCGGCGACCGTGATCCCGTGGAGGGCGACGGCGAGCGGCTCGGCGAGGGCGGCCCGACGCAGCGGCAGCCCGGACGGGAGCGGACGCACCATGTGCTTGTCGACGAGCAGGAACTCGCTCATCCCGCCCTGGGTGTGCGGCCAGGTGGAGGCGCTGCCGAGGTAGGCACCCCCGGGCCACAGGTGCCTGCGGTCCTCGATGCCGTGTTCCGGACGCCCGAACGTCGCGGGATGGACCGTCACCGGCGTCCCGGGAGCAAGCTCACCGGATGGGTCGGAGTCCACGGTGCCCGACACCTCATGACCGGGGACGAGCGGTTCGCGCACGACGTACTCCCCGTTGGCGCCTTCGTTGTAGTAGTGGAGGTCGGATCCACAGACACCTCCGAAGGCCATCCGGAGCCGGACCTGGCCCGGACCGGGCTCGGGTGTCGGCAGCTCGGCCTCGACGAGGTCGAGCTTGCCGTTGATGACGAGGCCTCTCATGTGGTGCCTTCCCTTTCGATTCGACGCCGGGCGGCCGCAGCCGCCGTGCAGGCTGTCAGACGACGGACGTCATCCCGCCGTCGACGAAGATGTTCTGACCGGACACGAAGGTCGATGCGTCGGAGGCCAGGTAGACGAGCGTCCCGACGAGCTCCTCGAACCTCCCCCACCGCTGGGCGGGGGTGCGGTTGATCACCCAGGTGTTGAACGCCTCGTCCTCGACCAGCGCACGGTTCATCTCGGTGGCGAAGTAGCCGGGAGAGATGGCGTTGACCTGGATGTTGAACCGGGCCAGGTCGGCAGCCATGCCCTTGGTGAGCATGGCCACCCCGCCTTTGGTGGCCGAGTACGGCGCGATGGTCTGCCGGGCGAGCATGGACTGGACCGAACCGATGTTGATCACCTTGCCCGAGCCCCGCTCCGCCATGCCGCGGGTGACCTGCCGGGAGACGTAGAAGACGCTCGACAGGTTCGTCGTGACGATGTCGTCCCAGTCGGCCGGGTCGAAGTCGTTGAACGGCGCGCGCCGCTGGATGCCCGCGTTGTTGACGAGGATGTCCGGCACCCCGTGCTCGGCGACGAGCGCCGCGATACCCCGGGCCGCCCCGTCCACGTCCGTGACGTCGAAGGTCGTGGTGGCGGGCACCGTCCCGGTCGCCTCACCGATGCTCGACGCCGCATCCGCCACGGCCCCTGCGTCGCGTCCGTGCACGATCACACGGGCGCCGGCCTGGGCGAGGCCGGTCGCGAGGGCGTACCCCAGGCCCCTCGAGGAGCCGGTGACCAGTGCGAGCCGACCGGTGATGTCGAACGCGTGCGGGGTCATCAGCCGATCCAGAAGACGAGGAGGGTCAGTCCGAATCCGGCCACGGATTCGAGCGACTGCTGGACGGTCCAGGTCTTCAGCGTGGTCTTCACATCCATGCCCATGAGCCGGCCGACGAGCCAGAAGCCGGAGTCGTTGACGTGGCTGGCGAACACGGACCCGGCGGCGCTGGCCAGGGTGATGGCGGCGATCTCGAGGGGGCTGAAGCCGCCGGCCAGAACCGCGGGGGCCATGAGCCCGGCGGTGGTGACCAGTGCCACGGTCGCGGAGCCCTGGGCCACGCGGAGGATCACGGCGATGAGGTACGCGGCGAGGATGATCGGCAGCCCGATCGAGGCGAGGGAGTCCGAGAGCGCGTCACCGATACCGGAGGCACGCAGCACTCCGCCGAACATGCCGCCGGCGCCGGTGATGAGGATGACCGAGCAGACCGGGCCCAGCGCGGAGTCGAGCACCTTTTCCAGGGCGGTGCCGTTCTCGCCGCGCCGGTGGCCGAGCACCGCTGTGGCCACGAGGACGGAGATGAGCAGCGCGACCGGGGACGAGCCGATGGCGCTCAGCACCTGCACCCAGGTCTGTTGCTCGGCGTCGACGACGCCCGCGGCGTCGAGGAAGTCCAGGCCGGTGTTCATGAAGATGAGGAGCAGCGGCAGCAGCAGCATCGCGACCACGGTGGAGAACTTGGGCGGGTTGGTCGGCTGGTCGGCGTCGAGCGTGCCGAACAGCGCCGGGACCGGGAGGATGTACTTGGTGGCCACGAACTTGCCCCACAGGTAGCCCGTGACGTACCACACCGGGAAGGCGATCAGCAGGCCGATGAGGAGCACGAGGCCGAGGTTCGAGCCGTAGAGCTCGGTCGCTGCGACAGGGCCGGGGTGCGGTGGCACGAAGACGTGCATCACGGAGAAGGCGGTGGCAGCCGGGATACCGTACAGCAGCACGTTGGTGCCGCCCAGGCGTCGGGCGACGGCGAAGATGATCGGCAGCATGACGATCAGGCCCGCGTCGAAGAAGATCGGGAAGCCCATGATCAGGGAGGCCAGGCCGAGGGCGAACGGTGCACGCCGTTCACCGAAGACGTCGACCAGCTTGTCGGCGAGCACCCGAGCGCCGCCGCTGTGCTCGATCATCTTGCCGAGCATGGCGCCGAGGCCGATCAGCAGGGCGACGGAACCGAGGGTGGTACCGAAGCTGGTCACCAGGGTGGTGACGATTTCGCTCGTGGGGATCCCCGTGGCGAAGGCGGTCAGGAGGGACACGAGGACCAGCGTCAGGAACGCGTGTACCTTGAATCGAATGACCAGGATGAGGATCAGGGCGACTGCGCCCGCCGCGATGCCCAGCAGGGGTCCCGCGCCCAGCGTTTGGGTCCAATCTTCCACAGAACTCTCCATTGATGTTCGGCCCGCGATGGGGCGACTTTGCGCTTGGAACCGTAGTCTGGCACGCACATCACGCTCGAAGCAAGAAAGATCACATCTTTGACGCGCAGTAGTCCCTCATCCGCACCTGCTCCCGTGCTGCACAACGCCGTCCTCGAGCGCCTGGGCAGCGAGATCGCCCAGGGCGTCCGGCCGGCGGGGAGCGTCATCACGCTCGCACAGCTGGAGGACGAGGCAGGAGTGTCCAGGACCGTCGTCCGCGAGGTCGTGCGGATCCTCGAGTCGATGGGCATGGTCGAATCCCGTCGGCGGGTCGGCGTGACCGTCCTCCCGGTCGCCGCCTGGAACGTCCTGGACCCCCAGCTGATCCGCTGGCGGCTCCTGGGACCGGAACGCGTCACCCAGTTGCACCGGCTGACCGAGATGCGGCTCGCCCTCGAACCGACAGCCGCCCGCCTGGCCGCGAGCAGGGCGACACCCGAGACCGCCGCCGAACTGATCGAGCTCGCCACCCGCCTGCGGGTGCTCGGCGAGGCGGGCCGGGGGCACGAGCAGCCCTACCTCGACGCCGACATCGCCTTCCATGCACTGCTGCTGGCGGCGAGCGGCAACGACATGATGGCGTCCCTGCACGGGATCGTGACGGAGGTGCTCGCTGGCCGCACAGACCTCGGCCTCTCGCCGGCCGATCCGGCGCCCGTCTCGTTCGACAACCACGAAGGCGTCGCCCGCGCCATCGCCGACCGGAACGAGGACCTGGCGGAGGAGTACGCGCGGGCCGTCGTCCTGGAGGTGTGGCACGAACTGGGCGACCTCTGAGCCGGGAGTCCCGTCCTGCCCGAGGCGGGCCGTAGCGGCTACCCGGCCCCTTCCGCCCCGCGGCGCGTCGCCCCGGTGACCATCCAGCGGTCGTCCCGGACGCGCCAGCCCAGCGTCGCCGCGCGCGCGAGCATGTAGCCGATGCCGAAGGCGAGCCACAGCCCCACGATCCCCTCGCCGCCCGACAGCTCCGCCGTGCCGACGAGGGCCAGCAGCGGCAGGTAGGCGACGAGGTTCACGACGCCGGCCGTGGCAAGGTACCGGGCGTCGCCCGCGCCGATGAGGACGCCGTCGAGCACGAACACGAAGCCGCAGACCGGCTGGGACGCGGCGAGCACCCACAAGCCTGCCGCGAAGGCGGACTGGACGGCCGGGTCGGTGGTGAAGATCCACCCGACGAAGGGAGCCACGGCCGCGAGCAGGCCTCCCGTGACAACGCCGAAGCCCACCCCCCACGTGATCATCCGCCGCGTCAGTGCACGGGCCAGCGGCCGGTTCCCCGACCCCAGCTCCTTGCCGATCAGTGCCTGCGCGGCGATGGCGAGGGCGTCGAGGGCGAAGGCGAGGAAGGTGAAGACCGTCATGACGAGCTGGTGCGAGGCGAGGCTGAGGGGACCCTGCGCCGTCGCGACGAGGACGGTGGCGAGGATCGCCACGCGCAGGGACAGCGTGCGCAGCATGAGCCACGAGCCGACGCTCGCCGTGCTGCGGATGCCGCGGAGGGACGGCTTCAGGGGGACCTGCTCCCGACGGGAGGCACGCACGATCATCACGAGGTACACGGCCGCCATCCCCCACTGGGCGAGGCTGGTCCCCAGCGCGGAGCCGGCGACCGACATCCCCGCGCCGTACACGAGCAGGTAGTTGAGGACGATGTTGACGCCGAAGCCCGCGCCCGCGACGACCAGCGGCGTGCGCGTGTCCTGCAGCCCGCGCAGCACCCCGGTGGCGGCGAGCACCACGAGCATGGCCGTCAGCCCCGGCATCGACCAGCGGAGGTAGTCGACCGCGAAGGCGTGGACGGCGCCCTCGGCACCCAGCAGGGAGGCGAGCCGGGGCGCGGTGGCCCAGCCCGCGACGGAAAGCAGGACCCCGAGCGCGACGGCGAGACCCACGCCGTCGCGCCCTGCAGCGAGCGCCTCGGGCAGACGGCCCGCACCGAGGAGACGGGCGACGGCGGGAGTGGTCGAGTACGCGAGGAAGACCATGAGTCCGACGGCGGTCTGCAGCACCGTGGATGCGAGGCCCACACCGGCGAGCTCGTCGACGCCGAGATGCCCGACGATCGCGGAGTCGGCGAGCAGGAAGAGCGGCTCGGCGATGAGGGCACCGAGCGCCGGGACGGCGAGCCGCAGGATACTGCGGCTGAGCTGACGGTTGCTGGGGAGGGTCTCGTGCACCGTCCCAGCGTAGGCCGAGGGGCCGCAGGGCCTAAGCTGGAACGGCCCGAACCGCCCAGCCACAGGGGAGTCATGAAACTCGGCACCAGGCAGTACCTGGCAGGACTGGTCCTGCTGTTCATCAGCACCCTCTTCGTGCCCCAGGCCGTCTCGGACTTCGCCCGGGCGGAGTCGACGGGCACGCCGGTGCCGGCCGAGGCTCCGCTGCTCCTGGCCATCGGCCTGCTCATCATCCTCGCCGCGGCCGCATGCATCGGCCGGGGCTACTGGCTCACGCACCGCAGGGGAGCTCCACGGAAGTCCCATCCGGAGGACGACCCGGACGAGCCGCTGCTGCGCCCCGGCTACGGGCCGGAGCCATCGGACCGGGACGCATGGCGCGACCATCCCCTGCGCCGGCACGACCGCGACGACGAAGGACGGTCCTGACCGCCCGCTGCGCGGGACGCTCCCCCGGTCGCCCTGTCCAGCCCCGGCGGTCCTTTTTTCCTCCTTGTCCGCCGCAGGCCGGCCTTCGTACGGTCTAATCACCCGGAACGCGCACACCGCGCGTCCCGGCCGCACTGCTGTCCGGACAGCCGGCCATCCGAGGAGGACGCCACCATGATGCCGAAGACCAGGACCCGCACGTCGGCGGTCCCGTTGACCCTCGCCCTCCTGCTCGCCGTGACGGCCTGCACCGATACCGGCACTCCCGACCCCGCATCGAGCGCGCCAGCCCAGGTGCAGGGCGGGGGTGCGACCGACAGCTCGTCGGACGGCTCGTCGGACAGCTCGTCCGGGGAGTCGGGCGGGCAGCAGGAGGACCTGAGCATCCCGGACATCGTCGACGCGGTACAGCCGTCGGTGGTCACCATCTTCACCGAGGGCGGCCTGGGCAGCGGCGTGATCTACACCGAGGACGGCCTGATCCTCACCAACGAACACGTGGTCCGCGGCAACGACGACGTCGAGGTCGCCTTCGCCGACGGACAGCGGGTGTCGGGGACCGTGGAGGCGACCGACGCGGTGTCCGACCTCGCACTCGTGCGGGCCGACCGCGCCGATCTGCCGGCAGCGACCTTCCAGTCCGGGCTGCCGCGCATCGGTGAACTCGCCGTCGTCATCGGGTCCCCCCTCGGGTTCGAGAACACCGCGACATCGGGCATCATCTCCGGCCTGCACCGGGAGATCCCGGGGTCCGCATCGACCAGCCAGTCGCTCGTCGACCTCATCCAGACCGACGCCGCCATCAGCCCGGGCAACTCGGGTGGCGCCGTCGTGAACGGCCGCGGCGAGATCATCGGCATCAGCGAGGCCTACATCCCGCCCGCACAGGGCGCCGTCGCCCTCGGCTTCGCGATCCCCGCCCCGACCGCCACGGAGGTGGCCGAGGAGCTCCGGGAGGACGGAACGGCGGAACACGCCTTCATGGGCCTGGCGCCGGGCGCGATCACGCCCCAGATCGCCGAGCAGCTGGACCTGCAGGACACCACGGGGGTGGTGGTCCTGTCCGTGTCCGAGGGCGGACCGGCCGACGACGCGGGCATCTGGCCGGGTGACATCCTCACCCGGATCGGGGACGAGGAGCTGTCGGCGCCCGAGGATCTCCTCTCGGCGCTGCGCCGGCGGGATCCCGGGGAGACGGTAGCCGTGGAGACCCGGCGGGGTTCGGAGACGCGGAGCGTTGACGTGCAGCTCACGGATCGGCCCGCTGCGGAGGGCTGACACCTCAGAGGAGGCTCCACGCCCTCCAGCCCGGATACACCTCGTGCTGCATCTCCTGGGCGAGGGACTCGAGGTCCTCGAGGTCCTGTCCCGGGAAGAGGCGTGGCGAGGTGGACATGACGCAGAGTGTCCCGATCAGCCATCCTCCCGGGCCGCGGAGGGGATACCCGGCGTAGAACCGGATGTGCGGTTCACCGGCGACGAAGGGGTGCGAGCGGAAACGCTCGTCCTGCACGGTATCGGGCAGGACGAGGGGCCCGGCGGACCGGATCGTGGCATCGCAGAAGGCCTGTGTCCGCTCGAGGTCCTGATTCGCCTTCCCCACCGCGGACTTGATGAACTGCCGGTGGTCCGCGATCAGTGCCAGCGTCGCCACCTCGCAGCCGAACCGCTCGGCGGCCCGACGGGTGATGCGGTCGAACCGCTCTTCGGGCGGGGTGTCGAGGAGGTGAACTCCGGCCAGGGACCGGAGCCGCTCCCGCTCCGCCGTCCCGGCGTCGAGGAGGACCGATCCTGCCGCTCCCAACTGGCGGATGAGCTCCAGCTCCTGGCCACCCGGCAGCTCCGTCCCGGCGGACGGCCCGATCTCCTGTGCGGCGCCCTGCCCGGACGCCTCCCGCGCAGCCTCGGCGAGGAGGTCGGACTCGAGGGGCGGGAGATCCGCCGACCCGCGGAGATAGGCGTCGATCTCCAGCCCCGAGAGGGAGCCACCCAGCGCGAAGTACTGGATCCACGCCTCGGCGACCGACATGCCTGCGCGCTGGAACGCGTCGGCGATCCGCCCGCGCCGGTTCCGCTCGTCCATTGCTCCCCGTTCCCCTTGGAGTGCGCCCTACTCGAAGTGTGTCCTGGCGGGCCCCTGTCCGAGCGACTGCAGGACGGAGGCCGCCACGTCCCGCAGCTTGATGTTCCTCGCACTGGATGCCGCCTTGAGGATCGACATGGCAGCATCCTGGGAGCACCTGTTCTGCCCCATGATGACGCCGACGGCGAGGTCGATGGTCGTCCTGCTCTCCATGGCCGCTCGCATGTCGGCGCTGGACTCGGTCAGGCTCGCGATACGCACCGCGAGCCTGAGGGACGCGGACACCTCCGCGGCGAACCTCTCGGCGGCCTCGATCGCCCTCTCCGTGAACGCGTCGGTGAGCGGCGAGTAGAAATTGAGCGCGGCCGTTGCATCACCCTCCAGCCGGATGGGCACCCCGAGGGCGGACTTGATGCCGTGGTCGCTGATCGCCCGGCTGTACTCGGGGAAGCGCTCCTCGGTGTCGAAGTCGGAGACGTAGTGGACGACGCCGAGGCGGGCGGCCCGCAGGCACGGTCCGTCGTTGTACTCGTACTGGACCTCGTCCATCTTCTGCGCGTCCGGACTGTTGCTCGCGACCGTCGTCTTGGTGCGGGCACGGAGAAGGGTCACGCCGCACAGGACCTCGTCGTCCTCGGCGGACAGCGTGTGGCCTGCGACCTTGACCAGCTTGGTCAGGAACTCCTCCACGTCGTCGCTGTCGAGGACCATGTCCTGCAGCAGGCCCGGGAACACCGGACTCTTCTCTTTCTCGTGATCGGCCAACGGCAAACCTTTGCATCAACCCCGCCCCGGTCGACGCGCGATGCTGGGCAAGAGGAAGGTGGTGGGCCGCCTGCTGCTAAACGGCCAGAGAAATCATACCCAATGGCGGGGATGCTGGAGCACGGCCTCTCCTCCGGCCACCGGCCCGACTGTCAACCTGAGGCGATCTTGAGGGAGCTCACCCCGCACGTTGAGGAGTACGGCGCACACTGGACATACGCAGCAAATGGCCCGGACGTGTCCGCGGACTGACGTTGAATACATCGATGTGCTTGCACGGACATGGGGCGTCGGTCAGGGGTCAAGCAGCCGGCCCCCGACCGGACGCTTGCCCCCCGTCCAGCATCCCGAGCCGCGCGTGCTGCCCCCGGTAGACGGCCGTCCGCAGCTCGATGGCGTAGGCCTGGAGGGCCGGCATCCCGAGCTCGGCGGCGACGGCGATCTCCGCCTCGACGTCGTAGGCGACCCGCACGAACTGGATGCCGAACGGATCGTCGCGACCGCCGTCGGACTCGCCCTCGAGGATCACGTACGACGCCTGCGGCTGGTCGAGTGGATTCCCCACGCTGCCGACGTTCACCAGCGTGCGGCTCCGGTTGGTCGACACGAACGCGTCATGGATGTCGCCGTAGCAGACCACGTCCGGCAGGGGTCCACTCCCGGTCAGTCCGGTCGCCGCGAACATGCCCTCGAAGTCCTCGTCGCTGTGCCGTGCGTGGACCCGGTGGTAGACGCTCCGTGCAGAGGCGTGGAACATCCGGATGCGGCGGCCGCTCAAGGTGATGTCGTGGACGAGCGGAAGGGCCTGCAGCCACCGGCGGTCCTCCGCCGTCAGCTCGTGGTGCCACCACCACCCTGCCTCGTCCCGCCACTCGGGCGTCCCGCTCGGCAGGAAGTCGTCCCAGTTCCCACGCACCGTCACGGCGCAGTGCAGCCGGCTCAGGCGCACGCACTCGGAACCGCGCGGCCCCTTCCCTGCCACATCACCCAGGTTGTAGACGGTGGTGATGCCGCGCCGCCGGAGGTCCTCCAGGACGGCCGTGAAGGCGGTGACGTTCCCGTGCAGGTCCGAGATCACCGCGACGCGTTGCATGCCGTCAGACTATCCCTGGCGCCGCCCTCCCCGGGAAGACACCAGCCGGAGCCCACGGGAACGGCGCCGATGCAACCGCGGATGCCGCCCGGGTTCCGCTTGCCGCCCCGTCGCCGCCTTTCCTAGCGTTGAAGTGACGCGGACTGCGCGGGATCGATCGGAAGGACGGGTGCCACGATGAAGCATTGGATGAGGGATCACGGGCTCCTGCTCGCGAACCTCGCACTGTTCCTGTTCTCGTTCGTCGGGATGGTGCTCAGTGGGGTGCTCCACTACAACGAGGAACAACTCACGCACGGCGAACCGACCGTGACACCGGCCGGGTTCCTCGCGACGGGTGATTTCCTCGAGGCCACCTTCGAGAACTGGGAGTCGGAGTTCCTCCAGATGGGCATGTACGTGGTGCTCACGGCCTACCTCTTCCAGCGGGGTTCCTCGGAATCGAAGCTGCCGGACAAGCACGAACCGCAGGACGACGACCCGCAGGATGCGGCAGGCGACAAGGACGCCCCGTGGCCCGTCCGGCGCGGAGGACTGGCCCTCACGCTCTATGAACACTCGCTGTCCATCCTGTTCTTCGCACTCTTCGCGGCATCCTTCCTCCTGCACGCGGTCGGCGGCAGCGAGGCGTACAACGACGAGCAGGCAAGCCACGGGCAGCCCGGGGTGTCGGTGCTCGGCTATCTGGCAACCTCGAGGTTCTGGTTCGAGTCGTTCCAGAACTGGCAGAGCGAATTCATGGTCATCGCCGTGATGGTGGGCGCCTCGGTCTACCTGCGCGAGCGGGGCAGCGTGGAGTCCAAGCCCGTGGCGATGGCACACAGCGACACCGACACCTGATCCCCGTTATCCTCGTGGTGCCAGGCCGCCTCCGCCGAAGGGCCGTTCCATGCAGCACTCCGCCCCGACCCCCGTCGGAACCCGCCCCACCGAGGCGGAACTGACGGTGCGGCTGCGCTCGGCAGGATGCGTGTTCGCGGAGGACGAGGCCCGCCTGCTCGCCGGGAGCGGTGCAACGGACGAGGTCCTGGCAGCCATGCTGGACAAGCGCCTGGCCGGCTTCCCGCTCGAGCACATCCTGGGCTGGGTGGACTTCCGGGGGCTGAGGCTGGAGGTGGGCCCGGGCGTGTTCGTGCCGCGCCAGCGGTCCGCGTTCCTCGTGGCGTGCGCCGTCGAGCTGACGGCGGCCGGCGCTACGGTCCTCGACCTCTGCTGCGGGTGCGGGGCGCTCGGGGCCGCGCTCGCCGACGCCGTCGGGGATGTGCGCCTGCACGCAGCCGACATCTCGTGTGCCGCCGTCGACCTGGCTCGCCGCAATCTCGCCCGCTGGGACGCGGCGCTCTACGTGGGCAACCTGTTCGATCCGCTTCCCCTGACCCTGAAGGGCTCCGTCGACACCCTGCTCTGCAATTCCCCCTACGTGCCGTCCGCGCGGGTGCAGACCCTGCCGGCCGAGGCGAGGGTGCACGAACCTCTGGCCAGCCTCGACGGCGGACGCGACGGCATGGCGGTCCAGCGGAGGGTCGTCCGGGAGGCCCGGCAGTGGCTGACACCGGGTGGGCACCTGCTGTTCGAGGTCGGGGAGGACCAGGAGCAGCACTGCGTGCGCCTGCTCGCGGACGGGGGTTACCAGGCGTGGTCCTGCACCCTCGAGGAGACCGGCGCCACCGTCGTCGTCGGACGCCGGCCGCTGGACCCGCACCGCACCCCTGGCGCCGACGGGCGTGTCCACCCTGGGGACGACGTGCACCGGCGCACCACTGGTTAGTCTCGGAGGACCCGTCCCGCCACCCGTGCGGGACCCGGACCGACTAGGACAGGGCGGCATGGATCTGGCATACGGCGTGGAGCGCTTCACGGTCACGCAGAAGGTGACCTTTCTGGTGAACCGCTACGAGATACGGACGGCCGGTGCGGACGGCCGTCCCGGCGACCTGCTGGCCTTCGCCCAGCAGAAGCGCGCCGCCTTCAGGGAGCAGGTCACCTTCTACCAGGACGAGTCGCGGCGGCTTCCCCTGTTCTCCTTCCGGGCCCGGCAGCGGCTGGACATCGGCGCGACCTATGACGTCCTGGACGCGGACGGGCGGCCCATCGGCAGCTTCCGCAAGGACTTCGGCGCATCCCTGCTGCGCTCCACCTGGCACCTCGAGGCCTCCGGCATCCAGGCGACGGGCAGCGAGCGCAGCGTCGGGGTGGCCCTCGGCCGGCGGCTCTGGGAGATGCTGCCGGTCCTCGACTCCCTGCCGTCACCGTTCAGGTTCCACTTCGACTTCCTGGATCCGGCAGGCGCGCTCCTGCTGAGCTCGGAGCGCGGCCAGTCCCTCCGCGACAGGTACCTGGTCACCGTTCCCGGCGCACGGCTTGACGGGCGGGTTGCTGCGGCGATGGCTGTTGCGCTCGACGCCCTGCAGGACCGGTAGGCCGGTTGGTGCCCTCCACGGCGGCGACCGCCCGCCCGCGTGCCGTCGCCGAGCAGGTCCGGAAGGTGTGGACGCCCGCTGGGCCGGAGCCGCTGTAGGGAGCGCGGCAGCAGGAGTCGGAACCGAACATCGCCAGGTCGTCGATCAGTTCGTTGACGGCCTGGGAGACGCAGTCGCGATCGTCGGCCGGCAGGACCATCAGACCGTGGAGGTAGGCATCGACCTCGAACCGGCCGATTGAACCTCCCATGTTCAGGAAGTGGTCCCAGACGATCGCCAGGGACAGGTCCGCGTGCCTCATCGCGGTGGCGGTACACAAGCCTTGCATAGGGGGATTCCTTCGGGCGGCCCGGACGGGGGCGGGAAGCCGCTCGGTGTCCACCACCCGACGGGCAGCGCGGCAGGGTTCCTCCGGCAGCCGGCTTCCTGACCGCCCATGGAAGCTCCGGCGCCTGCCGGGCATCCTTGCTCCGTCCATTCTGGCACCCGGGTGGCGCTTCGTGCAGGACTTTTTCTGCACTGGACGACCCCGCGCCCCGATGCTGGGCGGTCCGGTCACGCAGGCGGCCGCAGTGCGGACAGCACGACGACGACATCCGCCCCGTACTCGGCGTCCATCCGCGTCTGGACGGAGCCGTCGTCGTACACCACCGTCACCGTGAGGTAACCGTCGTGCAGGTCACCACCCAGTACGGGCAACCCACCGGTCCCGAGGATCTCCTGCTGGATCCGCTCGAGCTCGTCCGGGCTCGCAGGGCCCTCCCGACCCTCGGCGAGACGCGGGTCCTCGACGGGCAGGGCGTCGTAGAGGGACAGGGGGATCGGCTCTCCGGTCCGCGTGAACACCGCGCCGTTCCAGGTACCCCTCACCGCATACGCGCCCCAGGTCACGCCCGACGCCGACTCGGCCTGCGGCGCCAGGGACCAGTCCCAGTTCTCGATCGGGGGTCCGCTGCATTGGGGCGGGTAGGACTCCATCACGCCGCCGAGGCAGAACTGCGGTGGTGCGTCCGCGACCTGGAGGACCGTGCCCTGGCCGATGACCGCCCCGGGCGCGGCGGGTGCAGCCGTCAGCGGTGCGTCCGCTGGTCCGGTCGCGCCGGGATCGGCAGCCGATGGCTGCCCCGGCGGAGCACCCGGTGTCGCACACGCCGAGAGGAACACCGCTGCGAGGGCCACGACGCCCAGCCTTGTCGACCACGTCATGCCTCATCTTCGGCCGCTGCCTTCCGGAAGGCCATGGAACCGCCGGAATTCGCGCCGAACCGTGACCGGAGCGCGAGGCCACGGCCACGACGGCTTCGACGCCCCGCTGCGGCCCGACCGGTTACGGGTCCTGCGCCCCGCCCTACGGCCCTGTGATCTCGATGCTCCGCAGGCGCACGATCTCCCGCACGACATCGTCGGGCACCGGCTGCGCCGCGGAGAACCGGATGGTCCCCTTCGACAGTGAGAACCCACCGAGCGACGGCGCTACGGCCTCGACCACCGCGGGAGAGAAAGGATGGAGCGAGAGGTGGTTCGCGGCAGCGCCGACGCCGACCAGCGGTCTCCCCTGGAGCAGGAGGGCCGGGAGGCCGTAGCTCCGACCCGCCTCGGCCTCGGGACGGGCGGACCGGGCGATGTCGATGATGCGCTGCAGGCAGGTCCGGTCCGGTTCCTGCAGTTCTGCCAGTACCGCGCCGATCGGGTCCATGCGGCGATCCTAGACCCGTGCTCCGGAGGACGCATCCCGTGGCTACACCAGGGACTCGAGTTCCTGCATCAGGTTCCGCTGCGCGCGCTCCGCCCAGTGGCCCTGCGCTGCAGCCGTGCGGTACAGCGGGTCGAGGGCCAGCAGCCGCAGCAGCACGGCCCGCCTCCCCGTTGTGAATGCATCATCGGGAATATGCGCGTACTCCTGCCGGACGGCGTCGGTGTAGCGGGCGTAGGCCTCGGGAGGGCTCGCGAGCACCGAGAGGTCCGCATCGCAGAGCAGCTGGCCGGAACGGTCGTCGGGGGCCGGATCGTGTGCCACGGTGACCAGGACCAGGCGCCCGACCTCCCGCGCCGCCGACGTGCCCAGCGGTTCCCGGAGGCGTTCGACGGCGAGGTGTGCGGACGCCTGTTCGTCCGTCCCCGCCGATCCCTCGTACACGGCGTCGTGGAACCAGGCGGCGAGCAGCACGGACCGGCGCAGGAGCGCGTCGGCCGGTTCCATCAGGACGTCCAGCGCCTCGAGGACGGCGATCAGATGGGTGGGGGTGTGGTACTTCCGGTGCGGCTCACTCCATCGGTCGAGCAGTTCCCGACCCAGGGCTGGTTGCGCCGGCAGGAGCGACTCCCAGCGGGACGCCAGGGCGGCTCGGAGCCGGGGCGCCCGTTGCCGGGCGGGGATCCGCAGCCCGCTCGCGATGAGCGCACGCACCAGTTCCGTCCCGCTGACCTCCCGCGCTCCCCGGAGGACGAGGTCCCGATGGCGCCGCGCGGGAACGTCGTAGTGGTCCTCGTCGAAGGCCCGGCGCGGGATGCCCGCCGCCTCCGCGAACGCATGCAGTTCATCGAGCGACGACGTCGAGACCAGGTGGGAGAAGACGGTCCCGTGGGCGGGCCAGGACGGCGGATCGATGAGGACGGCCATGACCAGAAGTCTAGGTGGATCGCCGCAGCGTCAGGGCGCCTCACCCGCCGGCCTGGTCGCCCTGCCGTCGAGCCACAGCTCCGCCGACTCGTCCCGGTGGGCACCGTCGGCGCCCACATGCTTTCCACTGATCGTCGCGCCGTTCCTGATGACGTGCACCAGGGCCATGGCGTGGCCCCGCCCGAGGTCGTAGTCCTCCTTCAGCCAGGCGACGATCTCCCCGGCCTTCGTCCCCGGCGTGGCGAGGCCGCGCGCGGTCGCCCGCTCGAGCAGCTGGCGCGGTGTCAGCCCCGTCTTCACTTCGATCGCATCCAGGTATGCCTGAAATGACATGTCTTTCCCTCCTATTCGCCGCGGAGCCCGTACGAGGCCAGGACATTGCCTTTGCTGGTGGTGGTCGTCTCCTGCAGTTCCAGGCGGGTCACCGGGTCGGATGCTTCGAAGAGGTGGCGGCCCGTGCCCGCCACCACGGGATGGATCATGAGCATGAGCGAGTCGAGCAACCCGGCGAACAGGAGCTGGCGGACGAGGGAGATGCTGGCGCACACGGCGATGTCCCCGCCGTCCGTCTGCTTGAGCGAGCGGACGAACTCCTCGAGGGGTGCGTCCATCAGGGACGCGTTGGTCCAGCCCAGGTCACCACTGAGGGTCCGGGATGCGACGAACTTCCGGACCGGGTTGATGAAGCCACCGAAGGGATCGGCGGCTTCCGCTGCGGGCCAGTACTGCGCCCACTCCTCGTAGCCGTGGCGGCCGAGCAGCACGGTGTCCACCCTGGCGATCATCTCGCCCATGCCGACGCCGAGTTCCGCGTCGAAGCTGTCGAACTGCCACAGGTGGGGTGATTCGACCACTCCGTCCACGGAGGAGAAGAGTCCTGCTGTGAGTCTGCGCATGAGGTGCTTCCGTTCGTCGGTGATGGCAACGTGTCCCAGTAGACGCCACGGAGGCCGGAGAATCATCGATACCGGCCGAATTTTCTGCGCAGCCCTCCTCCCGCGCAGGGACAGCCATCGCTAGGCTCAGTGCATGCAACCCGCCACCGCCCGAGGGACGACGCCAGGAATGCAGCGGGAAGGGGTGCCGTTCGAGGAACTCCTGGAAGCGTCCCGGCGCGACCTCACCGGATACTGCTACCGGATGCTGGGGGCGGCGTCGGAGGCCGAGGACGCCGTGCAGGAGACCATGATCAAGGCCTGGTCCAGCAGGGACTCCTTCGCCGGGCGGTCCGCCCTGCGCACCTGGCTCTTCCGGATCGCGCACAACGTCTGTGTCGACATGCTCCGGAGCCCCCAGCGCCGGGCCCGGCCCATGGACCTCGGGCCCTCCACGCGGACCGCGGACGCGGTGCTCGGCGCACCCCTCACGGAGAGCGCCTTCGTGCAGCCGATCCGGGACGAGAGGGTGATCGACACCTCGGGTGATCCCGCCGTCGTCGCCGAGGCCCGTGACACGATCCGGCTGGCCTTCGTGGCTGCGCTGCAGCACCTGCCGCCACTGCAGCGCAGCGCCCTGATCCTGTGCGAGGTCCTGCGCTGGTCCGCCGCCGAGGTCGCCACCCTGCTGGAGGTGACCACCGCTTCGATCAACAGCGCCCTTCAGCGTGCCCGCAAGACCATGGCGGGCTTCGAGCCCACCACCTCCATGCCCCTCGAGGATCCGGCGCACAAGGACCTGCTCGCCAGGTATCTGCGGGCGTTCGAGGCCTACGACATGGAGGTGCTCGTCTCGCTCCTGCGCGACGACGTCGTCCTCTCCATGCCGCCCTTCGATCTGTGGCTCACCGGCCCGGCGGATGTCCGCGCCTGGTTCGTGGGTGAGGGCAGCGTCTGCGAGTTCGGGCGCCTCCTCCCGCTGGACGTCAACGGCGCAGGCGGGTTCGCCAACTACCACCTCGTGGAGCCCGGGCTCTGGAAGCCCTGGGCCATCCAGGTCATCGAGACCGATGGGGGACTGATCGTCGGCCACCACAATTTCCTGTATCCCGAGATGTTCGAGGCCTTCGGGCTGCCCCCGGTGATCGACGAGCGCGGGACGCCCGGGCGCGGGGAATAGCAGAGCCCGCCGATCGCACCTGCCGTCGGGCCCTCGGCGACAATGGACCTGCCGTCCACCATCCGTGCAATTCATTCCTCTCGGCGAGTTTGCAGGATAGGGTCGGGAATATGGGGCTGACGAATTCATCCGGACAACACAGGAGAATGTGATGGCGCAGCGGGTACAGGTCCAATTGGTCGACGACCTCAGTGGGGAAGAAGCGCAGGAAACGGTGCGCTTCGCCCTCGACGGCACGAATTATGAAATAGATCTCACCGAGCAGAACGCGAATGCGCTACGTTCCGCCCTCTCCGGCTACGTGGACAAGGGCCGGAAAGCCGGTTCGGGGAAGCAGTCGGCCGGGAGCCCGAAGGCTTCCTCCTCCCGATCCAAGCGCGAGGACACGCAGCAGATCCGTCAGTGGGCCCAGGAGAACGGATTCAACCCGAGTTCCCGCGGCCGCATCACACAATCGATCATCGACGCCTATAACGAAAGTCGCTGACGCGTCCTTTCCCGTTCCGGGTGGCGGGAAGTCCATGTGACGACACGATAACCGGAGAACAGAATGGCCGTCCTCCGCCGCGGTGTGCACCCGGACGAAGCGGCCGGCAAGGAATAGGGAGTCGCGGATCCAGCCCGAGGGAGAGCCCCCGGGAATCAGCGGAGCTATCTCCTGCCGGTCGACGGCGGGTGCGGTGTCACGTAAGCCCTCTTCCCCGCCGGCGACCGGGGGCGCGCCGCTCCGCGGCGACGACCGATCCGATGGCGTACCCGTCAATCGTCGCTCCCCGCCCCGCGGGCCCACGCCTCGGCCCTGGCCGGACTGCGGAAGTAGCAGGTCTCGGACAATGCCTGCTCGAGGAAGGCCACGATGACCTGGTCCACGGGCCCCGTGCCGACGAATCCGACACGGGAGGAGAGGTCCCCTTCGAGCAGGAGGGCGCGTGCGCCCGCGGTCATCCCCACCATGCCCTGCACGTGGACCACGAGTGGCAGGCGGTAGCCGTCCGAGAGTTCACGGATGCCGTCGTAGGACGAGAGGATGTCCGCGAGTGTGAGCAGGGAACCGGGAGCCCACCACAGGACGAGCAGCCCGGGACGCGCTTCGATACAGCACTTGCCGACGCACCAGCGGCGTCCGTCCGGGGGGTGCTCGGTGCCGCGACACGGCCGTGCCGGCGCGGTATTCGCAAGGACGATCTGACTCAACGGTTCCTCCAGGATGAACGGGTGTTCCGCCCCCAGTGACCGAATATGCCCACTCTGACACGGTCTCGCCGGGCGGCTGCCCATGCGGACAGAAGCGGGTAGCCGGCCCTGTACAAAACGAGTGGTGGATGGCACCCTTCCAAGTGATCCGCATCACGATCTCCGGTCCGCGACCGGTTCCATGCCAACGGGGGCAGCCATGACAGCAGCAGGGACGACCGTCCTCGCCATCGGCACCAAGAAGGGGCTGTGGCTCGCGCGGAGCTCGGATCCGGAGAACTGGACGCTGTCGGAGCCGAAGTTCCTCATGGAGGAGATCCCGAGCGTCGGGATCGATACGCGTGGCGGCCGGACCCGTCTCTTCGCCGGCCGGATGTCCTGGCACTTCGGCCCCTGCATCGCCCATTCGGACGATCTCGGAGAGACCTGGACGGAGCCGAAGGAAGGCAGTATCCGCTTCGGCGCGGACGACGGCGCAGCCCTCGAACGGATCTGGCAGATCCAACCCGACGCGGAGAACCGGCCGGGCGTGGTGTGGGCCGGGTGTCAGCCCATCTCGGTCTGGAAGTCGACCGACCACGGCGAGACGTTCGAGCTCAACAGGGGCCTGTGGGACCACCCGCACCGCACCGAATGGGGTGCCGGCTTCGGCGGGGCGGCCGCCCACACCGTCCTGCCGAGTCCCGCCGACGACACTCTGCACGTGGCCATGAGCACCGGAGGCGTCTACCGCTCCGACGACGGCGGGATCTCCTGGCAGCCCCGCAACAGCGGCATCAGCGCGTACTTCATGCCCGACCCGAACCCGGAGTTCGGCCAGTGCGTGCACAAGGTGGCCCGCGACGCCGTCGATCCCGACCGCCTGTTCGCGCAGAACCACCACGGCGTCTACACGAGCACTGATCGCGGGGACTCCTGGCAGTCGATCGCCGAGGGCCTGCCGGCGGATTTCGGCTTCGTGATGCTCGCCCACCCGCACCGGAGCGGAACGGCCTGGGTCATCCCCCTCAAGGCCGACGGCGAGCGCATCCCGCCGGACGGGCGTCTTCTGGTGCACAGGACCGACGACGGCGGTGCGACCTGGGAGGCGAGCTCCGCCGGCCTGCCCGAGGCGGACTTCAACGCCGTCCTCCGCGACGCGGCCTGCGTCGACACCGCGGATGTCCCGGGTGTCTACTTCGGGACCCGCGGAGGAGCCGTCTACGCGAGCGCGGACGAGGGCCGCACCTTCCGCGAGGTCGCGAGTCACCTCCCGGATGTGCTCTCCGTCCGCGCAGCGGTCGTTCCCTCCTGACAGGGACCCACCATGGCTGCCGTGACCGTCCTCATCCCCACGCTCCTCCGCCCCTACGTCGACGGGCGGAGCGAGGTCCGGCTGGACGTGCCGGACGCCGGAGACGTGGCGGCACTGCTCGACGGGCTGGGCGCCGGACGTCCGCTGCTCGACCAGCGGATCCGTGAGGAGACCGGAGCACTGCGGCGCTACGTGAACATCTACGTCGACGGCGAGGACGTACGGCGCCTGAACGGGCTCGGCACCGCCGTACCTCCGGGCGCGACGGTCCTGATCATCCAGTCGGTCGCCGGCGGCTAGGGACGGGGCGAGCCGTAACACAGAGTTAACGGTGCCCGCCGGATGCTGAAACGTGCCGCTGACTACCATGGCTGAGCGCCGCGTGCCATCCCGGCTCCGCACCCACCCCTCATGCGACCCCGGGCTCCGTCCCTCGGGCACGCGCAGGCGCCATCACGGAAATGGACCTCCCATGGATTCTGGAAACGTCGCTTGGATTCTTGCCAGCGCTGCGCTCGTCTGTCTGATGATCCCGGCCCTGGCCCTGTTCTACGGAGGAATGGTCGGCTCGCGCCGCATCCTCAACATGATGATGATGTGCTTCGGCGGGGCGAGCCTCGTCGCCGTGCTGTGGGTGCTCTTCGGCTACTCGATGGCCTTCGGCGACTCGGTGGGCGGCCTCGGACTGATCGGCGATGTCGCCGAGTACGCCGGCCTCGGCCAGCTGCTCGCCGATGATCCCACCGCCTCGATACCGCCCATCCTGTTCGCCGCATTCCAGCTGTTCTTCGCCTGTGTCACCACGGCGCTGGTCGCCGGTGCCGCTGCGGGCCGCATGAAGTTCGGGGCGTGGATGATCTTCGCCGGCGTCTGGGCCACCCTGGTGTACTTCCCGATCGCCCACTGGGTCTTCGCCTTCAGTTCCGAGGACGGTTCCGTGGTGGGTGGCTGGATCGCCAACAACCTCAGTGCGATCGACTTCGCCGGCGGCCTGGCGGTCCACATGAACGCGGGCATCGCAGCCCTTGCCCTCTCGCTCGTCCTTGGCCGCAGCCACGGCTGGCCCACCGTGGACCATGCCAAGCCGCACAGCCGGCCGCTCGTCCTCGTGGGAGCCGGGCTCCTGTGGGTCGGTTGGTTCGGCTTCAATGCAGGGTCCGCCCTGTCCGCGGGCCAGTCCGCGTCGGTCGTCTTCCTGAACACGGCCGTCGCCGCGTCGGCCGGGCTGCTCGCCTGGGCGCTCGTGGAGAGGTTCAGGCACGGCGCCGCCACCAGCATGGGTGCGGCGTCCGGCCTGATCTCCGCGCTCGTCGCCATCACCCCGGCCTGCGGTGCCGTGAGCCCGCTGGGCGCCCTCGCCATCGGCGCGATCGCCGGAGCCGTCTGCTCCCTCGCGATCGAACTGAAGTTCCGGCTCGGTTTCGACGACTCCCTCGACGTCGTCGGCGTCCACCTGATCGGCGGCATCCTGGGCACCCTGCTCATCGGGTTCTTCGCCACCGAGGACGCCCCCAACGGTGTCTCCGGACTCTTCTACGGCGGCGGGTTCGACCTCCTGGGGATCCAGGTGCTCGCCACTGTGGCTGTCCTGGTCTATTCCTTCGTGGTCACCTGGGTCATCGCCCAGGTCATCCAGCGCACGGTGGGTCTCCGCATCGAGCAGGAGGACGAGCTGCGTGGCATCGACATCTCAGCCCATTCCGAGTTCGCCTACCTGACGGACGAGGATCCCGTGGACCTCGGGGCACCGCCGCGCACGTAACCGCTCTGCGTCCTCATCGCCCGGGCGGTGACCGCACCGTTCGCGCCAGTGGCAGGGAATCCGTCGGGACCCTGCCACTGGCGCTTCGCCATGGGGACGACCCCCTCGGATCCGGGGTGCGCCTTCCCCGCGGGTTGGCCTTACCCGCCGGCCGGGGACACGCGCGCACGGCGGCGGTTCCAGGCCGACCCCGGCGTGGGTCAGAGCTGCAGGGCGTTCAGCTGCGCCAGGGACGCGTCCGGTCCGACGGCGGCGATGCCGTGCACGCGCGCCCACGAGATCAGCTCCCGAATGATGGCCTGGGAGACGCCCGACCAGCGGGCGTAGGGCAGCACGTAGACGGAGTCGACATCTGCGCGCAGCGCGTCCAGGAGCCGCAGCCCGCCGCAGCCGACCGGCTGTCCGGTGGCCAGCTCGTAGGCGATGAGGAAGACGGCGATCCGGTCGCCGTCGTCGTCGGTCACTTCGGGCGTGCCCGGCGCGTGGCCTTTGTTCGTCTCGGCTCGCAGCGCTTCCCGCAGCCCCATGGCTACCGGGTTGGTCCAGGGAACCTGTCGAACCCTCAGCGTCTGCATGGCAGCCTCCTGTGCACTCGGTGTGCTTCCCAACGCTATGGGTCTCCGGTTTCGCCCGTATTTCCGGCCGCGAAACACTCTGTGGCGACGACCCGCCGGTGCCGGGAAGGATCCATATCGTCGCCGGACGCGACGAGCACGCCACGTCTGCTCTCGTGGAGGAAGCGACCTACGAGGCCCGGTATGCCCCTACGATCCGACGGGTCCGACAGCACCTGGATCCGGGCCTGGGAACCGGAAGCGCACCACGGATCCCGGCGGCAACTGCGCGGCGCGGTCCAGGTCTTCGGAGATCACGACGGCGATCACCGGGTAGCCCCCCGTGACCGGGTGGTCGGCGAGGAACAGGACCGGCAGGCCCGACGGCGGCACCTGCAGGGCACCCGGCACCGTTCCTTCGCTCGGGAGTTCCCCCTGCCGCGTCCGCTGCAACGCAGGGCCGTCGAGCCGCAGGCCGATGCGGTTGGACTGCGACGTCACCGTCCAGTCCGTGCCGCACAGACGGTCGAGGCCGCCGTCGTCGTCGAACCAGTCGGCCCGGGGGCCGGGGATCACGCGCAGGGTGGCCGGCGAGCGGGATTCCCGCGGGACCTCCGGGTCGCCGACCGTCGAGCCGGGTGCCGGTGGTCCTACGGGGAGCGACATGCCCGCCGCGAGGGCGGGCGGCCCCAGCCCGGACATCGAGTCCGTGGAACGGCTGCCCAGCACCTCGTCCGCGGCGAAGCCGCCGCGGACGGCCGTGTACGTACGCAATCCGGACGCCGGCACCGACTGCCGCAGCACCTCACCGTCCCGCAGGAGGAAAGGCGCGCCGAGCGACGGCGTACGCTCCCGCCCGTCGGGCATCGAGATGGTGAGGTCCACGTCCGCGCCGCTGACGGCCAGCACCTGGTCCCCCGCGGCCTCGAGTGCGAGCCCGCCGTTGAGGCTCTCGATGGCGGCGTACCCGCTCGCATTGCCCACCAGCCTGTTCACCTGCCGCAGCGCGGCACGGTCCAGCGCTCCTGCTCCAGCGACGCCCAGCGCCATGAGCCCGGGCCGGCCGAGGTCCTGCAGCGTGCTCTGGAGACCGGGCGCGACGACGGACAGCCCCTCGCCTCGGTCGGGTGTCCCGGGGGAAGGACCGACCGGGGTGCCGGCCGTCCGGACGGGGAGCTCGACCAGCTCCCGGACCGCGGTGAACCGCACGCGGTTGCCGGGCCGGATCAACGCGGGCTCGGCACGGGTGGGGTCCCACAGGACCGCATCGGTCCGCCCGACGAGCTGCCAGCCGCCGGGTGACTCGCGCGGGTAGACGGCTGAGAACGTCCCCGCCAGTGCTACCGAACCGGCAGGGACGGCGGTGCGCGGCGAGACCCGGCGCGGCACCTCCAGCCGTGGATCGCCGCCGGTGAGGTAGGCGAAGCCCGGTGCGAAACCTCCGAAGGCCGCGACCCAGGGTGTGCCCGTGTGCGCTGCGACGACGGCCTCCTCGCTGAGTCCCGTGTGCCGGGCAACCTCGGCGAGATCCGCGCCGTCATAGCTCACCCCGATGGTGACCAGCGTGTCCTCGCGCTCGACGGGCAGCGACGGATCGACCGAGCGGAGCCGGGCCGCGAGCGCCGCCACCTGCCGTGCCTCCTGCACCGTGACGAGGACCGTGCAGGCGGCCGCGACCACGTCCACCTGGCCCTCGACCGGGTCCGCCTGCAACTGCGCCTGGACACTGAGCACCTCCGGCAGGCCGGGCAGTTCGATGAGCAGCCCGTGGTCGCCGACGGCCCGGAGCATCATGCCGGCCGGCCCTCCCGGGCCGGCCACCTCAGGCGAATGCACCGACGGTGATCCCAGCGGACGTGAGTGCCCGCCGTACCGCTGCCGCCATGGCGACGGCACCGGGGGTGTCACCGTGGACGCAGATGCTCTCGGCGGCGATGCGGATGCGGGATCCGTCGACCGCCACCACTTCGCCGTCGGCCGCCATGCGGAGGACGTGCTCGACGACGTCGGACTCGTGGTGGAGCACGGCTCCGGGCTCGCGCCGCGACACGAGCGCGCCGTCGGGTGTGTAGGCACGATCGGCGAAGGCTTCGACCACGGTGCGGAGTCCGGCCGCCCGCGCCTCCGCCTCGATGACCGTGTTCGGCAGCACCAGCAGCGGCAGCGTCCCGTCGACCTCGCGCACCGCCTGCACCACCGCCCGCGCCTGTCGCTCGTGCACGGCGATGGTGTTGTACAGGGCGCCATGGGGCTTCACGTATCTCACTGCGGTACCGGCCGCCCGGGCCAGCGCCTGGAGCGCACCGATCTGGTACACGACGTCGTCGGTCAGCTCTACCGGGTCGACGTCGATGAACCTCCGCCCGAAGCCGGCCAGGTCGCGGTAGCCGGGGTGCGCGCCGACCGTGGCGCCGGCGGTGGCGGCCGCCGCACACGTGGTCCGGATACCGGTGGGATCACCGGCATGGAATCCACAGGCGACGTTCACGCTCGAGACCGACTCGATGATGCGTGCGTCGTCGCCGAACGTCCAGTTGCCGAAGGATTCACCGACGTCGCTGTTCAGGTCGATCATGTGCCCCCACCTCTCGTGTTCCAGTCCGGCATGCCGGCTGGTCATGCGGTCGACGATCCTGTCCCGTGGTGCGGTTCAGGGCTCGGAACGGAAACCCGTCAGTTTGTGCGACCCGTCGCAGTACGGCTTCAGCACGGACGCTCCGCACCGGCAGAGCGCGACCGTCCGCCGGGTGCGGGGCAGGGCGTCGCCGCCCGCGCCGACCAGTTCGAAATCCCCCCGGATGAGCAGTGGGCCGTTGGGGCAGGCGACGACGGAGACCGGAGCCGCCTTGCCGGAGCCGAGCGCACGCTCGGGCAGCGGTCCGGAGGCTGCAGGAGTGGTGCCGGCGCTCACGACGCCATCGATTCCGAGGCGCGCAGCGAGGATCGGCCGGCTTCCCACGCCGCCATGATGTGGACCGTCATGAGGGTGTCGATCGCGAGCCCGGCTGCGGCACCGAACAGCACGTCCTGCAGCAGGCGCGGATCCGATTCCACGAGTCCGCCGGCCATGTCCCTCCCGGCGATCTGCTCGTGGACGGCGTCGGCCTCGACGTGTTCGTCGAAGTATTCGAGGGTGTCCTCGCCGTAGCCATGGCGCTTGAAGCCCCGCGAGTACAGGCGGTTGGGCTGGGACGACGTCATCTCGTAGGCGGCGAGGTGCCCGACGATCGCTCCTCGGAGCCGACGGTTGAGGCCGAAGAGCGACATCAGGTTGTTGGTGGCCAGCGTGATCGCCGGAGCCGCATCGAGGTAGGCGCCGTAGGTGTCATCCATCCCGAGATCGCGCATGGTGCGGGCGAACAGTGCCGAGTGCATGCGGGCCGGCAGACCGTTCCCGTACTCGTCCGCCTGGATCTCCACCAGGGCTGCTTTCGCCCGGCCGGCCAACCGCG
The DNA here is from genome assembly GCF_057291175.1 of Arthrobacter sp. UYP4. Lineage (NCBI taxonomy): Bacteria > Bacillati > Actinomycetota > Actinomycetes > Micrococcales > Micrococcaceae > Arthrobacter > Arthrobacter sp. UYP4. Next base: position 96,060 of record NZ_JBXAVU010000004.1, read on the forward strand.
GGATCGCGAATGTGTGCGGGTCGGCTTCCTTGAGCTGGTAGACGGACTTGTGCACGAGGAACTCCCGCAACTGGTCGTTCGTCGCGGACCTGGCCACGAAGCGGGACATACTGGGGCCGGAGTCCTCCCCGGTCATGCGGAAGAGTTCCGCGCAGACGGCTTCGCTGGTCGCTGCGGGCAGCTCGGGCAGGACGACCTCGTCGCGCACCCTGCACTCGAAGGCAGCCTCGATCCGGTGCCGTACCCGCAGCAGGTCCGGATTCCACTCCCAGTCGTCCCCCGCGCCGTCGACACCGCTGTAGTGCAGCTCGTACATGCAGAAGAGGGCAAGTTGGAGGTCGTCGTCGTACAGGATGTCGGCCGTCTCGTGGACCGCTGCGCCGACGAGCGCATCGAGCCGCTCCAGGGAGTCCTGCCCGGACGCGGCGGTGCCGGCGATGATGGCCAGGACGAGGGCACTGATCTCTCCGCGCGGGGAGGGCTGCTGCATCGAGGACCTCTTCTGTTCGTCGTACCTGCACCGTCGATCCGGAGCAGTGATGCTAAGCGTACTTCGCTTCTGCCCGCGTGGGAGTGCAGAGGCCGGAGGTCCCTGCACCGGACGACGCCGGCCCGGCGGGCACGGATGCCCGCCGGGCCGACGTGATCCCTGCTCCCGGGGCCCTGGCGCCCTGGCGCGGGAGCTGCGGCCTCAGGCGCGTCGCGTCGTACGGTTCCCGCGGTTCAGGGCGAGGGCGAGGCCGATCATCCCGACCGCCAGCAGGAAGTGCAGCCAGTTGTCCGCCGTGTTGACCGGCACGAAGTTGGCGGCCGACTCCTGACCGATCACGAGTCCGTAGATCCACAGGATGGCGTAGATGATCCCGCCGCCGAGGAGGTACGAGCGTGCTCCCGACACCGTCCTCGACATGGCGAGTCCGGCGACGCCGAAGAGCAGGTGGACGATGTTGTGCAGGATCGACACCTGGAAGATGCCGAGCAGCATCGCCTCGGACTGGTGGCCGGCGAACATCATCGTGCTGTAGTTCGAGGTGATCCCCGGGATGAACCCCAGGATCCCGACGAGCAGGAAGACGACGCCCACGGCCTGGGCAGCGCGCTGCAGGGTGGTACGTCCGCTCTCCACCGTGCGGTTGTTCGTATTCGTCATGACGATCTCCTTTCCTTCGGGTGCTGCGATGCGTTACTCGCGGTTGAGCTTGTCCTGCACGGTGCCGGCCATCTTCTCGACGGTGTTCGGGATCTCCGTGGTGCCGTAGAAGCGTGAGTCCGGATGGGTTGCGGGCGGCATGGGGGCACGGGTGGTGGGGCCTTCGTGGTAGGTGAACTCCCCCTTGCCGTCGGGCGTCGGCCCGGCCGCCCAGCTGCCCTCGGAGGCGGTCTTGCCGTCCGAGAAGTTGAGGTACTGGTAGGAGACCTCCCTGGCTTCCTTCTTGAGCGGGAAGTTGCTCGGCACCGGGAGTTCCTCCAGCTTCGATTCCTGGAGTTCGCGGGCTGCCGCGATCCACTGGTTCTGGTGCATGGTGTCGCGGGCCAGGAGGAAGGAGAGCATGTCCCGGATCCCGTGGTCGTCCGTCATGTGGTACAGCCGGGCCACCTGCAGTCGGCCCTGCATCTCCGCGTTCGCGTTCGCCGTGAAATCCGCCAGCAGATTGCCGCTGGCCGTGACATAGCTGCCCTGCCAGGGGTTGCCCATGCTGTCCACCGGCCGGGCGCCGGCGCCGGCGACGATCGCATGCTGCATGTCCGTCCCGCCGAGCACGGCAGCGATGGCCGGATCGGACTGGACCGCGTCCTCGGTGATCCCGAGGGGGGCCTTCTCGAGGAGCTGCGCGATCATCGTCGCGAGCATCTCCACGTGTCCCATCTCCTCCGCGCCGATGCCGAACAGCAGGTCACGGTACTTGCCGGGGATGTGCGCGTTCCATGCCTGGAAGCTGTACTGCAGGGCGACGGTGATCTCACCGTACTGGCCGCCCAGGACCTCCTGCAGCTTCCGCGCGTAGACGGCATCCGGCTTGTCCGGGCTGGCCTTGTACTGGAGCTCTTGCTTGTGGAAAAACACTGGTGCTTACCCTCCCCACATCGGGCCCCGCCCGGGTTGGGTCCGCTCCTTCTGGAAGCGGCCGCAGGCAGGGCCTCTTGATCCGACGCTAACCGTGCGCCTAGGATTTCCGGAAGATACTAAGCGTACTTATTTAGAGGTTGCGCGATGTGGAGAAAGGACTTGCGCCGTCGAATGTAAGCATGCTTAGCTTCAGTGATAAGTCCAGCACGACATGCCGGACCGTCGCATCGAGAACACGATGGAACGTCCGCTTTAACGGCAATATCAACGTTAGGAAGAACCATGACTACGCAGAATTGGCCGCAGGACCCCCTGGTTCCCTCCACGACCGGCAACGAGTCGTCCACCTCGAACCTGGAGACCACCGAGCTCGGCACCACGGAATTCACCGGTGGCAACTCGGGATCCGGTGATTCGAAGAGTTCCGTCGCCAAGGACCAGGCCAAGCAGGTGGGCCAGGACGGCAAGGAAGCAGCCAAGAACGTAGCCGGCACCGCAGCCTCCGAGGCGAAGAGCGTTGCTGCCGAGGCCGGATCGCAGGCCAAGAACCTGCTCGGAACCGTGACCTCCGAGGTGAAGAACCAGGCCGGTTCGCAGCAGCAGAAGATCACCGAGGGCATCCGCGGCATCTCCGACGAGCTGAAGTCCATGGCTGAGAAGTCGGACAACCACATGGTGGCCAACATCGTCCAGCAGGCATCGCAGCGCACGGATTCGGCGGCAAGCTGGCTCGAGGGTCGCGACGCCTCCGACATCCTCGAGGACGTCAAGGCCTTCGCACGGCGCAAGCCGGGCACCTTCCTCGCCATCGCAGCAGGATCCGGCCTGATCGTGGGCCGTCTCACGAAGGGCCTCACGGGCAACCGCGAGTCGGGCAGCACCTCCGGCACGGGCCGGAGCTCCAGCTCGACCGGCACCTCCACCACGGGCTCCTACCCCGGCTACACCGAGGTCGATTCCGACCTGTACAGCGGAACTCCCGCCACCGGTGGATTCGGTGAGACCACGCGGGGCCAGCATGTCGCCGGCTCCAACCCCGCCTTCGTCGACCCGACGGACGACTACCCCACCATTCCCCCGGGCACCCCTCCCGTGGGCACCCTCCCGAATGACGGGAGCCTGCGCTGATGAGTGAGGCATACACAGGGGGCGCCCACCAGGCCGCCGCTCCACCACCATCGGAGGCCGAGCAGCGCTCCGCCAACGCCTCGGTGGGCGAACTGCTCGGGGAGGTGACGAAGGACCTCTCCAAGCTCATGCGGCAGGAGGTGGCCCTGGCGAAGGCCGAGGCGACCGAATCGGCGAAGAACGCCGGGAAGGGCGCCGGCATGTTCGCCGGTGCGGCCATCGGCGGCCACTTCGTCCTCCTGTTCCTCTCCCTCGCACTCATGTGGGGACTCGATGCGCTGATGCCGATCGGCTGGGCCGCCGTCATCGTCGCAGTGATCTGGGGCATCATCGCAGCGGTCCTTGCCCTGCAGGGCAAGAAGGAAATGAAGCAGATCAAGGGTCTCCCTCAGACAGCGGAGACCGTCAAAGAGATCCCTCCGACACTGAAACCAGGTGAGCACACCCGATGAGCCAGACGCCAGATGAGATCCGTGCAGATATCGAACGCACCCGCCAGGAACTGGGCACCGACGTCGACGCGGTGGCCGACAAGGTGAACCCTGCGAACATCGCGCACCGGCAGACCGAGAAGGTCAAGAACAGCTTCAGCAACGTGAAGGAGACCGTCATGGGTAAGGCCGAAGACGTCAAGGATTCCGTCATGGGCACCGCCGGGGATGTGAAGGACTCCGTCACCGGCAAGGCCTCCGGCGTCAAGGACAGTTTCGCGAACACCGCCGGTAGCGGACGGGGTGCCGCACAGTCCGCCACCGGAGCCGCGAAGGACAAGGCCCTCCACGCCGGACACGCCGTGCAGGACGCCCCTCGCCAGCTGTCCGACAAGGCTGCGGGGAACCCTCTCGCAGCCGGCCTGATCGCCTTCGGTGCCGGGCTCCTCGTGGCATCGCTCATCCCGTCCAGCGAGAAGGAGCAGGAGGCCGCCTCGCAGCTGAAGGAGCAGGCCGCTCCCCTCAAGGAGAAGGTGACCGAGGCGGCCAAGCAGGTCGTCGAGGAGGTCCGGGAGCCCGCACAGGAGGCCGTGCAGTCCGTCAAGGACTCGGCCGCCGATTCGGTGCAGACGGTGAAGGACGAAGGCCAGCACGCCGCCAGCGACGTCAAGGGCAGCGCCCAGGACGCGAAGTCGAACGTCCAGCAGAGCTGATACGCGACGCAGGATGAGGAAAGGCCACCGGATCCCGTCCGGTGGCCTTTCCTCGTGGCGGACTCCCCCGCGTCCGGGTGGCCGTCCGCACCGCGCTACCGATCACCCAGTGCCCGGCGGACCTACCCGAGGAGCGCTCCCGCCTCCACCAGGCCGACGATGGGCTGCCGATACTCCACCGAGAGGATCTCGAGCATTGCTGCGGCATAGTCGGCATTGGTACTGCCGATGGCGTCGAGTGCATAGCTGACCCGGAAATCGTGCGCGAACGCATCGGCCCCCGTGTGTGCCACGCAGTTGTGTGTCGATACCCCCGCGAGGACGAGGCGCTCCACCGCATGGCCACGGAGGCGCTCCGCGAGGTCCGTGCCGAAGAAGGCACTGTCACGGGTCTTGGTGACGGTCTCGAGGCCCGAGACCCTCAGACCGTCGACGACGGCGGCCTGGTGCGTGCCGCGGAAGATGAAGCCCTGATCGTCGTCGAGCATCGAGGTGGTCCACGTGGACCGATCCGCGAGGTGCTCGGTGCGCGCCACGAGAACTGGGCTCCCGCCCCGCTGCGCAGCGTCGATCAGACCGTTGCAGGCGGCCACGAGTGGGCCCTGGGCCTTCGCGAGGACCTCGTCCTCGAAGAAGGCGTTCTGCATGTCGATGATGAGGAGTGCGGCCCGACCACCGGGCGTCCGATCTCCGGCCCCGGGCACATCCGATCCGGGCACATCCGATCCGGCCGCGGGATCAGTGGGCGGCATCGGGTTCCCGGTGCGCTTCCGGCAGTGCTTCCCCGAGATGGCGGAGGACCCGGTCCTCGCGAGGCCGCGGGTCCCCCGCCGGCGATTCCAGGACGACGAGTCCTGCTTCCTGTCGGCCGGCGATCCCGCGGAGCGCCAGGGCATCGGTCAGGACGTCGGGACCGGCGGACGGCGCCTCCGCCAGGCGATGCACCTCGACTTCCGCCATGTTGGCGGCGTACGCGATCTGCGCGGCGGTGAATCCGTCGGCGAGAGCCTGGCGGATTGCTTCTCCGCAGGCCATGGCGAGCCGGTCACGCTCGAATTCTGCATCTTCCAGATCGGCGGCTGCGATCAGGACGTCGTTGATGTGAGGGGGTCGTACAGCTGACATGGCGCCCTTCCCGGGGGCTCGGCGAACGACCGGCTGCACACCGTGCCGGATCCCGTGCACGCCAGGAAGAGCCGGCCCGCAGCACCGCCGACAGGCGGGCGCGGTCCAGGTACACGCGGGATCCCCGCATGGGAAGCCATGCATCGGATCGTATCGGATGTTGTTCGGCCGGTGGCTGGACCTTCCGGCCATTCTACGGACAGGGTGCGCCCGGTGGAAAACCGCCCGGGGGCCGTCGTCGGGCCGGCCCGGCACCCTCCGCCGACGGCCGCCGCGGCGTCGGCATCCGAATCCCGACGCTAAGCATGCTTCCAATTAAGTACTAAGTGTGCTTACTCTAGAGGCCGGTGGTTCCCGAGGGCTTCGGCCCCGGCGGAACCTACAGCCGATAGTTCCATACCCTCACAGTGAGATATCTCAGAAGGAGAAGGAAATGATCACCCAGTCAAACATCGATACCCTGCTCGGCAACGGCGGCAACGTCCTCGGCTCGGACGGAGAGAAGATCGGCTCGATCGGCCAGGTCTACCTCGACGATCAGACCGGAGAGCCCAGCTGGGTCACGGCGAAGACGGGCCTGTTCGGCACCTCCGAGTCCTTCGTGCCCCTTCAGGGAGCCGACGTCGAAGGCCATGACGTGCGCGTCCCCTACAGCAAGCACCAGGTGAAGGATGCCCCGCGCATCGAGTCCGACGGCAACCTGAGCCCCGAGGAAGAGGACCGCCTCTACCGCCACTACGAGATCGGCGGCGGCACCGGTGGCTACACCGATACGACGAACACCACCGACACCACCAGCGGTGTCGGGCAGCGCGATCGCGATGTCGACATCGACACCACGTCCGGACGCCACTCCGGCGTGACCGATACGGGCACGGACACCTACGCGGGCACCGATCGCGGCACCGGCCGGGACACCGTGGGACATGACACCTCCGGACCCACCACGGACGACGCGATGACCCTCTCCGAGGAGCAGCTGCACGTCGGCACGGAGACCCGCGAAGCCGGCCGCGCCCGTCTGCGCAAGTACGTGGTCACCGAGAACGTCACCCAGACCGTTCCCGTCAGCCACGAAGAAGTCCGCCTGGAGCGTGAGCCCATCACGGACGCCAATCGCGACGACGCCTACAGTGGCCCGGCGATCAGCGAGGAGGAGCACGAAGTGACGCTCCACGCCGAGCGCCCCGTCGTCGAGAAGGAAGCGGTCCCCGTGGAGCGCGTCCGCCTCGACAAGGAGACCGTCACCACCAACGAGACGGTCAGCAGTGACGTCCGCAAGGAAGAGATCGAGGTCGACGGCGCAGACGACACGCGCCGAGGCGACACCCGTCGGGGAGACAACCTCTAAGCGAGCCTCGTGATCCACGAAGGGCCCGGGGCGTGTCTCCGGGCCCTTCGTCGTCCCCGGCACGCCCCTCGCCCCGAACCACCAGGAGCGAAGGGAATCCCCTGGACCACCCGATGATAAGCCTGCTGTCTATTTGGGGTGAAGTTGTCTACAGTAAGTAGTAGGAACAAGCGCATCCACCGCGTACAACCGAGGGGAAGGACACGCAATCGTGCCGGAGTTGAACGATTGGTCGACCAGCCGCCTGCTAACGACCGCGGCCCGCATCGTCGAGCACTCGTGGAACGAGAAGCTCCTGAGCATCGGCATCACGCACGCCGGGCTGACCACGCTCGGAGTCCTCGAGCGGGAAGGTACGCTCACGGGCGTGCGTCTGGCCCAGCTCGTCCACGTGCAGGCGCAGACGGTCGGGCGCACCCTCGACCGCCTGGAGAAGCGCGGCCTCGTGACGAGGCTCCGCAACACCGCTGACCGCCGCAGTCAGCGCATCACGATCACATCAGCAGGCATGAAGGCGCTCGAGCGTGCCAAGAACATCGAGCACGAGCTGATGGCCGAGGACGGACTCGCGTCGGAAGACCTGCGCGACCGCCTGAAGACCGTCATCAACGAACTCGGGCCCAAGAAGGACTAGTAGCCCCCGCCGTCCGCCGCCATGTTGTTGAAGCGCGAGTAGTGGCCCTGGAACCCGACGACAAGGGTCTTGGTGGGGCCATTACGATGCTTGGCGACGATGACATCGGCCTCGCCGGCACGCGCTGACTCCTTGTCGTACACATCGTCCCTGTGCAGCAGGATCACCATGTCGGCATCCTGCTCGATCGAACCGGACTCGCGGAGGTCGGACACCTGGGGACGCTTGTCCGTGCGCTGCTCGGAGCCTCGGTTCAGCTGTGACAGTGCCACCACCGGAACATTCAGCTCCTTGGCCAGCAGCTTGAGGGCACGCGAGAATTCCGACACCTCCTGCTGACGGGACTCGACACGCTTGCCCGACGACATCAGCTGCAGGTAGTCCAGCACCACGAGCTTGAGATCGTGCCGCTGCTTCAGGCGGCGGCATTTCGCACGGATCTCCATCAGCGACATGTTCGGGCTGTCGTCGATGAACAACGGTGCATCGTTCATCCGGCCCATCGTGGTCGCGATCTTGCCCCACTGCTCGTCCTTGATCGTTCCCTTGCGGAGGTCCTGGAGCCCGATCGTGGCCTCGGCGGAGAGGAGGCGCATCGCGATCTCGTTGCGCCCCATCTCGAGCGAGAAGAACACCGTGGTCATGTTGTGCTTGATGGCGGCCGAGCGGGCCCAGTCCAGTGCGAAGGTGGACTTACCCATGGCGGGGCGGGCGGCGACGACGATCATCTGGCCGCCATGGAGACCCTGGGTCAGCTCGTCGAGTTCGTAGAACCCGGTGGGGACGCCGGTCATGCCCTCTCCGCGATGACCCGCGGACTCGATCTCGTCCACCGTCCCCTCGATGATGTCCTTCAGTGCGACGTAGTCCTCCGCGGTGCGCCGCTCGGCGACCGCGTAGACCTCGGCCTGCGCGGCATTCACGAGGTCGTCCACCTCGCCGTCGTTGGAGTACCCGAGCTGGACGATCTTCGTGCCGGCATCGACGAGACGCCGCAGGACGGCGCGTTCCCGGACGATCTCGGCGTAGAACCCGGCATTGGCAGCCGTCGGGACGGACTGGATCAGCGTGTGGAGATAGGCCGGGCCACCGATGCGCGAGATCTCCCCGCGCTTCGTGAGCTCGTCGGACACCGTCACGGCGTCCGCGGGCTCCCCGCGCCCGTAGAGATCGATGATCGCCTCGTAGATGCTCTCGTGGGCGGGACGGTAGAAGTCCAGCCCCCGGAGCACCTCGACGCAGTCGGCGATGGCGTCCTTGGAAAGCATCATCCCGCCCAGGACGGACTGCTCGGCGACGAGATCCTGGGGAGGGGTACGCGAGAAGTCCGGCGTACGAGTGTCCGATGAAGTATCTGCATGTGCCAGGGACACTGAAGGGCCTTTCTCCTGCTGTCAAAGCGGTGGTCGCCGCAGCGGTCACCGGATGCCCGGGGTGGGTCTGACAGGTCAGGCCTATCACCCGTCACCCTCACTATTGGGAATCACCCGCTACGGTAGCCCTCTCTGCGGAGGGAGCAAAGCGCCATCCCCACAGGGACTGTGGGTAAGTGGACTTAAGCTGTGGATTACGCGGCGCATCTTGTGCACAGGATGGGGAGAACCCTGTGGACAACAATAATTCTCGTCCGCAATAGGGCCTCTGACCTGCGCAAACGTTATCCCCGGCCTGTGGATCGGAGGGAATATCAGGAGGTGCTCCGTCCACAGGGTCGCTGTTGACAAGGTGCCCGACAGCACTTCCGGATGTCCCTCCAAGGGACATATCCCCAGCCGGTCACGGAGGCGTCGGCCGGAATCCGCACCAGCGCGCGCCGGACCGGGCGTCCATGCCGGTAGCCGTACCCAATAGTCCGCTGCTGGTCCCCGGGGAGTAGCCGCCTCGCCGTCCATGAGCCCTTCATGCCGCTGCCGCCATGTCTTGCGTAGGTGCTCGGACAGTCCTTCCAGGGCAGCGGAGGACGGCGCGGAGCGCCCGGGACGGTCGCACTCGCGAGGCAGGCGCGGGGATGCTCGGGCAGGGCGTCACTGCCTCCAACGACAGGAAGCCCCCGCTTCCGCGGGGGCTTCCTGGTGGATCCGTTTCGCTGGCGCTAGCTTGCGACGACGTCCAGGTCGATCACAGCTGCCACGTCCTCGTGCAGACGGACGTTGGCCTGGTACGAACCGACCGACTTGATGTGAGCCGGGAGTTCGACCTTGCGCTTGTCGATTTTGCCGAGACCGGCGGCCTCGACGGCCTTGGCGACGTCGTCGGCCTTGATCGTGCCGAACAGGCGGCCGGAGCCACCAGCCTTCACGGTCAGGGTGACGGGCTTGGCCGACAGTGCGGCGGCCTGGCGCTGGGCGTCCTCGAGCGATGCGTGCTCGCGGGCGGAACGGGCAGCCTTGATCGACTCGACCTGCTTCTCGCCACCCTTGCTCCACATCAGGGCGAAACCGCGGGGCAGAAGGTAGTTACGTGCGTAACCGTTCTTCACCTCGACGACGTCGCCTGCAGCACCGAGACCGGTGACTTCCTGGGTCAGAATGAGCTTCGACATAGTGTGTGTCCCTTTCCCTAGCCGCGGCCGGCGCCGGAGTACGGCAGGAGAGCGACTTCGCGGGCGTTCTTGATTGCCTGGGCGATCTTGCGCTGCTCCTGCACGGTCACACCGGTGACGCGACGGGCACGGATCTTTCCGCGATCGGAAATGAACTTACGCAGCAGGGCTACGTCCTTGTAGTCGATGACGGTGACGTCAGCGGCCTTCAAGGGGTTGGACTTTGGTTTGGGCTTACGGAGTTCAGCCTTAGCCATCGTGGTGCTCCTTTTTCTGTTGGAGCCCGCAGAACGGTTCTGCGGGATGGGAACTGCCAGTCACAGGAGTGACTGCGGCAGGGGTCCCGGGAACGGGACCCTGCTGCCTAGAAGGGAGGCTCGGAGTCGGGGCCGTTGCCCCAGCCCTGCGAATTCCCGCCCGAGGGTGCACCCCAGGGGTCTTCCGCCGGCTGTTGGGCCTGCTGGCCTCCACCCCAGCCCGAACCGGAGTTCGAGCCGCCGGAGTTACCGCCGAAGCCGCCACCGGAGTTACCACCGGAGTTGCCGCCGTTCCCGCCGCCGGAGCGCTGGGTACGGGTGACCTTCGCGGACGCATAGCGCAGGGACGGACCGATCTCGTCCACCTCGAGCTCCATGACGGTGCGCTTTTCGCCTTCTTTGGTGTCGTACGAACGTGACTTGAGTCGGCCCTGGGCAACCACGCGGGTTCCCTTGGTCAGGGTCTCGGCGACGTTCTCCGCGGCTTCACGCCATACCGATGCTCGGAGGAACAGCGTTTCGCCGTCCTTCCAGTCATTGGTCTGGCGATCGAACGTACGAGGAGTGGACGCGATGGTGAAGTTGGCAACCGCCGATCCCGACGGCGTGAACCGGAGCTCGGGATCGTTGGTGAGGTTGCCGATCACCGTGATGACTGTTTCGCCTGCCATGGTGCCTCCTTGAGTTCCTACCCGCCGGAGCGGGATGGATGGATGAGGGATCTGCCGAGACTACTCGGCGGAAACCTTCTGCTCCTCGGGGCGGATGATCTTGGTGCGCATGATCGTCTCGTTGAGGCTCAGCTGGCGGTCGAGCTCGGAAGCCACGGCCGGGGTCGCGGTGAAGTTGACGACGGCGTAGATGCCCTCGGTCTTCTTCTGGATCTCGTACGCAAGGCGCCGACGTCCCCAGATATCCACCTTGTCCACGGTGCCGCCGCCGTTGCGGACGACATTCAGGAACTTCTCGAGTGTTGGGTCGATGGAGCGTTCCTCGACGTCGGGGTCGATGATTACCATCAATTCATATGCACGCATGTGTGAACCCACCTCCTCTGGGCTGAACGGTCGCGGTCTTTCCGCAACAGGAGGTTCTTTAGCGTTGATCCGGCCGCCGTCAGCGGTATTTACCACCGACCGGCTGTGGCACGGACGTATCAATGTTACCGGACGATCCTCCGCGGACGAACACGAGCCCTACAGGCCGCCGCGGAAGAAGGCCGTGGTGGCCTTCGCGAGGTGACCGGGATCCTCGACGCCGCACAGTTCACGCGCCGAGTGCATGGACAGCAGTGGCGTCCCGACGTCGACCGTGCGGATACCGAGGCGTGTCGCTGTGAGGGGACCGATGGTGGAGCCGCACGGCATGACGTTGTTGGAGACGAACTCCTGGTAGGGCACACCGCTCGCCCGGCACAGTGCGGCCCAGTAGGCGGCGCCCGGTGCATCCGTGGTGTACCGCTGGTTGGCGTTGATCTTGAGCAGTGGTCCCCGGTTGAGCACGGGCAGGTTCGCGGGATCGTGCCGCTCCGCGTAGTTGGGGTGGACCGCATGGCCGGCGTCCGCCGACACACAGAACGACGACGCGAGGGCACGCAGGCGCTCCTCCGTACCGGCCCCGAGTCCGAGTGAGATGCGCAGGAGGACGTCCTCGAGGAAGGGACCGCTGGCGCCCGAGCGGGAGCCGCTGCCCACCTCCTCGTGGTCGAAGGCCGCCAGGACCGCGATGGGCCCGTCGGAAGGACCACCGGCAGCGTCGATCAGCGCCGTGAGCCCGGCATGCACGGACGAGAGGTTGTCGAGTCGTCCGGACGCGAGGAATTCCCCCTGCGCGCCGAAGACACGCGGTTCCTGGGTGTCGGCGACGACGACGTCGAAGCCGCCGATGTCGTGCGGATCGATGCCCGCCCGGGCGGCGAGCAGTCCGAGGAGGTCGGCCTCCGCCGGGTCGCCGAGGCCCCACACGGGGTTCATGTGCCGCTGCTTGTCGAGCGCCAGCCCGTCATTGACGGCTCGATCCAGATGGATCGCGAGTTGCGGGAACCGCAGCAACGGCCCGGTGGACACCAGGTGCTCGCTGCCGTCGTGCAGCGTCAGGCGGCCCGCGAGCGCGAGTTCCCGATCGAGCCACGAGTTCAGCAGCGGGCCTCCGTAGACCTCGACCCCGGCCTGCAGCCAACCGTGTCTTCCCGTGGTGGGCTTCGGCTTGAGTTTGAACGACGGCGAATCGGTGTGGGCGCCGAGGATGGAGAACGGCGTCGTGGGGCCGGCGTCGTCGGGGACGGACCATGCGATCAGCGCGCCGTCCCGGATGACGTAGAAGCGACCTGCACCGCCCTCCCAGGCGTCCTGCTCCGTCTGCCGGCGGAATCCTGCGGCGGCGAGCCGTCGGCCGGCCTCTGCCACGGCGTGGAAGCTCGACGGGGACGCCGCCACATAGGCGCCGAGGTCCTGGATGTGCTCTGGAGTGCTCATCCTCCGATTCAATCAGACCCTGGTCGCAGCACCCCGGCGGATCGCTGCGCCGGGCGATGCCCGTGGCCTGTCGGCCACCGCCCGTTCCTGCAGTGATCGCGCGGTACCACGTAGGAAACGGGACGGGGAACGAGTATCAGAGGGGAAGGTCGGGTACTGGATACCGTGTCTCCGCGCAACCGATCTCCGTAGATTCTGGACGTCACCCCCACGTTCCCTTCAGGTCTCCAGGAGTAGCCTTGCACGATATCAACGCGACATCAGTCCTCATCCGCCGCGTTGCGAGCGCCGTCATCCTGCCGGGAGTCCTGACCAGCATGCTGGTCCTGGCCCCGCAGGCGTCGGCCGAGTCCGCCCCTGTTGCGGGCATCTGCAACGGTGTGACCAACCAGCTCGCACACCGCGGGAACGCGCAGCCGAATCTGCTCAAGGCCGCGGCGAAGCAGAACGCGGAGCGGATCGCGACGCTGACCGCCGAGCGGACCGCGCTGGTCACCACGCAGAACTCCCTGACCGCGCAGGTGACGACAGCCGAGACCGAGATCGCCGCACTGGACGCGCGGTACGCCACACTGGTCGGGCAGATCGACTCGGTGACGATGTCGCTGACCAGGCTGGAGGCGGACAAGACGACGATGACGGCGGCGATCGCGGCAGCGAACACCGAGCTGACGGCGCTGCAGGGGCAGAAGACGGCGCTGGTGGACCAGGTCACGCCGCTGCAGGCGCAGCTCACCGCTGCACGGACCGAGCTCGCCGGCCTCGACACGAGCAGGACCCGGGCTCTCGCCGACAAGGGGGCCCAGGAGACCGACCTGGCCGCTGCCAGGGCCCGCCTGGACGGCGCGACCGCCGCGGCGACGACGGCGCAGACCACGGTCGACGGCCAGGTCGCCGCGATCGAGAAGGGCACCGAGGAGCTGGCCGTTCTGGTCGCCCGGGGCGACGCGGCGCAGGCGCTGGTGGATGCGGCGGAGAAGAAGCTGGCGGATGCCCGCCTCGCACTGCCGGTGCTGGAGACCGCGGCCAGGACTGCTGACACCGATGCCGCCGAGGCGACCGCCACGGTGGTCAGGGCCGAGGAGAACCTGCGCCTGGCCGAGCAGAGCGTCACGACGCTCACCCAGCAGATCGGCACCATCGAGGCCGGCCTCCCGGTGCTGCAGGCGGAGATCGCGGGTCTGCAGGGTGACATCACCACCAGGACCGCGGAGATCTCCGCGAAGCAGAAGGAGATTGCCGCCGCCTCCGCGACGCCCGTCGCCGACGCCGCCGCGCTGCGGACGCAGCTCGCCACCCTCGAGGCCGAGCTCGCAGCGATCAAGGGCAACGCGGACAAGAAGAAGCAGGAGCTGAACGCCGCGATCACCGCCAAGAAGACGGAGATCGCCGCCGCGGAGCTGGCCGCCGCGAACAAGACCGCGCTGATCACCGCCCTGAACGGTGACCTGACCACGCTGCAGGGTCAGCTCGCGACGCTGAACTCGTCGCTGTCGGCGAAGCAGCAGGAGAGCAGCAATCTCCAGCAGCAGCTGCCCGGCCTGCAGACCAGCCTGGCCGGGGCCAACGGGCAGGTCACCTCGGCCGCCGACTCGCTGGCCGACGCCAACGCCGCCCGGGCCCCGGCGAACACCGCCCTGACCGACGCCGACGCTGCCGTCACCGCGAAGAAGACGGAGCTCGCGGCTCTGGAGGCCGCGCTTCCGGGCCTGACCGGGGACGTGACCACGGCGAAGGCAGAGATCGTGCAGAAGCAGGCTGAGCTCGCGGCCCTCGAGGACGCTCTCCCCGGCCTGCAGGCAACCCTCACCGCAGCCGACTCCGCGGTGACCAAGGAGACCGCCGAGGTCACCCGCCTCGACGGAGAGGTCGCCAGGCTCGGAACGACCCTCGCCGGCCTCAACTCCTCGATCACGGCCGCGGAGAACGCGATCCTCTCGCTGCAGAACCAGCTCACCCCACTGCAGACCTCGCTGAACACGCTCACTCGGCAGATCAGCGAGAAGGAGGCCGCTCTCACCACCGCCAAGGCGGACCTGTCGAAGGTCGACGCGCAGATCGTCGCCCAGTCCGCGACCCTGCGGACGCTCGAGAGCGCCAAGAAGGTCAACCGCGAGGCGGTCGCCGCCCAGAAGGTCGTCGTGGCCGGCCTGCAGGCCCAGTACGCCGCGGTCCTCGACCGGATCGCCGGCATCGACAGGACGATCACTCTGGGCGGGTGCCTCGCCTGATCGACCGCTACACCCGAAGCGCCCCAGGAGACGATTCTCCTGGGGCGCTTCGCTCTCTGCCTGCGATGCTCAGCTCGGACCAGGCACCCACGACCTCCTGCACGATATTGGCCGAGGAGCCCCGACGCCTTCCCTGGCCCGGCCGCAGGGCCCGGTGGGTGTCAGTGCGCCGGTCCCGGCACCACGATCCCGTTCTCGTACGCGTACACCACGGCCTGGACGCGGTCCCGCAGGTCCAGCTTGGTCAGGATCCGCCGCACATGCGTCTTGATGGTGGCCTCGGACAGGAAGAACCGGGCCGCGAGCTCGGCGTTGGACAGCCCCCCGGCAATCGCCTCGAGCACCTCGCGCTCCCGTGGCGTCAGCTCGGTCAACCGCCGGTCCGGCACCCTGGTGGCCGTCTGTGCCGGCGGCAGTGACCGGACGTAGGTCTCCAGCAGCCGTTGCGTGACGCGGGGGGCGACGACGGCGTCACCGCTGGCGACCACCCGCACGGCGTGCACCAGGTCCTCGGGGGCCACGTCCTTCAGCAGGAACGCCGAGGCTCCGGCCTGCAGGCCCGCGAATGCGTACTCGTCCAGGTCGAACGTGGTCAGGATGATGATGCGCGAACGGGACCCCGACGCCGTGATCTGCCGGGTGGCCTCGATGCCGTCACCCTGGGGCATCCGCACATCCATCAGCACGACGTCCGGCATCAGCTCCGCGGCGAGGCGGACCGCCTCCGTGCCCGTGGACGCCTCCCCCACGATCTCGAGGTCCGGCTCGCCTTCGAGGATCAGCCGGAAACCCATCCTCAGCAGTGGCTGGTCGTCAGCGAGCAGAACCCTGATGGGCGTGCCCGGCGTGCTGTGCTGCGTGGTCATCTTTCTCTTTCCCCCGGTGGTTCCCCGCTCCGCCGTCGGCGTGGGGGACTGTCAGTCGTGCTTCGACGATCCAGCCACCCGACGGGCGGCTGCCGTATTCGACCGAGCCGGCATAGATCGCGGCACGCTCCCGCATGCCGGCGATGCCCTGCCCGGACCCGAGGGAGACGACAGGCCCCATGGCACCGCGGCCGTCGTCGGCTACGCGCAGGTGGACCGCATCTCCCGTCCTCGCGATCGAGATGTCCACCAGCGTAACGCCCTTGCCGTAGCGCAGGACGTTGGTCAGGGACTCCTGCAGGATCCGGTACACCGTCAGCTGGAACGCGGGATCATCGGGCAGCCGGGGACCGCTGGTGGTCACCCGGAGGGGCAGCCCCGCCGCACGGAACCCGTCGAGCAGCTGCGCCAGGGAGCTCGACGCGGGAAGCGGCTCGAGCGATCCGCTCGCGGCCTCGGCACGGAGCACCCCGAGGACGCGCCGCATGTCGGCGATGGCGGTCCGTCCGGTGCCCGACAGTTCACGGAGCACGGAGACGGCGCGGTCCGGGTCGCGCTTCATGACGACGGCGGCGCCGTCCGACAGCGCCACCATCACGGTGAGGGAGTGGGCGACGACGTCGTGCATCTCCCGCGCGATCCTGTTCCGCTCGCCCGCGGAGGCCAGTTCGGCGTTGCGGGTGGCCCACTCGCGCAATTCGCTCTCGTGCTCGCGGTCGCGCCGGACCGTGATGCCCACCCCGACGGCGATCGCCAGGAACATCACCACGAATCCGCTGAGCAGCCAGATGATGCCGGGAGCCTCGGCGAAGGTCGACACGGGGATGAGGAACAGGGCACCGACCGAGAAGACCGTCGCGGAGCACGCCGCCACCAGCGCCTTCCGGAGCGGATACGTCGCCGCGACGGTGTAGAGCGCGAACATCGTCGCGATCCCGCTGCTGCCCTGGCCTTCGGTGAGCATGCTGACGGGCACATCGAGTACCGAGACGAACGCGAGGACGAGGATCGGACGGTCGCGGCGGAAAGCGAGCGCGCCCGCGGCGAGGACCACGCCGGGGAGGGCGAGCCAGTTGCCGTCGCCGAAGATCAGCAACAGTGCCGTGGGGAACGAGAGGAAGAGGAACACCACGACGACGACGGCGTCCATGGCCCGCGGATGCTTGCGGAAGAACCGCCGGAGGGGGCCGAGCCGACGGGCGTTGAGCTCGGTGAAGGAGACCGCGGCCGTTCGTTCCGCGGTCTCCTTCACCGAGAGCCTGTCATTCATGGCGCCGGCTCATGAGGGGTGCTAGACATCCCGCTTCTTGGCGACGACGAGGGCCAGGACAAGCAGCACCAGGGCCCAGGCGCCCATGACGAGGCCACCCTCCCACTGGGTCAGCGCATCCTCCGCCGTCGTCACGGCGACCATCTGCGTGCCCGCGTCTCCGGGGAGGAACCGCGCTGCATCCGGGATCCAGTCGGCGAGCCCTGAGATGAGCTGCACGATGATCGGCAGGACGAAGAAGATGCCGACCGCCGTCACCACGCCTCCGGCCGTGTTGCGCAGCAGGATGCCGATCGACATCGAGATCACGGCCACGAGAGCGAGGAAGGTCCCGGTGTTGATGACGCTGGCGAAGACGCCGTCCTCCGTGAGGGCGAAGTCGAGATCCTCTCCCCCGAGGATGGGCTGGGCGACGAGGTAGGACATCAGCGCGCTGCCGAAACCTACGACGAAGGCGACGGCTGCGACGATGGCGGTCTTCGCCAGGAGGGCAGGGGTGCGTTTCGGTACGGCGACCATCGTCGAGCGGATCATGCCCGTGGTCCATTCCGAGGCGATGAGGACCACCGCGAGCGACGCGATGAGCAGTTGCCCGAACACCAGGCCCGACGACGGTGTCGTCAGGGCTTCGAACGCCGCACTTCCCGGGCCTTCCGTGGGTGCCTGGAACTCCGCCGGCACGCTCGGATCGCCGACGGACTGAGCCATGACCGACAGGGACCAGGCGAAGAGCGCGGCGAGCCCCACCATCACGACGACGGTCGAGACGATGAGGATGACGGTCGAGGGGACGGTGGTGACCTTGATCCATTCGGACTTCAGGACCCGGCCGAAGTTCACGCCCGAACCGGCATCACGCGTCGGCCGCGGCCGCTGCTGGGTGGGGGCGGGTGAGGTCGACGTTGCCATGGTCAGCGTCCTTCCACTGGTGCGGCAGCCTGGGCGGCGGTCGGGAGGTCGTGCGAGTGGTACTCGACCTCGGTCTGGGTGAGCTCCATGTAGGCGTCCTCGAGGGACACCTGGAGCGGGGTGAGTTCGTAGACCAGGACACGCTCCCGGAGGGCGATCTCGGCGATGCGGCGCGGTTCGACGCCGGTGATCTCGACCAGTTCCGGCTCGAGGACCTGCGAGGACACTCCCTCGCCGGCGAGGCTCCCGAGCAGGTCCTGCGGCCGGTCGGCCCGGACCCGCACGCGCACCTTGCCCTGGCCGTCGATGATCGACTGGATGGGAGCGTCGGCGATGATGCGGCCACGGCCGATGACGATGAGGTGGTCGGCGGTCAGTGCCATCTCCGACATGAGATGTGAGGAGAGGAAGACGGTGCGGCCTTCGGAGGCTAGTCCCCGCGCGAGGTGGCGCACCCACTGGACCCCCTCGGGGTCGAGTCCGTTGACGGGCTCGTCGAGGATCACCGTGTGGGGGTCGCCGAGGAGCGCCGCCGCGATCCCGAGGCGCTGCCCCATACCGAGGGAGAAGCCGCCCACCCGCTTCCTGGCCACGGGACCGAGTCCCGTGAGCTCGATGACCTCCTTGACCCGGCTGTTCGGGATGCCGTGCGTCGCGGCCATGGCGCGGAGGTGGTTGTAGGCGGAGCGCTTGGTGTGGACGGCCTTCGCGTCGAGCAGCGCACCCACTTCGCGGAGCGGGGCGCGGTGCTGCGCGTAGGGCTGCCCGTTGACGGTCACGCGGCCGGCGCTCGGGTTGTCGAGGCCCACGATCATGCGCATGGTGGTCGACTTGCCGGCGCCGTTCGGGCCGAGGAAGCCCGTCACCTTGCCGGGCTGCACGGTGAAGGAGACGGCGTCGACGGCGGTCTTCGCGCCGTACCGCTTCGAGAGGGCCTGGGCCTCGATCATGGGGCGTCCTTTGGCTGGAGGTGGTTCGGGGCCGTCCCGCTACTCCGGGCCGGTACCACCAACAGTAGGCCTGGGACCGGTGCGGATTCACCGGCCCCAGGGATGATCACGGAGCGGGGCGCCGTACCCCTTTCGGACGACCCCCGCCGCCTACCGGCTACTGATCGACGCGAATTTGCGGATGCACAGCGGCACGAAGACCACCAGCATCACGATGGTGCCGATCAGCACGGTCAGCACGGCGTTCTGCATGGGCCAGGCATCCGGAACGGGGACGGTCCCGGTGTTGCCGAACAGTTCACGCACCGCCTGCACGAGCGCGGACACGGGATTCCAGTTCGCGAAGGTCTCGAGCGCGCTGGGCAGGGTCTGCGACTGGACGAACGCGTTCGAGATGAACGTGAGCGGGAACAGGATCATGAACGAGGCATTGTTGATCACCTCCGGGGATTTCACCGACATCCCGAGGAGCGCCATGACCCAGCTGAAGGCATAGGAGAACAGCAGGAGCAGGCCCACGCCGGCCAGCGCCTCGGACGGGGACGTGTTGACCCGCCACCCCACCAGGAAGCCCGTGCCCATCATGATCACCACGGAGAGCGTGTTGAGCACGAGGTCGCTGTTGGTCCGCCCGATGAGGACGGCCGAGGTGCTCATGGGAAGGGTCCGGAAACGGTCGATGATCCCGTCCTTGAGGTCCTGTGCCATGGCCGAGCCGGAGAAGGTGGAACCGAAGATGACCGTCTGCGCGAAGATCCCTGCCATGAGGTACTGCGTGTAGTCGCTGCCCTCCACCTGGATGGACCCGCCGTAGATCTGGCTGAACAGCAGCACGAACATGATGGGCTGCAGGACGGCGAAGATCAGCATGTCCGGCGAGCGCTTCAGTTTGGTCAGGTTGCGCTTGGTCACGGTCCACCCGTCGGAGAACCACATCGCCAGTTCGGAGGGCTGGTCCGGAACGGACCCTCCCGGGACGCGCGAGCGTTGGTTCTCGGGCTGGCGGCCCTCGGGTGCTAGGACACTCATGCTGCCGGCTCCTTCTGTGCTGCTGCTTCGTCGTTGTCCTCGGCCCGTCGGCCCGTGAGCTTCAGGAAGACATCGTCGAGGCTGGGACGCCGCATGCCGGCGTCGTGCAGTTCGATCCCGGCCTCGCCGAGCTCGGACAGGATGTACTGGAGGGCACGGGGTCCCTCGTCGACGGCCACCTCGATGCTGCGGCCGTCATCACCGATGGCGGGGTGGCCGGAGCCGTGGCGCCCGAGGATCTCCCTCGCCGCACCCGCGTGGGCGGCGTCGACCAGCGAGACGACCACGCGGTGTCCTCCGATCTGTGCCTTCAACTGGTCCGCCGTGCCCTCGGCGATGGCCTTGCCGCCGTCGATCACCGCGATGTCGTCCGACAGCTGGTCCGCCTCTTCGAGGTACTGCGTGGTGAGCAGCAGCGTGGTGCCGTCCTTCACGAGGTCCTTGATGATGCCCCAGAGCGACAGGCGGCTCCTCGGGTCCAGCCCGGTGGTGGGCTCGTCCAGGAACAGGATCTTCGGATTGATGACCAGCGCCCCGGCGAGATCGATCCGGCGCCTCATGCCGCCGGAGAACCCCTTGACCGGGCGGTTGCCGGCCTCCGTCAATTCGAACTGGTCGATGAGTTCCTGCGCCCGGCGCCTGGCCGTCACCGCGCCGAGGTGGTAGAGCCTGCCCACCATCTCGAGGTTCTCGAAGCCGGTCAGGTTCTCGTCGACGGCCGAGTACTGGCCGGAGACGCCGATGATGCGGCGGGCCGCCTTCGGATCCTGCATGACGTCGATGCCGTCGATGTGGGCCGTGCCGGCTGTGGGTTGGATGAGAGTGGTCAGGATCTTGACCACCGTCGTCTTGCCTGCACCGTTGGGGCCCAGCAGGGCCTTGACTGTTCCCTGGGGAACGGAGAGATTCATGCCGTCGAGCGCGTGGACGGGCCCGCTCTTCGACGAATAGGTCTTCTTCAGACCGTCTGCTTCGATGATCGCCATGCAGGAAAGGGTAGAGCCGGCGGCGTGACTCTCCTAGGGGCTTCGGTCAGAACCTGTCCGCAAGGGTTCCTTCGTCTCCACCGGACGTTCCCGGGCGGTGGGCGCGACGATGAAGGAGGCGAGGACCGCGATCCCGACGGCCAGGAGCGCGGTGCGGATGCCCACGACGTCGCCGAGGAAACCGAGAAGGGGCGGACCGGCGAGGAAGGCCGTGTACCCGATGGTCGACACGACCGCGACACGGGCGGCCGCGCGCTCGGGTTCGTCCGCTGCCGCGGACATGCCCATCGGGAATCCGAGCGCGGCTCCCGCGCCCCAGAGGACCGCTCCGACGGCGGCGAGCGGCACGTTCGGCGCGACGACGAAAAGCACGAGCCCGACGAGGGAGGAACCGAGGCTGGCCTGCAGCACCCGTACCCGGCCGAAGCGGTCGATGAGGCCGCCGCCCACGAAACGCAGCGCCGTCATCGCGGCGACGAAGACCGCGAACATGATGGCGCCGGTGCTCTCCGTGGTTCCCAGCCCGTCGACACTGGCCTTCGCCACCCAGTCGTTCGCAGCTCCCTCGGTCAGGGCGGCACCCAGCACGACGAGTCCGATCAGCAGGGTGCGTGCCTCGCCCCACGCTCCGAGGCCCTTGCCCCGACCATCCGTCGCCTCGTCCGCCCCATCGACCGGCTGCGCGGGGGTCTCCGGCAGGAAGCGGCGCGGCATCCAGAGCGAGACGGCGAGGCTGAGGACGGCGACGGCGACGAGGTGCGCCGACAGGTCCACGTCCAGCGCCGAGAGCCCTGCCCCGACCAGTGCCCCCACGAACGCTCCCCCGCTGAAGGCGGCATGGAAGCGCGGCATGATGGTCCTCCCGACCCGGCGCTCGACGTCGGCTCCCTCGATGTTCTGCCCCACGTCCCACAGGGCCACTCCGCTGCCGAAGAGGAACAGCCCGACGGCGACGACGGGCACGGACACCGCGGCGAGGCCGAGGGCGACGCCGACGGCGCCCAGTGCCGCGGCGGTTCCGCCCAGGCGGACGGTGTTGGCCGTGCCGAAGCGGGCGGCGACGATTCCTGCCAGGGGAAGCGACAGCACCGACCCGATGGCGCCCACGAGGAGGAGGGTGCCCATCTGGCCCGAACCGAGGCCGAGCGTGCCCGAGGCCGAGGGGATGCGGGCGGCCCAGCTGGCGAAGACGAGACCGTTGAGTCCGAAGATGGCATAGGAGGCGAACATGGCTGAGCGGACGACGGGGTTCACCCTGCAACCGTAGGCGGGCGGCGGCGGAAGCCACAATCGCGGCTCCCGCGACCCCGCTGCACTAGTCCAGGTCCACCGCGAGGGTCTCGCCCGTCACGGTCACGGTCGCGCTGATGTGGAGCCGCTGCGGGTCCTCCTCGCGTTCCCAGCGTGCCGGCTTCCGGGGGTCGAACTCGGCGTTGCGCTCGTAGGAGAACGTCGCCTGGGCGTCGTCGGACAGGAGCCGGTACACGCCCGGTTCATAGGACTCCTGGAGGGTGAAGGTGGGCTCCTTGTCCAGCGTCCAGCGCGGATCACGGACGTCCTGCGGATCACCGAACAGGAAGGACGCGTTCGGGCAGTTGCTCGGCGAGGCCTCGGTGGAGGCGATGCATCGGTCCAGTGCGGCCGTGGCCGCGGCGGCGGCTTCGGCCTGCACCGCGGGGGTGGGCTCCGGCTCGAAGAGCACCCCGCCGGGCGCCGATGCAGGATCCGCCGTGACCGTGACGGTCTGCTCCGCGCCGTAGGACAGGTAGGTGGTGGGCGACGGCGGGGAGACGACGTACTGCCCGGGCAGTGCCGGGAGGGAGACCGACCGCAGGCCCGCATACCTGTCGGTGTCCCCGGCCGGCAGGGTCACCTCGGCACCGTTGACGGTGACCGACTGCAGGTCCTCCGGGACCACGATGCCGACCTCCGTGACCGGCATCGGACCGTCCAGCCGCCACAGGTCGAAGAGGACACCCGTGGATCCGGTCCGGGTCAGGGTGAAGTCGATGGTGCTGCTGATTCCCTCCTGCATCACCTCGGTGGTCACCGTCGCACTGCCGTCGGTGATCGCGACGTCGAGCACCTCGTAGGCGTCGGGTCGACCGGCTGCCGCTCCGTAGACGGCATCGGACAGCAGGGCGTCCTGTCCACCGGGGACGCCGGTCCCGAGGAGCCCGCGGGAGGCCCCCGCATCCCCTGCGACGAGGGTGTCGAGGTAGGCCTCGACCGGTTTGTCAGGTCCGAAGACCGACTGGTTGACCAGGTGGACCGTGACCACCCCCGCGACGAGTGCGGTCGCGACGGCGGCGCCGGCCACGACGGTCCTCGTGGCCCGACGGCTCTTCGGGAGAGGACGTGGAGTGTCCTCCGCGGCGGTGGCAGTGCTCCCGGAGGGGATGCCGGCGGCGTGCCGCGGCGTACCGATCCTCCTGGTGCCCGGGTCCGGCGGAGCGGCACGGGTGTGCCGGCCCGCAGGGCGCTGCCGGGAGCCCTGCGGAGGTGGCGCCCCGCCGTCGTCCTGCGTCCCGACCGGATCCATCGACTCCGCCTCGGTATCCGTGCCTGTCCCGTTCGCCATGCTCTCCCCGTGTATGGACCGTCCGGCGTCCCTCCGCCGTCGTCCACCCTACCGAGGATGGCACCCGCCGCCCGCGAAGGACAGCGCGTGGTCGGAGCTGTCCGGACTCATCCACCGCCTGTGGACAAACCTGTGGAATAGCTGTGGAGGAGAGGTGGGATCAGCGCGCCCGGACGACCCTGCTCTCGTCCCAGACAGGTTCCTTGGTCTCGTACACCTTGCCGTCCGAGCCGAAGACGAGGAACCGGTCGAAGCTGCGGGCGAACCAGCGGTCGTGCGTCACGGCCATCACGGTCCCCTCGAACGCGTCGATGGCCCGCTCGAGGGCCTCCGCCGAATGGAGGTCGAGGTTGTCCGTCGGCTCGTCGAGCAGCAGCAGCGTGGCGCCGGACAGCTCCAGCAGCAGGATCTGCAGGCGCGCCTGCTGACCGCCGGACAGGGAATCGTAGGGTTGTTCCGCCTGGGCCGCCAGACCGTAGCGGTCGAGCACGGCGGACGCCGCCTCGCGGCCCAGGCCGGACCGGTGCTCGTCGCCGCGGTGCAGGATGTCGATGAGCGTGCGTCCGAGGAGGTCGGGGCGCGAGTGCGTCTGTGCGAAGAAGCCGGGCCGGATGCGCGCGCCGAGCTTCACGGAGCCCTCGTGGGGAACCGAAGCGATGTCGACGTCGGACACCGGCAGGTGCTCCTTGTCCGGGTCGGTGCCGCCGGCGGCGAGCAGCCTCAGGAAGTGTGACTTGCCGGAACCGTTGGAGCCCAGCACACCCACCCGGTCCCCGAACCAGATCTCCGTGCTGAAGGGCTTCATCAGTCCCGTCAGCTCGAGCTTCTGGGCCACGACGGCCCGCTTGGCCGTGCGGCCGCCCTGCAGGCGCATGGAGACGTTCTGCTCGAGGGGGATGGCCTCCGGCGGCCCGGCCTCGAGGAACTTCGCGAGGCGGGTCTGCGCCGCGTGGTAGCGGTTGGCCATGTCGGAGCGGAATGCCGCCTTGTTCTTGTACATGTTGACGAGTTCCTTGAGCTTGAGGTGCTCCTCGTCCCAGCGCTTGCGCAGCTCCTCGAACCGCGCGTTCCGGTCCTCGCGCGCCTTCAGGTAGGTCTCGAAACCACCGCCATGGGTCCAGGACGACGCGCCCAGGGCCCCGGGCTCGAGCGTCACGATACGTGTCGCGGCGTTGGCCAGCAGCTCACGGTCGTGGCTGACGAACAGCACGGATTTCTTCGACTCGCGCAGCTTCGCCTCGAGCCAGCGCTTGCCCGGCACGTCGAGGTAGTTGTCGGGCTCGTCGAGGAGCAGGAGGTCGTCGGGGCCCGAGAAGAGCGCCTCGAGGACCAGCCGTTTCTGCTCGCCACCGGAGAGCGACGACGCCGCGCGGTACTGCGCACGGTCGAAGGGGACGCCGAGGGCGGCCATGGTGACCTCGTCCCACGTGGTCTCCAGCTCGTATCCACCGGCGTCGCCCCAGTCCGCGATGGCCTGCGCGTACTTCATCTGCGTGGGCTCGTCGTCGGCCTCCATCATGGCGAGTTCCGCCGCGTCGATCCGCGCGGCTGCCGCGGCCAGCACCGGCGGCGCGGCGGAGACGAGCAGATCACGGACCGTCGTGTCGTCACGCACCTGCCCGACGAACTGCCGCATGATCCCCATGGCCCCCGAGCGGCTCACCGATCCCTCGTCGGGTGCGAGATCACCGGAGATGATGCGCAGCAGGGTGGTCTTCCCGGTCCCGTTCGGTCCGATCAGGGCCGTCTTGTGGCCGTCACCGACCTTGAAGGCCACTCCGTTGAGCAGTTGCCTGCCGTCGGAGAGGAAGTAGTCGATGCCGGAAACGTCGAGATGAGCCACGTCTCCAGTGTTTCACGGACCGGGCGGGCACCCGTCGGCTCAGCCCCGCTGGTCGCCCGGGATCATCCGGTATCCCACGCCCCGCACGGTCCGGATGAACCGGGGATTGCTCGTGTCCTCGCCGAGCTTCTTCCGGAGGTTGCGGATGTGCACCTCGACGAGGTGGTGATCCTGGCTCCAGCCGTCACCCCACACCCGGTTCAGCAGCGCTTCGCGTGTCCAGACCCGCTGGGATCCGGTGAGGAGCGTCTCGAGCAGGTCGAATTCGATCCGTGTGAGCGCGAGTTCCCGGCCGGCGAGGGTGACGACGCGCCCCTCGGCATCCATCGTCAGGTCGCCGTGTCGGAGCAGTTCGCTGCCCTCCACCGGCGGTTCCGGGACGGCCCCGGTACCCGTGCGGGGACGACGGAACATCGCGGACACCCGCGCCGAGAGTTCGCGGGGGCTGAAGGGCTTGCCGATGAAGTCGTCGGCGCCGATCTCGAGGCCGATCAGGCGGTCGATCTCGTCCTGGCGGGCCGTGACCATCACGATGTAGGCGTCACTGACGGCACGGCACTGGCGGCACACCTCCACCCCGTCGAGGTCCGGCAGATTGAGGTCGAGGGTGATCAGGTCGGGCCGGTGCTCCTTCACTGCCGCCACGGCGTCCAGCCCGGACGCGGCCTCCACGATCGCGAACCCGTTCATGCGCAGGGTCGTGGAGAGCAGTTCGCGGATATCCGGATCGTCCTCGACGACCAACGCAGTGCGCTGCGGCGGAGAAACGGACATGGAACAAGAGTTCCATACATCGGGAGCCCGGAGGGCACGGAACGGACACTTGGCTTGAACTGATCTTGAGGATCGGCCGGTCCGCCCCCGTAGACTGCCGGGATGCAGCCGACCACCCTCAGCACCGTGCAGGTGAACGGCCTCACTCTCCGGATCCGGACGACGCCGGGGACCGACGCGTCCGCCACGTCCCGTTCCCCGTACGTCCTCGTCCATGGACTGGGCATGACCCACCGGTACCTCGACCGGCTCCGCGCCGAACTGGCGTCCGACGCCGTCGTGCACTCCGTGGATCTCCCCGGCTACGGACCGGATCCGCAGCCGGGCGGCCGGCTCGGGGTGGAGGACCACGCCGCCCTGATCATCGAGGCGCTGGCGGCCATCGACGTCCGGTCGTGCATCCTGATCGGGCATTCCATGGGAGTGCAGTTCGTCACAGAGGTAGCCCTCCAGGCGCCCGACCTCGCGGAACGGATCGTCCTGATCGGGCCGGTGGTCGACCGCGACCGCCGCACGGTGATCCAGCAGGCCGTCTCGCTCGGACGGGACACGTTCCGGGAGAGCCCGTCCGCGAACTGGACGGTGTACACGGATTACCTCCGCACGGGCGTGCGCTGGTACCTGCGCCAACTGCAGCCCATGATGGAGTACCCGCTGGAGCGCGCGGTCGAGCGGGTCCGGTGTCCGGTCCTGGTACTCCGGGGCGGGCGTGATCCCGTCGCCCGGCGGCGCTGGTGCAGGGAACTCGCGGCACGCGCCCGGTATGGTCTCCTCGTGGAGATCGACGGCCAGCCGCATGTCGTCCAGCATTCGGCGGCACCGGCCGTCGCAGCGGAGATCATCGCCTTCCGGAGCGTGCCGGCCGCCGCCGATCCGGCTTTCTTGTTCCAAGCTTCGGACCGGCCATCGGGAAAACTTGAAGATCGAAGCGCATAGTAGACGTATTGCAGCTGGTCCCGTCCGTCGTTCCATCGATCAGCTGCAAAGACACGGCACCCGGCCTACGCTGATCGACAGCGTCGGCCGGGTGTTCCAAGCACCGGAAGGAAGATCGCATGCCTGATCTGCAAGAGTGGTCGACCAGCCGCCTGCTCACGACCGCCGCACGTCTCGTCGACCACGCGTGGAACGAGAGGCTGCTGGACATCGGGATCACCCATGCCGGCTACACCACCCTCGGCGTCCTGGCCCGCGAGGGCACCATGACGGGGGCGAAGCTCGCCCTCGCGGTGCACGTCCAGGCCCAGACGATCGGCAAGACGATCGAGAAGCTCGAGCGCCAGGGGTTCATCTCCCGTATCCGCGACAGCATCGACCGCCGCAGCCAGCGCATCACGATCACGCCGGAGGGCGTCGAGGCCCTCGCCAAGGCCGAGGACATCGAGCGCACACTGATGGTCGGCGAAGGACTGGAGTCCTTCGAGCTGCGCAGCCTGCTGCGCGGCATCGTCGGGGAACTCGCTCCCCAGCGGCAGAAGCCGGCAGCAGCCGTCGTCTGAGGCCTGCGCCGCAGCATCGTTCAGGAGAACGGTCGTCCCTCGGGGCGGCCGTTCTGTCGTCTCCGGGTGCACCAGGGCACAGACCGGAGGAATCGGTGCGGCGGATCGGCCCTTGACCCGCATCGGCCGCGCTTGGAAGGCTGGATCGGTAAGCATGCTGAGTACGTACCGGAGGGAGAACCGATGGACCAGAGCCAGACCCCCGTGCTCACAGCGCTGGCCGATCACCAGCAGCTCGACCGCTACGGCTTCACCCCGCCCGCGCACCGCCAGGGCCGCGGCGTCGACCCCCGGGTCCTGGAGGTCCTCGGCGAGCAGAGCTTCCGGTCCGATGTGCTGGCCAGCTCCGGGCTCGACGACCGGAAAACCTCCAACGGCTACCTGCAGCAGGCGCAGGACCTGATGGCGGAAGCGGTCGGGGCGGACCGGACGTTCTTCTCCACCTGCGGCAGTTCCCTGTCGGTGAAGGCCGCTATCCTCGCCGTCACGCACGGCGAGGGCGAGATCCTGCTGAGCCGTGACGCACACAAGTCCGTGGTGTCCGCCCTGGTCCTGGGCGGACTGCAGCCGCGGTGGATCCGCCCGAGCTGGGACAACGACCTCAAGCTCTCCCACCCGCCCACGCCGCAGGAGGTGGAGGCGACGTGGGAGAAGTACCCCGACGCCGCCGCCGCCCTCGTCGTCAGCCCCACGCCCTACGGGAGCTGCGCCGACCTCGGAGCCATCGCGAGGATCTGCCACGACCGCGGAAAGCCCCTGATCGTCGACGAGGCGTGGGGTGCGCAGCTGCCGTTCCATCCCGACACCCCCACCTGGGCCATGTCCGCCGGGGCGGACCTCTGCGTGGTCAGCGTGCACAAGATGGGCATCGGCTTCGAGCAGGGCTCCGTGTTCCACCTCCAGGGGGACCTCGTGGACCCCGTCCGGCTCGAGCACTGTGCGGACATCCTCTCCACCACCAGCGCGAACGTGATGCTGTACGCAGCGATGGACGGGTGGCGGCGCCAGATGGTCCAGAGCGGACATGACCTGATCGACCGCGCGCTGGCCCTCACGCGGCGGGTCCGCGAGCAGATCGAGGAACTGCCCGGCCTGCACGTGCTGGAGGAGGAACTCACCTCCCACGAGGCTTCCCACGACCTCGACATCCAGCATGTGCTCGTCGACGTCTCGGGTCTGGGCATCACCGGGTACCAGGCCCACGACTGGCTGCGCGAGAACTGCAGGCTCGACTTCGGGACCACCGACCACCGTCGCCTCGAGATCACCATGTCCATCGCGGACGACGAATCGACCGTCCAGCGGCTGATGGACGGACTGCGCCTGCTGATCGACGCGGCCCCGGACTTCCCGCCATCGCCTCCCGTGCTGATCCCGGACGAGGGCGAACTGGACCTGGAGACCGTCATGCTGCCGCGCGATGCCTTCTTCGGCCCCGTGGAGGACATCCCGATCGAGGAATCCGTGGGTCGGATCGTCGCCGAGCTCGCCACGCCCTACCCTCCGGGGGTCCCCGTCTTCCTGCCGGGGGAGCGCATCAACGAGGCGTCCGTCAAATACCTGCGCAGCGGTGTCGACGCCGGCATGGTCCTCCCCGATCCCGGGGACGCGTCCCTCGGGACCATCCGCGTGGTGAAGGAGTAGCACCCGGAGGCGGTCGCCGCCGCGTCCGGCAGGGGCGTCAGGTCGCCGGAGAAGGGCTCAGGGAGGGTTTCCTAGACAATCTAAGCATCCGTCGTACGATGAGCGGGTGAACGACGAGCATCGACAGGCGGCCGCAGCCGAACTCCAGGACCTCATGCTGACCAACGAGACCGTCGACCAGTTCCTGGAGGATCTCGCCGGTCTCTCCTCGAGGATCCTCGGCCGCTCCGTCGAGGTGCAGTGCGGAGTGACGTACCGGCACCAGGACCTGGCCACGACGGTGGCCTCCAGCAGCGAGGAGGCACGGACGCTCGACGAGATCCAGTACGGTTTCGGCGACGGTCCCTGCCTGCACGCCATCAGCACGGGCAGGACCGTGATCGTCGACGACGCCCGTACGGACGGACGCTGGCCCGACTACTTCGCGGCGGTGGCCGATCACCGGTACTTCGCCATGATGGGCGTTCCCCTGGTCCTCGACGGCCAGGGCGGGGCGGCGCTGAATTTCTACGCGGCCGAGCCGGGGACCTTCACCAGCACCACCCAGGCGCTGGCGGAGGGATTCGCCCTCCAGTCCGCGAAGGCGCTGCAGATGGTCCTCCGGGTCTCCCGGCAGGCCGACACGTCCTCGGGCCTCAGGGCGGCGATGGAGTCGAGGACCACCATCGACATCGCCATCGGGATCATCATGGGCCAGAACCGCTGCACCCAGGCGGAGGCCTACGCGGTCCTGACACGCGCCTCGAATGCCCAGAACCTGAAGATCCGCGAGATCGCGCACAGGATCGTCGGCGGAGTGTCCGCCGAGCCGGCGCGTACGCACTTCTCGGACTGACAGGGCGGTCGCTCTCCGCGATCACCCGCGGGCAGGAGTCCGGGGCGAGCACGGTCCGGAAGGCTTCCACCGGCTCCGTACCGACCGGGAGGAGTCCTCCGGCGAGGAGTTCGCCGTCGGGGAGTTCACCCGGCGGCGGAAGCCGGCCCCGACTGCGCGAGTCCGGCGAGGTCGTTGAAGCTGTACAGGTGCAGGCCTGCGTACCCGGAGGCACGCACCGCCCCCACCAGCGGACCCGGGTCGTAGGACGCCGACGAGAGCAACTGCCTGACGGCGGACCCGGAGTTCGAGGCGCCCGCGGAGCGTTTGAGGAAGCCGAGGGACTGCCCCACCCCGATCCTGCCTGCAAGCCGCACCAGCCGTGCCATGCGCACCGGGCCCGGCACTCCCGCCCACACCGGCAGGCCCACTCCTTGGAGCCGCAACCGCGACGGGTAACCCCGCAGCGTGTCCGGTGAGAAGCAGAGCTGGGTGACGCACCAGGACGCGAACGGCTGTTTGGCGAGCATCGTCCTGACCAGTTCCTCGCCTGTGGCGCCCGGGTGCCCTTCGGGATACACGGCCATCCCCATCCGCAGCACCCCGCCCGAGAGATCCGCGATGTCCTCCATGAGCGCCCCGCTCCAGGCGTAGGGCCCGGCGGCCGCAGTGGCATCCCCGCCGATCACGAAGACGTCACCGATGCCCGCGTCGGCGCACCGCTCGACGTACCCGGCCAGCTCCGTCCGGCCGGTCACGGACCGCGCGGCCAGGTGCGGGATGGCGGTGTAGCCGGCCCGCGCGAGGTCCACCGCCAGGCCCACGGCCTCCCGCGGGCCGTGGTGCGGCAGGCACGTGACGGTCAGGGCGGCGGGGGCGGGCAGGTGCTCGCGGAGACGGTCGGCAATGCCTTCCGACGGGATGACCTCCACGCGGACCGGCAGGTCAGTCATCGACGGTCAGCACTCCACCACGTTGAGGGCGAGTCCGCCGCGCGCGGTCTCCTTGTACTTGTCCATCATGTCCGCGCCGGTGTCGCGCATGGTCTTGATGGCGACGTCGAGCGAGACGTGGTGTCGGCCGTCTCCCCGCACAGCCATCCGAGCGGCCGTGATGGCCTTCATGGCTCCGACCGCGTTCCGCTCGATGCACGGGATCTGGACCAGGCCGCCCACGGGGTCGCACGTCAGCCCGAGGTTGTGCTCGATGCCGATCTCGGCCGCGTTCTCGACCTGCTCGGGCGTGCCGCCGAGCACTTCCGCCAACGCACCTGCCGCCATGGCGCAGGCGGAACCGACCTCGCCCTGGCACCCCACCTCGGCGCCGGAGATCGAGGCGTTCTTCTTGAACAGCGAGCCGATCGCCGTTGCTGCCAGCAGGAAGCGGACGACGCCGTCGTCGTCGGCTCCCGGCACGAAGTCGACGTAGTACTTCAGGACGGCGGGGATGATGCCGGCGGCACCGTTGGTCGGCGCCGTCACCACCCGCCCGCCTGCGGCGTTCTCCTCGTTGACGGCCAGGGCGAAGAGCGTCACCCACTCCATCGTCCCGAGGCGGTCGTTCGGGTCGTCCGCCTTCTCGAGCAGTTGGCGCTGGCGCTCGGCGCGGCGTCGCACGCTCAACCCGCCGGGCAGGATGCCGCCCGTGGTGGTCCCCCGCCGGATGGTGTCCTGCATGACCGACCAGATCTCCAGCAGCCCGGCCCGCACCTCGCGCTCCGGGCGCCAGGACAGCTCGTTGGCGAGCACCACGTCGGAGAAGGACCAGCCGGTCACCCGGCAGATGCCCAGCAGCTGGTCGGCGGTACCGAAGGGATGGGCCACCGGAACCGGCTTGAGGGCAACGGTCTCGGAGCCGATCTCGTCCTCGTCGAGCACGAAACCGCCGCCCACCGAGAAGTATTCCCTTGTACGTATCACTTCGTCCGCCGCTGTATATGCCGTAAACCGCATACCGTTGGTGTGGTAGTCGAGACGCTGGCGGCGGTGCAGCACCACGTCCGTCTCCGGATCGAACTCGATGCGCTGTTCGGCTGCGAGGTTCAGCGACCGGCACTCGCCGATGTAGGCCACGCGGGCATCGGCCGAGGTCGGGTCCACGAGATGGGGCTGGTCCCCCTCGAGTCCCAGCAGTACGGCCTTGACCGTCCCGTGGCCATGGCCGGTGACGCCCAGCGACCCGAAGAGTTCCACACGGACCCGCTGCACGCCGGCCAGGAGGCCGCCGGCACGCAGCACCTCGGTGAAGAGGTAGGCCGCGGTCATCGGTCCGCCCGTGTGGGAACTCGACGGCCCGATACCGATCTTGAAGAGGTCGAACGCGCTGATCGTCACTGCGGCGATCCGGCGGGTCGCCGCTTGTAGAACGGCGTGGGGATCACGGTGAAGGGTTCGGGCCGCCCCCGGAGGTCCACCTGCACCTCGGTGCCGACGGCGGCGTACGCCGCGTCCACGTAGGCGAGCGCCACGGGGTAGCCGAGCGTGGGACTCGGCAGCCCCGATGTCACCGTGCCGACGGCCGCGCCGTCCACGACGACGTCGTACCCGGCCCGTGCCGACCGGCGGCCGACCGCCCGGAGTCCGACGAGACGGCGTGCCGGCTCGACCGCCTTCAGCGGTTCGAGCACCGAACGGCCCACGAAGTCGTCAGGCTTCTTCGTGCTGACCACGGGTCCGAGGCCCGCCTCGAACGGAGTGGTGTCGAGCCCGAGTTCGTGACCGTAGAGCGGCATGCCGGCCTCCAGCCGCAGCGAGTCACGGGCCGCGAGGCCACAGGGCAGCAGTCCGTGCTTCCCGCCCGCCTCCAGCGCTGCGTTCCAGAGCCGCACCGCGACGTTGCCGCCGAGGAAGATCTCGAAGCCGTCCTCTCCCGTGTAGCCCGTGCGGGCCAGGAGCACGGGGAGTCCAGCCAGCTCGAGCTCCACCACGGCGTAGTACTTCAGGTCCCGGATGGCGGCGGCGTCCTCGGGGCGCGCGAGATCGAGGAGGACCGCTTCTGCCGTGGGGCCCTGTACCGCGACGAGGGCCGTGGTGTCCGACTGGTCCTCCACAGCGACGTCGAACCCCTTGGCGCGCAGCCGCAGCTCCTCGGCCACCACGGGCGCGTTGGAGGCGTTCGGCACCACGAGGAAGGAGTCCCCGGTCAGCCGGTAGGTGATGAGGTCGTCGATCACCCCGCCCGCCTCGTTGCAGATCAGCGAGTACTTCGCCTTGCCCACGGCGAGGACCGCGAGGTTGCTGACCAGGGCGTAGTTGAGGAACTCCGCGGCCTGCGGCCCGCTGACGAGCACCTCCCCCATGTGGGACAGGTCGAAGAGGCCCGCGGCCTTGCGGACCGTGTGGTGCTCCTCCAGTTCGCTCCGGTACTTCAGGGGCATCTGCCACCCGCCGAAGTCGGTGAACGAGGCTCCGTGCGCCTCGTGCTGGGTGTACAGGGCTGTGTGCTTGCTCTGCTCGCTCATGGACAGCGGGTTCCTAGTCTTCGAAGGATTCGATGGGCGGGCAGGAGCAGACGAGGTTGCGGTCGCCGTGGGCGCCGTCGATCCTTCGCACCGGCGGGAAATACTTGTCGTGCCGCAGGGAGCGGAGCGGATAGGCCGCGAGCTCACGCGGGTAGGCCTGCGTCCACTCGTCACCGATGAGCACCTGGGCGGTGTGCGGGGCCTGCCGCAGGGGGCTCTCCTCGATGCTGAATTCGCCGGCCGCCACACGGTCGATCTCGCCCTTGATGGCGATCATGGCGGAGATGAAGCGGTCCAGTTCGGCGAGGTCCTCGGACTCCGTCGGCTCCACCATGAGCGTCCCCGCGACGGGGAACGACAGCGTCGGCGCGTGGAACCCGTAGTCGATGAGCCGCTTGGCGACGTCCTCCGCGGTGACGCCGGTCGCGGCGGTCAGCGGGCGGAGGTCCAGGATGCACTCGTGCGCCACGAGGCCCTGCACGCCCGTGTAGAGCACGGGGAAGTGCTCCGTCAGGCGGGCGGCGACGTAGTTGGCCGCGAGCAGGGCATGCGCCGTCGCGCTGGTCAGTCCCTCGGAACCCATCAGGGCCACGTAGGCCCAGGAGATGGGCAGGACGCCGGCCGAGCCGTACATCGAACCCGATACCGGGGTGCCGCCCTCGGCCGCCGGGCCACCGTCGGTCGCGATGTCGCGGTTCGCGTCCCCGGGCAGGAACGGCGCGAGGTGCGATGCCACGGCGACGGGCCCGACGCCCGGTCCGCCACCGCCGTGCGGGATGCAGAAGGTCTTGTGCAGGTTCAGGTGGGAGACGTCGCCGCCGAACTCCCCCGGCTGGGCGAGGCCCACCAGCGCGTTGAGGTTGGCGCCGTCGATGTACACCTGGCCGCCCGCGCCGTGCACCTTCTCGCAGACCCACCGCACGTCCTCCTCGAACACGCCGTGCGTGGAGGGGTAGGTGATCATGATGGCCGAGAGGTTCTCGGCGTGCTGCTCGATCTTGGCGAGGAGGTCGTCGTGGTCGATGTTGCCGTTGGCCGCGGTGCCGACCACCACGACCTTCATGCCGGCCAGGACGGCGGATGCCGCGTTGGTGCCGTGCGCGGAGGACGGGATGAGGCAGACGGTGCGGTTCTCGTCGCCGCGCGAGCGGTGGTAGCCGCGGATGGCGAGGAGGCCGGCGAGCTCGCCCTGCGACCCGGCGTTGGGCTGCAGCGAGACGCGGTCGTACCCGGTGATCTCGGCGAGGCGCTCCTCGAGGTCGGTGATCAGCTCGCGCCAGCCCTCGGTCTGGCTCTCGGGTGCGAAGGGGTGGATCGAGGCGAACTCCGGCCAGGAGATCGATTCCATCTCGACCGTCGCGTTGAGCTTCATGGTGCAGGAGCCCAGCGGGATCATGGTGCGGTCCAGCGCGAGGTCCTTGTCGGAGAGCCGGCGGAGGTACCGGAGCATCGCGGTCTCGGAGCGGTGCAGCGAGAAGACGGGGTGCGTCATGAAGTCCGACGTCCGGTGCAGGTCGGCGGGGATCCGCGCTGCGGACGCAGACCCCGTGTGGGAGCCGCCGAAGACGGCGGCGACGGCGGCGACGTGCTCGGGGGTCGTCGTCTCGTCGCAGGAGATGCCGAGGTGGTCGGCGTCGACGCGGCGGAGGTTGTAGCCCTGCGCCTCGGCCTTGTCCGCGTACTCCGCGGCCTTTCCGGGCACGTGCACCAGAAGGGTGTCGAAGAACGCGTCGTGCACGACGGCGGCGTCGGACCCCGCGAGGGCATCGGCGAGCTCGACGGCACGCTGGTGGGTGGTCCGCGCGATCGCCGTGAGCCCCTCGGGGCCGTGGTAGACGGCGTACATCGATGCCACGATCGCCAGCAGCGCCTGGGCGGTGCAGATGTTGCTCGTGGCCTTCTCGCGACGGATGTGCTGCTCACGCGTCTGCAGGGCGAGACGGTAGGCGGGTGCGCCGTCGGCGTCCTTGGAGACGCCGACCAGGCGTCCGGGCAGCATGCGCTCGAGGCCCTTGCGGACGGCCATGTAGGCGGCGTGGGGGCCGCCGAAGAAGAGGGGGACACCGAAGCGCTGGGCGGACCCGACGGCGATGTCCGCGCCCTGCTCACCCGGAGCGGTGATGAGCGTCAGGGCCAGGAGGTCGGCGGCGACCGTGACGAGTGCGCCGCGTTCCTTTGCCGCGGCGACGACGGCCGCGTGGTCGCGCAGTGCGCCGGAGGCGCCGGGCTGCTGGAGGACCACTCCGTTGATGTCGCCGTCGGGCAGGCCCGCGGAGAGATCGGCGACCTCGACGTCGAAGCCGAGCGCCTCGGCACGACCACGCACGACGGCGACGGTCTGCGGCAGGGCGTCGGCGTCGATGACCGTGCGGCCCTTGTTCTTGCCCGAGCGGCGCATCAGGAGGACGGCCTCGGCGACGGCGGAGGCCTCGTCGAGCAGCGAGGCATTGGCGATGTCGAGGGCCGTGAGGTCCTGGACCATCGTCTGGAAGTTCAGGAGGGCCTCGAGGCGGCCCTGGGAGATCTCCGGCTGGTAGGGCGTGTAGGCCGTGTACCAGGCGGGCGACTCGAGGACGTTGCGGCGGATCACCGGCGGCGTCACGGTATCGAAGTACCCCTGGCCGATCATCTGGACGGCGGTCCGGTTGCGGCCGGCGATGCGTCGCAGCTGTGCCAGCACCTCGGTCTCGCTGAGGGCCGCGGGCAGGTTCAGCCCACGGTCCAGGCGGATGCTCGCGGGGACGGCCATGTCCACGAGCTTCTCGAGGCTCGGGTAGCCGAGGACCTCCAGCATGTGCCCGGCGTCGGAGGAACGAGGGCCGATGTGCCGGTCGGCGAAGGTGGATGCTGTGCCGGAAGCCTGGTCGGGTGAGGCGGTCATGGGAACTCCGTACGTCAGAAAGGGGGCGCGGGCGCGCGCGTGCCTGGTCGGGTTCCTCCCCGCTCTGTAGGGGACCTGAGAGTTTCCGCAGGGCTCCGTGCCTGCTTGCACCGTCGGTGAGCGCCGGGGCCGGCCCGATGCTGCTTTCCAGAGTTGCCTACCCGCAGCGGTACTGGGCCTGAGAGATTCCTGGGGAGGATTTGCTCCTACGGCGCCTGCCGGTGTTGAGTCAACGGCAGAACTCTCCCGCTGCAGATCGAGGGCATATTCAGTTGGGGTTCTCGGCGTGTGAGCCGTCCCACAGCTTACCGCGCTGCACGGACCGGAGGCAAAGACGACCGGGGCGGAGGCCGAACCCTACCCCCTCGCCAGGAGGACCGGAAGTCCCGGGCGGAATCCGGTCGTCCTGGCTCCCCAGCTGTCGCCGTGCGGGGTTAGCGTGGGCGGAGAACCCCTGAGCACCTGGAGCATCGATGTCGATCCCCCGCTTGCGGTCGCTGGCAATGGCCCTGATCCTGCTGGCCGCCGTCGTGCCCGGCGCGACTCCGGCCATGGCCGCCGGCCCGTCGTACGTCGCCCTCGGTGACTCCTACTCCTCGGGGACGGGGACGCGGGCCTACCTGGCGGACGGCTCCGCCTGCCAGCGCTCGGTCTACGCGTATCCGTCCCTGATCGCGAGCGCCAAGGGCTACTCGCTGGACTTCCGCGCCTGTTCCGGCGCCACCATCCCCGATGTCGTCACCACCCAGCTCAGCGCGCTGACGCCGGCGACGGCGTACGTCTCGCTCAGCGTCGGCGGCAACGACGCCTCGTTCGTGGCAGTCCTGACCGAGTGCGCCAAGCCGGCCTGGATGAGCAACTGCAACGCGGCGATCGACCGCGCCCGGGCCGTCATCGTGAACCGGCTGCCCGCGAGCCTCGCCTCCCTGTACGGCCAGGTCCGGGCGCGCGCACCGCAGGCGTCCGTGACGATCGCCGGCTACCCGCGGATCTTCAACGGCGAGGACTGCAACGCGGCGACCTGGTTCTCGCCGGAGGAGGAGGCCCGCCTGAACGCGACGGCGGACCTGCTGAACAGCACGACCGCGGCAGCGGCAGCAGCGGCGGGCTTCACCTTCCGCAACCCGACCGCCGCCTTCACGGGGCATGCCGTGTGCGACGACGTCGAGTGGCTCAACGGCCTGTCGAATCCCGTGTCGGACTCCTACCATCCCAACCGGGCAGGCCACGCGGCCGGCTACGTCCCCCTGCTCGGTCCAGCCCTCACCGGGAGCCGCGTCGATGTCACGGCAGCGACCGTGCAGGCCGCGGAGCTCTCGGCTCCGGCCCTGGCCGGGCAGCAGGCCCACCATGCCGCCCAGGACGCCGGGATCACACCGAAGGAATTCGTCGCGCCGGACCTGAAGAGCCCTGCCGCGCGAGCCGCCGCCGCACGCGCGGGCGTGGACCTCGCGGACCCCGCGAGCATCGCACGCGCCGACCGCGCCGCGGAGGCCCGCCAGAACGGCCATCGAGCGGACTGAATCCCGATCTCCCATCCGCCTGTACCAATGTCCATACGTTTGCATGGAATAACAGGGGTGGGTGGCCGGTTCTACTGGCAGGCCCAGGGCGGGCCTGAACGCAGAGCACGGGAGCAACACGATGGCACGCGAACTGGAACTCGGACTCGACACCTTCGGGGACGTCACGCGCGGACAGGACGGCAATCCCGTCCCGTACCCGCAGGTCATCCGGAACGTCATCGCGGAGGCGGTCCTCGCCGACGAGGTCGGCGTCGACTTCATCGGCGTCGGCGAGCACCACCGCGACGACTTCGCCGTCTCCGCCCCCGAGACGGTGCTCGCAGCGATCGCCGGGCAGACGACGCGCATCCGTCTCGGCTCGGCCGTGACGGTCCTCAGCTCGGACGACCCCGTGCGCGTCTACCAGCGGTTCGCCACGCTCGACGCCGCCTCCGACGGCCGCGCCGAGGTCATCCTGGGCCGCGGGTCCTTCACGGAGTCCTTCCCCCTGTTCGGTTACGAGCTCTCCGACTACGAACGCCTTTTCGAGGAGAAGCTCGACCTGTTCTCCGAGCTGATCAAGGAGGGCCCGGTCACCTGGTCGGGAAGCACCCGCCCCGGCCTCACCGGCCACGAGGTCTACCCGAAGACGCACGGCGGACGCCTGAAGACCTGGATCGGCGTCGGCGGCAGCCCCGAATCGGTGGTGCGCGCGGCCCGGTACGGCATGCCGCTCATGCTCGCGATCATCGGCGGCGACCCGGCCCGGTTCGCCCCCTACGTGGACCTGTACCACCGGGCACTCACCCAGCTCGGGCAGCCCACGCTGCCCATCGGCGTCCACTCCCCGGGCTACATCGCCGACTCCGACGAGCAGGCCCGCGAGGAACTGTGGCCGGACAACCGGATCATGCGGGACCGCATCGGCCGCGAGCGCGGCTGGGGCCCCACGACCCGCGCCGAGTTCGACCAGGAGGCGGACTCCGGCTCGCTCTACGTCGGCTCGCCGGAGACCGTCGCGAGGAAGATCGCCACGACGGCGCAGACGCTCGGGATCGACCGCTTCGACATGAAGTACAGCGCCGGCCCGCTGCCCCACGAGAAGCTCATGCACAGCATCGAGCTCTACGGCACCAAGGTCATCCCCATGGTCCGGGAGATGCTCGCCTAGGCAAGGACCAGCCGGGACGAACTTCTCCTCGCGGCGGCGGGAGGGCGGCGGTAGCGTGACGCGGACGCGCCACCGCGCGCCCCACCCCGTCGAGAGGAACCGCCGTGGTCGATCGTATTGCCGACGTCTGGGGTACCCGGACCCCCTATGCCCGGGACGAGCGCTGGCCCGTGCGCGTCGACCAGTCCCTCGCGCCGGGCGTTGCGGAGGACGAGGTCGACCGCTGGGTCCAGTCCGCCTGCGTCCTGTGCAGCAACGGCTGCGGGTGCGACATCGCAGTCAAGGACGGGCGCATGGTCGGTGTGCGTGGCCGCGCCGTGGACACCGTCAACCACGGCCGGCTCGGCCCCAAGGGCCTCTTCGGAAGCTGGCAGGGCGTCGACAACGGGGACCGCCTCACCCGCCCGCTCGTCCGCGTGGACGGCGAACTGGTCGAGACCGACTGGGACACGGCCATGGACCGCATCGTGGGGCGGAGCAGGGAACTGCTGTCCACCAGGGGTCCTCTGAGCCACGGTTTCTACACCACCGGGCAGCTGTTCCTCGAGGAGTACTACGCCCTCGGGATCATCGGCAAGGCCGGTATCGGGACGCCCCACATGGACGGCAACACGCGCCTGTGCACGGCGACGGCGGCCACGGCCATGAAGGAGAGCTTCGGCTCCGACGGCCAACCGGGCAGCTACGTCGACATCGACGAGTGCGACGCCATGTTCCTCTTCGGGCACAACATGGCCGAGACGCAGACCGTCCTCTGGATGCGGGTGCTGGACCGGCTCGCGGGGCCCAATCCGCCGCGCGTCGTCTGCGTGGATCCCCGTGGGACGGAGGTGGCCAGGGTCGCCGAGGTCCATCTCGCCGTCCGGCCCGGCACCAACCTCGCCCTGATGAACGGCCTGGTGCGGGAACTGCTCCACCGCGGCTGGATCGACGAGCGGTACATCGCCGACCATACCCTGAACATCGACCGGTTGCGCTCCACGGTCGAGCGGTGGACGCCCGAGGCGGTCGCCGAGACCTGCGGTGTCGACGCCGAGGACGTCCGGAGGGCGGCCGAGATCTTCGGCACCAGCGAGCGCGTGCTCTCCACCGTGCTGCAGGGGTTCTACCAGTCGGCACAGGCGACCGCCGCGTCCTGCCAGGTCAACAACCTGCACCTGCTGCGCGGCATGCTCGGGAAGGAGGGCAGCGGGATCCTGCAGATGAACGGGCAACCGACGGCGCAGAACAACCGCGAGTGCGGGGCCGACGGCGACCTCCCGGGCTTCCGGAACTGGGAGAATCCGCAGCACGTCCAGGAGCTGGC
Organism: Arthrobacter sp. UYP4; assembly: GCF_057291175.1. NCBI lineage: Bacteria > Bacillati > Actinomycetota > Actinomycetes > Micrococcales > Micrococcaceae > Arthrobacter > Arthrobacter sp. UYP4. The sequence goes on from NZ_JBXAVU010000004.1 coordinate 136,502, forward strand.
CAGCCTGTGGGACGTGGACCCCGACATCATCCCGCACTGGGCCCCGCCGACCCATGCAATGCAGATCTTCCGCTACGCGGAGGCCGGCTCCATCGAGTTCCTGTGGATCTCCGCGACCAATCCCGCCGTGTCCATGCCGCAGCTCGAGAGGATCCGCCGGATCCTCGGCTCCGAAGGACTGTTCCTCGTGGTGCAGGACCTGTACCTCACGGAAACCGCACGATACGCCGACGTGGTGCTCCCCTGCGCAGCCTGGGGGGAGAAGACCGGCACCTTCACGAACGTGAACCGCACGGTGCACCTGTCGGACAAGGCCGTGGAGCCGCCCGGCGAGGCGAAGAGCGATCTCGATGTGTTCCTCGACTATTCGCGGCGGATGGACTTCCGCACCCGCAGCGGCAGGCCGCTGCTGGACTGGGCGGGCCCGGAGGACGGGTTCCGGGCGTGGCAGGAGTGCAGCCGTGGCAGGCCCTGCGACTACACGGGCATCAGCTACGGACGGTTGCGCGGGGGCAGCGGCATCCCGTGGCCCTGCAACGACGAGCACCCCGACGGGACGGTCCGGCTCTATCCGGACGGGGACTTCCCGACCGACCCGGACCACTGCGAGTCCTACGGGCACGATCTCCTCACGGGCGCGGCCACGGGCCCGGTCCTGTACCGGGCGACCGTCGAACCGGGGAAGGCCTGGCTCAAGAGCGAGGACTACCGCCCACCGCACGAGGAACCCGATGACGAGTACCCGCTGCGGTACACCACAGGGCGGACGGTCTACCAGTTCCACACCCGGACCAAGACCGGGCGCAGCCGCGCCCTGGACCGCGCCGCGCCCGGGGCATGGCTGGAGGTGTCGGTCCCCGACGCGCGCCGGCTCGGCCTGGCCGAGGGCGATGTCGTCTCCGTCCGATCGAGGCGCGGCCACCTGGAGGTCCCGGTGCGGATCGGCGACCTCCGTGAGGGCACGGTCTTCGCCCCCTTCCACTACGGCTACTGGGACGACGACGGCGGGGGGCGGTCGGCGGGAGGCCACCACGCGGCCAACGAGCTCACCATGACCGAGTGGGATCCCGTGTCCAAGCAGCCGGTCTTCAAGAACGCCGCCGTACGGGTCGAGAAGCTCCGGAACGCGAGCGGTCCGGCGCCCGCACCGACCACGGGTGCGTCCAGGCCGGCCCGCGGCGGCGTCCCGCCGACCGCGGGGGGTCGGTCGGGAGAGGCGACGGAGACCTTCCCCGACGTCGCACCCCCGGCCGTGGCCTCCCGGGAGGAGCAGCCGTGAAGCTGCCCGTCTACCTCGGCCTCCTGGCGGAGGCCGAGCAGATCCTGGCCCGCTCGTTCAGGGTGGTCGCGGAGGGCCACTCGGACGAACCCGATGTGCACTTCATCGTGCGGACGCTCGCCGAGCAGTGCGACCGGCACGTCGAACGGCTGCAACCGGTGATCGGACGCTTCGGCTCCGACGTCGAGGGCGAGGAGGAGCACCGGGTGACGGCCGACGGCGTCGTCGAGGTGCGTGCCGGCCCCCTGGGACTGCTGCTCGACCTCCAGGACCTGTACGTCCTCGTCCACCACCTGGACATCATGTGGACCATGGTGGGCCAGGCGGCGGCAGGCAGCCGGGACAGGCAGCTGCTCGACATCGTGGAGCGCTGCGAACAGGACGCCGATCTCCAGAGCCGCTGGCTCCGGACCCGGATGAAGCAGTCAGCCCCGCAGGCCCTGCTGGTGGCGCGGTGAGCGGCAGGACATCGGTGCTCACCCGTCTGCGGAAGGCCCGCGGTGATCTGGGAGCCGGCCTGTACGCCGCGGCCCTGAGCCTGGTCACGCTGTCCGTCCTCGGGCTGCTGGGCCTGCTCACCCACCTCCCGTGGCTGTTCCCGAGCCTCGGGCCGACTGTGATGCTGTTCTTCGAGTCACCCGAGCAGCCCGCGTCCCGGCCCGTCAACGCCCTCGTGGGCCACGGCGTCGGCCTCGCCGCAGGGGTCATCTGCTTCTACGGGTTCCACATCGGAGCCTTTCCACCGGCGCCCGTGGGCGGCGTGACCGGCTACCACGTGGCGGCGGGGGCGGTCTCCGTGGCCCTGACGACCCTCGTCCTGACCCGGGTCGGGCTCCCCCATCCACCGGCCGGGGCGACCACCCTGATCGTGAGCCTCGGCATCCTCCACACACCGGCCCACTTCGGAGTCATGGCGGCAGCCGTCGTCGTGCTGACCCCACTCGGCTGGGGTGCGAATCTGCTCCTCGGCACCCGGCCGGCAGGGTCCGGAGCCGACACGCGACCCTAGCCTTCGCCTTTTCTTCGGTTTTCTTTCGCCCTTCCGCCACGCCGCCATTGAGTGACGCGGGCCAGAGTGGGAACCAGGAGTGCAGCACTCCCTGATCTTCCCGCCGGTTCCGGGCCGTCCACCGGAGCCGGCGGGTAGCTTCCCCCGGGGCACCGACCCGGGGGAGCGCAGGAACCGGCGGCAGGAAGAGGAGCAGGCGTGGCGACGATCGACCTCCCGGCCATCCCGGCCATCCCGGCGGGCACGCGGGCCGACGCCACGGACGGCGCCGACCCTGCTTCCGCCGGCGCTCCCGGCACCTCCCGCCCCGCGACCGACAGGACCGACGTGTCCCATCTTCCCGTGCTCGACCGGCGGATCCTCGACAACCTGGGCGTGGAGCTCTCCAACCAGGAGGGCGCGCTGCAGTTCGCCGGGATATTCGGTCGGATGCTCCCCCAGCGGATCGGGGCCGTCCAGGCCGCGTTCGCCGCGCGGGACGCGGACGCCGCCGTCGTCGCACTCCTCAGCCTCACGGTGAGCGCCTCGATGGTGGGAGCACGCCGGCTCGAGGACGTGTCCTCGGCAGGGCTCCAACTCGTCGACCGGCCGTCGACCCACCCCGCACTCCTCGCGCGGCTCCAGGGCCTCGGCACGGAATTTCAGTCCGAGCTGGCCGGCATCATCCGGTAGCCGACGCCGCGCACCGTCCGGATGAACCGGGGCGCCTTGGTGTCCTCCCCCAGCTTCTTCCGCAGGTTCCGGATGTGCACCTCGACGAGGTGCTGGTCGTTGACCCAGCCGTCGCCCCAGATCCGCGACAGCAGCGTCTCCCGCTGCCATACCCGGCGCGGCCCGGACACGAGCGTGGCCAGGAGGTCGAACTCGATCCGCGTCAGCGGGAGTTCGACGCCGTCGAGCATCGCGATCCGACCCTCGGTGTCGATACTGATCGGACCGTGGGTCAGGAGCCCTTCGACGGGTTCGGGGGCCGCGACCGCCGGCGCTGCAACAGGCTGCAAAACCTCCGCCGTGTGCCCGCCGGGAGCGAGCAGTGGCTGCGACACGCTGCGGACGGTGGTCCTGGGACGTCGGAACATGGCGTTCACGCGGGCGCCGACCTCGCGCGGGCTGAACGGCTTGACGACGAAGTCGTCCGCGCCGATCTCGAGGCCGATCAGGCGGTCGATCTCGTCCTGGCGCGCGGTGATCATGATGACGTAGGCGTCGGTGATGGGCCGGATCTGCCGGCACACCTCCACGCCGTCGATGTCCGGCAAATTGAGGTCGAGGGTCACGAGGTCCGGCTGGCGGTCGCGCACCAGGGCGACGCCCTGGCGCCCGTTCTCGGCCTCTATCGTGACGAACCCGTTCATGCCCAGCGTCATGACCAGCAGTTGCCGCACATCGGCGTCGTCTTCGATGATGAGCGCGACGCGCGCATCGGGGTCGGTTGTCATGGATTACACACTGCCAGACGTTGGCACTCCGACCGAGCGCATCGGACCGGTGCTCCCGTTTTTCTGGCCTGACCGGTCGGCGCGGCGCGCATCATGCCCGTGCCCCCACGGTCCGACCGGCGATCCAGGGTGAGACCTCGACCGCCGCCAGCGGAGCGGCCAGGTGGAATCCCTGCGCGAAATCGCACCCGCGCTCCCGCAACGCCTCCCTCGTCTCCTCGTCGCCGACGCCTTCCGCGACGACCCTGAGGCCCAGGCTGTGGGCGAGGTCGATGATCGAACCCACGAGGGCGCTCGCGCGCTCGTCGTCCCGCATGGCGATGATGAAGGAGCGATCGAGCTTGAGCTCGTCCACGGGGAGATCGCGCAGGTAGGCCAGCGAACTGTACCCGGTCCCGAAATCGTCGAGCGAGACCTGGATCCCCTCCGCGCGGAGGCGGGCGAGGATCCCGGCGCTTCCCGACGGGGTCGACATGAGCACGTCCTCGGTGATCTCGAGCATGATGCACGAGGGCGGCACCTGGTACTGCTCGAGCAGGACGGCGATCTCCTGCGGAAGGCACGGCAGGATGCAGGAAGCGGACAGGTTGACGGCGACGGCGATGTCCAGTCCGTCGGCGCGCCACCGGGCCGCCCTCCGTACTGCGCGCCGGAGCACCAGCGAGGACAGTGCCGGCATCAGCCCGGCCTCCTCGGCGAGGGGCAGGAAGGCGGCCGGCTGGAGCCGGCCCCGGGTGGGGTGGTTCCACCGGACGAGGGCTTCGACACCCGTCACGCGGTGGTCCGCGAGGCGGAGCTTCGGCTGGTAGTGCAGTTCGAACTCGTCCCGGGCGAGGGCGGTACGGAGTTCCTGGATGGTCCGCAGCCGCAGTTCGCCGTCGTCGTCGTCCGTCAGGTCGTACACGTGGTGGCCGATGCGCTCCGACTTCGCCCGGAACATCGCGATGTCCGCCTTGCGCATGAGCAGCCCCATGTCCGTCCCGTGCTGCGGGATCAGGGCGATACCGATGCTTGCGCTGACCTGCAGGTCGGCCGTGCCCACCTCCACGGGGGCCGCCAGCGCCGCTTCCAGTCGCTGCGCGGCTGCGACGGCCTCGACCGGACCGACGCCGTCCAGGAACACGGCGAACTCGTCGCCGCCCAGGCGGGCGAGGACGTCTCCCGCCCGCAGCTGGCGGCTGAAACGCTCACCGACCTGGACCAGGAGCGCGTCCCCGACATCATGCCCGAGCGCATCGTTCACGTGCTTGAAGCGGTCGAGGTCCAGCAGGAACAGCGCTCCTGTGCGCCCCCTGCCCAACCGGTCGGGGACGTCCGTCAGCAGCGCCCGGCGATTGGGCAGCCCCGTCAGCTCGTCCGTCCTGGCCAGGGTGACGAGCATGCGGTTGCGGAACGCGAGGGGAACGGAGGCAAGGGCGAGCGTCGAGGCGGCGAAGACCACCGAGAGCAGGGGTATCCGCAACTGGCAGCCGATCACGAGGACGGCGAGCGAGGACGCCGCGGACACGACGGGCGCGGCGAACTCGGGGACACCCTGGCTCCTGCCGTCGCGTGGCGTGGTCCGGTCGGCGGCGCCGTCCACCCAGGTGGCGATCCCTGCGAGGCCGGCGACCCAGCCGAAGTCGATCACCGAACCGACGGCGTATTCCTGCATGCCGAACGCGTAGGCCACGTCGGCGGCGGAGAAGACGATCAGCCCCGCGATGAGGAACGGCCAGCGCGGACCGATGTCGAGCCCGCGGGACGCGAGTACGCCGCCCACCGCCGTGATCAGCAGGAGGTCGAGGAGGGGATAGGCGACGGCGACGACCACCTCGAAGGTGCTGCCGCCCGTCGTCGCGTTGCGCAGGACGGGCGCGAGCACCAGTGCCATGAGGGAAGCCGCACCCAGCGCCCCGACGATGCTGTCCAGCAGCAGCGGCCAGAGCAGCCCCTTCAGCTTCCGCACCGCCACGACCGCCAGCGATCCGAGCATCAGCGGATAGAAGGCGAAGTAGCCGACATCGGCCAGGGAGGCGTAGCTCAGCGCCGTCTCCCCGTCCAGGGATGCGGCGTAGTAGGCATCGCCCGCGGCATAGGCGATGACCGCCCCGGCTCCCAGGACGATCTGCGGTTCCGCGCATCGCGTCCGTACCGCCGCGCTGACGCACAGGGCGACGGCGGCGAGTTCGGTGACCACGCACAGCCAGCCATCGAGGAACGGATCGAACGTCGCCGGATCCCCGACGAGGAGGCCGGCGGTGTAGGCGACCAGCAACAGGACCATCCCGGCGGTCAGCACGTGCCTGTGGTGCAGGCGCGATGTGCGGTCCGGATCAGCCGTGCGCGCATCATCGCGCCGCATTCAGTCCCTCGTTTCGCTTCGGTCGTGGAACCAGAAGCATAGGACGCCGGGACACCGCCGACCGCCGTCTTCTGCCGAGGGCACCCATACCCTGCCGAAATACTTGGCTTCGGGTGCGGGACCGGCCGTCCGGACCGCCGCCCCCTGCTCCGCATCGTCGGTGGTCGCGGGGCGGGGTGGCAGGACCGGCGCCGGGGCTCCTACCCGAGGTGCACGGCCTCCCCGGAGGTGGTGAACTCGTTCCTCGCGACCCGGATCATGAACCACGAGATCGGCGCGGCCAGTGCGAGCGCGACGGCCGCGGCAAGGAACACCACGGAGTATCCGTCCACGAGCGACTGCAGGCCGCCGGCCGCACCCTCCGCGGTCCCGGTTCCCGCACCGACCGTGTACAGGGCCGTGAAGACCGCGGTTCCGATGGAGCCACCGATCTGCTGCGTGGCCGTGACGGCCGCGCTGGCCACTCCGGAATCGCGGGGTGCGATACCGAGCAGTGCCACGTTCTGCAGCGGGACGAAGATCAGCGCGAGCCCCATGCCCAGCAGGATCTGCGAGGGCAGCACCTCGAGGACGTAGGACCCGCCCACCGTGATCCGGCTGAGCAGCAGCAGTCCCGCCGCGGCGATCAGGGGGCCGACCGTCATGAGGATGCGGGGGCCCACCGTGGGCAGGAGGCGTGAGACCACACCGGCGCACACGATGATGGCGAAGGTCATGGGCAGGGATGCCAGCCCCGACATCAGGGGGCTCATCCCGAGCACGATCTGGAAGTGCAGCGTCAGGAAGAGCAGGGCGCCGAGCAGGGCGGCGCCGACGGCGATGGACGACAGGTAGGCGCCGGCCCGTGCGTGATCGGTGATGATGCGCAGCGGCAGCAGGGGGTGCTGCGAGCGTGCCTCGACGAGGACGAACAGGGCCAGCAGCACGACGCCGAGCGCGAGGAACCCGAGGGTGTCGGCGCGGGCCCAGCCGGCCTCGGCGCGCGAGAACCCGTAGACCACGGACGCGAGGCCGAGGCTCACGAGCACGGCACCCGGGACGTCGTAGCGCGTGCTTCCCTCGGCGCGGCTCTCGCGCAGGACGGGCAGGCCCACGGCGATCGCGACGACGGCGATCGGCACGTTGACGAGCAGGCACCAGTGCCAGCTGAAGTACTCGGTCAGGACGCCGCCGAGCAGGAGTCCGACGGCGGCGCCGCCGCCCGCGATCGTTCCGTAGACGGCGAAGGCGCGCACACGGTCCTTGCCGCCGGGGAAGGTCACGGAGAGGATGGCGAGCGCGGCCGGGGCCAGCAGCGCGGCGAAGACACCCTGCAGCCCGCGCGCCAGCAGGAGCATCTCGCCGGAGGTCGCGATCCCCCCGATGGCCGAGGCGAGTGCGAAGCCGCCCATGCCGACGAGGAACGAACGCTTCCGGCCCCAGAAGTCGGCGATGCGTCCGCCCAGCAGGAGGAGCGCGCCGAACGTCAGGGCGTAGAGCGTGACGACCCAGCTGCGGTCGCTGTCGGACATGCCGAGTTCCGCCTGGGCCTGTGGCAGGGCGATGTTCACGATGGTCCCGTCGAGCACGACGGTCAGTTGGGCGAGTGCGACGATCGCCAGCACGAGCCAGCGGTTCGCGGGGGGCTTCGCCGGAGCGTCCCCGGTGGGCGCGGCGGAAGGACCCGAAGGGTGGGTGGTCATGGTTCTCCTCAGAAATGATGTCGTTCCGAGGGTAGGGGTGTCGCATCACCCGAGTCAAACGAACTAGTTCGTTTGGGTATACTCGTGGGATGCCCTCGACGACGGACGTCCGCTCACGCATCCTCCTGGCCGCCCGGGGCGAGTTCGCCGCATACGGGCTGGCGGGAGCGCGCATCGACCGGATCGCGAAGGCCGCCAGCGCCAGCAAGGAGCGCCTGTACGCGCACTTCACGGACAAGGCAGCCCTGTTCCAGGCGGTCCTCGACGTGAACGCCGCGGAATTCCACCGTGCCGTGGTCCTCGACCCCGCGGACGTACCGGCCTTCGTCGGCAGGATCTTCGACCATGCCCATGAGCACCCGGACATCCTCCGGATGCTGACCTGGGCGCGGCTCGAGGGCGTCGACTACGACCTCCCGGGAGGCGCGGAACCGGACCGCAAGCTCCTGGCCCTCGGCGAGGCGCAGGAGAGCGGTGAGGTCGATCCCTCCTGGGTGCCGGAGGAGCTCCTGCCGATCCTCTTCGGCATCGCGCAGGCCTGGGTGCAGGCCCCGCTGATCGCCCACGAGAACGCACCCGGAACACCGCTCTCCGCGCACCGCGCCGCGGCGGTCGAAGCGGCCCGCCGCGTCCTGCAGCGGCAGGATGGAGCCGCCGTCGTGCGATGACCGCGCGGCGGGTCACGATTCGAAGAGCCGCGCTCCCACGTAGCCGCCCTCGGACGCCCCGCCCGGCACCGCGAAGATGCCGGATCCCACGTGCCGGATGTACTCGTTGAGCAGATCCGACCCCGCGAGCCGTGTCTGCACCGGGATGAAGGCCCGCTCGGGGTCGCGCTGGAAGCAGAGGAAGAACAGGCCCGCGTCGAGGCGGCCGAGCTCGTCGTTGCCGTCCACGAAGTTGTAGCCGCGCCGCAGCATGCGGGCGCCGCCGTTGGTGTCGGGATGCGCCAGCCGCATGTGCGACTGTCCGGCGATCAGGGGTTCCCCGCCGCTGCCCCCTGCGGAGAAGTCGGGGGGCGTGAACTCGTCACCACCGGACAGTGGCGCGCCCTTGCCCTTCGTCCGTCCGATCGACCGCTCCTGCTCGGAGAGGCGCGTACGGTCCCACGGCTCGACGTTCATGCGCACCTTGCGTGACACCAGGTACGAGCCGCCCGCCATCCACGCCTGGTCGTCGCCCTCCGCGACCCATACGTGCTCGTCCACGGCTGCACGGTCCTCGGCCTTGACGTTGGCCGTGCCGTCCTTGAACCCGAAGAGGTTGCGGGGCGTCACCTGGGTGGTGCTGGTGCTCGAGGTACGACCGAAGCCCAGCTGTGAGTAGCGCAGCGACGCCCGACCGAAGGCGATCCGGGACAGGTTGCGGATGGCGTGGACGGCCACCTGCGGATCGTCGGCGCATGCCTGGATGCAGAGGTCGCCTCCGCTGATGCGCTCCTCGAGCATGTCGCCGGAGAAGGCGGGCAGTGGTGCCAGGGCGCGGGGCCTCAGCGCCGCGATACCGAATCGATCGACGCCCCCTGCCGTGGTGAAGAGGGTGGGACCGAATCCGAACGTGATGGTGAGGCCGGCGGGGCCCAGGTCCATCGCCTCGCCCGTGTCCTCGGGGGGCGCCTCGTACGGCCCGGCGTCGGGCGCGAATTCCCCGGCACTGCCACCCTGGCTCATGCGCGCGGCAGCGGTGGTCCACTCCTTCAGGAGGCCGACGAGGTCCTCGCGGGAGACGTCTCCGACGTCGAACACCGCGAAGTGCAGCCGGTCCTGGGCGGGCGTCGTGATACCCGCCTGGTGGTCGCCGTGGAACGGGTACGCCAGCGACCCGGGATCGGAGGCACCTGCGGAGGCGTCGGGTACGGCCCGGCCCGCGACGACGCCGGCACCGACACCCGCGGCAGCGCTTGCCCCGGCGAGGGACAGGGCCCGCCGCCGTGAGATCCGGAACGTACCCGGTGCCATGGCCGCTAGCCCAGGAGCACCGCGGTGATCCGCGAGAGCGGTTCCCCGAGTGCGTTGACGCGATCGGACAGCGCCTTCACGTCCGCCTGGGACAGGTCGCCGTAGGAGACGTAGGCGATGTCGCGCTGCGCGGCACCAGGCGCGCTCGTGCGGTGCCTGTCGAGTTCGGCGGAGAGGTCCATGAAGTCCGACTCGAGGGTCGCGACGAGTTCGGGATCCTTGTCCTCGAGGAGGTCCTCCAGGCCGTCGACGAGGACCCGCGCCCCCTCGACATTGCCCTGGAAGTCCCAGAGGTCCGTCCCGGACCAGATCTCCTCCTCACCCGTGACCTTCCCGTTCGCCACCTCGTCGAGAAGGGCGATCGCCCCGTTGGCCAGCTGGTCGAGGGACAGGTCGATCTCCTGCACGGCGGCGTGCAGCGTGGTGGTGTCCTCGACGAGTCGCGCGGCCACCGCCTCCCGCTCCGCCTGCGTCAGCGGAGTGTACGCGGCGTCGGCCGGCGGCCACAGGTCCTTCTCGATGCGGTGCCAGCCGGTCCACTCCTCCCCCTCGGCGAGGTCCGCCTCGCGGTTGTCGAGCTTCGGGTCGAGGTCGCCGAAGCTCTCGGCCACGGGCTCCACCCGCTCGAAGTGCATCCGGGTGGTCGGGTAGAGGCGGCGGGCCGCGTCGTCGTCACCGGCGACGTAGGCGGCCACGAAGTCCTCGGTGCCCGTCAGGAGCTGGTCCACCTGGTCCTTGACGTAGGCCTTGTAGTTGACCACGGCGGCGTCGATCTGCGTTCGCTCGTCGCCCGTCGGCTCGACGGCGGTCCCGGAGTCGGTCACGGTGAACGAAGCGCGGCCCACGCCGTCGCCCACCATGCCCGGCTTGCAGACGGTGTAGTAGGAGCCCGGCCTGGCGTTCACCACCAGGTCACGGCTGATGCCCGGTCCGATGTTCTCGACCTCGGACACGATGCGCAGTCCGTCCTCGGCGAGGAGGTAGAACTCGGTCACCTGGTCCCCGGCATTGGTGATGCTGAAGGTCAGCGGACCGCTCTCCGCGGTGGCGGCCGAGACCGAGCAGTCCTCGGCGGTGCTGGTGACGCTCAGCCCCCCCGACGCGCCGTCGGCTGTCCCGGCGGAGGCGTTCGGCGTGCAGGCGGTCGCGAGGAGGACGCCGCAGGCGGCGACGGCCGCGGCAGGCTTCGAAAGGCGGGCGGTGGTCACTTGGCTCCTTGGGGAACGGGGATCGTCGCGGCGGGAGCGGGCATCCGCCGCGCGCTTCGCCGGATGAACAGGGTCATGGTGGGGATGGTGTACGCCAGCCAGGCGATCGCCTCGAGCCAGGTGGTGGCCGGCGAGAAGTTCACGGTGCCCTTCAGCAGCGTGCCGTACCAGCTCGACGGCGGAACGGCTGCGCTGACGTCGAACAGCAGGGTGTTGAGGCCGGGCAGGATGCCCGCCTCCTGAAGGTCGTGCATGCCGTAGGAGAGGACCCCGGCCGCCACGATGATCAGCATGCCGCCGGTCCAGGTGAAGAACCTCGAGAGGTCGATGCGCAGCATCCCGCGGTAGAACATCCAGCCGAGGACGACGGCGGAGGCGAGCCCCAGCGCGGCGCCGAGGAGGGGTTGCGTGGTCTGGCCCGTCGCCTGGACGGCGGACCAGAGGAACAGGGCGGTCTCGAGACCTTCGCGGCCGACGGCGAGGAACGCGACGACCACGAGGCCTGTGCCCCCGGCGGCGAGACGGCGGTCCACCTGCCCGTGCAGCTCGCCGCGCAGGTTCTTCGCCGTCCGTGCCATCCAGAAGACCATCCAGGTGACGAGGCCGACCGCGACGATGGACAGCGAGCCGCCGATCGCCTCCTGGGCCTCGAAGGTGAGTCCGTGCGTCCCGTAGGTGAGCAGTGCCCCGAAACCGAGCGAGAGCACTGCCGCGAGCGCCACCCCGAGCCAGATGCCGGGCAGCAGGTCCCTGCGCTGGATCTTCACGAGGTACGCCACGAGGATGACGACGACCAGCGCGGCTTCGAGGCCCTCACGCAGGCCGATCAGGTAGTTGGCGAACATGGAACGGCTTTCTTGCAGGGGAAGCCCCTGTCAGCGAGGCAAGGTAAGCATAGCCTAACCTCCGGTCCGTCGAGCGCCTGCTACCGGCTCACAGCCCCAACGCGGGGACCGGCAACCCGAACTCGCGCCGGAGCGCGAGCTTCGCCGCATTCAGTCCGGCCATCCCGTGCACGCCCGGGCCCGGCGGGGTCGACTGCGAGCAGAGGTAGACCCCCTTGAGCGGCGTCGCCCAGGGCTGGAGGGACGGTACCGGTCGGGCGACGATCTGGCGCAGGTTCACCGCGCCGCTGCTGAAGTCCCCGCCCACGTAGTTGGCGTTGTACACCTCCAGCTCGCTCGCCGTCGTCGTATGGCTCTGCACCACGACGTCACGGAACCCGGGGGCGAACCGCTCGATCTGCGCGGTGATCGCCTCCGCCATGTCCCTCGTGGACCCCCGTGGCACGTGGCAGTAGGTCCAGAGGGTGTGCCGGCCCTCCGGCGCCCTGGTCGGATCGAACGACGACGGCTGGGACAGCAGGACGTACGGACGCTCGGGATGCCTGCCCTGGTTGACCTGCTTCTCCCCTGCGGCGATCTCCTCCCGGGTCCCGCCGAGGTGGGCGGTGCCGGCGCGGTGCAGTTCGGGATGCGTCCACGGCACGGGGGCGGACAGGATGAAATCCACCTTGCAGGCCGCGTTGCCGTAGGTGAAGGCGGAGAGGGCGGCTTCGTACACGGCCGGGAGCCGGCCGCGCGACATCGCGCGGAAGGTCTTCGGCGCGACGTCGAGGAGCACCACGCGCGCGTCCGACACCTCGGCGAGCGTCTCGATCCTGCTGTCCGTGACGACCTCACCCCCGTGGCGGCGTAGATCGAGGGCGAGGGCGTCCGCGATGGACTGCGAGCCGCCGACCGGGATCGGCCAGCCCACCGTGTGGGCGAGGAGGTTCAGCGTCAGGCCGGCACCCGCACCGGCGAGCGACGGCAGCGTTCCCACGGGATGCGCCATCACGCCGGTGACCAGGGCCCTGGCCTCGTCCGTTCGGAAGCGGCGGTTCCAGGACGGCAGGCCCTGCTCGAGGGTCGCGAGCCCGAAGCGCAGCGCGGCCAGGGGGCTCTTCGGGATGCGCACCACGTGGTTCAGCGTGAAGGCGAGGATGGCCCGCTCGCGCTCGCTCAGGGGCTGCATCAACCGGCGGTAGGCTTCGCCGTCCTCCCCGAGGCCCTCCACCGTCCTGTCCAAGCTGCGGTACGCGATACCCGCGCGGCCGCCGTCGAGCGGATGGGCGAACGACACCTCGGGGACCGCGAAGCCGATGCGACGGCTCAGCTCGAAGTCGCGGAAGAAGGGGGAGGCGAGTGCCATCGGATGGACCGCCGAGCAGAAGTCGTGGAGGTGCCCCTCCTGCATCAGCTCGATGGAACGCGAACCGCCCCCCAGCGTCGCAGATGCTTCGTGGACCCGGACGGACAGTCCCGCCCGTGCCATGACGACCGCGGCCGCGAGACCGTTCGGGCCCGCACCGACAACCTCGACATCTGGCATGGCACTTCCTCTCCTGCCGTGCGGGACCACCCCGCCCGACGCTAGGTCTCCGCGGTGGGTGTACCGGGAGCATTCTGCCCCGTCCGGAACCGCCGCACGAGGCCCGCGGCACGCCGGACGGCACCCCGCAGGGTACTCGGGCCCGTCCGGCGCGCGGCGAGCAGCGACGCGACGACGGCATATCTTCTGGGGTCCAGCGGGATGTCGTAGGTCGTGGGAACCACCACGACGTTCTTGGAGAAGTTCCGCTTGAAAGTGGTGACGTTCGCGAGGCCCGGGTAGTTCTCGCTCACGATGCCCGTCAGGCCACACGCCGTGTTGCCCGCGGCCCTGAGCACCCTGAACGCCTCCCACAGCAGCAGGTACGGCGCGAAGGTGCTGCGCGCCTCGTGCGTGCTTCCGGCGAAGTAGTAGACGGAGTATCCGCGGTACTCGGTGGTGATCAGCCAGCTCAGGGGTGCACCGTCCCGGTAGGCGACCAGGAGCCGCAGATGGTCCCCCAGGACCGTCAGCAGCGTCTCGTAGTAGGCCGAGTCGAAGGACTGGAACCCGTCCCGCTCCGCGGTCTCCTGCATGATCGGGAACAGCTGCGCCGCGAAGACCTCTTTCCATTCCTTTCGGGGAATGGAACGCACCTCGACGCCGTTGCGCTGGGCCCGACGGATGCTGTTGCGGGCATTCGGCCGGAAACTTCTCAGCAGGTCCGCTTCCGACGGCGTCAGGTCCACGACGATCTCGCGCTCGTACCAGCCGTGCTCGATGGGACCCGTGGCCGGCGCCTGCAGGGTGGACACCTGCATGCGGACGTACAGGGGATGGACGTCGGCGGAGTCGCGGAACTGCCGGCGCACCGTCTCCATCAGGACCCGTTCCGCGGCCGGGGTCCGCTCGGCGAACCACACCGGACCGTTGACGACCACCACCGACTCCCTGAAGCGACGCACGATGTGCACGTAGCTGGCGGTCGCCACCAGGGTCCCGGCCTCGTCCCGATAGGACCAGATCCCCAGGGGCGAGCGCCCGAGCGCGCGTTCGAACTCGACCCAGTCGGGCGTCTGCTCGATGGGGATGACGACGTGCGGATGGGCGTCGGCGATCGCGGCGAAGGCGGTCCCGTCGAGCTTGCTGTAGTTCAGGGGTGCTGCAGTCACTGATGGTCTTCCACTGGTCCTGATGATGGCGCGCGGGCGGCCGATGTGCGCTCCAGTGCCGGCCCGGGACCGAGATCCGCCGGCACGGGAACGGCTTCCCCGCGGTCCTGCCAGCCTATCGGAGCAGCGCGGGCGGAGTTCCTCCGTGCCGTCCCGACCGGAGCCGCCGGGACCGCCCGCCCGCGCCCGCGCCCGGCGGCTCCGGTCGACACCGTGCCGGGCCGCAGGACGAAGCGGTCGACGGCCCCGTCGAAGGGGCCGCCCTGGGGGTCGTCGATGCCGACACGCCGCACGACGTCCCGCTCGGGTGCCAGGATCTCCCCGACGACGACAGCCAGGACGTATGCAGTAGCGAGAATATGAGCGAGGACCGCCCAGGAGTACATACCGAGCCCGAGGTTGTGTTCGGGGGCGCCACCGCTCGTCCGACCCCCGAGGTACAGCCAGACGGCGATCCAGTGGAGCACTTCGACGAGCTGCCAGGCGAGGACCACGCGCCAGCGGGGTACGGCGAGGGCGATCAGGGGCACCAGCCAGAGCGCGTACTGGGGTGAATAGACCTTGTTGCAGAGGATGAACGCGCCAACGACCAGCAGGGCGAGCTGAGCCAGGCGCGGGCGCCGTACGGATCGCAGGGCCAGCACTGCGATCCCGGCACAGGCGAGGGCGAAGAGGATCATCGCGCCCGCCGTGATGGCTGCGGGAGACAGCGTCGCCGCGCCGGCCCGATCGGCAAGGGCGTTGTAGACGTACCAGCCCGAGGAGAAGCCGGCGTCGCGCGACTCCGAGAACGTCAGGAAGTACGCCCACCCTTCCGGGTCGCGGAGCAGGAAGGGCACATTCACCGCGGCCCAGGACGCCACCGCGCCCAGGGAGGCGGAGAGGAACGGCCGGATCCGCCCCGACCGGAGCGCGAGGACCAGGACGGCACCGAGCAGCAGCACGGGGTACAGCTTCACGGCAGCGCCGAGGCCCCAGAGAGCGCCCGCGAGGACCGGGCGGTCTCGGGCGAAGGCCAGCATCCCGGCCGTCGCGAGCAACACGGCCCACAGGTCCCAGTTGATGGTGCCGGACAGGATGATGACGGGTGCGGTCGCGACGACGACGGCATCCCACGGCCTTCGGTTCGCCAGCCGGAGCGTGGCGAGCACCGTCAGGATCCATATGCCGGTGAGGAGCACCGCGTTCAGGTCGAAGTAGAGGAGCGACTTCGTACCGGGCGCGGCGCCGCCCGCCAGGAGATCCACGAGGACGGCGGTGCCCGAGGCCAGCAGGCCGAGCAGCACCGGGTACTCGAAGAGCACCCCCGGTGTGATGAAGGGCAGGATCCCCTCGCCGAGGCCGCGGCTCTGGTAGAGCTCCGCCCAGTCCGAGTAGCACGCCCGGTAGAAGTAGTCGGGCGAGGACCACCCCTGGAGCCGACACGGATTCTTGACCACCACGGCCAGTACGGCCGCGGCGACCGTGAGGAGGATGAGGACCCGCTCGACCGTGAACCATCGGGGAGCGATCCGGCCCGGATCGGCGTGCCGTCCCAGGGGCCCGCCGACTCCCTCGACCAGTGGCCCGAGGACGGGGTCCGAACGGGTGGGGACGCTGATGCGGTACGGTCCGCGTGTCCCCGTCCCCGACGTCATCCACCGAGCCTAGCGGCAGGCCGGCGCACCCCGGTGCGGACGGGACGCAGCTTGACGCGCCCCGTCCGGGAAGGCAAGGAATGGAGGAGCACGCGGCGGAGTTGGATACTGAACGTAGACTGGCATTTCCTGCCGACCGCGCCCGGAGCGATGACGGTCGGGGCATATTCAACTGGCTTTCGAGGAGAACTGTGGGACAGAACCCCATTCGCGTGGCAATCATTGGAGTCGGCAACTGTGCCGCGTCACTGGTGCAGGGAGTGCACTACTACCGCGACGCGGATCCGGCGGGAACGATTCCCGGCCTGATGCATGTCGAGTTCGGCAAGTACCACGTGGGGGACGTGCAGTTCGTGGCGGCGTTCGACGTCGACGGCAAGAAGGTCGGCCACGACCTCGCCGAGGCCATCGGCGCCAGCGAGAACAACACCATCAAGATCGCCGACGTACCCCCCACCGGCGTGATCGTCCAGCGCGGTCACACCCTCGACGGCCTGGGCAAGTACTACCGCGAGACGATCGTCGAGTCCGACGAGGAACCCGTCGACATCGTCGCCCAGCTCAAGGCCTCGAAGGCCGATGTCCTGGTCTGCTACCTGCCCGTGGGCTCCGAGCACGCCGCGAAGTACTACGCGCAGTGTGCCATCGACGCCGGCGTCGCGTTCGTCAACGCCCTGCCCGTGTTCATCGCCGGCACCAAGGAATGGGCCGACAAGTTCACCGATGCCGGGATCCCCATCGTGGGCGACGACATCAAGAGCCAGATCGGCGCCACGATCACGCACCGTGTCATGGCGAAGCTCTTCGAGGACCGCGGCGTCACCCTGGACCGCACGTACCAGCTGAACGTCGGCGGCAACATGGACTTCAAGAACATGCTCGAACGCGACCGCCTCGAGTCCAAGAAGATCTCCAAGACCCAGGCCGTCACCTCCAACGTCAAGGCCGAACTGCACGCGGACGACGTCCACATCGGCCCGTCCGACTACGTCGCCTGGCTCGACGACCGCAAGTGGGCGTTCGTCCGCCTCGAAGGCCGTAACTTCGGCGATGCCCCTGTGTCCCTCGAGTACAAGCTCGAGGTCTGGGACTCCCCGAACTCGGCCGGTGTCATCATCGACGCCATCCGCGCTGCGAAGATCGCCCTGGACCGCGGCATCGGAGGTCCGATCCTCTCCGCGTCCAGCTACTTCATGAAGTCGCCGCCGGAGCAGTACGCCGACGACATCGCCCACGAGAAGGTCGAAGCCTTCATCCGCGGCGACCTCGACCGCTAGGCAGGACACTGAGCAGGGCCGGGACGCCGTCGGCGTCCCGGCCCTGCTCATCCGGCCCTGCTCATCCGGCCCTACCTGTCGGGCCCTTCCTGCGGCAGGTACCGCCGGATCGCATGGCTCGCCTGCGCCAGGGCGACCAGTTCCAGGATGAGCTGGTGATGCATGTGCATGCCGATGGCTGCCGTCAGGATCATGCCCTCCAGGTCGTCCTGCGCCGCGGTGAACGACAGCTGGGCATCGGCGATGCCATCCGCCGCACGCCCGTACGCTGCCAGCGCGTCGACGTCGGGGCCGAGACCCACGGCATCCATGGCGGCGACGTGCTCGTCGACGGCGAGACGGGCGTCGCTCTGTTCGTGCGGCCAGCCCATCGCGCGCACGAGGGCGTCGACCTTCGGTGATCGCTCGCCCCGCCGGCCGCCGAGGCCCAGGACCACCGACTGCACTGTTGAGAGCAGCGCCAGGCGCTGCGTGTCCGAGGCGCCCGCCCCGGCTGCGGCGCCCAGGATCCGCCGGATGTCCTCGAGCCCCAACCCGACCGTGGAGCGCAGCCCCTGGATCAGCTGCAGCCGGCGGACGTGCCTCTCCCCGTAGTCGGCCCGCGTGGGGTTGATGGCCTCCCCTGCCTCGAGGAGCCCCGACCGGAGGTAGAACTTGATGGTGGCGGGCATCAGCAGCTTCGGGATCGTGTCCGACGGGCACTTCAGCTGGCTGCACGGACTCTCCGCCCTCACCACGGTGACGGTCAGCCTGGGCATCGCCGCGGCGGTGAGGGGCAACATCCTGGGGCACCTGCTGAACATGGTGGGCAGCTACTTCGGCCTGCTCGTCGCGTTCGTCTTCGCGGCCACTGTCCCGTCCCGGGCGATCCCCCGCCTGCTGGTCGGCGATCCGTCGACCGCGTGGCTGGTCGCCGCGTTCGTGGCCGGCAGCGTGGCGGCCCTGTACCTCGCCGTGAGGCCGCGACGGCGTCGCCCCGCGCTCCGTGTCGGGCGCGTCCGTGTCCCGTCCTAGAACAGGCCGACGGCGTTCCCCTCGCCGTCCACGTCCATCCGCAGCGCGGCCGGCTCCCTCGGCAGCCCGGGCATGGTCATGACGGACCCCGTCAGGGCGACGATGAAGCCGGCTCCCGTCTTGGGGATGAGATCCCGGACATGCACGGTGAAGCCCTTCGGTGCTCCGAGGAGGCTCACGTCGTCGGAGAACGAGTACTGGGTCTTCGCCATGCACACCGGCAGACCGGACCAGCCGTTGGCCTCGATCTCCTTGAGGCGCCGTAGCGCCGGGACCGAGAAGTCGACGCCGTCGCCCCCGTAGATCTCCTGCACGATCGTGCGGATCTTGTCCTCGACGGAGAGTTCGAGGGGGTACAGGTGCGAGAAGCTCACGGGACGTCGGAGCGCATCGAGGACCTTGGCCGCGAGCTCGTCGCCGCCGGGCCCGCCGCCGCCCTGCCCCCACACGTCCGCGACGGCGGCCTCGATGCCCTCGCCCGCACACCATGCCAGCAGCCAGTCGAGCTCCTCCTGGGCGTCGGTGGCGAACCTGTTGACCGCCACGACGGGCGGGATGCCGAACTTCTCGATGTTGCGGACGTGCCGGAGGAGATTCGCGGTGCCCGCCTGGAGGGCATCCACGTCCGGCTCCCCGAGGTCCTCCTTCGCGACCCCGCCGTGCATCTTGAGCGCGCGGATCGTCGCGACGATCACGACGGCGTCGGGGGCCAGGTCGGCCGCACGCGCCTTGATGTCCAGGAACTTCTCGGCGCCGAGATCGGCGCCGAAGCCGGCCTCCGTCACGACGATGTCCGCCAGGCGCCGGGCCGTCCGCGTGGCGATGACGGAATTGCAGCCGTGGGCTATGTTCGCGAACGGACCGCCGTGGACGAATGCCGGCGTTCCCGCGATGGTCTGGACGAGGTTCGGCTTGATGGCGTCCTTCAGCAGCAGCGCCAGCGCGCCCTCCACTTGCAGCTCGCGGACGGTCAGCGGCATACGGTCGTAGGTGTAGCCGAAGGTGATGTTGCCGAGTCTCTCCTTCAGGTCCTCGAGGTCCCTGGCCAGGCAGAAGACGGCCATGATCTCCGAGGCCACCGTGATGTCGAAGCCGTCCTGACGCGGCGTGCCCTGGGCGGGCCCGCCGAGGCCGATGACCACCTCCCGGAGCGCCCTGTCGTTGACGTCCAGGACGCGCTTGAAGGTGATGCGCCGGGGATCGATGCCGAGTTCGTTGCCCTGGTGGATGTGGTTGTCGATCAGCGCGGCGAGCGCGTTGTTCGCCGAGGTGATCGCGTGGAAGTCGCCGGTGAAGTGCAGGTTGATCTCGTCCATCGGCAGCACCTGGGAGTACCCGCCTCCCGTGGCTCCGCCCTTCATGCCGAGCACCGGACCGAGGGACGGCTCCCGCAGGGCGATCATCACGCGCTGCCCGGCACGGGCGAGGGAGTCCGCGAGGCCCACGGTACAGGTGGATTTGCCCTCGCCGGCAGGCGTGGGGCTCATGGCACTGACCAGGACCACCCTGCCGGGTGTACGACCGTCGTCCGGCAGCAGGCGCGGATCGATCTTGGCCTTGTAGCGGCCGTGGAATTCGAGCGCCTCCCGCGGGATCCCGGCGGCATCCGCGATGTCCTCGATGGGCCGGATCGAGGCAGCCCGGGCGATCTCAAGATCGGTCATGGGGAAAACCTATCAGCGGTTGCGGATCAGGCCGGGGGCAACCCGGCACGTTCCAGGACGTAGGCGATGAGTGGTTCGTACAACCCGGGCCATACGTTGTCGTCGAGCGGGACGGCGACCTCCACCTGGCCCTGGGCTTCCGAGACGAAGAGCGCGGGGTCGTTGCAGTCGGCGAATCCGATGGTCGGCAGCCCCGCACTGGCGGCGTGTCCCGCCCACCCGTGATCGGCCACCACGAGGTCCGGCGGCTCGAGCCCCTCCGTGGCGAGCGTATCGAGGCTCAGCCGCATGGGTTCCGGGAAGTGCGTGTGCATGAGTCCGCCGTGCTGATGCCAGACGAGGACGCCGAAGACCTGGCGGATGTCCCCGGCTCCGAAGCGTCGCCCCTCCGGTACGCGGACCACCGTGGCACCGGCCGCCGCGGCGGAACGGGCGAAGGCCGCGTGGACGGGCAGCAGGCCTGCGGGGTGGCCGGTGGCGAAGAGGATCCGTTCGCCGCGGTGCGCGGAGGAACCGAGGCGGTCCGCGAACCGGTCGAGCGCCGCGACGCATCTGGCGGCATCGATGGTGTCCTGGCCTTCGGTGTGGGCTGGATCCCCGCTCGTGCCGACGCGCTCGTGCATGAGGTCGAAGACCTCGTCGAACGACCAGGGCCGCGTGCGGGTGACGCCGAACTCGAGGTGCTCGTTCCCCTCGAGGAAGAGGCGCATGTGCTTCAGGTTGTCCTGCCGCGGAGTGGCCACCTTGCCGGTGATACGAACGGAATCGAGGTATTCGGCGAGTTCGGTGGGGTTCACCCGTCCATCCTAGGCGCCGCGGGAGGCGTGCTTCAGCGCGCGGTGGCCGCGGGGAAACGCTCGACGGCGGTGCGGTAGCTCTGTGCCGTCAGCAGCGCCGTGCGCTGCCAGCCGAAGGCGAGGGCGTGCATGGCGGCTCCGCGTCCGAGCGTCGCGCGCAGCTCCGCGTCGTCGTGCAGGCGTTCCAGGGCGGCCGCCCACGCGGTCGCGGAGTGCCCGTCGACGAGGAGGCCGCTCCGGCCGTCGCTGACGGCCTGGGGCAGGCCGCCGACATTGGCGGCGACCACCGGGGTACCGCACGCCTGGGCCTCGAGCGCCACGAGTCCGAAGGACTCGCTGAAGGACGGCATCACCACGGCATCCGCGGACCGGAACCACTGGGCGAGGTGGGCTGCCGTCACGGGCGGGTAGAGGCGGATGTCATCGGTGAGGCCGGCGCCGTCGATGAGGGGCTGGAGCTTGAGGGCTTCGGAGCCGCTGCCCGAGCCGAGGATGCTCACCGCCAGGGGGATGTCCGGCCGCCGACGGCGGAGTTCGGCGGCTGCCGCCACCAGGACCTGGGGTCCCTTGAGTTTCTGGATCCGCCCTGCGAAGACCACGTGGAACTGATCCGGCGGGAAGGCGAGGGCCGTGCGCGCAGCGTCCCGGTCGCCAGGGTGGAAGGTCGACAGATCGACGCCGGGGGCGACGACGTCGACCCGGTCGCGGGTGGCGCCGTACAGGGAGACCAGTTCGGCGGCCTCGGTCCTCGTGTTGGCGATGAGCCGGGCGGCGCCGGTGACGATGTCCTGTTCCCCGGCGATCCGCTCGGCCGGCTCCGGTGAGCTGATCGCCTTCATGTGCAGGTTCTTGACCTTGGCCATGGTGTGCATGCTGTGCACGAGCGGCAGGTTCATCTCCCTGCTGAGCGTGAGTCCCACGGTTCCGGAGACCCAGTAGTGGGAGTGCAGGACGTCGAAGTGGCCGTCGGCGAGCAGCCCGGCGACATCCGTGATCGCATCGGCGAACGTGGTCTTCAGCCCTGGCAGTGCCTCCTTGGGGATGCGGTGGCGTGGACCGGCATCGAGGTGGTGCACCACCACGCCGTCTCCGAGGATCTCGCGGCGCGGCCGCCCCTCACCGGCTTCCCGCGTGAAGATCTCGACCTCGATGCCTACCCTGGCGAGTTCGAGCGCCGTGCTGCGGACATAGACGTTCATACCGCCCGCGTCGCCCGCGCCGGGTTGCTCGAGCGGGGAGGTGTGCAGGGACAGCATGGCCACGCGCCGGACGCCGGACACACCCTCTCCTTTCCGACCGGTTGTGGGGAAGGACCGGTCGAGTGACCCTCACGACCCTATAACGCCCTGTCAGCGCGCCCCATTCCGCTCGCGCCGCCCTCCGGCACACTGCGGATACGGGATGGAGGAGGCGGAAGCCCACGCTGGACAGTGCGGGCTTCCGCCTCCGCTCGGGAGAGACACTCCGAAGGTCCTGTCTCCTCGGGACGGCAGGGTTCGGACGGCAGGGTTCGGACGGCAGGGTTCGGACGGCAGGGTTCGGACGGCCGGGTTCGGACGGCCGAAGCACTGGCAGCACGCCGGGATCGCTGTGGTGACCGCCGGCAGGGCATCGCTTCCGACCGGCTGTCCACCGCCGGTCACTTGATGTACATGGTGTGCTGGGGCAGCGTGAGGCGGTGGGAGGAGTCCCAGGCTCCGCCCGACCGGTCCGGCCAGATCCGCCCCCAGAGCGAGGTCCTGTTCCGCCATCTCCTCAGCATGCGTCGCACCTCCTTCCTCCGCTGGAAGCCGGGCACAGGATCGGCAGTCGTACCCGGCAGCTCCGGACAGGCCAGCGGCGTCAGTGATCCGCTCAGAATGAATTCGCCCCGGCCGGGACGAATTGTTGCTCCGGGTCCGGGTATTGCGTTCGTATCGGGTGAATGGGCAGGGGGTAGCGGTGAATTGGGCATGACGGACCTTCGATAGGTGAAAGGGGCAGGGAATTGCCGATAAAGGGCGCTGCCGGGAAAGAAGACACGAGGAAGCCGCGCACGGGCGCGGGGATGATGCTGGACCAGCCGGCTACTGCCGGTGCGCCGACTTCCTAGTGCGTACGGCGAACGAAGGCGGGATTGGCGCTGCGGGCAAAGGCTCCGCTGAGCATGGTGTTCACAATCTCCACCTCCATTTCATCCAGTGCATTGACGGTCGTGTGGCCCGGGCGTCCCTCGTCGATCGAGTCGGGAAGGCCCAATGGCACGTGAGTAAAGTTACCCCATGAAATGCACTGCGGCATAGACCTTTTCGTGAATTGATCGGACAATTCACGAAAAGGTGGGAGAAGGGGCGTTCCGATGGCGTCCGCGGGTCGCTGGGGGCTAGAGATTCCAGTGCACGATCGCGGGTGTGCGCTTGTCCCAGCCGAGCGCACAGACCGCGGCGGTCCCCAGGACGAAGTGCCGTCCCTCGATACCGCCGAACTGCAGCCATCGGGCCGCGACGATCCGCAGGAAGTGACCGTGTGCCACGAGCAGCGCGTTCTCGACGGGCTTCGCCGCGGGCTCCCTGTCCGCCGGGGTCCCGCAGCCTGCCTGGACCCTGGCGATGACGCTGTCGGCCCGCTCGGACACCTGGTCGAGCGTCTCCCCGTTGGGGACGCCGTCGTTCCAGATCAGGTAGCCGGGGTTCTCCTCGCGGACCACCGCACTGTTCCGCCCCTCGTTGTCGCCGTAGTCCCACTCGTGGGCGAAGGGCAGGACTTCCGCGTCCGGGAAGCCGGCCAGCTCCGCCGTCCGGACGGCCCGTTGCAGGGGTGACGTCACCACGAGATCGAAGTCGATGCCCTGGAGGTGTTCGCGCGCGGCGAGCGCCTGTTCCTCGCCGTGCGGCGTCAGCGGGAGGTCGGTCAGGCCCGTGTACCGGCCGTCCCTGGACCACTCCGTCTCGCCGTGCCGCAGCAGCCACAACCTGGGGAGGGGGGTTCCCGCCGGAGTCAGGTCCGGTGCTGCCGCGCCTGTCATGGGCTTCATACTTCGCTCTCCTGGGATTCGGGCTGCTCGCTCCACCACTGGCGGAGCTTGGCTTCGGCTGCTGCCGGGTCGTGGGGTCCGTGCTCCATCCGCTCCTCGAGGAGGAACCGGTAGGCGCGGCCCACGACGGGCCCCGGGCGGATGCCCAGGAGTGCCATGATCTGTTCGCCGTCGAGGTCCGGCCTGATCGACGCCAGTTCCTCCTGCTCGGCGAGCGCGGCGATCCTGGTCTCGAGATCGTCGTAGGCGAACGCGAGCCGCTCGGCCTTGCGCCGGTTCCGCGTGGTGACGTCGGAGCGGGTCAGGCGGTGCAACCGCTCGAGGAGGGGGCCGGCATCGCTCACGTACCGCCGTACAGCGGAGTCGCTCCAGCCCGCTTCCCCGTAGCCGTAGAAGCGCATGTGCAGCTCCACCAGGCGGGCGACGGCCTTGATCGTGTCGTTGTCGAACCTCAGTGCTCTGAGCCTCTTGGAGGCGAGCTTCGCGCCGACGGCGTCGTGATGACGGAAACTCACCGCCCCTCCGGGTTCGAACTTCCGCGTCGCGGGCTTCCCGATGTCGTGGAGGAGCGCGGCGAAGCGCAGCACGACGTCCGGTGCCGGCACGGGCCCGTCGTCGCCCGTCTCGAGGGCGCAGGCCTGCCGCAGCACCGTCAGCGAGTGCTGGTAGACGTCCTTGTGGCGGTGGTGTTCGTCCGTCTCGAGGCGGAGCGCGGAGACCTCCGGCAGCACGTGGTCGGCAAGCCCCGAGTCCACCATCAGGTCGATCCCGGCGTCCGGCGTCTTGCCCTGCATGAGCTTGACCAGTTCATCGCGCACGCGCTCGGCGGAGATGATCGAGATCCGTTCGGCCATGGACCCCATCGCCTCGGACACCTCGGGGGCCACGCTGACGCCCAGCTGGGAGACGAAGCGCGCGGCGCGCATCATGCGCAGGGGATCGTCCGAGAACGACGACGACGGCGTGCCGGGAGTGCGCAGCAGGCCCGCGTGCAGGTCCCGGACGCCGCCGAACGGATCGACGAGTTCGAGGGACGGCAGCCTCAGGGCCATAGCATTGATCGTGAAGTCGCGGCGCAGCAGGTCGTCCTCGAGGCTCGTACCGAAGGCCACCGACGGGTTCCGGGACGAGGGGTCGTAGGCCTCCGCGCGGTACGTGGTGATCTCGATCTGGTAGCCGCCCCTGCGCAGTCCGATCGTGCCGAAGGCGCGGCCGATCTCCCAGTAGGCGTCGGCCCACCGCTTGATCACGGCGAGGGTCTCGTCGGGGTCGGCGCTCGTGGTGAAGTCGAGGTCGGGCGACGCCCTCCCGAGGAACAGGTCCCGCACCGGGCCGCCGACCAGTGAGAGTTCATGGCCCGCGGCCTCGAAGAGTTCGCCGACCTCGAGGACCACGGGAGGGAGGGGTGCGGTGAGGGTCGAGGTGTCCAGCAGGTGCGCCATAGTCCCTTAAGGGTGCCAGATCAGCCCCCGTTTCCCACACCTCGCACCGACCCGTACCGATGCTGTACGGGCGGGCGCGCAACGCGTCGCGCCGTCATCGAGGCTCCTTAAAGATCGTTAGAGTGGTCTGCATGGACCGACCCGTTCCAAGTGCTCCCAAGCGCACCCCGCTGACTGTGTCAATGGGAACCACGGGTATGCCTGCCGTGCAGCACCAGCTGCCGACGGTGGAGGAGGTGTCCGCCGGCGGGATCGTCGTCGACACCACGAAGGAATCGCTCGACGTCGCCATCATCGCCCGGCTGAACCGCGGAGGCCGGCTCGAGTGGTGCCTCCCGAAGGGCCACCCGGAGGGCCTGGAGAACAGTGAAGAGGCCGCCGTGCGGGAGATCGCGGAGGAGACCGGCATCGAGGGCAGGATCGTCTCCGCCCTCGGGAGCATCGACTACTGGTTCACGGTCAGCGGGCACCGCGTGCACAAGACGGTCCACCACTTCCTGCTGATCGCCACGGGCGGCTACCTGACCATCGAGAACGACCCCGACCACGAGGCCGTCGACGTCGCGTGGGTCCCCCTGCAGGAGCTCGGCCGTCGCCTCTCCTTCCCGAACGAGCGGCGCATCGCCGACCTCGCCCGCGAGGTACTCCCCGAGCACCTCTGAGCGTCCGCTCTCCGCTGCGGCGCGCGCCGTCGTCCTCCCATCGGTGAGACGATGGGAACGATGTCTGAAACGAACACAGCCTCGATCCCCCTGCAGGACGCCGGGCAGCCCGCCCGCGACGACCCCTCGGCCCCCCGGAGCGGCTCCATGGCCCGCTCGAGCGCGATCATGGCTGCCGGGACCCTCGTCTCGCGGATCCTCGGCCTCGTCCGCGTTGCGCTCCTCGCCACGGCGATCGGTGCATCCGGCCAAGTGTCGGACCTCTTCACCTCGGCCAACAACCTGCCGAACTTCATCTACCTGATGCTCGCCGGCGGCGTGTTCAATGCCGTCCTGGTGCCGCAGATCATCCGTGCCAGCAGGCAGCCGGATCGGGGCGCGGACTACGTCAGCCGGCTGCTCACCCTCGCCGCGGCAGCGCTGCTCGTGCTCACGGTGCTCGTCACGCTCGCGGCACCGGTCATCGTCGGTCTGACGACGAGCGTCACGGGCGCCAATCTCGCCCTCACCACGGCCTTCGCCTACTGGTGCCTGCCGCAGATCTTCTTCTACGGCATGTACGCGGTGACCGGGCAGATCCTCAACGCCAACGGGTCCTTCGGTCCCTACATGTGGGCGCCCGTCGTCAACAATGTGGTCTCCATCGCCTTCCTCGCGGTCTTCATCGTGCTGATGGGGAGCGAGCAGTCGGAACGGCACAGCCCCGACACGTGGACCTCGGCGCAGACGCTGCTGCTCGCCGGTGGGACGACGCTCGGCATCGTCATCCAGGCCCTCGTGCTCTTCCTGCCCCTGAAACGCCTTCGGCTCGGCCTGCGCCCGAAGTTCGGCATCCGCGGAACGGGTCTCGGCCGGACGGGCAGGCTCGCGTCGGTCACCATCATCACGATGCTCGTGGGGAACGGGCTCTACCTCGTGAACCAGCGCGTCGCGACCATCGCCTCCGAAGCACGCCCGCGGCTCCTCGCACAGGATCCACCCGTGCAGATCGCCGGCCTGACCAACCTCGAGTTCGGCGCGATGGTGTACCAGCTGCCGCACTCCGTCATCGCGCTGTCCCTGGCGACGGTCATGTTCAACCAGCTGTCCTCGGCGCATGCCGACAACAACCTGGCCGCCGTCCGCGCCACCCTGTCCCAGGGGCTGCGCATCATCGGCGTCGCGACCGTCTTCGGTGCCGCAGCACTGCTCGCGTTCGCAGGACCCCTCGGGATGCTGTTCAGCGAGTCGGCGGAGAGCGCCGCCACCAACGGCGTCATCATCGCGCTCCTCGCCGTGGGGGCCCCGTTCCTCAGCGCCAACTTCTTCCTCAACCGGGTGTTCTACGCGAGCGAGGACGTTCGGACGCCGCTCAAGATCCAGCTGATCCTGTCCGTCGTCGGCGTCGTGCTCGCCCTGGCGGCGGGCATGTTCGATCCCCGCCTCATCGTGCCCATGCTCGCCGTCGCCTACTCGCTCGGCAACGCGATGGCCGTCGTGGTCAGTCATGTCTTCCTGACCCGGGCGATCGGGTCGTACGGCGCCGGACATGTCTTCGATGTGCACGTGCGCCTCGTGATCGCCGGGATCGTCGCCGCGCTGGCGGGCACGGCCGTGTCCTGGGCGTTCGGCGGGTACGACGCCGGCGGATTCGTCTGGCAGTCGAAACTGAACGCCGTCGTCGTGCTCGCGATGGGTGGGATCGTCCTGTCCGTGGTCTATCTGGCCATGCTCAGGCTGCTCCGGATCACCGAACTCAGCCAGATCCTGGGGCCGCTGCTGGCGCGGTTCCGCCGGAGCGGCGCCTGACGCGGCAGCCCGGGAATGGCCTGGCAGACCGGTAGCATGGTGAGAAATCAGCCAGGGTCTTGCCGGGAGGAACACGTGCCAGAAGCAGTCGACGTCGGTTCAGTGCTGGGCGGCCGCTACAAGGTGACGGCCTACGTGCTGGCATCCGCCGAGAAGGACCTCGTGCTCGACGGCGTCGACCAGGTGCTCAACCGACCGGTCAGCATCCTCGTCGCGTCGGCCGGCAACGCGTCCCAGGTCGCCACGAGTGCCCGTGAGCTGGCGTCCGGCGACAGGAACGACAACATCCAGGTGCTCGACCTCGGCATCACCGA
Source organism: Arthrobacter sp. UYP4 (assembly GCF_057291175.1). Taxonomy (NCBI): domain Bacteria; kingdom Bacillati; phylum Actinomycetota; class Actinomycetes; order Micrococcales; family Micrococcaceae; genus Arthrobacter; species Arthrobacter sp. UYP4. The sequence goes on from NZ_JBXAVU010000004.1 coordinate 164,553, forward strand.
GTCCGGCACCTATCTGGTGACGAACCGCGCCTCGGCGCCCGACATGCTGGACCTGATCGTGCAGCAGGACGCTCCCGCGCAGGAAGCACCCTACGTCGAGCCGTTCTTCACCGACACGCTCGGTTCGGAGATCTTCGGCGGGCCGCGGTCCAGCGAGCCGGAGACCGACGACGACGACGACCACTACGAGGACTACGACGACGTCCGGCAGCAACGGAAGTCGCGCCTCTCGGGGCTGACCCGGCGCTTCGGGCGGCAGGGCGCCGATGATGCGTCGTACGACGACGCATCGGACCAGCCTTCCGACGCCGCCGAACCTGCTCCTGAGCGGCAGGCCACCTCCCACCTCGTCCCTCCGCCGCCCACCCAGCGTCCTACGGGTGCGTCGGCAGCGCCCTCCGGGGTCCGGGACGAGCCGCGCGATGATCGCGACAACACCGGCCCGCAGCGGGCGGGGGCTGCAGCCGGTGCCGCGGCCGGTGCCATAGGGGTCGGTGCAGCGGGGGCGGCCGCCGCTGCGGCGTCCCCGCAGTCCGGGCGGGCCGCGTCGCGCTTCCCGTTGTCCGCCTTCGACGACGACGACATCGACGGCCCCGAGGGGACCGACGGCGACGGAACCGATGACGACGACAACGACGGGGGCGGACGCAGGTTCACCCGCGTCCTCGTCGGGGTGGTCCTCGCGGTCGTCCTGGTGGTCGCTGTCGTCCTCGCGGTCACCCAGCTCGGATCGATCTCCGGCGGGACCGACGTCGCGGACGATCCGACCGACCAGGCGACGAGCGTCCCCGCCTCCGACGATCCCGTGGAGACGCCGACTGCCACCGCCGAACCCACGCAGGAGGCCGTCGCGCCCGTCATCACCGGCATCACCCGTGTGGTCCCGGACAACCAGGCACTCGATGCGGCGAACGACGCCACCCTGCCGTTGATCATCGACGATAATCCTGCGACCTTCTGGGGCAACCAGGTGTACGCGAGTGACTCCTTCGGTGGCCTCGCCACGAGCCTCGCGCTGGTGGTGCAGCTCGAGCAGGAATCGACCATCTCCGAGGTGTCCATCGCACAGCTCAACGGAGCGGGTGGCAGTTTCTCCGTCCTCGTGAACGACCAGCCGACGCTGGATGGTGCCGAGCAGATCGCCCAGGGCAGCTTCACCGCGCCGACCGTGACCCTTCCGATCCCGGACGGTGCGGACGGACCACGGACGGCGAGCTACGCGATCATCAACTTCACCCGGCTGCCGAGGCTCTCCAACATCCAGGCGCAGTACCCCTTCGGACTGCGGATCGCGGAGATCAGCGTCCGCTGACTCGGGCCGGACCCGAATGCCCGGAGGGCGCTGTCGGCGGTGCCACACCGTGCTCCCGCGGTGGAATAATCGTCCGGAGGGTTCCGTTGAGGGAAGTGTCCGCAGATGAGGCCGGTCCGGCCGGATCAGCGCACGAGAAGACAGAAAGGTCTTTCGAGAACGTGACAACGCAAACCGATGTCCAGCTGGACACGCCCACCGCAGACAGCTCAGGCAGCGAGCCGAAGATCCACGACGTCATCATCGTCGGATCGGGTCCTTCGGGCTACACCGCAGCGGTCTACACCGCACGCGCCAACCTGAAGCCGGTCATGATCGCGAGTTCGGTCAAGGCCGGTGGTGAGCTGATGAACACCACCGACGTCGAGAACTTCCCGGGCTTCCCGGAGGGCGTCATGGGGCCGGAGCTGATGGAACAGTTCGAGAAGCAGGCACGCAGGTTCGGCACCGAGATCCTCTTCGAGGACGTCGTGTCCGCAGACCTCTCAGGTGACATCAAGAAGCTGACCATCGCGACGGGTGAGGAATTCCTCGCGCGTGCCGTCATCATCTCGACCGGTTCCGAATACCGCGAGATCGGGCTGGACGACGAGAAGCGCCTGTCGGGGCACGGCGTCAGCTGGTGTGCGACCTGCGACGGGTTCTTCTTCCGCGACCAGGACATCGCCGTCGTCGGCGGCGGCGACTCCGCCATGGAGGAGGCTCTCTTCCTCACGAAGTTCGCCCGCTCCGTCACCGTCATCCACCGCCGTGACACGTTGCGCGCGTCCAAGATCATGCAGGACCGCGCTTTCGCGCACGAGAAGATCGATTTCCTCTGGAACTCCGAGGTCGTCGGTATCCACGGCGCCGACAAGGTGACCGGCGTCAAGGTGGCCAGCACGGTCGACGGCACCACGAGCGATCTCGCTGTCACCGGCATCTTCGTCGCGATCGGTAACGATCCACGGGTGGACCTCGTGAAGGATCAGCTCGAACTGACCAGCGAGGGCACCATCGCCGTGCAGGGCCGGACGTCGAAGACCTCGCTGCCGGGCGTCTTCGCTGCGGGTGACGTCATCGACCCGACCTACCGCCAGGCCATCACGGCATCCGGCAGCGGCTGTGTTGCTGCCCTCGACGTCGAGCACTACCTGGCGGATACCGTCAGCATGGCGCAGACTGCCGCCCGGGTACCCACCCCGCCGGCAGAAGCAGTCTCCGAATCAGCTTCACTCTGATCGATCAATCACTAGGAGTATCGCAATGAGCAACGCAAAGGATGTGACCGACGCGTCATTCGACGCCGACGTCCTGCAGGCCAGCAAGCCGGTCATCGTCGATTTCTGGGCTGAATGGTGCGGCCCCTGCCGCATGCTCTCGCCCATCCTCGACGACATCGCTGCCGAGCATGCCGAGAAGGTCGACGTGGTGAAGGTGAACGTGGATGACAACCCGGCCATCGCCGCGAAATACGGCATCACCTCGATTCCCGCCGTGTACGTGTTCCAAGGCGGGGAAGTGGCCGCGACGTCGATCGGCGCGAAGCCGAAGCAGGTACTCGAGCAGGAATTCGCAGCCTTCATCAACTGATCGCGTTTTAGAAGAGGGCCCGCCGCATCTGCGGCGGGCCCTTTTCATTGGTACGTACCGTGTAATCCACGTCCGACAAGGGAGGTGCGGGGAATATGTCCTCGATCAGAGGCTTGGATGTCTCGCAGGACCTGACTGTTGTTCCTCGGCCTCGATACTGAGCCGTCCGCCTCTCTCCGTCCGAGAACGCGTTTCACGTGAAACAGGGTCAGGGCAGCTGCAGCGGGTTCTCCTCTCAACAGAACACCGACACACCCATCCTGCAACCTGGCAGCCGGCCGGCGGCAGCTCGCTGGTACTTGTCCTCCGCCGACGTATCGCATGCCACCATGCCCAGGCTGAGGATGATCCCTCGTACAGCGTCCCGCTCCGAGCAGTCTCCACAGCGCGCCGCCTGGTCGATGCCAGTGGGGAGGCAATAAGCCCCCGTCCGACATTGCCGAGAGCGGCAGGAGAATGGGGGACGGACGGAGACGGCTGCGAGCGGTTCGATCACCACCGCTGGTCCACATGTAGTGCGTCTGCTCCATCTCTTCCCACTGCTGCTGAACAACCGGAGCGTGAAGGTGCTTGGCGCGCTCATGGCCGATCCAGACGCCATAGGTACCCTTTCAACGACTGCAATCGAATGCGGCGGCAGAGATCGCAGGCCTACTCACGCGATCATCCTCAACCGCGGTTGTGACGCGAGGCAGAGATCCGGCATTGCTGCCTCCGGTCAGAGCGGCGGTGTACCTCTTCGTTTCCCTGATTTCAGACCCTTTTCAGGACACCCCGCACGAGCGCCCAGCACCACGCCATAGATGCCGTCGCCGGATGGAGATCAGCGGGCCGGCGACCATCGCTGAAGATGGCCCCGCGTCCGAACATCCACTGCCGTAGGCCGCCGAAAGCTGCTGCAGCTACTGGTCGACTCGCCGGAGCATTCCGAGATCGAGGTAGCCCTGGGCATCGGAGCTGGCAATGGTGTGCATTGAAGTGACACCCGCAGCAAGGGATGTACTGTCGCGCCTGCGAGGCCACCGCCAACCGGAAGAACCGGAACCCTCTGTTCTGCTGCTGGTCTCTGGGGGACATGCCGATCAACGGCTTCTTCCCCTCGTGGACCGTGCAGTGTCGCAAGCATCGTGCTGCCTACGCAGGTGAGCGACATGTACCGCGTCAGCGTTAGGTCGAACATCACTTCCGATGAGGGCGAACAAGCAGCAGAAGCATCGCGCTGTTTCACGTGAAACGATGACAGTAGAGTAAGCATCGCTCCTTCAATCAAGGTGCTGCAGTAGCCGCTGCAGCCGCGATCCGCGGCGAGGATCATCTGTTTGAAGGTAGAAACGACGAATTCCCAGGGTCCTCCATCGATATGAACTCACTGACCACAAAACCTGGGTACGACTGCGGGCGAGGTCAGATTGCACGGCCCATTCGTCCCGTCGAGCCGCTGAGCGCGTCAATGCCGCAGGCCTGCCGACCTCGGAGGGTGCACGGGCGCTCCCGGATGATGACAAAGCCATCGCGCCGGCAGAACGATGGATGGATGCACGACGTCGACAGATCGTTCCAGTTGCCGTGCGCAGCGGGCACTCATCTGCTGCGAACAACCCAACCGCGACCAGACGGGGGTGCCGGCGGGAGCCGGTGTCTCACGTTTCACGTGAAACCAGATCGTCCCAAGCAGTCGCGCCCGCTCGTAACCCTTGCAAGCAGAGGATGCTCAGTACCCCCGGAGGAAGCGCTGCGGCACTGGTAGAAGGCCGTTCGGGGTCAGCAAGCGCTCCACATCGCGCCACTACCCTCGCGGAGTTTCACCGCCCGTGTGCGCCCTTGCGCTAGCGTCGATGATGGGACACCACCTGGGCAATCCTCAAGGTGGAGATCCGCACCCTCCCTCGCGCTACCTTTTGCTGAGCCGGCTTCCACACCCGACTAATGCACCCACCCGGTCGCTTCGCCGTTCACCGTCGCGGCCCTCGTGACGCCACCTCGGAGCCACGTGCCTGTGCTGATACAGCAGCCCATTAACGACCCAAGGGCCCGGGCGCGCGTGACGTTCCGGGACATGTCACGCCGCTCCATGAAGGAGGGCCTTGGGTCGTCGTCGACCTCGGCGAATCGATCATGGCGTCCATGAATGAGCCCTCCGCCGTCCCTGACCAGGGATACAGGACGCCTTGGACGGAAAAGTGCTGAGCGAGGGGTGCCCGGATCAATGTCAGTCGATCCATAACCGCAATGTTCCACGTGAAACGCCTCATCGCAATCCACCCACGGAGCGAGCCGACCACCGTGTTCTGGCTCGCACTCGCAGAGCAGGTGAAGCCGGGCCGCCACCAGCGACGGGACGCTGGGTCCCTGCGTTCGCCTACGCACCGTTGAACGTCTCGTAGTAGGACTACGCTTGCCTGGTAATGCCGCTCGAGCCCTTGCCGGTGCACGCACACCACTCAGGAGACCGGGCAGCCGACTCCATATCCTGCCCGGTACATTCACTGTGACCGGCGTTCCACGTGAAACACGCTAGGCCGACACGCGTGCGATCTCTTCGTGAGCGTCCTCGAATCCTCATCCTCGCGTACTGACGAGCAGGCGTGAGCACCGGTTCTCTCCCCATCCGCCATCCTCACAGCGGACCGAATGCGGATCGGCCGTAAGAGCTCTACCGAACGGCTACTCGGAACTGGAGCCAACTGGCACGCGCTGTCGCGCTCTAGAACGTTCCCCGAAAGACAGACGACCCCTGTTTCACGTGAAACAGGGGTCGTCGTGTCGAACGTCTTGTGATCCTACTCGGCCGGAGGCGAGAGCACACCGATGATCCGATTGAGATCGTCGACGCTCGCGAACTCGATGCTGACCCGCCCCTTCTTCGCTCCGAGCGTGATCTTCACATTCGTGTCCAGCCGATCGGACAGGGACGTCGCAAGGTAATCGAGACGCTCATGCCTGGCTCCGTCCCGGGGAGTGGAGGGTTTGCTCGCCCTGCGGAGGCCCCCACTGAGCGCGACGATCTCCTCGGTGGACCGGACCGAAAGGCCTTCCGCCACGATGCGCTGGGCGAGCTTTTCCATGTCGGCCGGATCTCCCAGGCCGAGGAGTGCCCGAGCATGCCCGGCCGACAGCACCCCCGCAGCTACTCGCCGCTGTACAAGCGGTGGCAGCTTCATCAGGCGCAGGGTGTTGGAGATCTGCGGTCGCGACCGACCCAGGCGCCCGGCCAGTTCATCGTGGGAACAACCGAAGTCGTCCAGCAACTGCTGGTATGCAGCAGCTTCCTCCAGCGGGTTCAGGGCACTACGATGCAGATTCTCAAGCAGCGCATCCCTGAGCAGATCGTCATCCAACGTGGATCGGATGATCGCCGGAATGCTCTCCATGCCGGCTTCCCGGGATGCGCGCCAACGACGCTCTCCCATGACCAGCTCGTACGAGGTGGTGCCGCCTTCCTGCGAAGGACGAACGACGACCGGCTGAAGGACCCCGATCTCGCGGATCGAGTGCACGAGTTCGGCCAGCTCGTCCTCATTGAACTCTACGCGGGGCTGCTTCCTGTTCGGATGGATGCTGTCGAGCGGGAGCTCGGCGAAGGTGGCACCGGGTACAGCAATCAGCGACGCGTCCGAACCGCCCTGGTCAGGTCGCACCATCGTCACGTTGGAAGAACTGGAACCGGTTTCACGTGGAACGGAACCTGGTGAGGCAGCTGATCTCGTCGCGGAGGCCGGCTCGAGATCTGCAGTCTCCATGTTCTGTGCGGCTCCCGCCGCGCCGTCAGCGGTTGAAGCGTCAGTCCGTGCTGACACCCTAGTGGGCTCTCCCGATGGGCGCGCATCCTCCGCGTGAAAATCAGTACCAGCACCGTCGTCTGCCGCGCCCGCAGAGCGCCTTGGTGACTGACCGGGCGCCTGGTCCTGTCCATCCGCGCTGACCGGACTCGGGACGTGTGCAGTGTCCTCATCAGACACCGCAGCCTGCGTCGACGCGGACGGCGACGGCTTCGCCGTGTCCGCGCCCCTTCCGGCCGCGCTCTTACGCCCCGACGGTGACTTCGCAACGCGCTTCGATTGCGCTTCGAGCATGTTCTTGTTGATGCCACTTCGGAGGGCGGAAGAGTAGGACCGTGGCTGCTCCGCCACGTCCTCCTCGGTCACCCGCTCGAAGAAAAGATCCACGGGTCTGCCCGCTGCTTTGCGCGACCCTTCGGAGGCTGCAGTGGGCACTTCCCGCTCGACCGGAGCATCATGCTCAGGCTGTGCCGGCTCGGTGTCATCCTCGACCGGACCGCTGGGTATGAGCGCCCCGAGCCCTCGGCCCAGGCCACGCCGCTTTTCCGCCATGTCGTTCCTTCCGGACGATGGAGCCCTGCTTCACCGTCACATCGTCGTGGTCCAGTCGGACCGGTACTGCGAACTGCTAGGACCGAGAGGCTATCTCGGCCGCTGCTTCCTGGTAGGAGAGTGCACCACTTGATGAAGGGTCATACGTCATGACCGTCTGCTGATAGCTCGGCGCCTCGGAGATCCGTACCGAACGGGGTACCACGGCCTTGAGGACCTGCTGGGGGAAGTGTTCGCGCACCTCGGCCGCAACCTGCGCAGCGAGATTCGTGCGTCCGTCGTACATCGTGAGCAGGATCGTCGAGACGGAGAGATCAGCGTTGAGATGCTTCTGGATCATCTCGATGTTCTTGAGCAGCTGGCTCAGACCCTCGAGCGCGTAGTACTCGCACTGGATCGGGATCAGCACCTCCTTCGCTGCGACGAAGGCGTTGACCGTGAGGAGACCGAGACTCGGAGGGCAATCGATGAAGACGAAGTCGAGGCGAGGCTCGCCCCTGCGTTCGCGCTCCTTCGCGTAGACATCGATCGCACGCCGGAGGCGCTGCTCCCGAGCCACGAGGGACACGAGTTCGATCTCGGCACCGGCAAGGTGGATCGTGGCAGGCGCACAGATCAGGTTCGGCACATCCGGGCAGGGCGCGACGACATCGGCGAGCGGGACATCGTCGATCAGGACGTCGTAGATGGAGTCCACATCAGCGTGATGGTCGATATTGAGGGCGGTCGAAGCATTGCCCTGCGGATCGATGTCGATCACGAGGACCTGCAGACCAGCGGTAGCAAGCGCCGCCGCGATATTGACTGTCGTCGTCGTCTTGCCCACACCGCCCTTCTGGTTGCTGATGGTCATGATGCGCGTGCTCTGCGGCTTGGGGAGCGTCTTGCCCAGCAGCTTCTCGCGACGCTTCGCCTCGCTGGCCAGCTCACGACCCAGGGGCGAGGAATCGTCCATCGACTCCAGGACGCTCTTACCCTTACCGGGCTTCTTCGTTTGCGTCGCATCGGACAACACGGCCGTGGTTTCACGTGGAACAACACCGGTGTTCGCGGGGTCCGCAAACACTTCGGGTTGTATTTCACGTAGCCCACCAGCGAGTGCGAACCCGGACGGCAGGAGGGTTTCGGACTTCTTCGCGGGGGCGTCCTTGATGGTCACTCAGTAACTCACTTCCACATGCCAGACGTCGTTATCTACAAGGGTAGCCGGAAGCACGCGGCCCGACGCGACATCAGCACCGGGGCAGGCCTTCAGGGGATGCGGACGGGAATACGGACCACGGTCGTGGGCTCTGCGAGTACTTCGGCCCCTGCCACGAGTACCTCGGCCGGACCCCCGCCGAGCTTCCGGATGATCTTCCGGGCCTTCTCGATCTCCTCGCCGGCACTTCGGCCCTTGATCGCGAGGACTTCCCCTCCCGGCCTGGCCAGAGGGATGGTCCAGCCCGCGAGGGTGCTGAGGGCCGAGACCGCTCGTGCCGTCACATAGTCCCCCGACACCTGGCCCACCACCTGTTCCGCGCGAGCCCGATGGACGGTGACGTTCGGCAGGGAGAGATCCCCGACGACCTCGTTCAACCAGGTCACCCGGCGTTCCAGCGGCTCGACCAGGTGGAGCTCGAGGTCGGGCCGGGCGATGGCGATCGCGAGGCCTGGAAGACCGGCACCGCTACCGACGTCGACCACAGTGGCACCGGGGTCCATCAAATCCGCGACCACCGCACAGTTGAGCACGTGCCGCCCCCAGAGTCGTGGAACCTCCCTGGGACCCAGCAGGCCACGTTCAATGCCCGAGGTGGAGAGGTGCCTGACGAACCCGCGGGCGAGACCGAGGTGCGCACCGAACACGATCGTCGCAGCCGCGAGTTCGTCGACGGACGGATCCGGGGCCCCGGCGACCGGAGTGGGGGAAGGATCAGTCATCACTGGGCGAAACGACGATGTGCCGGGCCTGACCCTCACCCTCGGATTCACTCACGAGACCGAGGTCGGCCACGACGTCGTGGACGATCTTCCGCTCGTAGGCCGACATGGGAGGCAGAGCGACGTCGTCGCCCGTCTCCTTGACCTTGTCCACTGCGTCCTGAGCGATGCGGGCCAGTTCGCCGCCGCGCTGGTTCCGGTAGCCGTCGACGTCCAGAACGAGCCGTGACCGCGAGTCCGTCGCCGTGAGGACACTCAGTCGGGTGAGTTCCTGCAGTGCCTCGAGCACTTCACCGTCACGACCGACGAGGCTGCTCAGCCCGGCGTCGGACTTGTCCTCCGACACGATCGAGATGTAGGTGCGGCCGTTGCGCACCTCGATGTCGATGTCGCCGTCGATATCCGCGATATCGAGGAGCTCCTCGAGGTAGTCGGCCGCGACGTCGCCCTCTTCGTCCAGCCTGGACGCCTTCGTCCCGCCCGCTGCCTCGACGTCGTCGGCGGATGCCTCGACGTCATCACCCGACTCCGGGCCGCTCAGCTCGGGTGTCTGCTCTTCGTTGTCTACCGTCATCGCTTCTTCCTCTTCTTGCGCTGGGGCTGGACACGCTGCACCCGGGCCTCTGGCACCGCTTCGACTACTTCCTCGGTCTTCCGCTCACCGAGGAGGGGAACCATGGGCAGACCCTTTTTCGCCCGGCGGTCGGCAAGTGCCTTCGCCGCCGGCGATCCGGGGGTCGGCATCCTGCGGATGACGTAGAACTGCTGCGCCATGGTCCACACGTTCGTCGTGGTCCAGTAGACGAGGACGCCGAGCGGGAAGTTGATGCCGCCGACTCCGAACACCAGCGGGAGGATGTACAGCATGATCTTCTGCTGACGCATGAACGGGCTCTGCATGGCCTCCTCGGACATGTTCTTCGCCATGATCTGCTTCTGCGTGATGAACTGCGATGCCGTCATCGCGATGATCATGAGGAGCGACAGGATGATGACGCTGATGTTCCCGTCGGCGCCGAAACTGCCGAGGAACGTCGAGGAGAGGGGAGCACCGAAAATCGTCGCGTTGTCGAACTGGCGGACCGATTCGGGTGACAGGGCACCGATGGTCGTACCCTCGGCGCTTGCCCGGGAGATGCCGTTGAGCACCGTGAAGAGTGCGAAGAAGAAGGGCATCTGGATGAGGATCGGCAGGCACGCCGCGAACGGATTGGTCCCGTGCTTCTTGTACAGGGCCATCTGCTCCTGCGTCATCGCCTGACGCGAGAGCTGATCCGTCTTGCCCTTGTACTTCTGCTGCAGCTTCCGCAGGTCCGGCTGCAGGGCCTGCATGCCGCGCTGGGCCTTGATCTGCTTGACGAAGACGGGGATGAGTGCGGCGCGGATGACGACGACGAGGCCGACGATCGACAGGACCCAGGTCCAGCCGGAAGCAGGGTCCATCCCGAGGAACGTGAAGCCCTCGTGGAACATGAACATGATCCACGACACGAGCCACCTGAACGGCGCCAGGATCGTCTCAAAAAAACCCATAATCAGTTAGCTCCTCAAGCCGCGGAACGGCTTTCGTCATCGGCCGGGATCACCGGATGGTTCAACACAACAATCGAGGGGACCTTCCCTGGCGGGAAGGTCCTGGAACCTGCAGGGACGTGGTCGACCCCGCCGTCGTTCCAGGGGTGGCAATGCATCAGCCGTCGGCCGGCGAGCCATGTACCGCGCATGAACCCGTGCACGGTCAGGGCCTCCAGCGCATAGGCGGAGCAACTGGGATAGAACCGGCACACGGGACCGTACAGCGGAGACACGACCTTCCGGTACGCGATCAGGAACCCGATCGCTGCCAGGCGCGGCATCCCGACGAGGAAGGCCAGCACGCGGACAGCGACCCTGATCACGATACTCTGCCTTCCTTCTCCGGTACCTCGGTGCGGTCGAGCCTGCGGACGACGGCGGCGAGGCAGCTCGTGAAGTCCTTCTGCAGGGTCGGCCAGTCACTCCCGGCTGCCGGCGGCAGCGCCCTGACGACGACGTCGTACCCGGCAGGGTGCGCTTCGACCCACTCCGCCGAAGCATGGCGCAGCCTCCGTTTAACGAGATTGCGTGTGACGGCGTTCCCTACGTTCTTGCCGACGATGAAACCGACCCTGGAAGGAGCGGAGCTCGACGTCCTCGACCCGTATAGCACGACGTTCCGGCGCCCAGACCGGGCACCGGAACGTACGGTACGTGCAAAATCCGCGGCCGTCCGCACCCTGTGGATCATCGGTAGCACTGGGGGTCCCTGTTTCCTGGGGAAGCGAGGAACACCGTGCCGGCGCGATCACCCGAAGGCTGCATGGCGTAGGAGGAACCGCTTATGCCGAGAGTTCGGTACGGCCCTTGCCGCGGCGCGCCGACAGGATGGCACGACCAGCACGGGTGCGCATGCGAAGACGGAAACCGTGCTTCTTGGCACGACGGCGGTTATTCGGCTGAAAAGTCCGCTTGCTCACTGTAGTTACTCCAGAACGATCTTGAGATGCGTCCGGCCCATTGCAACAAGGGGGAAGAACAGACTGACGCGATGAAGGTGTACATCCGACATTCGCGGAGGAGCTGTCACATCCCGAGGCCTCTTAGTACCCGGAAACATCTGTGATGGCATGCGAAATGCAGATATGTTGGACTACATAACGTTAGGGGACGCAGCTCGCGGGCGTCAAACCAGCCGTCGCCGCCCTGTGGGCTACTTTTCCACGGACCTGTGGACAACTGCTGCTCGAGCCACACTACACGCATCCCGACGGCGCCCTGTGAGGGCCTTCACAGCCCCCGTCAGGACGCTCCAGTCCGCTATCTTCTGCACTTTTCATCCTCTAGTCTTGGCTCTGGTCCGTTTATCCACGACATGTGCACAACTCTGTGGAGAACGGACCTTTTCGAGCGGTTGTGCAGCCAAGAGGGGTTTTTCGTGGGTACAGATGAGGTAAACGACGTCGGGAGTTCCTGGCGTAAAGTCATCCGGACCCTCGAGCAGGACGATCGCGTCACCCCTCGCCAGCGCGGCTTTATGGTGCTCGCCCAGGCCCAGGGGCTCATCGGCACCACCATGCTCATCGCCGTTCCGAACGAACTGACCCGTGAGGTCCTGCAGACCCAGCTCAAGGCCGCCCTCGACGAGGCGCTCCGCGACGTCTTCCGGGAAGACATCCAGTGCGCTTTCGTCATCGATCCCGAGCTGACCCCGGTCGCGGAGGAAGCGCCCGAGCAGGAACCCGAGGAAGTCTCGCCGGAACCCAAGGGTGAGGCCAAGCCCTCGCCGACCCCGCCCAGCAACTCCCACGAGTTCGGCAGGCTCAACCCCAAGTACATCTTCGACACGTTCGTCATCGGTTCCTCGAACCGGTTCGCCCACGCCGCTGCGGTCGCGGTGGCCGAGGCACCCGCGAAGGCGTACAACCCCCTCTTCATCTACGGGGACTCGGGGCTCGGCAAGACCCACCTGCTGCACGCCATCGGCCACTACGCCCGGCACCTCTACACGGGTATCCGGGTGCGCTACGTGAATTCCGAGGAGTTCACCAACGACTTCATCAACTCGATCCGCGACGACGAGGGCTCCAGCTTCAAGCAGACGTACCGCAACGTGGACATCCTGCTGATCGACGACATCCAGTTCCTCTCCGGCAAGGACCGGACCATGGAGGAGTTCTTCCACACCTTCAATGCCCTGCACAACCACAACAAGCAGGTGGTCATCACCTCCGACATGCCACCCAAGCAGCTGATCGGGTTCGAGGAGCGCATGCGGTCCCGGTTCGAGTGGGGCCTCCTGACGGATATCCAGCCACCCGAACTGGAGACCCGCATCGCGATCCTCCGCAAGAAGGCGATCAGCGACAGCCTGAGCGCGCCGGATGACGTCCTCGAGTACATCGCGTCGAAGATCGCGACCAACATCCGGGAACTGGAGGGAGCGCTGATCAGGGTCACTGCCTTCGCCAGCCTCAATCGCCAGACCGTCGACGTGAACCTGGCGGAGATCGTCCTGAAGGATTTGATCTCCGACGACGGGGCGCAGGAGATCACGTCGACCGTGATCATGGCGCAGACGGCGGACTACTTCCAGATCAGCATGGAGGAGCTGTGCAGCAAGTCCCGCACGAGGACCCTCGTCACCGCCCGCCAGATCGCCATGTACCTCTGCCGTGAGCTGACGGACATGTCGCTGCCGAAGATCGGACAGGAGCTCGGCGGGCGCGACCACACGACGGTCATCCACGCCGACCGCAAGATCCGCGAACTCATGGCAGAACGCCGTGCGATCTTCAACCAGGTCACCGAACTGACCAACCGGATCAAGCACAAGCAACGCGAGGCCTGACGCCCGCCAAGGGAACGCCGTGGCGCACCCCGGTAATTAACAGGTGTGGACACACCTGTGGATAACCGGGGGAACATCGGCACCCAGCCTGAGGAAAAACCCCCTACCGCCTGTGGATCCGCGAAATGACAAGGATTCTGCCCACAAGCCCCTGCTGCGGCCCTTCCCCTGAACGCACACCTTGTCCACAGGGCAGATCCGCGCCGATGCCCTGTCCAGCGGACTTATCCACAGAATCCACAGCAGTTATTAACACTACGAACCTTAAACTTCAAAAGTTCGTCAAATAACATTCCACGTTCCGCACGCCCCGTCCCAGCCCTCCTGGGCCATGCTGAGCACCGCCGCTCTGCGGCTAAGCTGTTCCCCAGTAGGGTTGTAGTTCCCCGTGCCCGGACACCTCCGGAACCGGAACCCACCCACCATCCGCCGGCGATTGACCGGTGGCTGTTTTTTGATCTGGCGAAAGGCGGCACTGCTCCGTGAAATTCAGAGTCGAGCGGGATGTACTTGCGGAGGCTGTGTCCTGGACCGCCCGTTCCCTGTCGCCACGCCCTCCGGTCCCCGTCCTCGCCGGACTCCTGATCAAGGCCGAAGGTGGCTCACTGAGCCTCGCCAGCTTCGACTACGAGATCTCGGCACGGCTCGAGATCGCCGCCGACGTCCTCGAGGAAGGCACGATCCTCGTGTCCGGCCGGCTGCTCGCCGACATCTGCCGCAGCCTGCCCTCGGCGCCCGTCGAGGTGGCCACCGATGGGTCGAAGGTGACCCTCACATGCCGCAACAGCCGGTTCAACCTCGCCACCATGCCGGAGGGCGAGTACCCGGAACTCCCCAAACTGCCGGACGTGAGCGGAGTGGTCGACGGTGAGGCCTTCGCCCAGGCCGTCTCCCAGGTGATCATCGCCGCGAGTCGCGACGACACACTGCCGATCCTCACAGGTGTCCGCATGGAGATCGAGGACGACCTCATCACCCTCCTCGCGACGGACAGATACCGGCTCGCCCTCCGGGAAGTGTCCTGGAAGCCGACGACTCCGGGGATCTCCACCAGTGCACTCGTGAAGGCGAAGACCCTCAACGAGGTCGCCAAGACCCTCGGCGGAGCCGGTGACCTGAACATCGCCTTCTCCGAAGACTCCGAGCTGATCGGTTTCGAGTCCGGCGGACGCCGGACGACATCCCTGCTCGTGGACGGCGACTACCCGAAGATCCGTTCGCTGTTCCCCGAGAACACCCCGATCCACGCCACCGTGCAGACCAGCACCCTGGTGGAAGCCGTCCGTCGCGTCTCGCTCGTGGCCGAGCGCAACACCCCCGTCCGCCTCGCTTTCACCGAGGGCCAGGTGACCCTCGACGCCGGTACCGGCGAGGACGCACAGGCCTCGGAGGCCATCGAGGCCACCCTCGACGGCGACGACATCACCGTCGCGTTCAACCCGCACTACCTGAGCGAGGGCCTCGGCGCGTTCAGCAGCCCGTACGTCCGGTTCTCCTTTACCTCACCACCCAAGCCTGCGGTGATCTCCGCGCAGGATGACGCCTCCGGTGAGGACAGGGAAGACTACAGGTACCTGCTGATGCCCGTGCGGTTGCCCAACCAGTAACCGCTCCGCAGGGACAGCGGCCGGGCGGAACGCCGGCCGGACACATCGTCAGAAAGAGAAGCTCATGCACATCGGCCTCATTGGACTCGGCAAAATGGGATTCAACATGAGGGAGCGGCTCCGCGAGAAGGGCATCGAGGTCACCGGCTTCGACCGCAATCCCGACCTCACCGATGTGTCGACCCTCGACGAGCTCATCGAGGCGCTTCCCGCACCACGCATCGTCTGGGTGATGGTCCCCGCAGGCCAGATCACCGACGGTGTCGTCAAGGACCTCTCCGAGGTCCTGTCCGAGGGTGACCTCGTCATCGACGGCGGGAACTCGAAGTTCACCGACGATCAGATCCACGCCACGCTCCTCGCGCAGAAGGGCATCCGGTTCCTCGACTGCGGTGTCTCCGGCGGGGTGTGGGGGCTGGCGAACGGGTACGGCCTGATGGCCGGTGGCAGCCAGGCCGACGTGGAACTCGCCATGCCAGTCTTCGATGCCCTCCGCCCGGAGGGCGATCGCGCCGAGAGCTTCGTGCACGTGGGTGACGTCGGTGCGGGGCACTACGCCAAGATGGTCCACAACGGCATCGAGTACGGGCTCATGCAGTCCTACGCCGAAGGGTACGAACTCCTCGAGGCGAAGGACATCGTCAAGGACGTCCACGGGACCTTCGCCGCGTGGCAGAAGGGCACCGTCGTCCGCTCCTGGCTGCTGGACCTGCTCGTGAAGGCCCTCCAGGAGGACCCGGGGCTGTCGAAGATCGCCGGCTACGTCGAGGACTCCGGTGAGGGCCGCTGGACCGTCGAGGAAGCCATCGCGAATTCGGTCCCGGCCCCCGCCATCACAGCGGCTCTCTTCGCCCGTTTCACCTCACGGCAGGACGACTCCCCGTCGATGAAGATGGTTGCAGCGCTCCGCAACCAGTTCGGCGGCCATGCGGTGAAGCCGGCCCAGTCGAACCCCGAGTAGGTGCTCCCCGGTGTACGTTGAGCACCTCTCGCTCACCGGATTCCGGAGCTACAGGCAACTCGACACCGCCATAGAGCCCGGCATCACGGTCTTCGTCGGGCCGAACGGTGTCGGGAAGACGAACATCGTCGAGGCCATCGGGTATCTCGCGACACTCTCGTCGCACCGCGTGAGCACCGACAAACCGCTCATCGCCTTCGGCGAGGAACGCGCGATCATCCGTGGCCGATTCGTCCGCGGGACGCAACGCACCGGCGTCGAGGTGGAGATCAACGCCGTCGCCGCGAACCGGGCCCGGATCAACAGGTCCAATCCGGTGCGGGCCAGGGACGCCGCGGGAATCCTCAAGACCGTCCTCTTCGCTCCCGAGGACCTGGCACTGGTGAAGGGGGATCCCTCGGGAAGGCGCCGGTACCTGGACGAGGTCCTGGTCTCGCTCCTTCCCCATCAGTCGGCGCTGCGTGCCGAGTACGAGCGTGTCCTCAAGCAGCGCAACGCCCTCCTCAAGTCGGCACGTGCCGCCGGCAGGTTCTCCACGGCCCATGAGTCGACCCTCGACGTCTGGGACCAGCACCTCGCCGAAGCCGGGGCGAGACTGCTGTCCGCGCGGCTGCTCCTCGTGGACAAGCTGCGCCCGCACGTACAGCGCGCCTACAAGGAACTGACCGACGGTTCGAAAGGCGCCGACATCACCTACGTCTCCAGCGTCTCGTCGTCGTCGGACCTCGCGGGGGACTCCGACGGCGCGGGCACCGGAGGTGACGCGCCTCCGGAGGCGCTGCGGGATCTGGCACTGCCAGAACTGACCGCTCTGTTCGTGGGGAGCCTCCTCCGGCACCGCAAGAAGGAACTCGAGCGGGGCATCTCACTCGTGGGACCGCACCGGGACGAGCTCGACCTGCTCCTCGGCCAGGTCCCGGCCAAGGGCTATGCCTCGCACGGTGAGACCTGGTCGATGGCCCTCGCCCTGCGGCTGGCGTCGTACTACCTGCTGCTCGAGGAGGACCATACGCCCGGGGGCGATCCGGTGCTGATCCTCGACGACGTCTTCGCCGAACTCGACGCCCAACGGCGGACCCGCCTGGCGGCGATCGTCGCGCCGGCCGAGCAGGTGCTGGTGACGGCGGCCGTCGGGGACGACATACCGCAGGCCCTCCTGGGACGCCAGATCCGCGTCGTCCCAGGTGGGATCGAGGAGCCCGACGGTTCCGCCGAGCAGCCGATTGATACCGGTGCGACCGCACGGGTAGAAGCCGGGGAAACCGATGAGTGACGGAAACCCGCCGGATGACGCCCCGTCCGACGGGGCGGATCCCGACATGCCGACGAGCCGGCACCGGGGCGGACGGCACGACGGCGCTGCCGGTGGGGACGGGACGGGGCAGCCCGGGCCGTTCCCCGAGCAGGATGCTCCCCAGGCGCTGCTCAACCGGCTGCGCAACGCTTCCCAGTCGCGGGGCACGCCCCGGGAGGCCGCAGCCTCACCCACCGCCAAGAAGACCCGCCGCCGGTACTCACCCGAACCCGTCTACGGCGGCAGGGATCCGGAGGGGGTCGGCAACGTCTTCTCGAGGATGCTGGCCGAACGAGGCTGGAAGTCGCCGGTGGCGATCGGATCGGTGCTGACCCGCTGGGACGAGATCGTCGGTGCCGACATCGCGGCGCACTGCGTACCCGAGAGCTTCGACGCCGACACGGTGCTCGTGCGGTGCGATTCCACGGCATGGGCGACACAGCTGCGCCTCATCACCCCGCAGGTGCTGCAGCGATTCGAGGCCGAACTCGGTGCCGGGGTGGTGACGCGCCTCGCCGTCGTCGGGCCGGCGGCGCCGAGCTGGCGCAAGGGCGGGCGCTCCGTCAAGGGGCGGGGGCCCCGCGACACGTACGGCTGAACCGAGCCGGTCCGCGCACCCGCTGGACGGCCTGTACGTCGATCGGGGGTCCGCCCGGCGTATACGTCCTCATGGAAGGACCCGCGATCGGCTCTGGTGGCTGTTTATTGGACAGTGAGGGCCTACTCGTGCGGGATTGTAGCCCTCCACAGGGTAGAATGGAGCGAGATTGTTTTGCCTATCCAGCTGAGGAGCCGTCTACGCCTGTGGCACACGAGAACGAGTTGAATGCAAGTGATGTGTTGATCGGCGAAGGCGAGTCCCCGATTCTGGAGGCGGCGACGGAACACGCATACGGTGCCAGCGAGATCACCGTCCTCGAGGGTCTGGAAGCGGTCCGGAAGCGCCCCGGCATGTACATCGGGTCCACCGGCCCCCGCGGTCTCCACCACCTCGTCTACGAAGTCGTGGACAACTCCGTCGACGAGGCGCTGGCCGGGTACTGCGACCACATCGAGATCACGCTCCAGACCGACGGCGGTGTCAAGGTCGTCGACAACGGACGCGGCATCCCCGTCGACATGCACCCCACCGAGGGACGTCCCACCGTGGAGGTCGTGATGACCATCCTCCATGCCGGCGGCAAGTTCGGCGGCGGAGGATACGCGGTATCGGGTGGCCTGCACGGTGTCGGTATCTCCGTCGTCAATGCCCTGTCCAAGCGCGTCGAGACCGAGGTCCGCCGGCAAGGACACGTCTGGCGCCAGTCCTTCAGGGACGGTGGCAAGCCGTTCGGTGAACTGAGGAAGGGTGAGGAGACCTCGGAGACCGGGACCACCCAGACGTTCTACCCGGACGAAGCGATCTTCGAGAGCACCGAGTTCGACTTCGAGACACTCCGCGCGCGCTTCCAGCAGATGGCGTTCCTCAACAAGGGGCTGCGCATCACACTGACCGACGAACGGGTCGACGCCGTGCAGACCGACGAGGTCACCGAGGTCGAGAACGCGCAGGAGTCCGACGGCGAGCCGAAGCACCGGGCTGTGGTGTATTTCTACGAGAACGGGCTGCTGGACTACGTCCGCCACCTCAACTCGTCCAAGCGCGTGGACGTCGTCCACCCCGACGTGATCGCCTTCGAGACCGAGGACACCGACCGGACCATGTCCGTCGAGATCGCGTTGCAGTGGACGTCGGCGTACTCCGAGAGCGTGCACACCTACGCGAACACGATCAACACGCACGAGGGTGGCACCCACGAAGAGGGCTTCCGTGCGGCCATGACCACGCTGATCAACAAGTACGCACGCGAGAAGAACATCATCAAGGAGAAGGACGACAACCTCACGGGTGACGACATCCGCGAGGGACTGACCGCCGTCATCTCCGTCAAGCTGTCGGAGCCGCAGTTCGAGGGCCAGACGAAGACGAAGCTCGGCAACTCCGAGGTCAAGGGCTTCGTCCAGCGTGTCGTCACCGATCAGCTGGGCGACTGGCTCGAGCGCAACCCCGGCCCGGCTCGCGATGTCATCCGCAAGTCGATCCAGGCGTCGCAGGCCCGCCTCGCGGCGCGCAAGGCGCGCGAGTCCACGCGGCGCAAGGGGCTGCTGGAGTCCGGCGGCATGCCGGGCAAGCTCAAGGACTGCCAGTCCAAGGACCCCGCCCGGTCCGAGATCTACATCGTGGAGGGCGACTCGGCCGGCGGTTCGGCCGTCCGAGGACGCAACCCCGAGACCCAGGCCATCCTCCCCCTCCGCGGGAAGATCCTGAACGTCGAACGCGCCCGCCTCGACCGCGCCCTCGGCAACAGCGAGGTCCAGGCCATGATCACCGCGTTCGGCGCGGGCATCGGCGAGGACTTCAACGTGGACAAGGCCCGCTACCACAAGATCGTGCTCATGGCCGATGCGGACGTGGACGGCCAGCACATCACCACGCTGCTGCTCACGCTGCTGTTCCGCTACATGCGTCCCCTGATCGAGAACGGCTTCGTCTACCTGGCCCAGCCGCCGCTGTACCGGATCAAGTGGTCCAACGCTAAGCACGACTACGTGTTCAGCGACCGCGAGCGTGACGAGGTCATCCGGATCGGGCTCGCCAACAACCAGCGGCTGCCCAAGGACAACGGCATCCAGCGCTACAAGGGCCTCGGCGAGATGGACTACACGGAACTGTGGGAGACCACCATGGATCCGGACCACCGCACGCTGCTCCAAGTGACCATGGACGACGCCGCCGCCGCGGACCAGGTGTTCTCGGTGCTGATGGGCGAGGACGTCGAGTCCCGCCGCAACTTCATCCAGCAGAACGCCAAGGACGTGCGTTTCCTCGATATCTGAGCCGACACCCGGCATCTTGCCGGCGCAACGAAATCTGCTCGTTCCTCGCAGATATTAAAGCGCCTACACAAGATGTCGGGCATCGGCCGGCGACCGCGTCTCCTTTGTGGTCGAGAACCTTTCACGAACGGAACTGATTCATGAGTGACGACATCACCGGCAACGGACCGGACGAGCCCATCGAGGGTGAGGTCCTGACCGACCGCGTCGAGCAGGTCGACCTGCAGACCGAGATGCAGCGGTCCTACCTGGACTACGCGATGGCGGTCATCGTCGGCCGGGCCCTGCCCGATGTCCGCGACGGCCTCAAGCCCGTGCACCGCCGCGTGCTGTACGCCATGTTCGACGGCGGCTACCGGCCCGACCGCTCGTTCAACAAGTGCGCCCGCGTGGTCGGCGAGGTCATGGGCCAGTACCACCCGCACGGCGATTCCGCGATCTACGACGCCCTGGTCCGCCTGATCCAGGACTGGACCATGCGCTACCCGCTGGCGCTGGGCCAGGGGAACTTCGGCTCGCCCGGTAACGACGGCGCCGCGGCTCCGCGATACACCGAGACGAAGATGGCCCCGCTCGCCATGGAGATGGTGCGCGACATCGACGAGGAGACCGTCGACTTCCAGGACAACTACGACGGCAAGAACCAGGAGCCGACGATCCTGCCGTCGCGCTTCCCGAACCTGCTCGTCAACGGATCCTCGGGCATCGCGGTCGGCATGGCCACGAACATCCCCCCGCACAACCTGCGCGAGGTGGCCGACGGTGTCCAGTGGTACCTGGAGAACCCGGAGGCCTCGAAGGAAGAACTGCTCGAGGCGCTCATCGCCCGGATCAAGGGCCCCGACTTCCCGACCGGTGCCCAGATCCTGGGGCACAAGGGCATCGAGGACGCCTACCGCACCGGGCGCGGCTCGATCACCATGCGCGCCGTCGTCAATGTCGAGGAGATCCAGAACCGGACCTGCCTCGTCGTCACGGAGCTCCCGTACCAGGCCAACCCGGACAACCTCGCGATCAAGATCGCCGAACTGGTCAAGGACGGCAAGATCAGCGGCATCGCCGATCTGCGCGACGAGACGTCCGGACGGACCGGCCAGCGCCTGGTGATCGTGCTCAAGCGCGACGCCGTCGCCAAGGTGGTCCTCAACAACCTGTACAAGCACACGCAGCTCCAGGACAACTTCAGCGCGAACATGCTGGCGATCGTCGACGACGTGCCCCGCACGCTCAGCCTCGACGCCTTCATCCGGCACTGGGTGAACCACCAGCTCGAAGTCATCGTGCGGCGCACCCGCTACCGGCTGCGCAAGGCGGAAGAGGAGGCCCACATCCTCCGCGGCCTCCTGAAGGCGCTCGACGCGCTCGACGAGGTCATCGCGCTGATCCGCGCCTCCTCCACCACCGAGGAGGCCCGTGACGGGCTCATGGGGCTGCTCGCCATCGACGAGCTGCAGGCCACCGCCATCCTCAACATGCAGCTGCGCCGGCTCGCGGCGCTCGAGCGGCAGAAGATCCAGGACCGGCACGCCGAACTCGAATCGATGATCACCGAGTTCAACCGCATCCTCGCGTCGGAGGACGTCCAGCGCGGCATCGTCAGCACCGAACTCGCGGAGATCGTGGCGAAGTTCGGCGACGACCGCCGCACCGACATCCTCATGGGCTACGACGGCGACATGAGCATGGAGGACCTCATCCCCGAGGAGGAGATGGTCGTCACCATCACCCGCGGGGGATACGTCAAGCGCACGCGCAGCGACAACTACCGGCAGCAGGCGCGCGGCGGCAAGGGCATCAAGGGGGCACAGCTGCGCGGCGACGACGTCGTCGAGCACTTCTTCGTCACCACCACGCACCACTGGCTCCTGTTCTTCACCAACCTGGGCCGGGTGTACCGGGCGAAGGCCTACGAGCTCGTCGAGGCCGCGCGTGATGCAAAGGGCCAGCACGTGGCGAATCTCCTGGCCTTCCAGCCGGACGAGACGATCGCCCAGGTGCTGGACCTGCGCGACTACCAGCAGTCCCCCTACCTGGTCCTGGCCACCAAGCGGGGGCTCGTCAAGAAGACCCGCCTCGAGGACTACGACACCAACCGGACGGCGGGTGTCATCGCGATCAACCTGCGCGACAACGACGAGCTCGTCTCCGCGCAGCTCGTCTCCGGCGAGGACGACATCATGCTCGTCTCGCGGAAGGGACAGTCGCTGCGCTTCACGGCCGACGACGACGCCCTGCGACCCATGGGACGCGCGACGTCGGGTGTGACCGGCATGAAGTTCCGCGACGACGACGAGCTGCTGGCCGCCAAGGTGGTCACCGACGACTCCTACGTCTTCATCGTCACCGAGGGCGGTTTCGCGAAGAGGACCAGGGTCGACGACTACCGTGTCCAGGGCCGTGGCGGCCTGGGCATCAAGGTCGCGAAGCTGGCCGAGGAGCGCGGGGACCTCGTGGGCGCCCTCGTGGTGCAGGAGGAGGACGAGGTGCTGGTCGTCATGGGCGGCGGCAAGGTCGTCCGGTCCGCCGTCGCCGGCGTCCCTGCCAAGGGCCGCGACACGATGGGCGTCATCTTCGCGAAGCCCGACAAGACCGACCGGATCATCGCCGTGGCCCGGAACAGCGAGCGTAGCGTCGCCGTGGAGGAGGGCCTCATCGAGGATCCCTCCGAGGGCAGCCCGGATGTCGACGTGATCGATACGGTCTCTCCGCAGGAGGATCCTGCGGAGTTCACAGCCGATGAAGTACGGTTGTCGACAGAGGAAACGGCTGAGCCTGACGCTGAGTCGCCGGAACACGGAGGTAGCGAGTGAGCTCGGCCAACACCAACCCGCGGTCGTCCAGCGGACAAGTGCGGACGCCCGGGGCTCCTCCGCGCGTGAACGCGCCTGCCCGCCCTGCCCAGCGTCCTGCATCCGCGGGTGCGCAGGCCGGCCGTCCGGGGCAGCGACCCAATCTCGTCAAGCCGGCACCGAAGGCGAAGGCCCGCAAGGCCCGCCTGCTCGTCAGCAAGGTCGATCCGTGGTCGGTCCTGAAGATGTCGTTCCTGTTGTCCGTCGCGCTGGGGATCGTCACGGTCGTCGCGTCCTTCGTCATCTGGACCGTCCTCGACCTGACCGGCATCTTCGACGGGGTCAACGAGCTCCTGCGGGAGATCGCCGGCTCCGAGAACGGTGGATTCGACCTCCGCCAGTTCGCGTCATTGCCGCAGGTGCTCTCGTTCGCCACGATCATCGCCGTGGTGAACGTGGTGCTCCTGACAGCCCTGGCCATGCTCTCGGCCGTCCTCTACAACATCTCGTCCACCCTGGTCGGCGGCATCGGCGTCACGCTGACGGACGACTAGGACCCCTGCCCCTTCGGCGCCCGCGGGCGATTTGAGAAATGCCGAGACACTACTGTAAAGTCGTATCTCGGCCCGAAGAGGTATCGGGGCGTATAGCTCAGGCGGTTAGAGCGCTTCGCTGATAACGAAGAGGTCCCAGGTTCAAGTCCTGGTACGCCCACGGATCTGCCACCGGCAGGTAGTTGCAAGGAGACTGATGTGAAGAAGTTGCTCATCGCGGCAGCGGCTGCAGCCAGTGTCCTGATGTACAAGCGGTGGCAGGATTCCGAGAAGAGCAAGAACGTCTGGAGCAACGCCACGGACGATCTCGCGTAGCACAGAGCATCATCCGGTGCACCTAAACTGGACGAGTTCTGTTTCGGGGGCATGGCGCAATTGGTAGCGCACCTGCTTTGCAAGCAGGGGGTTCGGGGTTCGAGTCCCCGTGCCTCCACCGAAGGGAAGTCCCGGTCATCGACCGGGACTTCTCGCGTTAAGCGTCGTCCCGGGAGGACCGATGAAGTGCAATAGGGTTGCCGGGTGATTATCTTCCTCTCGATCCTGGGCGTGATCGGTGTGTCCGCATCCGGCCCGATCATGGCAGCGACGGCGGCGCCCGTCCTCGCCATCGCGTTCTGGCGGAACCTCCTGGGCGCGGTGCTCATGGGGGGTCCCGCCGCCGTCTCCAAGCGGGCCGAGTTCGCGGCCCTGCGCGGCGCGGACTACCGGCGGCTCGCCGTGGCGGCCGTGGCGCTGGCGCTGCACTTCGCATGCTTCATCACCGCGCTGAAGCTCACGTCCGTGGCAGCGGCCACCGCACTGGTCTGTCTCCAGGTGGCATGGATCGCACTCTTCAATGCGCTCCTGGGATCACGGCCGCACCGTGCCGTGGTGGCGGGGCTCGCCGTCGCCTTCGTGGGCGTGGTCATCATCACCGGGTTCGACCTCTCGCTCTCGGGCGAAGCGCTGCTCGGAGATCTGCTCGCGCTGGCCGGTGGGGCCCTGGCGGGTGTCTACCAGATGGCGGGAGCGGCGGCACGGCGGACGATGTCCACCGGCACCTACACGACCCTCTGCTACGGAGCCTGCGCCGGGATCCTGCTGGTCCTGTGCGCGATCACGGGGCAGCCGGTCATCGGCTTCTCCCCCGCGGCGTGGGCTGGGATCCTCGCGGTTACCCTGCTGGCGCAGATCATGGGCCACTCGGTGTTCAACCACCTGCTCGCGGTGATGAGTCCGCTCGTCGTGTCGATGATCATCCTGCTGGAGATCCCCGGCGCTGCACTCCTCGCGGCCGTGTTCCTCGGGGAGAAGCTTCCTGCCGGGACCTACGGGGGCCTGATCCTGATCCTCGTCGGGCTGGCTGTCGTCATCCGGGGCCAGCAGCGCAGGGACCGCCGGCGGATGCTGGAGCAGGCGACGGCCGGCCCCCCGCCCGCGCTCGGCGGGGACTGAAGCAGCGGGCAATAAGCATTCCGAGAAAAGCATGCTTTTCCAGGAATAGAAGACCCCCGGCACCATGGTGCCGGGGGTCTCCTCCAGGAGTGGCGTCGTCAGGCCTTGGGCTCCTGCGGCTTGGCGGCGTGCTTCGCCGCTTCCGTCGCGTCCTTCGTCGACTCCGCGACCTTGGCGGCTGCATCCGCCGCGGTGGTCTTCACATCGCCGGCTGGCTCGGCCGACTCCTTCGACGCTCGTTCGGCCGCTTCCTTGACGGAGGCGACGACGTCCTTCGCCTCCTGCGACGTGCCGCCGGAGGTGGAGGCAGGGGCGGACTTGATCGGAGCGGGGCTCTTCCAGGGATCCTCGACCGGCTTCGAGGCCCGCCAGGCAGCGAGGCCGGCGACGATCGCGGACGCGATGATCCCGACGACGAGCCATCCCTTGCCCGACTTGCGTGCCTTGCTCTTCTTCAGATCCTTGGAGGCCTGCATGGTCGCGGCGACCAGGCGCTTCTGGGCGTTCTTCACGGCCTTCTTGTCGCCGGTCATCTTGATGACCGCCTTCTCGACGACCGGCGGCACGGTGGCCTCTGCGAGGGAGCGGGACGCCGTGTCGGCCGATTCCCCGAGCCGGGTGGACAGTGCCGGCAGGTACTCGTCCACGACCTTGCCCTTGGCGGAGGTCAGCGCGGGAGTGACCTTGTCGATCCGGTCCTGGATGAGGGGGGTGACGACGGCGATACCGCCGGATACCCCTTCCGTGGCCTTCCGGACGGTGTCCTGCAGTGCGGGGCCCGCGGTCTCGATACCCTTCTCCAGCCGGGGCTTGGCCCAGCCGTAGGCGGCATCGACGTGCGGTGATGCCCAGGCCCGCGCTGCTGCGACTCCGGCAGCGAAAGCTGCTCCGATGGCGACGCTCTCCTCGAGATCGTGGGGGGCGCGTACGTTGTTCTTCACAAAAACCTCCAGGGGGTGGTTGCTCGTTGTGATCAGCCTACGTTGCATGGGCAGGGGGTGCTATCCGTGGCCCTGCGGAAGACCGTGCTGACCAGTTGTTCCACTGTGGGCGGAATGGCACTACTCCAGCTTATTGTCAGGGGCCGCGTGAAAGAATGGCCGAATGACTGCTATCCCAACCGCAAAAGCGACCATCCACACCAACCAGGGCGATATCGAG
The DNA here is from genome assembly GCF_057291175.1 of Arthrobacter sp. UYP4. Lineage (NCBI taxonomy): Bacteria > Bacillati > Actinomycetota > Actinomycetes > Micrococcales > Micrococcaceae > Arthrobacter > Arthrobacter sp. UYP4. The sequence continues at coordinate 190,734 of NZ_JBXAVU010000004.1, forward strand.
GTGAACCTCTTCGGCAACCATGCGCCGAAGACCGTGAAGAACTTCGTGGGCCTCGCGACGGGCGAGATCGCCTGGACGCACCCCCAGACCGGGGAGGAGAGCAACGCTCCCCTCTACAACGGCACCATCTTCCACCGCATCATCAGGGACTTCATGATCCAGGGCGGCGATCCCCTGGGGCAGGGCATCGGTGGCCCCGGCTACAAGTTCGACGACGAGATCAACCCCGACCTGACGTTCACCGAGCCGTACAAGCTCGCCATGGCCAATGCCGGGCTGCAGGGAGGACGCGGGACCAACGGATCGCAGTTCTTCATCACGTCCGTCCCGACGACCTGGCTCCAGGGCAAGCACACCATCTTCGGAGACGTCACCGACGAGGAATCACGCAAGGTGGTCGACAAGCTGAACTCGATCGCAACGGACATGAGGGACAAGCCCCTCGACGACGTCGTCATCGAGAGCATCACCGTGGAACAGCTCTAACCGAATGTCCTACGGTGTCCCCGCGCCCGACGCCGGCAGCCAGGAGGCACCCGTCTGCCCGCGGCACCTCGATCGCGTCAGCTATGTGAGGTGCCAGCGGTGCGGCCGCCCGGCCTGCGCCGAATGCCAGCGGCCCGCCGCGGTCGGCTTCCAGTGCGTCGACTGCGTGCGTGAGCAGGCGGCGGGCGCGCCGGTCCGCAGGAACGCCTTCGGCGGCGTCGCGCGCGGGGGCACCCCCGTCGTCACCACCACGCTGATCGCCATCTGCGTGGGAGTGTTCCTGCTCCAGCTCGTGGTGCCGGGACTGACCCGGGCGTTCTCCTACGCACCGGTCTTCACCGCCGGCGCCGGCGGTGTCATACCGGCCGAGCCCTGGCGCATGCTCACCGCGGCCTTCCTCCACTCGCAGGGTTCCTTCCTGCACATCGCCTTCAACATGTATGCGCTGTACATCCTGGGAAAGGTCCTCGAGCCGTCGATGGGCCGGGCGCGGTTCCTGGCGCTGTACCTCGTCTCGGCGGTCGGCGGTTCCCTGGGCGTCCTCCTGCTGAGCGGGCCCCTGCAGTACGTGGTGGGCGCCTCGGGCGCCGTGTTCGGCCTTTTCGGGGCCCTGTTCATCATCCAGCGCAAGCGCGGTGGGGACGTACGCCAGATCGTCGTCCTGATCGCCATCAATGCCGTGATCGGGTTCGTGGTGCCGGGCATCGCGTGGCAGGCGCACCTCGGAGGACTCCTCGCCGGTGCTGCCTGCGCAGCCGTGATCGCCTACGCGCCGAAGGGAGCCCGCCAGTCGCGTCTGCAGTGGCTGGGGATCGGCGGCATCGTCGTGATCCTCGGTGGACTGACGTTCCTGGGCGTGACACTCCTCCCGATCTAGGAATCACACCGATGAAGGGCCGGCGCTCCTGCACCGGCCCTTCATCACGTTTTCCACACCCCTTATCCACACGGGGGATAACTTACACACATGTAATTCCACACCTGTGGATAAGCGGGGCCCGAGATTCCGGGCCGTTCCGTGAATCATCAACAATAATGTGCACACCTGTGGATAACTTTCTGCACACCGTGTGCACAGTGGGGACAAGGCCCGGCCGCGCTTCCCCCTCCCGGTCCCGAACCCCTTGCGGCACCTGCACCAGCGGTCCCTGCTCCCGCACCGGACCCCGAGGCGGGACCCGGTGAGGCCTCATCGAGCGCTGCCCGCCGGCACAGGGTACTTGGAGCGCGCAGTGCATCCGTGCCCTTCGGTAGAGGTCCCGCCGGCCGAGAGGCCCTCCGGGCCGCTCCACCCGCTCCGCCGCGCAACACTGACGAAACCGCTGGTCTTCGACGGCCATGCCCTCCGGACCCGTGGGGGCCGGTCGGGCCTGCCTGTCGCGGAAGACGCGGTAGACGCGGGGGTCGCGGGAGACGTGGTAGGTCGGTGATGTCGACGGCGAGCAGGGCAGCATCCTGGACAGGCCGCCGGAGGGTTCGACGCTGCGCCACCTGGTGCGGGACCATCCCGGGGAGGGTCCGGGGCGCGCCGATGGCATCGTCCTTCCGGCTGTGGCCGGGGATCCGACCATGGGCGGACCAGCGGACGTCCTCATCGGGTACCTGCCCGACGTCGACCGTTGCATCCGTGCGCCGCCCACCGCGGCGGGCTACGGACCGGACGTGAACTCGACCCGCGCTGGATGTGGAACGGGTCCTACAACTCCAGCGGTCAGCGCCAGCGCGTGGTCATCAGGAAGCCGACGATGGCGATCCCGAAGCCCACCAGGATGTTCCATGACCCCCAGGCCGCGACCGGGAGGGTGGACATCGAGATGTAGAACGTGATGATCCACAGCAGGCCGATGATCATGAGCCCGAACATCACGGGCTTGTACCAGACCGGGTTCGGCTTGGGCTGCGAGGAATTCACGGTGGCCGCAGCGGAGCTGGCTCTCTTGCGGGGCTTGGACTCGGGCACGGATCCTCCTCGACAGGGCGCACCTGCGGATCAGGTACGCCGATGGTCTCGCCGGCCGCTCCGGCGCGTCGCGGTCCGCAGGCAACCCTGAGGGAACGACGACGTCCGGCGGCCCGGTTCTCCGAACGATTCTAGCCAAGAACCGCCGGCTACCGGTGCATCGAAGCGGCAGGGAGGGTCTCACCCGCGGGCCGCGCCGTCCGGACGGCATTACGGCGGGCTGCCATCGGCGGTTCCCAGCCCGGGAGCGTATCATTGCCTAGCCGGTGAGTCCTGGCATCCCCTGGATGCGCATCGTCCTCCCGGGGGTCCTCGCAGCCGCAGCACCGAGTGTCTGCGCTTTCCCCCTGGGTCTCCCGGTCCGACCCGCCTCCAGCTTCAACGATTGGTCCCCCTGAGCTCATGGCTGACACCACCCGTATCCTCGTCGTCGACAACTACGACAGCTTCGTCTACACGCTCGTCGGGTACCTGCAGGAACTCGGTGCCGAGACGACCGTGGTCCGGAACGACGACGTCACCCTCGCCGAGGCCGAGGAGATGGCCGCGTCCCGCGACGGCGTGCTGATCTCCCCCGGGCCCGGCACACCTGCCGAGGCCGGTGTCTGCGTCGATCTCATCCGGTGGTGCGGCGACCACGCGAAGCCGATGCTCGGAGTGTGCCTCGGGCACCAGGCGCTGGCCGAAGCCTACGGCGGGACGGTCACGCATGCGCCCGAACTCATGCACGGCAAGACGTCACTCGTGGAACACGATTCCACGAGTGTCTTCGCCGGGCTCCCGTCGCCGGTCACCGCTACGCGCTACCACTCGCTCGCAGCGGTGAGTGACGACGTCCCGGCAGCCCTCACCGTCACCGCGCGGACGGCCAGCGGCATCATCATGGGACTCGAACACAGGACGGCTCCGCTGTGCGGCGTCCAGTTCCACCCCGAGTCGGTCCTGACCGAGGGCGGCTACCAGATGCTGGGGAACTGGCTCGAATCGCTGGGCCTCGAGGGCGCCGCGGCCACGGCGGCCGGGCTCAGCCCCCTCATCGCGCGCTAGCTATCGTCCTCGTCGGTGGGTTCCGACGAGGGCTCGTCGTCGGGACCCTCGGTCGGTCGTCCGTTCGATGTCTCGGACGGTTCGGGCGTGGGTGCCGGCGTCGGTTCGGGCGCCGGCTCGGCGGGTGCCGTCGCGACGGTGAGCACGATCTCCGTCCCTTGGTCCACCTCGGAGCGGGCAGGCGCCGACTGCGCCGTGACGATCCCCGGCGTGACGACGCTGTTCTCGACTTCCCGGACGGAGAACGGCAACCGGACCGCCGGATCCGCCAGCAGTGCCTCCGCCTGTGCGACGGTCAGGTCGGTGAGCAGCGGCACTGTCACCTTGCCGTTCGAGAGCACCAGGTCCACGGAACTCCCCACGGGGACGGACTGGCCGGCCTGGGGATTCGTGGTGATGACCCTGCCTTCGGGGACCTCGGCACTGGGTTCCTCCGTGATCCCACCGCCACGCAGGCCGAGCACCTCGAGCTGATCGCGCGCCGACGATTCCGTGAGCCCGGCGAGGGAGTCGGGCAGCACGACGTTGGCCGGCCCGAGGGAGACCGTCATGTTCACGCGTGACTCACGCTCCACCGATGCCCCCGGGGACGGATCGGATCCGATGACCTTCCCTGCCTCGACCGACGCGTTGTACTCCTCGTCGGTGGAGGGGACCAGACCGGCATCCACGATCACGTCCGTGGCGTCGGCCTCGGTCATCCCCGCGAGGTCGGGGACGACGACGGTCGCCACCTCCTGTGCCGGGGGGTCGCCCGCGACATTGGTGAGAAAGACATAGCCTCCGGCGAGGACGAGCAGGACCGCCACGAAGAACACCGTGATCCAGGCGGCGCGCGAGGATCTCCGCCGTCGGTCCTGCCGGTCCGCGGGCTCGTCGGCGCCCTGCAGGACGTCGAGGCGGCCGTCGTCGGTACCGTCACCGTGCACGCCGGGGCGAGGGGGTCCGGCTGCCACCCGGTCCATGGCACGGGTCCGCGGATCCACCGAGGCTGCCGTCGCGCCGAACGCCGCAGCCCCGATCGTCTCCGCGCGCGTCCGTGTCCGGGGCGCCAGGACGTCCATCGCCTCGGTGGCCAGGCTCGGGGTGTCGGCCAGCACGATACCGCGGCGGGCGTCGAGCAGGGCACGCCGGAAGGAGGCCGCGTCCTGGAACCGGTGGTCACGGTCCTTCTGCAGGGCCCGGGCGAGGACGGAATCGAGCGCGGGCGTCACCGCCGGGTCGAGACTGCTGGCGAGGGGCGGCTCCTCCCGTACATGTTGGTAGGCGACCGAGACGGGACTGTCACCGATGAACGGTGGACGCCCGGTGAGGAGTTCGAACAGCAGGCAGCCGGCCGAGTACAGGTCGCTGCGCGCGTCCACGGTCTCCCCACGCGCCTGTTCGGGTGAGAGGTACTGGGCCGTCCCGAGGACGGCCTGGGTCTGCGTCATGGTGGCCTGGGAGTCCGCCATGGCCCGCGCGATGCCGAAGTCCATGACCTTCACCGCGCCGTCCGGGGTGATCATGACGTTGGCCGGTTTGATGTCCCGGTGGACGATACCTGCTTTGTGACTGTATTCCAGGGCGTCGAGGACACCCTGGAGGTAGGTGACGCTGTCCTCGGGCGTGAGGTCGCCGGCCTTGACGTGGTCGCGGAGCGTGCGGCCCTCGACGTATTCCATGACGATGAAGGGGACACGGACCTCGTGCTGCGGCCGGTCCGGGATCTCCTCCTCGCCCGTGTCGTAGACGGCGACGATCGTCGGATTGTTGAGGCCGGCGACGGCCTGCGCCTCGCGCCTGAACCGCGACTGGAAGAGCGGGTCCCGGGCGAGGTCCTGTCGCAGCACCTTGATCGCGACGGAACGGCCGAGCCGGAGGTCACGACCGAGGTGCACGTCCGCCATGCCGCCGCGGCCGATCAGTTCCCTGACCTCGTACCGCCCGTTCAGGACGCGCTCGGCGGTCATCACTCCGTGCCCTTCCGGCATCGGTCCCGACGCATCACCCGACGCATCATGGGCCTGAGGTCGCGGTCGCCGTCGCCGTCGGCGTGGAGGTCGGTGTCGACGGGGGCGTGGGTTCCTCGGTGGCCGGCGGTCCCGTGGACACGACATAGTTCACCTGGGTCCCCGGAGCCAGGACGGCGCCCGGTCCGGGATCGACGCGAAGCACGATCCCCGCGGGCTGATCCGACTCCTCGGATCCCACGTTCAGGGGCCGCAGGCCGAGGTCGACGAGGATCCTCTCCACCTCGGCGGCATCCTGCCCCTGCAAGCCGGCGGGTACGGTGACCTGCTCCGGGCCGGTCGACACGGTCAGCGTGATGGTCGTGCCGGGTGGCTGGGCTCCGCTGGGATTGATGTCGATGACCGTTCCCGCTGCTTCCTCGGCGGCCTGCTCCACGACGTTGACGCCGAAATCGAGCGCGATCAGGCTTGCCCTCACGTCCTCCACGGGCCGGCCGAGATACTCGGCGGGCGAGATGATGGTGCCTTCGTCGGCCTGCGTGGTGCTCGGGTCCGGACTCGGCGACGGCGGCGTGGAGGACGGCGACGGACTCGGGGTCCGTGAGCGGGAGGGGGTGGCGTCGGCGGAGGTGCTGGTCGATGCGACCGGGACGTTCTCCGGATCGTCGCCGGCCAGCACCGGCTGGAAGATCAAAAAGGCGATGGCAGCCAGGGCCAGCAGCAGCAGGACGATGAGCGGGATCAGCCAGGGGCTCCTGCGGTTATCCTCCTCGCGGCGGATCGGCTGCGACGGCGTGGTCGCATCGATGTCCTCCTGGGACCAGTCCCGGGAGGCAGCGATGCCGGCGGCAGCACCGGCGGCGGCGGGCGCAGCAACCGTGGGCAGGGCCGACGTCGTGGGTGCCGGGACCGCGGTCGTCGCCTGCGTGTCCTGGCGCGGGACGGCGGCCGTGGCGGTGTCCCCGCCCGCCGCGAAGGCGAGCAGGCCCGGGACCGCTGCCTCCGCACCGCGGATGTCACCGGAGCGGATGGCGTCGACGGCCCGGGAGAGGCTCTCCGCATCGCGCGGCCGGTCCGCGGGATCCTTGGCGAGCATCGAGCCGATCAGCGCGCGCACGGGGCGCGGGATGGACTCGGGCAGGGGCGGCGGCGCATCGTTGACCTGTGCAAGGGCGATGGCGATCTGGGACTCGCCCGAGAAGGGGCGGCGCCCTGCGAGGAGCTCGTAGCCGATCACGCCCAGTGCGTAGATGTCGGAGGACCCCGTGGCCGGCTGGCCCGTCGCCTGCTCCGGGGCGAGGTACTGCGCAGTGCCCATGACCTGGCCCGTCGCGGTCAACGGCACCTGGTCCGCGAGCCGTGCGATGCCGAAGTCGGTGATCTTGACCCGGCCGTCGGGCATCACGAGGATGTTGCCCGGCTTGACGTCGCGGTGGACCAGGCCCTGCCGGTGTGCGACGGCGAGTGCGGTGGCCGTCTGGCCGATGATGGAGAGTGTGCGATCGGGTGAGAGCACCTGCTCCTTCTCGATCACGGCGGACAGCGGCTGACCGGGCACGAGTTCCATCACGAGGTAGGCCGAGCCACCCTCCTCGCCGTAGTCGAACACGTTGGCGATGCCCTCGTGGTTGAGGAGCGCGGTGTGGCGCGCCTCGGCGCGGAAGCGGTTGAGGAACGCGGGGTCGCCCGAGTACTCCTCCTTGAGGATCTTGATCGCGACCACGCGGCCGAGGATCTGGTCCCGGGCCTTCCACACCTCGCCCATGCCGCCGATGGCGATGCGCTCGGTCAGTTCGAACCTGCCGCCCAGGGTGATTCCTGACGTGGGCCTCATCTGTTCAACACCGCCTCTATGAGTCTCTTGGCACTGGGTGAGGTCAATTGCTGACCAGTGGGGATGTCCACGTTCTCCATCACGATCGATACGGCTACCTGCGGGTCCTCCGCGGGCGCGAAACCGGTGAACCACGCATTGTCACCGGTCACGCTGACCTCCGCGGTTCCTGTCTTTCCTGCCACCCGGACCCCGGGGACCTGGGCCGCGGTCGCCGTCCCGTTGTCCACCACGTTGACCATCCAGTCCGTGAGCTGGTCGGCCGTCTCCCGGCTGACCGACTGGCGGAGCACTTCGGGCTGCGGTGACTCGATCAGCTCGAGGTCCGCCGCGCGGATCGACTTGATGAGCTGGGGTTTCATCTGCTGCCCGTCGTTGGCGATCGCCGAAGCCACCATGGCCATCTGGAGCGGGGTCACCAGGGTGTCGAACTGGCCGACGGCGGACTGCGCGAGTTCGGGCCCCGTGAGGTCCGAGGGGAAGGAGCTCGCGATGACCCGCGTGGGGATGGCCAGCTCCTCGCCGAAGCCGAACTTCGCGGCCTGCTCCTGGATGGCTTCCTCCCCGAGGTCCAGCGCGATCTGCGCGAAGGGGGTGTTGCAGGACTGTTCGAGCGCGAACTCCAGGTCCGCCGTCGTCCTGCTCGCGCAACCACCGGTGACGAAGTTCGGCAGGGCGTACTCGATGCCGGGGAACTCCAGGGCGGGCGGATTCGGGATCTGCGACTCCGCATCGTATTGGCCCGACTCCAGGGCCGCCGCGGCGTCGACGAGCTTGAACACGGAACCCGGCGACACGAGGGATTCCGTGGCGGGGTTCGTGTAGATCGACAGTCCGGGTTGCTCGGAGAGCGCGGCGGCGTTCTCGGCGATCACGCTGGTGTCGTGTCCCGAGAGGAGGTTCGGGTCGTACGTCGGCTTCGAGACCATGGCGAGGATGTTCCCGGTGCCGGGCTCGAGCACGACGATCGAGCCACGCTGGCCGTCCGGGATCAGGTCGTACGCCAGCTGCTGGATCTCAGGGTCGATGGTGAGCTCCACCGACGCACCCTCGGAGTCGACGCCCGAGAACAACCGCACGACGCGGTCGTAGAACAGGGAGCTGCTGGTGCCGGAGAGGATCTCGGATTCCTCGGCCTCGAGCTGGGTGGAGGACAGGGACAACGAGTAGTAGCCCGTGAGGTGGGCGTACAGCTCGGGTTCGTTGTACACGCGCTGGAACTTGAACTGGTCGTCCGAGGGCACGGATTCGGCGATGGCTCGGCCGTCCACGAGGATGGCTCCTCGCTGCCGGCCGAAGTCCTGGTACAGCTGGCGGCTGTTCCAGTCGTTGTCGTTCAGTTCCTGTGCCTGGAAGAACTGCACATAGGTGAGGGATCCGAGGACCAGGGCGAACATGCCCATGGCCACGGCCCATGCGCTGCGGATGGCCTGGTTCATCGGGTCCCCTCCTTCGTGGTCCTCTTCACGGGTCTCCCGTTCACTCCGACGGCTTCGGGGAACGAGTCCTTCATCGGCCCCGAGGGGGCCGGCCGACGCGCTGTCTCCGAGATGAGCAGGATCAGCGCGACGATGAGCCAGTTTGCCAGCAGCGAGGACCCACCCGCGGACATGAACGGCGTGGTCAGTCCGGTGAGCGGGATCAGGCGCGTGATCCCGCCGATCACCACGAAGCACTGGAGGGCGATCGTGAAGGACAGCCCGCAGGCGAGCAGCTTGCCGAAGCCGTCCTTCGTTCCCAGGGCGGCCCGGATGCCGCGGGAGACGAGGATGACGTAGAGCATCACGATGGCGACGACGCCGATCAGCCCGAGCTCCTCGCCGAGCGCCGCGATGATCATGTCGCTGTTGGCATAGGTCACGAGGTCAGGGCGCCCTTCCCCGAGTCCGGTCCCGATCAGGCCGCCGTTGGCCAGGCCGAACAGCCCCTGCACCACCTGGGCACTGCCACCCGGAGCCCGGTCGTAGACCTCGGGCGCGAAGGCGTTGATCCAGGAGTCGAACCGGAGGGCCACATGGCTGAACAGTTCCAGGGCCACGAAGACCCCGACACCGATCATCGCGAGCCCGATCAGGACCCAGCTGACGCGGCTCGTGGCGACGTAGATCATGACCATGAAGAGACCGAAGAACAGGATGGACGAGCCGAGGTCCCGCTGGAAGATCAGCACTCCGATGCTCACCAGCCAGGCGGCGGCCATCGGCGCCAGGTCCCGGAAGCGCGGAAGCTGCAGCGGACCGATCTTCTTCCCCGCGAGCAGGATCAGGTCCCGGTTCGTCGACAGGTAGCCGGCGAAGAAGATGGCGAGGGTGATCTTCGCGATCTCGCCCGGCTGGAAGGTGCCGAAACCGACGGAGATCCAGATGCGGGCCCCGTTGATCTCGAGTCCCAGCGGTGTCAGGGGCAGCAGCAGCAGCACGGCGCTGACGATCAGGGAGATGTAGGTGAAGCGGCGGAGGATGCGGTGGTCGCGCAGGACGATCAGGAGGATCGCGGCCGCTCCGATGGCGACCGCCGTCCAGAGGACCTGTTGGGGGGCGACGGGTGAGAAGTCCGGATTCACCGTGGCGGCCGACAGGTCGAGGCGATGGATCATGGCCAGGCCGATGCCGTTGAGCGCGACCACGATCGGAAGTATCACAGGATCCGCATACTTCGCCCGGAAGCGCAGGATGAGGTGGATGAAGAGACCCATCACCCCCAGGGTCAGGGCCTGGGACCAGAAATAGTCGCCGAAGGCATCCTCGCGGCCGATACCCGCGAGGTAGTTCGCGCCGATCGCCACGGCCAGGGCGAGCAGCAGCAGCACGAACTCGATGGTCCGCCGCGATCGGGGGACTGTCAGGACATCACTCATCAGCGGCGCTCCCGCAGTCGATGGCCGGCGCCGAGGGGTCGGCGCCGGGGGTGGCACGCGGAGACCCGCCCGTCGGACCGGACGGACCGGTCGACGGGGACGGAGCGGCCGAGGCGGAGGAGCCGGGAGTTCCGGGAGGCGCGGTCGCCGAGGCCGTCGGCTGCGCTGTGGGGGATGCTGTCGCCCGCGCCGAAGGCGGGGACGTCGGCGCAGGACCGGCGGTGCCGCTCGCGGACGGTGCCGGTGAGGCCGACGGGGTCCCGGGCGTCGCGGGATCGCAGTTCACCGCCCGCAGTTCGCTCCGGAGATCGCCGACGATGCGCTCGGCCTCCTCCAGGCTGGCGGCCGGCAGGGTGCCCCTCACCTGGGAGCGCTGGTATTCGGGAAGATTCGACACGGGGATGTCGGTGGTCTCGTAGAGCTCACTGAGGTGCACCGGCCCGATCCTCTGGGGGACACCCGTGTAGATCGCGACGCGGTTGTCCGCCTCCGCCACGTAATAGCGTGTCTGCGTCCATGTGTACCCGAGGCCCAGCACGGCGACGAGGATCAGGGTCATCAGGGAGAGGAACGCGGGGACCAGCCAGCGTCTCTTCCGGGGCGGTGCCTCGTCCTCGGCGTCCTCCACGCCCTCCGACTCGGCCTTGTGCGTGAGCATCATGGCGGCACGGCGCTCCGTGGACCGCTGCGTCACGATGGGGATCTGGCCCGTCTCGGTGGCCAGTGCCGCGGATCCCACCAGGACGTGGGGCCGCGTCAGCAGGTCCTGCCGGATCACATCGGCGCGGATGGCGGTACCCGGGAGGCCGTCGCCGTCGATCCCGTGGGACGCCGCATCCGCCGAGGGCCTGTCGCGCTCTCCCGCTGCCTGCCGGGCCGGAGGCATGACGGCCGGCGGCGCGGCGTCGTCGTCCTCCGCCTCGATGACCTCGACGACGGCGATGGTGATGTTGTCCGGGGAGCCGCCCGCGAGGGTCAGGTCGACCAGTGTGTCGACGCAGTTCCGGATGTCCTTCGACTCACGCATCACCTGCTCGACCACGCGGTCCTTCAGAACGGCGTTGAGGCCGTCGGAGCAGAGCAGCCACCGCTCGCCGGGTTCGGCGTCGAATTCCCGGAGATCCAGTTCAGGGCTTGCGTCGACGTCACCGAGGACGCGCATCAGGACGTTCTTGTGAGGATGGACCTCCGCTTCCTCGGGCCTGAGCCTGCCCTCCTCGATGAGGCGCTGTACGAAGGTGTGGTCGGTGGTGATCTGCTCGAACACACCGTCCTTCAGGCGGTAGGCGCGCGAGTCCCCGATGTGCGCGAGCTGCAGCTTCCGGTCCTCGAGCAGGATCGCGGTCACGGTGGTCCCCATGCCTGCCAGCTGCGGGTTGGTCGCGACGAGTTCGGAGAGCAGCGAGTTCGCGGTCTGGATCTCGTCGGCGAGGTGTGTCCCGGCGCTCCCGCCGTGCCCGTTGTGATCCAGGTGGACGAGATCGAGGACGGTGGAGGCCGAGGCGACATTCCCGCCGGCGTGCCCACCCATGCCGTCGGCGACGACGGCGAGGAACCGTCCCACGTAGGCGGAGTCGTCGTTCTTCGCGCGGACCATGCCCACGTCGGAGCGGGCGGCGAACCTGAGAGCAAGCGGCACGCCTACGGCCTCAATTCGATGACCGTCTTACCGATCCGGATGGGGACGCCCGGGTCGACGGGCAGTGCGCGCGTGAGCTGGGTGCCGGCCAGGTAGGTGCCGTTCGTGGATCCGAGGTCCTCGATGAACCAGCGGCTGCCCTGCGGGAAGAGGCGGGCGTGCCGGCCGGACGCGTAGTCGTCCTCGAGCACCAGGGTCGCCTCCTGGGCGCGGCCGAGGAGGATCGGGCTTGCTGCGAGCTCGAGCGTGGTCCCGGTGAGGGGACCCTCGGTCACGACCAGCCGGCGGGCGGGGGTGCGCAGGGGGGCCGGTTCCTCGCCGAGGTCCGGGTTCCTGCGGATCTCCCGTGCCGTGGGGGCGCCGACCCTGTTGCGACGGCCCACGGCGAGGTCCCGGCGCAGGGCTCCCACCGTGCTGAGGACCAGGACCCACAGCAGGATCAGGAATCCGAAGCGCAGCAGCGTGACGGTCAGTTCTCCGGCCTCGCTCATCGCGGGACGCCCCCGCCCTGGGTCGGAACGAGGCGGAACGTCATGCGCGACCGCCCCATCGTGATGGTGGAACCGTCCGTGAGTTCGGCCTGGCCGTGGACCCGCTGCCCGTTGACGTAGCTGCCGTTGGTCGAGCCGAGATCGACGGCGTAGATGCGGCCGTCGCGTGCGCGGATCTCGAGGTGGCGCCTGGAGACACCGGTGTCGTCCACGAGGATGTCCGCCTCGGAGGAGCGGCCGAGGACGATCGACCCGGAGTTGATCGAATAGCGCTGGCCGTCGATCTCGAGGATCGGCTGGTAGCGCGTGGGCTGGCGCCGCGGTGCTGCAGGGGCGGCGGGGCCCGCGGGACGGCGTGCGGCGTCCTGCTTCTCGATCGACGAGTCGATCTCGAAGATGCCGGCCTTCAGTTCGGGGTCGTGCTCGAAGGAGACCCGGACGGGTCCCTGCAGGCTGTACTGCTGGCTGTTGACATGGGCGATCACGACGTCGCACAGTTCCTCGGCCAGAGCCGATCCCCACTGCTGGGCGAGATTGAAGTCGGAGTCGGAGAGGCGTGCCGTGAAGACGTTGGGAGCGAGAGTGCGGCCCTGCGAGAGGACGAGTGAGCGGTTGTCGAGTTCCTTGCGCAGGGCGCTCGCGATCTCGAGGGGCTGCACCTGGGCACGGGATCCCGTCGTGAAGGCGCCTCGGACCAGTTTTTCGAGTCCGCGCTCCACGTTGTCAAGAATGCCCATCTCCCGCCTCCTTCCCCTGTCGCATCGGAATATCGGGCCCCGTCGGCAAGGCGCCGCAGGGCCGGCCCGGTCGTCGGGACGGCAGCGTCCACCCGGGCATGTTCCCTCCGATACTACTGGGAGGCTCTGGGAATGGGCTCCAAGCCATCGTTCCGAGGATTACTTTGTCCTAACGATCCATGGATCGTTAGGACGGGCGGAACGGTGTCGCCGGGGCCCGGCCGGTTCCTGTTTAGGTAATTGCGCCCGCGCTCGGCTATGCTTGTTTCTGCTGTTCACAACGCCTGCGCCTGGCGCACGGAGTTGGATCTCGAAATGCGCGAGTGGCGGAACGGCAGACGCGCTGGCTTCAGGTGCCAGTATCCGAAAGGGTGTGGGGGTTCAAATCCCCCCTCGCGCACGGTATGACACGAAGGGCCCCCGCTCAGCGGGGGCCCTTCGTCGTACCGTGGTCCTTCGGGAAGGCCCGGTGCCGGTCAGCGGAAGTCCCGCGACCTGGTGGTGGCCTTCAGCTGCAGGACCTCGATGCGGTCCGCCACGACGTTGACGATGCCCTCGGCGGACCGCTCGAGGAGACCCCGCACGATCACACTGCCGGCCTCCCGCGCCACGCGGCGGTAGCGCTGCCAGACCCCCACGGAGCAGATGACGTTCACGAGCCCCGTCTCGTCCTCGAGGTTCAGGAACGTGATGCCGCTCGCGGTCGCCGGCCTCTGCCGGTGCGTCACGATTCCCGCCACCTCGATCCGCCGTCCGGACTCGGCCGTCTTCAGCTCCACGGCCGTCAGGGCACCCCGTCGCTCGAGTCTGTTCCTGGCATGGCGCACCGGATGATCGTCCGGGGTGATGCCGGTGGACCACAGGTCGGATCCGACCTTGTCGATGTCCGAGAGCTCGGGCATCAGCGGAGGCTGGATGTAGACGGCCGTGCCCTTGATCTGGCCCTCGCGTTCGGTGGACGCGGGCCCGGCGTTCCACAGTGCTTCACGGCGGCTCAGCCCCATCGAGTCGAAGGCGCCCGATGCCGCCAGGGCCTCGAGCTGCCCGGCGTTGACGCCCGTCCGCCGGGCCAGGTCCGGCATGTCCTCGTAGGGCCCGTTCCGTTCCCGCTCGGTGACGATCTTCTCCGCAAGTCCGGCCCCGATCGATTCCACGCTGGCGAGGCCGAGCCGCACCGCGTAGTTGCCGTCACGGCGGTGCGGCGTGGAATCGAAGGGCGTGTCCTGGTCGAAGTAGCCCACCGGGGGCTGCTCGTCCTCGGTGCAGCCGTCCGTGCCGGTGGTCCGGTCTCGGGGATCGACGGGCGGGTCGTAGCCCTCGAGCGGCTCGAGGTCGGCGTGCACGCCCGAGTGCAGGATGTCGGGCCGCAGCACGACGGCGCCGTGCCGGCGGGCGTCCGCCACGAGCGTCTGGGGTGAATAGAACCCCATGGGCTGGGCGCGTAGCAGGGACGCGAGGAACGCTCCGGGATAGTGCAGCCTCAGCCATGCGCTGACATAGACCAGCAGGGCGAAGCTGATCGAGTGGCTTTCCGCGAACCCGAAGTTCGCGAAGGCGTGGATCTTGTCGTAGATCGTGTCGGCCACGTCGCCGGTGATGCCGTTGGACTTCATGCCCGCGTACAGCTTGGCCTTGAGCGAATCGATCCGTTCCTCACCCCGCTTGGAACCCATGGCCCGGCGCAGGAGGTCGGCGTCGGCCCCGGTGCAGCCCCCCACCACCATGGCCATCTGCATGAGCTGCTCCTGGAAGAGCGGGACGCCGAGGGTCCGTTCGAGCACCGGTTCGAGGTCGGGGTGGAGGTACCGGACCTCCTCCTCGCCCATCTTCCGTTTGATGTAGGGGTGCACGGCTCCACCCTGGATGGGCCCCGGTCGTACGAGGGCCACCTCGATCACGAGGTCGTAGAACTGGCGGGGTTGGAGCCGCGGGAGCATGCCCATCTGGGCGCGGCTCTCCACCTGGAAGACGCCCACCGAGTCGGCGAAGCACAGCATGTCGTACACGCCCTGCTCCTCCTTCGGGATGGTGTGCAGTTCCCACGTCTCCCCGAAGTGCCGTTCCACGAGGTCGAAGTTGTACTGGATGGCCGCGAGGATGCCGAGGCCCAGCAGGTCGAACTTCACCAGCCCCATCCAGGCGCAGTCGTCCTTGTCCCACTGCAGGACCGTCCGGCCCTCCATGCGTCCATGCTCAATAGGGCATACTTCTCCGACGGGCCGGTCCGTCAGGACCATGCCGCCCGAGTGGATACCCAGATGGCGCGGGAACGCGAGGACCTCCTGCGCCAGGCCGACCACGGCGTCCGGGATGTCGTGGTCGGTGCTGGAGACGAGTCCGCCCCACCGTTCGATCTGCCGGGACCAGGCGTCCTGCTGGCCCGGGCTGTGGCCGAGGGCCTTGGCCATGTCCCGGACGGCGAACTTGGGGCGGTAGGTGATGACGTTGGCGACCTGGGCGGCGTTGAAGCGCCCGTACTTCCGGTAGACGTACTGGATGACCTCCTCACGTCGGTCGGAGTCGAAGTCGACGTCGATATCCGGTTCCTCGTCCCGCATGCTCGAGAGGAACCGCTCGAAGGGGAGCTGGTACTTGATCGAGTCCACCGCGGTGATCTCGAGCAGGTAGCAGACAGCCGAGTTGGCGGCCGAACCCCGTCCCTGGCACAGGATGCCGTTCCGGCGCGCGTAGTGCACCAGGTCGTGGACGATCAGGAAGTACCCCGGGAAGTTCTTGTCCTCGATGACCTCCAGTTCGCGTTCGATGCGCTCGCGGACGTCGGTCCGGTTCCCATAGAGCTTGTCGGCCCCCCGCCAGACGAGTTCGCGCAGATAGCTCATCTGCGTGTGGCCCTCCGGCAGCTCGATGTTCGGCAGGCCCGGTCGGACACTGCGGAGGGTGAAGGAGAGATCGGTGGCGATCTCGACGGTGCGCTCCACCGCCCCCGGATAGTCCCGGAACCGCCTCGCCATCTCCGCGCCGCTGCGCAGGTGCGCGGATCCGGCGGCGGGAAGCCAGCCATCCATCTGGTCCAGGCTCCGGCGGGCCCGGACCGCGGCCAGGGCGGAGGCGAGCCGGTGCTGTTTCGGGGTGGCGTAGTGCACGTTGTTGGTGGCGACCGTGGGCAGCTTCAGGCGGGCGGCGACGGCGGCCAGGGCGTCGTTGTGCGCGGCGTCCAGGGGATTGCCCTGGTTGGTGAGTTCGACGGCGACGCCGTCACGACCGAACAGTTCGACGAGTTCCCGGAGTTCCGCCTCGGCGGCTGCCTCTCCACCGGCGACGAGCGCCGAGCGCACGGCGCCCTTCCTGCAGCCCGTGAGGATCATCCACTGACCACCGGCATGGCCGGCGAGGTTCTCGAGCTCGTAGCGGGGCTTCCCCTTCTCGGCGTCGGCGTCCAGCTGGGCTTCGGTGATGGCCGTGGAGAGCCGGTGGTAGCCGGCCGACCCCCGGGCCAGGACCAGCAGGTGGCGCCCCTCCGGGTCCGCCTCCCCGTTCTGCGGCCGGGACAGTCCGAGGGACAGTTCCGTGCCGTACATCGTCGAGAGTCCGGGGTACTTCTCGGCTGCTTCAGCGAAGTGCACCGCACCGTACAGGCCGTCGTGGTCGGTCAGGGCCATGCCGGTGAGGCCCAGCCGCTGGGCTTCCTCCGCGAGGTGCTCCGGGCTCGATGCGCCGTCGAGGAAGCTGAAGTTGGAGTGCACGTGCAGTTCCGCATAGGGGACCACGGGACCCTCCGGCACCGGGGCCCCGGCCGGAGCGGTATAGGGCCGGCGCTTTCGGGACCAGGCCGGGCTGTCCCCGCCGTCGGCACCGGCGGGCGGGATCCCGGGCCGGGTGTCGGAGAGGCTCCGTTCGAAGTCCGACCAGGGAATCGGTGGATTGTTCCAGCCCATGGCGTCCCTCCCTGTCCTGGATGTCGTGCTGTCTGTGGTTGTCCCGGGATCAGCTCCGCGCGGTCAGTCGTAGCCGGCTTCCACCCACCAGGCATGGTCCTCGAGGAGCAGCAGCCAGGCAGAGCCGGACTGGTCGACCAGCTGGAAACGGTTGAGGATGCGTCCCTTCGGGTCCCACCACCGTTCGTCGATCGGCCAGGGGCCGGCCCAGGAGTGCACGGGCCGCCGGCCGTCGTCGGACCCGGCGCTGAAGAAGGCGGGGTCGGCGCTCAGGAGGCCGCGCGGATCCACGTCGACGGGGTTGCCGCGGGAATCGACGACGACGGCGGGCACGGGATCGGCGAACACCGTGGCCGGCACCGGGCCGGGCAGGCGGCCGGGCCAGGGCTGGTTGCGGTCCTTGACCGGCACCCTGGTGGGCGAGGACGGGGCGTCCCCCCACGGGATGAAGACCCGGCGGTCGGCCAGGAGCCGCCCGCCGGCGATGATCGCGGTGAGGACGGCGCCGTGGCCCAGCATGCTCTGCACGCGGGCCAGGCCATGGTGGATGCCCTCGTCCGGCCCCGTCCCCCAGAGACCGTCCGCGTGGTCGCCGAGGTCCTCGACGATGTCGGGTACCACCTGGACCCGGGTGATGCCGGAGGTCAGGCCGTGGTCGGACGCAGAGGTGCCCTGGAGCTGCCAGCGCACGCGGTCGACGACGTCGTCGGCGTCGAACCAGCGCGGGTGCTGCCACCGGCGCTCCGACACCTCGCCCGATTCCGTGTGCAGCGAGACGTGCAGGGCCGTGCACACCAGTCCTGCCCCGCGCAGGGTGTCGACGAATTCACCGGCCCGCGTGCGGAAGGCGAATGCGAGCTGGTCGATACGGGCGAGGGGCGGCTCGAAGTCGGCGACGGTGTCGAGGTGGGGTGGCGGCTTACGGGCGACGACGTCCCGATGGTCGAGTCCGCTCGCCTGGCGGTGCGCGAGGGCGCCCTCGACGCCGAAGCGGTTGCGGACGTCCGCTGCGCCGAGCGCCGCGAAATCACCCAGGGACCGGATGCCGAGGCGCTTGAGCAGCACGGTGAGCTTGGGCTGCTCGAGGACTTCGAGGGGGTAGCTGCTCAGGAACCAGGCCGAGCGGCCCGGCGGGATGACGACCAGCTGGTCCGCGTCGGGGTCCTCCAGCTGATCCGTGGCCCTGGCTGCGTGCTCGGCCGCGAAGGAGCCGTCGGCGATTCCGATGCGCACGTCCGTGAGACCGATGGCTGCGAGGGTCCGGAAGACCATGTCCGCGGCCCTGCCCTCGCTGCCGTAGTAGCGCGAGGGCCCCTTGACCTTGACGGCGCACAGTCCCGGGCGGAGGACCTGGACGCCGGGCATGATGGTCTCCACGGCCGCGGTCACGGGCTCGAAGGTGCGTTCGTCGAGCGAGGGGTCGTAGGCGAGGGTGACGAGCCCCGCGCTGCGGGCCTGGGCCTCCCGGATACGGAGGCCTCTCTTCACGCCGTCCTGCCGTGCTGCCGGGGAGCAGGCGAAGACCTCCCCGCGGTCGACGAGGACGAGCGCGGTGTCCGCGGGAAGTGCGTGGTCGCGCAGTGCCGCGGTGATGGGCCAGTCCGGGCACCAGAGCATCATGGTCCGCGTGGCCGAGGTGCCGGGAGCTGCCGGGGGGAGGGCGGATGTCACGAGGACTTCATCAGCCGGGGTTCGAACAGGACGCCGGAAGCAGTGCCGAAGGCGGCGTCAGGGCGGCCGTCGGACCGGGGATCCGGCTGCAGGACGTCCTGGACCGCGGTCCCGCCCGGAGCGGCACCCTGGAGGTCCGTCAGTTCCACATAGGCGTGGCGGAGCCGGCCGGAGGGCTGGGTCGCGGTGATCTTCATGCGGCGCGCCCTCAGGTGGCCGGTCCCGGAGCCGAGGCCCTCCCAGGCGCTCTCGGCGACACCGAGTGTGGAGTCGCTCTGCTGCCAGGTGCCCAGGGTGATCAGTGCCGCGCCGCGCTGGCGCAGCCGTGCCTTGAGCCGTGCCCCTTCGGTGGGCGCGAGGTGTTCCGGGGCCCGGGTCAGGACGATCGAGACGACGTCCACGAGGGCTGCCGTGACCGTGAGCCACTGGGTCCCGGGATCCGGGACCAGGATGAGGCGGTCGAGGTTGATCCCGAAGCCTTGCGCCGCTTCCACGCTGAAGTCCGGCACACCGATGACGCTGCACCACGCCCCTGTCGCGGAGGGGCCCGCGAGCAGGGCCATGGCGATCGTCGTCGAGTTCCGGACGGCGTAGGAGCCCCCGGACTGGAGGCCTCCACCGGGCAGGATCCGGGCGAGGGCGGGTACGGTGGGCATCCGTCGTGAGTCCAGCTTCCCGGCCTGCATGCTGTTGATGCGGGCCTGGAGGCCGAGGGCGACATCGGCCGTGGAGCTGCCGTGGAGGGCTGTGTGCGGGGTGCCGGTCCCCGGGCGTGACGTGCCCTGGGGGGTGGAGGAAGGCTCATCCCGGTCGAGGGCGGAGCCGGCAGGTGGAGGCGTCACTCGTCAATATTCGAATACGTGTTCGATTAAGTCAATCGGCGCGCCTCCGCTGAAAAAGGGCATGCCTGTGGTAGGTCGGCCTTCATCAGGGTGGTCGCAGGCACGTCCACGACACCCTGCCGGGAGGCCGGACAGTGCCGCCCGAGGGCCGGCTACGGACCGGCCGGGTGCGGGTCAGGCAGGCGGGATGGGCAGGTCAGGCGTCGGATGCCTTGCGGGCGGCGTCGCGTTCCTTGACGCGTGCGGCCTCGGCCCGGACGGCGGCCTGCGTGGACCGCTCCGCGACCAGCCATGCGGGCGGATCCTGCAGCAGGGCGGTGATCTGCTCGCTCGTCAGCGGATCCGTGATGCCTCCGCGGGCCAGCCCGCCGATGGAGATCCCGAGCTTCTGCGCGACGACGGGGCGGGGGTGGGGGCCGGTGCGGCGCAATCCGGCGAGCCACTCCGGCGGCGTCTGCTGCAGTTCGTCGAACTCGGCGCGTGTCAGCTCGGTCTCCTGGAAGTCCTGGGGAGCGGCGGGCAGGTAGATTCCCAGTTTCTTGGCCGCGGTGGCGGGCTTCAGGGTCTGGGGGTTTTTCGCGGGAGTCATGGTCCAAGCTTAACGGTCGCGGGCAGGCGCTACTGTGATCAGGTGCCCGCCGACCAGCCCCGAACCCTGTCCGTCGGCTTCGTGCCCGGCGTGACGCCGGGAAAGTGGGTGGCCAGGTGGCGCGAGCGGCACCCGGAGGTCCCCCTCGAACTCCACCAGCACGACGACGACGCCCTGGCGGCGTTGCGCGAAGGCTCCGACGACGTCGTCTTCGTCCGGCTTCCGGTGGACCGTGCGGGGATCCACCTGATCCCCCTGTACGAGGAGCAGCCCGTCGCCGTGATGTCGCGGGAGAACGAGCTGTCGCTCTACGACGACGTCCCGGCCGAGGAACTCGAGGGCGGGATCCTGCTCGACGTCCTCGAGTGCGGCGGTCCGAAATCGGCCGTGGAGGTCGCTGCGTCCGGCGCGGGTGTCGTCGTCCTGCCGATGTCCCTCGCCCGCCTGTACGCGCGGAAGGATGCCGTGCACCGCCCGGTCCCCGGCCTGGTCCCGACGACCATCGGCATCGCCTGGCGGACGGAGGACGAGTCCGACGACGTCGAGGAGTTCATCGGCATCGTCCGCGGCCGCACGGCCCGGAGTTCCCGGCAGCCCTCGCAGCGCGAGGCGCCGAAGAAGAGCGCATCGCAGAAGGCGGCCGCGAAGAAGGCCGCGGCCGGGGGTCGGAAGGCCGGGGACCAGAAGGGCGGGAAGCAGTCGGGGAAGCCCGGTCGTCCGTCCGGCCCGCGGGGCAAACGGCGCTGACCTCCCTCGCCTGCCGGCGGCCAGGCGTTCTGGTCCTTCGGCGGGATCGTCCTCGAGGGGACCTTCCTGGGCGGCTGCATCTTCTCGGGCCGCACGGCGGGCCGCTCCCTCGCGGCATCGCTCCAGGCCGGTCAGGCCTGCGCGGGCTGGCCGTTGCTCGCCATCGTCCCGCCGTCCACGGGGAGGACGACCCCGGTGATGAAGCGCGCGTCCTCGCTGGCGAGGAAGGTGATGGCCGCGGCAACCTCATCCGGCAGTCCGCCGCGTCCGAGGGGGATGCGCCGGGAGAACGCGTCGGACAGTTCGTGTGCCTCGCCGTCCTCGCTCGTCAGGTCCGTCCAGACGAATCCGGGAGCGACGGCGTTGACCCGCACGCCGTCCCTGCCGTGGTCCAGGGCGACGGCGCGCGTGAAGTTGCTGACCCCGCCCTTGGCGGCGTTGTAGGCGCTCATCCGCCAGTCGCCCGCCAGTCCGGACACGGACGAGACGTTGACGATGCACCCCCTGCTCTCCAGCAGGTGCCCGAGTGCCGCCTTGGTGCCGTAGAACACGCCGGAGAGGTCCGTCTCGAGAACGCGGTGCCAGTCGTCCACGCTCGTGTCCTGGACGGTTCCCTGCGTGATGGTGCCGGCGTTGTTGACCAGGACGTCGAGCCGCCCGTACTGCCCGACGGCATGCTGCACGATGGCGGCCACCTGGTCGAAGTCGGAGGAGTCGGCCCGGACCGCCGTCGCCCGTCCTTCCGGGAGGGACGCCACGACGGCGTCGATCTTGTCCCCGACGGAATCCGTGAGCACCACCCGTGCCCCTTCGGCCACGAAGCGCCGTGCCGCCGCTTCGCCGATCCCCGACCCGGCGCCCGTCACGATCACGACCTTGCCGTCGAAACGCTGCACGGCGCGGCGCCTAGTCGGGGGTCTCGGACTGGAGCCGGATGAACTGCCAGTCCTCGTCGCTGAGGGGATCGTCGCCGGATGGTCCGCCCGCCCCGGCGATCGCCGACTGCACGGACTCCGGGAGGTCGTCGGCGCCGGGGTGCTCCCGGAGCCACTGCTTCTCCTCGATGTCCACTCGCGTCCACCACTGCTCGATGGGTTCCATCATCACGCTCCGTCCTGTCGGTCCTCCCACCGTGGCACCCGTCCCCGCCCGCCCGCAACGGGAGGATCGCCGTCGGTCGCCGTTCCCAGCGGGGTGCCGCACCTGCTACCGGACGCGGGTACCGCGGGTCAGGGGTCGAAGTGCGTCTCGGGTTCCACCTGGCCGATCGACGCCACCAGGGAAGCGGCGATGTCCCGGACCTTCTCGTTGCGGCTGCTGGAGACCGACTTGAGGATGGTGAAGGCCTCCGTCTGCGTGCAGCGGTTCTGCGCCATGATGATCCCGATCGCTATGTCGATGGCGGTCCTCGACTTCATGGCGGACTTCAGGTTGCCCACCGATTCGCTGTGCTGTGCCAGCCGCACGGCCAGCATCAGGGCCTTGGACGTCTGGGCCACGAAGGCCTCGGCGGTGGCGATGTCCTCGGGGCCGAAGCCGCCGGTCTCCGTCGAGTAGACGTTCAGGGCCGCGCGGACGCCGGTGTCGAGGGAGAACGGGACGGCGAGGATCGAACCCACGCCGTGCTCGGCGGCACGGGTGAGGTAGTTGCTCCAGCGTTCGTCCGTGGCGACGTCCGCGACGTGGACGGTCCGCTGCTCCTCGCAGGCGCTGAGGCACGGGCCCTCGGTGAACAGGTACTGCAGCTCGTCGAGCTGCTTCGCCGCCTCGCTGCTGCTGGCGACGGTACCGGCCCGCTTGTCGCGCAGGAGGGTGATCCCGCACAGGATCCGCCCCGGCCGCTCGAACAGGCGGGCCGCGGCGAAGCGGGCGAACTGGGTGAGGAACTCCTCGACGTCGTCGGTGTCGAGGAGGAGGTCCTGGAGGTAGTCGGCGGTGGTCTGCCCGGCAACCTGGTCGGCCATGTGTACTGATCCTGATTCGTCCAGCCGCCGAGCCACGTGTGCATCGCCCTGCGGGGCGTCCGGGGTCTCCCGGACCGATACACAAACCCCGGGAGTTTGCGATCGGCCGTCTGCTAGACCGTCAGTCAGCCTACATAGTACAAGAGGTCGTACCCGTAGCAGGGCCGCCGGGACGGGAGGAGAGGCGGACGCGCCTTCCTCCCGCCCGGGTGGGTGCTGGACCGTCAGACCGTCGCGTGCTCCGTGCCGACGGGGGTGACGACCTCGGCGGTCGGCTCCATGTTCTCGGCGTCCACCATCCATGCGTACTGCTCGAGCTTGGCGATGAACCCGTGGAGGAGGTCGGCCGTCGTGGGGTCCTCCTCGTCGATCTGGTCGTGCACGTCGCGCATCGTCGTGACCGCTGCGTTCAGCATGCGGACCACGAGGCCCACGGTGTCCTTCGTCGAGACGAGGCCTGCGGGGAACGGGTCGAGCTTGGTGCCCTCCGCGACGGCGACGCTGCGGCCGTCCGGAACGGCGTGGAGGGCGCGCATGCGCTCGGCCATCTCGTCGGCGAAGGCGCGGGCGTCGTCGATGATCTCGTCCAGCTGCAGGTGGAGGTCGCGGAAGTTCTTGCCGACCACGTTCCAGTGGGCCTGCTTGCCCTGCAGGTGCAACTCGACGAGGTCGACCAGGACGGCCTGCATGTTGTCGGTGAGGGTGGGTGAAGCCTTCATGAATCCTCCAGTGCTAGAGAAATTTCTCCGTCCCGGCAGGCTCCGGACGCACCGATCCCCCGCCGGGTGGACTGCTTTCACCCTAGACCCGCGCGTTGGCCAAATCCAACCGATCTGCCTACGCTAAGGGGACTTACGGTTTCGCCGTGCGGATCCCGGGAACGGGGTGACGGACGGCCCCGGAGTCTCTACGAAGGAGGACCTTTTGGCTTCAGTGCAGGAATCTATCGACGTAGCAGTACCGGTCAGCACGGCCTACAACCAGTGGACCCAGTTCGAGAGCTTCCCCCGGTTCATGGGGGGCGTCGAGTCGATCACGCAGACCTCGGACACCTCGACGCACTGGGTGACGAGCATCGGCGGCGTGAAGCGCGAGTTCGACGCCGAGATCACCGAGCAGCACCCCGACGAGCGCGTGGCCTGGAAGAGCACGGACGGCGAATCGCATGCCGGCGTGGTCACCTTCCACCGCCTCGACGAGAACACCACGCGGCTCATGGTGCAGATCGACTGGCACCCCGAGACGTTCACCGAGAAGGTCGGTGCCGTGGTGAACGCCGACGCCGCCCAGGTGAAGGGCGACCTCAAGAGGTTCAAGGAGTTCATCGAGAAGAGCGGCGGGGAGACCGGCGCCTGGCGGGGCGACGTCGCGGCACCGCCGACCGGCGGATCCGGCGAGGCGACGCCGGCGAACAATACGTTCCCGGACACGTCGACGAACGATCCCGATTCGGGCGGTCCGCGCGTCAGCTGACGAGTGACCGGTAGGAGGCGGATCCCGGAAGGGGTTCGCCTCTGCTGTTCCCGGATGTCCTGGCGGATGGCCTAGGGGATGTCGCCGACCTCGATGGCCGCGATCGCATCGGTGGCCTGCCGGGACAGTTCCGCCGAGATGGGCGAGCTCTTCGCGGCCTCCGCGGCCTCCGCCTGGCCCTCCGCGCTGACGGCGTACGTCCCGAAGGCGCGCACGACGGCGGCCGTCGCCTCGTTCTCGTACCGCGTGCAGTACACGTGGTAGGACACCAGGACCAGGGGGTAGACGCCGGGCTCGGTGGTCGTCCGGTCGAGGGCGAGGGCGATGTCGTAGTCCTTCCGCCCGGGCACGCGGCCCGCGAGGTCGACGGCGGAAGCAGCGGCTTCGGAGCCGACCGGCACGTAGTCCTCGCCGACCTTCAGTGCCACGCGGCCGAGCGGGTCGCCGACGGCCGAGTCGTCCGCGTACGTCACCGCCCCGACCGTCCCGGCCACGGTGCTCACCACACCGGCGTTGCCCTTGGCGTTCTCGTTCTCGAGGCTGTCGGGCCACGTCCCGTCGGGCTCGTCGGTCCAGATCCCGGGGACCACCGCGTGCAGGTAGTCGGTGAAGTTCTCGGTGGTGCCGGAGTCGTCCGAACGGCTCACCGCCGAGATGGGCACGTCGGGAAGGTCGACGCCCTCGTTCTGCGCTGCGATGGCGGGATCGTCCCAGGTGGTGATCCCACCCCTGAAGATCTGCGCCACGGTACCGGCGTCGAGCTTCAGCTCCGAGATGCCGGGCAGGTTGAACGCAACGCTGATGGGCGAGACGTAGGCCGGGATGTTGAAGGCGCCGCCAGGACCGCACGCGTCCGTCGACCCGGCCAGCTCCTCATCACTGAGGTAGGCGTCGGAGCCGGCGAAGCCCACCGCCCCCGCCAGCAGCGCACCGCGTCCGGCTCCGGAACCGTCGGGTGAGTACTGCACCTGGGCCCGCGGGTACATCGTGGCGAAGCCCGAGCGCCAGGCGTCCATCGCCGGTCCCTGGGCGGAGGATCCCGATGCGGTCACGGCGCCCTGCAGGCTCGTGTCTCCCCGCTGCGCCGCCGCTTCCTGCTCCGGACCCAGCGGGTAGTCGGAACCGCAGGCGCTCGAGCCGAGGAGGACGGCGAGGTACAGGGCGACGGTGGATCGTTTTCTCACCGGAGCAACGTTACAGGTGACGAAAAGGTGAACCCAAGGTGAACAGCGGATGAACGGGCCGATCCCGGGCGGGCCGGGTCACCCGCGACGCAGGCGGTACCCGTCTGCCCGGTGCACGAGCCGCCGCCCGCCGCCGTCGTGCAGCCGGATCCACAGCACCGATGCGTCATCGGTCCTCATGTCCAGCACACCCCGGAGCTGCGTCCCGGTGGCGTGCTGGAGGGTGACGTCGTCACCGCGCGTGATGCCGGACCAGTCCTGGTGGTCGGGATCGGGAAGGACGGGGGAGGCATCCATGGTGCGGGCCTTTCGGGGAGGGGCGGGGTCCCCACGCTAGTCGGCCGTCCTGAACGCGGGGTGAACGCGCGCTGAAGGCTGGAGCGCCGGCCCCGGCGGGGTCAGAGGCTGCGCCATTCCCCGCTTCGGAGATGAGATCCCGCCTGCGGTCCCATGAGGAGCATCCCGCCGTCCACCACGAAGGAGGCGCCGTTGACGTAACTGGCCGCTCCCGAGGCCAGGAAGGCGACGACGGCGGCGATCTCCTCGGGAGCGCCGGGCCGGCCCAGGGGGATGCCGGGGCGGTCCATGGTGTGCGGGTCCTCCTCGGCCGAGTCGTTCATCGGGGTGTTGATCTCGCCGGGCAGGACCGCATTGGCCGTGATGCCCCGGTCCGCCAGTTCGAGGGCGATCGTCCGGAGGAGACCGCCGAGCCCGTGCTTGGAGGCGTCGTAGGCGGCCGAACCCACGCGCGGCTGCTCCTGGTGGACACTGGTGACGCCGATGATGCGCCCACCCCTGCCGCCATCGACCATGTGGCGCGCGGCGCGCTGGATGCAGACGAAGGCGCCGTCGAGGTTCGCGCCCAGGGTTCCACGCCAGGTGTCCCAGTCCGTCTCCAGGAACAGGGTGCCGCCGTTGACGCCCGCGTTGTTGACGAAGACGTCGAGGCCGCCGAGTTCGCCGGCGAGCCGGTCCACCACGTCCCCGCAGGCGGGTGCATCGGTGGTGTCGAGTTGCGCGACGGCGGCGCGGACGCCCTTCTCCCGGACCAGTCGTGCGGTCTCCTCGGCGCCCTCCTGATCGGAGTGCCAGGTGACGCCGACGTCGCAGCCCGCCGCTGCGAGGGCGATGGCCGTGGCCCGGCCGATGCCGGAATCGGAGCCGGTGACGATTGCCTTGCTCGGTGTGAAGTCCATGCTCCATCCTTTGCACCGGCGGCCGGCTGGTGCAAGGAGAATCTGGGGCGCAGGCGGGGATGGATCCGGTGCAGGGACGGCGCGACCCCCCGGGCTGCAGCCCGGGGGGTCGCCGATACCGGGGTGCTACGCCTCGACGGCTTCCTGGTGCCCTGCACCGGGCTCCGTGGATTCGACCGCCGGGGATTCGACCGCCGTGGACTCGACCGGCGCGGAGGACTCTCCGCTGACGACCTCGATCTTGCGTGGCTTCGCGCGTGCGCTGACCGGGATCATCACGTTGAGCACGCCGTTCTCGTACCGGGCGGAGATGCCCTCGGTGTCGATGCCCTGACCGAGATTGAGCTGGCGCAGGAACGAGCCGCTCTCGCGCTCGCGGGTCAGCCATTTGACGCCTTCCGCGCCACGCAGCGTACGCTCCGCGCGGATGGTCAGGAGCTGGCCGTCGACGTCGATGTCGACCGATCCGGGGTCGATGCCCGGAAGGTCCGCGGAGAGGATGTAGTGGTCCTTCTCGCGGTAGAGGTCCATCGGCATGAGACGGAGTCCGGGACGGTTCTCCAGCAGGGCGCCGGCAACGCGGTCCAGCTCGCGGAATGGATCGAACTTCATGGCCACTGGAAACAACTCCTTCACAGATGCCACCGGCAGGTGGTCGGTTCTTCAAGGTTGAGCGCCCTCCGCTCAACCAGGAAAAATGTTAGCACTCGACCCAGGGGAGTGCTAACAAAATCTGTTCGCCCAGGACGAACTCCCATGGACGCAGGAAAGGCCCGTACCGACCTATCGGTACGGGCCTTCCCGGGTGCTGTCTCCAGCCGATCCTCGTGCCTGCGCGGGGCCTCGATCCCCGGGCCTTCCGCGTGTGAAGCGGATGCTCTACCAGACTGAGCTACACAGGCAATTGGTTCTCCAACAGCTTAGGCCATCCGGGCGGTGCGCCAAATTCCCCTGCTGCACCGGGCCGGGGCGGAGGCCGGCGCTGGTCATCGGTCCGTCGCCTCAGTAGCCTGAAGGAAAGCCTGCTGATCATCCACCGGCGCCGGCACGGCGACGACGAAAGGGACCGAACCATGGACAACCAGGACATCCTCCAGCGTATCCAGGCACTCGTGCAGGAAGAGCACGACCTCCGCGAACAGCCCCAGGACGCCGGAGCCGGGGCCGAGCACCAGGACCACGCGGCCCGACTCAAGCGGGTCGAGGAGGACCTCGACCAGTGCTGGGACCTGCTCCGCCAGCGCCGGGCGAAGGCGGACGCCGGTGAGGATCCGGCCGACGCCGATGCCCGGCCGATCAGCCAGGTGGAGGGGTACCGCCAGTAATGGCGTTGCCGCTGGTGCTGTTCGACGTCAACGGGACGCTCTCGGACATGGGCCGCATGTCCCAGCACTTCGAGGAGGTCGGTGCACCCCCGCAACTGGCCGCCCTGTGGTTCGCCTCGGTGCTCCGGGACGGCTTCGCACTGACCGCCGTCGGGCGTAACCCGGCCTTCGGCGACGTCGCCGAGGGCGCCCTGCGGGTGGTTCTCGCGGACCAGGTGCTGAACCGGGACCTCGACGATGCGGTGACGCATGTGATGACGGCGCTGCAGGAGCTGCCGGTCCATCCCGACGTGGCGGACGGCATCCGCGCGCTCGCACTCGAGGGCTTCGGTGTCGCCGTGCTCACCAACGGGGCAGCGGCAACGGCGGCGGGCCTGCTGGAGCGGGCCGGAGTCGGGGAGCAGATCGCCGCCGTCCTCTCCGTGGCGGACGCCGCCCGGTGGAAGCCCGCGCGGGAGTCCTACGCGCACGCCCTCGAGACCCTCGGACAGGCGGCGGGCGACGTCGTGCTGGTCGCCGTGCATCCCTGGGACATCGACGGCGCCGCGCGCGCCGGCCTGAAGACGGCCTGGCTGAACCGTGACGGCGGCCCGTATCCGACCATCATGACGCCGCCCGACCACGAGGTCGCGTCCGTCGGGGAACTGCCCGGGGTCCTGCGGGCCTGACCGGCGTCGACCCTGGACACCCCCGGCGGGACGCCCCGCCCCGAACTCCCTCAGACCTCCGCATCATCCGGCAGTTCCGACATCAAGGAGTACCCGTGACCGACCTGACAGCCTTCGCGCTCGTGTGCAGCCTCACCCCATCGCCGGAGCCGTCCAGTTCCGACCTGATGGCCCGGCACATCCTCGACCGCTTCGCGGAGCGGGGAATCGCGACGTCCAGCGCCCGCGTGGTCGACCACCACGTGGCACCCGGCGTGCAGAAGGACATGGGCGACGGCGACGAGTGGCCGATCCTCCGCGAGAAGATCCTCGCCGCCGACATCCTCGTGCTGTCCACCCCCATCTGGGTGGGCCACCCGTCGAGCCTCGCGCAGCGCGTGATGGAGCGGCTGGACGCCGACATCGCGGAGACGGACGAGGAGGGCCGGCCCGTGATGGCGGGCAAGGTCGCGGTGGTGGCCGTCGTGGGCAATGAGGACGGCGCGCACAAGACGATCGCCGACATGATGCAGGGCCTGAACGACATCGGTTTCTCCCTGCCGTCCCAGGGCTCCACCTACTGGGTGGGCGAGGCGATGCAGGCCGTCGACTTCAAGGACCTCGCCGAGGTCCCCGACGTGGTGGCGACGACGACCGCGGGCGTCGTCCGCAACGCCGAGCATCTGGCGAGGCTGCTGCGCCGGGAGAACTTCCCGCTGGAGTGACGGGCCGCCCCCGCTACCGGCCGACGTCCCGGCGTGACAGTCCGACGACGGCGACCAGCACGAGGATGCCGCACAGGGCGAGCACGGCCGCCATGCCCGCTCCGGCGCCGGTCGAGAAACCGTGGAGCAGCGGTGCGGGACCGAACACCCAGTCGTAGGGGGAGAGGCCCTTCAGCCACTGCAGGGCTTCCGCCTGGTTCCCGAGGGCGTTGAAGGTGTAGCCCAGGAGCGCCACCGCAGCCCCGGCGGCCACCGAGGCGGTCCGGGAGCCGGTCACCGCGCCCGCGGTGATGGCCGCCGATCCGCTGAGCAGGCTCAGCAGGTACAGGGCGAGGACACCCGCGACGGCCTTGCCGACGGTGAGGCCGAGCTCGGACGGGGCGTTCAGGGCGAGCACGGCCGCGAGCAGCACCGCGCACACGACGGCGATCCGCAGCGCGAGGGAGAGGACGGCCTCGAGCGCCACCTGCAGGCGTGTGACCCCGTGCGCCAGGGTGAGTTCGAGGGCTCCGCTCTCCTCCTCGCCACCGATCGCCGCTGCACCCCAGCCGACAGCGGCGATCGTCAGGAGGACGAAGCCGATCAGGCCCAGCAGCGTCGCCTGCGTGTATCCCGCACCCGTGGAGATCGAGTCGAAGCCCAGGGTGGACACGAGTTCCGGGGGCAGGGACGAGACGACGGAGTCGAGTTGGCCGGAGGCACCCATCGACGGATAGATCGGCAGGTAGAGCAGGCTCGCCGCGACGAGGCCGGCCGACCAGCCGGCCATCCCGAGGCGGGAGCGTCGGAGGGTGTGCCGGACGAGGGGCAGGGTGCTAGCGGACATGACGGTCCCCGGCCGCTCCTGCCGGGACGGTCGGGGCCCGGCCGTACAGGCCGAGGACCGCCTGCTCGAGGTCCGGTTCCTCGATCACGACGTCGATGAGCCCGAGGGCCGGGAGGACGTCGATCAGCGCGACGGGCGACCCGGACAACCGCCCTTCCACGACGTTTCCAGGGACCCCGGCGGACGCCCGGTCGACTCCGGGATCGGCCACCTCGAGGCCGGCCGCGAGGAGCGCGGCCGCCTGCCCCGGCGTCAGCGGTCTCTCCAGTTCGAGCCGCACGGTACGGGGCGCCTCGTCACGCAGGTCCGCCACGCGTGACGAACGGACGAGGCGCCCCTCCCGGATCACGGCGACGTGGTCGGCGCACTGCTGCACCTCGGAGATGACGTGGGAGGACAGGAAGACGGCCTGGCCCGTCGACTTCGCCTCCCGGACGAGGGCGAGGAACTCCCGCTGCACGAGGGGATCCAGGCCGGAGGTGGGCTCGTCGAGGACGAGCAGGTCCGGCCGGTGCATGAGGGCCTGGACCAGGCCGAGTTTCTGCTTGTTGCCCTTCGACAGCGTCCCGATGCGGCGCGACGGATCGAGGCCGAGGCGTTCGACGAGCTCGGACCTGTACGCGTGGTCCACGGGACCGGAGATGCGGCCGAGGTGGTCGAGCATCTCCGTGCCGGTGGTCCTGCCGTCGAGCCTGAGTTCCCCGGGCAGGTACCCGATGCGCTCCCGGAGGCGCGGGCCCGCCCGCCAGGGGTCCGCACCGAGGGTGGTCACCGACCCTGCGGTCGGCTTGATCAGGCCGAGGATCAGGCGCATGGTGGTGGTCTTCCCGGCGCCGTTCGGGCCGATCACGCCCACCACGCTCGCCGGTGGCACCAGGAGCGATACGGCGTCCAGTGCCCGCCGCGACCCGTACGCCTTGGTCAGATCGCTCAGCTCCAGTGCGTGTTCCATGCTTCCTCCGAATGCGGGGGCTCCGGGGCCGGGCAGCGGCAGGACCCGGAGGCGTCAGGCCTTCCGTGAGAGCCAGGAGAGCGTCAGCGCGCCCGCGCTCCGCCGGAAGCCGCTCCGCCCGGAGACGACCTCGAGGACCGCCCAGACCGCCAGGCAGAGGGTGCTCGCCAGGCGCAGGCGCCCGCGGTTCTTCTCCTCGAGCGCCGCGAAGGAGGCGGCGCCGAGCAGTGCCCAGCCCAGGATCGGAGCGTTCGGCTTCTGGGCGATGGTCTGCCGGCCCAGGCTGTCGGTGAAGAAACCCATCACGCGCCCTTCTGCTTGGAGGTGCCGGCCGCCTTCTTGGCTCCGGCCTTCTTCTCGCGGTTCTTCTCGACGCTGCGGCGCAGTGCCTCCATGAGGTCCAGCACGTTGTCGCCGTCGTCCTCGCCACCGTTGGCCCCGAACGTCTCCTCGGTGCTGATGGTGTCACCCTTCTCGATCTTCGCGTCGATCAGGGTGCGCAGCTGGACCTGGTACTCGTCGGTGAAGTTCTCGGGGTCGAAGTCGGTGGAGAAGGAGTCCACGAGGGCCGCGGACATCTGCTTCTCCTTGGCGGAGATGCGGACCTTCTCCTCGAGTGCGGGGAAGGAGGCCTCCCGGACCTCGTCGTCCCACAGGAGCGTCTGCAGCATGAGGACGTCACCCCGGACGCGTAGCGCGGCGAGGCGGCTCTTCTGGCGGAGGGAGAACTGCACGATCGCGGTCCGGTCCGTCTCCTCGAGCGTGCGCCGCAGCAGGACGTAGGCCTTGGTCGAGGTGCTGTCGGGTTCGAGGTAGTAGGCGCGGTCGAACATGATCGGATCGATCTGGTCGCTCGGCACGAACTCCACCACGTCGATCTCCCGGCTCCGCTCCACCGGCAGTGACGAGAGGTCCTCGTCCGTGAGGACCACGGTGTGCTCGCCGTCGTCGTACGCCTTGTCGATGTGCTTGAAATCCACGACCTCGCCGCAGATCTCGCAGCGCCGCTGGTAGCGGATGCGGCCGCCGTCCTCGTCGTGCACCTGGTGCAGGGAGATGTCGTGGTCCTCGGTGGCGCTGTAGACCTTCACCGGCACGTTGACCAGCCCGAACGCGACCGCGCCCTTCCAGATGGCTCTCATGGGTCAAGTGAACACCAAGCAGGCTTAGTGGGCCAGAGGAGGCGGGCGGGCCGGCCCTAGACTTGGGAGGTGACTTCCGAGACCGTAGAGCCCATTGTCAGCAAGACGACCAGCGACGACGGCGGTACGGTGCTGCGCCTGGAGTTCCAGTTCGCGTTCCCGCCGACCGTGCTGTGGAAGCACCTGACGGAGGCGGACAAGCTGAAGTACTGGTTCCCCTGCGAGATGGAGTTCGAGCCGCACCCGGATGCGGAGATCCTCTTCCGCTACGCCGACCAGAAGCCTCTGCGCGGAGAGGTGCTCGAGGCGGCGCGGCCGTCGGTGCTCGCCTACACCTGGGAGAAGGACAGTCTGCGCTGGGAACTGACCCGGACGGGCGACAACGGGACCCGGCTCGTGCTGTTCCTGACACCGGGGAGCCCGCGGCACTCCGCGACCATGGCGGCAGGGTGGCACCTCACCATCGCCGGACTCGACGACTTCCTGAACAAGCGCAACCTCGGGCAGGACCCGGCGCTGTGGGATGTCTACGTCGAGCGTTACCGCGAGCAGTTCGCCGACTAGGACACAATCCCTGCCGCCTCCAGCCGGGTGTTCCGACCGAATCGGTACTGGACCACCACCGGCATCCGGTCAAGACTGGGGGGATGGCCCCCCCTCGCTCAGCACGGCAGCAGACCGTCACGGTGGAGGGTCGCACGCTCCGGCTGTCCAGCCTGGACAAGGTGCTCTACCCCGCGACGGGGACCACCAAGGCCGACGTCCTGGCCTACTACGCAGCCGTGGCACCCCACCTGATCCGCCATGCGAGCCAGCGGCCGCTGACGCGGAAGCGGTGGGTGCACGGCGTGGGGACGCCGGAGGAGCCCGGCGAGGTGTTCTTCCAGAAGAACATCGACGACAACGCGCCGGCCTGGGTGCCGCGCAACGCGATCCAGCACAAGGACCACACGAACGTCTACCCCCTGGTCGACGACCTCGCGACGCTCACCTGGCTGGGGCAGATCGCCGCCCTGGAGCTCCACGTGCCGCAGTGGCGCTTCGACGCCGACGGCGCCAGAGGGAATCCCGACCGCCTCGTGCTGGACCTCGACCCGGGCGACGGCGTGGGTCTCGCGGAGTGCGCCGAGATCGCCCGGCTGGCCCGGCCGATCCTGCAGGGCATGGGGCTGGAACCGTTCCCCGTCACGAGCGGATCGAAGGGCATCCACCTGTACTGCGCCCTCGACGGCCGGCTGACCTCCGAGCAGGTGTCCGCCGTCGCCCACGAACTCGCCCGGGCCCTCGAGGCCGACCATCCCGACCTCGCGGTCAGCGACATGAAGAAGGCGCTGCGGACGGGCAGGGTGCTCGTGGACTGGAGCCAGAACCACGCCAACAAGACGACGGTCAGCCCGTACTCGCTGCGCGGCCGCTTCGAGCCGACCGTCGCCGCGCCGCGCACCTGGGAGGAACTCGACGACGTCGACCTCGGGCACCTCGACTACCGCGCCGTCCTGCAGCGGATCGAGTCCCTCGGCGACATCCTCGCCGCCGCGACCCCACCCGCGACCGGCGCAGGAGAGAGGGGAAGCGCACCGACGGACCGGCTCTCCACCTACCGGGCGATGCGCGACGCATCGAAGACACCGGAGCCCGTACCCGAGGCCGTGGGCCCGGCGGGTGGCAACAGCTTCGTGATCCAGGAGCACCACGCCCGCCGCCTGCACTACGACTTCCGGCTGGAGCATGAGGGCGTGCTCGTCTCCTGGGCTCTCCCGAAAGGACCGCCCCTGACGCCCAGCAGGAACCACCTGGCCGTGCAGACCGAGGACCATCCCCTCGACTACGGCTCCTTCCACGGAACTATTCCGAAGGGGGAATACGGTGCGGGGGAGGTCTCCATCTGGGATGCGGGCACCTACGAGCTCGAGAAGTGGCGTGAGGGCAAGGAGGTCATCTGCACACTCCATGGCAGGCCCGACGGCGGACTGGCCCGCGGCGGGACCGCGATCCGCCGCTACGCGCTCATCAACACCGGCGGCGGTCCGAACGGCAGGAGCAACTGGCTGATCCACCTCATGAAGGACCAGCCGGCCGAGGCCCGGCAGGACTCCCCGCACGACCCCGGCGCGTCGCCACCGGTCCCGGCGGACGGCGGCGACCCCCCGCCCGTCGAGGTGCAGGGCATCGACCCTCCCGCTCCTGTCCGGGCTCCGGGTCCCGTCCGTCCCATGCTCGCCACCCTCGGCTCGGAGCAGGCCATCCCCGACCCCGACGACTGGGCCTACGAGATGAAGTGGGACGGCGTCCGCTGCATCGCGCTGGTGAAGGACGGCGCCGTCACCCTGGCCAGCCGGAACGGGATCGACACCACCGCGACCTACCCGGAACTCGGGGACCTCGGTGAGTACCTGAGTGCGGACAGCGCCGTGCTCGACGGCGAGATCGTGGCCCTGAACGCGAAGGGCCGCCCCGACTTCGGCCTCCTGCAGACCCGCATGAAGCTGACCCACCGGGCGGAGATCGACGACGCGCGCCGGAAGACCCCCGTGCGCTTCATGCTCTTCGACCTCCTGGAGCTCGAGGGCAACGACCTCACCGGGCTGGACTACTGCCAGCGGCGGGAGCTGCTCGAGAAGGCGGTCGAGGAGGCGGAGGACGGCCACGTCCAGGTTCCGCCGGCCCTCGACGCGACGCTCGCGGAAGCCGTCGAGGCGAGCCGCCAGCTGGGCCTCGAGGGCATCATGGCCAAGCGCCTCACGAGCGACTACCAGCCCGGGACGCGGTCGGCGTCGTGGGTGAAGATCAAGCACCTCCACACGCAGGAGGTCGTGGTGGTGGGCTGGCGGCCCGGGAAGGGCAACCGGGCGGCGAAGATCGGTTCCCTGCTGGTCGCCGTCCCCGACGGCGTCGACCTCCGCTACGTGGGCCGCGTGGGGTCCGGGCTCACCGAGCGCGACCTCGCCGAGGTGGGGTCCAGGCTCAGGAAGCTGGCACGGAAGACCGCCCCGCTCGACGACGTGCCCGGCGCCGACGCATCCGATGCGCACTGGGTGCGCCCCGCCCTCGTCGGCGAAGTCCAGTACAGCGAGCACACCGGGACCGGCCGCCTGCGGCACCCCGTGTGGCGGGGCTGGCGACCCGACAAGACGCCGTCCGACGTCGTCGTCGAACTCTGAGATCCGCACCGTCCCGTTGCACCATCCAGGAGGCACACATGGCAAGTCTTGATATCCCGGCACTGGACGCGTGGTGGCGCGCCGCCAACTACGTCTCGGTCGGCCAGATCTACCTGCGGGACAATGCCCTGCTCACGCGTCCGCTCGCGGGCGAGGACGTGAAGGCGCGACTGCTGGGCCACTGGGGCACCACACCGGGGCTGAACTTCGTCTACACCCATCTCAACCGGGTCATCTCCGAGCGGAGGCAGGAGATGCTGTTCGTCACCGGGCCGGGCCACGGCGGGCCCGCCAACGTGGCCAACGCCTGGCTGGAGGGGACCTACTCCGAGATATATTCCTCCATCGGCAAGGACGGCGCGGGGCTGAACGCCCTGTTCAAGCAGTTCAGCTACCCCGGCGGCATCCCGTCCCACGCCGCCCCGGAATCCCCGGGATCCATCCACGAGGGCGGGGAACTCGGCTACACGCTCGCCCACGCCTACGGCGCGGTCTTCGACAACCCCTCCCTCATCGCCGCCGCCGTGGTGGGCGACGGCGAAGCCGAGACGGGACCGCTGGCCACGAGCTGGCACTCGAGCAGCTTCGTGGATCCCGCGGTGGACGGCGCGGTACTGCCGATCCTGCACCTCAACGGGTACAAGATCGCCAACCCCACGGTGCTGGCCAGGATGCCCGAGGAGCAGCTCCGGCAGCTGATGTACGGCTACGGCTACGAGGCGCACTTCGTCACGGTGTCCGATCCCGGTGCCACCGAGGACGCCCACCGCGACTTCGCCGCCGTCCTCGACGCCTGCATCGACGACATCCACGCCATCCAGGACCGGGCCCGTACCTCGCCGGCAGGCGCGGACGCCGCCGCGGCCCGCTGGCCCATGATCGTGCTGCGCTCGCCGAAGGGCTGGACCGGCCCCGCCGAGGTGGACGGCAAGCCGGTGGAGGGGACCTGGCGGTCCCATCAGGTACCGCTCTCGGAGATCCACGACAACGAACAGCACCTGCACCAGCTCGAGGAGTGGATGCGGTCCTACGACCCGTCATCCCTGTTCACCGAGGAGGGGTCACTGCGGCCCGAGATCGCGGCGCTCGCGCCCGAGGGTGACCTGCGCATGAGCGCGACCCCCTATGCGAACGGCGGCCGGCTCCTCCGCGACCTCGTGCTGCCCTCGTACGCGGACCACGCCGTACCCGTGACGCGTCCCGGCGCGGAGAAGGTGAGTCCCATGACGACCGTGGGCGGCTACCTGCGGGACGTCATCGAGCGCAATCCGCACAACTTCCGCCTGTTCGGTCCGGACGAGACGGCGTCCAACCGCCTCTCCGCGGTCTACGAGGTGACGGACAAGGTGTGGGAACCGCGCATCGAGGACGTGGACGAGCACCTGGCCCGTTCGGGACGCGTCATGGAGGTCCTCAGCGAGCACCTCTGCCAGGGCTGGCTCGAGGGCTACCTGCTGACCGGCCGCCACGGGGTGTTCAACTGCTACGAAGCCTTCGTGCACATCGTCGACTCGATGTTCAACCAGTTCGCGAAATGGCTCAAGGTGCACCGCACGCTGTCCTGGCGCATGCCCATCGCGTCGTTCAACTACATGCTGTCCAGCCACGTGTGGCAGCAGGACCACAACGGCTTCTCGCACCAGGATCCCGGGTTCATCGACCACGTGGTCAACAAGAAGGCGGACATCATCCGGGTCTACCTCCCGCCGGACGCCAACACGATGCTCGCCGTGACCGAGCACTGCATGCAGACGCGCGACACAGTCAACGTGATCGTGACGGGCAAGCAGCCCACCCCCACCTGGTTCGGGCCCGAGGAGGCGCACCTGCACGTGAGGCGCGGCATCGGGATCCTCGACTTCGCGGGCTCCGAGGAACCGGGGGTGGAGCCGGACGTGGTCCTCGGCTGCGCGGGCGACGTCCCCACGCTCGAGGCGGTCGCCGCGGCGGGACTGCTCAGGGCAGCCGTCCCCGGTCTGAAGATCCGCGTGGTGAACGTCGTGGACCTCATGCGCCTGCAGGACAGCACGGAGCATCCGCACGGGCTGTCGGCCCGGGACTTCGACACGTTGTTCACGACGTCGAAACCCGTGGTCTTCGCCTATCACGGGTACCCGTGGCTCATCCATCGCCTGGCCTACCGTCGGAACAACCACGAGAACCTGCATGTTAGGGGTTACAAGGAGGAAGGCACGACGACGACGCCGTTCGACATGGCGATGCTGAACCAGATCGACAGGTTCCAGCTGGCCATGGACGTCATCGATCGCGTGCCGACTCTCGGAGCGACGCAGGCCCGTCTCCGGCAGGACCTGCAGGACCAGCGTCAGCGTGCGTGGCAGTACACGCGCGATGCCGGGAAGGACCTCGAGTCCATCACCGGCTGGACCCTCGACGAATCCTCGCCGGACGACGCCCAGTAGAGCCGCGCGCCCACGACCAGAAGGAGAACGACGCATGACGGAGTCCCGTATCTCAGCGACCCGGACGATCGACGCACCAGCCGATGCGATCTTCCACATCCTGTCCGATCCCGCCCACCATGCAGCGCTCGACGGCTCGGGCATGGTGCAGTCGGACAGCAAGTCCGACCGCATCACCGCCGTGGGCCAGACGTTCACCATGAACCAGACCTGGGACAAGATGGGCGGCGACTACCAGACGGACAACCACGTGGTCGGCTACGACCCGAACAAGCTCCTCGCCTGGAAGACCGCGCCCGCCGGTGAGGTCCCGCCGGGCTGGGAGTGGATCTGGGAGCTGCAGCCCTCCGGCCCCGGTTCCACCGAGGTGTCGGTGAGCTACGACTGGTCCGCCGTGACCGACAAGGAGCTCCTGAAGACCATCGGCTTCCCGGCCGTGCCGCGGGAGGCGCTGGATTCCACGCTCGCGAACCTCGCGGCGCAGGTCTCGGAGGCCTGACCTCCCGCCGCAGGCACCCGGACGACGACGGCCGGCTCCCTGGAGGGGCCGGCCGGCCGTCGTCGTTGCCGGCCGGGCCGCTGCCTGCTACTGCAGCAGGGCGACGTCCGAGACGAGTTCGATGTGGCGCTGCATGGCATCGGCGGCCGCGGCGGCGTCCCGCGCCCGGATGGCCTCGGCGATACCCCTGTGCGATACGAGCGACTGCTCCGGCCTGCCCGGCTGGGCGAGCGATTCGAGGCGGGTCTCGAGGACCATCTCGCCGATGAACGCCATGAGCTGCGCCATCACGGGGGAGTGGGCGGCCCCGGTCACGGCCTGGTGGAACAGCTCGTCGCCGTGGGCGCCGCGGTCGCCGTCGTCGATCTCCGCCTGCATCGTCCGGAGCGCGTCGTCGATGGCCGCGAGATCGGCGTCCGTGCGCCGCTCGGCTGCCAGGGCCGCGAGCCTCACCTCCAGGGTGCTGCGGGCCTCCACGATGTCGGGCAGGCGGCTCCGGTGCTCGCGCAGCCCCTTGATGACGCTCGCGACACTCGCGCGGTG
This sequence comes from Arthrobacter sp. UYP4, assembly GCF_057291175.1. NCBI lineage: Bacteria > Bacillati > Actinomycetota > Actinomycetes > Micrococcales > Micrococcaceae > Arthrobacter > Arthrobacter sp. UYP4. The sequence continues at coordinate 229,542 of NZ_JBXAVU010000004.1, forward strand.
CCGGAGAACCGCACCGGTGCCGTGCTGGACGTCGATGACACCGAGGACCTCGAGGGCCACGAGCGCCTGGGCGAGCGTCGCCCGCGAGACCCCGAGGCGCTCGGCGAGATCCCGCTCCGCGGGGAGGAGGTCTCCCGGGCGGAGCCTCGCGGACTCGATGTAGCCCAGCAGCTGCTCGACCAGCTGTTCGTACAGCCGAGGACGCGCAAGGCGCCCCAAGGGTTGCGGATCAACGGCGTCGGTCATCCCTGTTCTCCCCGGATAGTGGTGGGCCCATGCTACCGGTGAACGATTGACAGGGACACCCACTCTCCTACAGGCTAGGCCAGTAGTCCTGTAACTCAGATCACAGGCTCGTCGAACCGTCCGTCGCCCGCTGGAGGATAATGATGTCCGCTCCACTCCTATCGATCATCATCCTTGCGGCGATGTTCCTGATAGCCACCCTGCTGCCCATCAACATGGGAGCCCTCGCCTTCGTGGGGGCCTTCCTGCTCGGCGCCGTCGTCCTGGGGATGGAGACCGACGACATCATCGCCGAGTTCCCCGGTGGGCTGTTCCTCACCCTCGTCGGGGTCACCTACCTGTTCGCCATCGCCCAGAACAACGGCACCATCGACCTGCTCGTGCAGGGGGCCGTGAAGCTCGTCCGCAACCGCGTGGCACTCATCCCGTGGGTCATGTTCCTCATCACGGCCGTCATCACCGCCGTCGGCGCGCTCGGTCCCGCGGCCGTCGCGATCATGGCGCCCGTCGCACTCGGCTTCGCGGCACGCCACAAGATCTCACCGCTGCTCATGGGCATGATGGTGGTCCACGGCGCACAGGCCGGCGGCTTCTCGCCCATCGCGGTGTACGGGGTGATCGTGAACGACATCGTCGGTGAGTCCGGCTTCGAGTCGAGCCCGCTCGCCGTGTTCCTGTCGAGCTTCATCTTCAACCTGCTGATCGCCGTCGTCCTCTTCATCGTCCTCGGCGGCCGCACGCTCCTGTCCTCGCGCATCTCCCACTTCGTCGAGGAGGCCGCCGAGGCCCGCCTGAACGCCAGCCCGGGAGCCCGCAGGGCCGACGTCGCCTACAAGGGCACCGGCAGCGGCACCTACGGACCGCGTGACCCCGCCGGCGACGGCGCCGTCGCCGTGAAGTCCCGCGAGGACCGCATCTCGCAGGCCGCCACCATCCTCGGCCTCATCGCGCTCGCCGTGATCGCCCTCGGATTCCAGGTCGACGTCGGATTCGTCGCCATCACGGTCGCCGTCCTCCTCGCGCTGATCTCGCCCAAGGCCCAGAGCGGTGCGGTCAACAAGATCGCCTGGTCCACCGTGCTGCTCATCTGCGGGATGCTCACGTTCGTGGGTGTGCTCACCGAGGCGGGGACCATCGAGTACGTGTCCGACGGCGTCGCCGGACTCGGCGCTCCGCTGCTCGCCGCCCTGCTCATCTGCTACATCGGCGCCGTCGTCTCCGCCTTCGCCTCATCGACGGCCATCCTCGCAGCCCTGATCCCGCTGGCCATCCCGTTCCTCGAGACGGGCGCCGTGAGTGCGGTCGGCGTCGTCTGCGCCCTCGCCGTGTCCTCGACGATCGTGGACGTCTCGCCGTTCTCCACCAACGGCGCACTCGTGCTCGCCAACGCCCCCGAGGGCACGGACAAGGACCGCTTCTACAAGCAGATCCTCGGGTACGGGGCCCTCGTGGTCGTCGCCGGTCCGATCATCGCCTGGCTCGTCCTCGTGGTGCCCGGCTGGCTCTGAGCCGTCCACCCGTCCGACCAGACCGCACGAACCACCCGGAGGAAACATGAGCGACGCACCAGAGGAACGAAGCGGGAGCGAGCGCGGGGAGCGCGGCGGTCCACTGTCCGGGCGCCTCGTCGTCGACCTCAGCCGGGCACTAGCCGGGCCGCACGCCGGCATGATGCTCGGTGACCTCGGCGCCCGCGTGATCAAGGTCGAGACACCGGGTACCGGGGACGACACCCGTGGCTGGGGCCCACCCTTCGTCGGCCCGGAGGACGACCGCCAGGCCACCTACTTCCTGTCCTGCAACCGGAACAAGGAATCGATCGCGCTGGACCTCAAGAGCGACGACGGCAGGGCGGTGCTCACGGAACTGCTGCGCCGAGCCGACGTCGTGGTCGAGAACTTCCGGCCCGGGGTCCTCGACCGGCTCGGGTTCTCCACGGATGCCATGCACGAGCTGAACCCCGGCCTGGTCATCCTCTCCATCACCGGGTTCGGGCACGACGGCCCCGAGGCCAGGCGCAGCGGCTACGACCAGATCGTCCAGGGCGAGGCCGGCCTCATGTCCGTCACCGGGCCCGATCCCGACAACCCCCAGCGCGTCGGGGTCCCCATCGCCGACCTGCTGTCCGGCATGTACGGGGCATACGGTGCCGTCGCGGCCCTGCTCGAACGGGAGCGGACGGGCCGGGGGCAGGTGGTGCGCACGTCGCTGCTCGCCGCGATCATCGGCGTCCATGCCTTCCAGGGCACACGCACCACGGTGGCCGGCGAGGTGCCGCGCGCCCAGGGCAACCACCACCCCTCGATCGCCCCGTACGGCCTGTTCAACTGCCGCGGGGGGAAGGTCCAGATCAGCGTGGGCAGCGAGAAGCTGTGGGCCACCTTCACCGCCGCCTTCGGACTCGACGCGGGCCGCGCCGAGTTCGCGACCAACGCGGACCGCGTGCGCAACCGCGACGAGCTGATCGGCGTCGTCGAGGACGCGTTCTCGGCCTACGAGGCGGAACCCCTGCTGGCGAAACTCAACGACGCCGGCATCCCGGCGGGCAAGGTCCGCACCCTCGACGAGGTCTACGCCTGGGAACAGGTGCACTCGCAGGGGCTGCTCCTGACCGTCCAGCACCCCGTCCTCGGCGACATCGCCCTGCCCGGGCCGCCCCTGCGGTTCTTCGACGGCGACGCCGAGACCACCCTCACCGGCCACACGGCGCCGCCCCTGCTCGACGGCGACGGGGACGCCATCCGCGCCTGGCTCTCCGGGTCCGTCCCGGGAGGTACCGGAGCGTGACGGCGTCGGCTCCGGTCCGGCACCTCACGGCACGGGAGCTCATCGAGGCCGTGCTGGACACCGGATCGTTCGCGTCCTGGGACACGCCGGTCCCGGCGGCCTACCCGGGGATCGCGGCGTCCTATCGGGAGGAGTTGCACCGGGCCAGGGAGAAGAGCGGGGCGGACGAATCCGTGCTGACGGGCGAGGGGCTCATCCACGGCCGGCGCGTGGCCGTCATCGTCTCGGAGTTCACGTTCCTCGCCGGATCGATCGGCGCCACCGCAGCACACCGGATCACCTCGGCGGTCCTCAGGGCCACCCGGGAGCGGCTGCCCCTCCTGGCCGGACCGGCGTCGGGCGGGACCCGCATGCAGGAGGGGACGCCCGCGTTCCTGTCGATGGTGGACATCACCGGCGCGGTGCGGGCACACCGGCAGGCCGGGCTGCCGTACCTCGTCTACCTCAGGCACCCCACCACCGGCGGCGTCATGGCGTCCTGGGGTTCCCTGGGGCACGTGACCGTCGCGGAGCCGGGGGCGCTGCTCGGCTTCCTCGGCCCCCGTGTCTACGAGGCGCTGTACGACCGGCCGTTCCCGGGCGGGGTGCAGACCGCGGAGAACCTGTTCGACAAGGGTCTGATCGACGCGGTGGTGCCGCCCGAACACCTCGCGGGGATCGTCGACAAGGCGTTGAGCGTGCTGCTCGCGGGCAGCCCGACGGCGCCTGACGCGCCGTCCACGGTGTCGTCCCGGCCCGGCGGCGGCGACGCCTGGACCTCCATCCTCGTCTCGCGGAACCGCCGGCGTCCCGATCTGCGCCGGCTGCTCGCCTACGGGGCGCGGGACGTCCTGCCGCTGAACGGCACGGGCCAGGGGGAGAAGGATCCCGGGCTCCTCCTGGCACTGGCACGCTTCGGCGGGCAGCCCTGCATCGTGCTCGGGCACCAGCGGCCGCGCCTCGTGGGGGAGTCCGGACTGGGGCCGGCGTCGCTGCGCGAGGCGCGACGCGGCATGAAGCTCGCCGAGGAACTCGGCCTGCCCCTGCTCACGGTGATCGACACCGCGGGCGCGGATCTGTCGAAGGAGGCGGAGGAGGGCGGACTGGCGGGCGAGATCGCCCGCTCGCTGCACGATCTCATCGGGCTGGCGTCGCCGTCGGTCTCCGTGCTCCTCGGTCAGGGTGCCGGGGGTGGCGCGCTCGCACTGCTGCCGGCCGACAGCACCATCGCCGCCGAGCACGCCTGGTTGTCGCCGCTGCCGCCGGAGGGCGCGAGCGCCATCGTGCACCGCACGGTCGACCGCGCCCCCGAGATGGCCGAGGCGCAGGGCGTCAAGGTCGCCGCCCTCGTCGACCGGGGCGTCGTCGACCACGTGGTCGACGAGCGGCCCGACGCGGCCGAGGAGGGCAGGGCCTTCTGCGAGCGGATGGCGGTCGCCATCGAGTACGAGCTGGCCCGGGTGAAGGAGCTCCCCGCAGGCGACCGTCTGGTGCGGCGTGCCGGGAAATACCGGGCGGGAGCCGGGGCGGAGGGCTAGGCGGCCGGCTACGCGCCGGGGTGCTGGCTGCGGTAGATCTCCATCTGGCGATACCGGCGCTGGAGGCTGTCACGTCGGGGCGTGCTCTCCGCGTCCCGCGCCTCTGCCGTGAGGTCGATGTGCCGCTCGCCGTAGTGCCAGAGCAGCATGTCGTCGAGGAGCCGGTCGGGCCCGGGGGAGTACCGGTGGTCCAGCGCCTTGCGCACCGTGGTGATGGTGCCCGCCTGCAGGAGGGACACCAGTTCCAGGGTCGTCTTCAGACCGTGGGCCGCGAGGAGTTCCGCCGCCCAGCCCCAGTTGTCGTCAGACTTCCGGTCCACGTGCGGCAGGAGCGTCTGCCAGATGTCGCGGATGCGGTTGGGCGTCAGGGGGGCGCTGCCCTCACCCTCCTCGTCCCAGAAACCGGTCACGGTCTCGTAGCGCTCGTGGAGTTCGGCGAACGCCGACTCCACGGTCTCGAGCATGGCCGCCGTTCCGGTGAACTGCCGGTCGAAGTAGGGGCTCCATGCCTTCGGGTTGGACGCCTTGAACCGGATGTCGTGCTCGATCTCCGACCAGGCGTGCGCCAGCACGGTGCGTACCTGTACTTCGAACAGGTAGCTCCCGGCGGCCCTGGTGTCGGGGTCGACGGCCTGCTGGAAGGACCGGACGACCTCGCTGTGGATGGTCCGCATGATGAGGTGGCGGCTGGAGTAGCCGTACGTGCCGGATTCGATGGAGCCGATGTCCTTCTCGCGGTCGCCCCGGCAGTCGAACTCGTGGCGCTGCCGCTTGAGCAGGTTCGCGGCGAGGTCCACCTCGTGCGGAAGGGTGGTGATGATGCGTACACCCACCAGATCGGTGAGGTTGCGCAGCGGATCGGGGAACACGAGGACGGGCGGTGCACCGGCCTCGGGGGAGGGCAGGGTGCGGGAGGCCTTGTCACGGAAGGACTCGACGGTCTTGGTGCGCGCCGTGACGAAGAGCGGGTTCAGGTCCGTCCCGTCGAAGATCGCGGCGATGCTGTCGCGCATGGCGACCGTGACGCGGTCGAGGGCCGGCCGCACGCGCTCGTACTCACGCGTGTGCGCTTCGACGGCAGGCCGCAACCGCTCGTCGAGATCATCCCACGCGCCCATGAACCGTGCCTTTCCACGAAGAGTCTTCATCGTAGCCAACCGGGACGACGGTTAGGCTTCCCCTGTGGATCATCGAGGACACCCCGTGGGCCGGCGCTCCGTGCTCGCGCTGCTGACGGCCGCCGGTACGGGCGTCCTGGCCGCCTGCGGCATCAGGGCGGCAACCAGGGCCCGCGCCGCGGTGCCGCAGCGCTATCACTACGGCGGGCATCCGAGCCAGTTCGCTGACCTCTATCTGCCTGCCGCCGGGATGGCAGTGCGCGGCGTCGCCGTCATCATCCACGGTGGCTACTGGCGCTCCACCTACGGCGCGGAGCTCGGCGAGCCCCTCGCGCAGGACCTGGTGGGACGCGGTTACGCCTGCTGGAACCTCGAGTACCGACGGGCGGGCGACGGCGGGGGCTGGCCCGCCACCTTCGAGGACGTGGCCGCCGGTATCGACCACCTGGCCCGCGCGGCGGACGAGCACGGGCTGGACCTCGGCTCGACGACGGCGCTGGGACACTCCGCGGGCGGGCACCTCGCGGTGTGGGCGGCGGGGAGGGCCGCACTGCCGGCCGGGGCTCCCGGGGCCGGGACGCCCGGGGTGCCGCTGACCGCCGTCGTCAGCCAGGCCGGTGTGCTCGACCTCCGCGAGGCCCGCGAACTGGGGCTGGGCGACGGCGCCGTCGAGAACCTGCTGGGTGCACCCGACGACCCCGAGCGCTACCGGCTCGCGGACCCCATGACCGCCGTCCCGCTCGACGTCCCCGTCTACGCGGTGCACGGGGAGAAGGACACCACGGTGCCGCTCAGCCAGGCGGAGAGCTATGTGCGGGCGGCGACGGCAGCGGGCGCGACGGCGGGACTGTCCCTCGTGCCCGGCGACCATTTCGCCGTCATCACCCCGGGATCGAAGGACTGGGACCGCGTCGTCGAACTGCTCGACGACGCGGCCGCCTCCGGACTGCCCGCACCGGGCTGACCGGGGTCCGGGTCGCGGCGCTCCCTAGTTCAGGGGAAGCGTGCCCTCGGGCAGGGCGCCGCCGGCGAGCAGTTCGCGTGCGGAGTCCGCCAGCGCGGTCAGGGCGACGCGCTGGGTCCAGGGTCCGTAGGAGATCCGGGCGACGCCGAGTTCCTGCAGGCGGGACGGTGCGAGGCTGCCGGGTACGTTGATGACGCTGAGGCGCTGCGGGCCGAAGGCCTCCACGAGGGTGGTGACGGCCTGCTCGTCGAGCAGGCCGGGCACGAAGACCGTGGCGGCGCCGAGGTCGAGGTACGCCCTGCCCCGTTCGACGGCGTCGGCCAGGACGTCCGCGGGATCACGGTCTCCCCCCTTCACGAAGGCATCCGTCCGCGCATTCAGCACGAAGTCGACACCCTCCGACGTCCCGGCCCTCAGGACCGCCTCCATCTGCGTGATCGCGTCGGCCAGCGGTCGCATCTGGTCCTCGATGTTCGCGCCGACGATCCCGACGCCGATCGCCCTGCGGACCGTGTCCCCGGGGTCTCCGTAGCCGGCCTCGAGGTCGGCGGAGACCGGGAGGTCCGTCGCGGCGGCGATCCGCCCGACGACGGTGATCATCTCGTCGAGCGGGATGTTCTCGCCGTCCTCGTAGCCGAGCGACGCGGCGATGGAGTGGCTCGCCGTGGCGAGCGCCTTCGTGCCCGGGATACCGGCGATCGTCCTCGCGCTGATGACGTCCCAGACGTTGACGACCTGGAGGATCTCCGGGGCGGAGTGCAGCCGGGCGAGCGTGGTGGCCTTCGCGGCGGTATCGGTGCGTGTTTCGGTCATTGCCTTGCCTTCTGCGTGTGGGAGCTGATCCAGGCGGCTGCGCCGTCCATCTCGGTGGGGTGGATCCCGTGACCGCCCTCGCGGACGTTCCGGTCTACTTCGGCGCCGCGGCTCTCGAGGATCGAACCGACGCGGATCACGCTGTCGGTCGGGGCCATGGCATCCGCGGTCCCGTTGAACAGGGCGACCGCCGTGCCCGAGAGATCGGCCTCGATGGTCCGTCCTTCCAGCGGGTACATGCCGGAGAACGCGACGACGTCCGCGACCACGGCCGGGTGGAGCAGCGCGGCGGCGAGCGCGATGTTCGCACCGTTCGAGAAGCCCACCGCGACGAGCGGGCGGTCGGTGATGCCGTAGTGCTCCCGCGCCCAGTCGATGAATCCGGCGAGCTCGCCGGCGCGGCGGACGACGTCGTCGACGTCGAACACGCCCTCGCCGAAGCGCCGGAACCAGCGGTTCATGCCATGTTCCTGCACCGGTCCGCGCGGTGCGAGGTAGCCGGCGCCGGGCGCGAGGCGGTCGACGAGCGGAAGGAGGTCGTGCTCGGTGCCGCCCGTACCGTGCAGGAGCAGGAGCACCGGCGTGCCTGCTGCTCCTGCACCGAACAGGTGCGGCCACGGATGCGTGGTGGTCATGTCCGTACCTACTTCACGAAGGCCTGGATGGCCGGGTTGTTCTCCCCGGGCAGTTCGATCTTCGCCACGGCGGCGGAGATCGCCTCGCGGTTCGGCTCGAGCCACGGCGGCAGCTTCAGGGAGCGGCCCAGTTCCAGCAGCGGCTCGTCGATGTCGAAGCCCGGTGTGTCGGTCGCGATCTCGAGGAGGGTTCCACCGGGTTCGCGGAAGTAGATCGAGGTGAAGTACTGGCGGTCGAGGATGGCCGTGACGCCGTAGCCGCGCTCGGCGAGCTCCTGGCGCCAGAGTTCCTGCGTCTGCTGGTCGGGGACACGGAAGGCGATGTGGTGCACCGTGCCGCCGGCGACGAGCCCGCGTTCGCCGCGCGCATCGGTGACGACGTCGACCACGGTGCCGGGTTCACCGTCGTGCGTGCTCAGGCGGTAGCGGCCGTCCTTCTCGGCGAGGACGTTCATGCCGAGATCGCGCGTCAGCGTCTCGAGGGTGCGGGTGGGGTCCTGCACGGTCAGGACGGATGAGTGCTGGCCGCGGACGGCGTACTCGGCGGGGACGGACGCGGAGTCCCAGGGATTGCGGGGGTCCGAGACGGAGGAGGCGACGAGGTCGATCTGCAGGCCGTCGGGGTCGCGGAGCGAGAGGCGCTCCTCCTCGGAGGATGCGCGGGAGACGGTCGACTCCACGCCGAGGGCCTTGAAGTGCTCCTGCCACCAGCCGAGGGTGCCCTGCGGAACGGAGAACGCGGTGGTGGTGGACTGGCCGCTGCCGACGCGTCCGCTGCGGATGCCCTGCCAGGGGAAGAAGGTCAGGAGGGAACCGGGACGGCCGGCCTCGTCGCCGTAGTACAGGTGGTACGTGCCCGGATCGTCGAAGTTCACGGTCTTCTTGACGAGGCGCAGTCCCAGTCCCCTGATGTAGAAGTCGATGTTCCTCTGGGGATCACCGGCGATCGCGGTGACGTGATGAAGGCCTTCGGTTCGTGCAGTCACAGTGTCCTCCTTGGTAGCGACCGGTCCACATGCGCCGGTATGTCCATGCAAACGCATGTATATCGGTATTTGTTCCCTCCCGCACGGTCCGGCCCCGTACGCGGTAGGCAGCCTGCTGAGCGTCGTGTGTGTCCGGCGTCCTGTGTCATCCTGTGTGCATGGCAGCGAGAGAGCGGGTCCGGGGCTGGGTCCGCCGTACCGGCATCGAGGTGCTCGGGTGGACCCTCGTGGTGCTCGGAATCGCCGCCCTCGTGCTGCCCGGACCGGGGCTGCTGATGCTGGCCGCGGGCCTCGCCGTCCTCTCGCAGCAGTACCACTGGGCGCGCCGGTATCTGAAGCCCCTCAAGGAGAGCGCCTACCACGCCGCTGCGCTGGGGGTGAAGACGATCCCACGCATCGCGGCGAGCTGCCTCAGCGCCTTCGTGATCATGGGTCTCGGGGTCGTGTGGATCCTGCAACCCGGCGTTCCGTCCTGGTGGTTCCTCGAGGACAGGTGGTGGCTCTTCGGCGGGTCCGGTACAGGGGTCAGCCTCATCGCCTCGTCCCTGATAGCCCTCGCCCTCATCGCCTACAGCGTGCGGCGTTTCCGGGGGCGGCCGGTGCCGGTGAGGCGTTCACCCATCGGGCGGACGCCGAGTAGGGCCCACGTCCGGGGCGTCCCCGACAGGGAAGAGCCTCCGGCCGGGTGACGCACCGGGGCTGGTACGTTGAAGGTGTGCTCACCGTAATCGGGGAAACCCTCATCGACGAAGTCGTCAGCGACACCGCGTCCATGCGCGCCCACGTGGGCGGAAGCCCCATGAACGTGGCCGTCGGGCTCGCGCGGCTCGGCCACCCGGCGCAGTTCGTCGGCAGGTACGGCGACGACGAGTACGGCCGCATGATCCAGCAGCACCTCCGCGACAACTCGGTGCCCTTCCCGGTCGAAGCCGACGGCTCGCCCACCAGCGTCGCCACCGCGCGCCTCGACCCCGCAGGCGGCGCGGCGTACGACTTCCAGCTGGTCTGGGACCTGCCCGGCCTCGCCGGGCAGAAGGACAGGCTCCTCGACGGGACCACCCTCCTGCACACCGGTTCCATCGCGACCATGCTCGCCCCGGGGGCCGACGACGTCCTGGCGCTGGTGACGGCCGCGCACCCGCTCGCCACCGTCACCTACGACCCGAACTGCCGGCCGACCATCATCCGGGACGCGGCTTTCGCCCGGGACCAGGCCGAGAGGTTCGTGGGGCTCGCGGACGTCGTCAAGGCCTCCGACGAGGACCTCCAGTGGCTCTATCCCGATCGGACCCCCGAGGAGTCGGCGCGGGCCTGGCTGGAGGCCGGAGCCGCCGTCGTCGTCGTGACCCGCGGATCGAAGGGTCCGTGGGCGCTGTGCCGCGCGGGCCAGGTGTCCGTGCCCGCACCCCCGACGAGCGTCGTGGACACGGTGGGTGCCGGGGACTCCTTCATGGCGGCCCTCGTGGGATATCTCGTGGATCTCGAACTGGACGGCGCCCATCGCCGGGACGAGCTGCGCCGAATCAACCTCGGGCAGCTGACGGACCTGCTGCAGTACGCGGCCCGGGCCGCGGCCATCACCGTCTCCCGTGCGGGCGCCAATCCGCCCACCCGGGACGAGATGGCGCGCCGGGCCTGACCCGAACGAGCCATGACGACCTCCAGGAGCACACCGATGACCCGCGACCCCTACGCAGACCTTCCGCAGGTACCCGAGTTCGAGCTGACCAGCGAGGACATCACGCATCAGGAGCCGCTCGGCGCCGCGCAGGCATCCGGGGTCATGGGGGCCGGCGGCAGGGACGAATCCCCGCAGCTGGGCTGGAGCGGCTTCCCGGACGGCACCAGGAGCTTCGCGGTGACGGTCTACGACCCGGATGCGCCGACGGCCAGCGGATTCTGGCACTGGGCTGTCGCCGACCTGCCGGTCACCACCACGTCGCTGCCCGCCGGGGCCGGCACGGAGGGCTCCGGACTGCTCCCGGACGGTGCGGTGCAGCTCCGGAACGACGCCGGATTCGCCGGCTTCATCGGCGCCGCCCCGCCCGAGGGCCATGGCCCGCACCACTACCACGTCGTGGTGCACGCCGTGGACGTCGAGTCGCTGGGCGTCCCCGCGGACGCCACGCCCGCCTCGCTCGGGTTCGCCCTGTTCTCGCACACTTTCGGCCGCGCCCGGCTGATCGGCACGTTCGAGCAGTAGCCGTGGCCATCCGGCGGGTGGCCCCCGCGCCGCCGGTAGGGTGGGAGTCCAGGAAACGAAGGAGTCAGCGATGCGCCTCGTGGCGAGCGACATGGACGGGACCATCATCGGTCACGACGGCAGGATGAGCGAACGGACGGTCCGGGCGTTCCGCGCGTGCGTCGAGGCCGGGGTCGACGTCGTGTTCGTCACGGGCCGCCCGCCGCGCTGGCTGCAGCCGCTCCGGGACCAGCTCGGCCACACCGGGACGGTCATCTGCTCGAACGGCGCCCTGACGTACGACCTCGAGGCGGAGCGCGTCCTCGACGCGAAGCTCCTGAAGCCCGAGGACGTCTTCGCCGCACGCGACATCATCCGGGGGCTCTTCCCGGCGGCGACCTTCGCGGCCGAGACGGTGTCCGGCTTCCACCTCGAGCCGGGTTTCGGCGACGCCGCCACCTCCGAGCTGCTCGGCGGGATCACCGCCCAGCCGTTCGAGGAGTCCCTGCCGGGCGAGGACGTCGTCAAGTTCCTCTCCCGGGAGCGGGACGTCTCACCCGACGACTTCCTGGCGGCCGTCCGCCCCGCCGTCGCCCACCTCGTCTCGACGACGCACTCCGCTCCCACCATCGCGCTGCTCGAGATGGCGGTGCCGCACATCGACAAGTCCGTGACGCTCGCCGGCTACGCCGCGGCGCGGGGCATCGATGCCGCCGACGTCGTGGCGTTCGGCGACATGCCCAACGATGTCCAGATGCTCGGCTGGGCGGGGCAGGGGTATGCCATGGCCTCCGGGCACCCCGACGCCCTCGCCGCCGCGAACCTCGTGGCGCCTCCGTTCGACGAGGACGGCGTGGCACAGGTGCTGGAGGAACGGCTTGCGGCGCTTCGCACGGCCTGACGCGGGCCGCTTCCCCTATCTCGACAACCGGTCCGGCCTGCGACCGGGCAGCCTCCCGCTCGCGCTGTCCCACCGCGGTTTCGCGCCCGACGGCGGGGAGAACACGATGGCCGCCTTCCAACGCGCCGTGGACCTCGGCTTCGGCTATCTCGAGATCGACGTCCGCGCCTCGAGCGACGGCGTGGTGATGGTCTTCCACGACGGGGACCTCGACCGGGTGGCCGGCGTCGGCGGCCCGATCGCGGCGCGCACGGCGCTGGATCTGGGGGCGTTGTCCATCGGGGGACACGGCGGCATCCCGACCCTCGAGGCCGTCCTGGTCCGGTGGCCCCGGCTGCGCCTGAACATCGACGTGAAGAGCGATGACTGCGTGCGACCCTTCGCCGAGCTCGTCAACCGTCTGGGGGTCCATGACCGCGTGCTGGTGGCGTCCTTCTCCGACCGTCGGCGGCTCGCGGTGCTGCGCCTGCTCGGGAGGCCGACGGCGTCCTCCGCCGGCATGGCGGTCAACACCCTGGTGAAGCTGCTCGCACCGTTCGGGCTGGCCGGTGCGGTCGCGCGCATCGCGCGGGTGCAGGCGCTGCAGGTCCCCGAGACGTACCGCGGCGTGCGCGTCGTGACGGGCCGCTTCCTCCGCGCCTGCCGGGCGGGCGGGCTGCAGGTCCACGTCTGGACCGTCAACGAGCGCACGGAGATGGACCGGCTGCTGGATCTCGGCGCCGACGGCCTCGTGTCCGACGCCGCCGATGTCCTCGCCGCGTGCATGGCCGCTCGGTCCGCCTGGCCCCAGGGGCGTCCGGCCTGACGTGCAGGAGCCCGGTCGCGGCCACACCCGCAACCGGGCTCCTTCGGTATCGGTGCGCCGGCCGGGGGATCGCGCCCTGCCGGTCCACCGAGTCTGGTGGGTGCGGGCAGCTACTCGCTGCCCGTCTACATCATTCTTTACATCGTTGTAGAACACTCCCTCGGCTCCGTGGTGACCGTCAAGGAGGGAGCCCTAGGACGCCGTACCGGCGGCCAGCACAGGATCGGTCAGGGTCCGCAGGTAGTGCAGGGCGGCGGGTGCGTAGGTGCGCATCGAGTCGTCGTCGGCGTACACGAGCAGGCGCAGCCACGAACCGTACCGGTGCACCCCGGCCAGGGCCAGGGCGGGCTCGACGGCGGCCCGCAGCTCCGGCAGGGGAGCGTAGCCGGTCCACCGCTCGAGATAGGCGGTGACCACTGCCTGGAGGCGAGGATCGTCCGGCGTCGTGCGCCATTGTTCGCGCATCCGGGTGAGCGGCACGAGCAACGCGCTGAAGGGATGCGCCCAGTAGGAGTCCGCGAAGTCGAAGAACCGCAGCGGCCCGGTGCTGGTCCCGGGCAGGAAGCAGTTCCGCGGATGCAGGTCGTTGTGGTCGAGGGAGAGGGGGACGGCGACGCTGCGCAGGACCTCGACCGCCTGGTGGATGGCCGGCAGGCGCCCGACGACGTCGTCCGCCTCCTCCGCGGACAGGTACAGCGGATGTCCGGCCGGCAGGCCCGTGTGGAGCAGGAGCTGGTTCTCGACGAAGTTGGCGGCGACGTCCGGGTTCATGAGGACCAGGCCAGCCTGCGAGAGCCGCTCGCCGTGCGGCGCGAGGAGCTGTTGCAGGTCGGCGAAGTCGCCCGTGATGCGGGCCCAGACGGAAGGGTCGTCGGAGCCCAGGGTGTCCAGGGTCGCGCCGTGGTCGGCGGTAAGCATCCAGCCCCTGGACGGTTCGATGGCCAGGGGCGCCGCGACGTGGTCCGGGGCGAGCTCACCCAGCAGCGACAGGACGGACGCCTCTGTGAGCTGCCCGAGGTTGTTCTCCTTGAACCACAGTGTCCCGTGGTCCGTGGGTACGGTCAGCTGGGTCGACCAGAAGCGGATGCGCGGCTGCTCCGTCGGTCCCAGCCGCGTGACACCGAAGTTCTCGAGCACGAGGTCGATCCACTGTTCGGCCTGCTGCCGCCACTCGGGGGAGGCCCAGACCTCGCGGGGAGACGTCATCGGACGCTGCGGATGATGGAGGAACGGAGCATGGACCTCATTCTCGCATCGCCCGGGAGTCAGCCGAGCTTGGAGGGCCTGCTGCCGTGGTCGCTGGATTCGAGGTCGTCCGGACCCGCGACGTGCTCGCTGCCGCGGGCGCGGGCGATCGCCGTCATGCCGTGGAAGATGAGGAGCGCCGCGGCGGTCCCGAGGGCGATCCCGGCGAAGGTGAGATCACCGATCGTCCAGGTGAAGTCCGCGATGCCGATGACCAGGGCGACCCCTGCCGTGGACAGGTTGATCGGGTTGGAGAAGTTGACCTGGTTCTGCACCCAGATCCGGACGCCGAGGATGCCGATCATGCCGTAGAGCACCACGCCCGCACCGCCGAGCACGCCGGCGGGGACCGTGGCGATCAGGGCGCCGAACTTCGGGAACAGGCTCAGGAGGATCGCGACGATGCCGGCTACCCAGTAGGCGGCCGTCGAATAGACACGCGACGCCGCCATGACACCGATGTTCTCGGCGTACGTGGTGGTGCCCGAACCGCCGCCGGCACCGGCGATCATGGTGGCCAGGCCGTCCGCCATCAGGGCCCGCCCGGTCAGGGGATCCAGGTCCCGGTCGGTCATCGCGGCCACGGATTTCACGTGGCCGATGTTCTCGGCCACGAGCACGAGCACCACGGGCACGAAGAGGCCGACGACGGACAGGTGGAACTCCGGCGCCGCGAAGTCCGGCAGGCCGACCCAGGCCGCGTCCCGGATCGCCGCGAAGTCGACCTCGCCCCGGATCATGGCGACGACGTAGCCGGCGAGGACGCCGACGAGGATGGAGAGCCGGCCGAGGATGCCCTTGAAGAGCACCGTGACCAGCAGGATCGCGATCACCGTCACGAGGGCGGTGAGCGGAGCCTGCTCGAAGCTCGACTTGGCCGTCGGCGCGAGGTTGAGGCCGATCAGGGCCACGATGGCACCCGTCACGATCGGGGGCATGGCCACCTGGATCCAGCGTGCGCCGGCGGTGTGGACGATGAACCCGATGATCGCCAGGGCCGCACCGGCCATGATGATGCCGCCGAGGGCGCCGGCCGCGCCGTGCTGCGTCTGCGCGGCGGCGATCGGTGCGATGAAGGCGAAGCTCGAACCGAGGTAGCTCGGCACCTTCCCGGCCGTGATGATCAGGAACAGGATCGTCCCGATCCCCGAGAACAGCAGTGTGGTCGACGGCGGGAATCCGGTGATGAGCGGGACGAGGAAGGTCGCGCCGAACATCGCCACGACGTGCTGCGCCCCGATGCCGATGGTCCTGGGCCAGCTGAGGCGTTCCTCGGGCGCGACGAACCCGCCCGCGGTCACGTTCCTGCCGTCCCCGTGGAGGGTCCAGCCGATTCCTCGTGCGCTCATGGGTATGCCTTCCGGGGATGGTCGAGGGGTTCCGGGAAATCCTATCCGCAGCACGTGACCGGGATGTTACGTTGCTTGGAATCGAGGGAAGGGCAGAGGGATGGTATCTCCGATCCGGGGACGCACCGTACTGGTCACGGGCGCGGGCAGGGGCATGGGCAGGCTCTACGCCGAACGGGCGGCCAGGGAGGGAGCGGCCGCCGTCGTCCTCTGGGACGTCGACGGGCGAGCACTCGAGGAGGTGGTCGCCGGCCTGGCATCGACCACGGCGACCGTGCACAGCTACGTGGTCGACGTCGCGTCGGTGGAGTCGATCCGGTCGGCGGCCGATGCCGTCCTCGGCGACGTCGGCGTGCCGGACGTCCTCGTGAACAACGCCGGGATCGTCCGCGGGAAGTACTTCTGGGAACACGACCACGCCGCGGACATCGACCTCACGCTGCGGGTGAACACCGCGGGGCCCATGCATGTCACGCGCGCGTTCCTCCCGGCGATGATGCAGCGCGGCACGCCCGCGAGGATCCTCAACGTGGCCTCGGCCTCCGGGACCCTCGCCGTGCCCCGCATGAGCGTGTATGCGGCGTCGAAATGGGCCGTGATCGGCTGGAGCGATTCCCTGCGCCTCGAACTGGCATCGACCGGTTCCCCGATCACCGTCACCACGCTCATCCCCAGCTACATCAGGACCGGCATGTTCGAGGGAGCCCGCGGCCCCCTGATGACTCCGCTGATGGAACCGGACCATGTGGTGGACAGGGCCTGGCGGGGGATGCTCGCCGGCAGGGCACGCGTCCAGCTGCCGTGGACCGTGCAGCTCGCCGGCACCCTCCGCAACGTCCTGCCGCAGCCCGTGTGGGACGTCGTCGCGGGGCGCGTCTTCCGGGTGTACAGCTCGATGGAGCACTTCACGGGACGCCCCGGTGCTCCCGCCGACCAGAAGGAAGGCGACGCATGAACGCCGCAGGGCTTCTCGCCGACCAGCGCCGGTACTTCGGGACGGGGGTGACCCGTGCCGCCGGGTGGCGGCGCGAGCAGCTGCGTGCGCTCCTCCGGCTGCTGGCCGAACGCGAGGACGAGCTGACGGGCGCCCTGGAGGAGGATCTCGGCAAGAGCCGGACGGAAGGCTTCCTCTCAGAGGTCGTCGTGGTCCGGGCGGAAGCGCGCTACGCCCTCCGGCACCTGGACCGCTGGATGGCACCGGAGCGGATCCCCGTCCCGGGCGGGCTGCAGCCGGGCCGCGCCTGGTCGCAGGCCCGCCCGCTCGGCGTCGTCCTGATCATCGGGCCCTGGAACTATCCGCTGAATCTCGTGCTGGCGCCGCTCGTCGGGGCGCTCGCGGCCGGCAACGCGGCGGTGCTCAAACCCAGCGAGCTCGCGCCCGCGACCTCCCGGGTGCTCGCGCGCCTCGTGCCGGAGTACCTGGACCGGGAGGCCGTCGCCGTCGTCCAGGGGGGAGCCGAGGTGAGCACCGACCTGCTCGCCCAGCCGTTCGACCACGTGTTCTACACGGGCGGAGAGCGCGTGGGGAAGATCGTGATGAAGGCCGCGGCCGAGCACCTCACGCCGGTGACGCTCGAGCTGGGCGGCAAGTCGCCGGCCGTCGTCGTGGGCGGGGACCTGCGCACCGCCGCCCGCCGCATCGCCCACGGGAAGTTCCTCAACGCCGCCCAGACGTGTGTGGCGCCCGACTACGTCCTGACCACACCGGCCGCCGCGCCGATCCTCGCCGATGCGCTCGCGACAGCCGTCCGGGACTTCTACGGCAGCGATCCGAGCACCTCGGGCGACTACGGCCGGATCATCAACGAGCACCACTTCGACCGTCTCGTGGGCCTGCTGGACGGGGGCACCGTGGTCTCCGGCGGTCGCCACGAGCGCACGGAGCGGTACATCGAGCCGACCGTCCTGCGCGATGTCGATCCGGGCTCCGCGCTCATGCAGGAGGAGATCTTCGGCCCGCTGCTGCCGATCCTCGAGGTCGGGGACCTGGACGAGGCGATCCGGTTCATCGGCGCACGGCCCCACCCCCTGGCCGCCTACCTGTTCAGCGACCGCGAGGAACACCTGCGCGAGTTCACGGACCGGGTGCAGGCGGGCGGGCTGGCCCACAACGCCTGCACCATCCAGCTCGCGGTGCCGGGCCTGCCGTTCGGGGGAGTGGGCGCGAGCGGCACCGGCAGCTACCACGGACGTCAGTCGTTCCTGACCTTCAGCCATGTGCAGCCGGTGTTCTCCAAGCCCACCCGCATGGACACGCTGCGCCTCGCGTATCCACCCTTCGGGCCGATCAAGAGGAGGCTGCTGCGCAGGCTCCTCTGAGTCCCGTCAGCTGATGACGCCGTCCACCAGGGCCTTCGCCTCGGCCTGCACCTGCTTCAGGTGCTCCTCGCCCCGGAAGGACTCCGCGTAGATCTTGTAGACGTCCTCGGTGCCCGACGGGCGCGCGGCGAACCACGCGTTCTCGGTGGTGACCTTCAGGCCGCCCACGGGGGCGCCGTTGCCCGGTGCCTCCGTCAGGCGGGCGGTGATCTCCTCGCCGGCGAGGGTCGTGGCGGTGACGTCCGAGGGCGAGAGCCTGCCCAGGGCCGCCTTCTGCTCGCGGGTCGCTGCGGCGTCGATCCGCGCGTAGACGGGTGCGCCGAACCGCTCGGTCAGCCCGGTGTAGTGCTGCGACGGGGTCTTCCCGGTGACGGCGGTGATCTCCGAGGCCAGGAGGGCCAGCAGGATGCCGTCCTTGTCGGTGCTCCAGGGCGTGCCGTCGTGGCGCAGGAAGGACGCGCCGGCGGACTCCTCGCCACCGAAGGCGAGGTCGCCGGTCAGCAGTCCGGGCACGAACCATTTGAAGCCCACGGGGACCTCCTGCAGCACGCGACCGAGGTCGAGGGCGACGCGGTCGATGATCGACGACGACACGAGGGTCTTGCCGATCACGGCGTCGGCACGCCAGTTGGGACGGTTGGCGTAGAGGTACTGGATGGCGACCGCGAGGTAGTGGTTCGGGTTCATGAGGCCGGCGTCCGGGGTGACGATGCCGTGGCGGTCCGCGTCGGCGTCGTTGCCCGTGGCGATGTCGAACTCGGCGGCCCGTCCGATGAGCGACGCCATGGCCGACGGCGACGAGCAGTCCATGCGGATCTTCTCGTCCCAGTCCAGGGTCATGAACGCCCACTGCGGATCGACGGTCGGGTTGACCACGGTGAGGTTGAGGTTGTGCCGCTCGCCGATGGCACCCCAGTAGTCGACGGACGCACCGCCCATCGGGTCCGCGCCGATGTGGACGTTCGCGGACCGGATGGCATCGAGGTTCAGGACCGAGGGGAGGTCGTCGATGTACTGCTGCAGGAAGTCGTAGCTGCCGATGCCCTCGGCGGTGCGGGCCTGTGCGATCGGCAGGCGCCGGACGTCCCGCAGTCCACCCTCGAGCAGGTCGTTGGCGCGGTTCGCGATCCAGGTCGTGGCATCGGAGTCGGCGGGACCGCCGTGCGGCGGGTTGTACTTGAAGCCGCCGTCGCCCGGGGGGTTGTGCGATGGCGTGATGACGATGCCGTCCGCCTGCTCGACCTTGGCCGCGTTGTAGGTGAGGATGGCGTGGGACACGGCGGGGGTGGGTGTGTAGGCGCCGCGGGCGTCGACGAGGACCGTGACCCCGTTGGCCGCGAGGACCTCGAGGGCGGTGTTCTGCGCCGGCTCCGAGAGCGCGTGCGTGTCCTTGCCCATGAAGAGGGGCCCGGTGATGCCCTGACCGGCGCGGTACTCGACGATCGCCTGGGTGATCGCCGCGATGTGAACCTCGTTGAAGGACGACTTCAGGGACGAACCGCGGTGGCCCGAGGTGCCGAAGGCCACCCGCTGCGCAGGGTCCTGGAGGTCGGGTTCGACGTCGAAGTACGCGTCGAGGAGCTTGGTCACGTCGACGAGGTCGCTGGGAAGGGCAACAGTGCCCGCTCGGTTAGCCATGGCCCCAGCATGCCAAAGAACTCGTCCGATTACACCCGTCGGCGGGTGCATGACGGGTGTAATGACGGACGTGGCCCACGGGTTGCCCGCATGCCGATCATCAGTAAGCTGAGTATCAGCACCCAGCCAGGGGGCAGACGCATTCCGGAAGGTATCACCATGAGCGAGAATTCCAGTGACAACCCAGCCGCCGACCCCGAGGAGCAGGGCGCGGAGGAGGCCGGCACGCTCGAGGAGCAGACCGCGGGCGGCTACGGCGGGCCCGGCACCGAGGATGAGATCGCTCCGGACTTCGAGGCGGACAACGACGGCGGCTCCGGCGACTGACACCCGTCGGTCGGCCCCGGAGCGGGGCTCGACCGCCCGCTAGGGTGGACGGGTGACCACGCCAGCGCAGCAGCGCCCGCTCAAGATCGTCCTCGCACCCGATTCCCTCAAGGGCAGCCTTCCCGCAGCGGAGGCTGCCCTCGCCATGTCCGCGGGGGTCCGGGCGGCGGCGTCCCGGCTCGGCCATCCCGTACCGCACGTGGTCCTGGCGCCGCTCGCCGACGGCGGCGAAGGGACCCTCGACGCGCTCCTCACGGCCTGGTCCGCCGAGGCGCGGACCGCCGCCTGCCACGACGCGGCCGGCCGGACGCGCACCGCACGCTACGGCATCTCGAGGGCAGGAGGCCCGGGGGACGCGCCGGTGCGGGGCGTCCTGGAGGCTGCGGAGGCCAACGGCCTGCCCCTCGTCGCCGATCTCCCCCTCGATGCGCTCACGGCCACCAGTTTCGGCGTCGGGGAGATCGCGGCGCAACTGCTCGACGACGGCGCGGAGGAGATCCTGCTCTGCATCGGCGGCTCCGCGACGACGGACGGCGGGACGGGTCTGCTCTCCGCCCTCGGTGCCCGCTTCCTCGACGCCGACGGTGATCCCCTGCTGCCGGGCGGAGGAGCGCTCGCGGCCCTGGCGACCATCGACACCGCCCACCTCCATCCGCGCTCCCGCGAGGTCCGCTGGCGCATCGCGGTCGACGTCGACAATCCCCTGTGCGGACGCCGCGGTGCCGCAGCCGTCTTCGGTCCGCAGAAGGGCGCGACGCCGGACGACGTCGCCGTCCTCGACCATGGCCTGGCGCACCTGGCCGCCGTCGTGGGCGCGGTGTCCGGCGTCGACATGCTCGAGGTCCCCGGTGCGGGAGCGGCCGGCGGCCTGCCCGCGGTGCTCGTCCCGTTGCTGGGCGCGGAGATCGTCCCCGGGTCCGCCCTGGTGGCCGACGCCGTCGGTCTGGCCGGCGCGCTCGCGGATGCCGATCTGGTCCTGACGGGTGAGGGGTCCTTCGACTCCCAGTCACTGGGCGGCAAGGTGGTGCAGGCCGTGGTGGAGAACGCCCCGGCGAGCTGCGCCGTCGTCGCCGTCGCGGGGCGCGTGCAGCTCACGGCGGCCCAGGTGCAGGACGCCGGGCTGGCGGGGGCGTTCTCCATCGCGACCGGTCCCATGGTGCTCGACGAGCTGATCCGGGATGCCGGGATGCTGATGGAGGACGCGGCCGCGCAGGTCTACGGCGTCTTCGCGGCCGGTCGGGGCTAGAGCCTGATCTCGCGCTTGAGGATCTTGCCGGTGGGTCCCTTCGGCAGGGCGTCGACCAGCACCACGCGGCGCGGGTACTTGTAGGCGGCGACCCGGTCCTTCGCGAAGTCGACGATCTCGGCCGCGAGCGCCTCGCGGGCGCCGTCGTCGGCCGGGGCGTGTTCGGCCTTGATGCCGACGACCGCCACGATCTCCTCGCCGTGCAGGTCGTCCGGCACGCCGATCACGGCGGCTTCCGCCACGGCGGGGTGCTCGTACAGCACCTCCTCCACCTCGCGCGGATAGATGTTGTAGCCCCCGCGGAGGATCACGTCCTTCTTGCGGTCCACGATGAAGAGAAGGCCGTCCTCGTCCACGCGGGCCAGGTCGCCGGTGCGGAACCAGCCGTCCGGGATGGCCGCCTCCGTGGCGGCCGGGTTCTCCCAGTAGCCCTTCATGACGCAGTGACCGCGCACGGCGAGCTCGCCGACGTCGCCCTGCGCCACCTCGTCGCCCATGGGGTCGAGCATCCGCACCTCGACGCCCTCCACGGGCGTGCCGATGGAGCCGGGTTTGCGCAGGTGCCCCACCCGGTTGAAGCTGACGATCGGGGAGGTCTCCGACAGTCCGTAGCCCTCCAGGAGGTCTGCACCGAAGACACGCTCGAACTCGTGCAGCACCTCCACCGGCAGCGCCGATCCGCCGGAGACGGCCACGCGGACCGAGGAGAGGTCGGTGTCCGTGACACCCGGGTGGCGCAGCATCGCGATGTACATGGTGGGGACGCCCTCGAAGATCGTCACCCGGTCGCGGGCGATGATCTCGAGCGCCTTCCCGGGCTCGAAGCGCGGCAGGAGCGTCACCGTGGCCCCGGTGAGGACGGCGGCGTTGAGCGCGCAGGTCTGCCCGAAGATGTGGAAGAACGGCAGTCCGCCGAAGAGCACCTCGCCCTCGGCGGTACCCATGAGGTCGCGGGAGATCTCGGTGTTGCGGGAGAGGTTGGTGTGGGAGAGGGTGGCTCCCTTGGGGCGGCCGGTGGTGCCGGAGGTGTAGAGGACCACGGCGGTCTCCTCGCCGTCCAGGTCGACGACGCCGGGGGTGGGCTCGGCGCCGGACACCTGCTGCATGAACGTGGTGCTGTCCACGGGGATCACGCTCACGGGATCGCCGGTCTCGGTGCCGGAGGCCTCGGCGCCGGCCTGCGCCTCGGCGAGGATGCCCTCCCAGGCGAAGACGAGCCGGGCGCCGGAGTTCGTCAGGTGATAGGCGACCTCGCGGCCCTTGAGGAGCGGATTGAGGGGCACGACCACGGCGCCCGCCCGCAGGACCCCGTAGTAGACGAATGCCATCTGGGGAATATTGGGCATGATGAGCGCCACGCGGTCCCCACGCTGCACGCCGTGCCCGGCGAGCAGCGTCGCCACCTTCTGGCTGAGTACCTCGAGCGCCCCGAAGGTGACCTCGACGTCGTCGAGCTTGATGGCCACGGCCGAGGGGCTCCTCGTCGCGGTGGCCACGAGGTTGTTGGCGAGGTTCGGCACGCGATCTCCTTTGATCTCCAAGCACGATGCTGCAACGGACGGTACGGGAGTTACCGGTCGGTAGAAGTCTGGGCGATGGGCGCTTCGCATGCAACAGGACCCGCCCGCAGGTGCCGGGCGGGTCCTGTTCATGCCGGGGGCCGCACCGGCCTCGGGCAGTGCCGCGGACCTAGCGGACCCCGCTCATGGCCCTCCGGATCGCGGGGGCGCCGGCGATGAGCGCTCCGCCGAGGATGATCGCCGTGATGCCGCTGAAGGCGAAGTAGGGCACCTCGTTCGCCTCGGAGTAGAACCCCGCGAGCAGGCCGGACACCGTGGTGCCCAGGGAGATCGACAGGAAGAACAGGGCCAGCATCTGGGTACGGAAGGCCTCCGGCGCCAGCTTCGTGGTCACCGACAGCCCGATCGGGGAGATGAAGAGCTCGGCCCAGGTGAAGAGCAGCAGGATCCCGGCGAGGCCGACCAGCGGCGTGCTGTTGGGGCCGCCGCCCGCGAAGGGGATGAAGGCGAGGAACGCGGCACCCATGATGATCAGGCCGAAGGAGAACTTCAGCGGGGAGGACGGCTGGCGGCTGCCGAGGCGGGTCCAGAGGGCCGCGAAGATCCCGGCGAACACGATGATGAAGACCGGGTTGATCGACTGCACCATGCCCGGCGGCATCTCCCAGCCGAACAGGTTCCGATCCAGCCGGCTCTCCGAGTACAGCGCCACCACGGTGAACTGCTGCTGGAACAGGGACCAGAAGGCGGCACTGGCGAGGAAGAGCGGCATGAAGGAGTAGACCCTGCGCCGTTCCACCCCGCTGACCTTGCTGCTCGAGAGGATGACCGCGAAGTAGGCGATCGTCGCCGCGATGGCGGTGTAGGCCATGACGTTGGCCAGGTTGCCGGCATTGAGGAGCCCGGTGGCCAGCACCACGCCGAGGAGGACGACGACGGCGGCGGCGATGACGATCCAGCGCGGGTACGCCGTGCGGGGGAGCGGGTTCTCCACGAGGTGCGCGGCGTCCGGGAGGTTCTTCCGGGTCGCGGCGTACTGGAGGAGCCCCGCGGCCATGCCGATCGCCGCCAGTCCGAACCCGACGTGGAAGCCGTAGGCGTCCCATGCGAGGTTCGTCAGCAGCGGTCCCACGAGGGCGCCGATGTTGATGCCCATGTAGAAGATGGAGAAGCCGGCATCGCGGCGGTCGTCCCCGGGGGCGTAGAGCGTGCCGACGAGCGACGAGGCGTTGGCCTTCAGCCCGCCCGAGCCGACGCCCACGAGCACGAGGCCGATCGCCAGTCCGACGACGCCGGGCAGCAGGGCGAGGGCGATGTGGCCGCACATGATGATGATGGCCGAGTAGAACAGCACCCGCTCGGAGCCGAGCACGCGGTCCGCGAGCCACGCTCCGAGGATGGTGGAGAGGTAGACGCCGCCGCCGTAGGCCCCGACGAGGCCCGCGGCCGTGGCGGAGTCGAAGCCGAGCCCTCCCTCGGCGAGGGAGTAGGTCATGTAGTAGAGGAGCAGTGCCTGCATGCCGTAGAAGGAGAAGCGTTCCCACAGCTCCACGCTGAAGAGGTTCGCCAGCATGCGCGGGTGGCCGAAGAACGTTTTCCCGCCGGTGGCGGCGGTCCGCTGGGTTGTGCTCATTCACTCCATGGTGCCACCGGGCGCAAGGGGAGTAAATTCGCGATCTTCCTGGCGCAGGGCCTCGATCTGGGCGGTCACGGCGAGTAGCTGGGCCTCCTCGCCGGGCCGTCCGATGAGCTGCACGCTCATCGACAGGCCGTCCGGCAGGCGCAGCGTGGGCACGGTCACGGCGGGCAGGCCGCAGACGTTCACCATCGACGTGAAGGGCGAGTAGCGGCACTGCCGGAGGTAGTCGGTGTCGCCGTCGGCGTCGGTGTACCAGCCGAGGGGGCGGGGTGTCATGGCGACGGCGGGGGTGAGCACCATGTCGAAGCCGGAGTACTGCCTGATGGTGTCCTGCTCGAACTGCCGCAGGACGTCGACGGCGGCCGCGAGATCCGCCGCGCTGCGGCCCAGGGCGCGACGGCGCAGCACGCGCGTGATGTCCGTCAGCCGGTCCTCGCGCTCGTCGGGGATCGGCGCGGTGGCGAGGCCGGCCGTCCAGACGAGCTGGAACGCGTCGTGGTAACGGCGGTCGTAGGTGAGGTCCGCGTCGACGACGTCGTGGCCGGCCTGCTGCAGCCGGCGGATCCCGGCGGAGAAGGCATCGGTGGCGGCGCTGTCCAGGCTGATGTCCATCGCGCCGGAGAAGGGGGAGGCCGTGCTGACGCCGATGCGGAAGTGGCCCTCGGCCCGCAGCGCGGCCTCGGTGAAGGACCCGGGGTAGCGGGACGCCGCACTCGTGGGCCGGTAGTTCGGCTCCCGCACGAGGGCATCGAGCATCAGCCCGGCGTCCACGGCCGAGCGGGCGAGCGGGCCGGCGACGACGAACTGGCCGAGGTCCGCCTGTCCCGAGCCCGACGGCACGCGGCCGCGGTTCGGCTTGAGGCCCACCAGCCCGGTCGCCGCCGCCGGGATGCGGATGGAACCCCCGCCGTCGGTGCCGGGCGCGAAGGGGACCATTCCGGCGGCGACGGCGGCGGCGCTGCCGCCCGACGATCCGGCCGGGCTGAGGCGACGGTCCAGGGGGTTGCGGGCCGGTGGGGCGATCCGATTCTCGCTGTAGCAGCTCAGTCCGAACTCGGGGACCTGGGTCTTGCCCAGGCTGATGGCGCCGGCCCGGCGCAGCACCGAGGCCAGCGGGGCGTCCTGCTCGGCGACGGCGTGGTCGAGGGCCGCCGTGCCCAGGGTGGTCCTCACGCCGGCGACGTCGGTGAGGTCCTTGTGTGCCAGGGGCACGCCGTGGAGCGGGCCGAGGGCCACTCCGGACGCACGCAGCCGGTCGGCGTGGTCGGCGGCCCGCAGGGCGTCGTCGTGGGTCACGGTGACGAAGGAGCCGAGGTCGGGGTCGAGGGTGTCGATGCGCCGGAGGAAGTGCTCGGTGACCTCGCGGGCGCTGACCGCGCCGCGCACCAGCGCGTCGCGGAGTGTGAGTGCGGAGAGTTCGTGGAGTTCGCTCATGGGTTCCCAATCGGAGGCGGGCGGTTCCGGGACCCGCCGCGCCATGGGCCCGTGAAGAAACGACAAGGACAACTATAGGAGCCGTTCCCCCGCCCGGTGCGGTCGTAGCAATGGCGGCACCCCACCGGGCCGTGAAAAGGTAGGCGCATGAGCGAACCCCAGAACGTACCGGTGACGGCCGTGCCCGACGACGCGAGGATCCTCGACGTGCGCGAGGACTACGAGTGGGAGGCGGGCCACGTCGACGGCGCGCTGCACATCCCGCTCGACCAGCTTCCCGCCCGGCTGGGTGAACTGGATCCGGACGAGGACCTGCACGTCATCTGCCGCAGCGGTGGCCGCTCGCAGCGCGCAGCCCAGTGGCTCGAGGGCAACGGCTATACGGCGGTCAACGTCAGCGGCGGCATGGGTGCCTGGCTCGAGGCCGGCAAGCCGATGGTGTCCGAGACGGGCAGCGAGCCGACCGTCCTGTGACACGGTCCGATTCCTACGCGTACCTGGGCCCGGAGGGGACCTTCACGGAAGCCGCACTGCTCCAGGTGCCGGGGGCGGAGGACGCACGCCGTGTCCCGGCGTCGACGGTCGGCGCGGCGCTCGACGCCGTCCGCTCCGGAACCGTGGATGCGGCGATGGTGCCCATCGAGAACTCCGTGGAGGGCGGGGTGAGCGCCACCCTCGACGCCATCGCCGTGGGTGAGCCGCTCCGGATCCTGCGCGAGGAGCTCGTGCCGATCACATTCGTGCTGGCTGCCCGTCCGGGCACGCCGCTCGACGCCGTCCGCCGCATCGCCACGCACGGCCACGCCTGGGCGCAGTGCCGCAACTGGGTCGATGCTCATATACGCGAAGCGGAATACTTCCCGGCGTCGTCGACCGCCGCCGCCGCGTACGGGCTGGCCGACACGGATGCGGGCTACGATGCCGCCATCTGCTCCCCCCTCGTCGCCGGGCGCCTCGGACTCGCGGTCCTCGCGGCCGACATCGGGGACGTCACCGACGCCGTCACGCGCTTCGTGCTGGTGGGCAGGCCGGACGCCCTGCCGCCACGCACAGGGGCCGACAAGACCACCCTCGTGATCCCCCTGCCCGACGACCACCCGGGTGCGCTGATGCAGATCCTCGACCAGTTCGCGGCGCGCGGCGTCAACCTGAGCCGCATCGAGTCCAGGCCCACGGGCCACTTCCTCGGGGACTACTTCTTCAGCGTCGACGCCGACGGCCATGTCGAGGACGCCCGTGTGGCCGACGCCCTCAAGGGGCTGCACCGGATCAGTCCGGGACTGCGCTTCCTCGGGTCCTACGCCCGCGCCGACCGCCGCACCCCCGCCGTCGAACGCCACACGTCCGACGACGCCTTCGGTGCCGCCGATGCCTGGCTGGGCGGGATCACCGGAGGGCGATAGCGGGGGGCGCCGGGAGGACCGAAAGCACAGTAGGCTTACTATCGAAGGTCCTCCTCCCACAAAAGGCTGGTTCCACGATGGCTCGATTGCGCCGCAGCAACACGCGCAGGCCCGGTATCACCCGCCGCCGCCACGGCAAGGGGTTCAGCTACCGCGCCCCGAACGGCGAGCTGCTGCAGGACCGCGACGAGATCGAGCGCATCCGGGACCTCGTGATCCCGCCGGCGTGGAAGGACGTGTGGATCGCGCCCTATCCGAACGGTCACGTCCAGGCGATCGGCACGGACGACGCCGGCCGGCGCCAGTACATGTACCACCCGGCATGGCGCGAGCAGAAGGACCGCGAGAAGTTCGACCGCGCCCTGGACTTCGGAGCGAAGCTGCCGAGCGCCCGCCGGGCCATCACCCAGCACCTGCGCAGTGATGGCGTGACGAGGGAACGCGCATTCGCCGCTGCGCTGCGGATCGTCGACGCCGGGGCGCTGAGGATCGGGTCGGCCCAGTACGCCGAGGCGAACGGTTCCTTCGGCGTCACGACCCTCCTCGTGGAGCACTGCACGATCGAGGGCTCCATCATCACCTTCGACTTCCCCGGGAAGAGCGGGCAGCACTGGGAGACGCGGCTCGAGGACGAGGACCTCGCCGGTGCCCTGCGGCCCATGATGGAGCGCGAGGACGCCGACACGGTGCTCGCCTACCAGACGGAGGACGGCAAGTGGCACCACGTGGACGGCTCCCTGCTCAACGAGTTCCTCCGGCAGGTGACCGGCGGTCCGTTCACGGCGAAGGACTTCCGGACCTGGCAGGCCACCGTCGTCGCGGCCATGGCGCTGGCCAAGGAGGACCTGAAGGCGACGAGCCGCACGGCCCGCCAGAAGGCCGTGACGGCGACCATGAAGGCCGTGGCCGACCACCTCGGCAACACGCCGACCGTCGCCAGGAGCTCGTACGTCGACCCGAGGCTCGTGGACCGGTTCATGAGCGGCGAGGTCATCCCCATCACCACCTACTCCGCCTCGGAGAAGGCCGTGCAGGAACTCCTGCGGGACTGAACAGCACATTTCCAACCATCCCGCCGGTCAGTACGCTGGCAGCGGGCGCCCAACGAGGAGCGCATCCGTCGACGAAAGGAAGCATCATGACCGAGAACGCTCATGGAGGACACATCGTGAACCCCAACGAGGGCGACGGCTCGACGTCGGACCCCAACTGGCAGGGCGATATGGGCGACCAGGGGAACGACGTCCGCTTCGCCGAGGAGCAGGCCCTCATCAACGAGCAGGCCGGCCGCGCCGACCGCGACCCGTCGGAGGCCGTCGACGCCTCCGAGCAGGAGGGCCACTACACCAGCTCGGATCCCGCCGGAGCCTCCGGTGGCTACACCTCGTCGCAGGACCCGGCCGAGGAGGGCGAGTACACCGACAAGGACAAGCCCCTCATCGACGAGCCCGAGGGCCAGGGCGAGTACACGGACCGCGACCGCTAGGACGGACCGGCCCTAGGGGCGGCGCAGGACCTTCTGCCGGCCCCGCTGCCAGCCCTGCTGCCACGTCCTGGGCCACCGCCGGTGCCAGTCGGGCAGCGGCAGCACCGAGGACCCTGATGGTCCGGGAGCCGTCACCGGCACCCGGACCATCAGTGCGTCCGGGTCCACCCGGGCGGTCAGCGAGGTGATGGAACCGGAGGGATCGCCGTCGAGCTGGGTGGCGATCGGATCGGCTGACCAGACGGTCACCTCCCGGGCGCGGTAGTAGCTGATGACCGGGATGACGCCGCGGTGCCGCGAGAGGATCTTCGCGGCCATCCAGGTCCAGCCGAGCAGGCTGCGGGGGCTCAGCACCACGACGTCGAGGTAGCCGTCGTCGATCACGGCGTCGGGCACGAAATCCACCCCCGCCGGCAGCTTGCCGCAGTTCGCGACGAGGAGGCTGCGGACCTTCCTGCTCTGCGGTGGCTGTCCGTCGAGGCTGATCGAGATGCGCCGGCGCCTGCCGGGCAGGTGGCGAACCCCGGCCTCGCTGTAGGCGAGCCAGCCGAATTTCTCCTTCAGGTCCTGCTTCGCGTCGGCCACCACGCTCGCGTCGAAGCCCACGCCGCCCATGACGAGGAACGGGTGCTCGGACACCACCTCGCTGCGGTCGTTGCGCAGCCTGATCCGGGCCATGTCGATGCGCCGCTCGGAGCCGTGCAGGGCGAGCCGGAGGCAGCCCGCGATGTCGTTGTACGGCAGGCCGAGGTTCCGGACGAGGAGGTTCCCGGTCCCGAGGGGCAGCAGGCCGAGCGCGGCGGGCTGGTGCGCGAGTGCCTGCGCCACGGCACGCACCGTGCCGTCGCCGCCGGCCGCGATGACGACGTCGGCCCCGGCCGCAAGTGCCTGCGCGGCCTGCCCCGTGCCCGGATCCTCGATGGTGGTCTCGAGGACGAGCGGGGGTTCCCAGCCGGCGTCCGAGCACGCCTGCTCCACGAGGGCACGCGTCGCGTCGGCCTGGAGCTTCGAGGGATTCAGCACGAGTGCGACGCGCTGCGGGCCCGCCGCCACCGGCGTCGGCTCGTGGACGGAGGCGGTGGGGGTGCGGGTCTGCTGCAGCCGCCGGACGGACCAGTACGTCTGGAGGGACGCGACGGCGGCGGACGCCGCGGCGGTTCCGGCAAGCAGTTTGCGGCGCATGGTCATCCAGAATAGCGGCACGGCCACCGCGGGCGGCCGTGCCGCCGGGTTTGGGTAGTCTTGACGGGTGATCGACGTCAACGACCTCCGCCTGAATCCCGAGCAGTTCCGAGCATCGCAGCGCGCCCGCAGGGCGGATGAGTCCCTCGTCGACGCCGTCCTCGCGGCGGACACGACGCGGCGGGAGTCCGTGACGGCCTACGAGACGCTGCGAGCCGAGCAGAACGCCTTCGGCAAGCGGGTGGCCCAGGCCAAGGGCGAGGAGAAGCAGGCCCTCCTGGCCGAGGTCAAGGAACTCGCGGCGTCCGTCAAGGCCGCCGCGGCACGCTCCGAGGAGGCCAAGGCCGAGCAGGAGGCGCTCCTGCGCAAGCTGCCGAACCTCGTGCAGGACGGCGTCCCCGAAGGCGGCGAGGACGACTACGTCGTGGTGAAGAAGGTCGGCACCCCGCGGGACTTCGCGGCCGAGGGTTTCGAGCCCCGCGACCACCTCGAGATCGGCGAGCTGATCGGCGCCATCGACATGGAGCGCGGCGCCAAGGTGTCCGGTTCGCGCTTCTACTTCCTGAAGGGCGTCGGTGCCCGCCTCGAGCTCGCCCTGCTGCAGATGGCCCTCGACCAGGCGATCCGCGCCGGCTTCATCCCGATGATCACCCCCACCCTGGTGCGGCCCGAGACCATGCAGGGCACCGGCTTCGACATCGCCCACGACGCCGAGATCTACCGGCTCGAGGCGGACGACCTGTATCTCGTGGGCACCTCCGAGGTGGCGCTGGCCGGGTACCACTCGGACGAGATCCTCGACCTCGGTGCGGGTCCGGTCCGGTACGCCGGCTGGTCCTCCTGCTACCGCCGCGAGGCGGGGTCCCACGGCAAGGACACGCGCGGCATCATCCGCGTGCACCAGTTCAACAAGGTCGAGATGTTCACCTACACGACCGTCAAGGACGCCGCTGCGGAGCACGAGCGCATGCTCGCCTGGGAGGAGGAGATGCTCGCGAAGGTGGAACTGCCGTACCGCGTCATCGACACGGCGGCCGGCGACCTCGGGATGTCCGCCGCACGGAAGTTCGACTGCGAGGCGTGGGTCCCCACCCAGGGGGACTACCGCGAGCTGACGTCGACGTCGAACTGCACGACCTTCCAGGCCCGCCGGCTGAACATCCGCGAGCGCCAGGACGGGGAGGGCCAAAAGGGGACGCGCGCCGTCGCCACCCTGAACGGGACGCTGGCGACCACCCGCTGGATCGTGGCGATCCTCGAGCACCACCAGAACCCGGACGGTTCCGTCACCGTACCGGCGGCGCTGCGGCCTTATCTTAACGGTCTGGAAACACTTCCGGTACTGTGAGCGCCGTCCTACCGGGGCTTCAGTGAGGTCTGGTTCACTGAACCATGAGTACTTTGAGCGATGCCGGCATCGATGACCGGCAGGAGAACAGGAAGCACCACCTCGTCGCCCTCGACGTCGACGGCACCCTCGTGGATCACGAGGGGTCGATGACCGAAGAGGTGCGGGACGCCGCGCGGGCCGTCATCGAAGCCGGGCACGACGTCATCATCGCCACGGGCCGGTCCCTCGGGGCCACCCTCCCCGTGATCCGGCTCCTCGGTATCACGCGCGGTTACGCGGTCTGCTCCAACGGCGGGGTCACACTGAGGATCGACGCGGCGCTGCCGGAGGGATTCGAGGTCCTCGAACGCGTCACCTTCGATCCGAGACCCGCCCTCACCGCGCTCCGCGAGCGGCTCCCCTCCGCCAAGTACGCGCTCGAGGACGACCGCGGCCGCTTCCTGTCCACGGAGAGCTTCCAGGACGCGAGCTTCGGTTCCGAGGCGCAGAGCGTCGGCTTCGAGGAGATGCTCGAGAGCCGGGCCGTGCGTGTGGTGGTGTTCAGCACCGACAGTTCGGCCGACGAGTTCGGGAACGCCGTCGCGTCGATCGGGCTGCACGGGGTGACCTACTCCGTGGGCTGGACCGCCTGGCTGGACATCGCCGCCTCGGGCGTCACGAAGGCCAGCGCCCTGGAGGCCCTCCGGCAGCGCCTCGGGACCGACCGCAGCCTCACGGTCGCCGTCGGCGACGGCCGGAACGACGTCGAGATGCTCGAGTGGGCCGGCCGCGGGGTCGCGATGGGGCAGGCACCCGAGGAGGTCCGTGCTGCGGCGTCGGAGGTCACGGGCAGCGTGTACGACGACGGCGCCGCGAAGGTCCTGCGCTCGATCGTCTGACTCCGTCCGACTCCGTCCGACTCCGTCCGACCCCGTCAGTACGCCAGGGCCGCCTCGGGCAGTGATGCCGGTCCGTGCGTGAGGTCCAGCAGGCGGGCTGCCGCGGGCCGCGTGGCCCACTCCTCCATCCAGTGCGAGCGGACGACGGCGCGGCTCACGGCCTGCGTGGTGATGCCGAGTTCCTGCGCGACGTACTTCTGCTGCCCGCGGGCACCCGGCGTCATGAGGTCCAGGACGGCCCACTCCGCGTCCGTGCGCGTGTACACGATCTGCCCGAGCAGTCGCAGCACCGCCTCGGCCTCGGCCGCGATACCGCCGTCGGGCCCCTCCACCGCGAGGGGGATCCGCTCGCCGGTCTTCCGGGCGCGGTCCACCGCGCGGCGCGCGTACACGAGCCCGTAGCCCTGCGCGTCGACGAGCCGCTCGGGGACCGGGGGCGTGAGGCCGCCGACGCCGATACCCACGTGCCAGCGCCGGTAGCGGATGGCCTGCAGCGCGGCGTCGACCGCCGTGGACGCCGCATCCACGACGCCCTGCACCTCGTCGCCGACCGAGCGCTGGAACGGGATCACGGTGGGGAGCCGGCGCAGGACCCTGAGGAGGTCGCCGACCAGGTCCCCGGCCTCACGCGAGTCACGCTGGTTGATGGTCAGGACGTAGTGCATGGCCCCAGTATGGGGGACCTACCGCCGAAATCAACGCCTTCCGGTTGATCGGGGCGGCTCAGGGCCCCGCAGCGGGCGGAGGAGGGGCCGGAAACGCAGGAGCTCCCGCCGTCCCTGGCGGGAGCTCCTGCAGGGGACGTCCTAGCGGCCCTCGGGGGTCTCCGTGGCGTTCTTCGCCTCCACATCGACGGAGCGGCCCTGGGGCTCGTCCTGCGCGCTGCCCTCGCCGATCTCCTGGAAGCGCTTCAGCGACGCCTCGACCTCGGCCTCGGCCTCCTCGCGCCCGGCCCAGTCGGCGGCCTCGACCCACTTGCCCGGCTCGAGGTCCTTGTACTTCGTGAAGAAGTGCTTGATCTCGTCGAGCAGGAAGTCCGAGACGTCGGACAGGTCCTTGATGTGGTCGAAGCGGGGATCCACGGGTACGCACAGCACCTTCGCGTCCCCGCCGCCGTCGTCCGTCATGTTGAAGACGCCGATCGGGCGCGACTCGACGAGCACGCCCGGGATGAGGTCGAAGTCCTGCAGCAGGACGAGCGCGTCCAGCGGATCGCCGTCCTCGCCGAGCGTGTTCTCGAAGTAGCCGTAGTGCGTGGGGTACTGCATGGCCGTGAACAGGACGCGGTCGAGGCGCAGCCGGTGGGTGTCGTGGTCGATCTCGTACTTGACGCGCGATCCCCTCGGGATCTCGATGGTGACGTCGAGCTTCATGGCAACTCCTGGGGCTAGGTGCGGTGGCAGCCGGCGGCCGCGCCCTCCGCTGGAGGGCCGCCCGGCCGGTCTAGTGTTTCATTCGTCAGCCCTAACATATCGGTCGGCCGCCGGTACCAGAGCATTTCCTCGTGGTTGCGGCGCTGCCCCGCCGGACCTTGCGAAAGGACACCATGAAGCGCCCGCTCCGCCTGCTGACCGGTCTCCTCCTGGTCCTGGTGATGGTGGGGATTGCCGTACCCCTGGCCGTGTACCTGACGCCCCGGGTCCTCGCGGCCGTAAATCCCGCCCCTTCGGCACCTCCCGTGACGCCCTCCCCGCAGGTGCCGCCGACGGCGGTCCCCCTGCCCGACGTCGTGACCCCCCTCTCCCCGGCGGCGCCCGCACCGGACCCCGCGGTCCTCGGCCCACAGCTGGACGCCGCCCTGGCGATCCCCGGGCCCGGGAGCTTCGCGGGCACCGTCATCGACTCCGCGGACGGTGCCGTGCTGTACGCGAGGGACGCCGACCGCCCGCAGCCACCGGCGTCGAACATCAAGCTCCTCACCGCCGTCGCGGCCATGACCTACGGCCGGCCGGACCAGGTGCTGGAGACGACGGTCCTCACCTCGGGGACCGCGCCCGGAGCGCTCTACCTGCGCGGCGGGGGTGACGTCCTCCTCGGCTCCGGTCCCTCCGACCCCGACGCCGTGATCGGGCGGGCAGGCCTCGCCACCCTCGCCGCCGACGCGGCCGACGCCCTGCCCGACGGCTCCGGCCCCTACAGCGTCTACCTCGACGACTCCCTCTTCGCCGGTGCCACCCTCAACCCGACCTGGGCGGACGGCGACGTCCAGGCGGGGGAGGTCGCGCCGGTCCACGCGCTCGCCGTCAACTCGGCATGGCTCGAGGAAGGCAGGACCGGCGGGCCGCGATCCCAGGACGCAGCGCTTGACGCCGCCCGCGCGTTCACCGCCGCGCTCGTGGCGGCAGCCGGGGAGCGCGGGATCGCGGTGGCCCTCGATGTCCGGCGCCAGGTGGCTCCCGAGGACGCCGAGACCGTCGCCGCCGTCGCCTCCGCGCCGCTGGAGGAGCAGATGCGCCACATGCTCGAGATCTCCGACAACTACCTCGCCGAAGCCCTGGCGCGGATCGCCGCGCTCGAGAGCGGACGGCCGGCATCCTTCGGGGGAGCCACCGAGGCGATCACCGCCGCGGCCGTGCGCCTCGGCGTGCCCCAGGAGGGGCTCAGCGTCGGCGACGCAGCAGGACTGTCCGTCCGCAACGCCGTGTCCCCGGCCCACCTCGCCCAGCTGGTCCGCGGCACCACCACGTCGCAGGAGCCCGGCCTCGCGGCCGTCGCGCGATCGCTCCCCATCGCCGGTCTGACCGGGACGCTGGCGACACGGTTCACGGCCGAGGACGGGGCGGGTGCGGGTGCGGGTGCGGGGACCGTCCGTGCGAAGACGGGGACGCTCAATGCCGTCACCGGGCTCACGGGGCACGTCGTCACCGCCGACGGCCGCCTGCTCGTCTTCTCCTTCCTCGCCTCCGGACTCGACGGCACCACGGCGGAGGCGCGCGCCGCGGCGGACCGCGCGGCCGGACTGCTCGCGGGATGCGGCTGCCGCTGAGCCCCTACGGGCTGATCCTGCCCATTCTCTGGGAGCCGCCGTCGGCAGGATGTGATCGAATAGGCGCATGTCCAGGAACGAGCCCGCAGCACCCCGTCCGCAGCTGGTCAACTGGGACGTCGCGGCCTCCACCGCGGCATCGCTGACCCCTGCCGGACCCACCATGGCGCCCGCGGACATCGCCCGCGCCGTCCAGAACATGCGGGAGCTGGCCGATGCGTCCGTCGGCCACGTCCACGCCATCTCCCGGCTCGACGCCGCGCGGGACCTGCGGGACTCCGAGCTGCTCGTCGTCGACCGCGCGACGTGGTCGAGGGCCAATTCCCAGAGCTTCCGCACGCTCATGGAACCTGCCCTGGACCAGCTCGCGGCATCCCGTCCCGAGGTCCTGAGGTCGGCGTCCCTCGCCCTCGGCGGAACGGTCACGGGGGCACAGCTCGGTGCCATCCTGGCGTTCCTCTCGAGCAAGGTCCTGGGCCAGTACGATCCGTTCGTGCCGTCGCGCAACGGGCAGGGCGGGCGGCTGATGCTCGTGGCGCCCAACATCATCTCGGTGGAGCGGGAACTGAACGTGGACCCGTCCGACTTCCGGCTGTGGGTGTGCCTCCACGAGCAGACGCACCGCGTCCAGTTCGCCGCGGCCCCCTGGCTCAAGGACCACATGACGAGCCACATCGGCCAGCTGACGTCCGGGCTGATGGACAAGGCGGACACTGTCTCGGAGCGCCTCGGTGCGGTCGTGAGGAACATCGCCGCGGGCAGGGCGCGTGCCCGCGGGGAGGGTCCGGCCGTGGACGCCCTGCCGTCCCAGGAGGTCGGCGTGCTGTCGATCCTGCAGGACCCGGACGACAAGGCGCGCCTGTCCCACCTCACCGCCGTCATGAGTCTGCTCGAGGGCCACGCGAACGTGGTGATGGACGGTGTGGACGGGAGCATCGTGCCGTCGGTCAAGACCATCCGTCGCCGTTTCAACGCCCGGGGGAAGTCCCGCGGGCCGCTCGAGAAGGTCATCCGGCAGCTTCTGGGACTGGACGCGAAGATGCGCCAGTACAGCGACGGCTCGAGGTTCGTGCGCCGCGTCGTCAGCCAGACGGGCATGGAGGGCTTCAACGCGGTCTGGGAGTCCGCCTCCCACCTGCCCACCGAGCGGGAGATCCACGCCGCCGACGAGTGGATCGACAGGATGAGCCTCCGCCGTCATGGCTAGGCGCCCCCGCCTGCTTCCCGCCGTCGGGGCCGCACGCAACCTGCTCGAGGCGAGCCTGCAGGGACTCCTGGCGGATGCGGTGCGGCAGGATCGTGGCGAGGCCGCATCGTCGGGTGCCCCTGGCGGCCGTGCCGCCCGGGACCTGCCGCTGGTGCTCGTCGCGTGCAGCGGCGGACCGGATTCACTGGCCCTGGCGGCCGTCGCGGCGCACTTCGCGCACACGGGCCGCTGTCGCGTCGGGGCCGTCGTCGTCGACCACGGACTGCAGGCCGGCAGTGCCCGGACGGCCGCGGCCGCCGCCGACGCCGCGCGCGAACTCGGGCTCGACCCCGTCGAGGTGCGGCGCGTCGCCGTCGAACGCGAGGGCATGGGACCCGAAGCGGCGGCCAGGACCGCACGGTATGCGGCACTCGACGACGCCGCCGCACGGCTCGGAGCCGCCGCCGTGCTGCTCGGGCACACCCTCGACGACCAGGCGGAACAGGTGCTCCTCGGGCTGGCGCGCGGTTCCGGCACACGCTCGCTCGCAGGGATGCCCGCACGCCGCGGCCTCTACGTCCGCCCGTTCCTCGAACTGCGCCGCTCGGACACCGAGGCCATCTGCGACTTCTACGGGCTCGACCCCTGGCACGACCCGACGAACCTCGACCCGGCCTACGCCCGCTCACGCGTCCGCGTCGACGTGCTGCCGTTCCTCGAGGAGCAGCTCGGCCCGGGCATCGCCCAGGCGCTGTCCCGGACCGCACGGATCCTCGGGCAGGACGCGGACCACCTCGAACGCCTGAGCGCCGAGGCCTACCAGCAGCTCCGGCGGCTCGACGACGGCGGCATCCTGCTGTCCGAGAAAGGGCTGAGGGACCTGCCCGCAGCCCTGAGGCAGCGGGTCCTCGCCCTCGCCGCGCTCGAACTGGGGGCCTTCCAGCCGAGCTTCGAACGCCTCCGCGCCGCCGAGTCCCTGCTCGACAGGAAGGGGTCCGCCGGTCCGGTGCAACTGGGCGGGAAGGTGAGCGTCCACCGCCAGGTGCGGGGGCGGGCGGTTCTCCGGGGAGAGCCGAGCTATGGCAATCTTGTCCTTAGAAGCAATGGCCCCGGCGTGAAGCAGTCGCGCCGTCCAACCCAGGAGTAATCGGTGGATTCCAACGACGTCCAGTCAGATCTCAAGCACGTCCTCTACACCAGGGAAGAGATCCAGCAGCGGATCAACGAGCTGGCCCAGCAGATCGATGCCGACTACCAGGGCCGGGACATCCTCCTCGTGGGTGTCCTGAAGGGTGCGGTGATGGTCATGGCGGACCTCGCACGCGCACTCCACTCCCACATCACCATGGACTGGATGGCGGTCTCGTCCTACGGCTCGGGAACGCAGTCCTCCGGCGTGGTCCGGATCCTCAAGGACCTCGAGACCGACCTCATGGGCAAGCACGTCCTGATCGCCGAGGACATCATCGATTCCGGTCTGACGCTGTCCTGGCTCAAGGCCAACCTCCTGTCCCGCGGACCGGCATCGGTCGAGATCTGCACCCTGCTGCGCAAGCCCGACGCCGCGAAGGTCGATATCGACGTCAAATACGTGGGCTACGACATCCCCAACGAATTCGTCGTCGGCTACGGCCTCGATTTCGCCGAGAAGTACCGCAACCTCGATTTCATCGGCACCCTCGCGCCGCACGTCTACGAATAGGGGATTCCCCCTCGCCCCATGCGGGGAGTACGCCAAGAGGGAACTATTGCCACAATCCGCGCGTGGTGAATCTCGGACGGTGTATATGTTGAGGTGCTCCACGGGCACCCACGCAGCAGTGCGCCCGCACACTTTTACTTGCATCAGCAGGAGGGACAGGGCTTGCTGCCCTGAGACGTATGAAATTCAAGAACATCTTCAAGGGGCCCTTCTTCTGGATCGTCCTCGCGGTCGTTGCGCTCCTCCTGGTCCTCCCGAGCCTCTTCGGCACGGGCAGTTCCCGCGTCGACACCAACGTCGGGCTCCAGCTCCTCGAAGATGACAAGGTGTCGCAGGCCAAGATCTACGACGGCGAGCAGCGCGTAGACCTCACCCTCCGTGAGGACTACGAGGGCAAGGGCGAGAGCGTCCAGTTCTACTACAGCACCGCCCGCGCGGAGAGCGTCGTCGATGCCATCAACACCTCGGACACCGACGGCTTCACCGACCAGCCCGCCGAGAGCAACTGGCTGCTCAGCCTCGCCGGCCTGATCTTCCCCATCCTGATCCTCGGCGTCATCTTCTGGTTCCTGCTCAGCCGCATGCAGGGCGGCGGCTCCAAGGTCATGCAGTTCGGCAAGTCCAAGGCCAAGCTCATCTCCAAGGACATGCCCCAGGTGACGTTCAACGATGTCGCGGGTGCCGACGAGGCGGTCGAGGAACTGCTCGAGATCAAGGAGTTCCTGCAGGAGCCCGCCAAGTTCCAGGCCCTCGGCGCCAAGATCCCCAAGGGCGTCCTGCTGTACGGCCCTCCCGGGACCGGCAAGACCCTCCTCGCACGCGCCGTCGCCGGTGAGGCCGGCGTCCCCTTCTACTCCATCTCCGGATCCGACTTCGTCGAGATGTTCGTCGGCGTCGGCGCGTCCCGCGTCCGCGACCTGTTCGAGCAGGCGAAGAACAACTCGCCCGCCATCATCTTCGTGGACGAGATCGACGCCGTCGGCCGCCACCGCGGTGCGGGCGTCGGTGGTGGCAACGACGAGCGCGAGCAGACCCTGAACCAACTCCTCGTCGAGATGGACGGCTTCGACGCGACCACCAACGTCATCCTGATCGCCGCGACCAACCGTCCCGACGTCCTCGATCCCGCGCTCCTGCGCCCGGGACGCTTCGACCGCCAGATCGGCGTCGAGGCCCCCGACATGAAGGGCCGCGAGCACATCCTCTCGGTGCACGCCAAGGGCAAGCCCATGGCGTCCAACGTGGACCTGAAGGCCGTGGCGAAGAAGACGCCAGGCTTCACCGGCGCGGACCTCGCGAACGTCCTCAACGAGGCGGCACTCCTGACGGCCCGTTCGAACGCCCAGCTGATCGACGACCGCGCACTCGACGAGGCCATCGACCGCGTGATCGCCGGCCCCCAGAAGCGCAGCCGCGTGATGAAGGAACTCGAACGGAAGATCACGGCGTACCACGAGGGCGGCCACGCCCTGGTGGCGGCGGCGCTCCGCAACACCGACCCCGTGACCAAGGTGACCATCCTGCCGCGCGGACGCGCCCTCGGATACACGATGGTCATGCCGAGCGACGACAAGTACTCGGTGACCAGGAACGAATTGCTCGACCAGCTCGCCTACGCCATGGGCGGCAGGGTGGCCGAGGAGATCGTGTTCCACGATCCGTCCACGGGTGCCTCCAACGACATCGAGAAGGCCACGGGGACCGCTCGCAAGATGGTCACCCAGTACGGCATGAGCGAGCGCATCGGCGCCGTGAAGCTCGGCCAGGGAGCCGGCGAGCCCTTCCTCGGCCGCGACATGGGCAGCGACCGCGACTACTCCGACCAGATCGCCCTGGTGGTCGACGAGGAGGTCCGCCGCCTGATCGACAACGCGCACGACGAGGCGTACCAGATCCTCACCGAGAACCGCGACGTCCTGGACCAGCTGGCGCTCGAGCTGCTCGAGCGCGAGACGCTCAACCAGGCGGAGATCGCCGAGGTCTTCCACAACGTGCGCAAGCGCGACCTGCGCGAGGTGTGGCTGTCCAAGCAGACGCGCCCCGTGCACTCGCTGCCGCCGGTCACGTCCCCGAAGGAACGCGCGGAAGCACTGGAGAGCGGCCGGCCCACCCCGGAATCCGTGGCGCCGCAGGACCAGATCGCCGACGCGGACATCCCCGGTGATTTCGACGTCCGGGGCTCGGACCTCCCGTCGCCCGAGTCGGGCGACCGCCCCGGGGACAGCCGGGACGGCTAGTTCCGCAGGAGTACGCCACCGGCCAGGGGGCCGGTGGCGAGCAGTGTCCGAGGAAGGGGTGGAAGAGCTGTGACTGATTTCGACGACGAGGTGGTGGAGGCCGCGCTGGAAGCCACCGGTTCCCCCGTGGACCAGGTCCGCATCCAGCGGGCGGTCCGGGAGATCCTGGCGGCGATCGGCGAGGACCCGGATCGCGACGGCCTGCTCGAGACGCCCAAGCGGGTGGCGAAGGCGTATGCGGAGATGTTCGCGGGGCTGCACCAGGATGCCAGCGAGGTGCTGTCCACCTCGTTCGACCTGAACCACCAGGAACTCGTGCTGGTGAAGGACATCCCGTTCTACTCCACGTGCGAGCACCACCTGGTGCCGTTCCACGGGACGGCCCACCTCGGCTACATCCCGTCGGAGGAGGGCCGCGTCACCGGCCTCAGCAAGCTCGCGCGCCTCGTGGAGGTCTACGCACGGCGCCCCCAGGTCCAGGAACGGCTGACCACGCAGATCGTCGATGCGATGATGGAGCACCTGAAGCCCAAGGGCGCGATCGTCGTCATCGAATGCGAACACATGTGCATGTCGATGCGCGGGGTGCGGAAACCCGGAGCAAAGACCGTCACGTCAGCCGTGCGCGGCCAGATCCATGAGACGGCGACGCGTGCCGAGGCGATGAGCCTCATACTCGGAAGGTAGGACCCCATGGATTCTCTCGCTGCAGCGCCCGGGACGGGGCCGGCGACCTCGCCGCTGCCCGTCCTCCGGCCGGTCCGGGTGGCAAAGGCCGTCGGGGACCTGCCGGCGGACCGCTCCGTCGTCCTGGGGATCCTGAACGTCACTCCGGACTCCTTCAGTGACGGCGGCAGGTACGCCACCACCGACGACGCGATCGGCCACGGCCTCCGCATGCACTACGCGGGTGCGGACATCATCGACGTCGGTGGGGAGTCGACCCGCCCGAACGCCCGCCAGGTGCCGGTCGAGGAGGAGCTGGCCCGCGTGCTCCCGGTGGTGAAGGCCCTCGTGAAGGCCGGAGCCCTGATCAGCATCGACACCATGCACGCGGAGACCGCGCGGCAGGCACTGGATGCGGGTGCCGCGATCGTCAACGACATCTCGGGCGCCGGCTTCGATCCCGCCATGCCGGCACTCGTCGCCGAGCGCGGCGTGCCCTACGTCCTGACCCATCGGAGGGGCACGGCCGCGACGATGGACGGCCTCGCGACCTACGGCGACGTCGTCGCGGAGGTGACCGCGGAACTGGTCGGACTGCGCGACCGGTTCATGGCCGCCGGCGTCGCCGCCGAGCAGATCATCCTCGATCCGGGACTCGGCTTCGCGAAGACTGACGAGCACAACTGGGCGATCCTGCGGAACCTCGACGCCTTCACCGGGCTGGGACACCGCGTGCTCGTCGGCGCCTCCCGCAAGCGGTTCCTCGGCACCCTCCTGACCTCGGCGGGCAGGGCCGCGGCGCCCGGAGAACGCGACTCCGCCTCACTCGCGGTCGCGACCCTGGCCGCCGCCGCCGGCGCCTGGGGCGTCCGCGTCCATGATCCTGCCGCGACGCTCGACGCCGTCAAGGTCGCCGCCGCCGGCACCCGACGGTGAACGGGTCTCCCGTGCCGGGCAGGCCCGGTTCACCCTCCGGGCACCTGGACACGGTGGTGCTCACCGGCATCACCGCCAAGGGGTACCACGGCGTCTTCGACCACGAGCGCCGGGACGGCCAGCCCTTCGCGGTGGATGTCGTGCTCCACCTCGACCTGCAACCCGCGGGGACCAGCGACGATCTCGCCAGGACGGCGCACTACGGGGAGCTCGCCGAACTGGTGCACGGCATCATCGGCGGGAAGCCCTTCGACCTCATCGAGGCCCTCGCAGAGACGATCGCCTCGGCGGTCCTGGCCGCGTTCCCCGTCGCCGCCGTCGACGTGACCGTCCACAAGCCGAAGGCACCCATCGAGGTGCCGTTCGGTGACGTCGCCGTGACGCTGCGCCGGAGCCGGGCATGAGCACGGTCCGGTCGGTCCTCGCACTGGGCAGCAACCTCGGAGCCAGCAGCGACACCCTGGTGCGCGCCGTCGCCGACCTCGTGGATTCCGAGCACGTGCGCCTCCGCGCCGTCTCGCCCGTGGTGCGGACGAAGCCGGTGGGAGGCCCGGAGCAGCCCGACTACCTCAACATGGTGATCGAGGTGGAGACGGACCTCGGACCGTACGAGCTCCTCGCGCACTGCCAGTCCGTCGAGGACGTCCACCACCGCAAACGCACGGTGCGCTGGGGGCCGCGCACGCTCGACGTCGACATCATCACGTACGGGGCGTGGACCTCCGACGACGACGCGCTGACGATCCCGCACCCCCGCGCCGCGTCCCGTGCGTTCGTCCTGCAGCCCTGGGCCTGGATGGATCCCGGGGCGGAACTGGGCGGCCGGCCCGTCGCCGGGCTCGCCGCGGAGGCCGCCGATCTTGCGGGCCTGGTGCCCTTCGAGGGAGTCTAGGACGCTGTGAGCACCCTTCGGTTCCGCTGGCTGGCCCTGGTGGGCGTGCTGGCCGGACTCGCCGGCTGGCTGGCCAACTGGCTCGCGACCCGCAACGGCTACGGCACCCCGACCCTGCCGCTGACGTCCCTCGTCACCACGGCTGTGATCCTCGGGATCACCCTGGTCTTCGGGCGCCGCGTGCTGCGGTGGCGCAACGGCAACCGCGATCGGCCCCTCGATCCGATCCTCGCCACCCGCACCCTCGTCCTCGCACAGGCCTGTGCGTACGCGGGGGCGCTCAGCCTCGGCTGGCACGCGGGGATCCTCGTGGACCAGGTGGCCCTCCTGGCGGTCCGCTCCACCACGGCACCCCTGTGGGGGTCCGTGGCACTCATGGTGGGCGGGATCCTGATGATTGTGGTGGGATTGGTCGTCGAGAGCTTCTGCAGGCTTCCGCCCGACGACGACGGCACGGGCGCTCCGGGCTCCATCGAGGGGGAATATGCGTAGGGAACCGATCGACCCGTCCGGGCTCGAGTGGTCCAGGGTGTCACCGAAGTACCTGCGCGTCCGGCTGCTCGGCTGGCTCATCGGGTCGGTGGTCTGGCTCGTCCTCGCGAGTGTCCCGCTCGTCCTCCGCCTCACGGGCCTCTGGGACTCGTTCCCGCCGCCCGTGATCGCCTGGGGGCTCCCCGCCGCCGTGCTGGTCATCGCCGTGTGGCGGGGCGTGCTGCTGCCGCGCCAGGTCGCCTCGATCGGCTATGCCGAGCGCGACGACGACCTCCTGGTCCGCCAGGGCGTCTTCTTCCAGCGCACCATGGTGGTCCCCTACGGCCGCATGCAGTACGTCGACGTCGCCGTCGGGCCGCTCGAGCGCGCGTTCGGGATCTGCACGCTCAAGCTCCACACCGCGTCCCCCGCCACGAACGCCCTGATCCCCGGCCTGCCCTCCGAGGAGGGCACGAGGCTGCGCGAGCAGCTGTCCGCGCGGGGAGAAGCCAGGCTGGCCGGGCTGTGACGGCCCCGCCCGGCTCCTCCGGCGGCCTCCCGGCGACTCCCGCCCCGGACGGACCGGAGGCCACCGCTCCGCCTGCCGACACGTGGCACCGGGTCCACTTCATCTCCCCGCTGGTGCGCGGCTGGATCGCGCTCGTCGCCATCCTCTACTTCGTGGGCAGGGACTGGTTCGAGGGCCTGTTCGACGGCGGATCGCGGGAGCGGGGTCCCCTGCCCGAGGGCATCGGCCTCCTGGTGGCCGGCGGGATCGTGCTCGGCGTCGTGGTGGTCGTCGCGGCCGCCTTCCTCGTCTCGTGGTACTTCACGCGCTACCAGGTCACGGCCGAGCACGTGCGCGTCCACTCCGGCGTCGTGTTCCGGCAGCAGCGGCAGGCGCGCCTCGACCGGGTGCAGGCCATCGACATCGTGCAGCCCTTCCTCGCCAGGATCTTCGGGCTCGC
Organism: Arthrobacter sp. UYP4; assembly: GCF_057291175.1. NCBI lineage: Bacteria > Bacillati > Actinomycetota > Actinomycetes > Micrococcales > Micrococcaceae > Arthrobacter > Arthrobacter sp. UYP4. The sequence goes on from NZ_JBXAVU010000004.1 coordinate 273,557, forward strand.
CGAGCTCAAGTTCGAGGTGGCCGACGCGGGGGAGTCCGCGGTCCGGCTCGCGTTCCTGAAGCTGGCCGACGCCCGCAGGCTGCGCGCCACGATCCTCGCGCGCGCGGCAGGCGTGGACCCGGACCCGGAGCATCCGGAGGAGGCCGTGGAGGCGCCCGAGCGGGAGGTGGTCGCGATCCCGCCGGCGCGGGTCGTCGGCGCAGCCGTCCTCTCGGGGACCACCGTGGCGCTGGTCGTGGCCGCCGCCGTCGTCACCACGCTCGGGGTGGTCCTGGAGACACCGATCATCGCGACGTCCTTCATCCCCATCCTCATCGGCGTCGTGGGCGCCTACTGGTCGGCCCTCAACACCGGCTACAACTTCCGGGCAGCGACCTCCCCGGACGGCATCCGCATGCGCTACGGACTGCTCGACACGCGCTCGCAGACGGTACCGCCGGGACGCGTGCAGGCGCTGAGCATCCAGCAGTCACCGCTCTGGCGGTTGAAGGGCTGGTACCGCGTCACCGTGAACGTCGCCGGCTACGGGGCGTCGGTCTCCAGCGAGGGACAGGCGCGTGCGACGCTCCTCCCCGTCGGCACCCGCGACGAGGTGCTGCAGATCCTCGCCCTCGTGCTGCCCGATCCCGGGACGCCGCGTCCGGTCGAGGTGTTCACCGCCGGCATGGCCGGCCGGGACGGCGCCGAGGGCTTCGCGACCACTCCGCGCCGGGCCCGGTGGCTGGCACCCCTCGCCTGGCGGCGCACCGGCTTCGTCGGAACGCGGACGGCACTGCTCATGCGCTCCGGCGTGCTGTGGCGCCAGCTCGTCGTCGTCCCGCACGAGCGGACCCAGTCGCTGTCGATCGAGCAGGGCCCCGTGGAGCGGCGCTTCCGCGTCTCGAACCTGCAGTTCCAGACGACGCCCGGCCCGGTCAATCCGCGGGTCCTCCTCGCGGACTCGGCCACGGCCTGGGAGCTCTTCCACGGACAGGCCGCCCGCGCCGCCGAGGCCCGGCGCCGCAGCGGCCCCGAGCAGTGGATGAAGCCCGTCCCCGGCGCGCTCCCCGCGGCAGCCGCCACGGGGACCACGGAGGACACGGCCGACACGGCCGCCACGGCGGACACCGGGGACACGGCCGCCACGGCGGACACCGGGGCGGAGGACACGGCCGCCACGGCGGACACCCGGGCGGGGGACGCCGGATTCACGGGGGACACCGGGCAGACCCGGCACGACGACGCCGGGACGTCGCAGGACGATGCGCGGCCCGCCCCCGGCGTCCGGGACGTGATGCCCGAGGTGCCGCTCTACGCGCCCGCGCCCGGCGGGACGGAGGAGCCCGCTGATGGCCGCTGACGCATCCCGCCGGCCGGGACGGCTCGGCGTCGGCATCGTGGGCGCGGGGAGGGTCGGCGCCGTCCTCGGTGCGGCCCTGCGATCGGCGGGCCACGCCGTCGTCGGAGTGGCCGCCGTATCCGAGGCGAGCCGTGAACGCGCCGAGAACCTGCTGCCCGGGGTCCCGGTCCTCGAGGTCCCCGACATCATCGAGCGTGCGGAACTCGTGCTGCTGACGGTGCCCGACGACGCCCTGCCCGAGCTGGTCGAAGGGCTCGCCCAGCTCGGGGTCTGGCAGGCCGGGCAGCTCGTGGTGCACACCTCCGGCCGTTACGGGACCGCCGTGCTGGGCCCCGCACGTGCGGCCGGTGCCATCCCCCTGGCCATCCACCCCGCCATGACCTTCACCGGGATGAGCCTGGACCTCGGGCGCCTGCCGGACAGCATGTTCGGCATCACCGCCCCGTCCGCCGTGCTGCCCATCGCGCAGGCACTCGTCGTGGAGATGGGAGCGGAGCCGGTCGTCATCGAGGAGGAGTCGCGGGCGCTGTACCACGCGGCCCTCGCCCACGCCTCGAACCACCTGGTGACGATCGCCGCGCAGTCCGCCCAGCTCCTCGCCGACCTCGGCGTCCAGCATCCCGACCGCATGCTGGGCCCGCTCATGAAGGCCTCCCTCGAGAACGCCCTGTCCTCGGGCGAGGGTGCCCTGACCGGACCGGTGGCACGCGGTGACGCCGGGACCGTCCGTGCGCACCGTGCCGCCCTCGAGGCGCACGACGCCCCCGACACCCGCCAGGCCTATCTCGGTATGGCCCGTGCCACCGCACTGCGCGCTCTCGAGCGGGGCATCCTCACGCCGGCGCAGGGCGAGGCGATCCTCGCCGCACTCGCGGACGTCCCCGGCGGGAGCGGGCCTCCCCGCCCGCCGCAGGACGGCCCCTCCGGTCCGCCGTCCTGACCTGCCCCGATCCTTCCCCACCCGCCTGATCCGCCCCCGCCGTGCAGCGGCACCGCTCCCACTTCCCCGAAGGACCTCCCGTGACCCCGACCGGCACCACCCGCCCGGCCACCCCGCTCCTCGTCTCCACCCCGGCCGAGCTCCGGACCGCCACCTCGGCGCTCCTGGACCGGGCGGCCGCCCGCGGCGGAGCCGACGGCCCGCCGTCGCTCGGCCTCGTCCCCACCATGGGCGGCCTGCACGCCGGGCACGCCGCACTCGCACGGACGGCGCGGGAAGCCGTCGACGTCGTCGTGGCGTCCGTCTTCGTCAATCCCCTGCAGTTCGGCGACCCGGCGGACCTCGACCGCTATCCGCGCACGCTCGACGAGGACCTCCGGCTCCTGGGCGGGTGCGGGGTCGACGTCGTCTTCGCCCCGTCCGTCGAGGACATGTACCCGGGCGGGGAACCCTCGGTCCGGGTCAGCGCGGGCCGGATGGGCGAGGTGCTCGAGGGGGCATCGAGGCCCGGCCACTTCGACGGCATGCTGACGGTGGTCGCGAAGCTGCTGAACCTCGGGCTGCCCGGCACCACGGCGGAGTACCGGGCGTACTTCGGCGAGAAGGATGCGCAACAGCTCGCCCTCATCCGCCGGATGGTGCTCGATCTCAACGTGCCCGTACGCATCGAGGGCGTGCCGATCGTCCGCGACGCCGACGGGTTGGCGCTCTCGAGCCGGAACCGTTTCCTCGGTCCCGCCGAGCGGGACGCGGCGCTGGTGCTCTCACGCGTGCTCCGCGGGCTGCGCGACGCCGCCGGCCGGGGCGCACCGCCCGACCTCGACCGTGCGCGCGCCGAGATAGCGTCCGAGGAGCTGGTGGAACTCGACTACCTCGAGGTCGTGGACCCGTCGTCGTTCGCCGTCGTCGGGGACGATGGCCGGTCGCACCAGGCGCTCGCCGTCGTCGCGGCCAGGGTCGGTGCCGTGCGCCTGATCGACAACACCTTCCTGCCGGTCGTGGGCTGAGGCACACCGGCACCCGGCGCCCGGCGCGGAGCCGTAAACTTGTCTTCCGTGACTCACGACGAAATCCTCCCCGCGGAAGACCTCAACGAGCAGATGCGCTTCCGGCTGCAGAAGCGGGCGGCCCTGCTCGACGCCGGTACCGAGGCCTACCCGGTCAGGCCGGAGCGGACGCACTCGCTCGGCGAGGTGCGGGAGCAGTTCGGCGAGCTCCCCACGGGAGAGTCGAGCGGCCGGCAGGTCGCCGTCGTCGGACGCGTCGTCTTTATCCGCAACTCGGGCAAGCTGTGCTTCGCCACGCTGCAGGAGGGGGACGGCACCCGGCTCCAGGTCATGCTGAGCCTCGCGGAGATCGGCCCCGACCGCCTCGCCGACTGGAAGGCGCTCGTCGACCTCGGCGACCATGTCCAGGTGCGCGGCGAGGTCATCAGCTCGCGGCGCGGCGAGCTCTCCGTGATGGCGGACTCCTGGGCCATGGCGTCGAAGGCGCTCCGCCCGCTGCCCACCCTGCACGCCGGGGTCAACGAGGAGACGCGCGTGCGGCAGCGCTACGTGGACCTGATGGTCCGCGAGGAGGCCCGGCAGATGGTCCGCACCCGCGCCGCGATCACGCGCACACTCCGCGAGACGCTCAACCGCCACGACTACATCGAGGTCGAGACACCCATCCTCCAGCTCGTCCACGGCGGAGCGACGGCCCGGCCGTTCGAGACCCACCTCAACGCCTTCGACCAGAAGATGACGCTCCGCATCGCCCTGGAGCTGTACCTGAAGCGCGCCGTCGTCGGCGGGATCGACCGCGTCTACGAGATCGGCCGGATCTTCCGCAACGAGGGCGTGGACTCCACGCACAGCCCGGAGTTCACGATGCTCGAGTGCTACGAGGCCTACGCCGACCAGTTCGTCATGGCGGACCGCATGAAGGAGATGATCCTCGCCTGCGCCGACCTGCTGGGATCACGCACCATCGAGACCGCGAAGGGCACGATCGACCTCGACGGCGAGTGGGCGTGGCTCGGCGTCTATCCCGGTCTGTCCGCCGCGGTGGGCCAGGAGGTCACGCCGGACACCGGCCTCGAGGAGCTGCGGTCGATCGCCGAACGCCACGAGGTCTCGCTGGACCCGGCCTGGGGCGCGGAGAAGGTGGTGCTCGAGCTCTTCTCCGAGATCGTGGAGCCGACCCTCATCCAGCCGACCTTCGTCTACGACTACCCGCCGTCGGCGCAGCCGCTCGCCCGGCCCCACCGGGAGGACCCGCGGCTGATCGAGGCGTGGGACCTCATCATCGGCGGGATGGAGCGCGGCACGGCCTTCTCCGAACTCATCGACCCGGTGATCCAGCGCGAGCGGCTCACCGAGCAGTCCCGACAGGCCGCGGCCGGCGACGACGAGGCCATGCAGCTGGACGAGGACTTCCTGCGGGCCCTCGAGTACGGGGCCCCGCCGATGGGCGGCATCGGTCTCGGAATCGACCGGCTCGTGATGCTTTTCACGAACGTCGGAATTCGCGAGTCCATCCTCTTCCCGATTCTCAAGCCCGAGGCGGGGCAGTAGCGGTGGAATATGTAGCGGTCCTCCTGCCGTCAGCCTGCTTGGCAGTGCTTTTCTACTTCGTGATCAAGGCCATATTCAATGCCGACCGCGCCGAACGCGAGGCGCTGGCACGTGCCGAGGAAATGCAGGACGCCGAGGACGCGAGGAACCGCGAGGCCGCGCGGGAAAAGAATGACGGCCGGGAAATCGATCCGAGTTAGGAATGCTCTTCTTTTGACCTCGATTCATCAATGCCGCATACTAATTCATGGGGCATCGATATCGAGGAACTTAATAAGGAGAGCATTGTGGCGCAGAAGGTAAAGATCATTCTCATCGATGACATCGACGGCGGGGAAGCCGACGAAACCGTGCGCTTCGGCCTCGACGGCGTGCAGTACGAGATCGACCTCTCGGAGACGCATGCCTCGGAACTCCGCTCGACCCTCGCCGAGTACGTCGGGGCAGCCCGTCGCAGCAACTCCCCGAAGCAGCAGCGCTCGAGCGCCCCGGCCGCCTCCCGCAACCAGGAAGCCGCCCAGATCCGCGAATGGGCCAAGGAAAACGGCTACAACGTCTCCTCCCGTGGCCGCGTCAACAGCGAGATCGTGGAGGCCTACCGCGCCGCCCAGCGCTGACCTCCACCACGGAACGCCGGAGGGGAAGCCCTCCGGCGTTATCTCGCCTGTGGCGAACACGCACCCAAAGCTCATGCCGTACCCGTAGCATCGAATTACGCGTTAGCTAGGAGTGTGTGTCTCATGTTTGAGAGATTTACAGATCGTGCCCGTCGAGTTGTCGTGTTGGCCCAGGAAGAGGCCCGCATGCTCAACCACAACTACATCGGCACCGAGCACATCCTGCTTGGCCTGATCCACGAGGGCGAGGGTGTCGCCGCCAAGGCCCTGGAGTCGCTCAGCATCTCGCTGGGTGCCGTGAGGGAGCAGGTTCAGGAGATCATCGGGCAGGGCCAGCAGGCCCCGTCCGGTCACATCCCCTTCACCCCCCGGGCCAAGAAGGTACTGGAGCTCTCCCTGCGGGAAGCACTCCAGCTCGGCCACAACTACATCGGTACCGAGCACATCCTGCTCGGCCTCATCCGCGAGGGTGAGGGCGTCGCCGCGCAGGTCCTCGTGAAGCTCGGCGCAGACCTCAACCGTGTCCGCCAGCAGGTCATCCAGCTGCTGTCCGGCTACCAGGGCAAGGAGCCGGCTGCCGCCGGCGGTCCGCAGCAGGAGGGAACCCCTGCCGGCTCGGTGGTGCTGGACCAGTTCGGCCGCAACCTGACGCAGGCGGCGCGCGAATCGAAGCTCGACCCCGTCATCGGGCGCGAGTCCGAAATGGAGCGCGTCATGCAGGTGCTCTCCCGACGCACCAAGAACAACCCCGTCCTGATCGGTGAGCCCGGCGTCGGCAAGACCGCCGTCGTCGAGGGCCTCGCCCAGGCGATCGTCCGCGGCGACGTCCCGGAGACCATCAAGGACAAGCAGCTGTACACGCTGGACCTCGGGTCCCTCGTGGCCGGCTCGCGGTACCGCGGCGACTTCGAGGAGCGGCTGAAGAAGGTCCTCAAGGAGATCCGCACCCGCGGCGACATCATCCTGTTCATCGACGAGATCCACACCCTCGTCGGCGCAGGTGCGGCCGAGGGTGCCATCGATGCCGCGTCGATCCTGAAGCCGATGCTCGCCCGTGGTGAACTCCAGACCATCGGTGCCACCACGCTGGACGAGTACCGCAAGCACATCGAGAAGGACGCCGCGCTCGAGCGCCGTTTCCAGCCGATCCAGGTCGCCGAGCCCTCCGTGGCCCACGCGATCGAGATCCTCAAGGGACTGCGCGACCGCTACGAGGCGCACCACCGCGTGTCCATCACCGACGGCGCCCTGTCCAGCGCGGCGACGCTGGCCGAGCGCTACATCTCGGACCGCTTCCTGCCGGACAAGGCGATCGACCTCATCGACGAGGCGGGAGCGCGCCTGCGCATCCGCCGGATGACCGCGCCGCCGGAGCTCAAGGAGATCGACGAGCGCATCGCGGACGTCAAGCGCGAGAAGGAGTCGGCCATCGACTCCCAGGACTTCGAGGGTGCTGCCGCGCTGCGCGATAAGGAGCAGAAGCTCCACGACGAGCGCAGCGACAAGGAGCGCCGCTGGAAGTCCGGCGGACTGGACGACATCGCCGAGGTGGATGAGGAACTCATCGCCGAGGTGCTCGCGAACTCCACCGGTATCCCCGTGTTCAAGCTGACCGAGGCCGAGTCCTCGCGACTGCTGAACATGGAGGCCGAACTCCACAAGCGGGTCATCGGACAGAACGAGGCCATCAAGGCGATCTCGCAGGCCATCCGCCGCACGCGCGCCGGCCTCAAGGATCCGAAGCGTCCGGGCGGCTCCTTCATCTTCGCCGGCCCCACGGGTGTCGGCAAGACGGAGCTCGCCAAGGCACTCGCGGAGTTCCTGTTCGGCGAAGAGGATGCCCTGATCACCCTCGACATGTCCGAGTACTCCGAGAAGCACACGGTCTCGCGGCTCTTCGGTGCCCCTCCGGGCTACGTGGGCTACGAGGAGGGCGGCCAGCTGACCGAGAAGGTCCGCCGCAAGCCGTTCTCCGTGGTTCTGTTCGACGAGGTGGAGAAGGCGCACGCCGATCTCTTCAACTCGCTCCTGCAGATCCTCGAGGACGGCCGCCTGACGGACAGCCAGGGCCGCATGGTGGACTTCAAGAACACGGTGATCATCATGACCACCAACCTCGGTACCCGCGACATCTCGAAGGGCGTCATGACGGGCTTCCAGTCCGGCTCCGACACCCAGACGAGCTACAACCGGATGAAGGCGAAGGTGCAGGAGGAGCTCAAGCAGCACTTCCGCCCGGAGTTCCTGAACCGCGTCGACGACACCGTGGTGTTCCCGCAGCTCACCCAGGACGAGATCGTCCAGATCGTGGACCTGTTCCTCGAGCGCCTGAGCCGCCGCATGGCGGACAAGGGCATGACGATCGAGCTCACCCCCGCGGCCAAGGTGCTTCTTGCGACCCGCGGCTACGATCCCGCGATGGGTGCCCGGCCGCTGCGCCGTACCATCCAGCGCGAGATCGAGGACCAGCTGTCGGAGAAGATCCTCTTCGGCGAGCTGAAGTCGGGAGAGCGCGTCGACGTCGACGTCGAGGGCGAGGGCGTGGATGCGCGCTTCACCTTCGTCGGACACGGTGCTCCCAAGGAGCTGGAGGATGCGCCGGCCGCTCTCGAGGCCACCGTCCCCGAGTAGTACCGGCAGCACGCACGGCACGGCATTACGGAACCCGCCCTGGTCACCAGGGCGGGTTCCGCCGTTCTAGGGTTCCGCCGTGCGATGGGTGCCTTCAGCAACGGAATTCCTCCCTGAGTGAACGGCTGTGACCGCGGCCACACGCGGTGGTAGAGATGACGCATGACCACCCCTTTCTCATCGCTCGACGACTTCGTCGCCCTGCCGCGCCTGAGCGGCCTCGTCCTCGACCGGGCAGGCACGCGCCTCGTGACGTCCGTCGCGACTCTCGACCCCAAGAAGACCGCCTACAGGACCGCGTTGTGGGAGGTGGACCCTGCGGGCGAGCAGCCCGCGCGGCGCCTCACGCAGGGCGCGGCAGGGGAGTCCGGCGCCGTGTTCCTCTCCAGCGGCGACCTGCTCTTCACCTCGGCACGCCCCGACCCGGAGGACGTGGACGGCGAGAAGCTTGCCGCGCTGTGGCGTCTGCCGGCCGCGGGCGGTGAGGCGTCCCTGCTCCTGACCCGTGACGGCGGCGTCGCAGGGGTGGCCACGGCTGACGCGGCCGACGTCGTCGTCGTCACCGCGAACGCGCTGGCCGGTTCCGCGAACGAGGAGGACGACGCCGAGCGCCGCACGGTGCGCAGGGAGGCAGGAGTCGCCGCCATCCTGCACGACGGCTACCCGGTGCGCTACTGGGACGCCGACCTCGGCCCGGACGAACCACGGTACTTCGGGCTGCAGGGGCTCGACGACGGCGCGCGGTCGCTCGAGGACCTCGCCCCGTCCGTGCGCGGAGGTCTCCGGGACGCCCACCCCGTGCTCAGCCCCGATGGATCGGTGCTCTTCACGGCCCTCACCGTGCCCGAGGAACGCGGCTCCCAGCGCACGGTGCTCGCCCGCGTCGACCTGGCCACGCGGGAACTCACCGTCCTGCTCGACGACCGCGACAGCGACTACTCGCCCGGCCCCGTCAGCCCCGACGGCCGCCACCTCGCCGTCCTGAAGGACCGGCGCACCGCCGTGGACCTCGCGCCCTCCACCACCCTGCTGCTGCTCCCCCTCGAGGGCGGGGAGCCGACGCCACTGGCCGCCGACTGGGATCGCTGGCCGTCCCCTGCCGCGTGGCTGCCCGACGGCTCGGCCCTCGTCGTGACGGCGGATGACGACGGCGCGGCGCCGGTGTTCGTGATCGAGGTAGCCACGGGGATGGTGCGGCGGGTGACGGAGGACGCGGCGGCATACTCCGACGTACAGGTCTCCCCGGACGGCGCCACCGCCTACGCCCTGCGCAGCTCGTACCTCTTCCCCGCGGAGGCCGTGCGGATCGACCTCGCCTCCGGCGCCACCGAGCGCCTCCTGAACCCGGCGGACCGGCCCGCCCTGCCCGGCAGGCTCGAGCGCATCGAATCCGTCGGGGAGGACGGGCAGCCGGTGAAGTCGTGGCTGGTGCTCCCCGAGGGGGCCACCGAGGAGTCTCCCGCGCCCGCACTGCTGTGGATCCACGGCGGGCCGATCGGTTCGTGGAATGCGTGGACGTGGCGCTGGTCGCCGTGGATCATGGCGGCACGCGGGTACGCGGTCCTCCTGCCGGACCCGGCGCTGTCCACGGGGTACGGGCAGCACATGGTGGACCGCGGCTGGGGACGGTGGGGCGACGCGCCCTATACCGACCTCATGGCGGCGACGGACGACCTGGTGGCCCGGAAGGACATCGACGGGACCCGCGTGGCGGCCATGGGCGGCAGCTTCGGCGGCTACATGGCGAACTGGGTCGCCGGGCACACCGACCGCTTCGCGGCCATCGTGACCCACGCGAGCCTGTGGTCGCTGGACCAGTTCGGCCCCACCACGGACGCCGCCTTCTACTGGGAGCGGGAGATGACCCCCGAGGCCAGGGAGGAGAACTCCCCGCACCACCATGTGGAGAAGATCAACACCCCCATGCTCGTCATCCACGGCGACAAGGACTACCGGGTGCCGATCGGCGAGGGCTTGCGGCTCTGGTACGAGCTGCTGTCGAAGTCGCAGCTGCCCGCCGACGCCGAGGGCCGGACACCCCACCGCTTCCTCTACTTCCCGGACGAGAACCACTGGATCCTCAAGCCCCAGCACGCCCGCATCTGGTACGGCGTCGTCGAGGCCTTCCTGGCGCGGCACGTCCTCGGCGAGGAGCGGGAGCTGCCCGCCGAGCTGGGTCTGTAGGGGCGGGGGCGGGCGGCGCTTTGTAGAGTGGGTCGAATGACCCTCCCCTTCACCATCCGCCCCGCCCGCACCTCCGACGTCCCGGCCATCAAGTCGCTGGTCGAGCCGCTCGCCGAGGAGCGCATCCTGATGGCCAAGGAGACGGTGGCGTACTACGAGGGCCTGCCCGAGTTCCGCATCGCGGAGTCCGACGGCGGGGAGGTGCTCGGCTGCGGGGCGCTGCACATCATGTGGGAGGACCTCGCGGAGGTCCGCACCCTGGCGACCTCCCCTGCTGCCCGCGGCCGCGGTGTCGGGCATGCGCTCGTCGAGGGACTGCTCGAGGAGGCACGTGCCTTCGGGGTGAGCCGGGTGTTCTGCCTGACCTTCGAGGTGGAGTTCTTCCGGCGCCACGGCTTCGAGGTCATGGCCGACCAGTCTGCCGTCGATCCGCAGATCTACTCGGAACTCCTGCGGTCCCACGACGAGGGTGTCGCGGAGTTCCTCGACCTGGCGCGGGTGAAGCCCAACACGCTCGGCAATACGCGCATGATCAGGCAGCTCTGAACCGGGGCGGCTCGCTTTTCGCCGCCGGAGGGGGATAAGGTAAGACGACTTAGTATCTCCCCGGAGATGCTGGCACGCCACCGGAACCGGTGGCTGAACACCGAGTCGAAGGAGGTCCGCATCATGGGACTGGATGACAAGATCGGGAACAAGGGCGAAGGCCTGGGCGGCAAGATCAAGGAAGGCCTGGGCAAGGCCACCGGCAACGAGAACCTGGAGGCCGAGGGCCACAAGGACCAGGCCAGCTCGAACCTCAAGGACGCCGGCGAGAACGTCAAGGACGCGTTCAAGCGCGACTGATACAGCACAGGCCTGCCGGTGACCCCGCAGGCCGGACCACCTGAGGGAGGGCGCCCGGACACGGGCCCCTCCCTCAGGCGTTGAAGCCCCGAAGGGACGGCTGCGCCGGTACCTGTCGCCTATAGGCAGCGGCAGGAACGGACGGTAACGTGGCCACTGGCCGGGGTGGTCCATGGAATGCGGGCTGCAGGCTGTCAGAGTGTCCGTTCGCAGTCAAGGAGCAGCCGTCGTGAAGAAGCTCATCAATGACCCCAGGGCCGTGGTCGACGAGTCGGTCGAAGGATTCGGCATCGCACATGCCGACCTCGTGACCGTCCACCCGGACCCCCTCTTCATCACCCGCAGGGACGCACCCGTCCAGGGCAAGGTGGGCATCGTCTCCGGGGGCGGCAGCGGACACGAACCACTCCACGCCGGTTTCGTGGGACGCGGGATGCTCGACGCCGCGGTGCCGGGAGCGGTCTTCACCTCACCGACGCCGGACCAGATCATCCCCGCGACGTCAGCGGTCGACGGCGGTGCCGGCGTCCTGCACATCGTCAAGAACTACACGGGCGACGTCCTCAACTTCGAGACGGCGGCGGAGATGGCGGAGGCGGACGGCGTCACGGTGCGGTCGGTGCTCGTGGACGACGACGTCGCCGTCGAGGACTCCCTGTACACGGCGGGCCGGCGCGGCGTCGGTGGGACCGTCTTCGTCGAGCGGATCGCCGGTGCCGCGGCCGAACGCGGCGACGACCTGGACGGCGTCGCCGACGTGGCGCAGCGCGTGGTCGACGGCGTCCGCTCGATGGGCGTCGCCCTCGCCGCGTGCACCGTCCCGCACGCCGGCGTGCCCAGCTTCGACCTGGCGGAAGACGAGATCGAGATCGGCATCGGTATCCACGGGGAGCCCGGACGGCACCGGATCGCCATGGAGGACGCCGACGGGATCACGCAGCGGCTGCTCGACCCCATCGTCACCGATCTCCGGCTGGCCTCGGGGGACAGGACCCTCGTGATGGTCAACGGGATGGGTGGGACGCCCGCGAGCGAGCTCTACATCGTCTTCCGGAAAGTCGCGCAGCTGCTCGACGGACTCGGTGTCACGATCGAGCGGTCCCTCGTGGGCAACTACATCACCGCCCTCGAGATGCAGGGGGCGTCCCTGACCATCCTGCGCGTCGACGACGAGATGCTCGAGCTGTGGGACTCCCCGGTCCACACCGCCGCGCTGCGCTGGGGGGCCTGAGGATGGTGCAGCCCCTCGACACCGCCTGGGCCGTCCGCTGGATCCGGGAGACGGCCCGCGTCGTCGCCGAGAACCGCGCCCTGCTGATCGACCTCGACCGGGTGATCGGCGACGCGGACCACGGAGAGAACCTGGATCGGGGCTTCAGCGCGGTCGTCGCGAAGCTCGACGCCGGGGACGCCCCGGGCACGCCCGCGGCCGTCCTCAAGCAGGTCGCCATGACCCTGATGTCCACGGTGGGCGGTGCCGCCGGACCGTTGTACGGCACGGCCTTCCTCCGTGCGGCGACCTCCCTCGGTGACGCCGGTGAGGTGGACGCCGCAGCCACGGCCGCGATGATCAGGGCGGCCCGTGACGGCATCGTCGCCCGCGGCAAGGCCGAGGTGGGCGACAAGACGATGGTCGACGCCTGGACACCCGCCACCGAATCGGCGGAGACCGCGGCCAGTGCGGGAGCCACCCCACCCGAGGTGCTCGCGGCGGCCGCCAACGCCGCCCACGCGGGAGCCGTGGCCACCGAACCGCTGATCGCCCGCAAGGGCAGGGCGAGCTACCTCGGTGAACGCAGTGCGGGGCACCAGGATCCCGGGGCGGTGTCCACCGCGCTGATCCTGCAGGCCGCCTCGGAGGCCGCCGGAGGAGAGGTCGCATGAGCGTCGGACTGGTCATCGTCTCGCATAGTGAGAAGATCGCCGAGGGGGTCGTCGAGCTCGCAGCGCAGATGGCACCCGATGTCGTCCTCGTGGCTGCGGGCGGTGCGGAGGACGGCACCGGGCCGGCGCGCATCGGCACGAGCTTCGACCGCGTGCAGGCCGCGATCGGGCGCGCGTCGGAGGGTGACGGCGTGGTGGTCCTGACCGACCTCGGCTCGGCCGTCATGACGGCCGAGATGGTGCTCGAGTTCCTCGACCCCGAGGTCCGGGACACGGTGCGTCTCGCCCAGGCCGCCCTCGTCGAAGGGGCCGTCGCCGCTGCCGTGCAGGCGCAGGGGGGATCCTCCCTCGACGACGTCGTCCGGGCAGCAGAGAGCGCCGTCGTCTCCGTCCGGCCCGAGGAGTTCGAGCCCTTCGTGAGCCATGGCGCCGCGTCACCCGGTCGAGGTGCCGGGGAGGACGGGTCGCCGTCCGTCGGAGCGACGGTGAGCGGCTCCTGGGTCCTGCCGAACCAGATGGGACTGCATGCCCGCCCTGCCGCCACCCTCGCCGCGGGACTCGCCGACCTCGACGCCGAGGTGACCGTCAACGGCGTCGACGGCAAGTCGGTGATGCTCCTGATGAGCCTCGGTCTCGGGCAGGGCCGGACGGTCACCGTCGAGGCCAGCGGCCCCGACGCGCAGGCGGCCGTGGATCTCGTCGGCCAGGCGGTCGAGTCGGGGTTCGGCGAACCGGCCTGATCCGATCAGGCGGCCTCCGCCCGACCGGTCGGGTTGCTCGGTCCCGGAGCCTCCTGGCCGGGTGACCTCCTGCGATCAGTCCCCTAGCCGGGCAGCCGCAGGCCCGCCTCGGTCTCCTCGGCGAGGCCGTCCGCCAGCAGCCCGGCGAGGGCGCGCTCGAGCTGCTCGGTCGGCGCCTGCAGGCCGTGCAGGGCGGCGAGTGGGCCCGCGTGTCCGGCGAGGTGGGGGACGTCGACGGGCACCCCGATGCCGAGGTCGACGGGAGCCCGCAGCAGGATCGGGCGTGCCACGGGGCTGTCGGCGTGCCGCAGCACGGCGACGATGGCGCCGCGGACCTGCCGGTCGGTGCCCGCCCATGACTGGCCCTTGGGCACGTACTCGGGAGCGGGACGCCCGGCGGCGATCCAGGCGCAGGCGTCGATGACCGGGCAGGCGTCGCAGAGCGGTGCACGCGCGGTGCAGACCACGGCCCCCAGTTCCATCACTGCGGCGTTCCACTGCACGGACAGAGCCTCGTCGTCGGGCAGGAGGGCCACTGCCCGCCTCGTCTCCGCCGCCGTCAACGCCGGAGCGGGGAGGGCGGTCCCGCCGACGAGGCGCGCGTGCACGCGGCGGATGTTCGTGTCGACGACGGTCTCGCGGCGGCCGAAGGCGAAGGCGGCCACGGCGGCGGCGGTGTAGGTGCCGACGCCGGGCAGGGAGAGGAGCTCGTCGTACGTGGCGGGTACCTCGCCGGCGTGCCCGGCGACGATCGCCGTGGCCGCGGCGTGGAGGCGCAGTGCCCGGCGCGGGTAGCCGAGGCGGCCCCAGTGGCGGACAGCCGCCCCCGATGGCTCGGCGGCGAGATGCGCCGGCGTCGGCCAGCGCTCCAGCCACTCCCGCCACACGGGGAGTACGCGGACGACCGGTGTCTGCTGCAGCATGACCTCGCTGACGAGGATGCCCCAGGGAGAGCACCCGGGATCCCGCCAGGGCAGGTCCCGGGCATTCTCCCGGAACCAGTCCGTCACCCGCAGGTGGAGGTCCGCAGGTGCGGGGGCGGCCCGTCCCGCCGGGTTCCGCGGGCTGCCGGGACCGGGGGGTGTTCCGTTGCCGGGGTTCATGGGTGCTCCTGGATTCTCGTCGTGAATACTCTAGCCACCGGCGTGGTGCCGGGAAGAATGCGAGCGGCCGTCCCTAGCCTTGATGGATGGCATCTACGGGCGGTCACGGCACGGGCAGGCGAACAGGCGGCAGGCGGGGACCCAGCCCCGCCATGTACCGCCGTCGGCGGCTGGCGGTGGTCCTCCTGGCATTCCTGGTGGTCGCGGCGCTCGCCGTCGGGGCGATCGCTCTGGCCGGCGTGCTGGGCCGCGGCGCCGACGCGGCCGGCGGGACGCCCGCGCCCGCCACGGCGTCGGCCGTTCCGTCCCCGACATCGACCGCGACCCCGCCGTCGGGCCCCACCCCGTCGAGCCCCCCGGCGAGTGCGGCCCCGACCCCGACGGCGTCGCGCACGTCACCCGCTCCCACGCCGCGTGCGACGACCGCCCGCCCCTCTGCAGGCGCTGCTGCGGCCGCCTGCGCAGCCGACGTGACGGTCGCGGCGGAGACCGACGAGCAGGCCTACGGACCGGACGAGGACCCGGTGCTGTCCCTGGTGGTCCGCAACGAGGGGACGGAGCCCTGCACGGTGAACGTCGGCACCTCGCAGATGGAGTTCGTCCTGACCCGCGCGGACGAGCGCGTGTTCTCCTCGATCGACTGCCAGCAGTCCTCCCAGGACCTCCAGCGCACCATCGCGCCGGGCGGTGAGGAGCGCGCCACCTTCGAGTGGTCGCGCAACCGCAGTGTCCCGGGATGCACCGCTGTCGACGAGCAGCCCGCGGCCGGAGGCTACTCCCTGACCACGAGGCTCGGGGCGAGGAGCAGCGCTCCGGCCGAGTTCACGCTGCAGTAGGTCCTCCGCGGCGCTGCGGACGGGCGCGTGTCCTGCGCACCGCCCGACCGCACCCCCGCCGTCACATGAAGCGGTCGAGGAGGCTCGTCTCGGCGATCCGCGAGAGGCCCTCGCGGACGGTGCGCGCCCGCTGCTCCCCGATGCCGTCCACCGCCATGAGGTCCTCGATGTTCGCGGCCATGAGGTTCTGCAGTCCGTCGAAGTGCTCCACCAGGCGGTTGGCGACGGCCGGCGGAACGGCCTTGATGCCCGACAGCAGCCGGAAGCCCTTCGGCTGGATGACGGCCTCGAGGGAGTCGACCGACGGATTGAAGCCGAGCACGCTGGCGATCGTACCGAGGTCGATGAGATCCGTGGAGCTGAAGCCCTGCAGGGTGGCCACGCGCTCGTCGAGCGGAGCCGTGCTGGAGCCGAGGTCCATGTAGTCGCGCAGCACCATCTCGCTGCCGGGTCCGAGGCCGGTCGTGAGTTCCTCCACCTGCAGGGACAGCAGGCGGCCGTCGACCCCGAGTTCCAGCACGTACTGGGAGATCTCCTCCGAGATCCTGCGGACCATCTCCTGGCGCTGCAGCGTCACGGCGACGTCCCGCACGGTCACCATGGCCTCGATCTCGAGGGCCGAGAGCGAGTTCGTGACCTGGTCCAGGCGAGCACGGTAGCGCTCGAGCGTGGCGAGGGCCTGATTGGCGCGTGCGAGGACCGGTTCGGAACCCTCCAGCACGTGACGGAGCCCGTCGATGTAGAGGGCGATGATCTGCATGGACTGGCTGACGCTGATCACGGGCAGGCCCGTCTGCTTCGCCACGCGCTCGGCGGTCCGGTGCCGGGTGCCGGATTCCTGGGTCTCGATGGTGTGGTCCGGTACGAGCTGCACCGCAGCCCGCAGGATCCGGCTCGCGTCCTTGTCGCACACGATCGCACCGTCCATCTTCGCCAGTTCCCGCAGACGGGTCGGTGAGAACTCGATGCCGATGTCGAAGCCGCCCGAGCAGATCGAATCCACCGTGCGGTCGAAGCCGAGCACGATCAGAGCACCCGTGCGTCCCCTCAGGATTCGCTCAAGACCGTCCCGCAACTGGGTTCCCGGGGCTACTCTGGCGAGGGTGGCTTTGAGCGAGTCCTCCGGACTACGAACCATGGGCCTATCCTTTCACCGCCCGCGCTGTTGAAGGCCCGGCGCAGTCGGGCGGCCGCCGTCGAGCCTCGGACGGCAGTCAACGGCCGCGGGTCTAGCCGCGCAGCCGATGATAATACTACTGGCGCGCGGGAAATCCTCCGTACCGGCCGTCGTCGCAGATCGGTAACACTCCATCGGGCCGTCCTCCCGGATCGCGTCGACGGCGGACCCGGCGTTCCGTCCGGATGCCGCGGCCCGGGCCTCACTGCCTAGAACAGGAGGGCCAGGGCCTCGGCGAGCGTCGACACCTCCCGGACGGAGAAGCCCTTCGGCACAGGGCCCGTCCCGCCGGGCGACGCCGGGACGATCGCGTGCGTGAATCCGAGCCGCTCCGCCTCCTGGATGCGCCGGCCGATCCCGGGCACCGGGCGCACCTCCCCGGCCAGTCCCACCTCGCCGAACGCGATGAGCCGGGCGGGCAGTGGGTGGTCGGTCTTCGCGGATGCGATGGCCAGGGCGACGGCGAGATCCGTCGCGGGCTCGGACAGTCGGACACCGCCGACCGTCGCGACGTAGCTGTCGTCCTTGGAGAGGCTGACCGATGCGCGACTCTGCAGCACGGCCAGGAGCATGGCGACGCGCGAGCTGTCCAGGCCGCTCGTCGCCCGCCGCGGCTGCGAGTTGGCCGATTCCGCCAGCAGGGCCTGGACCTCCGCCAGCAGGGGGCGTCTGCCCTCGAGGGTGACGGTGATGCATGTCCCGGACACCGGATCCTTGGTCCGCGAGACGAAGAGCCCGCTGGGGTCTGCGAGTCCCTCGATCCCGCCGTCCGTCAGGTCGAAGCAGCCCACCTCGTCCGTGGGGCCGTACCGGTTCTTGACCGCGCGCAGGAGACGCAGCCGGGAGTGGCGCTCGCCCTCGAACTGGCAGACGACGTCCACGAGGTGTTCGAGCAGCCTCGGACCGGCGATGGAGCCGTCCTTGGTGACGTGCCCGACGAGGAGCGTGGTCATCCCGCGCGCCTTCGCGGCCCCGATGAGTGATGCAGCGACCTCCCGGACCTGGGTGACGCCGCCGGCGCTCCCGTCCACCGCCGCGCTGCTGAGCGTCTGGACGGAGTCGACGATCAGCAGCGCGGGATCGAGCGTCTCCACCTGGCCGAGGGCCTGGCCGAGATCCGTCTCCGCGCTGAGGTAGAGGGAATCGGCGACGGCGTCGATGCGGTCGGCGCGGAGCTTCACCTGGGCTGCGGACTCCTCGCCCGTGACATAGAGGACGTCCTTGCCGAGCCGTGCCACGCGCGCCGCGACGTCGAGCAGCAGGGTGGACTTCCCGACGCCGGGCTCCCCGGCGAGCAGGATCACGGCGCCCGGCACCAGCCCACCGCCGAGCACGCGGTCCAGCTCGTCGATCTTCGTCGGCTGGAACCCGGACAGGGTGGCATCGACCTCGGCGATGCGCCGCGCCGGTGTCGTCACGGCCGTGGCCGCGGTGGTCCGGGCTGCCACCTGGCCGGTCTCCTCCACGGTTCCCCAGGCCTGGCACTCACCACACCGGCCCACCCACTTGGCCGTCGTCCAGCCGCACTCCGCGCAGCGGTAGTTGGGTGCGTTGCTGCGGCTCGCGCGGGTGGCAGGGGAGGTCTTGGTGGCCATTGCTTCAGGCTACCGGCGGGCACCGACAGAGGCGGTCCGGCGCCGGCTCTCCGCCCGTACCCGCCCGTACCCGCCCGTCCCGTCAGAGCCGGGGCAGGTAGTCGGCGGCGTCCTCGTGCGAGAGGCCCGTCGCCTCGAGCAGATCCACGACGAGCGGGCGGAGGAGGAGCACGAGGCCCTCGCCCTCGAGCCGGCTGATGTTGAGCGTGGCGGGGTGGAGGTCGGTGGCGACGGCCGCCAGGTCGTTGCGTGCCTGCCGCAGGTTGAGGCGCCGCTCGGCGGAGTCCCGGGCGGACAGCGCGCGGGACAGGACGTCGACGGCGTCCGCCGTGTCCTCCAGTGACTGGCCGAGGGCCTCGATGGCCTCGTCGGTCAGGGCGGCATGGTTGATCGCGGAGGTCAACCGGCGGGAGAAGACACGGCTGTTGCGGATGGCGAGGTCGATCGACTCCACGGCGCTGCGCAGGGACCCGAGCTCATCGCGGTGCCGCCGGTAGGCGGGGGAGATGCGGGCGACCTCCTGCGCCGCCTTCATGCTGCCGGTCAGGCTGTCGAGCTGGGCCTGGCAGCTCCGGGCCCGGACCAGCGCATGCCACGCCAGCGTCGAATCGCTCGTGCGGAGTGCGGAGGCGCTCTCGCGGAGCACCCCGGACAGCTCACCCAGGAGGCCGCGGACGTTCGTCTTCGGCTCGCGGCGGGGATCACGTGGCAGCAGCATGGTGATCACCAGCGCGAAGAGGCCGCCCACGATGGCGTCGACACTGCGGGTGAACGGTCCCCCCTGCGGCGCCGGGAGCAGCACGACGAGCAGGGACTGCAGCCCGAGCTGGGTGGTGAAGATGGTGCCGCTGTCCAGGAAGCGGGCCAGCAGGATCGAGATGAACAGGACGACCGCGGCCTGCCAGAGCCCGGTGCCGAAGAAGGTCAGCAGGAGGTCGCCCACCGAGATGCCGAGCGTGCAGCCGATCGCCACCTCGAGCACCCTGCGGATGCGCGGATCGCGCGAGAAACCCAAGGAGATCATCGACGAGGTCGCAGCGAACAGCGGTCCGTTGTGCCCGAGGACCTCTTCCGCGAAGGCGTAGGCCCCGACCGCGCACACCGTCATCTGCACGGCGGCCACCACCGACCCGGAACTGCGCTTGAGTCCCGTGCGGGAGCGTTTACGCAGGAAGCCGAGGGCGGCGGAGACTCCCTGGCGCGGCGGCATGCCCCCAGTCTAGGAGGTGCATCGAAGCGAGACGTTCGTCTCATTCACCGGTACGAACCGGCCACGCAGGTCAATGGCCCTACGCTGTTCACCTTCCGTTCATGTCGCTTGGTCAGTCTCGTTACCTGCACTGCCTAGCTTCGAGGATGTACAAGAACGCGTACATCTCTACCGAGTGCCTCTCGTGCACCGATGAATACATCCCTGGAAGGGGCAAAATTTCGTGAAGGCTCTTCGCTTTGGCCGCGCTGCGGCAGTTATCTCCGTAGCCGCGCTGGCGCTGACCGCTTGTGGTTCCGACAACGCCACCGGCGAGCCCGCTGCTGAGGGACCCGCGTCCTCCGCCGCCGGCACCGCGGTGTCCGGAACCCTCACCGGCATCGGCGCCTCGTCGCAGAACTCTGCGATGGAGGCCTGGAAGGCCGGTTTCGAGTCCGCCAACCAGGGCGCCATGGTGCAGTACTCCCCGGACGGATCCGGTGCGGGCCGCAAGGCCTTCCTGAGCGGCGGCGCGCAGTTCGCCGGCTCGGACGCCTACCTCAAGGACGAAGAGATGACCCAGGCCATGGAGGTCTGCGGCCCTGACGGCGCCATCAACATCCCGGCCTACATCTCGCCGATCGCCATCGCCTTCAACCTCGAGGGCGTCACCGAGCTGAACCTCGACGCACCCACCATCGCGCAGATCTTCGGCAAGAAGATCACCACCTGGAACGATCCCGCGATCGCGGCCCAGAACGAGGGCGTCGAGCTCCCCGACACCCCCATCACCGTCGTGCACCGCTCGGACGAGTCCGGCACCACCGAGAACTTCGTCGACTACCTCGCGGCCGCGGCGCCCGAGGACTGGACCTACGAGGTCAGCGGCGCCTGGCCCGCAGAACTGCAGTCCGAGAACGCCAAGGGCACCTCGGGTGTCGTCCAGACGGTCACCTCCACCGACGGCGCCATCACCTACGCCGACGCCTCCGCCGTGGGAGACCTCGGCAAGGCCAAGGTCAAGGTCGGCGAGGAGTACACGGAACTCAGCTCCGACGCGGCCGCCAAGGCCGTCGAGGTCGCCACCCCGGTCGAGGGCCGCCCCGAGACCGACATGTCCCTCGAGCTCGAGCGCGACACTACCGAGTCCGGCGCCTACCCCGTCGTCCTGGTCAGCTACCACGTGTACTGCACCTCCTACGACAGCCAGGAGACCGTCGACCTCGTGAAGGCGTTCGGCTCCTACGTCATCAGCGAGGAAGGCCAGGCAGAGGCAGAGGCCTCCGCCGGCAACGCCCCGCTGTCCGCGTCGCTCAGCGAGAAGGCCAAGGCCTCGATCGAATCGATCAAGGTCGCCTCCTAGCGAGGCATCCCGGTCCCGTCTGGTCTAATAAAGACCGGGCGGGACCGTCCGCCGTTCACGGCTGGCATCAGCAGTGACGCCCCGTCGGCCCATCACCGGGCCGTCACTGCAAACGAAATCGACCGCCCTGGAAGGCAGAGACGTGTCAACCAATACGCTGAAAGCGACGACGGATCGAGGCCGCGCAGGCGACCGGATCTTCTCGGGAATCTCCCTCACGGCCGGCGTCCTGATCCTGGCAGTGCTCTTCAGCGTCGCCGTGTTCCTGCTGGTGCAGGCAGCACCGACCTTCACTGCCGACCCCACCGAGATCACCGGCGGCAACGGCTTCGCCGCGTACATCCTGCCGATCGTCATCGGCACCGTCATCGCCGCGGTCATCGCGCTGATCATCGCGACACCCATCGGTATCGCGGTCGCCCTCTTCATCTCGCACTACGCGCCGCGCCGCCTCGCACGGGCCTTCGGGTACGTCATCGACCTGCTCGCGGCCATCCCCTCGGTGATCTACGGCGCCTGGGGGTACATCGTCCTCGCCCCGCAGCTCGCCAAGGGCTACACGTGGCTCGCCGAGAACCTCGGCTGGATCCCGATCTTCGCCGGACCCGCCAGCCAGACCGGCAAGACCATGCTCACCGCCGGGATCGTCCTCGCGGTCATGGTCATCCCCATCATCACGTCGCTCAGCCGGGAGATCTTCCTGCAGACACCCAACCTCCACGAGGAGGCGGCGCTCGCGATGGGCGCCACACGCTGGGAGATGGTGCGCATGGCGGTCCTGCCGTTCGCACGCCCCGGCATCATCAGCGCCACCATGCTCGGTCTCGGCCGCGCGCTCGGCGAGACCATGGCGGTGGCCCTGGTCCTCTCACCCGGCGCGCTCGTCGCGAGCCTCGTGAAGACGGGCAACCAGACGATCGCGGCCGAGATCGCCCTGAACTTCCCGGAGGCCTTCGGCCTGCGCCTCAACGAGCTGATCGCGGCGGGCCTCGTGCTCTTCGTCATCACGCTGATCGTCAACATGATCGCCCGCTTCATCATCACCCGGCACAAAGAATTCTCGGGAGCTAACTAAATGGCAGCGAACCAGACCCTGCAGCGTCGCCAGTCCCAGCTCACGCGCGGGCACCTCCCCTCCTACGCCGTGTGGGTGGTCCTCGCGGCCGCCGTCATCCTCGGTGCGGCGCTCTCCTCCCTGATCGGGTTCAGCGTCGTCGGCTGGGCGGTCATCTCGGCGATCGTCTTCGTCCTCGCCGCCACCCTCGTCACGGCCGTCGCGGAGGGCGAGCGCAAGGCCAAGGACCGGCTCGTCACCTTCCTCGTGTACGGGGCCTTCCTGATCGCGCTGCTGCCCCTCGTCTCGGTCCTCTGGACCGTCCTCGAGCGCGGCGTCCCGGGCCTCAGCTACAACTTCCTGTTCACGTCCATGAACGGCGTCACCGGGGCCGTGGACAACCAGGCCGTGGAGAACGGTACGCCCGTGCTGGGCGGCGCCTACCACGCCGTCCTCGGCACGCTGCAGATCACGCTCTGGGCGACGCTCATCTCCGTGCCCATCGGCCTGCTCACCGCCGTCTACCTGGTCGAGTACGGTGCCGGCAAGAACCTCACCAAGGCGATCACCTTCTTCGTGGACGTGATGACCGGCATCCCCTCGATCGTGGCCGGCCTGTTCGCCGCCGCGCTGTTCGCGCTCCTGTTCGGACCGGGCACCCGTACGGGGTTCGTCGCGGCCGTCGCCCTGTCCGTCCTCATGATCCCCGTGGTGGTCCGGTCCACCGAGGAGATGCTGAAGATCGTCCCGAACGAACTCCGCGAGGCGTCCTACGCCCTCGGCGTGCGCAAGTGGCGCACCATCACCAACGTGGTGATCCCGACGGCGATCTCCGGTATCGCCTCCGGCGTAACCCTGTCGATCGCCCGCGTGATCGGGGAGACCGCCCCTATCCTTGTAACGGCGGGATTCGCCAGCTCCATCAACTGGAACGTCTTCAGCGGCTGGATGAGCACGCTCCCCACCTTCATCTACTACCAGATTCTCACGCCGACCTCCCCGACGGCGCCCGATCCGAGTACACAGCGCGCCTGGGCCGCAGCGCTCCTGCTGATCCTCATGGTGATGCTCCTGAACCTGGTCGCCCGGTTCGTCGCCCGCATGTTCGCCCCCAAGACCAGCCGCTAAGCGCCAGCGGTACCTCACCCGAAGGAAGCAATGTCCAAGCGAATCGACGTCAAGGACCTCAACGTCTACTACAGCAAGTTCCTTGCGGTGGAGGACGTCAACATCAACATCGAAGCCCGTTCCGTCACGGCGTTCATCGGTCCCTCCGGCTGCGGCAAGTCCACCTTCCTCCGTACCCTGAACCGCATGCACGAGGTCATCCCCGGCGCGCGGGTCGAGGGCGAGGTGCTGCTCGACGGCGACAACCTGTACGACACCGCCGTGGACCCGGTCACCGTGCGCGGGCAGATCGGCATGGTCTTCCAGCGGCCCAACCCGTTCCCCACCATGTCCATCCGCGACAACGTGCTGGCCGGCGTGAAGCTCAACAACAAGCGCATGAGCAAATCGGATGCCGACGACCTCGTGGAGAAGTCGCTCAGCGGCGCCAACCTGTGGAACGAGGTCAAGGACCGCCTCGGCCGGCCCGGATCCGGCCTGTCCGGCGGCCAGCAGCAGCGCCTGTGCATCGCCCGCGCCATCGCGGTGTCGCCCCAGGTGATCCTGATGGACGAGCCCTGTTCGGCACTGGATCCCATCTCCACGCTGGCCATCGAGGACCTGATCAACGAGCTCAAGGCCGACTACACCGTGGTGATCGTGACGCACAACATGCAGCAGGCAGCGCGTGTGTCGGACAAGACGGCGTTCTTCAACATCGCCGGCACCGGCAAGCCGGGCAAGCTCATCGAGTACGACGACACCACCACGATCTTCAACAAGCCCTCGATCAAGGCGACGGAGGACTACGTCTCCGGTCGCTTCGGATAGCGGGAACCGCCCGCCCGGGCGGGCGATCGACGGCGACGACGGCGGCTCCCACGGGGCCGCCGTCGTCGTTCCCCCCTCCCTGTGCAGGGAGTCCAGGCGCGGTGCCCCTGTCTCCGGCGCATCGGCGGGGGCCCGGCAGGGAACGCGGCCTCCCGCACGGCGCGGGCCGCGCCGATCACAGCAGCGGGCTGAGCGCCAGGAAGAAGACGGCTCCCAGCAGCGCGGTGACCGGTGCGGTCCCGAGCCAGACCGCGAGGATGCGCACCACGCGGGGCCGCTGGACGGACGCGAAGCGCTGGTTGGCGCCGGCTCCGACGATCGCGGACGTCATCGTGTGCGTGCTCGAGAGCGGGAAGTGCAGCGAGATGGCACCGATGAACAGCATCGCCGAGCTGACGCCCTGTGCCGTCATGCCGCGCAGCGGGTCGATGTGGACCAGCCGGTTGCCGAGGGTGTGCGTGATGCGCCAGCCGCCGAACAGGGAGCCGCATGCCAGCAGCACGGCGGCGAAGAGCTGGACCCACAGGGGCATGTCGGATCCGCTCGCGTACCCCGAGCCCACGAGTGCCAGCAGGATGACGGCCATGGTCCGCTGGCCGTCCTGCAGCCCGTGCCCGAGCGCGAAGGCCCCTGCCAGCACCGACTGCGCCATGCGGTTGCCGCGGTTCACCGTCGCGGGGGACCCGTGCCGCAGCAGCCAGGTCGCCGGGAACACCGCGGCGTACGCCAGGAGGTAGGCGACGACCGGCGACAGGACGAGGGGCAGGACGATCTGCAGCAACAGTGTCTCACCGGCCCCGCTCATCGCCGGGCCCCTCACCAGCTGCGACGCCGCACCCGCGCCGATGATGCCGCCGAGCAACGCGTGGGTCGACGACGACGGCTTGCCCCGGTACCAGGTGAACACGCCCCAGCTGCCGGCCGCGAGCAGGGCGGCGACGAGGATGCCGAGGCCCGTCGGGCCCGGCGGGAGACCGATGCCCGCATCCGTGAAGAAGAGCGCGAGGGAGGTGCTGAGCAGCGCGCCCACCAGATTGAAGAAGGCGGCGAGCAGGACGGCGACGGTCGGGGTGAGCGCCCGGGTCCGCACGGCGGTCGCCACGGAGTTCGAGACGTCGTGGAAGCCGTTGAGGAAGGCGAAGCCGCCTGCGGCGGCGACCACCACACCGAGGAGGAGGGGTTCCACCTACGATTCCTTGACGAGGATGGTGCCCACCTGGGTGGCGACCCTCCGGATGTCCTTGGTGACGTCGACGAGCTGGTTCGCCACGTCGCGGTGCCGCGCATAAACGAGGGGCTTGTGGTCGTTCAGGAGTTCGGCGCACCAGCTGCGGTGCGTGCGCTCGGCGCGCCGGGCCAGCCGGAGGATCTCGATCCAGTACTCCTCGAGGTCCTCCATGGAATTCAGGCGCTGCATGGCGACGGCGGTGAGTTCGGCCTGCCGGTTGATGACCTCGAGCTGGTCGGCGGCCCGCTGGCTCAGCTTGCTCAGCTTGTACAGGGCGATGAGTTCCCCGGCGCCGTCAAGCTTCTCGATGGCCTCGTTGAGGAGCCGGGACAGCGCGTAGAGGTCCTCGCGGGGGAGCGGATTGATGAAGGACGTCCGCATGGACGTCAGGAGGGCGAAGTGCAGATCGGTCGATGCCGATTCGTGCTGGTGCAGCTCCTCCGACAGGCGGTCGTACTCCGAGGTGGGGGCGCCGAGGATGGCGGACATCGTCCCGACGCCGAGCACGAGCTGCCGGGCCATGCGGGAGAGGAGTTCGAGGCCAGCGTTCTCCTCGGGGAAGAGGCGTAGTTTCACGGAGTCTTCCTCGGAGGATATGAAGGAGTCAGCGGTCCGGCCGAAGCCGTACCGGGTACTGAAGGGCAAAGTAGTGGCGCCGAACCGGGAGCGCCTCTCGGCGGAAGGCCGCTCGAAGCGGCTGAGTGTTGAAGCCCGGGGGTTCCACGGTCCGACGCCGTGTTAAGTCTTGCCCTCCCCGGAGCCGCTGTCAACATCGCCGGCGGCAGGAGGTTCAGTCGAGCTCTCCGCGCCGCCAGGATGCCGCCGCGTGCTCGAGATCCTCCGCGGTCTTGATGAGCTGGTGCGAATTGCGCGTCAGCTTCGACGCGTGGGGGCCGTTGGCCAGCTCGGCGTCGTCCGCGTGGTTCGCCTGACCGAGGGCGACGACGCGGCAGAACGCGGCGAACCGCTCGAGCGCGACGTCGAACTCGCCCTCGAACGCCCCGGAGAGGATGGTGTTCGCCATGGTGGTCATCTCCGTGGCACCGGGCGGCTCGGCGACGCCGGCGACGACCTTGGAGACCTGGGCCACCTCCTTGCCCGAGGCGAAGTAGGCGGCGATGCGCTCGGGGTTCTGCTGCGTGGCTGCGCGGAGAGCGTACAGGCGCCAGAGCGCTCCCGGGAGGGACCGGGCGGGGCTCTCCGCCCACATCTCCGCGATGGCCTCGAGGCCCTGCTGGTCGGCGAGCTCGACGAGGCGGCGCGTCACGTCGGGATCTTCGGCGTCGCGCCCGTGGTGCACCAGCGCATGGGCCGCCATGTGCGCCGCCTCGGACACGCGCGAGGGATCGACCCCACCCGCGAAAACCTCGAAGTCCGCGGGAGCGAATGGCTTCGGCTTGTGGGGCCGCGGGCTGTTGTTGGTGTATTCGCCGTCCATGGAACGAGGATACTCCTGCGGAAATTCGGGCCGGAAGGCAGGGCTGCCGCGCGGTCCCCGGGGCAGGATCGATTGCGATAAAGTTAGCGGGTCATCGCGCCTGCACGGCGGCATCCTCGGATCCGACGGGCGGGCAGGTGTGGCGGGCCCTTAGCTCAGTTGGCTAGAGCAACGGACTTTTAATCCGTGGGTCGTGGGTTCGAGCCCCACAGGGCCCACCTGTGCACGACGGAAGGACCCCGGGAACGCATCCCGGGGTCCTTCCGTCGTCTATCCTGCGAGCTCGTGGACCACGAACGCCGTGAGGAAGCCGAGCGCTGCGATCAGTCCCGTGAGCATGTGCTGCCGCTCGAACGCCTCGGGGATCATGGTGTCGGCCACCATCGCGAGGATCGCCCCGGCGGCGATGGCCGTGATGAAGGCGACCGTCACGCCCGAGGCTCCCGCCAGCAGCGAGTACCCGGCGAGGGCCGAGAGTCCCGAGGCCAGCGCGATGCCGCCCCACAGCCCGAAGACATAGCGGGGACCGCGCCCCGCGTTCTTCATCCCGGCGGTGCTCGAGAGCCCCTCGGGGACGTTCGAGATGAAGATCGCGACCAGCACGGCGGGGTTCACGGCGCCGCCCGCCACGAGTCCGAGCCCGAGGACCACGGATTCCGGGATGCCGTCGAGCAGCGCCCCGAGCGCGATGGCATTGCCGCTGCCGGCGTCCTCGCTCTCGGAGGGCTGCTGGCCGCCCGAACGCTTGCGGTGCTGGGCGCCCTGCCGGGCCAGGAGGGCATTCGCTCCGACGTACACCACTGCTCCCACGAGGAAGCCGAGGGCCGTGGGTACCAACCCGCCCGTCTCCTGCGCCTCGCCGACGAGTTCGAAGGCGAGGGCCGAGATCAGCACTCCCGCGCCGAAGGCCATGACGAAGGACACGACCCGCGGCGGCACGTTCCACCGCCAGGCGATGGCCGACCCCACGAGCAGGGCCCCACCGGCGACAGCACCCCATGTGAAGGCCTGCAGCCACAGCGGCACGGGTGCCTCCTTCCGGTGCACACGGCACGACGACGAAAAACCTGGCCCAGCCTGACACAGGGCGCGGACCGGCGCACGGAAGGCCCGGACGGAAGAGGGCATTGACTCATCGGCGTCGCTCGTCTGCACTGGTAGGAGGAGCAACCCGACGACGGGTCAGGTGACCGGCGCGGGCCAGCTGCACGAGAGCAGGAGGAATCCCGTGGACGTCGCTGCCATCACCGGAAGCCTGGCCGCCTGCGCCGTCATGGCGGTCGCCGCCGCCCTGACCGGCTGGCGGATCGATGCGGCCTTCCGGCGCGACACGGGAGCGGACGACTCCTTCTGGACAGCCTTCGGTGGCATCGTCGTGATCGCGGGCAGCGGTGTCGCGGCGGGGACGATGAGCGGCGCGGGTGCCGTGCTGGCCGTGCTGACCGGTGTGGGCGCGTGCACTGCGGCCGCCGCCTGGGTCTGGCGCCGGCACGCGCAGCGCACCCGGACCACACGGGAGTCGGCGCACTCGGCCGCCTGGGGTGAGTTGCGCCGGCGCCACGACGCGGTCGTCCGGCAGTGGGCCGACTACGACGTCGACCCCGCGAAGGCGATCCGGTACCCCGCGATGCACGATCCCGGACACCCCGCCGCGCGGCCTGTCGTCCGCGCCCTGCGGGCGGCCGGTAAGGAAGGGAGACCGGAGCCGGGGGGCCGGGGGGACGGCAGGGACCTGCAGCGCTACGCGGAAGCCGTGGCGCGGCTGGAGCACACCTTCGACGCCGCCGAACGGGAACTGGGTGCGCAGGGTGCACGACGCCCGGCACGCCACCGGGAGGCCGCAGGTCGGTTTTGAATCGTTACATCCGGGCCGGTCGCGGAGGGCACCGCGCCATTAGGCTTGAAATCCAGAAGCGACCACCGGGGCTGCCGTCCGTCCGACGGCACGGCCCCACCACCGAGGAAGGGGAGACGTGCGAGTCCTGTCGCGGTTCTCAGCAGGCCTGCTGGCCGTTTCCCTGCTCGTCACCGTCGCCCCTGCCGCCCTCGCGGGTCCTGCGGACGACACCCGGAGCGTGGTCCCGGACGCCGGCCAGGGTGCAGGGCAGAGCGTCCGCTTCGCCACCTACAACGCAAGCCTCAACCGTTCGACGCCCGGCGGACTCGTCCGGGACCTGAGCACGCCGGGCGATACCCAGGCGCGCGCCATCGCCGAGGTGGTGCAGACCAACAGGCCGGACGTGGTCCTCATCAACGAGTTCGACTACGTGCCGGGCAACAGGGCCGCCGACCTCTTCGACCGGAACTACCTCCGCGTGGGCCAGAACGGCAAGGCTGCCGTGGACTACCCCTACGTGTACACGGCGCCATCCAACACGGGCATACCCAGCGGCTACGACCTGAATGACGACGGCACGGTCGGCGGACCGGATGACGCCCTCGGCTTCGGGGCGTTCGAGGGCCAGTACGGCATGGTGATCTACTCGAAGTACCCCATCCAGACCGGGGCGGTGCGGACGTTCCAGGA
Organism: Arthrobacter sp. UYP4; assembly: GCF_057291175.1. NCBI lineage: Bacteria > Bacillati > Actinomycetota > Actinomycetes > Micrococcales > Micrococcaceae > Arthrobacter > Arthrobacter sp. UYP4. The sequence goes on from NZ_JBXAVU010000004.1 coordinate 302,744, forward strand.
CTTCCTCTGGAAGGACATGCCCGGAGCCCTGCTCCCCGACAACCCGGCCACCGATGCCCCCGGCGACTGGTACTCCGCGGATGAACTCGCCGTCCTCCCCCTGTCCAGCAAGTCGCACTGGGACGTTCCGGTGAGCGTCGGCGGCAGGACGGTGCATGTGCTGGCCAGCCATCCGACGCCCCCTGTCTTCGACGGGGAGGAGGACCGCAACGGCCGGCGCAACAGCGACGAGATCCGGTTCTGGTCCGACTACGTCACAGCCGGCCCCGGAGCCGCCTACATCTACGACGACGACGGGGCTCCCGGCGGGCTCAAGCGCGGAGAACGCTTCGTCGTCCTGGGCGACCAGAACAGCGACCCGCTCGACGGCGACTCGCGGACCGGTTCGATCGACCAGCTCCTCGGGAACAAGCTGGTGCAGGACCCGCTCCCGTCCTCGGAGGGCGCCCTCGAGGCGGCGGCGCTCCAGGGCGGCGCGAACGCCGACCACCGCGGCGACCCCCGGTACGACACGGCGGACTTCGAGGACCGCAATGCCGGCAACATCCGGGCCGACTACGTCCTGCCGTCGCGGAACCTGCGGGTCTCGGCGTCGGGGGTGTTCTGGCCGCGGGCGGGCATGCCCGGCTCGGAGCTGACGGGGATCTTCCCCTTCCCCACGAGCGACCACCGGCTGGTCTACGCCGACGTCGTCGTGAGCGGCGCACGGCGGAGCTAGCACCCGGTGGCGGGCCGGACGCGTGCGACCCTTGTCCGGGCGCCGCGGCCGGGTGTACCGTCGATGGCATGAGGACACCTATTTTCCAGTAACCGAACCGGCTCCTGCCGAGTTCAGCGCCACTTGTCGATGACACCACTCCAAGGGCGCCCACTGGACCTGTCCGAACCATCAGCACATCCCGCGTACGCCGCTGCGTGCGCCGTGCCGTCCCGTTCCGACCGTTCCGCGGGCGCAGGAACTGAGAAAGGAACACCATGACCAGCACGCCCCAGAACGATCGATCCCGAACGGACGAAGCACCGGCCGGCACCGGCGGTCCCGCCGGTGCCAAGGGCTCCTCCGGGAAGCTGCAGGACGACCCGCGTGCCCGCCTCGCGCTGGCGAGGAAGAACCACGCCGCGAATCCGACGGCGTCCTCCGGCGCGGGCCATGTGAAGGCGGCCCATGAGAGCAGCAAGCAGGGGAAGAAGGAGAAGAAGGTGCGCTGGTAGGCACCCCTGATCCGCTGACCCGGCGATGTCCGGGTCGTTAAAGTGGAGCTGGCTCCGAGTTCTGCGTATGGGGGAATCGCAGAAATCGGAGCCAGCGATCTCAGTATACTTCGACTCCAGACCGAAATGTCCAATCGAAAGGTGATGATGGCCGTCACAGCCAAGGCGTTCCAGCTGTGGCGTTCCCAGATCGCTCCGCACGACAACGTGTCGGACGTGTGCCGGGTCGCCGGCATCAAGCGCTCCACGCTCGCCCAGCAGCTCGTCCGGGGGAAGGTGTCGGTGACGACCGTCGTCGCGATCGCCCGCGGGTACGGGGTGCCGCCCGTACAGGCGCTGGCCGTTTTCGAGGGCTACGAGGACCTGCCCGGCGGCATCCGGCAGCCCACCGACGCCGAACTCGTCAGCCAGGTCAGCCACATCGACATCCTCCGACTGCTCATCGCGCGCAGCGAGGACAGGGGCTGCACGGCGACGGACCTCGAACTGAGCCTCGCACCGTTGCCGCACCGCAACTCAGTCCGCGCCTGGGTCGAGGCGGTGGATCCGGGTGACCTCCGCCAGCAGCTGGCGGCGAGCACCGGCGTCGCCCGCCAGAATCTCTCCGCCCAGCTCACCGCGGGCCGGCTCGCCCCCGAGATCGCCGTCCAGGCGGCGCGGATAGCGAACGTGTCGCTGGCGAGCGGTCTGGTGGTGACCGGGCTGCTCACACCCGAGGAGGGCGGCTGGCCCGAGGACGGTCGTGCCCGCGCGCTGTGCGCGATGCCCGACCTCGACCTGGTCTTCCTGGCACGCGACCGCCTCGACGTGCTGGGCAAGCAGATCCGGCGGGCAGAGCTCGACGACGGCAAGGACCGCGCGATGTGGGAGAACCTGGGATGACCGCGACCATCCAGTGGATCGCCCTCTGCATCTGCGCCCTGGGGGCCGCCGTCCGCGTCCCGGGAGTGCGGAACGGCCAGGGCCGGACCGTGTTCACGGCGCTCGTGCTGCTCACGGTCGCCGTCGGACTCTCGATCGTTCCCATCTACGAAGCCGTGGACGGCGTCCTGGGCGGGGTGAACATCGCGAACCTCCTGCTGCGGCTGACCCTCTACGCGGTCTTCGTGCTCCTCGGCGTCCGCACGGCGGCGGCGTTCGGATCGTCCCTCGCCCGGCGCCTGGTCGTGGGCCCGTTCGGGCTGGCGATCCTCGGCCTGACCGTCGCCGCCACCCTGTACTTCTTCGTCGCCAGTGAACTTCCGGGCACCTCCACGGGGCTGCACGCCTTCGGGGACCAGGACACGGTCCAGCAGTACGCGGCGGTGGGACGGCTCTATCCCGGCTACGTGGCGGGGTGCCTGGTCATCCCGGCGGTCGCATCGGTGGCGGACCGCCGAGCGCGGACCGCCCACCGGGTCGCCTGTGCGTTCCTGGCCTGCGGCTTCTCGCTGGTGGTGGTCTTCGTGCTGCTGAGGCTGACTCCCCTCGATCTGGGGGCCTGGGACATCGTCCTGCCGTTCTCGGCGATCATGTCGAACGTCGTGGGACTGTTCCTCGTGTGGCTGAGCCATACCCTCAATCGACGGCGCAACCAGCGGGCGAACAAGCTCGCCTGAGGCGAGGGCACCCGACTTTCCGTGCTCACCGTGCAGGAAAGTGATCCGATTGTGTCCTTGCCCCATTCACGTTTTCATGATCGTGTGCAAAAATAATGATTATGTAACTGCCGCTGTCCGTGGGGGGTCAGCGGATCGTTATCCGGCAGGTAGGTGCGTCCATTAGAACGGGTGGACCCACCTACCGGTCGGGCAAGCTGGGGACGCCGGAAGGGCACCATCCGCCATGTATCGACGGCGGATGGTGCCCTTCGTGGTCGTGCGTCCTGCTTCGTCCTATTCGGCGTCGTGGTCCGTCTCGATGATCCGGGCCAGGCTCTCGAGTGCGTCCTCGGCGCCGTCGCCCTCGGCACGCAGCACGATCACGTCGCCGTGCGATGCGCCGAGGCTCATGAGCGAGAGGATGCTGGAGGCGTCCATCGCCTCCTCGGCCGGCTCACCGTCCATGGCGATGGTGACCTCGAGCGGGAGTTCGCCCGCGGCCTCCGCGAAGATGGAGGCCGGGCGGGCGTGCAATCCCACGCGACTCGCCACGGTTGCCTTGCGTTCTGCCATGATGTGCTCCTTTTTCGTGGATGGGTTCCCCGTACAGCCAACCGGACCCGGGGTCAGGCCGCAACCGGCTCGGCGACGGCGGTGTTCTTCTTGCTCGAGGCGTAGCGCTTGAGGGCGATCACGGCGAGGGCCGAGACGACCGTGCCGACGAGGACGGCGAGGATGAACATCACGACGTTCCCGATGGCGAAGAAGACGAAGATGCCGCCGTGCGGGGCCTGCGAGGTGACTCCGGTGCCCATCACGATCGCCCCGGTGACGGCCGATCCGAGCAGGGACGCGGGGATGACACGCAGTGGATCCGCTGCAGCGAACGGGATGGCGCCCTCCGAGATGAACGCGGCGCCCAGCAGCCAGGCAGCCTTGCCGTTCTCGCGTTCCGCGAGGGTGAAGCGACGGCGGTCGATGATCGTGGCGAGCGCCATGGCCAGGGGTGGCACCATGCCGGCCGCCATCACCGCGGCCATGATCTGCCACGGTGCCTGGTTGTCGATGGAGCCGGCGCTCAGGCCGGCGACCGCGAAGGAGTAGGCCACCTTGTTGACGGGGCCGCCGAGGTCCACGGCCATCATGAGCCCGAGGATGACGCCGAGGCCGACCGCCGCGGTCCCGGTGAGGCCGGAGAGCCAGTTGTTCAGGCCTACCGTGATCGCAGCGATGGGTCCGCCGAGCACGAGGAACATCAGGCCCGAGGCCACGATCGACGCCAGGAGCGGGATGATGACCACGGGCATGAGGCTCCGCAGCCAGCGGGGCACGGAGAGGCGCCCGATCATCAGGGCGACGTAGCCGGCGAGCAGGCCGCCGACGATACCGCCGAGGAAACCCGCATCCATGAAACCGGCGACGGCACCGGCGACGAACCCGGGCGCGATGCCGGGACGGTCGGCGAGGGCGTAGGCGATGTAGCCGGCGAGGGCGGGCACCAGGAACCCGAGGGACAGCTGTCCGATCTTGAACGCCACCGCACCGAGGTATTCGGCGAGCCCGCCGGCCGGGAGGTTCGCGAGGCTGTTCTCGAGGACCACGGCGTCGGCCGTCTCGGTGATGAGGTAACCGCCGAGCAGGAAGCCCAGGGCGATCAGCAGGCCGCCGCCGGCGACGAAGGGGATCATGTAGCTGACGCCGGTGAGCAGAGCGCGCTTGAGGGTGCTGCCGATGCTGTCCCGGCCGCCCTCGTCGTCGGTCTGGTCGTCACCGCCGGCGGTGCCGGCGACCCTGCGGGCGTTCGGATTCCCGGCGGCCGCCAGGGCTTCCTCGACCATCTCGCCCGGTTCGTCGATGCCCCGCTTGACGGGTGCACTGATGACCGGGAGGCCGGCGAACCGCTGCTTGTCCCGGACATCGACGTCGACGGCGAAGATGACGGCGTCGGCCGCCGCGATGACCGACGGATCCAGGGGGGTGGCGCCCGAGGAGCCCTGCGTCTCGACCTGGAGGTCGATGCCACGCTCCTTGGCTGCGGCGACGAGGGAGTCGGCGGCCATGTAGGTGTGCGCGATCCCCGTGGGGCAGGCGGTCACCGCGACCAGCCGGCGGACCTGGGTGTCGGTCGAGCGGCCGGCGTCGACGGCGGGACCGGTGGCGTCCACCCCGGCAGGCGTGGTGCCCAGGGTGGCTGCCGCCTCGTTCGTGCGGGCACTGTCCCCGGCCGACGGTCCGCCCGGACCGGCGGCGCCTGCCGCATGGGCGCCGGCACCGACGGTCGCCGCGTCCCCGATGCCGAGGGCTCCGTTGACCAGCGCGACGACGTCGGCGGGCGTCTCTGCGGCACGGAGGGAGGCGGTGAAGTCCTTCTTGATGAGCGAGCGTGCCAGCTTGGACAGGAGTTTGAGGTGCTCCTGGTCCGCGCCGTCCGGCGCGGCGATGAAGAAGACGAGGTCCGCGGGGCCGTCCTTGGCCCCGAAGTCCACCGCCGGCGCCAGGCGCGCCATGGCGAGCGTCGCCTCCGAGACCGCCGTGGAACGGCAGTGCGGGATGGCGATGCCGCCCGGGACCCCGGTGGAGGTCTTCTCCTCCCGGGCGAGGGCGTCGGCGTACAGACCGTCCACTTCCGTGGACCGCCCCTGTGCGGCGACCTGCTCCGCGAGATACCGGATCACCGAGGAGCGTTGTGTCCCCAGGTCCTTGTCCAGAGTCACAAGCTCCGGCGTGATGAGTTCGGACATCAGAATTCCTCCTGTGCTGTCGGTCCAGCGTTGGATCCGACGGCGCTTGGTTCGATCACGGGCAGCGTGACCATGAGTGGAGTGACCGCGACTGCGGCCGGCGTTGTCTGGTCGAGCGATGGAACGGTGGAGCCCGGTAGGGATGCGGCCGCCGATCCGTGGGCAACGGCCTGGCGCAGGCAGTTCTCCGGGAGTTCGCCTGCGCTGTGCGCCAGCAGGTAACCGGCCAGGGCGGAATCTCCCGCGCCGACCGTGGAACGCGCCGTGACCGGCGGGTGCACGGCGTGCCAGGCCCCCGCGTTCGTCACGAGCAGGGCACCCTTGGAACCAAGGGTCGCCAGTACCGCTCCCACCCCCGCGGTGATGAGCACCGCGCAGGCCTTCGCGGCCAATTCATGGTCCAGCTCCAGCTGGTCGCCCGTGCCGACGCCCGTCAGCTCGCTGAGCTCCTCGGCATTGGGTTTGAGCAGGTCCGGCGCCGGTACCCCGGCGGCGGCCTCGATCAGAGGTTCGCCCGACGAGTCGATCGCGACCCGGGGCGCCGACGGTCCGTACGCCTCCCGGACCGCGGCGGTGATCCGCGTGTAGAAGGTCGGCGGTACGCCCGGCGGCAGGGAGCCGGCGAGGACCAGCCAGTCGGCTCCGCTGCTCTCGGCCACGACGACCGCGAGCAGTTCCTCGATCTGTGCGGCGGAGAGCTCGGGGCCGGGCTCGTTGATCTTCGTCGTCGTACCATCGGGTTCGGTGATCGCCGTGTTGGTGCGGAGGCCCGCGCCGATCGGCAGATTGCGGAAGGGGACGGAGACGCCGCGCAGGCCCGCCAGGACCGCGTCGTCGTCGTCGCCCGGAAGGACGGCCAGCGTGCTGACGCCGGACATGGCCAGGGCGCGGCTGACGTTCACACCCTTGCCGCCTGCCTCCTGCACCACATGGGTGGCGCGTTGGACGGCTCCGCGGGTCAGGGGCGCGCCGAGTTCCACGGTGCGGTCGATGCTGGGATTCGCGGTGAGGGTCAGGATCACGCGACGATCACCTCCACATCGGAATCGGCGAGTGCATCCGCAAGGGTTCCCCGGGGTGCGCGGTCGGTGATGAGTGCATCGATATCCTCCAGGTAGGCGAAGCTGATGAGGGATTCCTCGCTGAACTTCGACGAATCGGCCAGGAGCACCACGCGGCGTGCCGAGCGCACGATCGAGGTCTTCACCGCCGCTTCGTCGACGTCGGGCGTGCTGAGGCCGAAGCCGGCCGTGATGCCGTTCGCCCCGATGAAGGCGACGTCGGACCGCAGGCGGGCGAAGTGCGCGACCGTGCTGCTCCCCACGGCTGCGCTGGTCAGGGCTCGTACGCGTCCGCCGACGAGTTCGACGCTCAGGCCCGCGTTGGAGACGAGTGCGGCGATCGGGACGGAATGGGTGACGACCGCCAGTCCGGGCCGCGCCTCGTCGACGAGCAGTTCTGCCAGGGCACCGGTGGTGCTGCCGGCGTCGAGCACGACGGCTCCCGTCGCGGGAGCCATGGCGAGCGCGGCCTCGGCGATGCGCTTCTTCTCGGGGGAGTGCTGCGCGGCCCGGCTCGACAGGCTCGATTCATTGGTGGTCGCCCCGCTGCCGGCGATGGCCCCTCCATGGACCCGGCGCAGGACGCCGTCGTTCTCGAGGAGGGCGAGGTCCCTGCGGACCGTCTCCTTGGTGATGCCGAAGCGTGAGGAGAGGCCGGCGACCGTGACGCGGCCGTCTGCGGAGACGAGTTTGCTGATCTGGCGATAGCGCTCTTCCGCGAACATGAGGACCTCGTTGTCTCCGGCCGAGGTCAGGACCTCGAGATGTGGTTCGATCTTTGTTTGAGTGACTATATCTTTGCTTTGCTCACCGGGTCAAGACCTTTTCGGTGGTAATCAAATGGGAACACAGATGAAGAAGGGCCGGACGTGAACGTCCGGCCCTTCTGTCCCTGGTGGTGCCGACGGGCTGTCAGAGCCCGGTGTCGCGGGACTCCCTGCGCGTGATGGTCTCGCCGGTGTTCGGATCCACGACGGACCGCGACTCCGAGACGCGCGCCTGCCGGCGCGGAGCGGCCAGGACGAGCGAGGCGATGAGCCCGATCACGCCGACCGCCATCAGGATGTAGCCGACGAGTGCCAGGTCCACGACGCTGACCTGCACGCGGATGGCGAAAGCAAGAATTGCACCCAGTGCAATAAGAAAAATAGATGAACCGATTCGCATTAGAAAAACTCCTCCGGTATGTCTTTGTTGGCAGTTTCGAGAGAATTCCCCAGCGGTTTCACTGACTCTGCCGCTTACTCCCGAGGCGGCCCGCTCACACCTATCATACGGTCGATCCGCCGTAAAACCCGGTTCGGCGCCCCGGTCGGACGTCCCGTCGAGTCATGCAACGGTTCGGGAAAGATTCATCCGAAAGCCTTGATAAGCGGGATTAGCGTGGTGCTAGGATTGCACCCTAAGCATGCTGATGAAGTACAGTTGCAGTTAGTTGCACTTCGATGCACCGGAATATCCGACAGCAACTCGTCCCCGGACGGGTGGCTCATCACTCAAGGAGCACCACATGAGTTTCATCGCATTCCTTATCCTCGGCCTCATCGCCGGCGCGCTCGCCAAGCTGATCATGCCCGGCAAGCAGGGCGGCGGCATCATCGTCACCATGATCCTCGGCGTCATCGGCGCCTTCCTGGGCGGCTTCATCGGCGGCAGCATCCTCGGCATCAACATGGGCAGCACGTTCTCCCTGCCGTCCATCCTGTTCGCCGTCCTGGGCGCGCTGATCGTCCTCTTCATCTACGGTCTCATCACCGGACGCAAGGGCTCGCGCGTCTAGCACGCACCACGTAGCTGCACCGTGGGGGAGCGGCTGCGAGAAGGGCGTCACCGCGAAGCGGTGGCGCCCTTCGCCTGTCCGAGCCCGACCGACCTGTCGGCGGGTCACTGCCGGGCGGGGCGACGCCAGGAGCAGAAAGTCCACCGGCAGTGCCACGCGCCCATCTACACTCGATTCGCATCCACCCAGCCGCGGAAGGACCATCATGTTTGGCCGGAACAAGGAGAACCCAGCCGTCAAGGCTGCCAACGGGACGCTGTTCGACAAGGACGGCAACCCGAAGCCTGCGATCCTGCGCGGGATCGAACGCGCCCTGGACGTCCAGCGGCCGCTGATCCTCTCCAACCTGGACCGGCTCCGCCGTCGCAACCCGGAGGCGTCTCCCGCGGAACTGGCCCGCCTGCTCGAGCGCGACTACCTGCGGGCGACGACGGCCGCGGGCGCTGCTGTGGGAGCGACGGCGGCGGTTCCCGCGGTCGGGACCCTGGCCTCCCTCGGACTCTCGGCGGCCGCGACCGTCGGCTTCCTCGAGGCCACAGCACTCTATGCCGAGTCCATCGCGGAACTGCACGGGGTCAAGACCGACGATCCTGAGCGTTCGCGCGCCATGGTCATGGCGATCCTGATGGGCGAGGAGGGCACGGCGCTGATGCGCTCCATCCTCGGTGCGTCCGCGGGACAGGGTGCCCCCCAGTACTGGGGGCAGCTGGTGAACAAATCCGCACCGTCGTCGCTCGTCAAGACGGTCACCGGGTCCATCAGGCGGCGCTTCCTCAAGAAGTTCCTGGCCAAGCAGGGCGGATTCATGCTCGGACGAGCCCTGCCCTTCGGCGCGGGGGCCGTGATCGGCGGGACCGGCAACCACCTCATGGGCAAGGCCGTCATCCGCACCACCCGCGAGGCCTTCGGTCCGCTGCCGCAGACCATCCCGGGCGAGCTGGCCGACGTGCTGCAGTTGCCCCCGCAGGGAAGCGACCAGAAGCAGGCCTGACCGCGGCGTCCGGTACCGGTGCGCCCGGGTAGGGTGCGGGGCCGGGCCTACCCGAAGATCGCGTGGGCGATGGTGAAGATGAGCAGGCCCGCCAGCGAACCGACCACCGTACCGTTGATGCGGATGAACTGCAGGTCCTTCCCGACCTGCAGTTCGATCTTCCGTGACGTCTCCTCCGCGTCCCAGCGCCCCACCGTCTCCGAGATGACGCCGGCGATCTCGCTGCGGTAGGTGCGCACGGCGTACGAGGCGCCGTCCGCGATCCAGCGGTTCACCTTCCCTGCCAGCTCGGCGTCGTTCGCCAGGCGCGAGCCGAAGTCGCGGACCGCCGCCTTGAAGTTGGACGTCAGCTCGCTGTCCGGGTCGTTCACGGCCTCGAGGAGCGCGTTCTTGATGGTGGCCCAGGTGCGGGCCGTCAGGTCGCGGACACGGGGGTCGTCGAGCAGCTGTCCCTTGATCTCCTCGGCCTTCGCGATGGTCTCGGGTTTGTGCTGCAGATCCTGCGCGAGGTCCCGGAGGTACTTGTCGATCGCGAGGCGGACATCGTGCTGCTGGTCGTCCTGCACCGCCCGGATGAACTTCGACAGTTCCGCGTGCACGCGGTCACCGACGACGCCGTCGACCAGGCGCGGGACCCAGGTCGGCGAACGCTGCGCGACCACCCGCGTGACCACCGCGTAGTTCGCGTCCACCCAGTCACCGGCGCGGTCCACGAGCAGGTCCACGAGGCGGTGGTGGTGCCCCTCGGCGAAGATGCGTTCCGCGATGCTCCCGATGGGCGGCCCCCACGGTGGCTCGAGCAGATGACTGCGGACCATGGACTCGATCACGCCCTGGACGGCGTCGTCGTTCAGGACGGTGAACATCCCCCGGATGAGGGCCGCGCCCTCGACGGCCACGCGGTCGGCGCTCTCGGGCTTCTCCAGCCAGGCGCCGGCCTTCTGGGCGATCCGGGCGGAATCGAGCTTGGCACGCACCACGTCCTCGGACAGGAAGTTCTCCTCGACGAACTGGCCGAGCGATTCGCCGATCTGGTCCTTCTTCCGCGGGATGATCGCGGTATGGGGGATCTTCAGCCCCATCGGATGCTTGAACAGGGCCGTGACGGCGAACCAGTCGGCCAGGGCGCCCACCATCCCACCCTCGGCCGCCGCCCGCACGTACTGCAGCCAGGGATAGGCGTCCTGCAGGGCGAAAGCCACCACGAAGATGACGGCCATGACCGCCAGCAACCCGGTCGCCAGGAGCTTCATGCGTCGGAGGGCGGCCGCCCGCTCCGTATCGGTGCCGGTCATCTGAGCATTCACGCTCCCGAGTCTATCGAGGCCGTCCCGGCGGGCACCGCGGTGCCGCATCCGTGGTGCACCGATCCGGTGGTCACGTACCGTGTTAGGGACACCACCGACGACTCGAAGGGACGGTCCGTGCCTCCTGTGATCTTCGCCCACCGCGGCAGTAGCGGCACCTACGCGGAGCACACGCGCGCCGCCTACCTGCAGGCCCTCGCGGACGGCGCGGACGGCGTGGAGTGCGACGTGCACCTGAGCCGGGACGGACAACTGGTGTGCATCCACGACACGACGCTGGATCGCACTACGAGCGGCACGGGCGACGTCGCCGACCTGACCCTCGAGGAACTGCGCCGGCTCGATGCCTTCTCCTGGAAGGGGGCGAGCGTCCCTGCGGAGTTCGGCGGCGAGACCGACCAGTTCCTCTCCTTCGCGGACCTGCTGCTCCTGCTGCGCCGTGCGGGCCGCCCGATCCGGCTCGCCGTCGAGCTGAAGCATCCGAGTCCGTTCGGACTGCGGCTGGAGGAGGCCCTGATCGCGTTCCTCATGGACGAGGGCTGGGACCCTGAATCCTCGATGCTCGGCAGCATCGAGGTCAGCTTCATGAGCTTCAACCCCGACTCCATGCGGCAGCTGGCGGAGTCGGTGCCCCACCACCTGTTGTGCCAGCTCGTCTCCGACATCCGACCGAAGGAGGTCCGCGAGGCGCTGCGTTTCGGTTCGATCGCCGAGGGGGCCCTGATCAACCTGCTGCACAGGGCGCTGAAGGAGGGCGAGGCGCTGATCGACCACCAGGAGGTCGGGATGGCGGGCCCGGGCATGAAATATATCCGGGCCCACACGGAGCGGGTGCGCCGCTGGATCCAGGAGGGCGTGATCGTGAGGGCATGGACGGTCAACAAGATCGAGGATGCCCTCTTCCTCGCCGAGCTGGGCGTGCAGGAGATGACCACCGACTACCCGGCGCGGATACGCTCCGCCTTCCGGAGCGACGACGAGTAACCACCCACCCCGGGACGCTGTGGTTGAGTGGGGGGATGCAATCACCGATCGAGGATTACGCACTCGTCTCCGACCTCCACACCGGTGCGCTCATCTCCCGCGACGGCAGCGTGGACTGGCTCTGCCTGCCCCGGTTCGACTCCGAATCGGTGTTCGCCGCGATGCTCGGCACCCCGGAGCACGGCCGCTGGCTCGTGGCACCCTCGTCCGCGGGGGCGGAGGTGGTGGAGCGCAGCTACATCTCCTCGACCTTCGTCCTCCAGACCCACTGGAGGACCCCCGAGGGTGAGGTGCTGGTCACCGATTTCATGCCGGTCACGGACCGTCGGGCCAACGTCGTGCGGCGGGTTCAAGGCCTCCGCGGGACGGTGACGGTCCGCCAGGAACTGGAGATCCGCTTCGGCTACGGCGATATCGTCCCGTGGGTCAGCCAGGGGACGGACGACGGCGTCCCGGTGCTCCTGGCCATCGCCGGGCCCGACGCGCTGCTGCTGCGGGGACCCCGGCTCCGGGCCTCGGACCATCGCCACGAGGGCACGTTCGACGTGGCCGAGGGCGACGTCGTCGACCTCGAACTCGTCTGGTACCCCTCCCACCGTGAGAAGCCGCCCGCCCGGGATGTCGACGACGCCCTGGACAGCACCATCAGCTACTGGCGTGCGTGGGGGGCGAGCTACGTGAACGACGGCGAGTACGCCGACGCCGTGCAGCGCTCGCTCCTCGTGCTGCGCGCGCTCACGCACGAGGACACCGGCGGCATCGTCGCCGCTCCGACGACGTCGCTGCCCGAGCAGTTCGGCGGCTCCCGCAACTGGGACTACCGCTTCTGCTGGCTCCGCGATGCGGCGCTCACGCTCGAGGCCATGATGACGCACGGCTACGCGGAGGAGGCCCTGGGCTGGCGCAACTGGCTGCTGAGGGCGGTGGCGGGGGGACCCCGAGGACCTGCAGATCATGTACGGGCTGGCTGGCGAACGGTACCTGCCGGAACGCGAACTCGACCACCTGCCGGGCTACGCCGACTCGGCTCCCGTGCGCGTGGGAAACGGCGCGGTGAAGCAGTACCAGGCTGACGTGGTCGGCGAGGTCATGGTGGCGCTGGAGAAACTGCGCGGGCACGGCACCACGGAGGACAGCTTCTCGTGGCCGTTGCAGCGAGCACTCCTGGGCTTCGCCGAGAAGCACCTCCACGACCGCGACCACGGCATCTGGGAGATGCGCGGCGATCAGCAGTACTTCACGCATTCACGCGTGATGATGTGGGCGGCGTTCGACTGCGCCGTGCGCGCAGTGCGCGACCACGGGCTGAGCGGGCCGCAGGACCGGTGGACGGAGATCCGGGATGGACTGCGCGCGGAGATCATGGAGCGGGGCTTCCGTGCCGACCTGAACTCCTTCACGCAGGTGTACGGCGGCACGGAGGTGGACGCCTCGCTGCTGCAGTTGCCGCAGGTGGGGTTCGTCGAGTTCGACGATCCGGCCATGCTCGGCACTGTGGCGCGCATCGAGCAGGACCTGCTGAACGGGCAGGGCCTGCTGCTGCGCTATCGGACGCACAACTCCGACGACGGTCTCGAACCGGGCGAGCACCCGTTCCTCGCCTGCTCCTTCTGGCTCGTCGAGCAGTACGCGCACAGCGGCCGCCTGGGCGAGGCGAAGCGGCTCATGGACCAGCTGGTCGGCTACTCGAACGAGCTCGGCCTGCTGTCCGAGGAGTACGACGCCGAGTCGGGCCGCATGGCCGGCAACTTCCCGCAGGCGTTCTCGCACCTCGCCCTCGTACGGGCGGCCGACGCCCTGCAGATGGCCGGCGGCGAGGCCGGGTCCCACGAGTCGATGGCCCGGGAGTAGCCCGGACCATCGACCGCGATTCGCCGTCCTGGGATCAGACTGTGACGCCCTGCGGCTTCAGGACCACCTTGATGGTGCCGTCGGTCTTCTTCTGGAAGTTCCGATAGGCCTCCGGTGCCTCGTCGATCGAGACCTGGTGCGTCATCAGGTCGGTGACGCCCAGCGGATCCGAGGGCTCCTCGACGATCGGCAGGAGCTCGTCCGTCCAGCGGCGCACGTTGCACTGGCCCATCCGGAACTGGAGCTGCTTGTCGAACATGTTGAGCATCGGCATGGGGGTGGCGGCGCCGCCGTAGACGCCGCTGAGGGAGATGGTCCCGCCCCGGCGGACCGCGTCGATCGCCGAGTGGAGGACGGTCACGCGGTCGCTGCCGCCGGTCTCCATGACCTTCTGCGCGAGCTTGTCGGGCAGGATGCCGACCGCGTTCTGGGCGAAGGCACCGACGGGCGAGCCGTGGGCCTCCATGCCGACGGCGTCGACGACGGCGTCCGGGCCGCGGCCGTTCGTCATGCTGCGCAGCTCCTCCGCGGTGTTCTTCGTGAAGTCGATGGTCTCGATACCGTGGCGCTTGGCCATGTCGCGGCGCTCTGCGACGGGTTCGACGGCGATGACACGGTGGCCGAGGTATTTGCCGATACGGGCCGCGAACTGGCCGACCGGCCCGAGGCCGTAGACCGCGAGGACGCCGTCCTTCGGCACATCGGCGTACTGCACGCCCTGCCAGGCCGTCGGCAGGATGTCCGAGAGATAGAGGTAGCGCTCGTCGGGCAGCTCCGAGCCCACCTTGACCGGGCCGTAGTCGGCGAAGGGCACCCGGAGGTACTCCGCCTGCCCGCCGGGCACCGAGCCGTAGAGCTCCGAGAAGCCGAACAGGGCCGCGCCGGATCCTGCCGAGTGGACCTGCGTGGTCTCGCACTGAGACTGCAGGCCCCGCTTGCACATGAAGCAGTAGCCGCAGGAGATGTTGAACGGCACCACCACGCGGTCACCGACCTTGAGGTTGGTCACGCCCGCGCCGACCTCCTCGACGATGCCCATGGGCTCGTGCCCGAGGACGTCCCCCTTGTGCATGTACGGGCCGAGGACCTCGTAGAGGTGGAGGTCCGAGCCGCAGATCGCCGTCGAGGTGATCCTGATGATCGCGTCCGTGGGCTCCTGGATCGTGGGGTCGGGTACGTTCTCCACGCTGACGTTGCGCTTGCCCTGCCATGTCACTGCCTTCATGTGGCGCTCCTCCGGTTAGTAAGTAGGCTTTCCTTTCCTACTATTCACCCCTTCGACACGAATGGGAAGCCGGGCAGCACCTCGCCTAGCCTTGACGGGTGGTGCTCTTCCAATCTCCCGCGGTGCGCGTCGCCCTGTCCGTGGCCATCGCGACCGGGCTCTACGGGCTCTCGTTCGGCGCGTTGTCCGTGGCTGCCGGCCTCGACCTCCTGCAGACCATGGCGCTGAGCCTGCTGCTCTTCAGCGGCGGCTCCCAGTTCGCCTTCATCGGCGTGATCGCCGGCGGGGGGAGCGGGATCTCGGCGATGTCCGCGGCGGCCCTGCTCGGGATCCGGAACGGGGTGTACGGGATGCAGGTCAACGTGCTGCTGCGTCCCTCGCGCTGGCGGAAACTGGCGGCGGCGCACGTCACCATCGACGAGTCGGTGGCCACGGCAACGGGTCAGACCGACCCGGCCGAGCAGCGCCGCGGCTTCTGGGCCGCGGGCATCGGCGTCTTCGTGCTGTGGAACCTGTTCACGCTCGGAGGTGCGCTCGCAGGCAATGCCATGGGTGATCCTGCCCGGTGGGGGCTCGACGGCGCGGCGGTCGCCGCGTTCCTCGGCCTGCTCTGGCCCCGGATCCGGGCCCGCGAGCCGGCGGCGATCGCCGTCGTCTGTGCGGTGGTGACGCTCCTCGCCGTCCCGTTCGTTCCACCCGGCGTACCGATCCTGATCGCCGCGGTCATGGCTGCGGTCCTGGGACTCGCGGGTCTCGGACCGGCGACAGAGGGCCTCGAGCCCGACGTCGAGCCCTACCCCTCCGGGTCGGACGGCGACGCGCCGGGCCCGGGGTCGGAGCCCCACCCGGCGAAGCACTCCCGTGGCCGCGGAGCCGGCGCATGAGCCTCTGGGGGTGGATCCTGCTCGCCTGCGCGATCTCGATCACCACGAAGTTCGTCGGGTTCCTCGTGCCGGCGAAGCTGCTCGACAACCCGCGGATGCTGCGGGTCGCCGGGTCGCTGACGATCGGCCTGCTCGCCGCCCTGACGGCCGTGAACACCTTCGCATCGGGACAGGTGCTCGTGGTCGATGCGCGGATCGCGGCGCTGGCCGCCGCGGCGCTCGCGCTCTGGCTGCGCGCGCCGTTCCTCGTGGTGGTGGCTGTCGGGGCCCTCGCCGCCGGGCTCGCACGGCTGCTGGGGGCGGCGTAGGGCCCGGACCGCCGACTCGGTCGTCGTCCGCCCACTGAAGAGCTCCGTCCAACGGGCATGATCGAACATGCCCACTGATCGAACCGGATCAGTGGGAGCGACGCGGCAGCGCGCGGCCTCGTCGTCCGCCCGATGCCCGGATCAGGCGGCCGTGCGCGGCGCGAACATGATCAGCGCGACACCGACCAGGCAGACCGCCGAACCGAGGAGGTCCCAGCGGTCGGGCCGGAATCCGTCGACGAGCACGCCCCACGCCAGTGATCCCGCCACGAAGACGCCGCCGTAGGCCGCGAGGATCCGCCCGAAGTTCGGGTCCGGCTGCAGCGTCGCCACGAACCCGTACGCGCCGAGTGCCATGACCCCGAGGCCCGCCCACCACAGCGGCCTGCCCTCGCGGACGGCCTGCCAGATGAGCCACGCACCGCCGATCTCGGCCGCCGCGGCCAGCACGAACAGGAGGGTCATGCGCAGGATCGTCATGGTCCCAGTGTGCCGGAGCCCCGTTGCAGGCGCCCGTCGGCAGGATGCACCCGACGACGACGGGCGGACGTCCGACGACGGGTCAGCGGCAGGAGGGGAACGCTAGGACCCGTTGACGACGGCGGCTGTCGCCTCCGCGATCGCCGCCTCCTCGTCCGTCGGCACCACGAGGACGGGGAAGGCCGACGACGCCGTGCTGATGACGCGGGCCTCCCTGCTGCGCTTTTCGTTCCTGGCTTCGTCGAGCTCGAGGCCGAGGGCGCCGAGCTTGGAGACGACGGCGCTGCGGAAGGCTCCGGCGTTCTCGCCGATACCCGCGGTGAAGACGAGTGCCTGGGCGCCGCCGACCGCCACGTGGTAGCCGCCGACGTACTTCGCGAGGCGGTAGGAGGCCACATCGATCGCGAGCTGCGCCCGATGCTCGCCCGCGTCCGCGGCGTCCGCCACCGACCGCATGTCGTTGGTGCCCGCCAGCCCCTTCAGGCCGCTGTTGCGGTTCAGGAGGGTGTCGAGATCCTGCTCGGTGTACCCCTCCCGCAGGAGGAACAGCAGGATGGACGGGTCGATGTCGCCGGAACGTGTCCCCATCACCAGCCCCTCGAGGGGCGTGAAGCCCATGGACGTGTCGATGCTCTCTCCGTCGCGCACGGCCGTGACGGAGGCGCCGTTGCCGAGGTGGGCGATCACGCCGGTGAAGGCGTCCGTGCCGAGGAGTTCCGCCGCACCACGCGCGACGTACGCGTGCGAGGTCCCGTGGAAGCCGTAGCGGCGGATGCCGAACCGCCGGTACAGCTCGTCGGGGACGGCGTAGCGCCAGGCGTGCTCGGGCAGGGTGCGGTGGAACGCCGTGTCGAAGACGGCCACCTGCGGCATGTCCGGCCACTTCTCGGTGATGGCGCGGATGCCGGTGACGGCCGCGGGGTTGTGCAGGGGGGCCAGCGGGTTGAGGCGCTCGATGGCGCGCGTGATCTCGTTGTCGATGAGCACCGGCTCACTGAAGCGCTCACCGCCGTGCACCACGCGGTGTCCGACGGCGTCGATCCCGCGATCGCCGAGCGCTGCCGCCACCTCGCCGTCCACGCGGTCGAGGGCGGCCGCGTGGTCGGGTACCTCGGCCTCGCCGATGCGCTCCACCAGGCCTTCGGCGAGGACGTCGTCGCCCTCGCGCACCTGGTACTTGAGCGAGGACGAGCCGGAATTGATGACGAGGATGATCATGGGGTCCTGTCTGGGAGGCGGGAAGTCGGGAGGCGGGGGATCAGGGGGCTGCGGGCTGCTGGGCCTGCACGGCAGTGATGGCGACCGTGTTCACGATGTCCTCCACGGTGCAGCCGCGGGAGAGGTCGTTGACCGGCTTGCGGAGGCCCTGCAGGACGGGTCCGACGGCGACGGCGCCCGCGGACTGCTGCACCGCCTTGTAGGTGTTGTTGCCGGTATTGAGGTCCGGGAAGATGAAGACCGTCGCCTGCCCGGCGACGGTGGATCCGGGCAGTTTCGAGGCGGCGACGGAGGCGTCGACGGCGGCGTCGTACTGGATGGGGCCCTCCACGGCGAGGTCGGGCCGCTGCTGCCGCACGAGTTCGGTGGCGCGCCGGACCTCGTCCACGGCGCCGCCGCTGCCGGACTCGCCCGTCGAGTAGGAGAGCATCGCGACGCGGGGCTCGACCCCGAACTGGGCTGCCGTCTCGGCCGAGGCGACCGCGATGTCCGCGAGCTGCTCCTCGTTGGGGTCCGGGTTCACCGCGCAGTCGCCGTACACGAGCACGCGGTCCTGCAGCAGCATGAGGAACACGGAGGAGACGATCTTCACGCCGTCCTTCGTCTTCACGAATTCGAGGGCCGGCCGGATGGTGTTCGCCGTGGTGTGCGCGGCGCCGGACACCATGCCGTCCACCCTCCCCAGCTGGACCATCATCGTCCCGAAGTATGCCCCTTCGAGCATGCGTTCGCGGGCCTGGTCGACGGAGACGTTCTTGTGGGCGCGGAGCCGGGCGTACTCGGTGGCGAATTCCTCGCGCAGCGGTGAGGTGGAAGGGTCGACCAGCGTGAGGCCGGTCAGGTCGATGCCCTGGCCCGATGCCAGTTCGCGGATGCGGGCCTCCGGGCCGAGGATCGTGAGGTCGCAGACGTCCCGGCGCCGGAGGATCTCGGCGGCCTTGAGCACGCGCACGTCCTCGCCCTCGGGGAGCACGATGTGTCTCCGCTCGGACCGGGCGCGCTGGATGAGCTCGTGCAGGAAGCGCAGCGGCGTCATGCTGACGGGCCGGGGGAGTTCGAGCCGCTCCAGCAGTTCGCTCTCGTCCACCTGCCGCGCCCAGGCGCCGAGCGCGGCAGCCGCCTTGCGGCGCAGTCCGCTGGCGATCTCGCCGCGAACCTCGCTGACGCGCCGTGCGGCGGTGTAGGTGTCGTCGTCGAGCGCGAAGACGGGGAACGGTGCCTGCGCGAGGAGGGCGAGGATGTTGGGATCAGGCGCGAGCCCGCCGGTCAGGAACAGCGCGGAGGGCACCGGGAACTCGGGGGAGAACGACGACGCCAGGGTGGCCACGAGCACGTCCGCGCGGTCGCCGGGCACGATCACGAGGGCACCGTCCCGGAGGAGGTGCAGGAAGTTGCCGACGTTCATGGCGGCCACCCGGATGCTCGTGACGTCACGCTCGAGGTTCGAGTTGCCGGCGATCTGCCGGGCGCCCAGCTCCGCGGCGACCTCGGAGACCGTGGGCTGGGAGATCTCGGCGAGCTCCGGAATGACGTAGACGGGGCGGCCCGAACGGCCGGGGCGCACCTGCTCGCTGATGGCGGTGACGGCGTCGTCGGCGGCGCGGTTGACCATCATCGCGAGGAGCGACACCTTGGCCGCGTCGAGTTCGCGGCGGGCGACGTCGACGGCGTCGGCCGCCTCCTCGACGGACATGCCCTTGGCGCTGACGACGGCGAGCACCATGGCCCCGAGGTTGTTGGCCAGGCGCGCGTTGAGGTCGAACTCGACGGCCGCGTCGTTGCCGGAGAGGTCCGTGCCCTCGACGATCACGACGTCGCACTCCGCGGCGATCTCGCTGTAGATGGCGACGCAGCGGGCATCGATCTCGGCGCGGTCTCCCGTGACCAGCAGGGCGCGGGCCTCCGCCCGGGTGAGGCCGCCGCGGGCACGGCTGTCCGGGAGGTCGAAGGCCCTCTGCATGAGCCGCACCATCGGATCCGCGGCGGGGTCGCCGCCCTCCACGATGGGCCGGAAGAACCCGACGCGGTCGGCGTGCCGGTGCAGCATGTCGGCCAGGCCCAGGGAGATCAGGGACTTGCCGGAGCCGTTGGTCATGGCGCTCACATATATTCCGCGGGTCATGGGCCCAGTCTTGCAGGGTCCCCGGACACCCGCCATAACGGGTGTCACGTCGGCGGGGTCCGCCTCCCGCCGCTGCACGTCAGGGGCGACGGCGACGGGTGGCAGGCGTCGGGGCACGTTCCCACGAAGGGATCCCGCCGACCCTTGACCTGCAGGGAGACCGGGCGTAACGTACAACCACATGGTTGTAGGAAGCATCAGCGAGGACGAGGTGGACCGTCTGTTCCAGGCGCTCGCCGACGCGACACGGCGGGACATCGTGGCGCGCGTCCTGGTCGCCGAGTATTCGGTATCCGGCCTGGCCGAGCTGTACGACATGAGTTTCGCGGCAGTGCAGAAGCACGTGGCCGTCCTCGAGCGGGCCTCCCTCGTCACCAAGGAGAAACGCGGACGGGAGCAGATCGTGCGGGGAGAGATGGACGGCGTGCAGAACGCGCGGCGCCTGCTCGACGACTACGAGAGGATCTGGCGGCGATGCGTCGACCGGATCACGGACATCCTCGCCGAGGATGCCGAGGATGAGCACTAGGAAGGCAGCATCATGACCGTCATCAGCACCGAGAAGGACACCGAGGCGCTCACCTTCCGCCTCGTCGCCGAGTTCGACGCGGGCGTCGAGCGCGTCTGGCGGATCTGGGCCGATCCGGCGCAGCTGCAGCGCTGGTGGGGACCGCCCACGTGGCCGGCCACCTTCGACACCTACGAGTTCGAGGAAGGCGGGCGTGCCGCCTATTTCATGACCGGGCCCGACGGCGAGAAGGCGCGGGGGTGGTGGCGGATCACGGCCCTCGAGGCTCCCCGCCTGATCACCTTCGTGGACGGGTTCGCGGACGAGAACGGCGACCCCGTGCCGGACATGGGTGAGACGACGGCCACCGTCACGCTGGAGGATCTCGGCGGACGCACGCGCATGACCATGACCACGGCATTCGGGTCCGTCGAGCAGCTCACCCAGATGGTCGAGATGGGCATGGAGGAGGGCCTTCGTGAGGCACTCGGGCAGGTGGACGCGCTCCTCGCGGAGGACGTCCCGGTCTGACGGTCGTCCGGGTGGTGACACCCGGGACACCCGGGACGCCCGGCGGGCACGGAAGACGCGGCAAGCGCCGCCGCTCCCCGTGCGGGGGCGACGGCGCTGTCCGGCTCTAGGCCGTGGCGGTCTTCGGCTTCCGGTTGGGCAGGGCGAGCCGGAAGATCTTCGCCCAGGTGGAACCGACCTGCTTGGGCAGGGGGCCGGTGGTGTAGGGCAGGCCGTAGCGGGTGCAGATCTCGCGGACCTTGACCGCGACCTCGGCGTACCGGTTGGACGGCAGGTCGGGGAAGCAGTGGTGTTCGATCTGGTGGGACAGGTTGCCCGACATGAGGTGCATGAACTTGGAGCCGGAGATGTTCGCCGAACCGATCATCTGGCGGACGTACCAGTCGCCGCGCGTCTCGCCGTCGACCTCCTCCTCCGTGAAGGTGTCCGTACCGTCGGGGAAGTGGCCGCAGAAGATGATCGCGTGGGCCCAGAAGTTGCGGATGGCGTTGGCGGCGAGCGTTCCGTAGAGGGCCTGCTTGCCGGAGCCGGTCAGCATGGCGACGGCGGGAGTGGCGGCGTAGTCCTTGGAGAACTGCTTGAGGACCTTGACGCCCACGGCCTTGAGGTCGCGGTTCATGGCCTCCTTGGACTTCAGGCCTTCCTTGTACTCGGGGATCTCCAGGTCGTAGAGGGCAATGCCCCACTCGAAGACCGGGGCCAGGACGGCGTTGTAGAGGGGATTGCCGAGGTTGAAGGGGCGCCACGGCTGGTCGGGGTCCATGCGGAGGAGGTTGTATCCGATGTCCCGGTCCTTGCCGATGACGTTGGTCCACCGGTGGTGCAGGTCGTTGTGGGTGTGCTGCCAGGATCGGGCCGGGGTGACGAAGTCCCACTCCCAGGTGGTCGAGTGGATGTCGGGATCGCGCATCCAGTCCCACTGGCCGTGCAGCACGTTGTGGCCGATCTCCATGTTCTCGAGGATCTTGGCGATGCTCAGCATCGCCGTGCCCGCGAACCAGGCGGGCTTGTACTTGCTGAACAGGAGGGCGCCGCGGCCCGCGAACTCCAGGCTCCGCTGCACCTTGATGACGCGGCGGATGTAGGCGGCGTCGGTCGCGCCGCGCTTGGCGAGGATCTCGTCGCGGACGGCGTCGAGCTCGCGCCCGAGGGCCTCGACCTGCTCGTCGGAGAGGTGCTTGGCGGCGTCGGGGCGGACCAGGGGGTGGCCCGAGGCGGCAAGGGCGCCGGGGCGGGTGAGCGTGGTGGTCATGGGGACTCCTCTGGTGGGGACTAAAGGTCGAGGTTCACGGGCCCGGCGGCTGCCGAGACGCAGGTCTGGATGAGCTGGCCGGGGGCGTTGTGCAGTTCGCCGGTGCGGAGGTCCCGGACCTGTCCGGACCGCAGCGGGATGAGGCAGCTGTGGCAGATGCCCATGCGGCAGCCGCTCGGCATGAGGATGCCGGCGTCCTCGCCGATGTCGAGCAGCGGGGTGTCGCCGTCGGCCTGGACCTCGCGGTCCGACTGCTCGAAGGTGACGAGCCCGCCGTCGTGGCCCGCACCCGCCGTGAGGTCGGTGCTGAAGCGCTCGATGGTCAGGGTGGCGGTGCCGGTGGCCTCCGCTCCGGCGCCCGCCGTGACGCTCGGTACCGACCGGGCCTGTTCGAGCGCGGCTTCGCGCTGCCACAGGTCCTCCGCGTCGTTCAGGAAGCCTTCGGGGCCACAGGCGTAGGCGGCACGTGAGCGCCAGTCCGGGCAGAGCTCGGCGATGGTCCTGGCCGTGAATTCGAGCCTTCCGCGGGCGCTCGTGAACCAGTGCCGGACGGTGAGGTTGGGGAACTGGTCCGCCAGTTCGTCCAGCTCCTCGCGGAACACGCTCTTCTCCGGTGTGCTGTTGGAGTCGATGAGCACGACGTCGGCGTCCGGCCGGCGCGGGATCAGCGTGCGGATCATGGACATCACCGGTGTGATGCCGCTGCCCGCCGTGAGCATGAGCAGGGACCGGGGGTGCTCGGGGAGGACGAAGTCGCCCTGGGGCGGAGCGAGGAACAGGACGTCGCCCGGTTTGGTGTCGCGGACCAGCACGTGGGACACCGAGCCGGCGTCCTTCACCGTGATCGCGGGATCGTGTCCGGCAGCATTGCTCAGCGAGTAGGAGCGCCACTGGCGGACACCGTCGAGTTCCACGCCGATGCGCGCCCACTGGCCGGCCTGGTGGGCGTGCCAGCCGTTGCCGGGGCGGAAGTGGATCGTGGCGGAATCCTCGGTCTCGCGCACCACGCGGGTGACGACACCGCGGAGCTGGCGGGACGAGTACACCGGGTTGAACAACGCAAGGAAGTCTTCCGGTGTGAGGGGGGTGGTCAGCGCGGATGCTGCACGCGCCAGCTTCTTGAGCCGGATCATCTCACTAACGATATAGCCTCTCCCGCTAAAAATCTTCACCCGGGGCATACAGTTGAGAGAGAAGGTTTATCGTTCCGCAATAGATGGGGGTCGTCCACGTGGGTTCCGACGAGGTATCGGTCGCTCCACCCGAGCCACCGTGGCTGGCTCTTCCCCCCGGTGTCAGCGACCGGCTGCGTCCCCTGACGCCCGATCTGGTGGAGGCCATCATCCAGGCGGTGCCCCAGCTCGTCCCGGCCTACGCCCGGCCGATCGAGGGCGGCTTCGGACGCGGTCTGCGCCTGGGTGTGGCGGTCGCCCTGGAGCGGTTCCTCGAGTTGCCCGGCACGAGGCTGCCCGCCCTGTCCGACCAGAGCCGCCAGCTGGTGGCGGGCCTCGGCCGCGGCGAATTCCGGCAGGGACGCAGTATGGATTCGTTGCTGGGCGCGTACCGGATGGGGGCTCGCGTGACGTTCCGGGAGATGTCGCGCCGCTCCATGGAGGAGGGCCTGGGGTCCGCCGTCGTCGTCGACCTCGGCGAATCGATCATGGCGTACATCGACGAGCTCTCCGCCGTGAGTGCCGAGGCCTACGCCTTCGAGCAGTCCGAACGTGCGGGCGCTGTCGATCGGCGTCGTGCCGAACTGCTGGAACTGCTGCTGCTGGGGCAGGCGGACGAGACGGCGCTGCGGCAGGCGGCGTCGCTCGCCGACTGGGCGGTGCCCGCGCAGCTCGCCGTCGTCACCCTGCCCCTCGAGCGCGCGCAGGGACTGCGCCAGCGTCTCGGTCCGGGGGCGATCGTCATCGAACGGGAGACCGACGCCGTCGCCCTGGTCCCCGAGCGGGGGCCGGCCAGCCGTGCCGATCTCGAGCGCGTGCTGGCGGGCAGGAGCGCGGCCGTCGGGCCGGCGGGCGGGATCCGGCAGGTCGCGGAATCTCTGCGCCTCGCGGTCCTCGCCGCATCCATGCTGCCGCCACGTGAGGGCGAGGACGAACCACCGGTCTGGGCCGACGAGCACCTCACCGAGGTGGTGCTCGCCGCGGAGCCATCGGCGGTCGGCGAACTGGCCCGGCGACGGCTCGCGCCACTGGCTGGACTGCCCGCCAACCAGCGGGAGAAGCTGGAGGAGACGCTGCTGGCCTGGCTGCGGCACTGGGGGCAGCGCGCGCCGATCGCCGACGAGCTCGGGATCCATGCCCAGACCGTCGGCTACCGCGTGCTGCAGCTGCGCGAGCTGTTCGGCGAGGACCTCAGGGACCCGAAGGCGCGCTTCGAACTGGAGATCGCGCTGCGCAGCGACCGGAAGGTGCCCGCCTAGTCCTCGCCGTAGGTGGCGGACGTCCAGAGGTGGAACAGGGCGTAGGCGCGGTAGGGGCGCCATGCCTCGGAGCGGCGTCCGGCGTCCCGGATGTCGGGGTTGCCCATCGCGCGCCGTGCCACGAGGTCGCCCGGCGTGAAGGCGTCCGGGTCGCGGAGGACGCGCACGGCGAGGTAGTCGGCGGACCAGGGGCCGATGCCCGGGATGGCGAGCAGCTCCCTGCGCAGGGCGGCGTGGTCGCCGTCGGGATCGAGGGACAGGCCGTCGGCGACGGCGCGTGCCACGTTCTGCACGGTCGCGGCCCGCGTGCGGGTCACTCCGACGGCGGCCCGCAGCTCCTCGGGAGGTGGCGCGGCGATCGCCTCCGGGGAAGGGAAGAGCGTGAGCCCGGTGGACGACGCCGTGCCGTAGGTCGCCGCGAGCCTTCCACCGAAGGTCGCACCCGCGGCGACGGACACCTGCTGCCCGAGGACCGTCATGATCGCCGCCTCGAACGCCTCCGGATAACCGACCGCCCGCAGACCCGGGCGCCTGCGCACGAGCGGGCCGATCAGCGGATCGCCGCCGAGGGCCCGGACGACGGCGTCCGTGTCCGTGTCGAGGTCCAGCCACCTCCGGGTGGTGCGCACGAGATGCGTGAACTCGACGTCGTCGTCCGTGTCCGCGGTGAGTTCGACGTCGTCGGGCCGCACGGTGACCGTCACGCGGCGCGGGCCGCCGGGCGTGGCAAGGAGCCTGGTGTGCGACCGGCCCGCCCGGTCCGTGACCTCGCAGCCGGGGATGGCGTGGTTGGCGACGATCGCGGCCATCGGTCCGGCGTCGAGGGCGCCGTTCGGGGTGAGGACCGCGGTGCGGCTCACGGGAGGATGGCGTCCACGTAGCCGCCGTCCACGCGGACCGCGGCGCCCGTGGTGGCCGAGGCGAGCGGCGACGCGAGGTAGGCGACCAGGTTGGCGATCTCCTGCGGCTCGATGAGGCGCTCCAGCAGCGACTGCGGGCGGTGGTCCCTCATGAACTGCCGCTGGGCGTCCTCCCACCCGAGGTCCCTGTCCACGAGCTGGTACACGAAGTCCTCGACTCCGCCGGTGTGCGTGGGGCCCGCGATGACCGAGTTCACCGTGACGCCCGTCCCGCTCGCCTCCTTCGCGAAGCCGCGTGAGACGCCCAGCAGGGCCGTCTTCGAGACGCCGTAGTGGATCATCTCCGCGGGGATGGCGACGGCGGAATCGCTGGCGATGTACTGGATGCGACCCCAGCCCGCCGCCGTCATCCCGGGCAGGTAGGACCGCGTGAGGCGGACGGCGGTGAGCACGTTGACCTCGAAGTAGCGGCGCCACTCGGCGTCGTTGATCTCCAGTGCCGGCCGTGCGCCGAAGATGCCGAGGTTGTTGATCAGGATGTCCACGGCGGGGAGGACGCCGAGCGTCGTCGCGACGCCGTCGTCCGTGGTGACGTCCGCGGCGACGGCGACGAGGTCCGCCTCGGGCACGTCCCTGCGGATCCCCTCGATGGCGCGGGCGACACTGCGGTCGCTGCGGCCGTTGACGCCCACCCGGGCGCCGGCGGCGGCCAGGGTGGTGGCGATCGCCAGGCCAATCCCCTGCGTGGATCCGGTGACGAGGGCGGTCTTTCCGCTGAGGTCGAGGGCCAATGCCATGGAAGCTCCTGGGGCGTTCGGGACGGGGTCGGTCCCACCCTACGACGGCTGGGCGGGTGGTCGTCCCGGCAGCCTCCGCCACGTCCCGTCCACGTATCACGTCCGGGCCGCCGCGTCACATCGGGATCCGATTCGACGTGCCGTCGACGGATGGAGAAAAGTACCAGTCGCAGCAGGTATATTGCACCCGGTATATGGAATACTTCCGCCTCCTCCGAGGTTGAGAGTGGCATCTGGGCGTACTTCCCGCCCACAGAAGGAGATCTACCCCCATGGCAACCGATTACGACGAACCACGCGTTCGCCCGGAAGACCAGCCCGCCAACGAGTCCCTCGAGGCGATCCAGGCACAGCGCAGCGCGACAACGCAGACGGCGTTGATCGATGTCGAAGACGGCGAGACCGCCGAAGGCATCGACCTCCCCGGGGCCGACCTCTCGCACGAGGAACTCCTCATCCAGGTCATCCCGCAGCAGGAGGACGAGTTCACCTGCATGTCCTGCTTCCTGGTGCACCACCGCAGCCAGCTTGCGCGCGAGAAGAACGGCGACAAGTTCTGCACGGAGTGCGAGGGCTGACAGCACCTCCGGACGTACGAAAGCCCCTGGCCACCCGGCCGGGGGCTTTCTCCGTTGCTGCGGGTCCCGTACCGTTCCGGCCGTCCGGCCACAGTACGGTGGTGGCATGAATCCCACGCACGTCCTGGTCCTGCCCGGAGGCGGCTACACCATGCTGTCCGACAACGAGGGCGAGGTCGTCGCCGAGCGGCTCCGCTCCTTCGGCCTGTCCGCAGGCGTCTTCGACTATCCCGTCGGGACCCGTCATCCCGGGCCGCTCGACGCCGTCCGCGCCGAGATCCGGCGCCTGCGGGCGGCGGGCGTCGAGCGGTTGGCGGTCCTCGGGTTCTCCGCCGGCGGGCACCTCGCGGGACATGCCGCCCTCACACCCGCCGGAGCCGACGAGCGCGTCGATGCCGCCGTGCTCGGCTACCCGGTGGTGTCCATGGAGCTCGCCACGCACAGGGGCTCCCAGGACGAACTGCTCGGGCCCGATGCGGGGGTCGAGGTGCGGCGGGCCACGTCCCTCGACCGCCTCGTCACGCCCGACGCCCCGCCCTTCTTCGTCTGGCACACCGCCGAGGACGAGGCCGTCCCCGTGCAGCACGCCTACCTGCTGGCCCAGGCGCTCGCCGCCCACGCCGTCCCCCACGCCCTGCACGTGTTCACGGAGGGGGAACACGGCCTCGGGCTGGCAGAGGGTCGCGGTGCCACGGAGCAGTGGGGCCGTCTGGCGGCCGACTGGCTCCTGGCCCGGGGCTGGTGACGGCCCGGCCCCTGCCGGCGGGCGCGACCCGGTGATCGCGCAGACCGTCGTGGCGCTCGGCCCGGTGATCGGCCTGATCGCCCTCGGCTACGCGCTCCGCTCGCGCGCCTTCCTGGCGCCGGCGTTCTGGCCTCCGGCGGAGCGCCTGTGCTACTTCATCCTGCTGCCGGCACTGTTCATCAGCGGCACGGCGACCGCGGACCTCGCGGGCCTGCCGATCGCCCTGATGGCGCCGGTCCTCGCCGGGCCGGTGGTCCTGACGGCCCTGGGGCTCGTCGTCGCCCAGCGCCGGCTGGACCTCGACGGCCCGGCCTTCACCTCCGTGCTGCAGGGCAGCATCCGTTTCAACAACTACCTCGGTCTCTCGATCGCCCTCGCCCTGTTCGGGTCCGACGGCGTCGCGCTCGCCGCCATCGCGAATACCGTCCTCGTCCCGCTCGTCAACGTCCTCTGCACACTCGCCTTCGCGCGCTACGGGGCGGAGCGGCTGACGGTGGGCGGCACGGTCAGGAGCATCGCCACCAACCCGCTGATCCTCGGCTGCGGCATCGGGATCCTGCTGAACGCCACCGGCGTCGGCCTCCCGCCGGGGGTCGGCGGCTTCCTGCGGACCCTGGGCAGTGCGTCCCTGCCGCTGGGACTCCTGTGCGTGGGAGCGGCGCTCGAACTCCGGAGCATGGGACGGAACCTCGGGGCCGTGGCCCTCGCCACCGTGGTGAAGTTCACGGTGCTGCCGGGGCTCGGGATCGCCGGGTGCCTGCTGCTGGGGCTCACCGGTCAGCCCGCGGCGACGGTGATCCTCTTCCTCTCCCTGCCCACGGCGTCCTCCGCCTACGTCATGGCGCGGGCCCTGGGCGGTGACGCGCGCCTGATGGCCTCCACCATCACGCTGCAGACGGTGGCCGGGGTGCTCTACCTGCCCGTGGTGTTCCTGGTCATCCGGGTGCTCACCGGCTGAGGGTGTGCGCGCCGAACTGCTCCTCGAGTTCGTGCAGGTCGAGGTCGCAGTCCCTGTCGGAGCCCCGGAACGTCCTGCGGTAGGCCGCCGGACTCACTCCGAGGGCCTTCTGGAAGTGGTGCCGCAGCAGGACGGCCTGGCCGAACCCCGACGCGCGGGCGACGGCGTCGACGGTCAGGCGGGTGCCCTCGAGCAGGGACTGCGCGCGCAGGAGCCGCTGGCCCGTGAGCCACGCGACGGGCGTGGTCCCGGTCTCCGCCCGGAAGCGGCGCGCGAACGTGCGCTCGCTCATGTGCAGGCGCTGCGCCAGCGCCCCCACGGAGATGTCCTGGTCCAGGTGGTCCGCGAGCCAGAGGAGGAGTTCCTCCATCGAGGCCCCGCACTCGGTGGGGATGGGCCGTTCGATGAACTGGGCCTGGCCCCCCTCGCGGTGCGGCGGGACCACCATGCCGCGGGCGATCGCCGTCGCCGCCTTCGGCCCGAACTCCTGCCGGACGAGGTGCAGGCTCGCGTCGATGCCCGCCGCGGTGCCGGCGCTCGTGAGGATGGTGCCGTCCTCCACGTAGAGGACGTTCTCGTCGACGCGTGTGCGCGGATAGGCCTCGGCGAGGCTGCTGGTGTAGCGCCAGTGCGTCGTCGCGCAGCGGCCGTCCAGCAGGCCCGCCTCGGCGAGGGCGAAGGCGCCCGAGCACACGGAGAAGATGCGGGCGCCGCGGCGGTGGGCGGCGCGGAGGGCGTCGAGGACGGCGTCGGGCACCGGGTTCCGGGACGGGAACGGCGCCATGATGACGAGGTCGGCGTCGTCCACCCCCGTGAGGTCGGAATCGACGCGGAGGGCGACGCCGGACGTCGTCCGCACCATCCCGGGAGCCGGTGTGCAGACGCGGAAGTCGAAGGCGGGGAGGCCGACGCCGAGGTCGGACCGGTCGATGCCGAACACCTCGCAGACCACCCCGAACTCGAAGAGGGACAGGTCCGGCAGGACGATCACGGCGACAGTGGTGAGCATGCCAGCAGTATGGCAGCTTTTGAGCGCTATAGGTCCTTCCTGCCACTCTTTTTCCGGCTGCGACAGGATCAGGATCGAGGCATGACTCTCCTCCTGATCCTCCTCGCCATCGCCCTTGTCGTCCTGCTGGTGCGGCACCTCCTCCGACTGGTCGGCGCCGACGCACCCTCGGCCACGCCGTCCTCGCACGCGGACTGGAGCGTCGGCGCGCTGCCCAGCTCCGCCTACTCGCTCCGGCACGACGCCTAGGCCGCGGACAGCGGGTCCGGGCCCGCCGGGCTCCTACCTCGCGCGGACCCGATGGCGCGTCTCGGCGTACAGGGAACTCTCCACCGCGACGAGCACGGCTGCCACTCCGGCAGCGAGTGCCAGCGCCGCGAGGGGGGCGAGCTGCGCGGCGACCGGCAGGAGCAGGAGCAGCGCCGCGGCACCGCCGAGCCGCCACTTCTTCCAGCCGCCGCCCACGCGCCGCCAGAAGGAGGCGCTGCCCAGCAGATAGAGGGCCGTGCCGCCGAAGAGGGCGAACGCGCCGAGGGCGCCGAAGCCCTCCGTCTCCTCGACGTGCGCGAGGACGTCCTCGACGCCGAGCGCGGACAGCACGATGCCCGCGACGAGCGGCAGGTGCAGGTAGGTGTAGGCGTCGACGGCGGCAGAGGCGCGTGCACCGCCGCGCAGTGCCGCGAAGCGGTGTTCGGCCGCGATGGCGGTGACGTCGAAGTGGAGCCACCACAGGCAGATGGACAGGCCGACGCCGGCGAGGGCCCCGAGCAGGATGGGCACGCTGACGGGTTCCGCGGAGGCCCCCACGCCGATGGCCACGATGGACTCGCCGAGGGCGAGGATCACCACGAGGCCGTAGCGTTCCGTCCAGTGCGCCGCGGAGTGCACCCGCCAGTCGCCGCGCGCGGTGGTGAGATAGGTCAGGGCGACGTCGAGGGCCAGCCCCGCGAGCCAGAACCACGTCTGGGACGGCCCGCCGATCAGTGCGCCCGTGACGATGAGCGTGGACCCCGACGCCATCGCCACCGACGTCCTGGCGACCTGGCGCTGGAGCGGCTTGTCCTCCATCGCCGCGTACGCGTACAGCACCAGGTGCAGGACGCGCACGACGACGTAGGACAGGGCCAGGACGAGCGGCCCGCTGAGGCCGCCCTCGAGGTCGGTGAAGGCCTCAGGGATGGCGAGGGCCGCGATGAACATGGCCACCATGACGGCGGACAGGCCGAGGCGCATGATGCCCTCGTCCACGTGCGTCTGGTTCGCGAGCCACGAGTAGCAGACCCAGGACCACCACAGCATGCCGAGGATGATCATGCCCTGGATGATGCCGTGGAAGGAGTGCTCGTGCGCCATGAAGCCGGTGACCTGCGTGAAGGCGAACACGAAGACGAGGTCGAAGAAGAGCTCGAAGGTGGTGACGCGGTGCGATTCGTCGGAGACGCGCGCCGCGCGGAAGGACCTCGGCAGGAGTGGCATGGGGAAAGGATAGAACCGTATCGGCCGATTCCGGAGCGGCCGGCGCGATGCTCCATCGGGCACGTCGGTAGTAAGCATGCTTGCTATCGCTCCACCTGCGACCTACGGTGAGGAGAGCAAACCTCCTCGAAAGGGCCGTCATGATCACGCTTGAACAGATGAAGGAATCCATGAACGCGGGCGCCAACGTGCTGAGCGAGGACGGAGCGGTGCTCGGCCCCATGGGTCAGCTCTATGTCGACGACGTCACGGGAGAGCCCAGCTGGGTCACCATCGCCACCCACACCATGGGCAACCCCGAGTCCTTCGCCCCGCTGCAGGGAGCCACGCGCGCCGGCCGGGACATCCGTCTGCCCTATCCGCACGCGACGGTCTACGACTCCCCGAAGATGTCGCAGGACGGCCACCTCAGCCCCGAGGAGGAGCAGAATCTGCTCCGGTACTACGGGCTGATGCCCGCGAAGGACGACGACGTCGCGACGGACCGGGCCACCGGCGTCACGACGGACCGGGCCGCCGACGCCGCCCCGGCGCCGCTGCGGTCCTCCCGGACCGAGGGTGACTACGCCATGACGCGCTCGGAGGAGCAGCTCCGCGTCGGTACGGAGATCCGCGAGACGGAGCGCGTGCGCATCGTCAAGCGCGTGGTCACCGAGGACGTCACCATGACCGTGCAGATCCGGCGCGAGGAACTCGTCGTCGAGCGCGTGCCCGTCCGGGACGGGAAGCCGTTCTACGACGACGGCGAGGGCTCCTTCACCGACGCCGAGCGCGAGCGCCTCTATTCGGCCGTCGAGACCGCCTTCAACGGTGACACCACCGAGGTGGTCCTCTACGAGGAGAAGCCGCGCGTCGAGATGGACGTCGTCCCGATCGAACGCGTCCGGATCCGCCGCGAGGTGCGCACGCACGACGAGACCGTCGGCGGCGAGGTGCGCAAGGAGGTCATCGAGACGGAGCGCATCGAGCTCTAGCCTCAGTACTCCCGCGACGACAGGATGCAGAACTCGTTGCCGTCGGGGTCGGCGAGGACCTCCCAGCTCACCTCCGGACCCTGCCCGACGTCGGTGCGCCGCGCCCCGAGGGCGAGCAGCCGCTCGATCTCGGCGGCGCGGTCCTGGCCGGTGTGCGGCGCGAAGTCGAGGTGCAGCCGGTTCTTCCCCTGCTTCTCGTGCGTCACCGGTACGAACACGAGGCCCGGCGGCACCTGCTCGAACGATAGCTTCGCACCGAGCTCGCGGGCCCACGGCGGTACGAGCACGGCTTCGTCGTCGGTCTCGATCAGTAGCTCCCAGCCGAGGGCTTCCGCCCACCAGCGTGCGAGGGCGCGGTGGTCGGTCGATTCGAGGACGGTGGAGTACCAGCGCAGTGTCATGCGCCGATTCTGCTCCGTCGGGGATCGGACAGCACGGACTTCCGGACAGGGAGCGTCCGCATCGGATGCGGTTCCTACCGGCCGGAACGGCTCCGGAACAGCAGGTGGACGAAATACGGTGCCCCCAGCAGCGCGGTGAGGAGACCCGCCGGCAGCTGTGCGGGGGCGATCGCTGTGCGTCCGATGAGGTCCCCGAGGCACACGAGGACCGCCCCGAGGAGCATCGCCGTCGGGACGATCAGCCGGTGGGAGGCGCCCACGAGGGCGCGCGCGGCATGCGGCGCGACGAGGCCCACGAAGCCGATCACGCCGATCCCCGCCACGGACGACGCCGTGAGCAGCACCGCCGCTGCCAGCAGGATCACCCGGGCCCGCGGCACCCTCAGGCCGAGCAGGCGCGGCGTGTCCTCGTCGAGCGCCAGCAGGTCCTGCGTGCGGTGGTGGGCGGCGATGACGGGCAGACCGATCAGCAGGGCCACGAGCAGGGGGACGAGGTGCTGCAGCGACCGGCCGTAGGTGGACCCCGACAGCCAGGTCAGCGCCTTCGACTCGTTCCACGGATCGGTGAGGACGATCAGCAGCGTGATGACGGCGGTTGCCGCCGCGGAGACGCCGATGCCGATGAGGACCAGCCGGTCCGCCTGCATGCCGCCGCGGAAGGACAGCCCGAACACGATCAGCGAGACGACGGCGGCACCGGCGCCCGCGGCCGCTCCGACGGTCCAGAATCCGGCCAGCGGCACGAACGTGATGACGAGGACGGCTCCCACGCCTGCGCCGCCGGAGACGCCGATGATGGCGGGTTCCGCGAGCGGGTTCCGGGTCACGGCCTGGATGGCGGTGCCGGCGAGTGCCAGGGACGCGCCGGCGAGCAGGGCGGCACCGACGCGGGGCGCCCTGCTGTCCATCACGCTGGACACCACCGGGCCGGCCTGGCCGGTTCCCCAGTTCATGATGTCGCCGAGGAGCAGTTTGGCGTCGCCCAGCAGCAGGCCGGCGACGGCGACGGCGACGAACAGGACCGCGAGGACCACGAGGACGGCCGTGCTGCGTGCCGTCCCTATGGTGCGCAGCGAGACGGAGCGGGCCTCACGCGTGGGGCCGTCGGAACGCATCCGATGGGCGAGGGCGACGAGGAAGAGGGCCCCGAAGATCGTCGTGACGACGCCCGTGGGTACCTCGACGGCGCTCTCGGGACCCACGGCCGCGCGCAGCAGCACGTCGGCCCCGAGGACGAGGAAGACACCGAGGACCGCGGCCGCGGGGACCAGCACGATGTGCCGGTGGAGGCCGGGGACGTGCGGGGCGGCGAGCCGTACGACGGCGGGGGCCGCGAGTCCCACGAAGCCGATGGGCCCGGCGACGGTCACGGCCGCTGCCGAGAGGAGGACGGCGAGGACGACCGCGAGGACCTGCGTCCCGCGCACGTTGATGCCCAGCACGCGCGCCTGGTCGTCGCCGAGGGTCAGCAGGTCCAGGGATCGGGACTTCAGGAGCAGGACGAGGAGGGCTGCCCCGGCCAGCGGGGCGAGCAGCGTGAACTTCTCGAGGCCGCTCTGGCCGAGTGATCCGGCGCCCCAGGCGAAGAGACCGCGCGTCTCCTGCGAGAAGAGCAGCAGGAGGGTACTGGTCAGGGCATGGAATGCGAGGGCGATGGCGGAACCGGCCAGGACCAGGCGGACGCTGGAGGACTGCCCGGTGCCGGAGAGCGCCAGGACCAGGGCGGCCGCACCGAGGCCCCCGAGGAACGCGACGCCCACGGACCCGAGCAGCGGCACCTGCAGGCCGAGGGCGGCGACCGAGACGATCGCCAGGTGCGCGCCCGCGTTCACCGCCAGGGTGTCGGGGGAGGCGAGGGCATTGCGGGAGACGGACTGCAGGACGGCTCCCGCCGCGCCGAGGGCCGCCCCGACGAGCAGGCCCGCAGCCAGGCGGGGGATGCGGCTCGCGGCGACGACGGCACCGGTGGTGTCGTCGTCGTGCCCCGTGAGCAGACCGAGGATGTCTGCGGCACCGACGCTCGAGGTGCCCTGCGTGAGGTGCACGAGGGCGAGGATCACGGTGGCTGCCGCGAGGAGGCCGCCGGCGAGGACCAGGCGCACTCCGGGACGCGGAGCGTCGGCCCGGTCCGGGAGTGGAGCTGGCCTGGTCAGGATCGCCGGCGGCACGGGGGCTACTCCGCGGCCTGGGCGGTGGCGGCCTCGACCGCCGCGTCCACGAACTGCTCCATGGAGCTGGGGCCACCGAAGGTCCACAGGGCGTCGGGGAAGCGCGTCACGTTCCCGGCCTCGACGAACGGCAGGGACTTCCACACCGCGTTGTCCGCGAGCTCGTCCTGGTAGGGATCGCCGAAGGCGTCGTTGGCGATGTACCAGAAGTCGGTGTCCTCGGGCAGCGCGGTGAGGCCTTCGACGTCGGTCTGCGCGAGTCCGTAGGCGGGATCCCCCTCGAGGGTCCAGGCGCCGGCCAGTCCGAGCTGCCCGAACACGCTGCCCACGAGCGAGCTCTCGGTGAAGGGGCGGATCGAGACGCTGCCGGCGTCGGTGTAGGCGTCGGAGAAGGCGACGGGGGTGCCTGCGGCGCCGGCGTCCTCGATGGCGGCCTTGCCCTCGGCGACCTTGGCCTCGAACGAGGACTTCAGCTCGGCGGCCTGGTCCTCGGTACCGGTGACCGTGGCGATCAGGTCGAGGTTCTCGAACATCTGGCCGATGTTGTCGGTGGCGTCGCCGCCGGGGATCACGACGACGGGGACGGTCTTCTCGATCTGTTCGATCGCGCCCTCGACGAGCTGGTCGGTCACGATGACGACGTCGGGCGTGAGGGACACGAGGGTGTCGATGCTGGGCTCGCCGCGCACTCCGACGTCGGTCACGGTGTCGTCCAGCGCCTCGGCGCTGACCCACTGGGCGTAGCCCTCGACGTCCGCGGCGCCGACCGGCATGACGCCGAGGGCCACGAGGTTCTCCATGGCGTTCCACTCCGTCGCGACCACGCGCTCGGCCGGGCCGTCGAGGGTGATCTCCTTGCCGCGGGCGTCGGTGACCGTGATGGCCTCCCCCGCCGCCGCGTCCTCGGAGGGGGCGCTGCCGGCGGCCTCCTCGGTGGTGCCGCAGGCGGTCAGGGAGAGCAGGGCCACCGCTGCGAGGGCAGCGAGGATCTTCGGTTGTGTCATCGGTTTCATTTCTCTCGGTGGCGCGGGCTGCGCCGTGGGGGATCAGGAAGCGGAGAGGGCGGCGGTGCTCGGTGTGTTGTGCCGTCCGACGGCGCGCGTGTGCACCGCGCCGTCGCGGACGGTGACGTCCACGCGGACGCCGTAGGCACGCGACAGGTTCTCGGCGGTGAGGACGTCCACGGGGGTGCCCTGCGCCATCACGGCACCGTTCTCGAGCAGCACCACGTGGTCCGCGATGGCTGCGGCCTGGTCGAGGTCGTGGAGGACGACGCCGACGGTCACGCCGTGGTCGGTCGCCAGGTCGCGGACCACATCGAGGATCTCTACCTGGTAGCGCAGGTCGAGGTAGGTGGTGGGTTCGTCGAGGAGCAGCACCCCGGTGTCCTGGGCGAGGCAGCTCGCCAGCCAGACGCGCTGGATCTGACCGCCGGAGAGCGCGGCCACGGGGCGGTCGGCGAGTTCGGCGGTGCGGGTGAGCGCGAGGGCTTTCTCGACGGCCGCGGTGCCCCGGGGGTCCTGCCCGGTCCAGCGGCTGCGGTGCGGGTGGCGGCCGAAGGTGACGACCTCCCGGACGGTGAGGCCGCCGGGGACGGGGCGGCTCTGGGCGAGCAGGGTGATGGTGCGCGCGAACGCCCTGGGGGAGAGTGCGAGGAGGTCGGCGCCGTCCTCGAGGGTCACCGCCCCGGCGTCGGGTGCGTGCAGCCGTGCGATGGTGCGCAGGAGGGTGGACTTGCCGCTGCCGTTGGGGCCGATGAGCGCGGTGACCGTGCCGGGCTCCAGGTCGAAGGAGACGGCCTCGACGACGCGCCGGCTCCCGTAGGAGATGGCCAGCTCAGAGACGGAGAGCAGTGGCGTGGCGGGGCGGTCATCGAGGGGCACGACCTCAGGTTAGGTTCTCCTAACCAGGAGTGCAAGAAATAACGTCACATGCGCGTGTGCTAATTCGGCTGCTGCCGTCCCGTCGGGTCATAGCGGCGTCAGGTGCTGCCCGGCTGGAGCGCGTCGACGGCGTCCAGGACAGCGAGCGCCGGCAGGTCTGCCACGGCGGCGACGACGGCTAGTGACTCCCCGCTGCTGACCGCCGAGGCGACGGCGACCTGGAGTTCCGCCGGCGGGAACGGATCCACGACGGGATGCGCGCCGGTGGCGGGACTGCTGGATCGCACTGCTGCGACGACCCGTTCCAAATGGTCCGCACTCATGATGTCTCCCGTCGCGTCGTTGCACTTCAGTCTCACCCTCGTGCACCAGCCTGGGAAATCGCAGCACAGCAGCTGGAAGCACTTGCGGGCAGGCGCCGGTGTGTGCGGACGGCAGGTTGCTGACGGCGTCGCATGCGATGTATCACCGGGAGGCGGCTCGGGCGCGCGGTACCGGCGCCCTAGGTGGCGAGCGACTTCCCGTCCGTGTCGAGGTAGTCGCGCCAGGACCGCTTCGGAACCCAGCCGAGCATCCTCTGCGCCTTCGCACTGGAGATGCCCGAGGCGTCCTTCCGGTCCAGTTCGCGCAGCTCGATGGCGTCGCCGTAGTACTTCGCGAGCGACTCGGCGAAGTCGTGCCCGCCGACGTTGTCCGGCGACGCGATGTAGAAGACCTCGTGGCCGGGCAGGTCGGACCCGGTCGCGAGCACGATGGCGTCGGCGAGGTCGTAGGCGTCGATGTAGCTCCACAGGTTCGGGCTCAGCACCGAGGCGTCACGGACCTGGGGGCCGAGGTTGGTCTCGTAGTTGCCCTCGTACTGCACCCAGCAGGGCCGGATGGAGATGCAGCGGATGTCCGACCGCGCGACGGCGGCGTCCATCAGCTGCTCGCCGAAGTGCTTGGAGAGGGCGTACGGGTCCTGCGGGTGGATCGGGTGCTCCTCGTCGACGGGAGCATAGTCCGGCAGGAAGTCCCGCTCGGGGAAGAAGAATCCGGGCACGGTCTCGCTCGAGATGTAGACGAACCGCTTCACGCCGAACCGGATGGCTGCCTCGAGCACGTTGAAGGTGGCCATGAGGTTGGTCTGGAAGACGACGTGCGGCGGGTGGCCGGTCGGCTCGGGGATCGCGGCGACGTGCACCACGGCCTCCGCCCCGTGGACGACGGCGTAGGCCTGGCCGGCGTCGGTGAGGTCGGCCATCGTGTACTTCGGCGTGCCCTCGGGCTTCCGTTCGTACCCGGGGCGCGTCAGGTCGGTGGTCCTGACCTCGTGGCCGGCGGCGATCATCGCCTGCGTCACGGCTCGGCCCACTTTTCCGTGGGCGCCGGTGATGAGGACCTTCATGAGTGTTCTCCTTGGGGTAGGTCGCTGTCAGCCAATGTAGCGGACGTCCGGTCCTGCGCCCGGTCAGGCGGGATGCCCTGGCGGCGGCTCAGCAGTGAGAAGCCGAGATGCGGCACCTCGACCGGGGTCATCTCGCTGCCGGCCGGCGTGGAGCGGATCCTCTCGCCCACCAGGTACGCACCCGAGTTCCCGACGACCACCCGGCCGCTCGCATTGATCAGCGCGGCGTCCCCGGGGATGGCCCGGAGGACGGGCATGAAGATCTCCTCGAGGGTCCGGATCCTGATGTCGCAGCCGGCCACTCCCGCGAACGTCCCGCCCAGCTGGATGGGCGCCGAGTGGGTGAGGATGTATTCGTCCAGCCCGAGGTAGTCGACGTAGGGGCCCCACGAGGTCTGTTCACCGGTGCGGCTGGCCGAGGCGAAGAAGGGCATGTTCTGGTAGTCGTAGAACCGTTCTCCGCCCGGCGTCAGGTCGAACTCCAGTTTCTCGACGGTGTCCTGGCGTCGGATCCACCACTCGAGGCCGCCGTCGTTGCCCTGGATGGCTTCCGCGGAGAAGATCACTCCCGCTCCGACGACGAAGGGATGGGCCGCCAGGAACTCTCCGGCCAGCCCCTCGAGGTGTGCGACGTCGCCCGGTGTCAGGCCGAAGGGCCGTGTCCGGTCGGTCCACAGCGCCGCCGTCCGTGCGGCGAAGGCATGGACGTCGACGCCGAGCGCGTTCATCCACGCGGCGATCTCTGCTGCTGCCGTCCGGGCAGGGGCTTGGGCGGTCATGGGCGCTCCTGCCGGCTCGTGGGGTACCCGAGGGACAGTTTGGTGTCCACCAGATGATGGATGTCGTGCCGGATGTGCTCCAGCACCAGTCGCTGGGCGTGCTCGGAGGCGTCGTCCGCGATGGCGCGGGCCAGTGCGAGGTGCTCGGCCGCGACCCGCTCCGGATCGCGGGTCGACGGCAGGGGCGCCCACAGGGCCTGGACGATCTCGGCCTGCAACCGGATCTCCGCGTTCGTCAGCCGCGGGGACTGGGCCAGGACCGCCAGCTCGATGTGGAACCGGCTGTCGGCACGTGCACGCGCTTCCGGTGTGTCCGACAGGGCGAGGCCCCGGGCGAGTTCCAGGAGCCTGCCCACCTCGTGGGGTTCGGCCCGTTCGCAGGCGAGCCTCACCGTGGCGGCCGCGATCGCCGCATGCTCGTCGCCGACATCGCGGATCTCGGCGATGGAGGTCTCCTGGAACCATGACCTCATCGCCTCCTCCGAGGTGAAGGGCTGCCGAAGGATGAACGTCCCACCGCTGCGTCCCCGCCGGGTGGCGACGATGCCCTGCTGCCGGAGGTCGGACAGTGCTTCCCGGAGGGTGGACGGTGCCACGCCGAACATCTCCGACAGGGCCGTCTCCGGGGGGAGCCGCTCGCCGACCTTCAGCAGGCCCAGGGAGATCGCCTTGGAGATCCTGTCCACGATGGCCCCGGAGCGCTCGGTCTCCGGCAGAGACCGGTAGACGTGGGCCTGGAAAGCGGTGGTGGGGGCCAAGAAGGGACTCCAAGCAGTGGAAGGACAGCACTAACTGTAGCCGGGCGCGGATCGAAACGACCGATGGACGCACAAAATCCGACGGAAACATAGGTTATGTCATCTTGGTTCCCAAGCTCCTGCCGGACAGAGCCGCCAGTTGAGGGTAATCGACCGGTCATTGCGGTTCAAAACATTTGAAACTATAGTTTTTCCGACGTGGTCCAGCTCACACGAGCGCCAGAGGACCCGAAGAGAAGGAATCCGATGCGTGTAGAAAGTACGGAACCGCCCAGCGGGTCGATCGCGGACCAGGACGCGGAGCACCTCGCCAGCCTCGGCTACTCCTACGAGAGGCAGTTCAAGCGGGAGATGACGTTCTGGGGGAACGTCTCGCTGGGGTTCACCTACCTGTCGCCGGTCGTCGCCGTGTACTCCCTGTTCGCGGCGTCGCTGGGCGTTGCCGGGCCGCCGATGTTCTGGTCCCTCGTAATCGTCGGCATCGGACAGCTCCTCGTCGCCACGGTCTTCGGGGAGGTCGTCGCGGCGTACCCGGTGGCCGGCGGGGTCTACCCCTGGTCCCGGAGGCTGTGGGGCCGCAAGTGGGGCTGGATGAACGGCTGGGTCTACCTGGTGGCGCTCCTGACCACCATCGCCAGCGTCGCCTACGGGGCGGGGCCCTTCCTCAGCACCCTCGTGGGCATGGCCAACACCGTCGATTCCGTCATCATCTGCGGCCTCGTGGTCATCGCTCTGGCCACGGTCCTGAACCTCGGCGGGACCAGGGTCCTGAACACCGTGGCGATGATCGGCCTCCTGGCCGAACTCGGCGGCGCACTGGCCGTGGGGAGCTGGCTGCTGCTGACGGCCCGCCACCACGACCTCGGCGTCCTGTTCCAGTCCTTCGGCGCGGGGGAGGGCAGCAACTACTTCGTGGCGTTCGCTGCCGCAGGCCTCATCGGCATCTTCCAGTACTACGGCTTCGAAGCCTGCGGCGACGTGGCGGAGGAAGTCCCCAACCCCGGCCGCACCATCCCCAAGGCCATGAGGATGACCATCTACATCGGCGGCTTCGCCGCGATGTTCGTCTGCCTGTCCCTGATCCTCGCCGTCCCCGACTTCGCCGCCGTGATCTCCGGCGCCGACACGGACCCCGTCGGCAACATCCTCCTCTCCGCCTTCGGACCGATCGGCTTCAAGGTCGTCCTCGCCGTCGTCCTGGTCTCCTTCCTCTCCTGCGTGCTGAGCCTGCAGGCCGCCACCTCGCGCCTGGCCTACTCGATGGCCCGCGACGGCATCCTCCCGGCCAGCAAGCTCCTGAGCACCTTCAGCGAGACCCGCCATGTCCCCCCGTACGCACTGCTCCTCGCCGGACTGGTGCCCGCCGTCATCGTCATCGGATCGAAGGTCTCCAGTGACGCCCTGACCGTGATCATCTCGTTCGCGGCCATGGGCATGTACATGGGGTTCCAGATGGTGGTCCTCGCCTCGCTCCGGGCGCGACTCCTCGGCTGGAAGCCGAACGGTGCCTTCCAGCTCGGTGCCTGGGGCATCCCCGTGAACATCGCGGCCCTCGTGTGGGGCGTGCTCGGCATGGTGAACATGGCCTGGCCCCGCACACCCGAGGACGGCTGGTTCGCCAACTACGTGGTCCTCATCTCCGCCGTCACCGTCGTCGTGCTCGGCCTCCTCTACATGGCGTGGAAGAAGCCGTACCTCAAGGGCGACGCCCCGGCAGCCGATGCCGTGCCCACAGCACTGTCCGCCGACCGCGTCACCGTCCCGGCGACCGCGCCGAAGGACCGGGGGTGACCGGACCATGCTGATCACCGGCATCAAGAGCCGCCCCGTCTACGACGAACTGACGCCGATGGCGACGGGCTCGAACCACGTCGCCGCCGCCCAGGGCAGCGGCGGAGGACCGCTGGTCCGCCTGCTCGGGGAGATGGACCCGGCACAGCTGGCGGCGACCACCGTCCTGTACTCGACCGAGTCGTTCACGGGCAAGAACCACCTGGCGGAGCTCGAGGCGTTCCCGGTGCGGGAACTCCGGGTATTCCCGAGCAACGCGGAAGCCGTGCGGGGCCTGGATGCCTTCCTCGCGGCGGCGGGCATGGGGACCCGGCTGTACCTGTCCGGTTCGGAGGGGTTCATCGGCACGTCCATGCAGGTCGCCACCTCGTACGGCATGAACAAGGACGAGGTGCTGCGTGAGCACGCCGGCTCGTTCGTGCGGCGGGTGTGGTGCGCGCACTGCGGCCACTATTCCGAGAACGTGTCCCGGCGGGTGTTCCGGTGCCCCGGCTGCGAGCGCCACCTGGTGGTCCGGGACCACTACTCCCGGAGGCTCGCCGCCTTCCAGGGAGTGAAAGCAGACGGTGAAGTACCCGGCGAGCTGCCGGACGACGAGGAGTTGGACACATGAGCGAGGCACAGCACGGAGCCCTGCGGCTGAAGGTCGACCGCATCGAAGCGGTGACCCCGGAGATCAACCGGTACACCTTCTCCGCGCCGGACGGA
Organism: Arthrobacter sp. UYP4; assembly: GCF_057291175.1. Taxonomy (NCBI): domain Bacteria; kingdom Bacillati; phylum Actinomycetota; class Actinomycetes; order Micrococcales; family Micrococcaceae; genus Arthrobacter; species Arthrobacter sp. UYP4. The sequence continues at coordinate 344,482 of NZ_JBXAVU010000004.1, forward strand.
TCGTGGCTCCCGGCCTTCTCGGGTGGCAGCCACGTCAGGGTGCTCATCGAGTTCGACGGCGAGACCCGCCGCAACGCCTACTCGCTCATGAGTTCGCCCTACGACACGAGCCGGTACCAGATCGCTGTCCGTCGCGTCGAGGAGGGCAGGCGCGGCTCGATCGCCATGCACCGGGACGTCCTAGAGGGCGACATCCTGTCCGTCACCACGCCGGCCAACCTCTTCCCCCTCTCCAAGCACGCCCGGCACCACGTCTTCATCGCCGGTGGCGTCGGGGTCACCCCGATCTACTCGCAGCTCGACGAGCTGAGCGTCAAGGGCGGCTCGTTCGAACTCCATCTGGCCGTACGCGGCCCGGAGCACGCCGCCTTCGGCCACGAACTGCAGGAACTCTACGGGGACAGGGTCCGGCTGTACGGCGCAGGTGAGGGGTCGCGGCTGAACGCGTCCGAGATCCTCGCCCGCCGTCCGCTCGGCACCCACGCCTATGTCTGCGGGCCCTCCCGCATGGTCGACGACGTCATCGGGGCGGCCCACGCCCACGGCTGGACCGACTCGAACATCCACTTCGAGCGGTTCGAGGACCTCGGATCCACCGGCGACCCCTTCTCCGTCACGCTGGCCCGGTCCGGAGCGGTGATCGACGTGTCCCCTGAGCAATCACTGCTGGAGGCGGTCGAGGAGGCCGGCCACAGGCTGCCCTACCTCTGCCGGGGCGGCGCCTGCGGCGAATGCGAGACCGAGGTCCTGGAGGTCGAGGGAACCATCGACCACCGGGACGACTGGCTCTCCGAATCGGACCGTTGCACCAACAAGCTCATCATGCCCTGCGTCTCGCGGGCCACCTGCACCAAACTCGTCATCAATGCCTAAGGAGCACTCCCGTGACAGCGATTCCCAGCACAGCCGGCTTCACCGCGGACGAGACCTACACCCCCGAGGGTGAGTACCGGTTCCGGAACTCCCGCGAGGCGGTCCGCAACCTCCCCTTCCCGTTCCCCGACGACGAGTACGCGTACTCGATGAACCTGGAACCGCACGTCCCGGCAGGTACGGGCGCCCTGCGGTCCGCCTTCGACATCGACGAGCACTACGTGTCCGAGTGCGCCCACCGCGACCAGATGCTGCGGGACATGCCGGGCGTCCACTACATCGCGCTGCCGCACATGATGGAGGCGCAGTGGGATCTGCTGGAGCTCATCTTCGACTCGTACGCCAAGGACTTCCCGGAGCACTTCACGCTTACCAAGAGCGGCAACGAGTGGCGGTGGCAGAACCGGCTCCTCGGGATCGACGACTCGTTCACCTTCGGTGATCCTGCCACGCTGCCCATGGACCCGATGGAGTACGCGACCCGGCAGGCGCAGGGCGAGTTCGTGGTCCTCGAGGAGAAGGACAACACACTCGTCATCGGCGCCGGCATGACCACGCAGCGGGCCGACTACTCCCTGCAGTTCAACATGGGCATGAGCTTCGCCGAGTTCCACGGCCCCGTGCCCAAGCTGGACAAGATGGGCATCCTGGACCGGGCCCTGAAGTTCCTGCTCCGGATGAAGCCCGGGCACCCCGTCCGACGCGTCAACTGGTCCCTGACCGTCAACCCGCGCCTCGAGACCTCGGTGGAGACGCTCCCGGACTGGGCGCCGGACCGGGCGAAGGTCACGCCCGAGAACGCCGGGGAGATGGTGTACCTGCGGATCGAACTGCAGCCCCTGCACCGCCTGCCCCGGTCCAACGCCATCGTGTTCCCGGTCCGTACGTACCTCGTCAGCCTGGCCGAACTGGTGGAGCACGCTCCGGACTGGGCGAAGCGGATGCACCGGGCGCTCGCCTCCCTGGACCCCGAACTCGTCGACTACAAGGGCTTCCACCGCTACCACGCGGCCGCCGTCGAGTGGCTCTCCCGGCACGACGACGGTGCTCCCCTCGCCACGGGCTACCCCTGGATCGAGGGCGGCATCCAGCCCGGCGACAGCTGAGGCGACTCCTCCTTCCCATGGACGACGGGGTGCCCGCTGATGCGGGCACCCCGTCGTCATTTCCCGCTCCGTGCGGACGTCCGGTGCGAGCGCCGTGGTGCCCCGACGGTTCAGGCCTCGGGGAGCGCCGCGAAGGCCTTCTTCGTGTCGTTGTACCAGCCCAGACCCTTGATCGGGTTCCTCCAGCGGCCCTTCATCGCGTCGCGGGCCGCCTGGTGCTGCGTGTCGCCGGCCTTGACCGCGTCCTTGAGGTGCTGGTCCTGGGCCTGGATGACGTCGTCCGCCGTCTCGCCGTGGAGCGCGAGATCGCAGGGGCCGCCGAGCTGCTGGCAGGTCATGGTCTTCATGGTGATTCCTTCTGGTGCGGTGGATGGGAGGCGGGCCGGGAGGGCCTCGTACTGATGACGGATGGGGCGGCACGAATGTGACCGCCCGGCGCCGACGCGCGGGAGCGGATCATCTCCGGTCGGCGGCGGCCCGGCGGATCAGCGCGGCCAGGACGCCCGGGTCGGCGCGGAACGTGATGCTCCGGACCACGCCGTCCGCCACCGTGAAGTCGAACGCGACCCGCGGCTTGCCGAGGTGGTACCAGGCGGCGCCGGGGCGGGCCTGGACGAAAACGGGGAAGGCGGCCTTGGCCGCTCCGTCGAACATCGCGGCCACGCGCTCGCGGCCCTCCAGCCGCACGGGGGTGCCGGCGGCGATCGCCTCGGCGTCGGCGCTCACGACGACGTCGGGCGCGAGGAGGTGCACCAGGCGGGCGAAGCTGCCGCCACGGGAAGCGGCGAGGAACGCGTCGACGACCTCCCAGTCGGCCGGTGTCTCCGCCGGGGCGAGGCCCGAGACCTTCGAGCGGGCCCTCGACGCCAGCTTGCGTGCGGCCTCCGACGACACCGAGAGGACGGTCGCGATGGTGCGGAAGTCGACGCCGAAGGTGTCGTGGAGGATGAACGCCACCCGTTCCGCGGGAGAGAGGCGTTCGAGGACCATCCGCAGGGCGACGCCGACGGAGGCCGCCTGCACCACCTGCTCGGCCGGATCCGGGGCGAGCACGGAGGCCGGCTCGGGCGCCGCGTCCACCGGCTCGGGGACCGTGGAGCGCAGGCGGTCCAGGCACAGGCGCGTGGTCACGACCGTCAGCCATGCCGGCACGCTGTCGATCACGGTGTCGGTGCCGTGGAACCGGAGCCACGCCTGCTGCACCATGTCCTCGCCCTCGGCCCGGTCATCGAGGATGCCGGCGGCGATCCGCACGAGGCGCGGGCGCTCCGCCTCGAACTGCGCGGTCAGGTCCATGCGGTCCACCCTAGGCTGTGCTGCGGGCGGACGCAGGAGCCTGGCCACTACGGCGAGAACACTGGGGCGACGGAGACGCGCGCCTTCTCCTTCGAACTGAAGGAGCCCGATCCGAAGCCCGTCGACGGTCCCGCCTCGCTGGGCCCGGCTCCTCGCTGAGCCGATCGTAGAGCGCCCCTCGGCGACCGGTCAGCCGAGGATGGACAGGGCCCCGGGGACGCTCTCGATGGTGACGTCCATGGCGGCGTCGACGGACTTCACTTCGCCGTCGAGCTGGTAGGGCAGGGGCTTGAGGGTCGAGAACCGGTACCGGCTGAAGCTCGGCTGGTCGCCCAGCCCCTGCGTCGTCGCCCGCAGGGCGGTGAGCAGGATCCGCCACTTGGCCATGTGCGGGAAGGTGATGACCTCGAACTTCCCGTCGGTGGGCTGGTCTCCGGCCTCGCTCAAAGTCGCGTACTTGGCCATCTGGGAGATGTTCGCGAACACCAGGCTGTCGAAGGGGCGGCGCTCGCCGTCGCTCTGACGGATCTCGAAGGGCCTGAACTTGCGGAAGGTGCGTGCCACGGAGAACATCTCCTTGATGGCGCCCTTGCTGCCCTTCTCCAGGTCGATCGCCACGACGGGGGTCAGCCCGAATCCGATGTAGGAGTGGGCGTACATCGCGTCCGTGTCCGATGAGCCGATGCTGATGCGCAGCACGTCGATCGTGCGCACCTGGCCCTCGATGATGGCTTCCGCCAGTGGCTTCCGCCCGGTGACGCGGCTGTGGTCGTTCGCGTTGCCGGCGGCCAGGACCGCGCAGACGGCGTCGTCGCTGCCGCTGGACATCACTCCGTTGACCACCTCGTTGTAGCCGCCGTCCCCGCTGACCGACACGATCAGGGCGTTGCCGGCCGACGCCGCGTCCCGCGCGAGGTCTATCGCGTGCCCGGCGTGCTCCGTGGGCTGCAGGACGACCTTCGTCTCCGGCAGCGCCGGCACGAGTTCGCCGGACAGCTCTTCGGCGAGCGCGGGGGCGTCTCCGGTGCTGTTCGGATTGAAGATGATGGTGATCGTGTCGAACCTGCGCGGCGTCTCCATGGTTCTGCCTTTCGGGATCGGGAGTGGGATGGGACGCCAGGGGCCCCGGACTGCACGAGTCCGGGGCCCGCTGACGCCGCTCCTGTCCTGCGGGATGCAGGCGGGAGGGATCAGGCGCGTGCGGTGGTCCGCTTGGTGTCGCGGGTGAGCAGCAGGGCCAGGGCGATCATGCCGACCCCGAGGAAGAAGTGGAGCCAGTTGTCCGCACCGTTGAGGGGTACGAAGTTGCCGGCGGAGTTCTGGTCGATGACCAGGCCGTAGATCCACAGCACGAGGTAGATGATGCCGCCGTACAGCAGGTAGGAGCGGGCGCCGCTGATGGTGCGGGCCATCGCGATCCCGGCCACGCCGAACAGCAGGTGGACGATGTTGTGCAGGATCGACACCTGGAACAGGCCGAGGAGCAGGGCCCCGGACTCGTGGCCGGCGAAGCTGAGCTGGTCGTACTGGCTGGTGATGCCCGGGATGAACCCGAGGAGCCCGACGAGCAGGAATACCGCTCCGACGGCGAGTGCTGCTTTCTGGACGGTGGTGCGGGTGCCCGCGCGGGGCGTGTCTGCAGTGGTCATGGTTGTTCTCCCAGGTGGTGCGAGTGGTGCCGCTGCGCTGTGCGGTTGCTCCGGGTGGCGCGGCGGAGGGTCGTGGACGGTGAGACCTGCCGGAACGACGGCGCGTCCCGTCCTGGAGGGACGCCGTCGCTGGTCGATCCCGGCACAATAAGCCTACTTGGTATCTCCGGCGGCGTGAACTGGATCTCCGGGCAGCCTGCCGGATGGTGCCGGGAGCGGGCGGAACGACGGCGGGGCGCCCGCTGCTGCGGACGCCCCGTCGGTCGGTCAGGTCGTTCAGGTTCAGGAAGGACTACTTCGTCAGGTCCACCCGGTAGGTGTTCGTCGCCGACCCGTCCTCGCTCGTCACCGTGACCACGGCGGTCCGGCCGGCGCCCGAGGGCTGCGTCACGGACACCGTCCCGTACGGGTCTGCCGGGACGGCGGACACGGACGGGACCTTGCCCCGCGACGGCACCGAGTAGCTGGTGACCGCGGGATCGAAGCCGGCCACCGGGGTGCCGCCCACGCTGATGGAGGCGAGGTCCGCATCCGACGACTCCGCAGGAACGGCCCCGAGGACCTCGATCTCGCTGACCACCATGTGGGTCTGCGAGCGGGCCGTCATCACCACGCGGACGCTCGACGCCGTAACTTCGTCCAGCGGCAGGGTCACGGCAGGGGCGGGCGAGCCGGCCGGGACGCTGACCGGGCCGCCGGCGTCGGTCCACGCACCATCGGCGCCCTGGACCTGCAGCTGCAGGGTCTGCGCGTAGCTGTCCGAGGACCCGTCGCGGAAGAAGTGCACGACGACGCCCCCGAGCGTCTGTGCCTCGGGCAGTGTCACGGTGAGCGTGTCGGCGGTGTTCTTGGTGCCGGAGCGCCAGTTGGACCACGCCTTGTCGCGGGTGTCGCCGTTGACCAGGCCTGCCGTGCCGTAGCCCGGCTCGGTGAATGTGGCGCTCGCGGTGGTGCCGCCGTCGTCGGCCACGTTGTCCAGCGTGCCCGCGGTGACCTGGATGCGGACGGTCGCCGGGAGCGTGCCGCCGTCTCCGGCGTCGGCCGTGCCGGTGAGCTCGTAGACGCCGGGTGCGGGGTAGCCGACCGGGGTGTTCCACGTGACCGCACGCTCTGCGGTGCCGCCCTGGCTGCCGACAGCGGTCACGGTGGCGGGCAGTTCGGGCAGTCCGTTCACCACGGCCTTGGCGCGGGCCGGTTCCGTCGAGACGAGGGTGTCCACGGTGACGGTGAGTTCCACGGGGAACTGCGTGCCGGTGACGTCGGTCGCGGTGCCCTTGACCTTCACGGTGCCGGGCTTCCTCCAGCGGTTGTCGTTCGGGATCTTCCACTCGACGGGAATCGCTCCGCGTGCGCCGTCGCGGTACACCGGCGTGACGGTCTCCGGCAGCACGGGTGCCGTGCCGGGGACGGTGAACGCCGTGGTGTCCTGCACGGAGAGCACGGTCTCGTCGATCAGCGTCCAGCGCTGGTTGGCGCCCGAGTTCGCGAGATAGAGCGTCACGGGTGCGCCCTCGGAGGTCTTCCCGCCGCCCACTTCGAGCACCAGGCCGGTCTCGGCATTCACGAACGTGTAGGTGCCGTCGCCGGTGGTGGAGGCTATCCATGCGGCGCGCGGGTTCGTCCCTGCGGGAGCGACGACGGCGGCGCCGCCCTCGTCGGCGAGCTGCGAGGCGCCGTCGAGCGTGGTGATCGAGTAGCGCTCGCGGTTGCTGTCGTCCTCGCCGAGGCTCGTGAAGCGGAACAGCTGGTTCGCGTCCGCGGGGTCGCTCGCGCTGATGACGGCGGTGCCGCCGGTCGGCTCGATCGACCTGCCGCTCTGCACGCCCTGCAGCCGGTACACGTGGCCGTCCTGGAGGGCGGCCGCGTCCTCCGCGACGCCGGAGACGCCGTCGACCACGAAGGTGGTGACGGACTCGGCGGGCGCGGTGACGACGGCGGAGCCGTTCTCGATCGCGACCGGTGCGCCCTCGACGAGCGCACCGTTGACGTCACTGACCACGGGGGTCACGGTGGCGCCGGGTGCGACGGACCCGAACTTCGAGAAGTCGAGGACCACGGGCTTCGCGTCGGTGGACTCGTTGATGTGGACCACGGCGGCGCCGGTCCCGGTGATGGCGGCGGTGGTGTCGTCGTCGTTCACCTGCACCAGGCGGTCACCGGGCTGGATGTAGTGCGTGTAGTTCCGCACGGTGTCGAACTTGGTGTTCGTGTAGATGGGGCAGCTCTCGAGCGTGTCCGCGTCGGTGCAGTCGAAGGGCATCTGGATGCTGCCCCAGTTGGCGCCGGCAGCGCTCTCGCCGCCGGGCTTCATATTGTCGTAGTCCTCGACGGGCTGCCAGAACACCCAGGCACTGGGCTCGAGCTCGCGGAGGTCGTCGGTGATGCGCTTGGCCATGCCGAGGCCCGGCTCCATGCTGGTGAAGCTCTGGCCATTGCCCCAGGAGCCCTCGACCTCGCTCATCCACAGGGGCTTGTCCTCGCCCTTGGCGATGTCCCTCACGGTGGTGCGCTGGCCGGTGCCGTAGGTGTGCACGTTGAGCTGGTCCACGAAATCGCGGACGTCCGCGGGGTAGCTGTTCCAGTTGGTGGCGAAGATGCCGGGGTTGGTCTCGTCCATCGCGGAGATCGTCGCATCGGTGCTGGCGGCGTCGAGCTTCGGGGCGAGGTTCTTCAGGACCTGCTGCTGGACCTGCGGGCCGATGTGCGCGCCCTCCTGGCGTCCGCCGACCGGCTGTCCGCTCGCATCGAGGCGGGTGCTCCAGTAGTTGGTGTTCGGCTCGTTGAACGGGTCGAGCGTGTCCACGGTGATGCCGTGGGCGTCCTCGAGCTCCTCGACCACGCGGACCAGGTAGGAGTTGAAGTCGTCGATGCTCTCGGTCCTCAGCTGGTCCTTGTTGGCGTCGAAGCCGCCGGAGACGTAGCCGCTGACGGTCTGGAACCAGGGCGGCGAGTTGCTGAACGCCTCCCAGTGGGTGATGTCCTGCTTGATGCGGTCGATCCACCAGCGCTGCGTGGCATCCGCCTCGAGGTTCCAGTCGGCGGGGTCCTCGGGGTCGAACCAGTCCGTGTCCTCACGTGTGGTGCCCTCGGGTGCGTTCCACCAGCCCTCGACGGCGCCGCCCGGGCGCAGGTAGTCCTTCACATCGGGAGCATTGCCGCCGCCGATGTTGTACCGGGCGATGTTCAGATTCAGGCCCTCGGGCCCGAACACCAGCTCCGCGAGGCGGTTCCGGATCTCGTCGGGGTAGTCGCCGGTCGCGTTCGCGAACCACACGAGGCTGGTGCCCCAGCCCTCGAACTCCTCCCCCTGGTAGGAGGGGTCGGGCGTGAGGGTCAGCGCACCCTCCGGAACGGCCGGCGGTGCGGGCGGGGCCGGGGGCGCGGCCTGCGCCGCACCCCCGATCAGGGAGGCGGCTGCCAGGACGGCGGCCACCCCCGTGGCTGCGGCCTGAGTGGCGCGCCTGGATCGATTCGTCATTGAACGGGTTCCTTCCAGCAAGGGTGGATACTGCGGTGGTCCTAGGTGGTGCGCGAGACCTTCCTCGTGAGGACGGCGACGGAGCGGGGAGCCAGCTTGGACTCCTCGCCCGTGAGGATGTCGCCGTCGACGCCGGTGATGTCCACCGGCTCGTCGGTGCGGTTGATGAGGAAGACGTAGTCGGCGTCGTCACCGGTGCGCAGCACCTGCTCGACGGCGCCGCGCAGCTCGGCGGGCAGCTCGCTCGTGATCCCGGCGCGGGCGGCGAGGTCCGCGAGGACGGGCTCGAGGCCCGCGGCACCGAGGCGCGCGCCCACGTAGGCGGCGCTGCCGGAGCCGACGGTGTTGCGCGTGACAGCCGCATCCCCGGCGTGCTCACCGGTCGTGTAGCGGGTGAGGACCTCGACGCCGTCGGCGCGCGGCAGGACGCGGTCGGCCCAGAGCCTCGCCGTCGTTCCGTTGTCCAGGGAGACCTCGTCGCCGTCGAGCAGCGGGCCGAACTCGTCGATGCGCACGCCGAGCAGGTCCGCGAGAGCGCCGGGGTAGCCGCCGAGCCAGATGTGGTCGTTCTCGTCGGTGATGCCGCTGAAGTAGCTCGCCACGAGGTGCCCGCCGCCGGAGACGTACTCCTCGAGGCGCGCCTTCAGCGCGGCCGGGACGGTGTGCAGGATGGGCGCGACGACGAGGCCGTAGCCGGCGAGGTCGGTCGCGGTGGGGACGACGTCGGCGCGGATGCCGAGGGCGAGGAACGCCGAGTACCAGTCGAGCGCCTCCTGCTTGTAGCGCAGGCGGTCGGACGGGTGGGAGTCCTGCTCGGAGGCCCACCAGGAGTCCCAGTCGAAGAGGATGGCGGCGGGGGCAGTGCTGCGGCGGGAGCCGACGACGGGGGACAGCTCGCCGAGTTCGCGGCCGAGGGCGACGACGTCGCGGAAGATCGGGCTGTCCTCGCCGGCGTGGGGGACCATCGCGGAGTGGAACTTCTCGGCGCCGGCCTTGGACTGCCGCCACTGGAAGTAGCAGACGGCGTCCGCGCCGTGGGCAACATGGGTGAGGGAGTCGCGGCGCAGGGCACCTGACTTCTTCGGGGTGTTGACGGGCTGCCAGTTCACGGCGCTCGTGGAGTGCTCCATGAGGAACCAGGGCCTGCCGCCCGCGATGTTGCCGGTGAGGTTCGCGGAGAAGGAGAGCTCGTCGACGGCCTGCGGGCCGGGGACGAAGTAGTGGTCGTTGGCGACGAAGTCCAGCTCGGCGGCCCAGTCGGCGTAGTCCATGCCCTTGGTCTCGCCCATGACCATGAAGTTGGTGGTGATGGGGATGTCCGGGGTGATGCTGCGCAGGATGTCGCGCTCCTCGCGCAGGTACTGCTTGAGGGCGTCCGAGGAGAAGCGCTTGAAGTCCAGCTGCTGCGTGGGATTGGGGTGCGAGGCGGCCTGGCGCGGCGGCAGGATCTGCTCGAAGCGCGTGTAGCGCTGGGACCAGAAGTCGGTGCCCCAGGCGTCGTTGAGGGCGTCGATACTGCCGTAGCGGTCGGTGAGCCAGGTGCGGAAGGCGCGGGCGGCGTCGTCGGAGTAGTCGTAGATGTTGTGGCAGCCGAGCTCGTTGGAGATGTGCCAGGCGCACACCGCGGGGTGGTCCTTGTACCGTTCGGCCATCGCTGTCACGAGCTTCAGCGCGTGCTCGCGGAAGACGGGGCTGGTGGGGCGCCAGTGCTGGCGCGCGCCGGGCCAGAGGGTGCCGCCGTCCTGCGTCACGGGGAGGATCTCGGGGTGCTCGGTGGCGAGCCACGGCGGCGGGGAGGCGGTGGCGGTGGCGAGGTCGACGGCGATGCCGTTGGCGTGCAGGAGGTCGATGACCTCGTCGAGCCACGCGAAGTTCCAGGTGTCCCGCTCTGGCTGCAGGCGCGCCCAGGAGAAGATCGCGAGCGACACCACGTTCACGCCGGCCTCGCGCATGAGGCGCACGTCCTCGTCCCACGTCTCGCGCGGCCACTGCTCGGGGTTGTAGTCGGCGCCGAAGGCCATGCGTGCCCGGTCGGGCTCGGACGGCCAGCGCAGCCAGCGGTGGGGGGTGGGTGTCGACACGGTAGTGCTCCTTGACGGTGATTCTCGAGGCGTTCGGGCGCGGTTGCGCCTCCCTCCGTCATCGGCGCTCCTGGGACAGGGGCGGAAGCGACGACGGCGGGATACAGCGGTGAAGTGGAACGGACCGGGCGGGTGCGCGCGAGCTCCCGCCCGGTCCGGGTTCGGTGGTACTACTCCGAGACGGTGAAGCCCTGCTCGGTGCCGTACTTGATGCTCGCGTCCTGCCAGCTCTTCAGCCCGTCCTTGAGGGGGGTGTCCGAGACGTAGGCCTGGCCCACGGTGTCGTTGAAGATGCTGTTCGCGTAGACCTGGAAGGGCAGGTAGGACCAGCCCTCGGAGACGTTCTGCGCGGACTCGGCGAAGATCTCGTTGGCCTTCTGGCCGCCGAAGTACTCGAACTCGGAGTTCAGGAACTCCTCGGACTCGAGGGCAGCCGACGTCGCGGGGAACGCGCCGCCGTCGATGCGGGTCTGGACGCCGTCGCCCACGTTGGCGTAGTCGAGGAAGGCGTACGCGAGGGCGCCCTGCTCGCTGGCGGCCGGGATGGTGAGTGAGCTGCCGCCGTTCTCGGCGCTCGCGGTGCCGCCCTCTTCCCACTGGGGGAGCGGTGCAGCACGCCACTTGCCGGCGGCCGCGGGGACGCCGGAGGTGAAGTTGCCGGGCATCCAGGCGCCGGTGGCCAGGGTGGCGATGGTGCCGGTGCCGAGGCCCTGGTACCACTCGTCGCTCCAGGAGCTGATGGGGGCCAGGAGGTCCTCGTCGAGGAGCTGCTGCCAGGTCTCGGCGAACTTGGTGGAACCCTCGTCCGAGAAGTTCACCGTCACGTCGGTGCCGTCCACCGTGTACGGCTGGCCGCCGGCCTGCCAGATGAGGCTGGTGGCGAAGCCGGCGTCGCCCGTGTCATTGGCGATGTACACGTTGGGGTCCGCCTCGTGGAGCGTTCGGGCCGCCTCGACGTACTCCTCCCACGTGGTGGGGACCTCGACGCCGTACTTCTCGAAGACCTCGGTGTTGTAGAACAGGGCCATGGGGCCGGAGTCCATGGGAAGGCCGTAGATGCCCTCGTTCGCCTGGACGGAGCTCCACGGGCCGGGGCTGAAGGTGTCCTGCAGGTCGCCGGCGCCGTAGCCGCTGAGGTCCTGGACGGACTCGGCGAGAGCGAACTGGGGGAGCGCGTAGTACTCGACCTGCGCGACGTCGGGCACACCCGAGCCGGCGGCGATCGCGTTCTGCAGCGCCGTGTACTGGTCGTTGCCGGTACCGGCGTTCACGAGGTCGATGTTCACGTTCGGGTGCTCTGCCTCGAAGTCCTCGACGACCTTCTCCAGCGTGGGCTCCCACGCCCAGACGGTGAGGTCGCCACCCTTGTCGAGGGCCGCCTGGACGTCGTCGGCGCTGACCTCTGCGGGTGCTGCGCCGCCGGCGTCGTTCCCGCCGCCACCGCAGGCGGTGAGGGCGAGGGCTGCCGCGAGGGCCAGTGCCGAACCGCGCAGCACCGCCGGGGAGATTTTGCTCTTCATGGGGTTCCTTTTCACTTCATCGTTCACAAAAGGGGTTTTCGGGAAGGGTCTTACTCTTTGACGGCGCCGGCGCTGAGGCCGGACTGCCAGTAGCGCTGCAGCAGCAGGAACGCTGCGATCAGCGGGAGGATGGTGAGGAGGGAGCCGGTGATGACGAGGTTGAAGATGGCCTCGCCGCCGGCCGTCGAGGCCTGTGCATTCCAGGCGTTCAGGCCCAGGGTCAGCGGGTACCAGGCGGGGTCCTTGAGCATGATCAGCGGCAGGAAGTAGTTGTTCCACGTGGCCACCATGGTGAACAGCAGCACCGTGACGATGCCCGGGCCCAGCAGCGGCAGGCAGATCTGGAAGAAGGTGCGGAACTCGCCGGCGCCGTCCATGCGGGCCGATTCGAGCAGCTCGGTGGGGATGGCCTCGGAGGCGAACGTCCACATCAGGTAGAGGCCGAAGGGCGAGATGAGCGACGGGATGATCACCGACCACGGGGTGTTGGTGAGGCCCATCTCGCTGAACATCAGGAACGTGGGGACCGCCAGGGCCGTGCCGGGGACGGCCACGGCGCCGATGACGACGGCGAACACGGCCTTCTTGCCCGGGAAGCTGAACTTCGCGAGGGCGTACCCGCCGAGGACGGCCAGGAACGTGGCCCCGCCGGCGCCCAGCACCACGTACAGCACGGTGTTGAGGAACCAGCGGCCGAAGATGCCGTCGTCGTAGGCGAGGGTGTCACCGATGTTGCCGAAGAGGGCGAAGTCGCCCGAGAACCAGAGGCCGAACGAGGTGAAGAGATCGGCCTGGGTCTTGGACGCGTTGATGAACAGCCAGACCAGCGGGATGAGGCTGTAGATCAGGACGATCCCGGTGAGGACGGTCAGCAGGACGCTGCGCTTCGGGTTGTCGACGCCGCGGCGCGTGCTCTTCATGCGCACGTAGCCGGGCTTCGTCCTCTGCCTGGTCCTGTGCTTGTCCGTGCGGGTGGGTTCGACGGCGACGCTCATGGTCAGCTTTCCTTCCGCATGCCGCGCAGCTGCACGGCGTAGGCGATGACCATGGTGATGACGCCCATGATGATGGCCACGGTGGCGGAGTAGTTGTACTGCTGGCCGGAGAAGCTCAGCGAGTAGGCGTACAGGTTCGGGGTGAAGAACGTGGAGATGGAGTTCGGTGCGAGGCTCTGCAGGATGGCGGGCTCGTTGAAGAGCTGGAAGCTGCCGATCACGGAGAAGATGCCGGCCACCACGAGGGCTCCGCGGATGGCGGGGAGCTTGATGGCGGTGACGAGGCGGAACTGGCTGGCGCCGTCGATCTCCGCGGCCTCGTAGAGGGACTTCGGGATCACGCGGAGGGCCGAGTAGAAGATCAGCATGTTGTAGCCGATGAACTCCCACGTGACGATGTTGCCGATCGAGGCGAGGATCAGCTCGGGGGAGAGCGGATTCGGCAGGCTGATGCCGAGGGCGCTGTTGATGTTGCCCACCAGGCCGAACCGCGTGCCGTACATGAAGCCCCACATGAGGCTGGCGACGACGGCGGGCACCGCGTACGGCAGGAAGATCGAGATGCGGAAGAAGGACTTCCCGTAGAGCCGGCCGCTGTCCAGGGCCAGGGCCACCAGGAGGGCGATCAGCAGCATCACGGGCACCTGCACCGCGAGGAACAGCGTCACGCGGAGGAGCGAGGACCAGAACTGGGGATCCTGCAGGGCCTGGCTGTAGTTCGCGAGGCCCACGAAGCCGTTGCCGCCCACGAGCTGGTTGCGGAAGAAGCTGAGGAAGATCGAGTACGCGATCGGTGCCAGGAAGACGAGCGCGAAGACCGCCATGAACGGGCCGATGAACAGCCAGCCGGACCAGGAGCGCTTCTGGGGGCGCTTCTGCGCTCGCTTGGCGGGCTTCGGCTGCGTGCCGAGCACGGCCGGTGGGGGAGACGCCGTCGTCATGGGTGGATCCTTCTGACTCTGTCGATGATGTTTGCGTAAACATAGCAGGGCGTGAAGCAGGATGTTTACGTAAACATTGTTGTTACGATGGTCACATGTCCACACCATCGCGTCAACACCTCATCCGTGAGGACCGGCGCGTCTCGATGTCCGACGTCGCCCGCCTGGCCGGCGTCTCGGCGCAGACGGTCTCGAGGGTGTCCAACGGCAGCCCCGGCGTCATCGAGTCGACGCGGCAGCAGGTCATCGCCGCGATGGACGAGCTGGGCTACCGGCCCAACAGTGCCGCGCGGGCCCTGAAGCGGGGGAGTTTCCGGACGCTCGGCGTCATCCTCTTCACCTTGTCCACCACCGGGAACGTCCGCACGCTCGAGGCCATCGCCGCCCGTGCCGCGGAGGAGGACTACGCCATCACGCTGATCCCCGTCTCGGCGCCGACGCAGGCCGGCGTGCGGGGTGCGTTCTCGCGGCTGAACGAGCTGGCAGTGGACGCGATCATCGTGATCATGGAGGTCCACCTGCTCGACGCGGCTACGGTGTCCCTGCCGCCCGGCGTCCATGCCGTGGTGGTGGACTCCGATGCGAGCGACGGCTACAGCGTGATCGACACGGACCAGGCCGACGGCGCGCAGAAGGCCGTGGAGCATCTGCTGGATCTGGGGCATGCGACGGTGTGGCATGTTGCGGGGCCGTCGGCGTCCTTCGCGTCGGAGCGGCGCGTCAATGCGTGGCGTCAGACCCTGGCCGCGCGGGGCTGCGCGGAGCCTGCCTTATTGCGGGGGGACTGGTCAGCGGACTCGGGGTACCTCGCCGGACTCACCCTGGCGGCTTCCGACTGCACGGCAGTGTTCGTGGGGAACGACCAGATGGCGCTGGGCGTGCTGCGGGCGTTCCACGAGAAGGGCATCCGGGTACCGCAGGACGTCAGCATTGTGGGCTTCGATGACATCCCGGACAGCACGTCCTTCAGCCCGCCCCTGACCACGGTGCACCAGGACTTCGCGGAGGTGGGCAGGCGCTGCGTGGACAAGGTGCTGAAGCAGATGCGGGAGAACTCGACGGAGCCGGGGCGGGAGCTCGTGCCGACGCGCCTGGTGGTGCGGGAGAGCACCGCGGCGCTCGCTATCTAGTTGCTACCCCGGGCATCGCCGAAGTGGACGGCTTGGGCTCTCCCCTTTGGACGCCGCCCTCCCACAGGTAGATGACCCTTCAAACTCAGCCGCGTTCAGGATCCGTGCAGTTGCGGCGATATACAGGCGTTCGGTTCGGCCAGGATCAAGTCGTGATGGTGCTGGTGGACGCGAAGCTCGTGCCGATAACAGCGCATATGACAGTTCTTGGTGGCACTACAAACTCTTCGGTGTGAGACAGCAGTAAAGCTGAGGGGCGGGCGGTGGCTGGGCCTGGTTGAACTTCGCGGCCTGCGGGGCGGCGTTGATGTAGTGGAAAGTGTTCTCGTTCGCGGTGGCTGCTTCGGCGCGGGTATCGCCCCAGACGGCGGAGGCCCTGCGGACGAGGTGCCCGCGGTCAATGTCATTACGGGCGTAAACCCGCTCACCGGTGTGCAGATCCTCATGAAGCCGTGGATCCAATCGCCATTGAATCCCAAACCGGTCGAGGTCCGTGAGTTTCGCGCCATCGACACCCAGAGCCGTGATCGCTGCCAGATCCTTGTCTAGGCGCATCAGGACTGAGAAGTGCGTGGAAGGATGACGTCCATTTGGCGAAGCTACCAGTGGACGGTGGCAACCCGATGAACGAACCGAGAGGGATCAGCGGCCTGAAGGCTCAACCGCAGGTGGACGGCTTTGAACTCCATCCTTCGGGCTCCACCCGCTCACAGGTGAATGATTAGCCTGATGACTCCGTAGAAGTTGCTCTGGTCGCCTCGCGACCTAGAAGCGGGGCGAATGGTAAGACCACTCTCAAGTGTGAAAATTCTGGAGTTGCACTTTCAGTACCTTTTTGACCACTAAGTCGGCCATGACGGGGCGGTGCGCGTAGCTGGCGGCGATGCCGCGTGGGTGAGTTGGTACTACCTCTTCCGCCAGCGCGAGCAATTACTCCTGTCTTGTCTATATTTTATAGGTATGAGGCTTTAGAGACACACTGAGCAAAGTAGCGCAAGAATTCCTTTTTTGAATACAGGAACTTCACCAAATCTATTCAGGAGTCCTTAACTAAGTCGGTCAAATGATGTGGCGTCGACAGCGACTGACTGATCGACGTACTCAATCCGACTAGGATCATCCTATGAGTGCTCTTCCCGGACCCGGCACTTCGAGTCCTTCAACGACATCTGGCCAGACTAAAAGGAGACGGCATTGGGGCTGGATTTCTTTTCTTTTCTTTTCGGGCGTCTTACTGGCAGTGGCTGCTTTCTGGGCTGAAAGCTGGGTTGGACTAGGAGGGATAGATTGGCCCTGGGTAGAGTCAAGTGAGATCCCAGTAGTGCAATCTGTTTTGACTAATTTGGGCACAGGTTTTATGTCTACTGCGGTTCTATTTTTGTTTGAGCCACTCCTTTGGAGGGTTGTCGAGAAAACCGCGGGAAAGGTTTTTGAGACGAATATCGAAAATATCGAGAGTCGCGTCGATTCTCTGGAGGAGCGCCTATTGAAGGATATTTCGGCTTCTATTGACCGTCAAGACTCAGCAGTCAACGCGGCTCGGAATGATTTCAGTTTCGCCGCAATCTCGGAACTGTTGAACGCTGCTTTGGAATTAGACTGCATCTACGAGCGACAAATCACAGTTCAAGGGACTGAGAAGCCCGGGGAGTTCGAATTTAGTATCGGTTATCCCTCCCCAGTCGAGGGACGCTCGTCCGCTGATACCCACATTCTACGAGTCATGGTCAGCACGGATGCGTTTGACCAAGCAGCTGTGGAAACGTGGTCACCTGAGGAGCCTTTTGAAGCGGTAGCACAAAAACTTCATGATGGACTGGTCCGAAAAGGGGTATTGGGCAAGGCGGAGTTGCCGCCCTGGACCGTGGCTACCACGCGCACGGTGGCAGCCCTTCAGGCTGGCCTCGAAGCATCGAGGGTACGTTCTGGAGAAAGGAAACCCGAAGGAAAGATTGCTGAGATCATCGGTGATGGATGGGCCATCACAGATCAAGGGATAGAGTCAATTTCTCACGAATATCGAGTTCCTAGGGAAAAATTCCCCCAAATGTATAGTCCTTATAGTCACCCTGATTCCGGCGGGCGTTATGAGGGGCCACTAGTTGCTCCAACTATCGACAAACCCGAATGGGCGGACATGTACGAGTGGAAATACTTGGTTACAAGGGCGAGTAAGCGCTTCACAAGGGTGAAGTCTTTCGGGCGATGGCATGCTTCGCCGGTACTAATCCCGTATCCTGACGACGTCAAGGGCCATTGATTCGCGTGGAAATTTCAGGTTGACGCCAGTAATCTGAGCCATTCAGCAAACGATTACTGATTGATCTCTGCCTATTCCCGCGTTTAGGCACAACTCTTAAATGCAACACTAGCTGCCGGAGACGTTCCCGTTCATCGAGAACAGTGTCTACAGCGACGAGGTCTGTCTCAGTCGCTGCAGCTTGGGAGCAACACGGAGGTGATCGGACCCGCTGTTCCCCCGGCTCGAACTTCGAGGCACGGCACATATCTAGGCCGCGCATCGGCACGCTCGTTAGCGGGGTCGTCACTGTCGTCCCATTCGAAGAGGCGTACCCGGAGCGTATTGCTGAGCCGTCCAATGAGGACGGCAATACCGAAGGGTACGGCGAGCAGCAAATCGACTCGGGCGTTTGAGTGAGTGGCTGACAGTTGACGAATGATTCCCGCAACCTCTGATGCGAGTGCACCGGCTTGGGCAGGATCTATAAGTCCACGCTGCGGGGACTGAATTGTTCCGTGTGCGGTCAGGCTGTCGCCGTGCTCGTCGAGGTATCGCTCGAAGGCGGCATCGCTCTGCGTAGGCAGCAGATCGACATAGATTGCGACGCGGGGCCGCCCACCCGGTGAGGTGAGTGACGTGTTCTCAGTCATGTCGAAATGGAGCGCCGGCGATGATGGTACAGCGGCTTCCGGTCCGCTCGCCCAGACGTCAGACCGCTGGTCGACGACTTCGAGTTTCCCAATCCGAGACGAGGGTAGTGCGATCCCAAGTGCGAAGGCGATGGACAAGTGCGCGCCGCCTCCGACCCGAACCTTCCGCGCCCCGGTGCTGGTGATCGCGTCAGGCAGCAGCCCCAATGTGTTCTGAAGGTCTCCGAGCCCGGCGGGGTCGGGAAGTTTCTCGTGGCTGGAGCGGCGGACGCGGATGTCGAGGTGGGCGCCGGTGCGGTCGTAGACCTGGCCAATGTTGCGTGTCTGGATGGTGAGCTCGAAGACCCCGCTCGATTCGACCATCTCACGGTGTTGCACCATCCTGTGTGTCACAGCTTTCCGCGTCATTGCGAGCAGTCCGGCCGCGCTCGTCGCCGACTGGTCGACGCCCTTGAGATCGTCCTTAACGCGTCCGAGCAGCCGGTCCGGAGCCGCGTAGTCAAGGGAACCGGTCCCTTTGGCGATGTCGTTCGCGATTAGCAGTTGGAACCGCGGGTCGTCGTGGTGCAGGTCGATCAACTTCGGTGCTTCGATGCTGCGGACGATCGTGCTGTTGACGATATCCTCCGTGATCACGAGGGTGGCCCCGGAAAGTCCATGGTCAATCGCCTGGCTGAGCCTGTCGGCGGTGTCGCCGGGTGGGAGGTCGTCCCTATCGCGCCATACGGGGATGCCTGCGGCGCGCAGAAGCCAGGCCAGCTCAGCGACAATCTCCGATCCGTCGCTTTGCCGGTACGAGAGAAATAGGGGACCGAATACATCAACAGCGGGGGTCACTCGGGGCTCCTTATCGTGGCGGTGGTCGCCTGGAATGAGTGCGCCGTGACGTTCCGACACGGGGCATTGCTCGCCCGCGCGGCAGGGATGTCGGTGGCCTTGTCTACTCTTACATACAAGCAGGTCGGACGCAGTCCGTCGCATCTGCCCGGGTTCGGCTGGGAGGCCTTTCATGACAGTTCTGAATTCGTTCGATGAGCTCCAACAGGAGCTTAATGCTGACGTCAACGTCGTTCGGCTCGCTCGGGAGAGGCGCGAGACGTTCAAGGCTGCGCTCAGCACCGCCCCAGACGTGAGTGTTGTATGGGGATCGGGGTCGCTGGCGCGAAGCACGCAGCTGCAGCCGGTGCACGACGTTGATCTCGTCGTCGAGTTTGACCCCGATGAGCATCCCGAGTGGGGCCAGGACGGCGACTCTGCAGAGGAGGCAATTGATCGGTGCCGAGATCTGGTTCACGAACTGCTCTCGGTTGGGAGCGGGACGTACGAGCAGTTGGTGCGACAGGTGAACACGGCGGAGCGGAACCGGGCTGCAAAATGCTTCATCGACCCGCCCGATGCGGACAACGCATTCACTGTGGATGTTATGCCGGCATTGCGGCGCACGGACGGAATCCTCATTCCGTTCAAGAAAGAGCGGCGTTGGACACTTGCCGACCCTGAGTATTTGATAAATCAAGTTGCTGACCGTCAACGGGAGTGGGACCAGTTTCGGCCGCTGGTGCGCATGCTGAAGTACTGGGCACGACAGCACACAGCCGACACGGGACGTGTGAAGTCACTCGTCATGGAGGTGCTTGCCCTCGACTGCCTACATGAAGGGAACCGGCCCGAAGCGCTCAAGAACTTCTTCGCCGAGGCGTCCACGCACAGCCTTCAGGTCGAAGACCCGGCTGGGCTCTCTGGAGTGATCCAACCAGACCTCGATACCGCCGGGTTACGGTATGCGCTTGAAGACTCCGCCGTGGCCGCAGCCGCGGCGGTGCAAGCGGTAGCGAACAACGATCAGCCAGCCGCAACCCGACACTGGCAAGATGTCTTTGGAACGGCGTTTCCGCTCGTACTTCCGCTGATCGCGGGGTCCGTCTCCGGGCCCCGACCTATCCGGGATTCGCCGCAGGGATGAATTTCGCCGCGCGCACATGGTGGGAAGACGATCCCGTGCGCTTAGAGCAAGAAATCACTGATGTTCGAGGGGTTGCGCCCCTTCTTACATGGTCGACGGAAGGCGCCGGTCAGTTCGAGGGACCACTTCCGCTGTGGCCTTTCTCGCGTCCCGTTCCCGGAGACATCAGTGACCTGTTGGATCCGTTCGTTGTCCGCGTCGAGTACGGCCATGCGTTCCCCGCTGCGTCTCCACACCTTCTGCCTTTGCTCCCGCAGCCGGCACCTACTATCCGTGGCTTCACACAGTTCCACGTTCTCCCTGATGGACGCCTGTGTCTTCTGCGCGACGCGGACCAGTGGTATCCGTCGTCTAGGACCAGTGAGCTGCTACTAAAGGCATCAGGTTGGGCAATCGAGTTTGCACTCCTCAAAGCTGAAGCGATTACCCAGATGTCCGTAAGCGGCATCGTGAATGACACCTCCTACGACTCCCTCATCACAGCGACGATAAAGGCCCTGAACTTATGAGTGGTGCGGACTGGCTGGTCCTCCTCCCGCGAGAAGCGAAGGAGGTCATCGAGATGGGTAGCGGGTGGGGGCGATTGACATGCCGAATCTCCGATCCTGATCGTGCAGCTCTCATCGTCGCGCTCTCCAACGCGGACTCCGACAGAGTTTCCGTCGCCACGGACCCAGGGCACTTCTTGATGAGCGCGGACTTTCACCCGATGGGCTATTGGTACACCGTCCCAGCCGAACTCGTACTCACCGGATACTTCCTGACCCGGCAGTCGACAGCCATGTCCTTCAGTCACTTCAAAGAACTCGTACCGAAAGCTAAATGCCCACCCTCGGGGACGTGGTCAATCGCAGTTACATACTGCATCGAACCACCAAAAATTTCAGAAGACGAAACGCTACCTTCGTGGTCCGCATGGCTCGTTACAGAATCTCGTGTGGAACCCATTGCTCTTGATATCCGCGACGGTAGGGAACTCATTGATGCACTCAACGGGCTATGGCCAACTCGAGCGCTGGCAAGCAAGCGCGTTCTCCTACTCGGCGCTGGTAGCATCGGCGGCGCAACCGCCGGATCCCTCGCCAGCTACGGTGTCAGGCAGATCGACATCGTCGACCCGGACCGACTGTTGTTCCACAACGTCCCCCGCCACATTCTGACCACCAAGCATGTTGGTAAGACGAAGGTCGAGGCAATCAAACAGACGCTCTATAGTGCGTGGCCGGAATGCGATATCACTCCCTGGCCCATCGACCTTGTTACTAGGGCGGATATCGTCCGACCCCTGCTCGACGAGACGGACATCGTCGTCTGCACCGTCGACGGAGTGGAAGCAAGACGAGTAGCGAATTACCTCGCGCGGAGAGCCCGGAAACCGATCGTGTTCGCCTGCGTCCTTGGCGATGGCCGGTACGGCGAGATCCTGCGGATTAGGCCACTGCCCGAAGTCGGATGCCTTGAGTGCCAGCGCCGGCGCCTGCGCGAGGAGGGCCGAATCGATCTTGAGCCTACCCTCGACCGAGGATACGGCACGGGAACGAGGCATAATCCTATGACGGCAGTAGGTGGCGACCTTCATCTCGTTGGGCAGCTGACAGCCAAAATTACCGTTGCTACCCTCCTGCGCGCTCAGGGCGAACTCGATCAGACCCTCGTTCGCGACAACCTCGTGATCGCTCTCCGTCCAACTCCGGGGTACGCCGACCCGTTTGACGCCACCCGGATGCTTGACCAAAGCTTCTACCAAGCAGGGCTCCCCTATGACGATTGCCCTGCATGCAACGCGGCATGAGCCTGCAGATTGCCGACACAGTGCTCGAGTCGATTACAGCGATGATTCGCTCTAGCAATTCACAGCTGGAGACGGGAGGCGCGCTGTTCGGTCCAGCTAGCGGCAGCATGGTGCTGCATGCGACCGGGCCAGGGCCCCTCGCAGAGCACGGTCCCTTGTTCTTTCGTCGAGACCTTACCTTCACCGAACAGGAAGCGGAACGCCTCTACCGTGCGGACGGTTCGCAGTGGATTGGCGAATGGCATACCCACATCAACGTCCCGCCGACACCGAGCAATACTGACCTCCAAACGTATGCGAGACACCTTACTGACGGTGAGCTTGGATTCGACCGGTTTGTAGCTCTCATCATCGCGATCGCGGGATCCCAACAGCTACTTGCTGCTTGGACACTCGAGCGCCTTAGCGGTCAGATCATGCTGAAACATGCGGGGTCCACACTACTCAACCTCGCGACGAGGCCAGACCAGCTGTAGGGGAGATCAAACGAGCTGGACTGAGAAATAAAACGACTACACCTTTTGAGGGTGAAGTGCGTGCGCTGCTAAGAGTGTGGCGTTGGGGTACACCCCAACGCCACAGCGTCTGCACGTAAGGGGATTCCTCTACGGACGGGAGTGGCTCGGGTCCAGCGATCGGCACGTGGCCGGGAGTCAGGGCGCCCGGTAGGGCAGGAATTCGACGGTTTGAGGGTGGCGTGTCCGTACGCCGTCTCGGTGGAGTCCACTGATGCTGGTGCCGTCCGCGTCGAGTAGCTCAGATCGGCCTCGCCTGCTGTGGACAAGCCCTCCGTGAAGGACAAGCTGTTCGACCACCTTGAAGGCTTCTTGAGTGCCGTCGTTGTCATAGTCGCCTCCGAAGGTCCACCACCCGAGGTGAGGCGACTCTAAGACGACCACGAAACCGGTGGTCACGTTGAGATTGAAAGGTAGCGCGCCTGTCCGGTGGGGTCGGACTGAGATGATGTGGGAGAACTCTGCCTGAACCATGGAAACAGTCACTTCGCCGGCACCCCCTACCAGGGCGATGACCCGGGCGGTGAGGACGTCTCCGGGAGTTGGGGCCAGGAGCTGTCGGGCCTGGTATGCCTTGAGTACCGCGATTACGTCCGCAACGCCGCTCTCCCAGTCGAGCTCCAATCGGCCGGGGTACAGCAAGCGGTCATGCTCGTGGGTATCGACCACGATCCATTGCTCACCGATGACGGACAGGGCGCCGATGCGGAGGATCGGCAGGCGACCGGAGACCACCACTATCGAGTCGATCTCCGCGGCAGTGCCGAAGAGTCGCCGGGCGCGGTCAACAATGTGGTTGAAAGCCGCATGATTGGCTTCCGATATTCCGGGTCCCCGAAAGGCGTCAGTAACTACTCCGCCTGACTGCTGCCGGCGGAAGAATTTGAACCCCATCTGGCCCCCTTATGGCTAGCCTCGAATGTACCGCCGACCCGCCCATATTGCAGGTCTTTCCGCGTCCCGCTGAGCGATCCTGGGCAGGCAGCCTTAGGGTCCAGTTCAAAGCCAAGACAGCGAAGAGGTATGAATATGAGTTCCGCGCCCGATTTTGATCAAGATAGTTTCGTCGCCATGCTCATGGAGCGTGCACGCGCGAAGAAGCTCAATCCTCGGTCGGGCCGCATGCATGGTTACGGACCTGGCACGTTCGATGCCGTGACAGTCAGTGATGAGCCCCTGGTGCGCATCGACCTCCTGGATCCATGGTCGCTTTACCGAAAAGGATCGTTTCCTGAGCTTCCTTTCCATTGAGTCATCCGCAAATTTTACCTGGACGCGCTGTACCGCTGCTCCACTCCCGATCTGTTGAAACGGCTACCTAGCTCCAATTATCGATCGTAACGCGGACACATTAGGGGCGGGCATCGAGGCTGCCCCTTCTAAATTGGTGGAGATGTGCACAGTTTTTAGGGGGTGGGGGGCGCGTTCAGATCGTTGCAGGGTAAGTAGGTAGTTGTGTCGTTCCCTCCTTTCCCTGCAACGTGGATATGACCGGGTAAGCAGCATGTTCACTGAACCTGCGGGACGTGACCTAGCAGGCATTGACCTAAATGATCCAGTATGAGGGTGGCACTAGAGTCTGTTGTAGGAGTCGTTCCTTAAGGAACAAGCTCAGAAGTCACAACGAGGAGGAACAAGGTATGGAACTGTCCAATCACGACGAAATTCTTCAGTCGATTCATGACCTTCGTGAAGTTCGTGTGGAGTTTCGATCGAAGGAAGACGGAGGTGCCATCTTGTCCCGCACGTGCGCGCCGATGGACTTCGGCCCCGGGCGGCGTGCCATCGATCAGACACCGCGCTACCACTTTTGGGACCTTGAGAGTGACAGTGGTGTGAACCATACGCTGTCGCTTCTGGCATCGCAGATTACGAGTGTGGAAGTGCTTAAATCGATTTTTGATCCCTCATCGTTTGTTACCTGGACTCCAAACTGGATTGTTGCGCGCACCACTTGGGGAGCCTTCAACTGAACAGCATTCTCCAAGGTGCTGGATAGGTGGAGCTGGGCCTTTGGTTTCTGCTGCCCATTTGTGGGGGGGGGGGGCAAGTATCGACGCGTGGGGGAGCCCGTGTCGTGCACCAGTGGTTAGGAGGTGCGCCAGCCCAACCACCCTGAAGCTCGATGTCCACTGTGTGATGCCCGTCGTAGCCACGACATCACCAGACAGAAGGAGCGGGGGTTACGAGGGCTGCCCCTCAGCCTCAGGTGGACGCTGGAAGCTACTGTCCTTCGGACTTTTTCTGCACAGAGGGGGACGAGGACCCATAATGATTGGTTGCACACCACCCCTAAGTCACCACAACAGTCACAACTCATCACCCGGCACCGGCGGGCGTGCACAACCTCGGACACAGAGAAGTGCCTGCCCCTCCTATAGCTAAGGCGCAGGCACTTGCACGAACGCATCATCACATCCAAGGGTGTAACGAACATTGGTCACAGACGAGCGCCGAGTACGAGAGCGACCACTCAAGGCAGGCGTTTGTTGAGGTCACCGCTCCACTCTTCGAAGACCAGCGCTCGAGAGATCTTACCCGCGAGGGGTAGGAGGAGGACCAGCCTTAGGTACGTCCATTCACCCTAAGGGGCGAGTCTTCAATACAACCGGTACGCGGTTTAGTCCCGTGAGCCAATTATGTGCGGCAGGGGAGATGGAACGTACGAGGTTGAACGCATCCCGTGAGCGTTCAGCCGCGTCCACATCCAACAACGTCTCCATGTGAGAGACGCGATTTCGAAGCCCGTGTAGTCGGTAGACACGCCAGAAGGTTGTTTCTCCGTCGGGGTCGCTTTGGTGAGGAAACGCATGTATCAGTGCTTCTCGCCAGAGGCGCTCACGGTTGGAGTTCTCTGTTGTAGGGCCCGCATTTGTAACGTGATTAGGTAGGAGGTCCTTCCACATCCCGAACATGATCTGCTCGAGTACATCGTCGTGACTTACTGCCTGGCCGTGGCGCCAATGATTTGCGTCCCGTCGCGTCTGGGCAGCTCGCGCGTTGCGATTTGCTTCGTTTCGTTTTCCCGCGCTGAGGCTGCGTAAGGGAGCTGCGGGTTCATTCAGCAGCCAGCTCGATCCGGGGCTGACGCTAGCTTGAGCCGTGTTCCACTTCTGCAGTTCACGGTCCATTGCGTTCCGGAGGACTACCTCCGTGACACTTAGGAGCTCCTGGAAGGCCGAAGTGAGTTGAAGATTCCACCGATACAAGTTCAGCGCGTACTTTTCGTCCTGGCCGGCGGCCTGCAGGTAGGGTTCCAGCCTGGATCGGTGCAGTGACTCGATGACGTCTGTTCGTGACTGGCGCTTGTCTCCCATATAGGCATCCTCTCAAACCCCAGCCGGTGCCGTGGTTCCTCAGGATCAATCGAGAATGGAGTCCTGGGTGCAGGGACGCAGGGACGCATGGACGCATGGACGCAGGGACGCAGGCACGCAGGCACGCAGGCACGCATGTTGCTACGTTTTTACGGAACGGGTAAACTTATTTGCATAGAAGGTGAGGACAAGGTCCCTCATCAACGAGATGAAAAAGGTCTGCAGGACGAACGCGCCTGCAGGCTTTTTTTGTGCCGCCAGTGTGATGCGTCGCTGCCACACCCGGCTGGTTCGCACTCCACTGTTTGGCGCCAGGACTGGCGATACCCCGACGGACGGTAACGCGACAGTCTGTTCCCGGCTCCCAACAGTACTGAGGCTAAGTATGTCGAGTGTGGCTAAACGTCGTCGGTATTCGTTTCCGCAGACTGGCCCTCGGACAGCAACGTAGGAGTGGGCAGGCCGACGCTGCCATCTCAGCAAAGGATGGCGACCTCAACCGGTCAATGCACCACCTGAGATTCTGAGGGTATCGCGGACTGGTTGGAGGTGAAGTGGGTTTGGTAGAGGTCGTTGGAACTGG
>NZ_JBXAVU010000005.1:0-150754 GCF_057291175.1 Arthrobacter sp. UYP4
GGGGGTCGGCGGGGGCCCCGGCCCGGGGGGGGGGGGGGGGGCGCCGGGGGGGGGGGGGGGGGGGGGGGGGGGGGGGCGCCCGCGGGGGGGGGGGGGGGGGCCCCCCGGGGGGGGGGGGGGGGGGGGGGGGGGGGCCCCCCCCCCACCCCGCGGAACCGATCTCGAAAGGAGTATCCGAGACAGTGCAGTCCAGTCAGCGAGGAATCACCGCAGCCCTGCTCGCCGCCGTCGTCCTCGCCGGGTGCGCGCCGGGCGACACCTCGGCACCCCCGGAGCCGGCGCCGTCCATCTCGTCACCCTCGGCGGGTGCACCGGGTGCACCCGTTGCGCCCGCGGCCGACCCGGCGACCCCGGCGACGGGCGCCACCGGCGTTCCCGTCCAGCCTGCAGATGCGGCGCTCAGGCCGGCGGATGCGGCTCCCGTAGCACTCGACATCGCAGGCACCGACATCTCGGTGAGGGTCGTCGACGTCGGGATCGATCAGAACGACGCCATGGAGATACCCGACAGTTTCTGGGAGGCCGGCTGGTACCGGTACGGACCCGCCCCCGGGGCTGAAGCCGGCAACGCTGTCCTGGCAGCCCACGTGGACAGCCTCACGGAGGTCATGCCCTTCGCCCGGTTGAAGGATGTGCCCATCGGCACCATCGTCACCATCACCCTCGACGACGGGCGGTCCCTCGGGTACCGGGTCTCCGACGTGCGGAACATCCCGAAGGCGACGCTGGACGGATCGGAGATCTTCGCCCGCGACGGCGACCACCAGCTCAGGATCATCACGTGCGGAGGGGAATGGCTGCCGGACGAAGGCGACTACGAGGACAATGTCGTGCTCACTGCCCTGCCCCTCTGACTTGCCGCGGTGAGGGCGTAGGATCGCAGGACGCCGCGCCGGTGCGGCCCCCGCGCTTGAGGAGTGGACCGTGGCACCTCCGGGCCCTGAGTGGACGAGGGAGCTCGACCTCGAGTTCTCTGCAGGAGACGAGGGTGCCATGGCGGCTGCCTACCGGAGTTTCTCGCCCCTCGTCCACACGATCGCGCTCAAGTCGACGGGTGACCGGGCGGCGGCTGCGGACATCACGCAGGACGTGTTCGTCAGGGCCTGGCGCTTCAGGAGCAGCTTCGACCCGGAGTCCGGCACGGTACCGGGATGGATCCTGGGGATCTGCAGGAACGTCGTCCTCGACTCCCTGTCGGCGAAGGGCAGGCAGCAGCGATTGGTGATGCACTCGGCGGCAACCCCCGAAACCGGCGTCACCCGGGATCACGGGGTTGATACGATCACTGACCGGGTGGTCCTGGGGTCCGAACTCGAACTGCTCGGCGAGCCGCAGAGTTCGATCCTCAAGCTCGCCTTCTACGAAGACCTGACGCACCAGCAGATCTCGGCCCGCCTGAATCTCCCCCTGGGGACCGTCAAGAGCCACATACGGAGAAGCCTCGTGCACCTGCGGCAACGATTGGGGGAATGGAATGCAGCATCTTGACCCCGACCTCGTCGGTCTCGCTGCGCTCGACGAGCCCCTCGATCCATGGTCACGGGAGCACCTCGGCCTGTGCCGTGCCTGCTCCACCGACGTGGACGAGTTGCGGAGCGTCGTCATGGTCGCGAAGGCCGACGGGTCGACGACCGTGCTCGAGCCGCCGGGACCGGCGGTCTGGGAGGCCATCAGGACCGAACTCGGCCTGTCCGCGGACCTGGATGCCGACACGTCGGGTCCGCCCGTCCGCCGGCAGGAGGCGTCATCGGTCGTCGTGCCGATCCCGGACCGGCCCGCACGTGCCGGGCGTCGGTTCTCGGCGCGCTGGCTCGCCGTGGCGGCAGGAGTCGGGATCGTGGTGGGCGGAGGCGCCCTGTGGGGGATCCAGTCCCTGGGAACGGATCGGGAAACCGCCGTGCAGGCGCAGGCCGCGTTGGAGCCACTGCCCGGTTATTCAGGATCCGGCGAGGCCACCGTCTCGCGGGCGGGCGACGGCACCCGAACCCTCGACATCGACCTGACCGGCCCGGCGCCTGAGGGGTACCGGCAGGTGTGGCTGATCGCCCCCGACCTCGGGCAGATGTACAGCATCGGCCTGATGGACGGGGATCGCGGCAGCTTCGCCGTGCCCGCCGACATCGATCTGGCGCAGTTCCCCATCGTCGACGTCTCCGACGAACCCTTCGACGGGGACCCCTCCCACTCCAGCGTCAGCATGGTTCGGGGCACCATCGGGGGCATCAGCAGCTAGTGGGCCAGGGCGCGCTGTTCCGAGCCGCTGATCCTGGACGTCCCACCGCAGTTCGTGCAGACCTGCAGCCGCGTCCTCTTCAGGGTGATGAGCGGGATGAAGAACACCGAGAGCTTGGTCCTGCGCTCGAGGACCTGCTGCGGGGCATGCCGGCCGCAGTAGCGGCAGGTCGCCGAGCGGGTGAACCGGAGGTGCTCACGCGTGGTGAGGCCGAAGAGGAAGAACATGCTCCACCGTAACCGGACGGTCCGGTGGAGCGTTCTTCCCCTGCATGCCGCGCCGATCGCTTGCGGTGTCCGGCGGGATGTGGGGCGGTACGTGGGGCGGTACGTGGGGTGGCTGTCCTCAGTCGTCGATACCCGCCGTCGTGGTGCCCCGATGACGGCCCCGCACCGAGGGGGCAGCGAGCGCTGCCAGCAACGCCAGGACACCCACGCCCGCGGAGACCCAGAACCCGGCGGTGAAGGCGTGATCGGCGGGTGCGCCCAGGGCCGTGGTGTTCGACGTGATGAGGGCGGCGATGACGGCCGTCCCGATGCTGCTGCCGATGGTGCGCAGGACGGTGTTCGCGCTGATCGCCTCTCCGGTCTGGGTCGCAGGCACGCTCTCGACGATGGCGTTGGAGGTCGCCGCGAGGGCCATCCCGATGCCGATCCCGGTGAGGACTCCCGAGAGGAGGATCTGCCACTCCTCCGCATGGCCGAGGGCAGGGAGGGCGAAGGCGACGACGACGGCGACGGAGCCGACGATCATCGGCACCTTCGGGCCGATCCTGCGGATCAGGACCCCGGCGACCACGCCGGAGACGACCATCGCCGCGACCGTGGGGAGCAGGTACACGCCGGCCTCGCTCACCGACTTCCCGAAGCCGTAGCCGAGGACCGTCGGCAGCTGCAGGAGCGTCGGGACGAGGATGAAGGTCCCGAACATCGCGAAGCCGAAGGCCAGGGCGACGACGTGTGCGGTCCACACGCCGCGGTGGCGGAAGAGCCGCAGGTCGATCAGCGGCTCCGCGACACGCAGTTCCACGAGCACGAAGACGACGAGCAGCACGGTTCCTCCGCCGAGCAGGCCGATCGTCCTGCCGTCGGCCCACCCCCACGTCTGCCCCTCGCTGATGGCCAGCAGGAGCGCCACGAGGCCGAGGGACAGGATCCCCGCTCCGAGGGTGTCGAGGCGGCCGGGTGTGCGGACGGGTGATTCGGGCATGCCGAAGATGGCACCGAGCAACGCGATCAGCACGAGGCCGGCGGGGATCCAGAAGAGCCAGTGCCAGGACAGCGACTCGACGATCGGGCCGGCAGCGACGATCCCGACGCCGGCGCCGATGCCGAAGATGGCCGACAGGAGGCCGATCGTCACGCTCACGCGTTCCTTCGGCAGCTCGTCGCGGACGATGCCGATCGAGAGCGGCATGACGGCGCCGGCGGCTCCCTGCAGGATGCGCGCGATGATCAGCACCGTCAGGTTGGTCGCGAGGGCGGCGAGGACCGCGCCGACCAGGAGCAGTGCGAGGACGACGATGAGGACCTTGCGCTTGCCGACCATGTCGCCCAGGCGACCGAGGATCGGGGTCAGCACCGCGGCGGACAGCAGGTATGCCGTCAGTACCCAGCTCGCCGAAGCGGTGGAGACGCCCAGGTCCTGTCCGATCGTTCCGAGCGCCGGAGCGACCAGTGACTGCAGGACGGCGAACGACAGTCCGCCGAGGGACAGGTAGGCGATGATCGCCGTGCCGCGGGGGCGCCCGGCGGAATCCTTCGGGGCCGGTCCCGTGGTGGGGCGCTGGGTGACGGTGGACATGGAGCTCCTCGGAGAAGTAAACGCGTGATTACTTCTCAGCATAATCGCTGGTCCCTGGAAATCAACAATCGTTTACATGCGGTGTCCGCGGTCTACAGTGGGTGCGGAGGTACATCATGGCCAACGGGATGCAGGCGCCCTCGGAATCGCCTGGAACAGGGGAACAGCAGGCCGACGAGGTGCGGTCGGGACGGGACGCCACCGTCACGCGCCGCGCGCTCGTGCGGGCAGCCCGCAGGCGCTTCGCCACGGATGGCTACCGCGCGACGACCGTGCGGCAGATCGCGTCCGACGTCGGGGTCAACGTCGCGCTCATCAACCGGTATTTCGGGTCGAAGGAGGGGCTCTTCGAGGCGTGCATGAACCGGACCGTCGACGAGCTCGACACAGCGAACAGGGCTCCCGCGGTGGGCATCGACGACGTGATCGGCCGGCTGATCACCCACGTGGTGGAATCGCCGAACGCCGACGATCCCCTGCAACTCCTCCTCCTGCTGCGCTCGTCCGGGGACGAGAACGCGGACCGCATCCGCCGACGGACCCTGGAGTCCTTCACCCGGAGGCTCGCCGGGGCGGCGGGATGGAGCACAGGGGATCCCGGTACCGAGCACCTGCTGGTGCGGGCGCAGATCGCCATGGCCACGATGCTCGGGTTGGTGATGCTCCGCACCTCCACCGGTGTGCAGCCCGCGGCATCGGCTACCTCCGACGATCTCACAGGCCCGCTCGGTGAGGTCTTCAGGGTGCTCCTGGCGGATCCCGGATCGGCGTCCCGGGCGTAGACCCGCCTCCCGCCACGGTATGAGGAGGCCGGAAGCCGGTCAGCCTCCAGCCCGACGCGCGGGCGGGCCGGCAGCGGAAGCATGGAGACATGACCTTCCCACGTCCCGGCAGACCCCTGTCCACCTCACCCATCACGACACCCACCATGAGATCCGCCGCGCTGGATGCGGCCACCCCGTATCCCGTCAGCTCGAAGCCGGCCGCCCGGGCCGCCGTGCTCAGCGCACGCGGCCTGACGAAGGCCTACCACGCGACGCGCGCTCTCTCCGACCTCAGCCTCGACATCCGGGCCGGTGAGTCCGTCGCCGTCATGGGTCCCTCCGGCGGTGGGAAGACGACACTCCTGCACTGCCTCGCCGGCATCATCACCCCGGACACCGGGCAGGTACTGCTCCGGCACGACGACGGCGGCACCACCGACGTCGCGCGGCTCTCCGACCGGGACCGGTCCGCGCTGCGCCGCTCCACCTTCGGCTTCGTGTTCCAGCAGGGCCTGCTGATCCCCGAACTCACGGCACTCGAGAACGTGGCCGTCGCGCTGATGCTGCTCGGCGTCGACCGCTCGAGTGCCGAGCACTCGGCGGCGGGGTGGCTCGCCGCACTCGGCCTGGCGGGACTGGAGGACCGCCGCGTCGGCCAACTGTCCGGCGGCCAGGCCCAGCGTGTCGCCATCGCCCGGGCACAGGTGTCCGGAGCGAGCGTGATCTTCGCCGACGAGCCCACCGGGGCGCTCGACTCCGGCACGTCGGCCGACGTCATGGACCTGCTCCTCCAGTCCACCACCGGCATGGGGAAGACGCTCGTCGTCGTCACGCACGACGACGGCATCGCCCGCCGGTGCGCGCGCACCGTCCGGCTGCGTGACGGGCGCATCGTCAGCGACTCGCTGCAAGCGGAGTCGGCAGCATGAGCGCCACCGGCGCTCCCGCCGTCCCGTCCGCCGTGGCGCCGACCACGCTGCACATCCCCCTCAAGGTGCCGCTCCGCCTCGCCTGGCTGCTCGCGCGACCCTCTGCGGGCGGGCTCTCTGCCGCAGCCCTCCCGGTGACGGCCTTCGGGCTCGTGACCGCGCTCCTGCTGACCGTCGTCGCCGGCGGACTCTCCTTCTTCCAGTGGCAGGACGAGACCGGCCAGCTCTACCTGGCGCTCGCCGCGATCGCCACGGCGCTCCTCGTGGTCCCGCTCGTGTCCCTCGGCGGATCGGCCGCACGGCTCTCCGCCCGCCGCCGGGACGAGCGGCTCGCGACCCTGCGCCTCCTCGGCGCCCCCGCCTCGACCGTCGCCGTCATGACCGTCGCGGAATCGGCCCTGCTGGCCGCCGTCGGCGCCCTCGCCGGGATCATCGGCCACCTGCTGCTGATCCCCATGGTCCAGCTGATCCCCTTCCGGGGCCGGGCCCTGGGGGGATCGGTGTGGATGGGACCCGGTCCCATCGCGCTGGTGGCCCTGGGCGTGGTGCTGCTGGCGGCGGTGAGCGCGATGCTGGGCCTGCGGACGATCGTGGTCTCCCCGCTCGGCGTGCGCACCCGGGGACACGCACCGCGGATCCACTGGCTGCGCGCCGTCATCGGCGTGTCCGTGATCGCCGTCGTGGTGACGGTTCTCGGCACTCTCGGTGGAGTCGAGGACTTCGCCACCGTGGTGGTGGTCCTGGGGCTGGGGTTCGCCGGGGCGCTCGGTGTCCTCGACCTGGTGGGCCCATGGATCATCGGGGTCCTGGCCCGCCGTCAGGTGCGCTCGGCGCGGACTCCTGAACGGCTCCTCGCCGCCCGCCAGATCCTCGACTCCCCGAAGGGGGCCTGGCGGCAGGTCAGCGGCGTCGCCATGACGTGCTTCGTGGCCGTCGTCGGAGGAGCGGGAGCGGCCCTGATGAACTCGGCCGGCCCCCTCGAGGGCAGCGAACGCTTCCTGGGGGACGACGTGCGCACGGGCGTGCTCATCACCATCGTCGCGTCGTTCCTCATGGTGGCGTGCTCCGTGGGCGTCAACCAGTCGTCACTGCTGCTCGACCGGCGGGACCTCTACGTGAGCCTGGACCGGCTCGGCATGCCGGTTCCGACGATGGACGCCGCCCGCACGCGGGCGGTCCTGTTCCCGCTGATGGTCGTATCGGTGGGCAGCGCACTGACGGCGGTCGTCGTCGTGCTCCCGCTCGCCGGGTTCGCGCTGATCTTCGCGCCGCTGTCCGTCGCCGTGATCATCGCCTGCCTCGCGGGCGGTGTCGGACTGGTGGCGCTCGGCCTGCGGGCCACGCGCCCGGTCCTGACGCATGTCCTGCGTACTCCGGCCGCCGCGCTGTGACGCAGGCGGCCGGACGCTAGGGCCTGCGGAAGCGGTTGACCATGGGGCAGTCGAACGGGTCCCGGGCGGCGAGTCCCACGCGGTTCAGGTAGGACACGACGGCCCCGTAGGACGCGGCCACGCCGACCTCGGTGTACGGCACGCGCAGCCGCTCGCAATGCTCCTTCACGATCACGGCCGCGCGGCGCAGGTGCGGGCGCGGCATGTCCGGGAAGAGGTGGTGCTCGATCTGGAAGTTGAGGCCGCCGAAGGCGTTGTTGACGAAGGAGCCACCGCGGATGTTGCGTGAGGTGAGGACCTGCTTCTGGAAGAAGTCCAGCTTGCTGTCCTTCGGTACCACGGGCATGCCCTTGTGGTTGGGGGCGAAGCTCGCCCCCATGTAGATGCCGAACACGGCGAGCTGGACGCCGAGGAATGCGAAGGCCATGCCGACCGGCAGGAACCAGAACAGGACGCCCAGGTACGCCCCGAAGCGGGCGCCGAGGAGTGCGAGCTCGACCCAGCGGCCCTTGATGGCACGGCGGGCGAACAGGGTGCTGATCGAGCGGGCGTGGAGGTTGATGCCCTCCATGGTGAGCAGCGGGAAGAACAGGTAGCCCTGGCGGCGCGTGATCCAGGCCTGGATGCCACGGGCCTTGGCGGCGTCCTCCTCGAGGAACGAGATGGTGTCCACCTCGATGTCCGGGTCCTTGCCGCGGGTGTTCGGATCGTTGTGGTGGCGGGTGTGCTTGTCCATCCACCACGCGTAGCTGATGCCGACGACCCCGGCGGCCAGGATGCGGCCGGACCAGTCGTTCGCGCCGCGGGTCTTGAAGATCTGGCGGTGCGAGGCTTCGTGCGCCAGGAACGCGACCTGCGTGAGGACGACTCCGAGCACGGCTGCCACGAGGAGCTGGAACCAGGTATCGCCCAGGAGCGCGAACCCCGTCCAGGCCGCGCCCATGGCGAGGGCGAGGACGGCGAACACCGAAACGTAGAAACGCCGTCGGCGGTTCAGGAGGCCTTCCTTGCGGACCTGCTTGAGCAGGACGGAGTAGGAGGCGACGACGTCGTTCGGCCTGGAGATGCGGACGGTGCGCGGGGCGGCGGTAACGCTCATGTGGGTCCCTGGGGCTGACGGATGGCTTCCCAGCCCGGGAGTGGGGTGCTAAACCCGCAGATGTCCCCACTGTATGTCAGCACCCTGGGCGGCGCCTGCAGATGGGGTCGATCCAGGTCACGGAGTTGCGGTGCCGGCGTCATAGTGCCCGGGCCAATCCGCGACGGGGATCCGTGGGATCGAGCGGATCCTGCCGGCCGTGCCCCACTCGTCCCTGCCGAGACGCGAGAGCGGGCGCAGCGCATCGATCGCGGGAAGGGTGCCGTCGAGGACGTCCTCGGAGACCACCGCGTGCACCACTTCGCCGAAGACGAGCGTGCAGTCCCCCATGTCCTGGAGAAGGTGAAGCCGGCACTCGAGGGCGGCGGGGGATTCGAGGACGCGGGGCGGTGCGACCCTCGCACTGGGCTCGCGGGTGAGCCCGGTGGCATCGAATTCGCTGACGTCGGGCGGGAAGTCCGTGCCGGTCGCGTTGACGGCCTCGAAGAGGTGCTCGGGGGCGAGGCTGACCACGAACTCACCCGTGGCCTCGATGTTGCGCACGGAGTCCTTGCGGCCCACGGACGTGAACTGGACGATCGGCGGGTTCACCGAGGCGATGGTGAAGAACGAATGCGGGGCGAGGTTGTCCACGCCGTCCACCGAGGTCGAGGAGACCCACGCGATGGGGCGTGGGACCACCACCGAGGTCAGGAACCGGTAGAAGGCACGGCCGGCCTGCGGGTCGGGCACGATATCCCGGCGCACGGCCCTAGCCCCTCGCCGCGAGGAGCTCGCGCAGGCCGAGGGGGCGGCGCCCGGTGAGGCGCTCGACGTCGGGCGAGACCTCCGCCAGCTCGCCGCGGGCGATCGCGGTGTACGTGCTGACCCAGGCTTCGACCTGCCACCGTGGTGCCCCGTGGTGGGCGCGGGACGCCATCGCCTCGTCGTGGGTCTGGTCCTCGAAGCGGACGGTCGCGGGCGTGCACTCCGTGATGGTCGCCGCGGCGTCCGCCAGGGTGAAGGCCTCGGGCCCCGTCAGGTGGTACGTCCTCCCCGCGTGGTCGCCGGGCGCACGCAGGACCGCGGCGGCGGAGCGTGCGACGTCGGCCTGCGCGACGGCGGCGAGCAGGCCGTCGCCGGCCGGACCGCGGATGACGCCGTCCTCCGCGAGGGAGGGGACGAAATCGAGGTAGAGGCTGTCGCGGAGGAAGGTCCAGGACATGCCCGAACTGCGGATGTGCTCCTCCGTGTACCAGTGGTCGCGTCCGAGGAGGAACACGGCATCCGGGGCGGCACCGAGGAACGAGGTGTAGACGAGGTGCTGCACCCCCGCCTCCTTCGCCGCATCGACGAAGGTGCGGTGGGTCCCCACCCGGTCCGGTTCCTCGGCGGCGGACACCATGAAGAGGACATCGACCCCGGCGAGGGCCTCGACCGACCCGTCGAAGTCCGCATAGGTCGTTCGTCGGACGGTGGACTCGGGCAGGTGCTGTGCCCGGTCCGGGGACCGGACGGGCAGGACGAGCGGCACCTGTTCGGCGGCGAGCATCCGGGCGACGCCGCCGCCCACGGTGCCGGTCGAGCCTGTGACTGCGATGCGATGCTCCATGCTCCTCTCAGCCACGATCGCCCGTGGATTATTTCCGGCCTGCCGCGTGGGGGTTTCACCGGACGTTCGCCCCGTCGTCGCTCCCGGGTCGCCCGGCACCGCTAGGCTCCCTCGAATGGCGGGACGGTTCGTGGCGATCGGTGATTCCTTCACGGAGGGCGTGGGCGACTGGAACACGACCTTCCCCAACGGTGTCCGGGGGTGGGCCGACCGCGTCGCCAAGCAGCTGGGACGCCAGGACCCGGAGTGGGAGTACGCGAACCTCGCGATCCGGAGCAAGCGCCTGCACCACGTCCGCGACGAGCAGGTGGACCGGGCCCTCGCGCTCAAGCCCACGCTCGTCAGTCTCTACGCCGGTGGCAACGACATCCTCGAACTCCGCATCGACATGGCTGCCCTCATGCGGTCGTACGAGTCGATGGTGGCGCGCATCGCCGGAGCCGGGGCACGCCCGCTCCTCTTCACCGGGTTCGACATCCCGCTGAGCCCCGTCTTCGAGCCGATGAAGCGGCGCAACTGGCTGTACAACGACCACGTGCGGCGCATCGCGCGCACCTACGACGCCGTGCTGGTGGACTACTGGTGCTTCGAGGAGTACTCGGACCCGGGCCTGTGGGACGCGGACCGCCTGCACATGTCGCCGGCCGGCCACCGGAACCTCGCCGCCCATGTCCTGCGGTCCCTCGGCATCGACCATTCGCTGACCCCGCGCCTCCCCGACCGGAAGGAGTACGCGGGGCTCGTGGCCGGACTGCGCCGTGAGACCGCCTGGCTGGGGGAGTGGGTGGTGCCGATGTTCGGTCGCCGCCTGCGGAAGGTCACCCTGGGTGACGACCTGCAGCCGCGGTGGCCGGACCCCGTGCGGCCCGCGGACGGCCTGAAGCGCCTGGCCCGTGCCCGGTCGCCGGGCCGCGTGTAGCGGAAGCCGCTCGAGGCGCCGGCGCTCCGGGCGTGGTAGCAATGGGAGGAATGAAACAGTCGCCGGCCCCGCGTCCTGCCCCATGAGGGGCCGGTTCCCCGCCGGGATTCCCAGAAGCTACATCCTGCTCGCCTGCATCGGCCTGGTGGCACTCAACCTGCGGGGCCCCATCGTGGCGGTCGCTCCAGTGGTGGATCGGATCCAGGCGGATCTGGGCTTCTCGCCCGCCCTGCTGGGGCTGCTCACCAGCATCCCGGTCCTGTGCTTCTCCCTCGCGGCACCACTCGCGTCCCTGGCCGCCAGGAGATGGGGTGCCGAGTTCGCGGTGACGCTGACCATCCTCGGCGTGCTGGCGGGCGTCCTGGTGCGTTCCGCCGGCGGCCCCGTGCTGGTGGTGTGCGGCACCGTGGTGATCGGCCTTGCGATCACGGTGGGCAACATCGCGGTCCCGCTGATCGTCCGGCGGGACTTCCCGCCGTCCCGGCAGGGGACGGCGATGGGGATCTACACCGCCGCGTTGAACATCGGATCCTTCCTCACCTCGGTGGTGACAGCGCCGCTCGCCGGGCTGGCCGGATGGCGGGTCGCGCTCGCCGCGGTCGCGGTCCTCGCCGTCGCGGCGGTGGCGGTCTGGGCCCTGGCGGTGGGGCCGAGGACCGCCTTCTCGGTCTCGGCCGAGGACGGCGGCGACACGACGCTGCCGCCCGTACGTGGCTCCGGGTGGATCACTGCCGGGTTGACGGCAGGCTTCGCCATGCAGGCCTTCTCCTACTACGGACTGACGGCCTGGCTGCCGAGCTACCTGCATGACGAACTCGGCATGTCCGTCTCCGAAGCCGGTGCCGGATCGTCGATCTTCCAGATCCTCGCCATCGTGGGCGGCCTCGGAGTGCCGTTCGCCGCCCGGTTCCTGAGTACGACGGCGGTGGCCGTCACCGTCGGAGTGCTGTGGACGTCCGTCCCGGCCGGACTGCTCCTGGCGCCGCAGCTGTGGTGGTTCTGGTCCATCTGTGGCGGCATCGCCCAGGGCGGGGGCATCACGGTGATCTTCATCGCCATCATTCGGCTGGCCCGCGACCAGGCATCTGCCGGTCGAATGTCGGCGATCGTGCAGGGATCGGGC
This sequence comes from Arthrobacter sp. UYP4, assembly GCF_057291175.1. Lineage (NCBI taxonomy): Bacteria > Bacillati > Actinomycetota > Actinomycetes > Micrococcales > Micrococcaceae > Arthrobacter > Arthrobacter sp. UYP4. Next base: position 11,853 of record NZ_JBXAVU010000005.1, read on the forward strand.
TACTGCCTGGCGGCAGCGTCGCCTCCGCTGCTGGGCTTCGTGCACGACACCACGGGATCCTGGACACCTGCGCTCCTGGTTCTGCTGGCGTCCGTGCTGATCTTCCTCTTCAGCACCACGGGCTCGGTCCGGCGGGTGCAGAAGAACCGCTGAGGCACCGTCGGACAGGAGGCTCGTCGCTGCCGACGGTGCGGTGCCCGGGCGGGGCCGATCCGGGTCCCGCGGCCCGACCGCGGGACCTCAGGTGGACTGACCCGTGACGTCGTTCCCGGCGAACCCTTCGAGTGCCGGCCCTCCCAGGGGCTCCGGGTGCCACGAGGCGAGGTGCCACCGACCCGGTCCGCCGCTCAGGACGCTCATACCCGTGTTGTCGATGGTCAGGGTCCGCGCGCGGGCGGGGCTCAGGCCGGTGGCGACGGCGGTGTAGACCCTGATCGCGGCCCCGTGCGAGAAGACGGCGACCGACTGCTCCGGGGTGCTGTCCTGCACGATCCGCCGGATGGCGCGGTCGTACCGCTCGATGAACGCATGCCCGGTCGTGCCGCCGGGCATGCGTCGGTCGAGATCGCCCTCCATCCATCCGAGCAGGCACGTCGCATACGCCTCCGCGGAGACGGGATCACTCAGCATCTCCAGGCTGCCGGCACTGATCTCCTCCAGCCCGGGGACCACACCGGTGTCGAGATCGAGCGTCGAGGCCAGCGGTTCGGCGGTCTGCTGCGTCCGGACGAGCGGCGAGGCGTAGATGCCCGAGAGGGCGACGCCCGCAAGGGCGGCAGGCACGGCGCGGGCCTGGTGCTCGCCGAGCGCGGTCAGTCCGGCACCCGGGAAAGCCGTATCCAGGGATCCGGCCACATTGTTCGGTGTCTGGCCATGACGGATCAGCAACAACTCCATGGCACCGACTCTACGACCGCCGGTCGCTCCATGGCGCGCCCACTAGACTGGACGCACTATGGATCACATGCGCAGGCTCCGCACCCCGATCGTCTGGCTGGTCGTCGCCGCCCTCGTGCTCGGCATCGGCGCCGGCTTCTTCTCGGTCGTCTTCTGACCCTTCTCCCGTGCGACGGCACCGCGCACTGTCGTAGCCGCCGGTGGCACGTCATGCCAGCGATCCGCGTGGCGTCCGGCGGGCTTGTCCGGGCTTTCCCCCGCGCCTAGGGTGATAAGTAGGCTTAGCTTCAGGGCGAGCTGTCATCCAGCCAGGCGTCGACATGGCGCGGCACACGCATTCTGTACAGGGAGAACACCTATGACCTCCGAGAGCACCACAGGATCGACCGACCAGTACACCTTCCAGAACCCCGTCACCCGTTTCGAGAGCATCACCCCGCAGGCCAAGCAGACGGCCGAGCCGGGGCTCGAATCCGATCTGGAGATCAAGGCGGACCGGGGGGAGACCTCCTACCGCGGGACGGGCCGGCTGCAGGGCCGGAAGGCCCTCATCACGGGGTCCGACTCCGGGATCGGCGCGGCGGTTGCCATCGCGTACGCGCGTGAGGGCGCCGACGTCGCCCTGTCCTACCTTCCCGAGGAGGAAGAGGACGCGCAGGTCGTCAAGGGCATCATCGAGGCGGAGGGCCGCACGGCCGTCTGCATCCCGGGTGACCTGAAGGACCCCGAGTACTGCACCGCCCTGGTGCAGCAGGCGGTGGACGGGCTCGGTGGACTGGACATCCTCGTCAACAACGCCGGCAAGCAGGTGGCGGTCGACTCCCTCGAGGAGCTGAGCGACGAGCAGCTGGACCACACGTACAAGACGAACATCTACTCGTTCTTCCGTGTGACCAGGGAGGCGCTCAAGCACCTCCAGCCCGGGTCGGCGATCATCAACAGCACGTCCATCCAGGCCTACGAGCCGTCACCGACACTCGTCGACTACGCGAGCACCAAGGCCGCGATCAATAACTTCACCAAGGGACTCGCGCAGCAGCTCGCGCCCAAGGGCATCCGCGTCAACGCCGTGGCACCCGGTCCCATCTGGACGCCGCTGCAGCCCTCGGGCGGACAGCCCGCGGAGGCGCTGCCCGAATTCGGGAAGGACACCCCGCTCGGCCGCGCCGGACAGCCGACCGAACTCGCTCCCGCCTACGTCTTCCTGGCCTCGTCCGAGGCGAGCTACGTGCTCGGTGAGACCCTCAACGTCAACGGTGGGATGCCCTCGCCCTGAGGCTTCCCGCAGGACGACGACAGCCCCGGACTCGTTCGAGTCCGGGGCTGTCGTCGTCCTGTCTGCCGACCGTCCGGTCGCCGGCACCTCCGGTGCCTGTGCCGTATCTACTCCGTGGTCTCCAGGGCGTCGAAGTCCGCGCGGTCGATCTTCCGGTGGTACCGCATGCCGGCGAGGCCACCCAGGATCGCCCCGACGAGCGCGACGGCGGCCACCACGAGCAGGCTGATGAGTCCGGGGCCGGTGAGATCGGCGGCGGATGGGACGCCGAGGCCTTGGAACCGTTCGGTGACGTTGGCCTGGTTGCCGATGATGAACCCGATGACGGCGAGTACGACCGCGACGATGACGGCCCACAGCCAGACCGCGACCCCCTGCTTGACCCCGCTGAACCGGGCCATGCGGCCGGCCACGTAGCCACCGGCGAAGTAGGAGAGCAGCAGGACGACGCCCAGCACGACGGCGGCCGTGATGCCCGTGGTCTGTGCCTCGCCCGAACCGCTCGTCAGGTCCGCGGTAGAGAGGTTCGAACCGACGCCGAAGACCGCGGCAAGGGCGCCGACGAGGGCCGAGAGCAGCACGAACATGCCGGTGGCGGTGAGCCAGCCGAAGAAGGCCGAGCCGAACTTCATGCCGCCGAAGAGCTCCTTCTCGCGCTGGTGGAGCAGCTTGCGCTCCTCCAGGCCCGGAACACGCGATCCCGGAACGGCGCTCCGCGGGGCGGGCCGCTCACGGCTCCGATCACCGCTGCGCGCGTCGGTCTCCTGCCGGGCCGCCACCACCGGGGCGACCTGCGTGTGCATCTTCGTGTCCTCGTCGTGCGGGACAGCCCTCGACGCGGAGATGGGCGCCTGGGTGTGCTCGCGGGTCGGGGTGCTGTCCGGGGCGTCCGAGTACATGCCGGGGACGTACTCGCCGCTGGAGTCGTCGTCGGCCGAGTATGCGCCGGGCACGTAGTCGCTCCCGCCGTCGTCCGTTCCCGTGCGGCCCGCACCCGCTGCGCCGCCGGCGCTGCTCGCTCCCGCGCCGGACCGTCCTGTGTCCAGCAGTTCCGTGGGGTTGGCGGAGTCGTCGCCGTGCCGGGAGCGGTCGCCCTCGTTGTTTCCTGTTGCCGGTGTGCTCATTGATCCTCCTGATCTCAGGGCCCGCAGGCTCGCTAAGGCGGCTTAGTATTCCCTCCAGTATTCCATGACCGGGGCCACAGGGCCCGTCCGTGGCCCCGGTCACGCCTGTCGATGCAAGACTGGGGCCATGGATCTACAGGTGTTCATGACGGTGGTCTGCGGTGCGCTCATCGCCGTCGGTATCGCGGGAGTGGTGGTCCCGGTCCTGCCGGGCAGCATCCTGGTCATCGTGTCACTGCTCATGTGGGCGCTGACCGTGGCCAGTACCGAGGGCTGGGTGGTCTTCGCGATCGGCACGGTCCTGGCCGGTGCCGGTCTCGGTGCCGGTGTGGTGCTCACGGGCCGGACCCTCAGGCAGCGGCAGATACCGGGCCGGTCGGTGACCCTCGGGGTGCTGGCAGGGATCGCCGGCATGTTCGTGATCCCCGTGGTCGGCCTGTTCGTCGGTTTCGCCCTCGGCCTGTTCGCCAGTGAGTTCGCCCGCCAGCGCACTGCACGTGCGGCACTGGCCTCGAGCCTCCACGCCCTGAAGGCGACCGGGCTGGGCATCCTCGCGGAGCTGGCGCTCGCCTGCCTCGCCGGCACCACCTGGGTGATCGGCGTCTGGGTCTACTTCGTCACGTCCTGACGGCTCAGGACTTGCCGGAGATGGACAGGGCGGCGACGATCAGGGCCAGATGGCTGAGCCCCTGCGGGAGATTCCCCATGAAGGAGTTGTCGGCAGGGTCGATCATCTCGGACATGAGGCCCACGTCGTTCCCCAGCGGCAGGAGCTCCTCCATCAGGTCCACGGCCTCGTCGCGGCGGCCCACGGCGACGAGCGCCGACACCAGCCAGTAGGCGCACGCCACGAAGGTCGACTCCTCCTCCTGCATCCCGCTGTAGCGGTAGAGCAGTGGTCCTGCGCCGAGTTCCTCGCGCAGGGCGTCGATGGTGGCCGACATCCGCGGGCCCGTGTCGAAGCCGCTCATGGCGTGCAGGAGGATCGAGGCGTCAAGCTCCGTGGATCCGGGATACCAGATGTAGCTCTGCCGCTCCTCGGACCAGCCGTGCTCGTGGACCCAGTCGCGGATGCGGTCGCGCTCGGCGGTCCACCGCTCCACGGGGCCCTGGAGCTGGCCTCGTTCGGCGAGCAGCACGGCGCACCGCAGCGCGTTCCAGCAGCCGAGCTTCGAGGTGACGTAGTGGCGTTCCTCCGGCAGTTCCCACATCCCGGCGTCGCGTCGCTGCCAGACATCGCAGGTCAGGTCGGCGAGGTCGGCGAGCTGTCGCATGGTCGCAGGATCGAGGACGTGGCCCGCCTGGACGTACTGCCAGACGATGTCGAACACGTCGCCGAAGACGCCCAGCTGCAGTTGCCCTGCCGCCGGGTTGCCGTCGACCACCGGGCCGTTGCCGCGCCAGCCGGTGAGGTCGGGGCGTCGCGTGCCGTCGGGGGTGTCGCCGTTCAGGCGCGTGAACACCTCGAGGTCGGATCCCTGGGACCGCAGGTTCTTGAGCATCCAGGACACGGCTCCGTGGACCTCCTCGCGAAGACCCGCGCGGGTGAGTGCGTGCAGCGTATAGGCGGTGTCCCGGACCCAAGCGTAGCGGTAGTCCCAGTTCTTGCCGCCGGACGCACTCTCGGGGAGCGACGTCGTTGCCGCAGCGGCGATGGCTCCGGACGGACTGTGCAGCAGCAGCTTCAGGGCCAGGGCGCTGCGCAGCACGGCGTGCCGGTAGTCGCCGTCGTACCCGAAGTTGTCGGACCACGTCTGCCAGTTGCGGATGGTCCGGTCCACGCCGTCGTCGATGCTCTGGGGGTCCGGGAGCGGCAGCGGCTCCCCGTGCGTCGAGACGACGGCCACGAGATGGCAGGATCCCGCGGAGGTGGTGAAGGCTCCCTCGACGGATCGGCCCTGGGGGGTCTTCAGTCCGTGGTCGATCCCGAGGACTCCGAGCCCGACCGCGTCGATGCGCAGCACCGGGTGCTCCGGTCCTTCGTCGAGCCAGGGCGACGCCGTGCCGAAACAGGTGCCCGGCGCGACGGACCACGCCATGTCCACGGATCCGTCCAGCCCGTCGATGCGGCGGGCGAGCTCGCCCCAGGGCAACCTGCCTGCGACCCCGGTGTTCAGGGAATCGGTGACGCGGACAGTGCCCGTGGCCGTGGTGTAGGTGGTCTCGAGGACGTTGGAGCCGTCCGCGTAGCGGCGCTCCACCGAGAACTCCGCCGTGGGGGCGAGGGAGATGAAACCCTCGTCGGCGTCCAGCAGGCGGGCGAACGTCGGCGTGGAGTCGATGTCGGGCGTGGGGTACCAGTCGATCGAGCCGTCGAGGGCGACCAGCGCCACCGTCCGCCCGTCACCGATGGCGGCGTACGAACGGATGTCGGCGAAGCCGGCCTCGTCACGGAGTGCGATCGTCGGTCCTCCCGCCCGCGGCGCGCTGCTACCTGCCGTACTTGCCGTTGTACCGCGTCTTGTTGGCCCGGGGCTGCCCGCCGCGGCGGTTGTTCAGCACGCGTGAGGCGATGATGGGCACCAGGGCCCAGAGGATCCTTTTCAGCATGGTCGAGTCCTTAAGGTAGGGGCCGTCGCGGCTGTCGCCGCGACCGTCTTCATCATCCTACTTACTATTCCCGGCCGGTCCGCTCCTGCGTGACGAAGGCCCGGAGGGCGCGCAGTTGCGTGTCGCGTGCTACCGGGTTGAGGTACATCATGTGACCGGCCTCGTGGTAGTGGTGGGTGAACCGGGCACGGGTGGCGTCGTCGAGGTTCATGTGCGCCCACACGTATTCGGCTGCGAAGTGGGGCGTCGCGCCGTCGTGGTAGCCGTAGTCCACGTGGACGCGCAGGGCGGGGTTGTGGACGAGGAGGCGTTCGAGGACACCCGAGACGTCCACGGGGGCGCCCTCGAACGTCCGGTAGCTCCAGGGCTGTACACGGGCCGTCAGGATCTCGTAGGGAAGGTCGTTCTCGTAGCCGAGCTCGGCGCGGACGTAGTGGTTCATGGCTGCGGAGTACGGCCCCGTGATGGCCCGGATGCTCGGGTCGTCGAACGAGTCCGACGACTGCAGGTTCGCGGGCTTCGCGGCGAAGCGACCGTCGATGCGGCCGACGGCGAGGCCCTCGGAGCGGAGGATCTCGGCGGCGAACTCGTGGTAGGCCCAGCGGAGGTTCGTGCGGCGGATGAAGCCCTCGTCGAGGGTGGTGATGGTGTGGAGCCGGTGCACCACCTCGTCGAGTTCCTCCGGGGTCAACCGGCTGCCCTGCGTCAGGGCGTAGCCGAAGTCCCTGGCCGCGTACTCCTCGGCCTCACGGACCACGTCGGCGAGTTCCCGGTCGCCGTGCCGGCCGTGGTAGTGCGCGATGGCGGCGTAGGTCGGCAGGTGCAGGGCGTACGGCAGGTCGCTGCCGGGGAAGAACCGCAGCGTGGACATGTTGAGCACCGTGGAGATGAGACCGAGCCCGTTGACCGCCATGCCGTAGGCGTCGAAGAGCCGTCCGGCCACCGCGACGGCGCGGAGGGTGCCGTACGACTCGCCGACGAGGTACTTGGGGGAGAGCCAGCGGTTGTTGCGGGTGGTCCACAGCCGGATGACCTCCGCGACGAGGTCGCGGTCCTGCACGAAGGCGTGGAACTCGTCGGCCTTCTCGCCCGCCACCACCCGGGAGAATCCGGTGTTGACCGGGTCGATCATCACGAGGTCGCTGGATTCGAGCAGGCTGTCGGGGTTGTCGACGAGTCCGAAGGGGGCGGGCGTCATGGTCCCGACGTCACCGGATTCCACGAGACGCGGACCCAGCAGGCCCAGGTGCAGCCAGACGGAGGCCGAGCCCGGTCCGCCGTTGAAGGCGAAGGTCACGGGCCGGTCCGGTTCGGCGTCCTGCTTCGTGTACGCGACGAGGAAGATCTCGGCCTTCGGCTTGAAGCCGTCCGCCTTGCCGTCCTTCGTCTCCTCGCGCCGCAGTACGAGGCGTCCCGTCGTCGTCGTGTACTTCAGACCCGACGGCGAGGTGTGCTCCCGGACGGCGAAGTCGTCCGACACCTCCTTCGCCGCGGCGGTCTCCGTGTCCTTCGCTGTGTCCTGCGTCTCATCAGCCATGGCAGAAGACTACCGGTAGTTCCCCGAGGCAACAGCTCAGGAGTCGGCCGGTGTCGCTTCCCGAGGCCGGTCCGCCGCGGACGGGCTCCCACCCGCGGCCCCGGCATCGCCCTCCCACACCCGGTTCTGCTGCGGTCTCGCGAAGAACAGGGCCGCCGCGAAGCCGAGGATGATGACGATCGCCGGCAGGTAGAGCGACTGCCCCATGGACAGCGCATAGCCGGCCTTGGCCTCGTCGGGGAGGGCCGTCCCCGGAGTGGTGCTGATACCGCCTCCACCGAGGTTGGCCAGGAGGTGCGACTGCATGACGGCCGCGATCGCGGCGCTGCCGAGGACGGCGCCCATCTGCCGCGTGGTGTTGTAGACCCCGGAGCCGGCGCCCGCGAGCGACGGAGCGAGATTGCGCGTGGCCGTCAGCGACACCGGCGCCCAGATGCCGGCACTGGAGAGGCCGAGCAGCGAGATGGGCAGCAGCAGCTGCCAGAGCGGGACGTCCACCGTGAGGATGGAGCCCAGCCAGAACAGCGCGGCGGACATCCCGGCGAAGCCCGCGATGGCGATGTACTTCGGGTTGCTGCGCTGCACGTACTTGCCGACGAACGGGGCGAGGACGCCGGAGATGACGGCCATCGGGGTCAGCAGCAGGGCCGCCTGCGTGGGCGAGAGGCCGCGGACCGTCTGGGCGTAGAGCATGAGGGGCAGCGTCATGGTGGTGATCGAGAAGCCCATGGCCGTGATGGAGGTGTTCGCGAGGGAGAAGTTGCGGTCGCGGAACAGCTTGAGGGGGACCAGGGGTTCGCCGCGGTTGAAGCGCTGCCAGGCCACGAAGGCGACGAGCAGCACGAGGCCCGTGATGATGAGGGACCAGACGGAGAGAGGGCCGGCGATGGTGCCCCAGTCGTAGGTCTCGCCCTCCTGGATCCCGAAGACCAGGCAGAACAGGCCGGCCGCGCTGAGGAACACCCCGAGCATGTCGAACCGGTGGGACGTCGTCGGCAGGACCGGGACGAGGCGGGCGGCGAGGATGAAGCCGACGACGCCCACCGGGACGTTGATGAAGAAGATCCACTCCCAGCCGGCGGAGTCGACGAGCACGCCGCCCAGCACGGGCCCGACGAGCGTGGCGATGCCGGCGACGGATCCCCAGAGCCCCATGGCGGCACCGCGGCGCTCCGGCGGGAAGATCCGCGTGATCACGGACATGGTCTGCGGGGTCATCAGGGCGGCGCCGAGGCCCTGCAGGACGCGCGCGATGATGAGGGCCTCGACCGTGCCGGAGAAACCGCACCAGGCACTCGAGAGGGTGAAGACCACGAGGCCCACGAGGTAGATGCGTTTCGGCCCGAACCGGTCGCCGAGCCTGCCGGTCACGAGCAGCGGGACGGCGTAGGCCAGCAGGTAGGCGCTCGTCACCCAGATGACGCTGTCGATGCCGGCTCCCAGTCCCTCCATGATGGCGGGGGTGGCGACGGAGACGATCGTCGAATCGACCAGGATCATGAAGAAGCCGATGACGAGCGACCACAGGGCCGGCCAGGGCCTGACGTCGTCGTTCTGGAGCGGGGCACGAGCCTCCGCCGGAGGGTTGCTGGACATGGGAAGAAGACTACGCCCGCGTGCCGACACTCCGGAGCGGAGGCCGTCCCGGCGTGACTTTGGGCCTCGGCCCTTCTCTTGGGTAGAGTGTTGGTGTTCGGAAGTGGTGTCCGGGGCTTTAGCTCAGTTGGTAGAGCGTTTCGTTCGCAATGAAAAGGTCAGGGGTTCGATTCCCCTAAGCTCCACGGTCCGGAACACGAAGCGGGGCTCCTGTCATCAGGAGCCCCGCTTCTCTCGTCGTGGCGGAGATGGCCGGCTCGGGTGACCTACTCCTCGGGAGCCTTCCGCGCCCACGGTCGTGCCGCCAGGATCCGGGCGAGCGGTCCCAGCCACGACATCACCACGAGCAGCGTGAAGGTGCTGCTCAGCGAGGATCCGATGCTCGTGGACGGCAGCAGTTGCTGGACGCCCACGAGGATCGCGGCGACGAGCAGCAGCTTCTTCACGCCGTTGAGGACGTGCGCCGGGACCGGTCGCGGCCACGGGGTGAAGTCGGTCGTGTCGATGTCCCTCGGCGCGTCCTCCGGACCCATGCGACCTCCTCTGCAGCGGATGTGTCGTCCCATTATCCACTCGTGGCAGGCCTGGCCGCCCTCCGCGGACCGGCCGTCCCGTCCCGAGGGACCGGGTCAGCCGAGGACGGCCCAGGCGCGGGGCGGCAGGAGGATCCGCTGCGTGCCGGACTCGACCGTCGCCCGTCCGGCGAGGACGGCGACGGCGCCGCCGGTCTCTGCCGACCGGGTGTCCGGCGCGAGGTTCAGCGCGACCACGAGTGGCGCGTCGCCGTCGGCCGCGACGCGGTAGACCAGCAGTTCGTTGGACAGCTGCAGCACCTGCGTCGTCGCACGGTGGAGCCACGGATGCCGGCGGCGGATGCCGATGAGCTCCTGGTGGACCTCGTAGGTGGGCCTGCCGACGGGGGAGAGGTCACCCGGGGAGGGTGGGAAGAGCGGCCGGATGTCGTCGTCGCCCCCTGCCCTGTCCTCCTTGGTCCCGCGGTAGCCCTGCTCGTCCCCGTAGTAGATGGACGGGGTGCCGCCGGCCGTGAGGAGGACGACGACGGCGTGGGGGAGCAGGGCGGGGTCGATGAGCTTGCTGGCGATCCGCGTGACGTCGTGGTTCCCGATGAAGGTGAGCGGGGCGAAACTTCCGAGCAGCGCGTTGTGGCGCTCCAGTGCCGCGGCGAGTTCGAAGAGGTTCGCGTCGTTGAGCGAGCTCCAGACGGCTTTCCACAGCTCGTACTGCGTGGCGGAGTCGAGCTCGCCGGCCCGGATCTCCGACCCGTAGTCGCCGTGGATGTATTCACCGACGAACCATGCCTCGGGGTGGGACGACCGGACGCGCGTGGTGACCTCGGCCCAGAACCGGGCCGGGACGGCGTAGGCGGCATCGAGCCGCCAGCCGTCCGCCCCGCGACCGAGCCAGTACTCCATGACCCCGGCGACGAAGTCCACCACGGCCGGTTCGTCGTGGTTCAGCGCCACGAGGTGGTGGTGGCCCTCGAAGTCGCGGTACCCCGGCTCGGTGCCGGCCCCGGCACCGTCGGGCCAGTCGAGGAGGAACCATGGGGCGGTCGCTGCTCCCGGGCCGTCGGCGAGGACGTCCTGGAATGCGGCGAAGGAGCGCCCGGTGTGGTTGAAGACTCCGTCGAGCAGGATCCGCAGACCGCGGCGGTGCGCTTCGGCGACGAGGGTGTCGAAGTCCTCCGACGTGCCGAGCCGCGGATCGATCCGGAAGTAGTCGGTGGTGTCGTAGCCGTGGGTCTCCGAGGCGAACACGGGCCCGAGCGCCAGCCCGGACGCGCCGAGCTCCAGCGCGTAGTCGAGCCAGGGCACCAGGTCCAGCAGGCGATGGGCGGCTGCCGGATCGGTGGTCGCGGTCTTCTCCGCACCGACGAAACCGAGCGGGTACACGTGCCACCAGATCACGTGCCGGACCCAGTCGGGTTCCTTCATGCGGTCCTGCCCTTCGGTACGGCGATCGGGTGGAGCAGGGCGGCTGGCGGCCCGGAGGAGGCCGGCTAGCTCGCGTCCACGAGGAGGTGGCCGCCCGAGGCGAGCTGCTGCACCTCGCCCGGCTCGAGGTGCGCGGCGTCGGCGATGTCGACAATGGCTGCGCCCGCGTCGGCGGCCTGCAGTACGGCGGACTCGAGTTCCCCCGCGAGCTGGTCGAGCTGCCACTGCATCGACTCGAGGTCGGCGGCGGCCGCCGCGACACGGCGCAGGGCGGGAGGCAGCGGGTGCGCGAGCTCGGCCGGCTCCTCGTGGGAGAGCTGGAAACCGCACGAGCAGGCCCACACGAGTTCGACGTCGAACCCGGCCGGAGCCTGCGGGATCATGCCGTAGGAGGAGCCGGTGTAGGAGGTCTCGCGCAGGGTCATGGGCTCCCCGCAGTGGAGGGGTGCCCCGACGGCGGTGTCTCCTGCGCCCAGGGTGTCACTGATTGTCTGCGTCATGCTCGCCCTTTCATCAAGAATACGAACCCTACTGTCAACTAGTTCGACAAACTAGTTATATGCGGACTGACATAGCCCTGTCCACTTCGGGTTGCTCCACACCACCGTGAGGTATCCGTCTCGGAGGTGTGCTGCTGCGGTCCCTGCGCAGGCCGAGTCCCGGACCGGGCGAGGCTACCCAGCGGCGGCGAGCGTCTCGTCGATCAGGTCCTGGAGCTCGTCCTGCGTCCCCTGGGGTAGGGCGTCCCGGGCGGTGCGCACAGCTGTCACGGCCAGGCTCCCCCGCGTCCCGATGACGGTCATCGTCTCCTGCCGGGCGCCGTCCGGCGAGGACTGCAGCGTCAGGTTCCCGAAGCTCCGGTCGGCGTCCGTCGCCGCGTCGACGTCCTGGACCGTCTGGTCGATCACCACGCCCTGTGCCTCGACGGTGAAGGACGAGCATGCCTGCAGTGCGGCGGACGATGCGTCGATGCGACCGGGGAAGAACGCGGCATCCGCGGACGACGACGCCGAGACGATGGTCTGGACGGCGTCACCACCGGCGCCGGAGACACCCGTGGCGTAGCCGGCGTCCTCGGGCACCTCGAGGGTGTTGGACGCGAACACCGCGCACTCCTCCGGCGTGATCACGACCGACTCGAGGAACCGGCGCGCCTGGTCCATGCCCTGGTCGATCTGGTCCGTAGGTAGGACCTGCAGGGCGGCGCCGTCCGCCTCGGTGACGGTGCCCAGGATCGCCGCGAGTTCCTCCGAGGAGTACGTGCGGGATCCGTCGTCCGCCGTCGTCGTCCCGTCCGTCGTCGTCCCGTCCGCCTCCGCGGACGGTGATGGCGACGGTGATGGCGACGATGAGGGTGACGAACAGCCGGCCACCGCGAGCAGGGCGGCCAGGGACAGTCCCGCGAGGGGTGGAAAGCGTTGCATGGTCATCCTTCGGTGGGCGCCGGGCTACCCGCCCGCTCCGGCAAGGCTACACAGGATGCCGGGGAAGCCGTGCGCCGGTCCAGGCGCCGTCCGCTGGCCCGGTAGACCTGTGCGCAGAAGACCACGAGGAGGAGCGCGTGGACGGCATCGCCCCCGTAGTACATGAGCTGGGCCGCCTGCTCCACGTCCGGCGGGCCGGCCTCGCCGCCGACGGCGTACAGGTGCTTCGCCACCATGCCGTGGACCGCGATCGCCGTGACGATCGCCGCGCCGCGCTGCCACGCCGGCGCCCGGTGCGGGTTCGGGTCCGTTCCGACGACGGCGTAGGTGAAGATGCACCCGGCGACCACGAAATGGACGTGCAGCAGCGGCCCGAGCACCGGGTGGTGGAGCAGGTCGAGGGCGCCCCCGTCCCGATACAGGAGTGCCATCGGGACGGTGGCGAGGAGGGTGGCGACCGCCGGATGGGTGCCCAGCCGCACGGGAACCGAGGCGGCGAGACGGCTGAAGCGCCGCCCGACGGACACGGGGACGGCGCGGAGGAACAGGCTCACCGGAGCGCCGAGGACGAGCAGCAGGGGGACGAGCATGCCGAGGGCCAGATGGACTGCCGTGTGGGCCGTGAAGCTGCGGCCGGCGGCCTGCGCCAGCGGGCCCACCGTGACGGCCAGCCCCAGCACCGTGCCGGCCAGCCAGGCCACGGACCGGCGGGGAGGCCATCCGGGCCGTCCGCGCAGGACGGCGGCGCGGCCGGCGAGCAGGTACGCCGCGGCCGCCCCGAGCCATACGAGCACGACGGCGGTGCCGAGGACCAGCCCGACGAGCCCTCCCGGAAGGTGCCCGGACACGGCCTCGCCGAGGTGGTGCGGATCGTCACCCATGGCGGGGAACGGCGTCCGGGCCCGTCCGGCGGCGGGTTCCGAGGAGCACCAGGATCCCGGCGGCCAAAAAGGCGAGGGCTACACCGTTCCACAGGAGGTCGTAGGGGAGCAGGTCGACCCCGTACCGCACCTCGTGCAGGTCGAGCAGCTTGTGCTGCACCAGGCCGTCGAACAGCTGGAACGCGCCGATGCCCACGAGGACACCGCCCACCCAGCGCCGGGCCCGCAGGGCTCCGCGGCGCCTGAGGTCGGCGAAGAGGAACAGGGAGGCCACGGTCGCGAACCAGCTGAACGCGTGGAACACGCCGTCGGAGACGAGGCCGGCCGCCGGCGTGGACCGGTCGTAGAAGTGGTGCCAGTGCAGGAGCTGATGGAAGACGGCCTCGTCGACGAAGGCGATGAGGCCGCAGCCGAACAGGACGCCCACCAGGACGTTCCGGCGCTGGAGGCCCTCGGCGTCCCGTGCGGCGGGGACGGGCGGGATGGCGGACGAAGCGATGGCGGCACCCGTCGTCGGGGGAAGCGGACAGCTCCCAGCGTGCCAGCGCCGCCCCGGACGCGTCCAGCACTTTCGCGTCCCCGTGGCGGGCGGCGCGGGCGCGGTCTGTACCCCTCCGGCACGAGGCGGGACCAGGGGCGACGGCACGAACCCGACGCTATGACAAGCATCACGGTGAGGAGGCCCGGAACCGGCAGTACGCCCGATATTTCCCACTAGACTCGATTGCTGCACGCGCCCCGCGGCACAACGAACCCCACGAAGAACGGCATCGGCATGGCAACGGACTACGACGCACCCCGCAACAACGACGAGGACAAGGAAGCGGAGTCGCTCGAGGCGCTCCAGGCGAATCGGGGAAGCAACACCCAGTCGTCGTCGGTCGACATCGAGGACGGCGACACCGCCGAGGGCATCGACCTGCCGGGCGCCGACCTCTCCGGTGAGGAACTCCTCATCCAGGTGATCCCGCCGCAGGAGGACGAGTTCACCTGTGCGTCCTGCTTCCTCGTCCGGCACCGCAGCCAGATCGCCCTCGAGAAGGACGGCCGGCAGTACTGCAGCGACTGCGAGGGCTGACCCGCGGCCCCGGGACGACGGCGGCGTTTCCCGCGGGAGGCGCCGTCATGCGGAGCGGAGTCGGGGGATGCTCAGGAAGCCTTCTCGTCGTACCACCAGTGCGTGGCTTCGAGCGGTCGGCGCGACCGCGACGCGACAGGGAGCTCGACGACGACGGCGTCCCGGCGGGGACGCGTCAGGACCATCCGGATGACCGCGAGCAGGGCGGCGGGAATCGACACCAGGATGACGACGGCGAGACCGTACATCGCGAGGGCCGCATGCACGGGCGAACCGTAGAGCACCTCCAGCGATGCAGCGCTGCCGAACCAGAGCCACAGCCAGAACAGGCCGATCGCGTAGAGCAGTGACCGCGCGCGCCTGTAACGCAACGGATAGTGCATCCGCCCACGCTTCATATTCGTCTCCCCAGACTTATGTTTTCCGGACCCGCCCCAGGCAGGACCACAGGATGAATAATAGACCGCGACCGAGGCTTTCCCCGCCTCCGACAACAGAATGAGGCGTGGCGATTTCACGAGGAACGGAGCAGGGCCCGGACATCACGGTCCGGAGGATCCAGGGGAGCGGCGTGTGGGCCCGCGTCAGCTCCGTCGGTGAGGCCGGTGAGCGCGCCTTCGTGCTGGTCTCCGGCCTCGGTGTGTCATCGCACTACTTCGAGCAGCTCGCGCCGCACCTGATGCAGTTCGGGCCTGTCTTCGCCCTCGATCTGCCCGGTTTCGGCGGCGTCCCGCATGCACGCAGGGCCCTGTCGATCGGACAGTTCGCGGAGCTCGTCGGCAAGGCCATCGACGATCTCGGGCTGGAGGATCCCGTCGTCATCGGCCACTCCATGGGCACCCAGATCTGCACCCATCTCGCCGCGTCCCGGCCCCAGCTCTCGACCCTCGTCCTCATCAGCCCCGTCGTGGACGATGCGGCGCGCTCCACGGCCGTCCAGGCCTTCCGGTTCCTGCGGGCGAGCCTCCATGAGCCGGCCCGCGTGAAACTGCTTGCCGTCGTCGCCTACCTGACGTGCGGGTTCGGCTGGTTCTTCAAGATCCTCCCGCGCATGATGTCGTACCCGATCGAGACCACGGCCACCCGGGTCCGCTCGTCGACGCTCATCATCCGCGGCCAGCACGACGCCGTGTGCCCGCCGGCCTGGGTGACGAGGCTGGGCCGGGCCTTCGGCGGGGCTCCGGTCGTGGAGATCGAAGGCGCGGCGCACTCCGTCATGCACGCGCATGCGAGGGAGGTCGCGGATCTCTGCGTGCGCTACGCGAGCGGCACCCTCGAGGCGGAGCGGCCACTCGCTGGATCAGCACACGCGCCAGGGACCGACGGCGGGAGTGTTCGCGGCGCGGGCATCGCCGTTCTGCCGGAGTTGCCGGAGGTGCACTCCTCCCTGGCTCCGGTGGACGCCGTCCGCGCCATCGCCGAGGAGGTCGAGGGTGTCGCGATCGAGTTGAAGGGCAACCGGACGGACGACGACCGCCTCGTGGAACTCGGCCGGGAACAGCAGGCGGAGGCCCGCGGAAGGGGCACCCGGTGACGGACCCGTCCGGCCGTCAGAGGGTCATGGCGGCGTCGGGCAGCTTCACGTCGGCCGTCGCATCGCCGAGCAGCCGGACGTGGTCGGGGGTCAGGTCCTCGATGCGGTTGACGCCGAGGAGCTGCATGGTGCGGGCGGTCTGTGTACCGAGGATCTCGATGGTGCGGTCCACGCCCTTGCGCCCGCCCGCCATGAGCCCGTAGAGGTAGGCCCGCCCGATCAGGGTGAAGTCGGCGCCGAGGGCCAGCGCCGCGACGATGTCACCGCCGCTCATGATGCCGGTGTCGAGGATGATCTCCGTCTTGCCCTTGAGCTCGGCGGCGACGCGCGGCAGGAGGTGCAGGGGGACCGGCGCGCGGTCGAGCTGCCGGCCGCCGTGGTTGGACAGGATGATGCCGTCCGCTCCGTGGTCGACGGCCTTTCTGGCGTCATCGAGGGTCTGGATCCCCTTGACCACGAGGTTGCCCTTCCAGACGCTGCGCAGCCAGTCGAGGTCCTCGAACGTGAGGGTGGGGTCGAACATCGAGTTGATGAGGTCGGCGACGGTGCCGGAATAGCGGGAGAGCGAGGCGAACGAGAGCGGCTCGTGCGTCAGGAAGTTGAACCACCAGGCGGGGCGGTACGACGCGTCGACGACGGTCTTCAGCGTCAGTGCCGGCGGGATGGTCATGCCGTTGCGGACGTCGCGGAGCCGGGCGCCGGCGACGGCGGTGTCCACCGTGACCATCAGGGTGTCGTTCCCGGCGGCGGCCGCACGTGCGATGAGTTCCATGGAGCGGTCGCGGTCCGTCCACAGGTAGAGCTGGAACCAGTTGCGCCCGTTCGGGGCTGCCTGTGCGACGTCCTCGATGGACGCCGTTCCCATGGTGGAGAGCGTGTACGGGATGCCTGCGGCTTCTGCGGACTGCGATCCGGCGTACTCGCCCTCCGACTGCATCATGCGCGTGAAGCCCGTGGGGGCGATACCGAACGGCAGGGCCGAGTCCTTGCCGAGGATCGGCGTCACGGTGCTGACGGTCCGGACGTCACGGAGGATGCCGGGACGGAATTCCAGGTCGAGGAACGCCTCGCGGGCCCTGCCGAGGGAGATCTCGGCTTCGGCGGCACCGTCCGTGTAGTCGAAGGGAGCCGTCGGCGTGCGGCGCTTGGCCATGTCGCGGAGGTCCCAGACGGTGTTGGCCCGCTGGAGTCGGGCCGCGGCGCCGAACTCCGGCTTCTTGAACTGCATCAGTGGGGCGAGATCCGCGACTCTGGGGATCCGGCGCCTGAGCGCGGGAGGGACGGATGCGCGGGAAGGGGTCTGCATGGTGTGCCTCTGCTCGTCGTCGGGCCGGACGGTCTGATCGCGGATCCTACGGGCTGTGGTCAGACCACACAAGCTATGCTGGCGCCATGCGCACGCACCAGGTGGTCTCTGCATGGCTCGAGCAGGAACTCGCGGCCGGCCGCCTGGCCATCGGCTCGCGGCTGCCCGGCGAGCGCACCATGGCGGAGCGGCTGGGGATCTCCCGTGCGTCCGTCCGAGAGGGGACGCGCGTCCTCGAGGCGCTCGGCGTCGTCCGCGCCGGAGTGGGGTCCGGGCCGCAGGCCGGCACGGTGATCACGGGCAACCCGTCGCTCGCCCTCGATTCCGCCCTCCGGCTCCATGTGGCGAGCGCCCACCTGCCGGTCAAGGACATCGTGGAGACGCGGCTCCTGCTGGAGACCTGGGCGGCGGCCCATGCGTCGCCGGGATCACCGTCCCTCGAACGCGCGGCACGGCTGCTCGACGAGATGGACCGCTACGACGACGGTCCCGCCGGCTTCCTGCAGCGGGACGCGCTCTTCCACGTGGCGCTCGCGGAGGCCGCCGGCAACGTCCTGGTGGGCGCGATGATGGGATCCCTCCGGGGATCGATCGAGGACTACACGCAGCGGCTGACCGCGCGACTGCCCGAGTGGGGCGCGACGTCCCAGCGGTTGCGCCGGGAGCACCGGGCGATCCTCGACGCGGTGCTCGAGGGGCGTGGGGAGCACGCCGCGGAGCTGATGCAGGATCATATCGAAGGCTTCTACCGGGAGTCGGGTATCCACAGCGAGAGGTAGGGCCATTGACAGTCTGCTGTGCTTTGCAAGAGGGCGCAGGTCACCTAGAATTCTGGAACTGGTCGAGCAGGAGGCCGTGGACCCACCGGACGTGGAGCTGACGATGGAACACCTTCCGCACGTACTCGAGCATCCCACCGCACGACAGGACGGGAAGACGCCGTCCTGGGGCCTCCGGCGAGCGCATCTCACCGCTGTTCCGCAGGACTCGGACGCGGACTTCCCGCAGGACCTCGCCGAGGTGTCGACGCGCCAGCTGCGCATGCTGTGCAACCGCACGTACCAGGCCCTGGACACCGACCACCCGTCCCTTCCGATGCGGGAACGCTACGACCTCCTCGTCGAGGAGCTGGAGCGGCGTGAACGCCAAACCGAGCGGCACGGGGCAGCGGACGATTCCCGGGAGAAGTTCCGTGACAACGCGCTGTTCTCCCGGTTCGAGCTGTACCGCAACGGCGTTCTCGCCGGCTACGTGCAGTACGAGATGCGGGGTGGGGACGTCCTGCTGCTGCACTCCGTGGTGGACCCCAGGTTCCGCCGCACGGGCCTCGAGCCGGTGCTGATGCAGGCCGCGCTGCTCAACGCGCATCGTCGCCGCCTGGCCGTCATGCCCTATTGCCCGGAGGCGCAGGAGTTCCTGGCCTCCCACCCGCAGTTCCTCTCCCTCATCCCGGCCAGGCAGCGTCGACGGTTCAGGCTGCTGCTGGCATCGCGGGCCGCCGTGGCCGGGCAGGAGCGTCCGTGACGCCGGTCGAGGTCCTCTCGGAGGCTTTCGGGCGCTTGCCCGACCTGGTGCGCGGCGCTGTGGAGGGCCTCGACGCCGAGCAGCTGTCCCTCCGCCCGGGCGGCTCGGCCAATTCGATCGCCTGGCTGGTCTGGCACCTCACGCGCGTCGAGGACAGTCACTTCGCCGAGGCCTTCGGGCACGAGCAGGTGTGGCTGTCCGACGGCTACGCCGATCGGTGGGCACTGCATCTCGATCGCGAGGACACCGGCTACGGTCACTCCACCGATCAGGTCGACGCCGTGCGGGTCGGGTCGGCGCAACAGCTGCTGGACTACTTCGATGCCGTCCACGAGCGCTCCCGGCGCCTCGTCGCGGGCCTCACCGACGAGGACCTGCGAAGGATCGTCGACGAGCAGTGGGACCCACCGGTCACGCTGCTCGTGCGGCTCGTGAGTGTGGTGGACGATGCCGTGCAGCACGCGGGGCAGGCGGCCTATGCGCGGGGCATCATCCTCTCCGGGAGCTAGCCGAGCCCGGTCTGCCGCAGCGTGATGTTGAGCCGGCCCTCGAACCCGATGCCGGCAGGGGCGCTCCCGGGCAGCGTCTTGAGGACCCCGTGGTAGGCGAACCGTGACGGGCCACCGAACACGAAGAGATCTCCGGACGCCAGGTGCACGTCCTGCCACGGACGGTTCCGGTTCTCCGTGTTCCCGAAGCGGAAGACGCACGTGGTGCCCAGACTGAGGGACACCACGGGCGCGTTCACGCGCTCCTCGCGGTCCTGGTGCATGCCCATCTTCGCGGCGTCGTCGTAGTAGTTGACCAGCGCGGCATCCGGTTCGTAGGACGCGCCGGACCCGTCGCCGTACGCGGCGTCCACGGCGTCCCGTCCCAGCGTGCGCAGCACCTCGGGAAACGGCGCGACGGCCCCGCCACCGGCGTCGTCCGCGGTGCGGCTGTAGCGGTACGGCAGCCAGTGCCAGCCCAGGCTCACGCTCCGCACGGACATGACCCCGCCGGTGGGCATCGTCACCCTCCGCATCGGGACCGGTCCACTGGCCCACGTGCGGCAGAGCCCGACGAGTTCCCGCTGGCGATCGAGGTCGAGCCAGCCGGGGACGTGCACGGCTCCGGGAGCGGGCTCCTGCCGGGGCCGTGGGATCAGGGCGTCCATCGGATCGGTCACACCACCATTGTGCGGCGGAACCGCCGCCCTGCCGACTTCCGCGCTCACCCGGAAGGACGGCGGAGGACGAAGCGCAGGAAGGTCACCGGCGGACGACGCGGAGGCGTCCCTGAAGTGCCGGTCGCGAGCCGATCGTCTGCACCACCCTGGAACCCGGAACAGCAGCCCACTCCCTGAGCAGGAATGGGCTGCTGAGTTCCGACGACTGTCGGCGTCCTCCATCGAGGATGGTGGGCCGGCGACCTGCCTGCTGAACGGTGCCGGTGGTCTCCTGGACTGCGCCGGCGGGTCGTGGTCAGGCGAAGGTGGCGGCGTCGATGACGAAGCGGTAGCGGACGTCCGAGGCCAGCACACGCTCGTAGGCGTCGTTGATCTTCTCGGCCGGGATGACCTCGATCTCGGCGCCGATGCCGTTCCGGGCGCAGAAGTCGAGCATCTCCTGTGTTTCGGCGATGCCGCCGATCATGGAGCCGGCGAACGAACGGCGACCTCCGATGAGCGCCATGGCGTTCACCGGCAGCGGCTCGGCGGGCGCGCCGACGTTGACCAGAGCGCCGTCGACCGTCAGGAGTCCCAGGAAGGCGCTGATGTCGATGCTGGCGCTGACGGTGTTGATGATGAGATCGAACGAGCCGGCCAGATCGGTGAACGTGGTCTCGTCGCTGGTGGCGTAGTAGTGGTCGGCGCCCAGGCGGAGGCCGTCTTCCTGCTTCTTGAGTGATTGTGAGAGGACGGTGACTTCGGCGCCCATGGCGTGCGCGATCTTGACGGCCATGTGACCGAGGCCGCCGAGGCCGATCACGGCGACGTTCTTCCCCGGGCCGGCGCCCCAGCGGTGCAGGGGTGAGTAGGTGGTGATGCCGGCGCAGAGCAGGGGGGCGGCGGCGTCGAGCTCGATGCCCTCGGGGATCCTGAGCACGAAGTCCTCGGTGACGACGACGTGGGTGGAGTAGCCACCCTGGGTGACGGTCCCGTCGCGGTCGGTGGCACCGTAGGTGCCGACCATCCCGTTGACGCAGTACTGCTCGTCGCCCGCCGTGCAGTTCTTGCACTCCCCGCAGGAGTTGACCATGCAGCCGACGCCGACGCGATCGCCGACGGCGTGCCGGGTCACCTCGGAGCCGACCTCGGCGACGATGCCCGCGATCTCGTGCCCGGGTACCAGAGGGTAGGGCTGGGGACCCCAGTCGCCCTGCACGGTGTGGATGTCGGAGTGGCAGATGCCGGCGTACTTGATCTCGATCAGGACATCGTGGGGACCGACGTCGCGGCGTTCGATGGTGGTGGGGGCGAGGTCGCCGTCAGCGGAGGGCGAGGCGTAGGCGTGAACTGTGGTGGGCATGGGTTTCTCCTTGTGGGGTGTTCGGTTGCTGGTTGCGGCCGGCCGTGTTCGTCCGCTTGCATAAGGGCGTTCTGGGCCGTGAAGCCCTTCGGCGGTGGCGCCGTGCCTACTGCTTCCTGGTCTTCTTGAGATCGTCGGCCAGGGAGCGGGCTTCGTCCGACAGATGCGCGGCCCTGGAATCGTCCCCGTCCTGGACGGCCTGCCAGTAGTCGATCTTCAGTGCGACGTAGCGTTCGCGCAGGGCGATGGATCTCGCTTCGACGGCCAGGTGTTCCTGCTGGGCCTTCAACAACTCGATCTGCTCCGGGGCAGCAGCAGCCCCGAGTGCTCCGTTCCCGATGTAGCGGCGCATGTCGCTGACGGACATCCCCGTTGCGCTCAGGCAGGAGACCCAGGTCAGCAGATCGAGGTCCTCCGGCGTGTAGATCCGGTGCTTGCTGCTCGCGCCGCGGGAGATCGGAGTGATCACGCCGATGGACTCGTAATAGCGCAGCGTGCTCGCCGGCAGCCCCGTCAGGGCCGCCGTCTCCTTGATCGTGTACGTCTTTCGGACCGTCGGTGCGCTCACTCCATCAACGATAGGAACTTCAAGTACTTGAAGACAAGCTGCCCTCGGCAGTGACGAGGTTCGCACGAGGCCACGGGCCGCGGCCGTACGACCGACGGCTCCGAAGGACTCCCTGTCCGGGATGCCGGCGGGTCGAGGTCCCGGTCCAGGTCCGGTAGTCCAGGTCGAGCGCTCAGTGTTCGCCGGCTTGATCCGGCTCGTATCGCATGAGGAGGCGCGGAAACCCGTCGATGACCGAGCTCGTGACGGCGGACTCGGTGAAGCCGGCTCGTTCGAACAGTGCGCGGGTTCCTACGTAGGCCATCGTGAGGTCTACTTTCCGGCCCTGGTTGTCGACCGGGTATCCCTCGATCGCTGGGGCTCCGTGATCGAGGGCGAACTGTACGGCGCCGCTGAGCAGGTGGTGCGAGATGCCTTGTCTGCGGTGTCCCGGGCGGACCCTGATGCACCAGATCGACCACACCTCACTGTCGTCCACGCGAGGGATCCTGCGGTTCCGGGCGAAGCTCGTGGCGGCACGGGGGTGCACGGCTGCCCATCCCACGACGTCGTCACCGTCGTATGCGAGCACTCCCGGTGCAGGGTCCTGTGCTGCGAGTTCCCTGACGAGAGCTCCGCGTTCGGGGCCGCGGAGTGCGAGATTCAGCGTCGACGGGATCCGGTAGCTCAGGCACCAGCACACAGTGGCCTCGGGCCGCTTGGGACCGACCATCGTGGAGATGTCCTCGAACACCGTCGCCGGCCGGATCTCGATCACCATGCCGCCACCTTACAGATGCCGGTCCGTACGTGCGGTGTGCGGGCCCCTGGCTCCCGGACGGTCCTCTACGCCTGCCGGCGCCGGCGGCGTCCTGCTCCTCAGGAGAGCGGATTCTTCTCCCCCGCCTCGATGGCCGCCTCCAGCCTGTTGGCATCGACGGGCATGGGGCAGGTGCCGTAGGGCGTGAAGGCACTGGGATAGTTGATCGCCCTGTTGAAATCGACGATCACCGTGCCGTCCGGGCGCGGGCGGCGCGTGGCGACCTTCCGCCAGTCGGCCGTCGCCGATCCGTTGGTGCTGTCGTGGAACGTGATGGAGAGGCCCCCGGCCTCCTCCTGGGAGGCGCCGAGCCGGAACTCCCGGGCGTCATCCGGCAGCGAGAACACGACGTCGCCCACGAGCGTGGTGGCGCCGGGGACCTCGTCATGCGCGGTCCGGATGTGTTCCTCGCGCGGCTCGTCGTACGGCTCGAAGCGGGCTTCCACCACGAGGTCCGGGCGGTAGCCGAACACCGGGACCTCCTCGAAGCCGATCGCCGTCGGTGATTCCGCATCCCTGGTCCGGATGGCGTAGCGGCCGGCACGGCGGGCGAGTTCCACCACGATCCGGCGTCCCGTGGACCCGCCGTGCGAGACCCACAGGAGTGACTCCTCGTCGTCGAGGACAGCGGTGATCGTGCCGTCCACCCGGTGCCCGCCCGGCAGCCCGATCAGCCCGTCGGCGGCGGAGGCCGTGAGGCTTGCTCCGTCATCCGTCGCGGACCACAGCCCCGGGACCTGCTCCACTTCCGCGGGTTCGGGGCCGAGCCACTGGAAGGACGTCAGCGAGAGCCAGCCGTGCTCCTCAGCGAGCGCCGCGTTGCGCGCCTCCCGGAAACGCGCCCAGCGTTCCTCGGCCGTCCGGGTGGTGGTGCTCATCCTGTCCTCCTGCTCGGGTGTTCCTGCACTGCTCTGTCCGCACCGCCTAGAACCCGGGCGGTGCCCGCGGCATTCCCGGTCCGCGGCGTCCCCGCCCCACGGTATCCATGTCCCACGGTGTCCACGTCCCACGGTGTCCACGTCCAGCGACTTCCCGCTCCGCGGGCGAGCGGCATACCGGCAGGCCGTCGATCCGTCCACCGGGCCTCCGGTCCTGCCTCCTCCCGTCCCGTCCCCAGGTCCGTCTGCGACGATGGACCGTCGACGGGCAGGAGAGAAGAGAATGACCGATGGACCAGGAACGGCGGCCGGGGCTGCGAACGAGCCCGAGGAAGAACCCACGGAAGAACCCACGGACGAACCCACGGACGAACTGACCGACGAGCCGACCGATGCTCCCGCCGACCGCGCTGCGGTCTCCGCCGGGAGCGAGGGCGCCGACGAGCCGCCGTCCGTCCCCGTGCCGACTCGCGGCGGGAACGGCGACGGCGACGACCACGTGCTCCTGCCGCATCCGGACCTGCCCACCTGGCGCGAGGACTACCCGTACGACACCCGGATGACGGAGCGCGAGTACCAGAAGACCAAGCGGGCGCTGCAGATCGAACTGCTCAAGATGCAGGGGTGGGTCAGGGCGAACCGGGCCAAGGTCGCGATCCTGTTCGAAGGGCGCGACGCCGCCGGCAAGGGCGGCACGATCAAACGGTTCACGGAGAACCTCAATCCCCGCGGAGCGCGCGTGGTGGCGCTGGACAAGCCCAGCGAGAAGGAACAGACGCAGTGGTACTTCCAGCGCTACGTCTCCGTGCTGCCCTCGGGCGGCGAGATCGTCCTGTTCGACAGGTCCTGGTACAACCGCGCCGGTGTGGAGCGGGTCATGGGGTTCTGCACGCCGACCGAGTACCTCGAGTTCATGCGGCAGGCCCCGGAGGTGGAACGCATGCTCGTGCGCAGCGACACGTTCCTCATCAAGTTCTGGTTCTCCGTGTCCCGAGAGGAACAGCGGCGGCGTTTCGCCCAGCGACACTCGGACCCGGTGCGCCGCTGGAAGCTGAGCCCCATGGACCTGCAGTCGCTCGACAAGTGGGACGACTACACCGAGGCGAAGGAGGCGATGTTCTTCTACACGAACACCGCGGACGCGCCGTGGACCGTCATCAAGAGCAACGACAAGAAGCGGGCGAGGATCGAGGCACTCCGCTACGTCCTGTCGGTCCTCGACTACGACGAGAAGGATGCCGACGTCGTCGGCACACCGGATCCCCTGATCGTGGGGACCGGGCCGAACTCGCACCTGGTCGAGGCCGGCGAGCAGTCCACCCGCCGCTTCCCGACGCTCTAGCGGCTCAGGTGCTGTAGCTGGAGGTGGCCGCGAATCCGGCGAACATGAGGACCACCAGGAGGATCCCGAACAGGATGGCGAGGCCGTAGAGCACGACGTTGATCCAGCCGAGCACCTTCCCCGCCGTCGCGGGCACGCCGAGGCGCTCGGCCTTCCTCGCCTGCCAGATGGCCAGCGGCCCCAGGACGATCCCGGCCACGAACAGGCCCACGATGCCGAGGATCAGGGAGAGCTGCGCCGCCTTCTCGCCCTCGATCGACTGGTAGGACGACTGGTAGGAGGACTGGTACGGTCCCGGCTGGTAGCCCCCCTGGTACGGCTGGGTGGGCGGGTAGGGAGCGCCGCCCTGGCTGCCGTACGCACCGCCGTCGTACGGGCTCGAATGGCGGCCTGAGTAGGGGAGCTCGCTGGGGTAGGGGTCCTGGGACATGGCGGGTTCCTCTGCTCTGCTGGTGCGCGGGTGCCCCGGAGCTGTTGCTGCCGGGGCACCATCATCTCGCGTCCGACCCGCCGGCGCATACCCCGCACCGCCGGGTTCCCGGGATCGGGCCCGGGCCCGGGCCCCTGCTGCTAGGCGTCCACGCGCTGCGCGGACCGCAGGCGGGAGTGGCGGTTGCCGTAGGCGAAGTAGATGACGAAGCCGACCACGAGCCAGCCGGCGAAGAACAGCCAGGTGATGGTGGCCAGGTTGGACATGAGGTACAGGCACAGGGCGGCCGAGGCGATCGGGATGACCTTGCCGAACGGGACCCGGAACGCGGGCCGGAGGTCGGGGCGCTTCCGGCGCAGCACGATGATCCCCAGGCTGACCGTGATGAAGGCGGACAGCGTGCCGATGTTGATCATCTCCGCCAGCACCTCCACCTGCGTGAACCCGGCGAGCAGGGCGACGACGACGCCGCACAGGATCTGGGTGCGTGCCGGCGTCGCGTGCTTGTCGGAGGTGCGGCTGAGCCCGCGCGGCAGGAGGCCGTCGCGGCTGAGCGCGAAGATCACGCGGGCGAGTCCCATGAGCAGCACCATGATCACGGTGGTCAGGCCGATCAGGCTGCCGAGCGAGATGATGCCCGCGGCCCAGTCGGCGCCCACGAGCTGGAAGGCGGTGGCGAGCGACGGCGCACCCGAGGCGCCGAGCTCCTTGTAGGAGACCATGCCGGTGACCACGAGGGTCACCAGGATGTAGAGGACGCTGACCACCGCGAGGCCCGCGAAGATGCCGCGCGGCAGCGTGCGGCTGGGGTTCTTCACTTCCTCCGCCGATGTGGCGACGACGTCGAACCCGATGAAGGCGAAGAAGACGAGGGCGGCACCCGAGATGATGCCCGTGAAACCGAAGGCCGCCGGGGAGGCGCCGCTCAGGAAGGAGAGGAAGGGCTGGTTCGCCCAGTCGGAACCGGTCTCGGCGGCAGGCTCGGAGGCGGGCACGAACGGCGCGTAGTTCTCGGGGCTGACGTAGAAGAAGCCGACGACGATCACGAACAGCACGATGCCGATCTTGATGACGGTGAACACGCTGTTGACCCGGGCGGAGAGCTTGGTCCCGTAGATGAGCACGGCCGTGAAGATCGCCACGATCAGCAGCGGCCCCCAGGTGAGGTCGAGCCCCAGGAGGCTGATCTCCGCGGGGATGTCGAGGTCGAGGACGCTGAAGAGATCCGAGAGGTAGACCCCCCAGAACTTGGCGATCACGGCCGCTGCCATGAGCAGTTCGAGGATCAGGTTCCAGCCGATGATCCAGGCCAGCAGCTCGCCCATCGTCGCGTAGGTGAAGACGTAGGCGCTGCCCGCGACGGGCAGCGCCGTCGCGAACTCGGCGTAGCACATGATCGCGAGGGCGCATGTGATCGCCGCCAGCACGAAGGAGATGGTCACGGCCGGACCGGCGTTGAACGCCGCCGCCTGCGCACCCACCGAGAAGATGCCGGCGCCGACGGCGACCGCGACGCCCATGATCATGAGGTCCCAGGTGTTGAGGGACCGCTTGAGGCCGTGTCCCTTTTCGTCGGAGTCCCTGATCGACTGCTCGATGGACTTGGTCCGGAAGAGGTCCATGGGTGTGCTGATCCTTCATCTGTTCGGGGTGGCGGCCGGCCGCGGGAACGCGGCAGGCCCTTGTCGAGGATAGGAAACGAACGGGCCCGCCGCATCTTGGTGACGATGCGGCGGGCCCGTTCCCTCCGGTGCCGGAAGAGGCTATGCGTCGCGCTTGAGGAGGGCGTGGCGGGGACTGTCCGGGTTCATGAGCGAATGCTTCCTGCCGTAGAGGAAGTAGAGGGCCAGCCCGATCAGGAGCCACACGCCGAAGCGCAGCCAGGTCTCCCAGTGGAGCTGCAGGATCAGGAACAGCGACGCGAGGACGCCGAAGGCGGGCACGATCGGCATCAGCGGCAACCGGAAGGTGCGGGGTACCTCGGGGCGCGTGCGGCGCAGCACGATCACGGCGATGCACACCACGATGAACGCGGCGAGGATGCCGATGTTGGTGAGGTCGGCGACGGCGCGGATGGGGAAGACCCCGGCGAGGAGCGCCGCGGCGGTGCCGGCGATCCAGGTGACGCGCTGCGGCGTGCCGTTCCGGTCCGTCGTCGAGAACCAGGCGGGCAGGAGGCCGTCGCGGCTCATCGAGAACCACACGCGGGTGACGCCGAGCAGGAACGTGAGCATGACGGTGAGGATGGAGATCACGGCGAAGGCCGAGATGATCGTCGCGACGACCGGCAGGCCCACGGACTGGAAGGCGGAGGCGAAGCCCGCCGTCGGGCTGATGTCCGTGTAGTTCTGCATGCCGGTGAGGACGAGGGTCGCCAGGACGTACAGCACCATCGCGATCAGGAGCGACAGCAGGATGGCCTTCGGCATGTGCTTCTTGCCGTCGGTGGCCTCCTCCGCCGCGGTGCTCATGGCGTCGTACCCGAAGACCGCGAAGAAGACGGTGGCGGCCCCGGTGAAGACGGCGCCGAAGCCGGAGGGAAGGAACGGAGAGTAGTTGTCGGCGTTCACGTAGAAGAAGCCAAGGCCCACGATGCCGAGGATGAGCAGGATCTTGAGCCCGACGGCGATGAGCTCGAACCGGCCGAACGTCTTGGTGCCGCGGCTCAGGATGAAGGTGATGAGCAGGCACACCACGATCGCGGGCACGTTGACCACGCCACCCTCGATGGTGTCCGGCGTCCCCTGCATCCAGGTGGGCACGGTGACCCCGATCCCGGACATGAACTCGGTGAAGTAGCCGGAGATGCCGATGGCGACCACGGCCACGATCGCGATGTACTCGAGCAGGAGATCCCACCCGATGAACCAGCCGATGATCTCACCGAGGGCGACGTACCCGTAGGTGTAGGCGGAACCGGCCCTGGGGATCATGCCGGCGAATTCGGCGTAGGACAGCGCGGCCGCCGCACTGGCCAGCCCTGCGACCAGGAAGGAGATCAGGACGGCCGGCCCCACCGGCGCGCCGTCCTCGCCACCGTTGGCGACGAGCCCTGCCAGCGTGAAGATGCCCACGCCGATGATGCCGCCGACGCCGATGGCCGTCAGCTGCCACAGGCCGAGGCTCTTGAAGAGGCCGGTGCGGCCCGTCTCGTCCTCGACGTTGTCGATGGGTTTACGCCGCAGGATCGACTGCGTGCCCTGTACGCCTGAGCTGTTCGACATCATCGTCCGTTCCTAGGAGGGGTGGCATTTCCGCACCAGCCAAGTATGGGGCGGGCTACCCATCAGCGGAAGTGGGCGTACCTGAACGGAAAGGTTCATTCCTCCTTACGTGTTTCTTCCGGCGGCGGGTGGAGTCCGTCGAGGACGAGGTCGAGGTACCGCTCGACGCCGTTAGCTGCTGCGGGCCGGCCTGCCGCCTCGGGGGTGAGGGAGGCGAGCATGCGGATCAGGACCAGCAGGTCCTGTCCCGTGACGTCCTGTCGGGCGCCGCCGTCGTCGCGGAGCCGTCGGGCCAGCTCCGCCGCGACGGGTGCGATGCGCTCGCGGAGCATCGCGAGGCCCGCGGACACGAAGCCGGAGTCCTGCAGCAGTTCCCGCAGGCCCCGGTCCTCGAGCTGCATGCGTGCGGTGGATCCGACGAACAGCCGTGCTGCGGCCCAGGGCTCGGCCGTGGCGAGGGCATCCACGCCGACCGCGGCGACGTCGGCCACACGCTGTTCGAGGATCGCCTCGATGAGCGTCCGGCGGTCCGGGAAGCGGCGGTAGACCGTGCCCACTCCCACCCCGGCCTCCCGGGCGATGTCCTCGAATGCGCACTCGGCCCCGTGCTCGGCGAACATCCGTCGCGCCGCCGCGAGGACCACTTCGCGGTTGCGTTGCGCGTCCCGCCGAAGGGGCCGGACGACGGCGGAAACCGCCTCGGGTGGTTCAGGCGGGTGTGCCACGCGCCGCCGCCCGGTGGAGCCGGAACGTGAGGAGGAGCCGGTGCGCGGTGATGACGACGGCGAGCCAGGCGATGCCGAGGGTCCATGCCACGAGAACATCGGTGAGCCAGTGATGGCCGAGGAATACACGGCTGAGTCCCATGGTCGCAGCGAACACGACGGCGAGGGTGATGGTCAGTGCCCTGGTGCGCTTGCGGTGCTGCCGCAGGACGAGCAGGTAGGCCACGATGCCCGCGATCACCAGGGCGTTCAGCGAGTGCCCACTGGGGAACGACGGCGAGGTCTCATAGGGTGGGACGGCGAGTTCGATCGGCGGGCGCAGGCGGCCGATCGCGTCCTTGCCGGCGACGGTCATCAGCAGCGAGCCGAAGGCCGCGGCCGGTAGCAGGATCACCGGCGTCCAGGACCTGCGGCGCACGGCGAGCAGCACCAGGATCGCGACCGCCAGAATGGGCATGCCGATGGGGCCGCCGATGTGCGTGTAGCCCGTGATGGCGGCGTTGAGCCAGTCCTGCCGCAGCGACACGGCGAGGTCGAGGGCGGGTTGGTCGAGGGCTGCGACGCCGTCGGCCTCCACCACCGACTCGTACACCTCGGCCGATGCCGCGGTGAGGGCCGCGGCGACACCGCCCCCGATCGCGATGATGAGCAGCAGTGCCGCATGCGGTCCCAGCCACTGGGCGAGGGGCCGGACGCACCGCACGAGCAGGCGGCCGACCGGGGTCGTCCATCGCGTGAGATCGCGGGGTCCTACGTACTGGTCCTGGTGGGAGGGCATCCTCCGACTCTATGCCGGTCGTGCCGTGCCCGGCATTCCCCGTGGGTTCCGCCGCCGGCACTGGCGGTCCTGCCCCCGGCCTGCTGTGTTCCTGCGCTTGCGGGCGCTGTGCAACTAGGCTGGCGCCATGACCGACCCCGGAAGGATCCGCGACGTAGTCCGCGGCGTACCCGTGTTCCCCGACGTGATGCCGCCCTTCGACCCCTCGGCGGCGCCCTCCTCGCCCGTGGACCTCTTCGTGGAGTGGCTGGAGCGCGCGGTGCAGGACGGTATCGCCGCGCCGCACGCGGTCACCCTGTCGACGGTGGGCGAGGACGGCACCCCGGATGCCCGCGTCGTGATCGTGAAGGACGTGACGGCTGCCGGCTGGCAGGTCGCATCCAGCAGCGACAGTCCCAAGGGTCGGCAGCTGGCGGCGCATCCCGCGGCGGCGCTGACCTTCTTCTGGCCGGCCGCCGGGCGGCAGGTGAGGATCCGCGGTTCCGTCTCCGTCGGCAGCGCGGACGAGAACGACGCCGACTTCCAGCGCCGCCACCCGGTGGCGCGTGCGCTCGTCCTGGCGGGGAGCCAGAGCGCGGTGATGGGCGGCCGCGAGGACCTGGACGCGGCGGTGGAGGACCAGGTGCGGAAGATCGACGCCGCCGGCGGCCTGGCCTCGACCACCTGGACCGTCTACACGGTCGCCGCCGACGCCGTCGAGTTCTGGCAGGCCGACCAGGAGCGCAGGCATACGCGGCTGCTCTACACCCGCTTCGGGGAGGGCTGGCGCAGGACCATGCTCTGGCCGTAGTCCGTCTCCGGACGACGGCCACCCCCGGCACGACTGCGTCTATGCGGGGACGGTCCCCGATCCGACCGGGGTCCCTCCGACCCGCACGCGGAGCTTGTGCACGAAGTCGAGCTTGTCGACGACGGCGGGCGGTAGGACGAACGGGTACAGGTCATTGGCGCCCATGCTGCGGTTGACCTGGTTGAGGGCCACGGCGAGCGGGATCCAGGTCTCGCGGACCACCGTCCCGAAGTCCTCGGTCGTGTCCGGTCCCGGGCCCGAGGCGAGTCCATGGTTGCGGGCCGTGTCCACCGTGTCGCAGATGTGCAGGTAGTGGGCGAACGTCTCGGCGAAGTCCTCGTACGGGTGCATGGTCGCGTACATCGAGATGTGGTCGTTCTCCCAGCCCTCGGGTGCGCCTTCGTCGTAGTGGCGCTTGATGGCGTCCTGGTAGCTCGCACGGTCGTCACCGAACAGGTCGCGCGCCCTCCCCGTCAGCTCGGCATCCGAGAACACGAGCGTGCCCTCGAAGTAGTGTCCGGTCTCGTGCCGGAAGTGCCCGAGCATGGTGCGGTAGGGCTCCTCGAGCCTGGCCCGCATCTTCTCGCGGTGGGAGTCGACGGTCTCCGCGAGGTCGATGGTGATCAGGCCGTTCTGGTGTCCGATGACCACCTTCTCCTCGACGCTCGAGAGCAGGTCGAAGGCGAGGCCGCGGTCCGGGTCCTCGGTCCGGTCCCGGATCGGCAGGCCGAGCCCGTCGAGCTCGTAGATGAGGTGGCGCTTGGACCGCTCGGCGTCGAGGAACTGCGCCAGTCCGGTGGTGTCGTGGTCGTCGGGGCGCGTCCGCGTGAGGTTGCAGCTGAAGCATTCGTCGCCCTCCTCCCGCACCAGCCAGGTGCACCCCGACAGCTTCAGGTTGACGCAGCGACGGAGTACCTGGCCCTCGAGGTCGCGGTAGGCGCCGTCGTCGTCGAGCGGTGCGATGGCCCGCTCGCCGCGGTGGAAGCCGAGCTGCGTGCGGCAGGCGAGGCAGCGGGAGTTCTCGAAGAAGAGGGGCGCCGAGCAGACGGCACAGGCGAAACGTTGCATGGAGGGTCCTGGGATTCGTGGGCGGTGGCGTGTCAGCCGAAGAAGACGATGCGGATCAGGGCGGCGGTCCCGAGAACGAGGATGGTCGCCCGCAGTGCGAGCGGGGAGAGCCTGCGGCCCACGCGGGCGCCGAGGAAGCCGCCGAGGGTGGCGCCGACGGCGATGAGGAGCACCAGCGACCAGTTGATCGACTCCCAGGCGAAGGCCATGAACGTCACGGCGGCCACGCTGTTGACGGCGGTGGTCAGGACGTTCTTGATGGCGTTGATGCGCTGCAGGCTCTCGATGGTCACCATGCTCATCAGGCCGACGATCAGGATGCCCTGCGCCGCACCGAAATAGCCGCCGTACAGGCCGAGGACACCGATCCCCGCGAGGAGGAGCAGGGAACGACGGCGGGACGGCGCCGCGTCCGGCGCACTCTCGGCGGCCTTGGCCGCGGCGGCGCGCTGCACCCGGGGGGCCAGCGCCACCATGACCAGTCCGATGATGATGAGGGCGGGCACGATCGCCTGGAAGGCCTGTGCCGGCAGGACGAGCAGCAGGAGCGCCCCGCCGAGCCCGCCGAGGACCGAGAGGGGCAGGAGCCGCAGGAGCAGGCGCTTGTTCGCGGCGATCTCGCGGCGGTAGCCCCACGATCCGGATAGACCGCCGCCCACCAGGCCGATGTTGTTGGAGATGTTGGCGACGATCGGAGGGTAGCCGAAGAGCAGGAGGGTGGGAAAGGTGACCAGGGTGCCGGAGCCGACGACGACGTTGATCATTCCGGCCCAGAAGCCGGCGGCCAGGATCACGGCGATCTCGAGCAAGCGGGGTCCTCTCGGTGATGGGAGGTGTCCGCCGATTCAGGGCATCGGGATGCGCGGCGGGAGGGGCACCAGGCCAAGGATATGCCTGGTCACCCTTCCCTGCGGACCGACCCGGACCGGATGGTGCGTCAGGCGTCCTCGCGGTCGGGACTCTCGAGGATGAAGAAGTTCGACTGCTTCCCGTCCTTGCGCTGCTCCTGGTAGATGAAGTTCAGCCGGCGCTCGTCGAATGTCCGGAACCACTCCTCCCAGCTCACGTGGCGCAGCTTGTCGGTGTCCTCGTTGAAATCGAAGCGGAGGACGCCGAGGTGGTCACCGTGTTCCGTCCCGTCGACGGTCGCTGGACGGGCGTCCCGCGACTCGGCCCACTGCTTGATGACCTCGTGGTGTGTCGTCGCCAGGCTGCGGCCCTCCCGCTCGGGGTCCTCGTCGGGCGAGGTGATCTCCTGCGAATACTTCAGCGATTTCGAGGTCTCGGATCCCGTGCGGATCCGGCCGCCGTCCGGGCCGGCACCCACCTCCGCGGAGGTGTCCTCCTCCTCGGAACGGGACCGGTCGCCGCCGGCCCCGGACGGGCCGTCCGTGGAGTCTTGCCGGGCCGAGGCCACCGCATCGACGAGTTCGTCCTTCCGCATCCCCGAGGTGCCCGGCAGTCCCTCCTCCCTGGCCTCCTTGCGCAGCTCGTCCACCGTCATCCCGCGTAGTTCGGTCTCACTGACCTCGCGGGTGTTCGGGGTCTGATTCCCGGGTTCGTCCGCCATGCTGATCTTCCTTCCGGTCGATGCTCCCGCGCAGATCGGCAGGTCCGGTCGGCACGAAGAACTAAGCGTGCTTATCACTTTCCCGGCGACCGGGGCCGGTGTCAAGGAGAACGGGCGAGCCCGGCTCAGTGGCCGAAGGTGTCCGAATCGACGATCTCGGCCTCGCCGGTGTCGAGCCTGTAGATGCGGGCCAATTCCTCTCCCGACAGTTCGAAGTCGAAGACGGCGAGGTTCTGCGCGAGCCGTTCCGGGTTGGACGATTTCGGGATGGCGACCATGCCCTGCTGGACGTGCCAGCGCAGCACCACCTGTGCGGGAGTCCTGCCGTGCGCCTCCGCGATCGCGACGACGCCGGCGTCGTCCAGCAGTCCGCTGCCCGGGCCGAGCGGGCTCCAGGACTCCGTCACGATGCCGTGCTCGTTGTGGAACGCGCGTTCCTCGATGCGGGGCCGCTGGGGGTCGAGCTGGATCTGGTTCACGTCGGGCACGATCCCGGCGTCGAGAACCTGCTGCAGGTGTGCCGGCTTGTAGTTGGACGTCCCGACGGCCCGTACGAGTCCCTGCTCCATCAGCGCCGCGATGCCCTGCACTGCCTCGACATGGCGACCCTGGTCGGGGTTGGGCCAGTGGACGAGCAGCAGGTCCACGTAGTCGAGGCCCAGCAGTGCGGCGCTCGCCTCGAACGCCCGTCGGACGCCGTCCTTGCTGTGGTGCTCGCGGTTGAACTTGGTGGTGATGAACAGCTCGTCGCGGGCGACGCCCGAGCGGCGGATGCCCTCACCCACGCCCTTCTCGTTGCGGTAGTTCTCCGCCGTGTCGATGAGCCGGTATCCGGTGTCGATCGCGAGGCTGACGGTCTCCGCCGCCTCGTCGTCGTCGAGCGGCCAGGTGCCGAGTCCGAGGAGGGGGAGGTGCGCGCCGCCGCGCAGCTGGACGGTGGGGGCGAGTGCCATGGTGGAGCTCCTGCTCGAGGGGTGGTGTCGGTCCAGCCTCCACCGACGGCCTCGGCGTCGTCAACACGCGGTCCCCGACCTCGGAGGGCAGGGGAACGATTCCGTTTCGGTCTCGAATGGATCAAGGTAGGCCGAAGGAATCCTCAAGATCGGTTCAAGGCCGGCCGTGCGGCGGCGACCTGTTCCGGGGAGAAGTAGTAAGGGTACTTAATTTCACATCCCGAAAGAATGGGCCTATAGTCTCTGGCAGGGCCTAGCAGCGGGCCATCGAACCACCATCGTGGAGCTGATCATGGAAACTTCCCTTCTTGTCGATCCCCATCCGCAGTCCGTCCAGGCTGCCGAGCCGGAGCAGTCCGCGTGGGGTGCGTTCCCGAGGATTTCCCCCAGTCCGACTCCCCGGGCCGAGGAGTCGGAGTTTCCCGACGATCTCACGGTCGTGTCCACCCGGCAGCTGCGGGTCCTGTGCAACCAGGCCTACCGCCTGCTCGACCGCGATTTCCCGCCCATGGAAGCCCTGCACCGGTACGAGCTGCTGGTCGAGGAGATCGAGCGGCGGGAGGTGCAGGCCGAGGCCCGCACCGCCCCGGTCAGGGCGCGCAGCGGCTTCCGTGACAACGCGCTGTTCTCGCGGTTCGAGCTCTTCAGCGACGGGACCATGGTGGGCCACGTGAAGTACGAGATGAAGGGCTCACACGCGGTGCTGATCCAGGCCGTCGTCGACCCGCGTTTCGACGCCGTCGACGTGGAGCCGGCACTCGTCCGGGAGGTCCTGCTGAACGCGCACAAGCGGCGCATCGCCGTCGTCCCCTACTGCCCGCGGGTCCGCGCGTTCCTCACCGAGTTCCCCCAGTACCGGGCGCTGCTGCCCGCGGACCAGCGCCGCAGGCTCGAAGCGAGCCTGCGGGACGGCGGCACCGCCTAGCCCGCACGCTGCCGGCTCGACCGGCGGGAAGCGGCCGTGGGCTGCGACGGGTACCGCGCGGATGGGCGGAGCAGGACGCGCTCCACCATCGCGCCGACCGAGCCGCAGTCACCTGGTCCGTCCCATCGTCGTCGCCGTCCCGCCGTCCGAGCGCTGCGAGGCCCGTGCTGTCAGACGCGGACGAGCATCTTGCCGGTGTTGGCGCCGTTCATCATGTCGAGAAAAGCCCGCACGGAGTTCCCGACGCCGTCCACCACGGTCTCGTCGAAGACCACGCTGCCGTCCGACAGCCATCCGGTCATCTGCTGGACGAACTCGGCCTGCAGGTCCTGGTGCCGGCCGACGATGAAGCCCTCGAGCTTGAGGGACCGCGTGACGAGGTTCGCCATGTTGTCCGGTCCCGGCGTCCGCTGCGTGGCGTTGTACTGCGAGATCGCGCCGCACAGCGCGGCGCGCCCACCGGTGTTCAGGCGGTCAAGCGCCGCCTCAAGGTGGTCGCCGCCGACGTTGTCGAAGTACACGTCGATGCCGTCGGGCGTGACCTGGCGCAGCTGCTGCCGCACCGGGGCGTCCTTGTAGTTGAATGCCTCGTCATATCCGTACCGGCTCTTGAGCAGGGCCACCTTCTCGGCGGAGCCCGCCGAGCCGATGACGCGCGATGCGCCGAGCTTCCGTGCCACCTGCCCTGCGATCGAGCCGACGGCGCCGGCCGCTCCGGAGATGAAGACGACGTCGCCCTCCCCGAGCCCTGCGACGCGCTTGAGCCCGGCGTAGGCGGTGAGACCCGTCATGCCGGCCGCACCGAGGAAGACCGACAGGGGCAGGTCCGTCTCCGGCAGGGGCGAGAAGTGCGCCGCGGGGCCCTGTGCGAGGTCGCGCCAGCCGTAGCTGTGGAGCACGGCGGTGCCCACGGGCATCGCGTCGGAGTCGGATTCGACCACCCTGCCCACCGCGCCACCGGTCATCGTCTCGCCGAGTCCGAAGGGCGGGACATAGGACCGGGAGTCGTTCATGCGCCCGCGCATGTAGGGATCGACGGACACGTAGTCGTTGCGGACCCGTACCTCACCCGCACCGAGTGCGGGCAGTTCCGCCGTCACGGTGGCGAAGTCCTCCTCGGTGGGACTGCCGACCGGGCGCCGGACGAGCTGGATCTGTGTGCTGATGGCCATGGTGCTCCTTGTGCTGGTTGCTTCCTGCAGGCGACAAGCAATTATCCGGAGGAATTATTCCGGTTACAGGGCGGCGGCCAGTCGGGCCCGCAGTTCGGCCGCGGGTCCCTCGATGGCTGCGGGTCCTGGCCCGGGTGCACGTCCCCACAGCCAGAGGAGGAGCGGTTCCGCCGTACTCCGGAGGGTCGCCTGGCCGTCCGCGGCGATGTCACGCTCGACGACGGCCCGCCGCCGGTCGAGTCGGATGTCCCAGGAGTGGCCCCCCGCCTCGAGTCGTACCACCGCCCCCGAGGCCGACGGATCGGGGTGTCCGCGCCCCAGCATCACCGTCAGGACCTCGTCGATGCCGTCCAGTACCAGCTTGGCGTCCAGGGGCGTGGTGCCGCCCGCGACCGTGTCCTCGAGGTCGAAGCGGTGGATCGCGGTCTCATGGGTGAGGCGCCGGATCCAGAATCCGACCGTCTGGTCCTCCGGGACCCAGGTCTCGACGCGGTCGCCGGGCTCATGCGCATCGAACTGCTCGATCAGGCTGGCGTAGCAGTGGGCGAGGAGTGCCTGCGGAGGGAAGCTCCCCACACTGACGGGTGGCCAGCCGTGGCTCGGCCTCACGCCCGTCCGGATCGTCTCCGCCTTCTGCAGGAAGACGATCGCGGTGTGGCGTACCAGATCCTCACCGGTCCAGCCCGGGCAGGCCGGCACCGGGCGGTCGAGCGCGGGCCCGACGAGGTTCGAGAGGGTGCGGTACTCCTGGTCCAGCAGTTCCCTGTACCGGCCGAACGGAAGGGCGTGCGGTGAGGGCTGCTCCATCCACCGAGTCTAGGGGGGAGCGACTGGAGGTCGCCCATGTTACTGGTGAGTAATATTGCTGCCATGCACCTGATCTTCCGCACGATGCTGCAACTGCTCCTGTCGCGAAGGCGGCCTGCCCTCGGCATCTGGGATTCCAGCAGCGTGACCCTGCGCGTCCTTCCGACGGATATCGACATCGCGATGCACATGAACAACGGCATGTACTTCTCCGTCTTCGACCTCGGGCGCTTCGATCTCATGGTGCGCAGCGGCGTGTGGGCGCAGGTGCGCCGCAGGAGGTGGAGTCCGGTTGCCGCCGGCGAGACCATCAGCTTCCGTAAGTCCCTCCAGCTCGGCCAGCTCTACGCGATCGAGACGCGCATCATCGGACTCGATGAGCGAGCCATCTACTTCGAGCAGCGGGCAGTGGCCGACGGCGAGATCTACGCCCGGGCCTTCATCGCCACACGCCTGGTCTCCGGGTCCGGGCCGGTGAGCAACGAGGAGATCGTCACCGCATTCGGTGCGCCGCCCGAGGACCTGGTGCTGCCCGAGTGGATCCACGAATGGCGGCTCAACAACGCGCTCCCGAGCACCCGCAGGCCTGCGCCGCATTCCTGGTAGCGCCCGGCGCTGCAGATCGGAGAGCTCTTGCAGTGACCTCCCTGCGTCAACTAATGTTGACGCATGGAGGTGGAGCGGATGAAGACACTCGTTGGCTCGATGGATGGGAAAGGGCCGGCAGAATCCCTGCAGGCGATCGCCGAACTGCACCGCGAGGTGGGCCGGGCCGAGGCCGGGCTCGTGCGTGGTGCACGTCAGGCAGGCTTGTCCTGGGAGGCGATCGCGCAGTGCCTCGGGGTGAGCAAGCAGGCCGTGCACCGGAAGTACGGGAAGCAGTAGCGGCGCACGTGCCTCGCCCTTCCTGGCTGCCGTCAGCCGGTGGGTTGTGCGAGCTGCAGCAGGTTGCCGACGGTGTCGTCGAGGACTGCCACGATGACAGGGCCCATCATGGTCGGCGGCTGCGTGAAGGTGACACCGAGGGCCGTCAGCCTGTCGTACTCGGCGTGCACGTCCGCGACCCCGAGGACGCAGAACGGGATGCCGTCGGCGGCCAGCGCGTCGGTGAAAGGCCCTGCGGCAGGGTGACCTTTGGGCTCGAGGGAGATCTGCGTGCCGTCGGGGCGATCGGGATCGATCACGGTGAGCCAGCGGTGCTCGCCCATGGGGATGTCCGCGGACACGGCGAAGCCGAGGTGCTGGGTGTAGAAGTCGAGGGCCCGCTGCTGGTCGTCGACGAAGATGCTGATTGCTTCGAGTTTCATGATTCTGCCTTCCGGGGCGGCCAGCGGTCGAGGATCCCGGCCAGTGGCGAGGTGTCGATGATGTGGAACCGGTAACGGCCACTGCGTTCGGAGTGCACGAGCCCGGCCGCCTCCAGGATGTCGAGGTGTTGTGCCACCGCCTGGCGTGACGGGGTGATGCCGTGGTTCATGGCGAGCTTCGAACACAGCTCGAACAGGGTCTGCTTCTCCCGGCCCAGGAGTTCATCCAGGAGCGCCCGCCGCGTCTCGTCGGCCAGCGCCCGGTAGATATCAGTCACGCGAGCATAATAGGTAAGTTCGCGGTTACCTGTAAAGGGGCTCGTCGTCGGGACAGGTGCGGGTTGTGCGCCGGCGGCCGGCCACCTGCCGGGGTGAGGAGTGGAATCGGTTTCCTCCGCCTCGTCGCACTCACGGACGTCACGATCGGAATATTTTCCGGTTCAGGACCGATTGTCACTGCGCTCCCGCTTCAGGCAGGGTTTCGTTGACGGATGACATTCGACGCAGCGTTTCCCAGGGCAGTGACCGAAGACGTCGGATGGCTGGCGGCCGTCGACGAGGCTATCAACAACGCCTTCGCGAGGCCCACCGAGATCTTCTCGGGCATCGTGTTCTTCCCGATCACCATCGGGGAGGTCAGCTTCCCCGCCGTGGTCGCCTGGCTCATCCTTGCCGGCATCGTGTGCACCATCTATTTCGGGGTTCCCCAGTTCCGCGGCCTCAAGGTCGGCTACGAAGTGGTCCGTGGACGCTACTCCTCCAAGGACGATCCGGGCGAGGTCCCGCACTTCCAGGCGCTCACCTCGGCACTCTCCGGAACCGTCGGCCTCGGCAATATCGCAGGTGTCGGTGCCGCGATGGCCCTCGGCGGCCCGGGAGCCACGTTCTGGATGATCTGCGCGGGACTGATCGGCATGGCCACGAAGTTCGCCGAATGCACGCTCGGCGTGAAGTACCGGGAGGTTCACGAGGACGGCAGCATCAGCGGTGGCCCCTTCAAGTACCTGCCCATCGCGTTCCGGAAGCTCGGTCGCATCCCGGCGAAGATCCTGACCGGCGTCTTCGCCGTCGCTATCCTCATCTTCGGTCTGGCAGGCGGCAACATGTTCCAGGCCAACCAGACCTTCGCCCAGGTGCAGAACGTCACCGGTGGCGAGGACGGGTTCCTCGGCAGCGCCGGTGCCGCCCTCATCTTCGGTGTCGTGCTCGCGTTCTTCGTCGCGATCGTCATCCTCGGTGGCATCAAGTCGATCGGCGCCACGACGTCCCGGCTCGTCCCGGCCATGGGCGGCATCTACGTCCTGGCCTGCCTCTTCGTCATCATCGTGAACATCGAGCAGGTGCCCGCCGCGTTCGGTGCCATCATCGGCGGCGCATTCAACCCGCAGGGCATCGCGGGCGGCATCCTCGGCGTGCTGATCGTCGGCTTCCAGCGTGCGTCCTTCTCCAATGAGGCCGGCGTCGGCTCGGCAGCCATCGCCCACTCCGCGGTCAAGACCCGCCGTCCGGTCAGCGAGGGCTTCGTGGCCCTCTACGAGCCGCTCGTGGACACCGTGCTGATCTGCACCATGACCGCCCTCGCGATCGTGATCGCCGGTGCCCCGAGCCTGCAGGCGGGCATCGACCAGGTCCAGGGTGGCGGGGACACGCCCGATGGCGTCATCCTGACGTCGGACGCGTTCGCGACGGTCCTGCCATGGTTCCCCATCGTCCTGGCCGTCGCCGTCGTCCTGTTCGCCTACTCGACCCTCATCACGTGGTCCTACTACGGACTCAAGGCCTGGGAGTACCTCTTCGGTCGTGGCAAGGTGGCGGAGCTGACCTACAAGGTCATCTTCCTGTTCTTCACGGTGGCCGGGTGCGTGCTGACCTTCAGCCAGGTCATCAGCTTCGCCGATGCCGCGCTGTTCGTCTGCGCCTTCGTGAACCTGCTCGGCGTGTACTTCCTGCTCCCCGTCATCAAGCGGGAGATGCGCGACTACCTGGCCGATCGCCGAAGCGGGAAGCTCCTCCTCGGCATCGAGAAGGACGAACTGCGGGCCGAGAAGTAGTTGGTCTCCACCCGCCCGGTCCTGGGGCGGGTGGACCACCTGCTCCGTGCTGACGATGGCTGATCGGCTACACGGATGTGCCGATGGGTCGTCCTCCAGCAGGGGTGGAGGGAGCTCCCGCCGCGACGGTGCGGGGACGAACCGACCGGATCATCGGGGGAGTGCCCGCGTTCGTCCTCGTGTGCTGAACCCGGCGGCCAGGAGGGTGAGCGCTGCCGCCAGGACGAGCGGTGCCCAGCCGGCGGAACCTGTGATCGTACCGGCGGCGGCCGTGCCGGCGGATCCTGCCGCGATCTTGAGGGCGCCGACCCAGACAAAAACCTGCCCGCGTGCCGCGCGGGGCGCATATTCGCTGCGCGCGGCGAGTGTTGCCGCGAAGAACAGCGCGTTGGCGATCCCGGCCAGACCGAAAGCGAGAAGTGACGTCGGGAGGTCCTGCCCGAGAGCGACCAGTATCAAGGTGACGGCGACGAGGACGGACAGCAGGGTCATCAGCCGGTCGGCGTCCCCGCGCAGCGGTCGGAGCATCAGGCCTATCGATCCGAGCAGGTTTCCCACGCCGTATCCGGCGACCAGTGCACCGGCCGTGGATGCGCCGCCCATCCCCGGGGCGATCGCGACAGCGTGGATCGGAAGTGCTGCGACCGAGAAGGCGACGGTGGCGGTCAGGCCCAGGGTGCGCCGGAGCGGACCGTACCGCACGATACCCGCCAGGGTCCGTAGAGGTGAGGGGACATCGACCGCCGGGTCCGGCGGAGTCTGCCGGGGAAGCGCCAGCACAGCGGCAGCGCCCATCACGGATGCCATGGCGAGGACCAGGGTTGCCGTCAGGGGGTGCGATGCCGCCGCGATCCACGCCACTGCGGCCGGTCCGAGTGTGCCGCTGAAACCATAGGTCGCCACATCCCAGCTTTGCGCCCTGCGCTGGGCGTGCTGGTCAGC
The DNA here is from genome assembly GCF_057291175.1 of Arthrobacter sp. UYP4. Classification (NCBI taxonomy): domain Bacteria; kingdom Bacillati; phylum Actinomycetota; class Actinomycetes; order Micrococcales; family Micrococcaceae; genus Arthrobacter; species Arthrobacter sp. UYP4. The sequence goes on from NZ_JBXAVU010000005.1 coordinate 53,374, forward strand.
CCCGGCGATGGACGGCAGGCGGCTACTGATGCCACCGGTGAGCATCGGCCCGAACATCCCGGAGACGAGGAGCAGGACAGCCGGCCAGAGTGCCCAGGTGACCGGCATGAGCAGCGCAGCGGCGCCCAGCAGTGCGCCGTGGAGGACCGCGGACACCGCGATCACCGCACGCCCGTCGCGGGCGGTGTCCAGGCGGCGGGCAATGAAGGGTCCGAGGAGGTGAGGCGCGGTGATCGACGCCCCGAGGAGCCCCGCGATCCAGCCGGGCATCCCGAGATCATGCGCCAGGAGCACGATGGCGACGACGGCGCCGCCGTCGGCGCTGCGCACCAGCGTCGCGGCGACCACGTACCGAATCAGCGCACGGTGTCGTCGGCCTGTCCCGCGCGGTACCCGGCGTGGCACTTCTGGGTGTCTACTCGTCGAGGCCGAGTTCATCGATGACCTCGGTGACCCGGTGACGCTGCTCCTTGGTCAGGCCCTGAAGAGGCAACGGCAGGCTTGCGGCGGGCGCTAGCCCGAGCTGCTCAGCGATAGCGGCGACGACCCTGATGCTTCCCCCGCACTCGGCGAACAGATCCCACAAGGGCGTGAGCCGCCGGGATTCGGTGGCGGCGTCGGACATCCGGCCCTCCTGGGCTGCCCGGGTGATCCTCGAGGCAAGGGCGGGCAGGGTGCCTCCGATGACGGAGTACCAGGTGTCGCATCCGGCGGCCAGGCCGGCAACGGCGCCGGCGTCTCCTGATACGCCGATGCTCACATGATCGGGGATGACGGCCCTGATGCTCCTGACCCGTTCCCGTGCCTGCTCGGGGTCCGCGGGGTCCGCGGGTACCGCGGGTACCGCGGGGATCTTGATCGATGCGATGCCAGGCAGTGCAGCGATCCTCCCGTAGAGCTCCGGGGTGAACGTGAAATGAGTGGTTCCCGGGTTGTCGTACACGATCACGGGCAGTGACGAGTGTGTGGTGACGGCCCGGAAGAGCTCGAACACGTCATCGGGGGTGAGCGGCTGGTAGGTCATCGGCGCCAGCAGCAGGCCGGCTGCGCCGGCGTTCTCCGCGTTGGTTGCGTTGGCCAGGACATGGGAGGTCCGCAGGGCTCCGATACCGACGAAGACCGGGGTGCCAGCAGCGTGCGCGACGGCGAGCTGGGCGACACGGCGCCGTTCATCGGTATCGAGGTACGCGTACGAGCCGGTTGATCCCAGTGCCGTGATCGAGTCGACCCGAGCTGCCGCAAGGCGTTCGACCAGGCGGATGAAAGATTCTTCGTGCACGGCGTCGTGGTGAATGGGTGTGAGGGGGAAGGCGCTGAGCCCGGTGAACATGGGTGGACTCCCAGGGGGTGAGGTGGGGAAGTGAGGGTAAGCGTGCTGATGTACCGGACGCAGGGCAGGTCCTGTGCCGGGGGTGCCTAGCGCGTGGGGCCGAGCTCGGGTGTGCTGCGTGCTGGTTCGGCGTCCGGGGTTCGGCGGCCGCCGCGTTGGGCTGCGGCACCGGCAAGGACCACCAGGAGGATCCCGGCGAGCTGGATGGGGGAGGGTTGCTGGTGAAGGACGATCAGGCCGAGCAGGAGTCCCATCGCGGGTTCCAGCGACATGAGCGTTCCGAAGGCGGTGGCTGTCATGCGTCGGAGGGCCAGCATCTCCAGTGCGAAGGGCAGTACCGGCAGCAGAACGGCCAGGCCCGCAGCTGCTGCGAGGACGCCGAAGTCCAGGTGACCGACTGCCTGTGGGACCCCGATGACCGCAGCTGTCAGGGCGGCGACGGGGATGGTCAGGGACAGGGCGGAGATGCCCGTGAACCGGTCGCCGATCCGCTGGGTGAGGATGATGTAGATACCCCATCCGATCGCGGCCAGTGCCGCGTACAGGACACCGATCAGGTTCACCTCGCCGTGCCAGGGCTCGGTGAGGAGGGCGACGCCGCACAGGGCGAGTCCTGGCCAGACCAGAGCGCGGGCCGAGTGGGTCCGAAGGGCGGCGACGGTGAGTGGCCCGAGGAACTCGATCGCGACTGCGGTGCCCAGCGGAATGTATTCGAGTGCGGACAGGAACCCGACGGTCACCAGCCCGGTCGTCACCCCGAGCCCGAGGAGCACGGGCACGTCGGGGCGGCGCACCCTGGACAGGGGCGGTCGCGCGATGATCAGGAAGATCACCGCGCCCATGCTCAGCCGGAGCCAGGCCGTACCTGCCGCGCCGACCTGTCCGATGAGATCCACGGACAGCGCGGACCCGAGCTGCACCGACACCATCGCGGTGACCGCCAGCCCCCACGGCGGGACGGACACTCCTGCCCGTGAACCGATCATGATCGACCGTTCTCGCTGGGCAGGCCGTGTGCGCTGCTAGTGCCGGGTGCGCCGGACGTGTCGGCGGTGATCAGGCGGCGGACGATCGAGATCTCGGGTCCAAGCCGCTTCAGGTGGCCGCACAAGTCATCCGCAGCAGTGATCAGGGCCTCATCGGTCAGAGGCGCCAGCGCATCCAGGATGAACAGGGCCGATGTTGTGGAGTCCGTGAGCTGGGTTCGCCGTCCCTGCCGCCAGTTCCAGCGGCGGCACGTCACGCCGGCGTCATCGCTCCACACAACCTCTCCGGGCTCGGGATGCTCGATGACCGTCTCCCCGTTGCTGGCGGTGTCGAAGATCTCGTTCCCGGTCGCGCGGATGAGGGCGGCGGAACCCTGGTACCGGGTGAGGTCCTCGCCGCCGAGGGGGATCCGGTGCAGCACCGAGACCGCGTTGTAGATGTCCGTCAGGCGGTTCACGCGCGGCAGGCCCGAAGGCGTGCGCCGCAGGAGCGCCTCGAGGCTGTTTCGGGTGCGGTTCGGCTTCGCGCCGAAGCCCTGGTATGCCTCTCGCCATGATGCGACCTGAGGGAGGTCCGTGACCTGTCGCTCCGCCAGCCAGGTGCCTGCAACCGCTTCTGCACGGCGCAGCAACGCCTCGCTCCCGGCGTCACCGGGGCCGGGAACCAGCCCGTCGACGGCGATCAGCAGTGCCCGATAGTCGGGGCGCAGCGCGGACACCGCCGTATCGACGCGGGCCGCGTCGAGGAATTCCTGAAGCCGCCGTCGCTCAGTCATGGGTGCCGTCCTTCTGGGTCAACCCGACACCGGGCTCGAAGACGGCCAGCGTGAAGCGTGTCGGGGTCCCGCCGTGGTTCGCATAGCTGTGGTCCACATCGCCGGCGAAGGTCAATGCGTCACCCTCGCCCAGGGCGACGGGCTCGCCGGCCACGGTGACCGTGAGCGATCCCTGCTGCACCTGCAGGACTTCCATCGTTCCTGCCGCGTGGGCCTCGCTGGTGTGCTGTTCCTGCGCTTTGAGCGTCCAGTCCCACAGCTCGAGGACATCCGGTGAGCGGGTGCCCGCAACCAGGACCCCGGAGCCACCGAGGTCACCCGTCCATAAAGCAGCCCCTTCGCCGCTCCGGGTGACCAGCACAGGAGCGCTGTTGGGAGGTGCCACCAACTCCGGCAGCCCCACACCCAGGGCATCGCTGATCTTCAGCAGTGTCCCCACACTCGCATTGGTCGCACCCTGTTCGATGTTGACGATCATTCGGCGGCTCACGCCCGTCGCTTCCGCCAGTTGGTCAAGGGTCAGCCGTCGGTTCAGGCGCTCATCCTTCACGCGCTCGCCAATCGCCTTCGCAAGCAGTGCAGCATCGATCGTCATGAGTGCATCATACTGCACTTGAAGTGCACTCTTCTAAGGAAGCATTGAGAGACTGTCACCAAGATTCGACCATCGGACAGGGCACTGTCACAGGGAGAGCCGGTAGTCCTGCAGTGAGGACCACCGGCTCTCGACTCGTGGCTACTTCTTCGGCTTCTGCACGACGACGGTCTGCTTGGTCGTCTCGGTTGCTCCCTTGCTGTTCTCGAGCACCCCGGTGTACACGTACTTGCCCGGGGCTCTGTTGGTGATGTCCACTGCCGCGCTTTGCGATTGCGGGGTGTTCCAGGCGAGCTTCTGGGTGTGGATCTGCTCACCGTTCTCGTACAGGGTGAAGTTGCTGCCGTTCTCCCCGGCTTCGAGGTTCATGTTCACGGTGTAGTTGCCGTCGTGGGGTCCTTTGTCCTTACCGTGGTCGACGGAGAGCTTAGCCATGCCCGGTGCCGTCGTGGCTTTGTCCTCAGGCTTCGGCGGTACAGCTCCATGCCACATGGCGGGTGTGAGCGGTGTGACGGTCAGGCTCTCCAGTGTTGCGAATCCTCCTTGGGAGAACAGGCCGATCTGGTTGGCGCCGGTGTTCGGGAAGACCTGGTCGGTGACGGTTGTCAGTCCGTCGTTGGCGAAGACTTCGACGGATGCGCGGTCGACGTAGATGCGCATGGCGACCCGCCCGTCCTTCAATGGCACGGGGGCGTCCTCGATGGAGGAGAACGCGGGGTGGAAGCCCTCATTTCCGGAGTTGGTCCGGTCGACGAAGAGCCTGCTGGTCTCGGCGTTGTAGCCGATCTTCGTGGCTTCGGTGCCGTCCCCGAGGACGCTGAGTCCGAAGGACTCGGCGTCGCCCGGGCTGAAGACGGCGTCGACCTGGACGACGTCGCCTGTCACGGGAAGTGTTTCTGTCCCCTCCGCGATCTTTCGGGGGCCCGTGGTGTAGGCGGCGTCGTCTTCGCGCAGGGTGTCGATCTGGTCGACCACTTTCTGCACGAGACGCGGGCCGTCTGCAGTTTCGGTCAGGCTCACTTCGCGGGGGAGTGCCATGGCGCTTCGCCAGGTGCTGGTGGGGATGTCGTTGGCGTAGTCCCAGTTGCTCATCCAGCCGAGCATGATCCTCTTGTTGTCGGGGGCGTTGCTGAAGGAGACGGCTGCGTAGTAGTCCTTGCCCCAGTCGAGCCAGTCGTAGTTCTCAAGGCGGCTTGTGGCCGGTTCGTCGGAGAACATGAACTCGTCGGCGAGAATGTGGCCCCAGCCTCCGCGGTTGTTGTCGACGACCTTGATGCTGGCCTGGCGGCCTTCGAACTCGCTGACGTTCCAGCTCGTCCAGTCGAGGGTTTCGCTGTTGTTGCCGGTCGCGGTGCGGACGACTTCTCCGTCCACGACGAGGTTGACGGAGGTCTCGTCACTGTGGATTTGGGCGGGTTCGTCGCCGAGTACGACGTGGTCGAAGGTGAGGTGGCCCCATCCTCCGGAGGCGTTGTCCACGATCCTCAGTGTGGCCTGCTTGCCCAGGTAGGCGCTGACATCCCAGTTTTCCCAGTTGAGTGATCCGGAGTTCTTTCCGGTGGCGGTGTGGACGACTTGCCCATCGATGACCAGTTCGGCCTGCAGGGTTCCGTCGGTGCGTCGTCCGCCGCCGACGAGGAAGCTCAGGTTCGAGTTGTCGATGGTGAACTCGGGCGACGTGAGTGTCCCGACGTTGTTGTCGCCGTTGGGGCCGGCTTCGAAGGTGTTGATGCGGCCGGTGCCGATGGAGTTCTCACCGCCTGCCGTGGATGGATTGCGGGCTGCTTCGAAGTCGCCGTCGATGGACCACCCCTGGTCGGTCAGGGTGCCTTGGGCGTATTCGAAGCCGTTGAAGAGAAGGGTGCCAGGTGCTGGATCGTTCTCGAGCTGGCCGCCGGGTACGTGGGGGTGGTTGCCGCCGCCGACGAGGAAGTTGATGTGGTCCTGGCTGCCGACGGTGAAGGTGGGGGACTCGATGGTCCCGACGGGCCAGTCGCCGTCGTTGAATCCGTTGATCAGCCCTGCCCCGCTGTATCCGGAGACGGTCAGCTGTCCTGGGAGTGCCCCCGGGGCCGGGGTGTCGGACCAGGGGCCGTTCTTCCAGTTGCCGGGTTCGTTGTCGGCGGTCCAGCCGTTGTACGTTCCGTCGTTGAAGCCGGCGAAGGTCGTCCCGTCGGGGATGGAGTCCACTGGTTCGGTGGTGTCGGAGGTGAAGGTGGTGCCGTCGAAGTCGCCCACGAAGTACTGTCCGCCGCTTCCTCCTGCGACAGCTCCTGGGTTGAGGTTGACGACCATCACCCATTTGATGTTGTTGGGATCCCCGTCCACCGCAATGGGGAAGAGGTCGGGGCATTCCCAGATACCTGCTGTGGAGTTCGCGGGTCCGAAATCGCTGAGGTGGGTCCAGTCCTTGAGGTTGTCGCTCTTGTAGAGGACGACCTTGTGGTCGGCGGCCTCGACCGTCGTCATCACCCAGTACGACCCGGCGGGACCGTCGTAGCGGAACACCTTCGGATCCCGGAAGTTCGCGGAGTTCCGATCCAGGACCGGATTTCCCTCGTACTTCGTCCAGGTCTGGCCCTCATCAGTGCTGTAGGCGAGGGACTGGGCCTGGCGACCAGCCAGGGTCGGGTGCGCACCCGTGTAGGCACTGGTGTAGACGGCAACGAGTGGCGGATCCTCTGCCGTGCCGAACCCGGATGAATTGGTCTCATCGACCACGATCGAGCCCGAGAAGATGTCTTCGATCGCGACGCCCTCGGTGTTGACGGTCTGGGGGATGGCCAGGGGCTGCTCTTCCCACTGCAGGAGATCCGTGGAGGTGGCGTGTCCCCAGCTCATGTTTCCCCAGGTCGTACCGAAGGGATTGTGCTGGAAGAACAGGTGATATTCGCCCTTGTAGTACACCATCCCGTTGGGATCGTTCATCCAGTTCTTCTCGGGACTGAAGTGGATGAACGGACGGTACTGCTGGGTTGCGGGATCGACAGGTGCTTCTTCGGCCAGGGCTGGGGCGCTGGCGGCAAGGAGCGAGGCCGCCAGAGCGGCAAGCACTCCAGCAGTAAGGGTCTGGCTGCGGGTTCCGGACTTCATGGTCTAGGTACGCCCTTCATTGCGCGTGTCAGCTGGACTGACAACGTTGTCAATTTGTGATCGTGATGCTACGCACTGTCCGGCGGACAATTCAAGAGCGTTTGTCTTCCGCTTCAGCTGCCCGCAGTTGCAGGGGTCGCAGGCACCGGAGCACCGCGGCTTTCGTATGCCTCCGGGCGTTGCAGCAGGGCGCCGTGTATGCGGCAGGTGGCGGCTGCGATGAGCATTGCTTCAGCCAGCGCGGTGTCCATTGCTGCGGATGTCTCGGGCATCCCGTGTCGGGCGAGAGTCGAAAGGACCGAGGACAGGGTTGCGTCACCGGCGCCCATGGTGTCGACGATGCGTCCAGGGAGATCTGCCACGGGTTGGTGGACCTCAGGATGCAGGGCGTGCAGGATCGACGCTCCCTCGGGCCCCGCGGTGGCGAGGACGGTCGGCGCTCCGGCATCGAGGAGGCGCCGGCTGAAAGTATGGAGGTCCTCGTCGGCGAGAAGCCTGGCGTCGTCGTCGCCGACTTTGCTGAGAAGGCTCCGTGTCGCTACAGCTGTGAAGTTGGCCAGGAACAGATCCCTGTCGGCCAGCATCCCTGATCGGGGATTGGGATCGACGACGAGGCGGCGCTCCGGTTGCTCGATCAGTGCGGTGAGGGCGTCGACCTCTCTCTGGTTGTCGAAGGGGAAGCAGCTGACGGCGACGAGCGTCGCCCGTTCCACTGCTGCCCTGTGAACGCCCTGATACACGAGGGTTCGATGCCGGGCGGCCTGGTTGAAGACGTACCGGGGTTCGCCGTTCGTGCGGTCGGATACGGCGCGCGCGGTGCCATGGGGTGCGGGTGTTGCCAGAAGCTCCACGTCGTGATGGTCGAGGAAGTCCTTGATGCGTCGGCCGTCGGCGTCGTCACCGACCATGGCGACGAGGGTCGCGGGGACGCCGAGCAGGGTCAGTCCGACAGCTACGTTCAGTGCTGCCCCGCCGGGAAAGGATTGGGATCCGGATGGTTCGCGCAGTTCGTCGATGAGGGCGTCGCCGATCACGACGACGCTGCGGGTGGTCTGGGCTGTCATTGTGGTTCTTTCTGTCGTGCTCAGCGCTGAGCGGGGGAGATTTCACCACTGCCACGGACGATGAGGGTGGTCGGGATGATGCAGGTGCGCGGCGGTGCCACTTCTCCGTCGAGCCGGCCGATGAGGCGCTGAGCAGCGGTACGGCCGATGTCCTCCGGGTTCTGGGCCACGACGGTGACTCCTGGATCGAGCAGGTCCGAGAGTTGAAAGTCGTCGAAGCCCACAAGGGCTGTGCTTCGGTGTGCCTGGCGGGACCTCAGTGCCCGAATCGCACCGATGGTCACCAGGTTCTGGCTGCTGAAGACCGCCGTGGGTGGCGCGGGGGAGTCCAGCAGGGCGAGCATTGCCTGCGCTGCCGAATGTTCATCATGCAGATTCTCGATGACCGGGATGTCACCGGTCGGCACCCCTGCCCGCCCGAGAGCATCGAAGAAACCGCTGCGCCGCTGCGCCGCCGTGTAGATGTCACTGCGGTCTCCCAGGTAGGCGATGCGTCGATGGCCATGGTCGAGCAAGTGATTGGTAGCCGTCATCGCACCTTCACGGTTGTCACTCACGACGCAGTCCCCGGTGATGCCCGCCGGTTCGCGGTCGACGAAGACGATGGGGGTCCCGTGCCGCATCTCGGAGGCCAGGTATGACTGGTCGCGTGAAATGGTGGTGAGGATGAGGCCATCCACCCGCCGCCGGAGGAAGGCGGCCACCGACGCCTGTTCACGCTCAGGGTCATCGTCCAGGCTGGAGGCGAAAACGGCGATGCCACGCTCCAGCGCCAGATCCTCGATGGCGCGATGCATGGCTCCGGCAAAGGGGTTGTCGACGCTGCTCACCAGCAGGCCCAGGGTGCGCGTGCGTCCGTCTGCCCGCCGCAGGTTCCCGGCCTGTTCGTCGGGGTGGTAGTCCAGTGACCGCGCAGCATCCATCACCTTCGCGATCGTCGCGGCCGAGACGTTCGGTTCCTCGTTGATGACGCGGGAAACCGTCTTGATCCCCACGCCGGCCAGCGCGGCAACGTGGCGCATGGTGGGCCGTGATCGCGGAGACTGGTGGGAACCTGTGCCTGACATCGATGTCACGTTCTAATCTCCATCGTTCCTGAAAGGTTGACTGTGAGCCAGATCATAGTCTATACCTGACATGACATCGTTGTCAGGGAGGAGACCTCCCGCCACTAAAGGAGATTCAAGGATGAATCGCATGACGTCCCATCCATCCCCCTCGTTCCGCCGGCGTATGACGACAGCGGGCTCGATCGTGACACTTTCGCTTCTGGCCCTCACCGCATGCGGTGGGGGAGATTCGTCCTCTCCGTCCGGCGATGGTGGAGCGTCGGGATCGGCTGACGGGCCGATCGGCGTCTCGCTGATCGTCAAGACCACGACCAACCCGTTCTTCGTCGCCATGCAGGAAGGCGCTGAGGCCGCGGCTGACGCCGAGGGCGTGGAGCTCACCGTCGCCGCCGGTGAGGAGGACGGTGACGAGGACACCCAGATCCAGGCCATCGAGAACGCGATCTCCAAGGGCGACGCCGGGATCCTCATCACGCCCAACGGCCCGGCAGTCGAGGACGCGTTGGCCAAGGCCCGGGACGCCGGCCTGTTCGTGATCGCCCTGGACACCCCGCCCTCAGAACCCGAGGCCGCAGACATCACCTTCGCGACCGACAACTTCGTCGCAGGCCAGGAAATCGGCAAGTGGACTGCAGCGAAGCTGGCGGGCGAAAAGGCCACCATCGCCATGATCGATCTGTTCGACGACAAGATCGTCTCCGTCGACTACAACCGTGACCAGGGCTTCCTGGATGGGATGGGTATCGACACTGCCGACGCCGAGAAGAACGGGGACGAGGAGAAGACCGGTTCCTACAGCGGTGGCGAGTACGAGATCGTCGGTAACGAAGCCTCCCAGGGAGCCGAGGACGGCGGCCGCACGGCAGCAGAGACACTGCTGAGCGCCAACCCCGACATCAACGTCGTCTACACCATCAACGAACCAGCCGCCTACGGCGCATACGAAGCCTTCAAGGCAGCCGGCAAGGAAGACGTCATCGTCGTCTCCGTCGACGGCGGGTGCGCAGGAGTCGGCCAGGTCGACGAGGGCATCATCGACGCCACCAGCCAGCAGTACCCCGTCAAGATGGCCGAACTCGGTGTACAGGCAATCGCCGAACTGGTCGAAACCGGCGAAGCACCCAAGCCGACCGACGGCAAGGAATTCTTCGACACGGGCGTCGCCCTGGTCACCAACGAGGCGCAGGACGGCCTCGAATCCATCGACGCCGCTGCAGCCAGCGACATCTGCTGGGGATAAAGCACCCCTCGACATAGCCGGTTCGCGGGTGGACACGCTCCCCGCGGACCGGCTATCAGCAACGACCAACGGAGTTCTTCCATGAACCAGTCAGTAAGAACGGCGCCCTCGTCGGGCAGTCACGACCTCGCCAGCGAGTTCCTCGACCGCACCACACCGCTCACACGCGTCCGCAACACCCTGCACCGCTACCCGGCGCTCAGCCCTGCCATCGTGCTGGTCATCGCCGTCATCGTCTTCGGCCTGCTCAACGAACGCTTCCTCGCCCCGGCCAACCTGTCCCTGATCACCCAGCAGGTCGCCGTCGTCGGCACCCTCGCCATCGCGCAGACCCTCATCATCCTGACCGCCGGCATCGATCTCTCCGTCGGCGCGGTCATGGTCCTGACCTCCATGGTCATAGCGCAGACCACCTCGCAGAACGGGGTCCCCGGATTCATCGGGCTGCTGCTCGGACTGGTCGTCGGTCTCGCCGCAGGCGCCTTCAACGCCTTCCTCGTCACCAAGTTCCGGCTTCCACCCTTCATCGTGACCCTTGGCACCCTGAACATCTTCATCGCCCTCACCCTGCTGTACTCGGCCGGAGCCACCGTCCGTGGATCCGAGATGCCCGGCGTGCTCACCGCCACCGGAACAACCTTCAGCCTCGCGGGCGTGAACATCACCAACGGCGTCGTCCTCATGCTCCTGCTCTACATCGCCGTCGCCCTCATCCTCGGGAAGACAGCGTGGGGCCGCCACGTCTACGCGGTCGGTGACGACAAGGAAGCGGCACGGCTCGCCGGTATCCGCGTCAACCGGGTCCTCGTCAGCGTCTACCTCGCGGCCGGTGCCATCCTCGCCGTGGGTGCCTGGATCCAGATCGGCCGCAGCAACGCAGCATCGCCCAATGCCGGCGCCGACCTGAACCTCGACTCCATCACCGCCGTCGTCATCGGCGGGACGAGCCTCTTCGGCGGACGCGGCACCGTCTGGGGAACCCTTCTCGGGGCCCTGATCGTCGGCGTGTTCCGCAATGGACTCTCCCTCGCCGGCCTCGACGTCCTCTGGCAGACCTTCGCCGTCGGCGTCCTCATCATCATCGCTGTCTCCGTGGACCAGTGGATCCGAAAGGTACGCAAATGACCGACGCCGTAAGCGCGACCCTCCCATCACCGAGCGGCGACTCCAGCCGGCAGCCCATCCTCGAGGCCCGCAACCTCGTGAAGACCTTCGGCAAGGTCGTCGGCCTCGACGGCGTCTCCCTGGCGCTCTACCCGGGTGAGGTGCTGGCCATCATCGGGGACAACGGGGCCGGAAAGTCGACCCTCATCAAATGCCTGACCGGCGCGGAGGTCCCGGACCAGGGCGAACTCCTCCTCGAAGGCCGACCGGTCAGCTTCAAGCGCCCGCAAGACGCCCGCCAGGCCGGTATCGAGACGGTCTACCAGAACCTGGCCGTGTCGCCCGCACTCGATGTAGCCGCGAACCTGTTCCTCGGACGGGAAGAGCGCCGCAAGGGCATCCTCGGTTCCGTCTTCCGGGTCGTCGACACCAAGGGCATGCGGCAGAAAGCGCGAGCCGAACTCGCCGAACTCGGCATCAGTACCCTGCAGGACGTCACCGTGCCCGTGGAGAACCTGTCGGGCGGTCAGCGCCAGGCCGTTGCGGTGGCCCGCGCTGCAGCTTTCGGATCGAAGGTCGTCGTGCTCGACGAACCAACCGCGGCGCTCGGCGTCCGGGAATCGAAGCAGGTCCTCGAACTGGTGAAGAACCTCCGAACCCGGGGCATCCCGGTCATCCTGATCAGCCACAACATGCCGCACGTCTTCGAGGTCGCGGACCGTATCCACATCCAGCGCCTCGGGAAGTGCGCCACGACCATCACGCCGCAGAGCCACACCATGACCGAAGCGGTCGCCATCATGACCGGAGCACAGACCGCATGACCTCACAGACGCAACCGACCATCGCCCTCTACGCCGAGTTCACCGCGCAGGACGGCAAAGCAGACGAAGTCCAGGCACTCCTGCTCGATCTCACCGCCAAGGTCCGGAACGAACCGGGGAACATCACCTTCGATCCCCACCGCCGGAAGGAGTCACCCAACGACTTCTTCGTCTACGAGATCTACCGCGACCAGCAAGCATTCGACGCACACATCAGCGCCGACTACGGCACGGTGTTCAACGCAGCACTCGCCAACCTGATCGTGGGGGCCGGGTCCGCCCTGACCTTCCTCACACCCCTGTAACAACCGACAGGAAGCCCCGAGGTCCGTGGAACCGAACCTCGGGGCTTCTGTCCTGCCTGAGGAAGGCCTGCAGTAGATACAGAGCTCACCGTCGTCGGGAGTGCGCGACAATTCCTCCGACGATTGATCTGCGGCCCGATCGCTCGGTAGGGCACGGTGCAGGCGTGGCGTGAGCCGATCGTCCCGGCTTCCGGGCAGGCGATGTACTCATCACCCCGATCTCATGCGCGGGAGACCGCCTCGTGGGATCGGTCGACGGAGAGTTCCCCGGAGGCCCCCTGCTGTTCGCCTTCGCATTCACCGTCGAGGACGATGCCATCACCCATCTGGCGATCGGGCCGGCCTGATCAACGAGAGCCGGGCGTGTGATCCCGCCTGCCGGAAGAGAAGAACCCCAGGCACTACGAAACCCGATCAGCCGGGGATCCGGATAAGGGCCGTCTTCGCTCATGACGCCAGGAATCAGCGGTGTGACTCGGGACATCACTGCCGGGACGCGCCGCGGACTCGCGGCGGTGACGCTGCTTCATCGAAAAGCCCACAACGCGGACTTCGAGGGCGTTGTTTCAAGCCTGTCCCGTACGAGGCGGATGGCGGGAACGCCAAGGAGCTGCCCGTCTTCCGCGGGCAGCTCCTTGCGGCCACAACCTATTTCCTGAAGGCGTCCTTGACGTCCTCGCCGGCGCTCTTCAGGTCGGCCTTGGCCTGGTCGGACTGGCCCTCGGCCTGGAGCCGCTCATTGTCGGTGGCCTTACCGAAGCCCTCCTTGGCCTTGCCGGCGGCCTTCTCGGCTGCATTCCTGATCTTGTCGTCCAGTCCCATGACGTTCTCCTTCGTGTGGTCGTACTTCTCGATGACCGGCCGGCGGGTGCCGACCGGGGCTTGTCAGGCGCTGAGCGCGTCGGCACTGAAGGTGACCGAGGTGTCCTTCTTCGGGTCGGTCCTGATATCCACCTCGATGGCCAGGGCCGCCGGCTGTTGGCCGAGCGCATCACGTACGTCGCTCGTGACGCGCTGTTCGACGTCAGCGAGAACACTCGGGATGTCCGCGTGGGAGGAAGCCGTGACGCGAACCGTGATGTCCGGTGTCCGCGACGACCCACGGACGACGGTCCGTGCTCCGGTCACGTCGTGGAGCTCGGCGACGCGGTCACTGATGGCCCCTTCGAGGAGGGTGGGTTTCAGGACGGTCAGCCCCCTGCTGTCCGGGTCCTCGATCTTCAGGGTGGATGCGCCATGCTTGCGCGGAATCTGTGCCAGGAGCCAGAGGACGGCGAAGATCCCGACAACGACTCCGGCCCCGATGAGCGCGATCGGGAGTAGCTGGGTTCGAGCGGTCAGCACGAGCACTGGCTGGTCGCTCGCCGGTGCTCGTAGCCCGCCGACGGCGACCCCTTCGAGCAGGCCGAGCCCGATGGAGGTGGCCAGGCCCCCTCCGACGAGGAGGATGATGCCGATGATGGTGAGCCAGACGCGATTGAGGCGCCCTGGGGTGTGTCGCATGATGGGTCCTAGTCCTTGTGAGCGCGGACACTCACCGATGCGCGGGGTGCGTGAGTGAGCTCCAGAGCGTCGATCCGGCGTTGCAGGGTGCGGGTGACGGTTGTCCTCAGATCGCGACGCTCCGATACGTAGGTCGCGACACGGATGTCCGCTTTCCGGTTGGTGACGGTGGCCGTGGCGGCATCGACGCCGTCGATCGACGTCGCGGTGTCGGCCAGGAGGGTCTCGAGCGCCTTGTTCCTGACCGCGGCCTGAGCCGTACCACCGTGCTGGAGGACATGGGCGTCGTACGGGCCCGGTGTCAGGGCGATCACGATCAGGAGCAGCCCGGCCACCGCGGTGAGGATCGCGACGATCAACGTTGCCTGCCCGGACCAGGGCGCTTCTGCTGCCGCCATGGCTGTGTCAACGATGCGGGTGTCCCCGGAGACGGCTGTGGTTCCTGCCCACACGGCTGCCACCGAAGCGCCCAGGAGCAGGGCCGCGCAGATCATCGAGGGCGCGCTTCGCGTCGGGCGCCTGCGGATCGTGGTGCTGCTCATTCCAGCCTCCTGCGTGCTCGGTCGGTCCCTGTGACGAGGGCTTTGATGGTGATATCGACGCGACGCACGTGCAGGCCGGTCATCCGGGCAAGGGCGTCGGTGACGTGCCGGCGGATCTCCGTCGAGCGTGCGGCGATGTTCGCCGGGAACTCGAGTGCGACGTCGAGGACCACGGAGACGGTGGGGCCACTGAGATCGACGGACGCGTGCGGGCGATGCCGGCTGCCGACGCGCTGCCCTACTCCCAGTACCCCGCCACCGAACCCTGTGACGAAGGGGAGCTCTGATGCGCTCTGCGCGGCGAGTTTCTCCACGACCTTCTCGGTCAGGGTGAGCGTCCCGCGGGTGGGTGCGGCCGGCGAGGGCCGGTGGGGTTCACGGCTCGTGGCAGCCCCTGGGTCGGGGCGAGACCCCACCCTCTCGGGTGTGATGATGGCCATGGGTCAGTTGCCCCGGCTGCGGGAGCCCGAGAGGTCCTGGAGCGTCAGTGTGCCGTCCAGGAAACGCCCGACGACCAGGCCGGCCGCCGCGAAGAGGATGACGGCGAGGAATTCCAGGAATCCCCCGAAGATCGACGCGAAGCCGAGAAGGAGTCCCACGAAGAGACCGATGGTGCTGCGTGACATGACTGTGTCCTAAAAGATGGCGGGATCAGGGCGGGCGCCGGTCCGAAGCTGGCGGGAAAGGCTCGGGACCGGCGGTGGGACGAAGGCGTCTACTCGAGTTCCTTGCCCGTCGAGGACGTCTTCGCACCGTTCGAGGAGTCATCCGCGTCGTCGTCCGTGGGCAGGTGCACATCGGACACGGTCACGTTGACCTCGATGACTTCCAGTCCCGTAGCGCGCTCGACGGCACTGATGATGTTCCTGCGGATGTTGTTGCTGACGTCGACGATCGATGCGCCGTACTCGACGACGACCGTGACGTCGATCGCGGTCTGCTTCTCGCCCTTCTCGATGCTGACTCCGCCCGAGGCATTGGTCTGCGATCCCGGGATCCGCTCGGCGATCTGGTCGAAGGCGCGGCGGGCGGCGTTCCCCATCGCATGGACGCCCGGGACCTCGCGGGCCGAGATGCCGGCGATCTTCTGCACCACGGTATCGGCGATCGACGTGTTGCCCTGGTCGGTCTGCAGGGGGCTTGCAGACCCGGAGTCACGGGTTCCGCGTGCCGGGCCCGCGTGGTGATCCTGGTCCTCGTGGGTGGCGGGGACTACTGCTACCCGGCGTGCTGCTGCGTTCTGGTCATCTGCCATATCGGTCGGACTCCTACATGTGGGGGATGGTGCCGTACACAGGTAAAGACGACGCCCTCGCCGATTCGTCACGCCGTCGACACGACTTTCTTTTTCCGACCTGTCCCGCCTGGACACGGCCCGGTAGCTCCAGCGGTGCCGGGGGAAGGGTCCCGCGGGTCGTCCTGCGCTGCGGTACGTGGAGTGCTCCTGCGTCGATGGGAGGAAGGCGTGCCCGGTCGCCTATGCTGTCGATGTCGATGGCGGCGCCACTCGGCGACGACCCCACGAATGGCGTGTCGACTGCATACGGTCCCAGCGGAAGGAGGCATGCCGATGGACTCCACCCATGACTCCGACGAGGCAGGTCCGCCCGTCGAGGCCCTGGACGACCTCGATGAATCGACGATCGTCTCCCGGGCGCAGGACGGTGACCTCGAAGCCTTCGAATGGCTCGTCTCCGCCCACCAGGGGGGAGTGTTCCGGCTGGCCTTCAGGATGCTGAACGATCACGCGGAAGCCGAGGATGTGGTGCAGGAGACCTTCATCGCCGCGTGGCGCAGCCTGCCTGGGCTCTCCTCGCCACAGGCCTTCATCCCCTGGCTGTACCGCTCCGCGACGAACAAGTGCTTCGACCTGCTGCGCAGCCGCCAGCGGCGGCCCAGTGACTCGACCGCCTTCGACGGCGAGCAAGGTGCGGCAGGAGCGCCGATCCCGGAGCAGGGCTGGAAGGGTGGGCCCGGGGGGCGGGTGGGGACGGCCGTCGGGTCGCGCACCGCCCAGGACCCGGCACTTCACCACGAGACCGAAGCGCAGATGCGCGCTTTGGCGGACCTGCTGCAAACCGTCCCTGAAGGGCCGCGAGCCTGCTGGTTGCTGCGGGATGTCCACGAGTTCTCCTACGCTGAGATAGCGGCAATCGTGCAGATACCCGAAAGTACTGTCCGTGGACGTATTGCGCGGGCCAGACGGTTCCTCGCAGAAGGGATGCAACCATGGCGTTGAATGAGGATCAGCCACGCCTGGGGTGCGGGCGGATCATCGACGACGTGTGGGCATCCATCGACCAGCCGCCGACGGTGCACGAGCAGACGTGTCCCGACTGTCAGAGCGCGCGCCTCGCACTCCACCAGCTGGAGACAGTCGCCGGGTCGCTCCGCGAGCGGGACCGGGACGATCCGGCCCTGCAACCAGGGCTGAGGGTCAAGGAGGCGATCATGATGGTTGCCCGGGCCGAGGTCCGGCGCAGCCGACGGGCGCCGTTGGCCACCACTGCGCTGGGCGTCATCGATATCAGCGAACAGGCTCTCAGCGGACTCATCCGCTTCGCGGCCTCGACCCTGCCCGGTGTTCGCGCCCGCCGTTGCACGATCTCCAGCACACCAGGCACTCCCCAGCCGGCGCCCGCGGCGGTCGATGCCGGGAACGTGCACATCACACTCACCGTGGCGATCGCCTCGGGGGTCAGGATCCCCGCCACCATGGACCTGCTCCGCGAGCGCATCAACGCCGTCGTGCAGGCCCAGACGTCCATCACCATGCAACAGATCGACATCATCGTGGAGGACCTCTATGACTTCTGATCAGTCCCTCCGTGCGTCGGCCGTGGACCTCGAGGCGCTCGCCGACACCTTGAGCGACGCACTCGCCGCGCACCCCGGCGTCGTGCGCCTCGAACCCACGGTGCGTAGCGTCATCGATCGCTGGACCCCGGCAGCCATCGACCAGATGCACAGGAGCCTCCGACCCGCTGCCCGACCTCCGGTCGTGGCCCGTGACGGACTGGTGCTCTCGATGACCGACCTCGTCCTGACGCTGCAGATCGATCTCGCGACGGACATCAGGAGGTCGGCCCTCGAGTTGGCTCAGGAAGCGCAGGACCTCGCCGGCCGCCTGGTGCAGGACGCAGGCCTCACCATCGGCAGCATCGACGTCACCATCCTCGCCATCGAAGGAGCTCGCACGCCGTAACCGCGCGGCACCTCCCGAGGGACAGCAGGACGGGTGCCGCTGCCCTCTACGGATGATCGAGGATTCGGGCGTTCGTCTGCTGCTGCCATCCCTTGTCGGACCAGAAGGGGTGGTGCGGTGCCGCGTTGGACCCGAGCACCATGCCCCATACACCGTGATCGAGGGCGGTCGTGATGCCGTGGACCGCCAGTTCCCGACCGATGACTCCTTCCTCGAAGGTGCCGAGGAGGGGTGTGTAGCCGATCCAGCCCTCACCGATGACCGCTGGTACCTGCTGCCATCGGGCCCACCCTGCGACGGCGATCACCCGTGATTCGATCTCGCGGCGCATCACCTCGCGGTAGGTGCCGTATTCGTTGTACAGCCAGGCGTCCCAGGCATCGGCGTCGATCCAGTCGTACCCGTACACCATCTGATCGGTCACCACGGTCGCGGCGTATTTCCACTCCGCTGCGCGACCGTAGTCGGCCGGGGTCGGGGCATCCGGACGCAGCAGGCTTCTGAGTTCGGGGTTGGGGAAGTCGGCGGTGTTCTCGGACCGGATGTCGATCCGTTTCTGCAGGGCGTCGAGCACCCCGTAGCTGTAGATGTGGAACTGTGCCGCACCCAGGCCGCTGGGGAGCTCGTGCATCGTGAGGTGCGGGGGCTTCCCGTAGCTCGCGGTGACGAGCAGGTCGGGGTGGAGCCCACGGAGCTGCAGGACCGCGTCGCCGCCGCCGTCCTGCAGCGCGGGCAGGATGGAGAAATCGACCTCGTTGTGCAGCTCGACCAGAGCGATCCGCTGTCGATGACCCGCAGTGGTGAGGGCCGTGATGAGCCTGTCCCAGGCCGCTGCGAGGAGTGCGTAGCGGTCGCCGAGTGCTACCTCGTCGATGGCGCGGAACCACTCCTGGGATCGCGCGAACGACGGGGATTGCTGGTACTCCCAGCTGGCGAGGATGACGACGAGCCCGTGCCTGGCGGCGGCGTCGAACAGTTCCATCAGGCGCTCGTGCAGGTTGATGGTGTAGCCGCCGGGGGCGTCGTACCACCGGGTGCGTTGCCCGAAGAAGCCTCCGTCCGGCCGTGCGCCGAGGCCCTCGATATCGAGCGCCCCGGCCAGGTGGTCGAGGCCGATGTTCCCGAAGAGGAGCAACGGTGCTGCGCAGATCCGGATGGTGTTGTAGCCCAGCGCGGCCGCCTCGGCGCACGCGGCATCGAGGTCTGCGTAGGGTCCGCCCGGTTCCGCCCTGGTGTACCAGGAGAAGTCCCACAGACTGATGGTGAGCCGGCGGGGGAGGTGCTCCGGGATCGGGCCGGTCAGCCCGGAGGCGGTGGAATCGACGGTGCCCGAGCCCAGGTATCGGTTCTTCACAGAGTGCTCACTTCCTTCTTGTGGAGGGCCCGGCCCTGATCGGCGAGACTCCTGAGCCGGGCTGCCAGCAGCGCCTGCTCGGTCCCGGGATGCTGGGTGAAGAGCAGCAGTTCGGGGAGCGAGGTGGCGAAGTAGTCCACCGTCGAGCCGGCCCGTTCGAGCTCGTCCGCCCGCGATTCGAGGCTCGCCCAGACAGCCGTGGCGTTCGCGTCATCGCCGAGCTTGAGGCAGGCGACGCCGCGCCAATAGTCCTCCTGACCCACAGCGCGCCCGACCGCCAGTGCGTCGGGGCCGGCGCACCCGCGGGCGAAGGCCTTCAGCGCCCCGTCGCTGTCGCCCAGCAGCTCGAGTGCCTCGCCGAGCAGGACGTAGCGCTCGGCCAGGCTGCCCGCGGGGTGCCGTCCCTCCGAGAGGTTGGCCGGGGCGCCGATCCCTGCTGCGAGCAGCTCCACCGCCGACGAAGGGTCGGAGTCGAGAAGACGACGGGCGACGGCGAGGGACGCCCGGTCGTACGCCGCGAGGGCCTTGCCCTCCCCACCCTCGAAGGGCTGGAAGGTGCGTCGCTGCATGATGGCGAGGGCGTCGTCGGTTCTTCCCGTATCGACGAGCAGGTTGACGTAGTGCAGGGTCAGGTCGTCGCGGACGAGTACTGCCGTGCCCCAGCGCTCGATGCCGTGGAGGCGGTCCTCGGGAGGCTCCTCGGCCAGTGCGGCCAGGAGAGCGCGTTCGAAGACGAGACGGGGATCGCCGGGCCGGAGCTCGAGTGCCCGCTCGAAGTAGCGTGCGCCGTCCGTGGCGGGTCCGCCGCTGTTGACCGTCGCGACCGCCGCGTTCCGCCATGCGACAGGATCGATCGACCCGAGATCCGTTGCCTGCTGCAGTGCTTCGCGTGCTTCGGCCGTCCGGCCGGCGTCGAGCAGCCAGGCTCCCAGGAGGGCGTGGGCGACATGGTCCGTCGGATCCGATGTCCTGGCAGCGATCAGTGCGTCGTACTCGTCCAGGCCTGAGGGGAAGGCGTACTTCGTCGTCGACCCGCGGGCTTCCGCCCGCTCGGCCGATGCGCCGGCTGTATCGCCCAGGGCATCGAACCACAGGGCCCTCAGGTAGTGCCGCAGTGGTTCCTGGTTGCCGAAGGTACTCAGGGATACTGCGGGCGGATGTGCGGTGAGTCCGAGTGCCGTGCCGGCGTCGCCGAGACGCCACAGGTCCAGGGCGACGGTCAGTGTTGTCCTCGGATCGATCGGTTCCAGCCTGTTCGCGAGGGCCAGCGCGACCGGGTCGAGCGGATCTCCGGTGAGGCATCGCTCGAGCACCTGCTCGGCATGGGCAGCGTCTCCCGTTCGACGCAGCGCCACGATCATCGCGTGCTGTGCGGCGGGGCTCAACAGGTCGTGCTGCCGGGCGGCGCGGGCGTGGTCGAGCGCCTCGCGCGGCCGCCCGGTGCGCAGTGCGACACGGGCCGCACCGAGGTGCGACGGATGCGCCCACGCCTTGTCCCAGGCAGCCTTCCCGAAGTAGGTCGCCGCCTCGTCGAGGTGTCCGGTCCGTTCGGCAAGGAGTGCCAGGCGGTAGTGGGCTTCACCGGTCGGCGGATTGAGGTTCCGCGACGTCAGCCGTGCAAGCGCACGCTGGTACAGCTCCCGGGCTTCCCCGTATTCACCACGCCGCTGGTGCAGGCTACCAAGAGCCAGGCAGGACCGGGAGTCGTGCGGGTCCCGGTCGAGCGCTTCCCGGAAGTAGCGTTCGGGGGACCGCGTCGGGTGCCGGTACTGCTGGAGGTGCGTCCCCGTGACGTACAGTTCGTCGGCTGACGCCACGGCGGTCGGTGCTGGGGGCTCCGTCGCCACCCACGGCTCGACGGCGTCGATGCCACCCGAGTGCAGGGTCCGGGCGACCAGCTCTGCGCCGTCGTGCAGGACCTGCAGCGTGAGGCGGTCGGAAGTGGCCGGGAGCTGGAACGGCACGGTCGCCGTGAAGGGCGTGGCCGGCGCGACGGCGGTACTGGTCTCCCACAGGATCGTGCCGTCCCGGGACAGGACGACGCGGACGTCGTCGAGCACCCTGGCGCTTGCTACTCCGACCTCGACGATCGAGGCATCCTCGTCGCAGTGGAGTGAGACGGCGAGTTCCCGGGTGGCCTGATGTGCAGGGCCGATGGCCCGGATGGGGTACCAGAACTGGCTGAAGGTGCGCGTCTCACCGGGCGCGAGGTAGCTGAAGTCCGGCTGGTTGTCGGTGAAGACGCCGGCCATGAGTTCGACATAGGGCCCGTCCGAGTCGGTGAGGAGGCGGTCCCAGGCGTGACCGACCGGACCGTTGCCCCAGGTCCACTGCTTCTTGCCGGGCGCGATCGACCGGTCCGCCCAATGGACGAAGCCCGCATCCGCCCGATGGTCGTACCCGCCGAAGAAGGAGTCCTCGGTGTCGGTGATCATGTAGGAGGTGGGAACAGGGATGTTGCCGTAGTAGTCGATGCGGTCGGCGTCCGGACGTGACGCGCTGACGCAGGCCGGGTAGTCGACGCCGTAGTACGGTCTGTCCGCCCGGGGAAAGGCCGTGACGGCTCTCCGGGCATGGTCGGCCACGTAGTGGACATCCGGAGGGAAGAACGCCTGGTAGTCCTCATGGACCCGGGCTGCGACATTCGCCCACCAGAGGAACGTCTGCGGCTCGTCCGTCCGGTTGTACAGGCGTACGGCCACCTCGATGACGGAGCTGTCCGGGCGGATCCGGATGCCGTGCGTTCCCCGCATCCGCTGCAGCGGGTCCAGATCACCCTGCCAGACCGTCACGGAACCGTCCTCGGAGCGTTCGACGGAGGTCTCGACCGGTAGGTAGGTGCCCGGGCGGTGGTGCTGCGGCCAGTTGAACTCGACCCCGCCGGAGATCCACGGTCCTGCGAGTCCCACCAGGGCCGGCTTGATGACGTTGTTGCGGTAGAAGAAGTCGTACCCGTTGGTCTTGTCGTAGCCGATATGGATCCGCCCGCCGAGTTCGGGCAGGATCATCAGCCGGATCCACTGGTTCTCGAGATGCACGGCCTGCCACAGTCGGGGCCGTTTCGTGGTGGAGATGCGGTCCGTGAAGGGGATGGGATAGACCCGTCCGCTCGAGCCCTGATAGACGCGGCGGTCCAGGAACATCGGGTACTCGTCCGGTTCGTCGGGCGCGTACGTATCGATCGACACCGCTTCGCTCCAGCAGGCGACGCCGCCCTCATCGAGCAGCGCCTGCTGGCCCGCGGGGGCCGGAGGAAGCGTGATGGAACTCGGGGCGTCATCGGCATGGCTCACAGAACCAACACTAGGAACGGACGACTCCGTCCGCCATGGCACATAATGAGGCATGCATGGACGATCCGACACCCATGAACCTGTGGGCGAGCGAGCGACGGGATTCGATGACCAGCGCCTGGTGGTGGTTCCCCGGCCGCTCGTCAGGGAAGCACTCGGCCGCCCGGTGACACGCCGGATGGTGGTCACCGATGCGGGTTTCTTCCCGCGAGCCGAGGGGCATGGGCGCCGGAGGGACAAGGGTGCGCCGGAGACGATCATCATGCTGTGCGTGGCGGGCAGCGGCTGGATCGAGGTCGGTGGGGACCGGGCGCGGGTCGGGAAAGCAACGGCGGTCGTGCTCCCCGGGAACACGGGCATACCCCACGCCTACGGGGCCGCACTCGAGGACCCATGGACGATCTGGTGGTGCCATGTCCGGGGCACGGATGTGCCGGAGCTCATCGGCGAGGCCGGGATCAGCAACGACCGGCCGCTCATCGGGCTGGTCGCCGTCGACCGGCTGACCGCCGTCCTGGACGAGATCATCACCGCACTCGAACGGGACCAGTCGCCCGCCCGCCTCGTGGCGACAGCGGGCATGGCATGGCGCCTCCTGACCTCCCTGGCTGTCGACCGCCGGTCGCCGGAGCAGGGAGCACCACTGGAGCAGGCGATGCGGTTCCTCGAGGAACGCATCGACGGGACGATCCGGGTACCGCATCTGGCGGCGCTCGTCGGTGTGTCATCGTCCCAGCTGAGCAAGCTGTTCCGCGAGGCGACCGGGGGAGGGGTCCTCGCCCACCATGTGGCGTTGAAGATGGCCCGGGCGCGGCGCCTGCTGGACACGACGACACTCTCGGTAGCCCAGGTGGGGCAGGAGATCGGGATGGATGACCAGTTCTACTTCTCCCGGCAGTTCCGCCGGCTGCACGGACTCAGCCCGAGTGCCTACCGGGCCGAGCGGAAGGGCTGACCGGCCGTTCCCGCATGCGCTCAGCCTTTGGTGGCTCCCGCAGTCAGGTCGGCCTTCCAGAAGCGCTGCAATCCGATCATGAGCGCCACCAGCAGGACGGCGGAGAGCGCGGATCCGGTGACGACGAGCTGGTAGAACATCGGGTCCCGCTGGGTCTGCGAGTTCCACAGGGTCAGCCCGAGGGTGAGCGGAAAGGTCTTCGTCTCATTGAGCATGACCAGGGGGAGCAGGTAGTTGTTCCAGATGGTGACGAACTGGAACAGGAAGATGGTCACGAGGGCCGGCGTCATCATGCGGGCCGCGATGGCGCCGAAGATGCGCAGGTCTCCGGCACCGTCGATGCGCGCCGCCTCGATGATCTCGTCCGGCACAGCGGCGTTCGCATGGATCCGTGCGAGATACACGCCGAACGGACTGACCATGCTCGGTAGGAGGACGGACCAGTAGGTGCCGGTGAGGTCGACGGCGTTCAGGAGGAAGTACAGCGGCAGGGCGATGACCGTCGCGGGCACGAGGACCCCTCCCAGGACGATCGAGAACAGCAGTTCCCGACCCCTGAAGGGGAATTTGGCGATCGCATAGCCACACGCCGCGGACAGGATCGTGGCGGCGAAGGCTCCGACGGCGGAGTACAGGATGCTGTTGAGGATCCAGGAGGTGAAGATCCCACCGTCCTGGGTGAAGACGTTGGTGAGATTCAGCCAGGCCTGCGGTGAGTCGGTGAACCACAGGCCGAAGCTGCTGAACAGCTCTCCTGGGCTCTTGGTCGCGGCGACGAGGACCCAGAGGATGGGGAGCAGGAAGTACAGGGCGGCGACGACGAGGACGCCGTTGACCACGACGGTGCTGGTCAGGGGTTGGCGGATGGGCTGGTTCCGGGTCACCATGCGCGGTCTCCCTTGCGGTTCACGAGTCGGAGGAATCCGAAGGAGAAGGCGAAGCCGAGCAGGGCGACGATGACAGCCATCGCTGCGGCCAGATTCGGGTTGCCCTGCGAGAAGGACTGGTTGTACGCAGCCAGGTTCGGCGTGTAGTCGGAGCTGATCGCCGTGGTCAGTGGTCTCAGGACCAGCGGTTCGACGAAGAGCTGCAGGGTGCCGATGATCGTGAAGACGGTCACGAGGACGACGGAGGGACGCACGAGCGGAAGTTTGATGCGCCAGGTGATCGACCACTCGGACGCCCCGTCGATCTTCGCAGCTTCGAAGAGTTCGGACGGGATGGCGTTCAGGGCCGCGATGAGAATGAGCATGTTGTAGCCGGCGAAGCCCCACAGTGCGATGTTCGCGATCGCGAACAGGATGCTGTCGGTGCTCAGGGGGTTCAGATCGATGCCGATCGAGGACAACCCCTGCAGGATGGGGCTCGTCGCCGGGATGTAGAGGAAGCCCCAGAGCAGGGCCGCGATCACGCCGGGCACCCCGTAGGGGATGAAGAAGACGACCCGGAAGATCCGCGGGAAGCGTGCGGCCGCCGAATCGATCAGGAGTGCCAGTCCCACGGCCGTCACCACCATGACGGGCACTTCGATGGCCGCGAACGCCAGGAGCCGGCCGAGGCTCTCGATGAAGGACGGGTTCCCGAGGGCTGCACCGTAGTTGTCGAAGAGGACGAAGACCTTCTCGGGGGCACCGAACCCGAGCCCCGATGCTTTCGTGGAGAACAGGCTGTCATTGATCGCGTACACGATGGGTGCGATGAAGAACGCAGCGAACATGACCGCGAAGGGCACCACCATCACCAGGAGGGCGATTCTCGAGTGCCGGCGGGGCGTCCCCGTCGATGCCGGAGGACTCGCGGTGCGGGGTGTCCGGGGTGCTGGGGCAGGGGCGGGGCGCGGAATGCGCCCCGCCGCTCGGGTCTGGCTCAATTGACCGCGATTCCCTTGTCCTTGAGCGCCGTGCTCACGTCATCCTGCGTCTTGTCGTACGCATCGGTCAGCGGCGTCCCGCTCTCGACTGCTGTCTTGACGTTGTCGCTGAGTGAGGCGAAGAGCGTCGAGGACAGGGGCGGCCACTTCCAGGTGTTGTCGACGTTCTTGTCCGACTCGGAGAAGACGTCCCAGATGTCCTGGCCGCCGTAGAAGGCGAAGACCTCGGGATCGTCCTGCAGGGAGGCGATGGAACCGGTGTCGGCGATGGCAGGCCACCCGGCGCCCACGCTGGTCAGGATGCTGACGCTCTCCGGGTCGGAGTTCAGCCAGGCCGCGAACTCGGCGGCCTCCTTCGGATGGTCGGAGCCCTTGAGCACGGCGCTGGCTGAACCGCCGGCCCACGTCGCGGAGACATCCCCGCCGTCTTCCCACTGGGGCATCGCCCCGACGGCCCATTGGCCCGCGGTGTCCGGCGCGGTGCCACGGAGGATGGCGTCGGCCCAGGAACCGGAGATCCAGGAGATGACGTTGCCGTTCTGGATATCGGCGTTCCATTCGCTCGAGAAGTCCGCCTCGATCTTCACGAGGTCCTCGTCGATCATCTTCTGCCAGAACTCGGCGACCTTCAGCGTCTCGTCGTCGTTGATGGTGACGGTCCAGGCGTCGTTCTCGGCGGCGAACCACTTGCCGCCGCCCTGCTGGGACAGCCCGATCAGCCAGGGTGCCTGATTGAAGGCAAAGGCGGTGATGTAGCGGTTGGGGTCGGAGGCCCGGATCTTCTTCGCGGCCTCGTAGTACTCGTCCCACGTCTTCGGGTACGTGATCCCGAGGGAGTCGAAGATGTCCTTGCGGTAGAACTGGCCGAGGGGCCCACTGGCCTGGGGGACGGCGTAGACGCTGTCGTTGAAGACACCTGTCTCCCACTGCCAGGGGACGAACTTGTCCTCCTGGTCGCCGACGTACTCGGTGATGTCCTCCAACGCATCATTGACGAGGAAGTCCGGGATGGCGTCGTACCCGAGCTGCGCGACATCTGCCGGGTTGCCTGCCTGCACGGCCGAGAGCATCTTGGCGTATCCGCCATCAGGGCCGGCCGTGATGGTCTCCAGCGTGACATTCACGTCGTCCTGTGAGGCGTTGTACGCGTCGACGGCCTGGTCGATGTTGGGGACCCAGGACTGGAAGGTGATGTCCACCGGTCCCTCCTGCGCCGCCGGTGCGGTGTCCCCGCCGGAACCGCTGCACGCGGTGAGCCCACCGGCCAGGACGATGATCACCGAAGCGGCCAACGTCGACCGTCGGCCCGAGAAGTGGTTGCCGAACATGACATGCTCCTTTGCACTGCGGGACGGGTGGACCCTTCCGGGTCCGGTGCGCCAAATCTAGGCGCGGGATTCACCGGGCGACATAGCGATATACGCCGTCAATATGGAGGATCATGTATCCGTCTCCACGTATTTCGGGTAGCGCCGCTGTTTTGCTTAGATGGCATTGATGCCATACACGTGGCGGATCCTCCTCGGAAATTCCCCTCGGGGACCCGCTTCCGAAGGTGTGACCAGGAAAGCCGGCCGGAAGGCCGGCGGGAAGCCGGTACCGATGACCTCCGATGTGCAACGTCCGCCACTGGTGATCGATGGACGATCCACGCGGGAGCTCGGGAAGCCCCACCCTCCTGTGGACGGTGAGCCATCCCGATATCGGCTGACGCCATGGTCCGTGACACGTGATGGCGTCCCGGTCGTCCCGGTGTCCGGCGAGATCCATTACAGCCGCGTCCCCCGGGATCAGTGGCGGGACCGCCTGAACCTCCTGAAGGCCGGTGGCATCACGGTCGTGTCGACCTATGTGTTCTGGATCCACCACGAGCCCCAGCGTGGTGTCGTGTCGTTCGACGGCAGGCTCGACATCGCGGCCTTCATCGACCTGTGCGCGGAACTCGGGTTGGCTGTCGTCGTGCGGATCGGGCCCTGGTGTCACGGCGAGGTCCGCAACGGCGGTTTCCCCGACTGGGTGCAGCAGGCACCCGTTCGGCACCGCACGGACGATCCCGGCTACCTCGCGTTGATCGAACCGTGGCTCTGTCGACTCGGTCAGGAGATCGCACCCTTCTGCCGGCCCGACGGTCCCGTCCTCGGCGTCCAGCTCGAGAACGAACTCTATGATCAGCCCCGTCACATCGGTACCCTCAAGCGCCTGGCCACCGACTGCGGCATCACCGCCCCCTTCTGGACGGCAACAGCGTGGGGCGGAGCCGACCTGCCACTCGACGAGGTCATTCCGCTGTTCGGCGGCTACGGCGACGGATTCTGGGTCGACGCCGACCAGCCATGGGACGAGAGCTTCCGCGCGCACTTCTTCTTCTCGCATGAGTGGGACGATCCCGGTATCGGCGCCGACATCCGTTCCGACCCCCGTGCACAGTCCCCGGTGCAGAATCCCTACCCGCCCGCAACGTGTGAGCTCGGTGGAGGCATGGCTACCGCCTACCACCGGCGGCCACGTCCGAGCGGGTTCGACATCGCCGCCGTCGCGCACAACAAGATCGGCAGCGGCTCCGCCTGGCAGGGCTATTACATGTATGCCGGAGGAGTGAACCCGTCCGATCGGGACCACTCCTACCGGACGGGGTTGCAGGAGTCCCATGACACCGGGTATCCGAACGACCTGCCCCGGTACGACTACGACTTCCACGCCCCGATCGGATCCTCGGGGCGGCTGGGGCCGAGCCACAACCTGCTACGTCGCCAGCACGCTTTCCTGGCCGCCTTCGGCCCGTCCCTCGGCTCCATGGAATCGAAGCTCCCGGCCGTGGAACCAGCCGGTGTCGATGACGCGAGGACTCTCCGGTGGGCCGTACGCAGCGACGGGCGAAGTGCCTTCCTTTTCATCACGTGGCATCAGCCCCACGTTCCGCTGCGGACGTATGAGCAGGTCCGGTTCGCGGTGGCCATGGACGACGGGCCCAGGCAGTTTCCGACCGATCCCGTGGACATACCGGCCGGAACCCTCGCACACTGGCCCCTCGGGCTGATGATCGACGGTGTCGAGCTCGAATGGGCGACCGCTTCGCCGCTGACCACGCTGCAGGACGGCGCCATCACGGTGCTCGTCCTCACGGCCGAGCACGGCATCCCGCTGGCATGGAGATGGGCCGACGACGTTGCCGTGACCCGGTACGAGGACGACGACGACGACGCCTCGAGCGGGCCAGGGCTGGTCACCCGGGTCTGCAGGTACCGATGCTCCACGCCTACAGCACACATCGACGTCGTCGTGCTCCCGGCGTCGGAGGCAGACCGGGCCTGGGTGCTCGGCGACGGCGCGGAGCGGCAATTGGTGCTGTCGGACGATCCGGTCTGGCTCGAGGCGGACGGTGCGCTCGGCGGGCGGACGGCGGCGCCCGAGCCGGAGGTCCGCCGGTACGACACGTCGGCGCGCGCCGTCGTGCCTGTGCCGATCGAGGCCTTGCGGGACGCCGCCGCCGGCCGTCGGCGCCTCCCGGTCATTCTCCGACGAGCGGCGCAGGCGGTGCCGACAGGCTATGGCGAATCGGCCGGACGAGCGAGCGCCCCGACCCAGGACGACATCTCCCGGTTGGCGGCCTCCTACCGGATAGAGGGTGCCGACGGGCCGCGAGGCATGGAGCGACGACGACGTGAACTGGAGATCAGTTGGACGGGTGATGTCGCCCAGTTGATGGTCGGCAGCACCGTGGTGGCGGACCGTTTCTGGGACGGCTCGCCCTGGGTCGTCGACCTCGACGGCCTGGACGTCGGTGCCGAGGACGCCCTGGTCCTGACGGTGCTGCCTCTGAGCCCGGACCACCGCGTCCATCTACCGGCGGAAGCGCGCGCCGTCCTGTCCCGGCGGGACCAGCGGGACGACGGCCCGTCCGTGGAGCTGGTGGAGTGGCAGCAGTGGGTCGAGTCATCCGGCCCAGCGCCGGACGTCCCATCGCCGTGCGCCACCGAAGGACGGACCCGGACCGGTCCTGCCGTCGGGTCTGCTGCTCACTAGGGCTGTCGTCGGTGCCCGCGGAAGACGGGCTCGCCTTCCGCGGCGCCGGTGCATGGGGCCCGGAGCGCCGTGCACGCCTGCTGTCGGGGTTCCGGGGACCTGTAGAAGCTTCTGCTCCTTCTTGGTAGGGTGGGCCCGATACTTTGAATCGTTTCAAGCAACGACCACCGCGACTGCAGGGCACGAGACAGCCCTCCCCTCGGTGTTCCTGCAGGTGAAAGGACCCTCCAATGACGAAGCGTCAACTTCCCGTTCCGGCGGAGATGCTTGAGCTGATGCAGTTCAAGAAGATCCAACTCAACGGCAAGAAGCGGCGGCTCGATGGCGCGCTGACCATCGGGGACCTGCGGACCATCGCCAAGCGCCGCACCCCGAAGGCCGCCTTCGACTACACCGACGGCGGGGCCGAGGGCGAGCTGTCCCTGAGCCGTGCCCGCCAGGCGTTCGAGGACATCGAGTTCCACCCCTCGATCCTGCGCCCCGCCGAGCACGTCGACACGTCGGTGGAGATCCTCGGCGGTCCCAGCGCGCTCCCCTTCGGCATCGCGCCGACCGGATTCACCCGGCTCATGCAGACCGAAGGGGAGACCGCCGGCGCAGGTGCGGCCGCTGCCGCAGGTATCCCCTTCACCCTCTCCACGCTCGGGACGACCTCGATCGAGGGCGTGAAGGCGGCCAACCCGAACGGGCGCAACTGGTTCCAGCTGTACGTGATGCGGCAGCGGGAGATCTCCTACGACCTCGTCAAACGTGCCGCCGAGGTCGGTTTCGACACGCTCATGTTCACCGTCGACACCCCGGTTGCCGGTGCCCGGTTGCGCGACAAGCGCAACGGCTTCTCCATCCCGCCGCAGCTGTCGATCGGGACGATCCTCAATGCCGTCCCGCGGCCCTGGTGGTGGGTCGACTTCCTCACCACCCCGAAGCTGGAGTTCGCGTCCCTGAGCGACACCGGCGGCACGGTGGGGGACCTGCTGAACGCGGCGATGGACCCGACCATCAGCTACGACGACCTCGCCGTCATCCGGGACCTGTGGCCCGGCAAGATCCTCATCAAGGGCGTCCAGAACGTCGAGGACTCGGTGCGCCTCGTGGAGATGGGCGTCGACGGAATCATCCTGTCCAACCACGGCGGCCGACAGCTCGACCGCGCACCCATCCCGTTCCACCTGCTGCCGCAGGTCGTCCGGGAAGTCGGCAGCGATGCCACGATCATGGTCGACACGGGCATCATGAACGGGGCCGACATCGTGGCGTCCATGGCTCTGGGGGCGAAGTTCACCCTCATCGGCCGCGCCTACCTCTACGGGCTGATGGCCGGCGGACGCGAGGGCGTCGACAGGACCATCGCGATCCTCCGCGACGAGATCGAGCGCACCATGCGCCTGCTCGGGGTCTCACACATCGGCGAACTCGAACCCAGGCACGTCACCCAGCTCACCCGCCTGGTCCCGGTCACCAGGACGACCAGCGAGGCCGCCAGGCTGGTCTGAGGACCACCGGCATCAACCACACCCGAACCACGTCAGGCAGGGAGCCCCCGATGGATTCACGGACCGATACCGCGGACAGGTCAGGGGACAAGATCCGGTTCGGCATCGTCGGAAGCGGCTGGAGGAGCGAGTTCTTCCTTCGGGTCGCGCGGGAACTCCCCGACCGCTTCGAGGTGACGGGTCTCGTCACCCGGGACGAGGTGACCGGCCGCCGTATCGAGGGGACGTGGCAGGTGCGGGCCTTCGCCTCCATCGACGACCTCGTGGCGAAGACAACGCCCTCGTTCGTCGTCGTGTCCGTCCCACGGGAGGTGGCACCGGAGGCGATCCGCCACCTCGCCGAACTGAAGGTCCCGGTCCTCACGGAGACCCCGCCCGGCCCCGACCTCGCGGCACTGACCAGCCTGTATCCGCTGGTCGAGCGTGGGGCCGTCATCCAGGTGGCGGAGCAGTACCACCTGTCCCCACTCCTGCGTGCACAACTGGGCGTCGCCGCGTCGGGGCGCCTGGGGCAGATCAGCCAGGTGCTGGTCGCCCAGTGCCACGACTACCACGGCGTGAGCATCATGCGCCGCGCACTCGGCATCGGGTTCGACGATGTCTCGATCACGGCGTCGATCTTCCGGTCGCCGCTCGTGAAGGGGCCCGACCGGTACGGGGATCCCCGCGAGGAGGTCACCGTCACCGCGGAGCAGCTGTCCGCCCGTTTCGACGTCGGGGACCGGCTGGGGCTCTACGACTTCGCCGAGCAGCAGTACTTCTCGTGGATCCGGGCCAACCGGCTGCTGGTCAGGGGTGACCGGGGGGAGATCAACAACGCCGATGTGCACTACCTCGGGGATGTGCGCACGCCGGTCTCGACGACGTTCCGCCGTGTCGCGGCAGGGGAGGGCGGCAACCTCGAAGGGCTCTTCCTGCGCGGCATCATGGCCGGCACCGAGTGGGTGTTCGAGAACCGCTTCCTGCCCGCCCGGCTGAGCGACGACGAGATCGCGATCGCCGAGTGCCTCGTGCGGATGAGTGGATGCGTCGAGGGCGGCCCCGACCTGTACAGTCTCGCCGAAGCGAGCCAGGACCACTACCTGTCGCTGCTCATGAAGGAAGCGCGGCCTCGGGCGAGACGGTCCGCTCCCGGCGCCAGGTCTGGTCCCGGTCGGAGCGGTAGGCGCACCCGTACCCACCGGCGCCTCAGGCCTTGGTCGCCGCCCGGCCCCGTACGAGCCGCTGGATCCCGTACAGCGCCAGGCCCAGTGCGAGCAGGATGCCGCCGCGCAGCCAGATCTCCCCGGTCTGCTGCGTGAGCAGGAGGATGCACGACGCGATCGCGAGGTACGGGAAGACCACGGGGATGCGGAAGTGCCCGTGGTCCACCGTGTCCTTCCGCAGGACGATCACGGCGATGTTGGTGCTCAGGAAGACGAAGAGCAGCAGCAGGACCACGGTCTGCGAGAGCGACTCGAGCCCGCCCGTGAGGGTCAGTGCCATGGCGACGAGCGTGGTCGCGACGATCGCGATCCAGGGCGTGCGGCGGTTGGGCAGGACGCGGCCGAAGACGGACGGCAGCAGTCCCTGTTCCGCCATCCCGTAGGTGAGCCGGCTCGACATGATCATGGTGAGCAGCGCGCCGTTGGCGACGGCGATGAGGGCAACGAGGCTGAAGAGCCAGTTCGGGATGCCCGCTCCGGTGGCCGCGACGACGTCGAGCAGGGGTGAACTGGAGCCGGCCAGGTCCTCCGGGGCGAGCGCCGCGGAGGAGGCGAGCCCGATCAGGAGGTAGACGACGCTGGCCGTGAGCAGGGCGCCGAAGATGGCCTTCGGGTACACCCGGCTGACGTCCCGGACCTCTTCGGCGACGTTCGCGGAGACCTCGAAGCCGACGAAGGAGTAGTACGCGATGAGCGCCGCGGAGAGGACGGCGGTGCCCGCACTCACGCCGGGTGGGAACTCGGTGACGCGGGAGATGTCGCCGTTGCCGCCGGCGAGGAAGATGCCGACGACGACGATGACCAGGACGAGCCCGGAGACCTCGACCACGGTCATGACCACGTTGCTGCGCACCGATTCCTTGATGCCGCGCATGTTGAGCAGGGCGAGCAGGACGAGGAACACCAGGGCCGCGGGAACGGCGGGCACATCGATGAAGGTGGTGAGGTAGCCGCCCGCGAACGCCTGGGCGAGGCCTGCGGCACTCGTCACGCCGGCCGCGAGCATGCAGAAGCCCACGAGGAAGGAGATGAACGGTTTCCCGAAGGCCCGTTCGGCGAACACCGCCGCGCCACCGGCCTTCGGGTACTTGGTGACGAGCTCTGCGTACGATCCCGCCGTCAGGAGGGCCAGGGCCAGGGCCACCATGAGGGGCACCCAGATGGCGCCCCCGACCTCCGCCGAGATCACGCCGACCAGCGCGTACACGCCTGCGCCGAGGACATCGCCGAGGATGAAGAGGTACAGCAGCGGACCCGAGATGCCGCGCTTCAATCGGGTGTCGGGGGCCTGTTCCGTGGTGGGCATGGGCGCCAGTTTAGGCGAAAATGCTAAGCCTGCTTGTGAAATACCACGCGGGCCGCCATTCGTCGCGCGGGGAGTACCGCCGATCGAGAAATACCCCACATCCATGTGATGCACACCATACTTGCCTTGGACAGGATCTTGGCCGGGGGGCGGCCGCCCACATTGACAGAAAGGCTCTCGATGAGCTGGCTCGACCGCGACCACACCATCGCACCACCGGGATTCAACCGGTGGCTCATCCCACCCGCGGCGCTCGCCGTCCACCTGTGCATCGGCCAGGCCTATGCGACCAGCGTGTACAAGACGGCACTCACGGCGCACTTCGACGCGACCCTGACGCAGGTCGGCATCATCTTCTCGATCGCCATCGTGATGCTGGGTCTGTCCGCCGCGGTGCTCGGCACCTGGGTGGACCGCAACGGCCCCCGCAAGGCCATGTTCACCTCGGCGCTGTTCTGGACCTCCGGCTTCCTGGTCGGGGCGCTCGGCATCTTCACGAACCAGCTGTGGCTCGTCTACCTGGGCTACGGGGTCATCGGCGGCATCGGCCTGGGGATCGGCTACATCTCCCCGGTATCCACCCTGATCAAGTGGTTCCCCGACCGCCCGGGCCTGGCCACGGGCATGGCCATCATGGGCTTCGGCGGCGGCGCCCTGATCGCCAGCCCGCTCTCCACCCAACTGCTGCGCATGTACGACCCGAACTCGGGGGCCGAGGGCTGGGTGGCCAGCGGCGACGCCGTGGGCAAGCTGTTCCTGACCCTCGCCGTCGTCTACCTCGTCTACATGATGTTCGGCGCCTTCACCATCAAGGTGCCGGCGGAGGGCTGGAAGCCCGCGGGGTTCGACCCCTCGCAGCTGAAGTCCAAGCCCCTCGTCACCACCGACAACGTCTCGGCCGCCAATGCGATCAGGACCCGCCAGTTCTGGCTCGTCTGGATCGTCCTGTTCTGCAACGTCACGGCCGGTATCGGCATCCTCGAGCAGGCGGCCCCGATGATCCAGGACTTCTTCCGCGGCGCGGACGGCACGACGGCGGTGTCCGTCGCCGTCGCCGGTGGCTTCGTGGGCCTGCTCTCGATCGGCAACATGGGTGGACGGTTCGCCTGGTCCACGACGTCGGATCTCATCGGCCGTAAGCGCATCTACATGGTCTACCTCGGCGTGGGAGCCCTGCTCTACCTGGTGCTCGCCCTCGCGGGGTCCTCCACCACCCTGCTGTTCGTCGCCCTGGCCTTCGTGATCATCTCCTTCTACGGCGGCGGATTCGCCACCGTACCGGCCTACCTGCGTGACCTCTTCGGCACCTATCAGGTCGGTGCGATCCATGGCCGCCTGCTGACCGCGTGGTCGGCCGCCGGTATCGCCGGGCCGCTGATCGTCAACGCCTTCCTCGACTCGCAGGGAACGCCCGGGGAGCTGAACGCCGGGGCCTACCAGCCGGCTCTCCTCACCATGGTGGGGCTGCTGGTCGTGGGCTTCATCGCCAACCTGCTCGTCCGGCCCGTGGACCCGCGCTTCCACGAACCGACGGCGGACGCATCCCGAGAATTCGCGAAGGAGGCCTGACATGGCCGGAGCACGTATCGCCGTCGTCTGGGCACTCGTGGGAGTGCCTCTCGCCTACGGCGTCTTCCAGACCCTCACCCGGGTCGCGGCCCTCTTCGGCGGCTGACCGGCGCCGTCGGTCACGCCGTCACCCGGTCTGCTGTGCCGGTGCCCAGGCCATGGTGTCCTGGTGCCGTTGCCATGCCTGCCGCGGCTCCACCGACTCGCGTGCGACGTCGGTCAGCCACACCGTGGTGTCCGGGTTCCAGCCGGCGATCACCGATGCCGTGTCCGCCTCGACCCGCAGCGCCCGGGTGGCGCACCGGAGGTAGCCGAGGGCGGAGAGATGCACGGCGTCCCAGTCCCCCGCGACGCGCTCCCAGTCCGGGATCACCCAGCCGCCGGCACGGCCGGTGGTCCGGTACCAGTCGTGGCGGCGGGACGCGGTGACGTTGAGGGGGTACTCGCGGCACAGGGCCGCCCAGTCCTCCTCGACGGCCACCTCGAAGGTGCGGCCGCCACCGCGGACCGGGACGGCCGTGGCGAACTCCTCGCCCGCGGCGTCCTCCACGAGATCCAGTGCGGCCGGGATGTTCCCGACCGTCTGCAGGAGCCCCTCGGGGAGCGACCACCAGGTGCCGGAGTAGGGGGCACGGGGGTCGCTCGGACGATCGTGCCGGGCCCGTTCCTCCTCGGCACGCGCGCCGCGGGCCCAGGCTGCCAGGGCCTCCCGCGGGCTCCCTGGCAGGTGCACGGGGTCCTCGGGGACGCGCCAGTCGAGGTGCCACTGCACGGTTCGCCGGGCCGATGCCAGCCACGGTCCGGTAGTGGATGCCAGGACCCGCCCCGCGACGGGGAGGAGCGACTCGCGGATGACCGGGAGCGAGGCGAGGACGTCCTCCCCGTCGGGTTCCTGCCAGCCGCGGGCAGCGCCGACCGACTGCCCGAACGCGTCGAGGATCCTGCTGTCGCTGATGTCCCCCGGGTTGATCGAGGCGATCCGGGCCGCCACCCCGGCCGGCGTCGTCGCGTCCGGTCGTCCAGGGTGCATGGCCGGCCCGTCGTCGTCCGATGCGGCGAGGACGAGGGTGACACGCGAGGTGCCCGACGCCGGGTCGAGGGCGCCGGCCAGGCGCATGACCGGGCTCCGGAGGTCCGGCGCCAGCAGCAGCGCGAGCTCGAGGCAGAGCCGGCGGCCGCGTGGACCCTCGAGCAGGACATCGGCCGGCACCGTCATCCGGCCATCCTCGCACGGTGCGGGCCGGGCGGCGTGCGGACACCGGCGGCAGGCCGTCGCGGGCACCCCCGCGCACTGCTTGAATGGGACCAGACACTCCGGAAGGACCCATGGACAGCACGAGCAGGCAGCAGACCGACGCCCTGGAGCGTGGCGAACTCCCCCCGCTGGACCAGGTGCGTGACGACGTGTGGGCCCTCGCCCAGCCCATGCCCGGCGGACATCTCGCGTACTCCTTCACCTATCTTCTGCGGGACGAGGACGGGGGCATCCACGTCGTCGATCCCGGCTGGGACTCCGACGACAACTGGGCGCGGCTGATCTCTGCGCTCGCGGAGATCGCTCCGGGACGAGGCGGCGCCGACGCCGTCGCGGGCATCACCGGCACGCACCTGCACCCGGACCACGTGGGGATGGCAGCCCGGCTGAGGGACGCATCGGGCGCGGAACTCGCGATGCACGGCAGGGAGCGCCAGGCCCTCGAACGGCACCGCGACCGGCTGCTCGACCTCGACGAGGCCGCCGGACGGCTGGAGGAATGGGGCGTTCCCGCCGACCGGAGAAGCGAACTGGCCCAGTTCGTGGACCGCTCTCCTGCCGGGCTGGTGCTCGCCGTGGACTCCGTGCTGTCCGACGGCGACGTCCTGGACGTCCCGGGGTTCCGGATGGAGGTGATGGCGACGCCGGGACACACTCCCGGGCACATCTGCCTGCGCGACGACGACCGCGGGCTCCTCCTCACGGGCGACCACGTGCTGCCGACGGTGTTCTCCGGTCTCGGCCTGGGCGGCGGAACGCCGTCGAGCCCGCTCGCCGACTTCCTCGAGTCCGTGGAGCGCGTGCGCCGCTACGGGGAGTACGAGGCGCTCCCGGGACACGGCTACCGGTTCGCAGGGCTGGGAGGTCGGGCGGACGAGTGTGCGGAGCACCAGCTACGGCGGGCACGTGAGGTGGCCGAGGTGCTCGCGGCGTCGGACGGGGCTTCCGGGGAACCGGCCGTCTGGGCGATCGCCGCACGACTGACGTGGACGGCCGGGTGGGACGGGCTGCACGGCTTCCAGCTGCTGTCCGCGCTCACCCAGACACAGATGCACCGGGACT
This sequence comes from Arthrobacter sp. UYP4, assembly GCF_057291175.1. Lineage (NCBI taxonomy): Bacteria > Bacillati > Actinomycetota > Actinomycetes > Micrococcales > Micrococcaceae > Arthrobacter > Arthrobacter sp. UYP4. The sequence goes on from NZ_JBXAVU010000005.1 coordinate 90,396, forward strand.
TCGTGCGCGTACACGGTGTGCCTGCGGCCTGACATCTTCGGACTTCTCCCCATGAATTCCGACGAATTCGGGCGAATTCCGGTGAATAGGGCCCACTGTGCCCCGGGCATCTATACGCTTCCCCCATGGAAACAGCGGAGGGGCGCGACGGCGGAGAGTTCGATCAGGCCATCGAGGTGCTGGAAGAGCAGACGAGCGTGCTGTGGCGGCGGGAACGGACGACGTCGCACGCCCTCGCGAAGAACGTGCATCCGGAGATGGAGCCGGCCGCGTACGGGATCCTCACGCTCCTGCAGCGGGAAGGATCGCTGCGGGCGACCGACATCGCCGCCAGCATCGGTGTGGGGAAGCCCTCCGTGAGCAGGCAGCTCGCCGGGCTCGAACGGCTGGGACTCGTCAGCCGCCAGCTCGATCCCTACGATGCCCGCTCGCAACGCGTCCTCCTGACGGCGCTGGGCGAACAGCAGCTCGCCGCTGCGCAGACCGGGCGTCGCACGGCGTTCACCGCGCTGATGCGCAGCTGGGCGCCGGAGGACGTGGAGAAACTCGGGGTCCTGATCGCCCGGCTCAACAGCACCTACACGAAGGACACCTGGTAGCGGATCAGCCCTCGCTCCATCCCGAGCCCTCGCGGAACGCTCCCACCCGCCGGCCGGAGCCGGCCTCGAGGGAGTCGTCGGCGTCCTCGTAGAGTTCGCCGGCGTCGGCCTTGCTGTGCCGGAGGAGTTGCTCCGCCTCGGCGCGCGCGTCCTCGAGCCCGTCGGCCACGATGCGGCTGCGGGCGGGAAGGGCGTCCAGGTGGACCACTCGTTCCGCGGTCTCGCCGAGGGGGACGGTGAACCCGTCATTGGCGTCGTCGAGGGGAACCTCCGCTCCTCCGCTCTCCGCCGGGACCACGTACTCGAGGAAATAGGCCATGCTCCAGCCAACCACCGCTCCGGGGCGCATCGCCAGCGGTCGCCGTGCCGCCGTAGGAGCTTGTCCATCCCATCGCGGACTGGTACCCGTCCGCCGGGACGAGGCCCTCGAGGGAGCGTCAAATCGACGGCGGGAGGCCGGACCGGGTGCGGCGGTCGGTACTCCATGCCTAGATTGGAGGCATGGCCGACACAACCGAGAACGAAGCAACAGCCCCGGCGGCTCCCACACCGCTCGAACAGCTCGCCGAAGCGCACCGCGTGGGGACCACCTTCAAGGGATGGGATGGTGAACCCGCCCGCGTGGCCCCGGAGACCCTCGTCACGGTCCTCGCGGCGCTCGGAGTCGACGCCTCCTCCGAGACCGCGATCGCCCGCGCGCTGGACGACGTCGTCGCCGGGCCCTGGCAGAGAGTGCTGCCCGCCGTCGTCGTGGTGCGCCGGAGCGACGTCGACCCGGTGCTGCTGCACGTGCCCGCCGGGGCCGACGTGGAGTTCTGGGCCGTCGACGAGGACGGGGTCCACTACACCGGCACGGTGACGGACGCGACCGAGGTCCGCACGATCGACGGGAAGGACATCGAGCGGCGGGAGGGCGTGCTGCCGCACGCGCTGCCGCTCGGCTGGCACACCCTCCATGCGACGGTCGACGGGCAGGAGACGACCTGCACCTTCGTGGTGACGCCCGACCGCCTGAGTACGACGGCGGCACTCATGGACCACCGCAGCTGGGGGCTCATGGCGCAGCTCTACTCGGTGCGGTCCTCGGAATCGTGGGGCATCGGCGACCTCGCGGACCTCGGCCGATTGGCCCAGGCCGCCGCCGCGCACGGTGGCGACTTCGTGCTGGTGAACCCCCTGCACGCCGCCGAACCCGTCCCGCCCGTGGAGCCCTCGCCCTACCTGCCGACCACGCGGCGCTATTTCCACCCCCTCTACCTGCGGATCGAGGACATCCCCGAGTACGCCCGGCTGGACGCCGGGGCACGGGCACGGATCGGAGAGCTGGCCGCCGGCCTCGCGGACGCCAACACCTCCACCGACCTGCTCGACCGGGATTCGTCCTACGCCGCGAAACTCGAGGCACTCGAACTCGTGTTCGCGGTGCCGCTCCCGGAACAGCGCCAGCACGACTTCGACGCCTACCGCTCCCACCAGGGCCAGGGGCTCGCCGATTTCGCGCTGTGGTCGGCCCTCGCCGAGACGGTCCCGCCGGGCGCGCAGGAGTGGGACGACGTCGGACGCCCCGGATCGCCCGGTGCCCGGGAGTTCGCCGAACGGCATGCAGCGCGCATCGAGTTCCACGAGTGGCTGCAGTGGCTCGTGGACGAGCAGTTGCAGGAGGCGCAACTCGACGCGACGGGCGCCGGGATGTCGATCGGCGTGGTGCACGATCTCGCGGTCGGCGTCCATCCCAGCGGTGCCGACGCCTGGGCCCTCCAGGACGTGCTGGCGATGGGCATCAGTGTCGGGGCACCGCCGGACATGTTCAACCAGCACGGCCAGGACTGGAGCCAGCCGCCATGGCACCCCGAGCGGCTCGCGGAATCCGGCTACGCCGCATTCCGGGACATGCTCCGCAACATCCTGCGCCACGCCGGCGGCATCCGCGTGGACCACATCCTCGGGCTGTTCCGGCTCTGGTGGATACCCCAGGGTGAGGCACCGGGTGCCGGTGCCTACGTCTACTACGACCACCGGGCGCTGATCGGCATCCTCGCGCTCGAGGCGGAACGGGCAGGCGCGATCGTGGTCGGCGAGGACCTCGGCGTCTTCGAGCCCGGCGTGCAGGAGTACCTCGGCGAGCGCGGGATCCTCGGCACCTCGATCCTCTGGTTCGAGCAGGACGAGGACGGGCCGCTGCTTCCCGAGGCCTACCGCCGGGGCTGCCTGACCACGGTCACCGTGCACGACCTGCCGCCCAGTGCGGGCTACCTGGCAGGCGAGCACGTGGTGCTCCGTGAGAAGCTCGGCCTGCTCAGCCGCCCCGTGGAGGAGGAGCAGGCGGAGGATCGCGCCAGCCAGGAGAAGTTCCTCGCGCTCCTGCGGCAGCGGAACCTGCTCCCTCAGGAGTCCCCGGGCGTCCAGCAGACCGTCGAGGCGCTGCACAGCTTCATCGCGCAGACGCCGTCGGTGCTGCTCGGGGTCGCGCTCGCCGACGCGGTCGGCGAGCGGCGTACCCAGAACCAGCCCGGCACCAACGACGAATACCCGAACTGGCGGATCCCCCTCGCGGACGCCGCGGGGAACGCCGTCCTCATCGAGGATCTCGCAGGCAATGAGCGCTTCGCGTCGCTGGTCGCCTCGCTGGGCCTTCCGGCGGACGATGCGGGCGGCACGGGGCCGATCGGCTGACCGCAAGCACAATGTCGGGAGGCGGCACGGCCCCGGCGCGTGGTCGGATGGAGGGATGAACAGGAACGACACCCGGACGTACGACGTCGTCATCGTCGGCGGGGGCATCGCGGGGCTGGGGGCCGCGCTCGTCCTCGGGCGGGCCCGGCGGAGCGTCGTGGTGATCGACGCCGGTACGCCGCGCAATGCTCCGGCCGACGCCGCCTACGGCTTCCCCACGCGGGACGGGACGCCGCCGGAACATCTCGTGGCGCTGGCGCGGGAGGACCTGGAACCCTACGGCGTGGACTTCCTCGACGATCGCGCCGAGCATGCCGTGGACACGGCGCGGGGGTGGTCGATCGGCACTGCCGGCGGCCGGACCGTCGAAGGGCGCCAGCTCGTCATCGCCTCCGGGCTCCGCGACATCCTGCCGGACATCCCCGGCGCCCGGGAGGCATGGGGGCGGGGACTGCTCCAGTGCCCCTACTGCCACGGCTGGGAGGTCCGCGACCAGGCCCTCGGAGTGCTCGGTTCCGCCCCGACCTCCATCCACCAGGCGATCCTCCTGCGGCAGTGGTCCGACGACGTGACCTTCTTCCCCCACACCCTCGGCGCCCTGTCCGAGGACGACCGACACCGCCTGCGGAGACGCGGAGTGCGGATCGCGGAGGGCCGGGTGGAGGCATTCCTGCCGGGCCGGGCCGACGACGGCGCGCCACGCCCACTCCTGGGCGTCCGGCTCCAGGACGGCGCCGTGGTGCCCTGCGTGGCGGTGTTCTGCGAACCGGGCGCGGACGCGGGTATGCCGCTCCTCGCGGGCCTGGGCTGCGAGATGCGCGGCGACGGCTGCGTCAGCACCGACGACATCGGACGGACCTCGGCGGAACGGGTCTGGGCCGTCGGCAACGCGACCGATCCCGCCGCCCAGCTGGTGCCGGCGGCAGGGGATGCCTATCGGATCGCCGTCGCGGTCAACGCGATCCTGGTGGAGGAGGACTGCGAGGTCTGCCTGGAGGCGGAGGAAGCGGTGAGCGAGGGCGTCTGAAGCCCGGGGCAGGGTCCCCCCGCCCCCGTACGCCCGAAGGCCCCGGCAGTACCGGGGCCTTCGGGCGTGCTGTCGCCCCTACTTGCCGAGGTCGGGGCGGGTGGCGTCGTCCTGTGACAGGAACGGCGTGTCCTCGACGTGCGCGGGATCGCCGCCGCTCGGACCGGTGGGGCCGGTGCTGCCCGTGTCCATGGCGGTGACGACCGGTGGGACATCGAGGGGGAGATCCCCGCTCGCGCCGACGGCCACGCCCGGCTCGGACGGCTTCTTGGCGCCGTCGTCGGATCCCGAGCCGCCCTTCTTCAGCGCACCCTTCAGGGAGTCCTGCACCGCGGGCGCCTTGCTCTTGATGGTTCCGGTGGTCGACGCGACGGTGTCCTGCACCTTCGGGTTGTTCCACAGCTGCTGGGCCTTCGTCTTGATCTGCTCGTAGCTCCCACGGCCGGCGCGGGTGCCGAGGACGTAACCGGCCGCCATGCCTGCTCCGAAAACAATCTTGTTCTTCATGCCGTTCTCCCTTCGGTGGACTGCGTGCTTCCGAATCTAGACCACCACGCGAGGGGGAGCGAGGGAAGTTTTCCGTCGGACGCCCTGGCCGGCCCTGCGGCGATTGCATGGCAGGTCCTGGCCTCGCGGCCGGGGATGGGCGAGGATGGCAGGGAAAGCGCTATCCACAGAACGGGCAATTCTCATGGGCTCCACCCCGCACCTCCTCGCACGCTCGGGGAAGGACGTCCGCCGGGACGCTCCGCACCCGAGGGTCCTCCTCCTCGTCGCGGCGCTCGCGATGCTGCAGGTGATCTGGCCGCTCACCATGGACCTGTACCTGCCCGCGTTCCCTGCGATCCGCCGCGAGTTCGGCGCCGACGAGTCCGCCGTCCAGCTGACCCTGACAGCGGCCTTCATCGGTATGGGCATCGGTCAGCTGGCCTCCGGACCGGTGTCGGACGCCGTCGGACGGGCGCGCCCCCTGGCGGTGATGATCGTGGTCTACTGCATCGCGACGGCTGCGTGCGCCCTTGCTCCCACCATGGCCTGGCTCATCGCGAGCAGGGCTCTCCAGGGCATGGGGTCGGCCGCCTGTGCGGTCATCGCCCTGGCCATCGTCCGTGACCTGTACACGGGCAGGCGCCTGCTGGTCTTCCTCGCCCGCCTGTCCATCGTCTCCGGCGTGTTCGTGGTGGCGTCCCCCGCCCTCGGCGCCCAGCTCCTCCAGGTGGTCGGCTGGCGGGGACTGTTCTGGACACTCCTCGGCTACGGCGTCGTCCTGCTCTGTGTCGCGGGCAGGATCCTGCTTCGGAACGAGACGCACACGCGGGACCGCCGGCTGCTCCGGAAGGGCGTCCGCCTCCGGGACGACTACCGCAGCCTCGCCTCGGACGCCCGGTTCCGGTCCGTCGCCGTGGCCGGCGGGCTGCTCTTCGCCGCGATGATGTCCTTCATGGCCGGCAGCGCCTTCCTGCTGCAGGAGGTCTTCGGGCTCAGCCCGTCCGCCTACGCCCTGCTGTTCGGCGCCCAGGGCGCCCTCATGGTCGTCGGGGCGCAGGTGGGAGGCCTGGTGGCGCGACGGGCCTCGCCGGTCCTCGCCGTGCGCGTCGGTGCGGTGGCCCTGGTGGTGGCCGCCGCCGTCCTGCTCCTGAGCGTCGGGTTCGCCCCGCACCTCGGCCTGTGGGGACTGATGGCGCCGGTCATGGGCTTCACGGCGTCGTTCGGCCTGGTCAATCCGGCCCTGCAGGCCACGGCGCTCGAGCACCACGGCCTCCGTGCCGGCACCGCCGCCTCCCTGTTGGGCGCGTCCAACATGGCAGGTGCCGCCGTGATCGCCCCCCTCACCGGAGCGTTCGGGCTGTCCTCGCCCGTGCCCACCGCCGTGGTCATGCTGGCGTGCGCGGTGGTGGCCGCCCTCCTCCTCGTGCTCGGTGTGCGGCGGACGCCTATGCCGTCGTCAGTACCGTCTTGAGCCAGCCCTCCTCGCGCCGGTCGAAGGTCAGGTAGGCGTCGACGACGTCGGTGAGCGGCTCGTGCTGGGTGATGAACCTCGTCGGATCGAAGACCCCCGACGCGACGAGGTCGAGCAGCGGCGGCGTGACCGAGCGGTGATCGCAGTTGCCCATGCGTATCGTGAGGTTCTTGTTCATCGCCTGGCCGATGGGATAGGTCATCATCTGTGGGCTGTAGACCCCGATGATCCCGATGCGGCCGTACTTCCGGACGGTCTCCACGCTCCACCGGGACACCTGGGAGGGTGCATTCCCCGGCACCCAGTTCCCGCCCTGCGCATTCGTGGTGGGGGCGACCTCCGCGACCTCCCGGGCGAACTGCTCCGCCTGCTGCTCGCCGTCCGCCGCCGCCGGGCCGGAGGACGGGCGCTGGGCGTCCACGCCCACGGCGTCGATGACGGCATCGACGCCGATGCCCAGCGTGGCGTCCATCAGGGCCTGCACCGGATCCTCGCGGTTGAAGTCGACGACCTCGGCGTTCTGGCCGAGCGCCTGGACGAGGCGGGTCTCGACGCCGTCGATCGCGAACACGCGTGAGGCGCCCTGGCGGAAGGCGGAGGCGATGGCGAACTGCCCGACGACGCCCGCACCGTACACGGCGACGGTGTCGCCGCGTCGCACTCCTGCCAGCTCGGCACCGAACCACGCGGTGGGGAAGATGTCCGAGAGCAGGATGGCCTGCTCGTCGCTGACGGTGTCCGGCAGCGCGGTGAGCGTGTTCGAGGCCCACGGGATGCGGGCGTACTCGGCCTGCAGCCCGTTCACGGGCCCCGTGGTCTGCGGCCCGCCGAAGAAGCAGGTGCCGGCCTGCGGGCCGTTCGGATTGGCGGTGTCGCACTGGGCGGTGTGGCCGGCCCGGCACTGCCAGCACACGCCGCAGGACATCGTCGAGGAGACGACCACCCGGTCGCCGGGGGCGAACCGGCGGACCGCTGCGCCGACGGCGGTGACCTCTCCCACGGCTTCATGGCCGAGGATCGTCCCTTCCTTCATGCCCGACATGGTGCCGCGGATGAAGTGCAGGTCGGTACCGCAGATGGCGCTCCGGGTGATCCGTACGATGGCGTCATTGGGATCGAGGATCGAGGGATCATCGACGGTGTCGAGGCGGATGTCACCTTCACCGTGCCAGACGAGTGCTTTCATGGGAGGCTCCTGATGCGGCGGGGCCGCGGGTAGGGTGCTGGTCGGCAAGCAATCCCAACGCTAGGAGTTCCCCTCCGGGGCTACAACGCCACGTGGCACCCGGCGGCCGGTTGCCACGATTCGTGGGCGGGTGTAGGCGCCGGCGGTCAGGAGGAGCGGAGGACGGGTTCGACGACGTCGGGCCGGACCGGGGAGGAGCCGGGCTGCTGGTCCCTGCGATCGAGCTCCTCGGTGAGTTCCTCGTGCCGGATCTCGGTCTCCATGGCCGCTTCGCCGTCGGTGGCGTATTCGTGGTCGAGCTCGCGGTGGATCTTGCTGTTGAGGACCTCGACCTCGGGCAGCTCGAGTGCTGTGAGGTCTTCCGGGAAGTCGTCGGAGGGCGTGAGTCTGGTTCTCAAGGGGGTGCCTGTTCGGTGGTGGGACGGGACACTGCGATCGGGCCCGCTTCTAGACCACGCATGCCGGGCGAACCCGGCAGGGCAAGCCAAAAGAGTACCGGCTCGACCGCCCGGAACGGAAGCCGCCCGGCGCTACGTCGACGTGTTCTTCGCCTGCCGGTCCGTGAGGTCGCGATCGGCCAGGAGCACGCCGCCCATCAGGAGCCGGAAAGCGCGGGCCATGCCTCCCGGGCGAGGAGTCCGGGAGGGCAGAGCCACGGAGCGACCGGTGGGCGCAGGCGGTCGACACGAGCGGGTCGTGCGCCCGGTCTTCCCGGACCGGGTGTCGGTGGCGGGGGCTAGCCTGCCCTGATGGATGCCGGAGCGAGCAGGAGGTGCGATGCCCGAGGGTGACAGCGTGTTCCGGCTGGCGGCACGGCTGAGGCGGTCCCTCGACGGGCGACTCCTCCGCCGTGGCGATCTGCGTGTCCCCGCCCATGCCACGAGTGCACTGGACGGACTGCGGGTGGTGGAGCACGTGACGCATGGCAAGCACCTGCTGACGCGGCTGGACGGCGGACTCACCCTCCACACGCATCTGCTCATGCAGGGCTCCTGGACGGTCACCGCCGCGGGCAGGAAGCTGCCGCGCGCACTGCTGCCCGACGCACGGGTGATCCTCGAGGTCGAGGACGGCCCCACCGCCTACGGACTGAACCTTCCCGTCGTCGACCTGCTGCCCACGCGGGCGGAGGCCGATGTCGTCGGGCACCTCGGACCCGATCCGCTGCGCGACGACTGGTCCGCGGAGGAGGCGGCCACCAGGCTGTGCCGAGATCCCGCCGAACGGGTCGCCGCGGCCCTGCTCGACCAGCGCAACGTCGCCGGCTTCGGCAACCTCTGGGCCAACGAGCTGTGCTTCCTGCGCGGCATCCACCCGGACACCCCCGTGGCCGACACCGACATCCCCGCGCTCGTGGCGCTCGGCGCACGATGCCTGCGGTTCTCCGCCGTCCAGCCCGGTGCCCATCAGGTCACCACGGGCACGACGCGCAAGGGCGAGCAGCACTGGGTGGCCGGCCGGGCCGGGAAGCCGTGCCTGCGCTGCGGCACCACCGTGTGCGTCCGTGCCGAGGTCCCCGGTGATCCGGGCCGCCGCCGGACCTGGTGGTGCCCGCGCTGCCAGCCGTTGCGGCAGTCAGCGCCGGGTGGCGAGCGCCGCCGCGAAGGCGTCGGCTGACGCTGCCGTGCTGTTGATGCGCCAGTCGGCCTCCTTCGCGATGTGGAACCAGACGAGGGCGACGACGTCCGGCTGGGCGGAGAGGTAGCCGACCAGGTTCGTGATCCACTGGGGCTTCGATCCGCCGACCTCCGAGGACGCGGTCTCGGCGATCAGGACGGGTTTTCCCGGAGCGAGCCGGCGGAGCTGCGCGATCCCCTCGCCGAAGACCGCCTCCGGTTCCTGCCAGCTGCCCCCCGACGGGGAGGTGCCCCAGTTGTAGCCGTCGAGTGCCACGGCGTCGACGTACCCGCTGCCCGGATAGAGACCGTCGAGGGGGACGGAGCCCCAGTAGGGCACGTTCGGGTTCCAGACCCAGCTGATGTTGGTCGCACCGGTCGACGCGACGACGTCGTGCACGTGCTGGTAGGCCGCGACGTAGTCTCCCGTCCCGTTGCCGTTGACGCCTTCCGCCCAGGGGTACCAGTTCCCGTTCATCTCGTGGGCGAAGCGGAGGTACACCGGCTGGCCCCACCGGCCCAGGGCCGTACCCCATTCGCGCAGGTAGGCGTCGAAGTCGCCGGCTGCGATGCGGTCCAGCGAGTAGGCGGGCTGCGCGGTGCCGCCGCCCCAGGTCCAGGGCTCCCAGGTCAGGAGGGTCTCGGCGCCCCTCGCTCGGACGGCGTCGAGTTCGGCGATGGGCGCGGGCTGGTTGAAGTCCTTATAGGACAGGACGATCGAGGGCGCCTCGCCGGCGAGGGCCGTCACCTCGTCCAGTTCCGCGCCGGCAGCCGGCCCGCCATTTGTGCCCACGCCGAACCGGATCGCCTTGGCTGTGCCGCTCGGCACGGGGGTGGGCTCGACGACGGTGAAGCGGGCGGTCGCGACCGCGTTCCCGGCCGTCGCGGTGACGGTCACGGTGCCCGCAGCGGCGGGCATGACGATCGACGCCTGGAAGGCGCCGCCGGCGGTCGTGGTCACGGCCACCCTGGCGGTTCCGGCGACGACGGTACCCTTGGTCCGTTTCGGGAACCCCGCACCCGAGACGGACACGGACGCACCGGGTGCACCGGAGACGCTACCCAGCGTGATCGTCGCAGCGGCCTGCGCGGGGGGAGGGGTCAGCCCGAGGAGCAGGACCGAGATCACGGCGAAGAAGAGGGGGAGCCGGTGGGCGGTGGTCCGTGCCGAAGCGGCAGCGGGAGGGGGAGCGGCGGGGGGAGTCTCGGGTGGAGTCGCGGGTGGAGTCATGGTCGGCACCTAGCTGGTTCGGTAGCCCGGCTGACCGCAGGGGTCCCGTGGCTTTGCGTCCCCGGCTCGCGCCGGGTTTGCCGTTGTCGCCGGGCGGTCGCCCGGGCGCCGGAGGTCCCCGCCGCGGCGGGGCTCCTCCACCATTGTCCCGGAGGTCGTCGTCGGACGGTGGCGGGGCGCCTGAAGGATGCCAGAGGATTCCTGCAGGTCTTCCGCAGCATGCCCGGATCGCCCGCCGGCACCGCTGGAACCGGCCTCGTGGGACGGGCGGAACCGGTCTCAGTCCTCGGTGCGCCGCGGTGGCGGGCGGTGCGGACTATGACGCGGACGGACCGGCGCTCTGGGAATTCGCGGTGACGTGCACCACAATGGGTCCTGCTGCGGGATCGAGGCACCCGCGGTGTTGTTGAGGGGGACAGATGAAGCAGAGACCGGCGTTCACGAACACCATCGCATTCCAGATCGACGAGTACAGGCCGACGTTCGAGGCGCAGGTCGGCCCTGCCCTCGCAGCGGTCTTCGCCCGTGAGCAGGAGGATCTCCGCCGCGCCGGGATCCCCCCGGGGACGGCGCACGCGGGCGACCTGCTCCCCGATGCCGTCCTGCACGACGAGCACGGCCGCCAGGTGCGTCTGGGCGAGGTGCTCGGGGCCGCGGCGGCCATCCTGGTGTTCTACCGCGGTTCGTGGTGCCCGTACTGCAGCATCGCGCTGAAGACGTACCAGCGCGAGCTCCGCCCCGTCGTCGAGGCGTTCGGGACTCGGCTCATCGCGATCAGCCCCCAGGCCCCCGAAACCGCCGTCGCGGCCGCACGCGCCGCGGGACTGCGCTTCGAGCTGTACTCGGACGAGGGCAACGCCCTCGCCTCGCGCCTCGGGATCGTGACGGTGCCCAGCGCGGAATCCGAGGCGGCACGCGCAGCCCTGGGCATCGACGTCGCAGGCACCAACATGGACCGCACCGCAGCCATCCCGTTCCCCACGGTGGTCGTCGCCGACGCCACGGGCACCATCCGCCTCATCGACGTCCGGGTGGACTACACGACGCGCACGGAGACGTACGACATCATCGAAGCCCTGATCGCCCTGTAACCCGCACCCCCCGAGGCAGGCGCCGGTAGGATCACGGCGTGCCGTGCCGGAACACACCCGTCCCGGTCGACGGTGCCGCCGCGCCCACAACACCGAGAGGACAGGCCCTGCATGGAGCTGACGATCGAACGCGTGCCCTTCGACGCCCCCGACGCCGAGGCGCTGCGCAACGCCCAGCAGGCCGAACTGCACGTGCGCTACGGCAGCGAGGACCACGAGCCCGGAGAGTCCCCTACCGCGGACAACGTGCCCTTCTTCGTCGTCGCCCGGGCAGCGGATGGAACGGCCGTCGGCTGCGGGGGCCTGCGCCCGCTCGGCGACGGAGGTCTCGAGGTGAAGCGGATGTATGTGCTTCCCGAGCGCAGGGGCCAGGGCGTCGCGACGGCGATCCTCCGACGGATCGAGGAGCAGGCGCTCGCCATGGGCAGCAGGACGCTGCTGCTCGAGACGGGCACGGAGCAGCCCGACGCCATGCGGTTCTACGAGCGTGAGGGGTACCACCGCATTCCCGCCTTCGGCCTGTACGCGGGCGAGGCACACTCGGTCTGCTACGCCAGGCTCCTCGACTGAGAAGGCCCGCCGTCAGGTTCCCGGGATCTCCGTGGTGATGTCACCGAGGGTTGCCGAGAGGGATGCCAGGAGTGCATCCGCGTCCGTGAACAGCAGGAAGTCCCGGGATCCCGAGCCCATGCCGATCCGCCGTCCCCGGATCCGCTCGTCGGCATAGACGGGAAGGGCGCTCCTGCTGCCCAGTGGCGTGATGGTCCCGGACTCGTAGCCGGTGAGTTCGAGGGCGCTCGCGGGCGGCACGAGCGAGGCCTTGTTCACGGCCAGCAGCGCGCGGAGCCTGGACCAGTCGAGGCGTCTCGTCCCCGGGATCAGGACGAAGACGGTCGTCCCGCCGCTGACCTTGACCACCAGGGTCTTCACTCCGTCTTCCCCGGTGAGGCCCTGGACCGCCGCCGCGTCGTCGAAGGTGCCGTCCTCGTCCCGGGGCACCAGGGATACCCCGAGTCCTCGGGCTGCTGCATCGAGCTCGGCGGGAAGGGGGCGGGCATTGGCGGTGTCCATCGCCCCATCGTAGGTGCCGCCCGTCAGGCCCGGCCGGCTGGGAGCACAGCCGTGCTGGCCCGCACCACGAGGTCGCTCCCCGGCATCGAGCGGGTCCGGGCCTCCCCGGAGTCGAGCAACGCGAGCAGCAGTTCGGCGGCGATCCGGCCCTGCTGCCCCGGGTTGCGCGCCAGGGCCGTGACCGCGGGCGAGGCCAGCCGGCAGTGCAGGGAGTCGTCCCAGCTCACGATCGCGACGTCCCCCGGGCAGCGCAGCCCGAGCTCGCCGAGGGCCAGCAGGCCGCCCATCGACATGAGGTCGTTGCCGAACACGACCGCGGTCACCGGCTCCGCGGGGGCGTTGAGGAGCGCTACGAGGGCGTCGCGCCCGGCGTCGAGCGCGTAGGTGGCCTCGTGCAGCACCACCTGCATCCCGTACCCGGCCGCACGTTCCCGCACCCCCCGGATCCGCTCCTCCTCGTGCAGGAAGGTGTGCGGCCCGGTGACATGGGCGATCCTGCGATGGCCGCCCTCGTGGAGGTGGTCGACGATGGTCGCGGCGTCGACGGAGTGGTCCGTCGTCGTGCCCGCGAACCTGTGCGGTGCGCCGGTCCCGGGCGCGCCGTGCAGCACGAAGGGCAGCCCGAGCCGGGTCAGCAGGGCGGGGCGCGGGTCGTCGTGCAGGTGGTCGAAGACCACGACGCCATCGACCTTCCGCTCACCGGCCCACCGCTCGTAGATGAGCTGCTCCTGTGCCGGGTCCTTGCCCACCATCCGCAGCATCAGGGCCATGTCCGCCTGCGCGAGTGCCGCTTCGATCCCGGTGAGCAGGCCCATGTAGTAGGGCTCGGTCCCGATGAGCAGGGGATCCGCCGAGAGCACCATCCCGACCGCGCCGGCCCGCGAGCGTGACAGGGCGCGAGCGGAGGAACTCGGGTACCACTCGAGCTCCTCCGCGAGGTCCAGGACGCGGCGCCGGGTCAGCTCGCTGACACCCGGCTGGCCGTTGAGGGCGTAGGAGACGGATGCCTTCGAAATGCCCAGCCTCTTCGCCAGGCCGGCGATGGTTTCCTTGGCCATGGCCTACACGATAGCGCCACCCATCCCTTGACCCGCTCCGGGTGATCACCTAGGTTCGACCTAGGATCTGAACCGGTTCAGTACACCCTGTTCTCAGCGAGGAGAATCTCCGTGACGTATTCACTCCAGCTCTACACCCTGCGGGCGGCGATGGGGGAGGACCTGCCGGGCACCATCCGGCGCGTCGCCGAGCTGGGCTACACCGCCGTCGAGCCGTACAACTTCGTCGCCACGGCGGACGAGCTGGCCGAAGCGCTGTCGGCCAACGGACTCACCGCGCCGTCCGGCCATGCGCCCCTGCTCCGTGCCGACCAGGACGAGATCTTCGACGCCGCACGCACGCTCGGCATCGGAACGGTGATCGACCCGCACGTCGAGCGTTCCCACTGGACCACGGCCGCCGACATCGAGGCCACCGCCCAGGCGCTGAACGCCGCGGCGAAGAAGGGCGCGGAGTACGGCATCACCGTGGGCTACCACAACCACGAGTTCGAGCTCGAGGAGCGTATCGACGGCGTCTCCGGGCTCGAGGTCCTCGCCGGCCACCTCGATCCCGAGGTGGTCCTCGAGGTGGACACCTACTGGGCCGCGGTTGGGGGCGAGGATCCCGTCGAGCTGCTCCGGCGCCTCGGCAGCCGCGTGCGCTTCGTCCACATCAAGGACGGCCCGCTGACCAAGGACGACAAGGAGCAGGTCGCCGTCGGCTCGGGCAGCATGCGCGTCTGGGACGTACTCGACGCCGTCCCCGGCCTCGAGGCGGCCGTCGTGGAACTCGACGACTTCGACGGCGACATCTTCACCGCCGTCGCCGACAGCCTGGCCTACCTGAGCGAGGGGAAGAAATGAGTACCGGCCCGGTCGGCGTCGCCGTCATCGGCGCAGGCGTCATCAGCAAGGAGTACCTGACCAACCTCACGGGCTTCCCCGACGTGACGGTGCACATCGTCGCCGACATGGTCGAGGAGGTCGCGGCCGCCCGGGCAGCGGAGTTCGGGGTCCCGTCATCCGGTGGCGTGCAGGACGCGCTGAGCCATCCCGACGTCGAGATCGTCGTCAACCTGACGATCCCCGCGGCCCATGTCGAGGTGGCCACGGCGGCAGTGCAGGCCGGCAAGCACGTGTGGAGCGAGAAACCCTTCTCACTGGACCGCGAGAGCGGTCTCGGCCTGCTGAAGACGGCGGACGCTGCCGGCCTCCGTCTCGGCTGTGCTCCCGACACATTCCTCGGTGCAGGACTCCAGACCGCGCTGCGCATGGTGGCGCGCGGCGACATCGGCGTCCCCCTGACGGCGCTGACCCTCATGCAGTCGCCCGGTCCCGAGTCCTGGCACCCGAACCCGGCATTCCTCTTCCAGGAGGGCGCCGGGCCGCTGTTCGACATGGGGCCCTACTACCTGACCACACTCGTCCAGACGTTCGGTGCCATCACCAGGGTGGCGGGCCTCGGCTCGAGATCCCGGGACACCCGGACCATCGGATCGGGGCCGAAGGCCGGCGAGGTCTTCGACGTCACGGTCCCGTCGCACGTCAGCGCGATCGCGCAGTTCGCGAACGGGGAGTCCTCGCAGAGCATCTTCAGCTTCGACTCACCCCTCAAGCGCGCGGGCTTCGTGGAGGTCACGGGGACCGAGGGCACGCTCGCGTTCCCCGACCCGAACTTCTTCACCGGCGACCTGATGCTGACCCGACCCGGAGCCGAGGAGCCGGAGACCATCGCGGCGGTCGGTGCGTCCTCGACCCGCGGCAGCGGCGTGCTGGAGATGGCTCGTGCCCTCCGCGAGGGCCGTCCGCACCGCGCCCAGGGCGAGACGGCGTACCACGTGCTCGACGCCATGGTCTCGATCTCGGAGAGCATCGCGACCGGCGAGTTCGTCCCGCTCTCGAGCACGGCGACCGCGGCCGAGCCGCTGCCCGAGGACTGGGATCCGTACGCCTCCACCCTGTCCTGATCCCGGGGGCCGGGGTGTCGGCGGAGCACTGGCGTAGGCTGGAATCCTGCGGACACGTTAGCGCCACCTCTGGCGCCGTTCGCGAGGAGGCGGAATTGGTACAGCGCATGGCAGATCCCACGTATCGGGCCCAGCAATGGGAACAACGCTACGATCCCCAGATCGAGGACGTGAACCGCCTGTGCGACACGCTGGCCGAGTCGAAACCGGGGTCGGCCGTGCCGTACATCGACCCCGTCCACGATGTCGACGGATGCAAGATCGTCAGTCTCTTCTCGAGCCCGGGCTCCTCGTTGCCGTCGGGATTCGTCTCCTTCGAGAACGACGACCCGAGTTCCATCCGCATGGCCGGGATCTACGAGGCGGTCGGGCTGCCGCCCGAGGCGGTCATGCCCTGGAACGCCTACCCCTGGTACCTGCCCGAGGGCAAGGAGCGTGCGCTCACCATGGACCAGATCTCCGACGGGGTCAAGCCGCTCCTGACATTCCTCCAGCAGGTTCCGCGGGCCTCGGCGCTCGTCGCCCACGGGGCGGACGCGCACAAAGCTGCACGGCGCCTGATGAAGCTCGAGAACCGCGCCATCATGAAGCGCGGCTTCAAGATCTACGAGGTACGCTCCCCGGGCGAGCGGGCGTTCAAGGGCACCCCCGCGAACCAGGAGCTGTGGCTGAAGGACATCCAGTCGGCCTACGCCGACGCGATGGGCCGGGCCGGGCTGCGTTCCCGCCAGTCCATCTAGGATCTCCGGAGTCGACGCAGAAAGGCGGGGCCCATCGGGCCCCGCCTTTCTGCGTGGCTCAGGCCGATCCGCACATCGCGTGCAGCCCGGCCTCGACGGGAGCGTCGTCCTCCGTGTGTCCGAGGGTCAGGCCGCGGAGGGTCGCCGAGATGTCCTCGAGGGACTGCAGGACCCATGCGAAAGCTTCCTCGTCCATGACCTGCCCCTCCTTGCCGTGCGTCGACGAGCGGTGCGCCAGGGCGAGGCGGGCCACGGTCCCCTCGAGGGTCTCCAGCGCTGCATGCGTCTGTGCGGCGAGGTGGTCGGCCGTGGCGGGCCCGCGGCCGCCGGACACCATGCGGAGGGCGGTTCTGGGCAGCCCGGAGGCGTGGGAAGGCGTGCTGGCAGACGGGCGCTGTGCGCTCATGGATCGAGACCTCTTCTAAGTCAAGACGGCGCCCTTGAATCCCCCGGGCAGAAAAAGATTGACTACGACAGTCTGCCACCCGCCGAACCGGTTCCCTATGGATTCGGGCTCAGGAATTCCACAAAATTACCGGTCGGTAGCATCAAGGCCCGCACGACGGCGGCGACGGGAGCTGCGCCGCTGCTGCCGCCACCGCGCAGGACAGGCCCTGCCTACTCCTCCCGGCGCGTGGTGAGGTAGGTGGAGCCGTCCGGATTGCGCACCACGGTCCACTGCTGCAGTTCCTCCTGACGCAGCCGTTGCGCCTCGTCGTCGCGGTAGACGATCGGTCCCTCGGTGGTGCCGCGCTGGGCGGGACCGAAGAACATCCGCAGCTTGCCCGTGGCGGTCATGAAGCGGGCGGACAACGGTTGCTTCTCGGTCATCGGAGATCCTTTCGAGGGTGTCGGTCCACGGGGGCGGGGGAAGTCACGGAGTACTCCGCCCGCCGGTCGAGGCCGGCAGGTGGGTGCCGGTGGCCCGGATGATCCCGTGCATGGCGTCGTTGAGAGTGTCCACCTGCTCGCGCGTCAGGCCGAGCCGCTCCATCATGGTCGCCGGCACGTCGAGGGCATCGGTGCGGAGGTCCCGGCCCGCAGTGGTGAGCTCCACCGCCAGCGCCCGCTCGTTGCCCGGGACGCGTGTCCGGGTGAGCAGGCCGAGGGCCTCCAGCCGCTTGAGCATCGGCGAGAGCGTGGCGGACTCCATGGCGAGGGCCTGTCCGATGCTGCGGACGGTGCGGGGGCTCTCCTCCCACAGCGCGAGCATCACGAGGTACTGCGGATGCGTGAGGTTGAGCTTCTCGAGGACCGGCCGATAGGCGCCCACCACGCTCCGGGACGCGACGGATAGCGCGAAGCACAGCTGGCGCTCGAGCAGGAGGTCGTCGTCGGTGGTCAAGGATCCTCCGGATCGGACGGTGACGAATAGGTGTGTACTGATGATTAGTGTACTACTTTTTCCGGACACCCGGGAACAGGAGGCGCCGGCATCCCCGCGGTCCCGTGATCAGGGGTGTGCTGATCCTGGGCGTCGTCGCGGGCCGACGGTGCCGGCGGTTGCGGCCGTCGATGCCGCCGGGGACGGGTCCGACGAGGCGGAGTCCCCGGTCACCAGGAATGCGTGCCCACGCAGCACGAGCTCCTCGAGAACGTCCAGGTCGATCCCGGCGAGGGACGTCACGTACAGGCAGCCCGCACCACGCCGGTGTCTGCCGAGGCGCGGCAGCAGCGCCTCCGCTCCGGGAGCGGCGAGCAGCCCGTACAGGGATTGCGCCGACGCCCGCGGGGAGAATCCCACGGCCAGGGCATCCCCCTCGTGGCCGGAGGCGTACCTGTAGTGGTAGCTCCCGAAACCGATCATGGTCGGGCCCCACATCACGGCGGGTTCCCGGGTCGCACGGCCCATCAGGTCGAGGAGCACGACGGCGTCGGCCCGCCGGACCGGGTGCGCGATCGCGTCGACGAAGGCCCGGGGATCCTCCTCCGTCGGTTGCGTGAGGAGCTGCGCCATGACCATTCCCTTCCCTCGGGTGCGCCCGCGGCGCCGATCCTGCCACTCTAGGGGCGCGCGGCTCCCGCCCGGAAGTGTCGGTGGCGGCCGATACTCTGGCCGCACACCACCGACACGAAGGGTTGCATGCTGCAGGCCAACAAGCTGCTCCAGATCAGCAGGATCTATGTCGAGCCGGCCGCTGCCGCGCTGCCCCGGGGCCAGGAGATCCTCGCGCGCTGGCCGGAGGCGGACGTCGTCGAGGTGGCGAGCCACTGGCGCATCCCCGAACTCAGCGGGGACGAGGCGAACGTGCGTCGCTGGGTCCGCATCAAGACCGAGGCGCTCATCATCGGCGTCAAGAAGACCCTCACCGCCAAGCCCAACGGCAGATCCGCCGACTTCATCGCCCCCTCCACCGCGAACGGCTGCGCCATGGCCTGCGCGTACTGCTACGTGCCGCGCCACAAGGGGTACAGCAACCCGATCACCGTCTTCGCCAACATCGACCAGATCGGCGGCTACCTCGAACGGCACGTCGCGCGGCAGGGCCTCAAGCTGGAGCCGAACCAGTGCGACGACCACGCCTGGGTCTACGACATCGGCGAGAACAGCGACTGCTCCGTCGATGCGCTCGTCAGCGACAACGTGCGCGACCTCGTGCACCTCTACCGCGAGCTGCCCACGGCCAAGCTCTCCTTCGCCACCAAGTACGTGAACCGGGACCTGCTGACCTGGGACCCGCAGGGGCGCACCCGGATCCGCTTCTCGCTCATGCCCGAGAAACTCGCGCGCACGGTGGACGTCCGCACGACGCCGGTGGCGGAGCGGATCGCCGCCATCAACGACTTCGTGGACGCCGGCTACGAGGTGCACGTGAACTTCTCGCCGGTCATCATCACGCCGGGCTGGCAGGAGGACTGGCGGGAGCTCTTCCGCCAACTCGACGCGTCGCTCTCGCCCGCGGCGAAGCAGCAGCTCGCCGCGGAGGTCATCTTCCTCACCCACAACCAGCAGCTGCACGAGGTCAACCTCGGCTGGCACCCGCAGGCCGAGGAGATCCTCTGGCGCCCGGACCTGCAGGAGACCAAGCGATCCCAGAACGGTTTCACCAACGTGCGGTACATCGCCTACGAGAAGCGGGGCTATCTCGACGAGCTCCTCCGCCTGGCCTCGGCCGAGCTGCCCTACTGCCGGATCCGCTACGCGTTCTAGCAGCGGCGGCGGGGGTGGTACGCTGGGCCGCCGATCCGGTTGTAGATTGGCTCCGTGGTCTCACACCTTGCGCGGATGCTTCCCGTGCTTCTCCTCCTTGCCCTGTGCGCATGCAACATCAATCCCTCGGCGGTCCCCTGCGAGGTCGTCGACGGGCGGAAACTCGCTCCGACGGAGGGCACGCTCATGGGCGTGAACCTCGAATGGGGCAGGGAGACGCTCGCCGAGTACTCGGACAAACTCGGCGAGCGTCCCGCGGTCGCCGTGACGTTCGCGGATTTCCCGTTCAGGGAGGAGGATCCGGGTCTGATCGCGTCGGCCGCGGAACAGTTGCGGCAGAACGGCGGCACGCTGCTGCTGACTCTCGAACCGATGGAGGGCCTGGAGGCGGTGACCGGCCAGCATGCCGATGATCTCGCAGCGATGCTTGCGGACTTCAATACCAATGGTGTCCCGGTGATCGTGCGCTTCGCGCACGAGATGAACGGCTCGTGGTACCCGTGGGGACAGCAGCCCGGCGAGTACATCGCCGCCTTCCGGCGGGTCGCCGACGCCGTCCACCGTGACGCGCCCGGCTCCGCCATGATGTGGGCGCCGAACTACGCCGGCGGCTACCCCTTCGCGGGCGGCACCTACGAAGCACTCCCCGGCGCGACGGGGTTCGCGGAGCTCGACACCACCGCGGACGGGGTCCTCACGGCCTTCGACGACCCCTACGCGCCGTACTACCCGGGCGACGACGCCGTGGACTGGGTGGGGATGTCCCTGTATCACTGGGGGAGCACCTATCCGTGGGGGGAGAGCGAGATGCCGGAGGATGGCAAGTTCATCGATCAGCTGACCGGGACCTACCACGGCAGCAACGGCGATGAATCGATGCTGCCGGACTTCTACGCGGACTACGGCGTGGACCACGGCAAGCCCGTCGCCATCCCGGAGACCGCGGCGCTCGTGACGGATGACATCGGCGGGCTCCGCACACTGAACATCAAGCGTGCCTGGTGGGAGCAGGTCTTCGACCCGGCCGTGCACGAGCACTTCCCGCAGCTGCGGATGGTGAACTGGTTCGAGTGGAACAAGGTGGAACCCGAGGTGGGCGCGGCCGTGGACTGGACCGTGGCCGAGGACCCGGACATCCGGTCGGCCTTCACGGCCGCGCTGCCCGAGTGGTACCGCTTCGCGGCGGAACGCGACGAGTGCGGGGAGCCCCTGTCATGACCACGGACGGCCGGGACCCCGGCTGGCAGCTCGCCCCCGACCTGCCGGCGCCCGTCATCATGGACCAGTTCTGGGCGGATGCCGTGTTCCTGCACTGGCGGATCGCCGCTGACGCCGTGCAGCGCTTCATGCCGCCCGGCGTCACCCCGGACGTGGTGGACGGTTCGTCCTGGGTCGGGCTGATCGGCTTCCGGATGGTCGGAGCCGGGCTCGGCCGGGGCCTGCCCGTGCCCTATCTCGGGTCCTTCACCGAGATCAATGTGCGGCTCTACTCGCGGGGTCCGGACGGTACGCGCGGCGTGGTCTTCGTGACCCTCGACGCGTCCCGCCTCGCCGTGGTGCTCGCGGCGCGGGCGGGCGGCATCCCCTACGTGTGGTCGAGATGCGCACCGCTCCAGCGGGGCGGGGATGCGCAGCGGGAGTACGGGTACGACGTCGTCCGGTACCGCCGGCAGGCGACGTCCCGCTTCGTCGCCCGTCCCGAGCTGGAGCGCACCGCGGAGGACGTCCTGTCCCTCGAACTCACCGCCCGCTTCGGCCTGCACAGCGCCCTGGCCGGCCGGACGCTCTACATCCCCAACACCCATTCCCCCTGGCCGCTCCACCCGGCCACGCTGACAGAGTTCGACGACGGACTGCTCGGTGCGGCGGGGCTCCGGGTCGAGGGTCCGCCGGAGTCGGTGCTGTTCTCCCCGGGAGTGCAGACGCAGTTCGGCAGGCCCCGAGTGGTCGGCTAGCGGCCCCGGACGCAGGACCTGTGCCGGTCGGCTGCCGCCGCTGGAGTGTGGGTCAGCCGAGCGTGATGCCGGAGGGCCGGATGCTGAGGGTCTCGATCGCCGACTCCTGTGTCGCATCGACGGCGAGCCGGACGGCCTTCGCCACCTGGTCCGGGCGGATCCATGCCTCAGGCCGGTAGTCCCTGCCCTCCCATGCATGCAGTTCCTCCTGCATGTCGGTGGCGACCCTGCCCGGGTGGATGGAGCTGACCCGCACACCGTGTGGCCGCTCCTCCTCCCGCAGCGCGTCCGTGAGGGCCCGCAGCGCGAACTTGGTGCCGCTGTAGACGGCCGACCCGGCGCCGGAGGTGTACCCGGACCCGCTGTTGATGGCGATGATCTGGCCCGAAGCGGCGCGCAGTGCCGGCAGCAGCGCCCGCGTGAGGGACGCGACCGCGAACACGTTGACCTCGAAGCTCTCGCGCCAGGCATCGTCGGACAGTTCCGCGACCGGCCCCATCCGGAGCACGCCCGCCGAGTGGACGAGGACGTCCAGGCGCGGGATCCCTGCCACGGCGGCGGCCACCTGCCCGGCGTCGCGCAGTTCCGCCGCGAAGGGTTCCGCGGACGGGAACGACGACGACAGGTCCGCCAGGGCGGTGAGGTCACGGCCGCCGAGCAGCAGGTGGTGCGTGGAGCCGAGCTCGTCGGCGATGGCGCGGCCGATACCGCGGGAGGCGCCGGTGATGAGGGCGACGGGGTTCGGTGACATGCCCTCACCCTAGCAATGCGGGGGAGGCCGTCCGGCGTTCCCCGGCCGACGGCGAGGCCGTGCTCCGTTGACAACGTCGCCCACGTCACACACACTCACTGGACAACAAATGTTCACCTGTGGGCAACCTGAGGGTGACGGTGGAAGGGACGACGCTCGATGACCGATGCACATCTCACGGAGGAGGACGTGCTCCACGCGGCCGCCGCCCTCGTGGAGGCCTTCCGTGCGACCGACACGCAGGCATACTTCGCCTGCTTCGCCGAGGACGCGACCTTCGTCTTCCACACCGAGGACCGCAGGCTCGGGTCGAGGGCCGCCTACGAGCAGCTGTGGTCGACGTGGCTCGACGCGGGGTGGCGCGTGACGGACTGCTCCAGCAGCGACCGGCGCGTGCAGCTGCTCGGGGACGTGGCGGTCTTCACGCACGACGTCCGCACCACCACGGAGACCGCCGGAGAGTCGGAGACCACCCGGGAGCGCGAGACGATCGTCTTCCGCCGCTCGGACGGCACCATCACGGCGGTCCACGAACACCTCAGCCCCACCCCCCACGACGACCGGAAGTAAGACCACCATGACGGCAGGAACCCCTCCCACCTCGGCCTACTGACGCCTGTCGGACCACCTCGACCGGAACTCCGACGGCTACGGCCCACTGCGCGGCACGCTCGGTACGGCCCGGATGGGCATGATCTGGCTCGCCGCGAACCTCGTGGTCACCACCCTCCTCACCGGCACCCTGTTCGTCCCCGGCATCAGCTGGCCGCTCGCCGTCGCCATGATCGTGCTGGGCACGCTCATCGGCGGCTCGGTGCTGGTCCTGGTGGGCAACATGGGCACGCGCACCGGCCTGGCGACGATGTCCCTGACGAAGGGGTCCTTCGGGCTGCGGGGGTCCTTCCTGCCGGTGGCCGCGAACGTCATCACGCTCATGGGCTGGAGCTGGGTGCAGGCGATGCTCGCCGGCGTGACCGTGAACTTCCTCGTCGAGCAGGCCACCGGGTTCTCGAGCCCCGTCCTCTTCTCGGTGCTGTGCCAGTTGCTGGTGGTGTGCCTGGCGATCTTCGGCCACACCGGGATCGCCCGCGTGGAGCCGTGGCTCGCCCTCGTGATCCTCGCCTTCATGGCGTACATCTTCACCACCGCGTTCCTCGCCTACAGCCCCGCGGACATCGCCGCCATCCCGCAGGACACGGCAGCGGGCTGGACGGGTGTCGCCGCCCTGGACGTCGTGATCGCGACGGCGATCTCCTGGACGGTGCTGTCCGCGGAGTTCAACCGCCTCGCGCGCACGCAGTCGGCGGGGATGATCGGTTCGGGGATCGGGTACATGCTCTCCACCGTGCTCGCCATGACGCTCGGCGCCACGGCCATCGGCTACGTGGTGCTCGACGGCGGGGAGGCCGTGCCGTTCGATCCCACCGTGATCGTCGCCTCCTTCGGTGCTCCGCTCGCCGTCGTGATCTTCCTGTCCGTCATGGCCACCAACACCATGGTGGTCTACGGCATGGTGGCCTCCGTCGTGAACATGGTGCCCTCCCGGCGCGTCACGTTCCTGCCGACCGCGATCGTGCTCGGCGTCATCTCGATCCTCGGCTCCACCTGGCTCGCGCTCCTGAACCAGTTCACGGCCTTCCTGACGGTGATCGGCGCCCTGTTCATCCCCGTCTTCGCCATCATGATCGTCGACTACTACGTGGTGCGCTCCCGCCACTACGGCCGGGACATCCTCCGTGCCAGCGGCGGCGAGTACTGGTACACCGGGGGAGTGAACGTGGCCGCGGTCCTGGTCTGGCTCCTCGGAGCCGGCGCATCGCTGCTCCTCACCTATGTCGTCCCCAGTCCGATCGGAGCGACCATCCCGACCTTCGTGCTGTCCGCCCTGCTCTACTTCGCCTGGGCGGCGGCGTCACGACGTATCAGCCGCGACGGGCACCCGCGTGTCCATCTCCTGGATCTCCCGGAGAAGCAGGGCGTCCGTGCGGATCGTTGACCTCTCGCAGCCCGTCCGTACCGGGATGCAGGTCTACCCGGGTGATCCGGAGGTCGTCCTGACCACCGTCGCGACGGTCGCCGAGGACGGGTACCAGGTGGCCTCGCTCCACGCCGGGTCCCACACGGGCACCCATCTCGACGCGCCCCTCCACTCGATCGCGGGCGGGCAGGCCGTGGACGACATCGACCTCGGCCGGCTGGTGGGGCCGGCACGCATCGTGCAGTGCACCGGTCTGGCTCCGCACGAGATCATCACCTGGGCCTCCGTGGAGGGCCAGCTGCAGGACCTGACGGGCCAGGCGATGGTGCTGTTCCATACCGGCTGGTCCGCCTGGTTCGGCAGCGGACACTATCTGGAGCACCCCGTCCTGGCGCCCGAGGTCGCCGAACTGCTGCTCGCGGCGGGTATCACGGTGGTCGGCGTGGACACCCTCAATCCCGACCCGACCCTGCGCAACGGCGGACGGCTGCCGTTCCACGCGGCACTGCTCGGGGCCGGCGGCGTGATCATCGAGAACCTCGCAGGTCTCGCTGCCGTGACCTGGGACCAGCCCGTCGTCTCCGTGCTGCCGCTCGCCCTCGCCGGGGCGGACGGGGCTCCCGTCCGCGCCGTCGCCATGCAGCCGGACGGGCCGGGCGGCCGCTAGCGCCCGTTCCGGTCGTCGGGGCGGGTGCCGGCGGGCCCTCCCGGGGCGGTCCGGCCCCGACGGGGAACGGCACCCCTACGACACGGGGATGCCCGCACCCCTGGCGGGTGCGGGCATCCCCGTGTTCGGGAACGGGCCTACTTCGTGCCGGACAATGTCCCGATCTCGTCGGCCGAGAGTTCGAGGTCCGAGGCGCGTGCCGAGTCCTGCACGCTCTCGGGCCGCGACGCGCCGGGGATCGGGAGAACCGTGGGTGACAGGGCCAGTTCCCAGGCCAGGCATACCTGCTGGGGGCTGACGCCGTGCCTGTCGGCGATCTCCTGGAACGGCGTGAAGTGCTCGCCGAGTCCGCCTGCCTTCTTGATGCCGCCGAGGGGGCTCCACGGCAGGAAGGCGATGCCGTTCTCGCCGCAGTACCTCAGCTCGTCCTCGCTGGACCGGAAGGCCGGCGAGAACTGGTTCTGCACGGATACCAGCCGGCCGCCGAGGATCTCGTTGGCCTGCCGGATCTGGTCCACGGTGGCGTTCGAGATGCCGGCCATGCGGATGACGCCCTCGTCCAGCAGGTCCCTGAGGGCCCCGATGGAATCCTCGTAGGCGACCTCCGGATCCGGACGGTGGTACTGGTACAGGTCGATGGCGTCGCCGCCGAGGCGCTTGAGGGACGCCTTCGCGGCCTCCTTGAGGTAGTCCGGGCGACCGTTCAGCGTCCATGATCCGTCGCCGGGCCGCAGGTGGCCACCCTTGGTCGCGACCAGCACGGACGAGCTGTCGGCGCCGTAGGTGGCCAGTGCCTTCGCGATGAGCACCTCGTTGTGGCCCACCTCGTCCGCGTCGCGGTGGTACGCGTCCGCGGTGTCGATCAGGGTGATCCCGGCGTCGATCGCTGCATGGATGGTGCGGATGGAACGGTCCTCGTCGGGGCGTCCCTCGATGGACATGGGCATTCCGCCCAGTCCGAGGGCGCTGACGGTGATACCGCCGAGTGTGCGTTGCTGCATTGTCGTTCTCCTCTGGATAGACGTGCAGCTGTCATCGTACGCACGGACCGGGTTTTGGTCCCCACGGCAACAAATCACTTGCCGAGCGTGAAGATCCGTCGTACCACGCGGCCCTCGGAGAGCGCATCGAGACTTTCGTTGAGATCCTCGAGGGGGTGCGTGTCCGTGTGGAGCAGTTCGACGGGCAGCAGGCCGCGCCGCCACAGGTCCAGGTGGGCGGGGATGTCGCGCTCGGGTACGGCGTCACCCATGTAGGAGCCGAGCAGGCGCCGCCCCATGCCGGCGAGCACCGGGCCCCCAACACGAGCCAGGCGTGGGCCGCAGCACAAGCAAAAGTAAGCCGATGACGGTGACCCCATGACGAATGCTTTGAAGAACGAGGAGAACGCATCCGTTGTCCTGTTCTCCTTCCTGGCCCTGGCCGCGTTCGTCGCGGTCGCCCTGATCCACCTCGGGGAAGCCTTCACCCCTGTTCCCACCGACCTGTCATGGAACCCGATCACCTTGGCGATTGGTCTTGCCACGGGGGATCCGTGGCCGGCGGCCGCGGGCTGGCTGCTCGGGGCGGAAGCGGTCGTGGTCATCGCGGTCCTTGCGTGGGGGACCACCCGCCCTGTGTCCAGGACCGCCGAGGCGTCCCGTCGGATGAGTCCTGGCGGGAAGATGCGTCCGGCGATGCTTGATGCCCGCCTCACCGAAGCAGCCGGCCTCCACCCAGACGTGGAGGGCATCGCCCGGGCCTCACGATTGGGTACGCCGGCGACACCGGCACCAAAGCCGTTATCCAGGGTTGGAGGGAGTGCTCGACCCATGTGTGGGGGACCGGGCGGGGCAAGACGACAACGCAGGTCGTCCGGCACGCCACCGAAGCCCCTGGCCCGTACATCATGACCAGTAACAAGGTCGACGGCGTCGCCGAAGTCCTGGCCGCGCGCTCCGACACCGGGACGGTGTGGCTGTTCGACCCGCAGCGGATTTGGCGGGACAGCCACCGGCCCGCCATGATCTTCAACCCGCTCACAAGTGTCACCGACACGGTAAGCGCCGGCGAGGTCGCGTCGATCTTCGAGACCTCCTCCGCCCCGAACGCCGGCCAGGGCAGGGGGGATGCCCAGTTCGACTCGCAGGGACGCGACTTCCTGGCCTGGTGCCTCCTCGCAGCCGCGAGACATGGAGACACCATTAAAGACGTTATGCGGTGGGTTTCCTCGGCGGACTTCATGGAACCAGCCGAGCTGCTCGAACGGGCGGGCCACGCTGGTCCTGCGTCGGCGTTGAAGGGCATGAGCGCCCAGCCAGAGGACACCCGCGGGTCCGTGGCCGCCAGTGCGCAGCGCATGACCTCAGCGTTGGTACACGACGAGCTCGTGGCGTGGTCGACGCCGACCCCAGGTGTGCCGGTCTTCGATCCGGCCCGGTTCGTGACCGGCACGGACACCCTGATCCTGCTTTCGCAGGACGCCGCCGGCTCGGGTGCAGCGTTTGTGTCCACCTTTGTCTACGCGGTGTTCACCGCCGCGCAGCAGGCCGCCCGGCGGGCTGGAGGTCGCCTGCCGGTGCCGCTGGTGGCTGACCTGGATGAGGTCGGGAACGTCGTCAAACTCAAGCAGCTCCCGGAGTGGTATTCGTTCTTCGGGTCCATGGGCATCGTTGTCAGCGCCTACTTCCAGACCCGCGGGCAGGGCATGGCCATGCTCGAGCGCACCGGGTGGGACACCCTGTGGTCCGCGGCCGCGATCAAGGTCTACGGCGGCGGATCCGACGACACACAATTCCTCGAATCCCTGTCCAAGACGATCGGCCAGTACGACGCGAGAATCCGCAGCAGCTCGACCTCGAGGAACGGGTCCTCCCGGTCAGTGCAGACCCAGCGCCGCGACATCATGTCCTTCTCCCAGCTCTCCGAACTCCCTGCCAACCGGGCGTGGGTGAAGACCTCCACCGGCGGCGGAACTATCGTCCGCACCGTCCCCTGGTTCCGCGACAAGACCATCAACGCCCGTATCGGGGAAACAGTCGACCGCATCAAGGGTCAAAAAACAGCGATGTCGTCATGACTGGAACCACCAACACGACCGCGAGTGGTACCGAACCTAACGGTCAGGGCGAGGGGGCAGAGCTCACCTACACCCCGGAGGATCTCGTGGACTGGGTGGAAAGCCTCGTCGCGATACTCGAGTCCGTGGATCGGTCGCAAAACCAGTACTGGTGCTCCCAGTGGTGGAACCACCCAGAAGCCGTCGACCGGTTCCGCGCACTGTACGAGCAATGGCTAGACGCGCAGGCAAACGGGGGGATGTCCTCCTGGTGGATCGACCACTTCGATCGCCACGCCACAGTCCTCTTCGTCAAGCGAGGCCCGTTCGGGGAATGCGGGACAACGCACGTCCGAAAGACCGCCCGGCGCATTCTTGCTACCGAGCAGCCGCCTCACAACTGGTCCTGGTAGCTCCGCGCTTCCGCCTGGCGGTCCCGATGGTCTGCGTCCTCGATGAGGCTGCGAACGTGTGCCGGTGGGAGAACCTGCCCGACCTCTACAGCCACTACGGGTCCCGAGGAATCGTGGTTTCTACATTCCTACAATCCTGGTCTCAGGGCGTCGACGTGTGGGGCGAATCCGGGATGAAGAAGCTGTTCTCCACAGCCAACGTCTTCACCTACGGCGGCAACGTCAAGGAAGAGGGCTTCCTGAAGATGCTCTCCGACCTGGTGTGTCAGTACCGGTACACCTCGGTGTCGACCTCGAGGCAGAAGGACAGCCGCTCCACGAGCCATCAGGACTCCACCGACGACATCCTCTCCGTCGCGGACCTCGCCGCGATGCCCAAGGGCCGAGCCATCATGCTCGGCTCCGGCTCCCGCGCCGTCCTGCTGCGCACAGTGCCTGTCAGGGACCGCTCCTACGCCGATAAGGTCGCGGCGCCGCCCACAACGGCACACGAGTCGCCTCCGCGTCCGCTGCAGCGGCGCCTTCAGTGCCGACGAGCGTTGACGACGTTCCCGCCAACCCTGCTGTCGCGGCCGGCGGTAACCGCTGGTCGACCATGGTGAAGGAGTAGCTCGATGGACCTGCACGCACCCTTCGGGTCCGACGACTCTGCCGATGATGTGTTCCCCGGCGAGGAGCCCGAAACCGATAGCATCCACCCAACCCAGGGGACAGCGCAGCCTGCTCCCGAAATGGTCTTCAACAACCTCGAGGAGTTCGTAACCGAGTTCCTGGTGCACCAGTATCAGCGGCCCGTTGTGTCTCATGGACGTGCGGAGTTCACCTGGTGCGCCAGCTGGTGGCGGCACAAGGAAGCCGTCAACCGGCTCAACGCGCTCTGGCGCGCATGGGAAGCGCTGCGCGTCGACCCGACGACAGGACTCGCGAACTGGTGGAACAGCTACGCCGACCCCACATGGCTGCCCTTTTCTCTAGTACCGGCCCTTTCCAGGGCTGCACGCCGGCGGAGCACAAGCCTGCGAACACGCCGTTGCCAGTTGTCCCAGCACCGGAGGGTTTGTACTCGTAGCAGTAGGTACAGCACTTCTACCCGTCCGCCCGCGTACCCCTAGCATGGTGCCTAAAGCACCATCCCTGAAGCCGAGGTAATGCATCGATACCCTGGCGTCCGTGAATCGAGGAGGCAACATGGATCAGCAAGAGAAAAGGCGGCTTAGGGAAACCATTGGAGCTCGTCTTGATGTCTCGAACACGGTTGACAGACGATGATGCACTCATTTTGGCTGAGTTCATCCGTGATTACGGTCAGTACCGCGGGCGTGAGGAGACGCACACCTCCACTCGTCCAGGCTGGGGTTCCGACGGGAAGTACACACTCTGGGAAACGACGACTCACACTTTCACGGATGAAATCGGTATTCGGCAGGACTATGAGTACCAGGATGACGATGGCGTGCATAGGAGTTCGTCCACCATGATCACGGACGCCCGCGAAGTCCTGAACTATCTGAAGAGCCGCGTCTAGCCTGTTGCACGGCCGAGTTCAGCACAACCGTGATGGAGGGGTCAGCACGATGGCAGTCAGGTACGCCCGATGCCCATACCTCTGTTCCGCTTCCGATCGCCCGTACCGGTGCGTTGTGTCTTGCGGAGTCCGTTCAGCGCGTTTGAAGTGTGTACAGCTTCGCATAGGGGCCCTTAGCGGTCAGGAGTTCTTCATGTGTACCGGTTTCGACTACTCGGCCGCTGTCTAAGAGCACGATTCGGTCCGCGGAGCGGATTGTCGAGAGCCGGTGAGCCACGATCAGGGTCGTTCTTCCGTGGCGCAGGTTTGCAAGCGCGTCTTGAACGAGTTGTTCTGACTCGCTGTCTAGAGCGCTTGTTGCCTCGTCCAGCAGGAGGACCCGTGGGTCCCTAATCAGGGCGCGAGCGATGGAGATTCGTTGTCGCTGTCCGCCCGATAGGCGGGCTCCCCGTTCGCCCAGTAGGGTGTTGACATCGTTCGGGAGTGCTCGAACGAAGTCGGATGCGTTGGCCTCCTGGAGTGCTTGCCAGATCGATTCGTCATTGACGTTGTCGAGCCCGTAAGCGATGTTGTCTCGGATTGATCCGGAGAAGAGTACGGATTCCTGCGGTACCACTGAGATGTGGCGACGCACAGTGCGCAGGTCGAGTGTTTCCATATCGGTGCCGTCCAGCAGCAGGTGGCCGCTGGTTGGTCGGAGGAAACCGAGGGCGAGGTTCAGCACAGTTGATTTGCCGGATCCTGATTTGCCAACGAAGGCGATGGTCTCTCCGGGGTTGATGTCCAAGCTGAGACTGTGAATGGCGAGGTCTTCTTCCTCCGGGTAGCGGAAGTCGACGTGATCGAAGGTCAGATGCCCGTCTGTATGAAGGATCTGGTGTTTGCCGTTGTTCCGCTCAATGTCCGGTTCCTGAAGGACCTCGCCGATGGATCGGAGGGATTCGCGTCCCTTTGTGAGCAAGGGGGCGAGGTTGAGGAGGTTGAGTACTGAGTTTGTGAGCATGACGAAGTAGGTACTCAGCAGTATCACTTGTCCTGCGGTGATCGGCAGCAGACCGCTCACGGAGAGGGCTGCTGCACCAATGAGACAGGCGATGGACAGTAGTTGGAAGGATCCCCACGCAAGCGCGCTGAACCGGCCGTTTAGCATGTCCAGGCTGAATCCTGAGTTCCGTACAGCCTTTGCTGTCGTGAGAACTCGTTGTGTGGCAACTTCTTCGAGGCCGTGTGCACGGGTGATTGGGAGGAGCATCGCCATTTCGCCCACCTGCGACGAGAACTGTTCGATGTCTCGGCGAAAGAGCTCGTTCTTCTGGTGGGAACGGCGGCGCACTCCTTGGATGAGTACGACCGAGAGCGGCACGACCAGTATGAATAGCAGGAGGAAGGCGGGCACTTGAAGGGCGAGGACGGTCACGGCTCCGAGGATGACGCCGAGACCTGAAAGGAGCGGGTTGGCCCCCTGTTGAAGCATCAGCTCGACGTTTTCAACATCTCGCACGACCTTGGTTTGGATGACTGACGAGCTGGACCTTCCGTGGAATCCGATGGACAACACTTGGAGACGGTGAGCGAGTTCGTTCCGCAAGGAAACACCCAGATCGCGAACTGTGGCACTGATCAGCCGAACAAACGTTTGGCTGGCGGGGTAGTTGAAGGCGACCAAGACCAGTGCTGCGCAGCCGAGTAGTGCGAGTCTCTCCGGAGGTCCCCCTGCCACTACCGTGTCGATGACTGCCGCCGTGATAACGGGCAGCACCCAGACGGGGCTGTCTTTCACGAGGTAGGCAATGACCGCGATTACTAGCTTCACGCGAGCTGGTTTCAGTGCCTGTACCAGTCCAGAGAATGGGCGTTCGGACGTGATGGAGCCATTGTCGAAGTCGCGTCTCCCTCTAAATGGAGCGCTGACTTGTTGAGCGGTCTCGGTGCTGGTGGGACGTCCGAATCCTAGGCGACCATGTTTCTTCATGTGAGGAGCTCCATTCCGGCAGCTCGATAGGAGTTAGGGACTCCGCTGCGGCAGGTGGTGAGTTGAAGGGGCCGCCCCCGTTCTGGCTGGGTACCGCCGGACGTGCTGGACCTCTGAGCATCGGCGTATGGCATGGTCAGGGGAAAGTGATGTCGCCTTGGTGCATGACCCGTGGGTTGTAGTAGGTGTTTTTGATGTCCTGGTGGGTGTTGTTGGTTTCAAGCTGTTCTGACCAGTGCATGAAGTAGGTCCATCGCGGTTGGCTTGCGAGTTGGCTTTCGGTGGGCATTTTGCCTACCTCTCCCAGAGCGAGGGGTTTGCCGGGGGCGAGGGCGAGGAGAGCTGAGTACTCCTGGTTCGAAGGGAAGTTTTTGTACCAGGCGTCGAGGGTCACGAGGTCCACGTAGTTGTGTCCTGGGTAGAAGCCGGCGAAGTTCCCGTTGGCGTTGTCCTGGACGTTCCATGCCCAGATCAGGTTCCCTAGTCCTTTTGTGCTGTCGAGGTAGTCCCGGGTGATTTGGAAGAGCTTCGCTGATCCGTTTGGGCCGGTTCGGCCTCCCCACCAGGGCCATTGTTCGTTCATCTCGTGCAGTGGACGGAAGATGGCAGGGATGCCAGCGTCGTCGAGCTGCTGCAGATAGGGGACGATCTCGTCCAGGCGTGTCTTCCACGCCCTGTTGAGAGCAGTTCCGTTGGTGACGAGCTCGTTCCACTGCGCATCGGTGAGGTTGCCGTTGATTGTCTCCCAGCTGCAGCTCGAGCTGGTGGTGGGGGGACACACGTGCCAGGTAAGGGTGACGAGTGATCCGTTGGCCCATTCGGTCTTGGCCTGGTTGATGACCGACTGACGGTTGCTCACATCGGTCGAACTGAACAGGAAGTCGCCGCCCCATAGGCCTGGACGTACGCCGGTGATGGCTTGCACCCTGTTGGTGTAGTAGGCCGGCTGTGCCGCTGGTTCTTTGTTGTGCTGACCGGCGATCACTTTGGTGCCCGAAATTGACTGCAGGTAGCTGACGACGGTCGCTTTGGATGTCCAGGAGAACGCTTGTGTGGGGGTGAAGGATGCTCCGATGAAGAGTAGGCACAGGAGCGCGACGGCGGGGGCGCGCCATGGGTTCTTGTGGAACATCGTTGTTCGACCTTTCGAGGTGATGGCTGAATCCTGCTACTCAGGCTGCGAGGTCCAGGGCGTGGGCTTGGTGGATGAGGGCTGCGGCCCCGAGAAGAGGGCCCTCGTGTCCGAGTGCTGTTGCAACGATGCGCAGGTCGGTTGTGTAGTCCAGAACGCGGGATGAGTGGGCGGCTTCTCGCACGAGGTCGACGTAGTCACTGCTTACATTGATGAACCCGCCGCCGAGCGCCGCTACGTCGAGGTCGAGTAGCGTCGCAGCGTTCGCTATGGCGAGCCCCACTGCGGCAGCTGAACGGCGGACTGCTGCCTGTGCGGTGGCGTCTCCTTGGTCGTAGGAGTGGGCGAGGTCTTCGCCGGTTGCGCCGGTCCACCCTTGGCCTCGGGCCCAGGCGACTGTTTGCGGGCCGGATGCAAGATCTTCCAGTGTCCCTGCGTGGATGGGGGAGTGCGTGGTTTCTTTCGGGTGTAGCCGCATCTGTCCGATGTGGCCGGCGTTTCCTGACCGCCCGGCGATGAGCTTGTTCTGGAGGATGATGCCTCCACCGATGCCTGTCGAGATCACCATGGTGAGTGAATTGGGTGATCCTTGTGTGGCTCCCTTCCAGGATTCGGCCAGTGCGATGCAGGTACCGTCGAGGCGCAGGGTGACGGGACGTCCTGGTAGGAGAGCTCCGAGGTGAGCGCTTATTCCGAAGTCATGCAGGTGAGGCAGGTTCTTGGGACTGATGGTGCCTTTGTCGAGGTTTACAGGCCCGGCTGATCCGATCCCGATTCCGATGATGGAACTTCTGGCAGGCGCCCCAGCAATGGCGGCGCTTGCGGCTTCGCTGATGGCAGTTGAGATGCGCTGCCTTGAGGTGGTTGAGCCTGTGGCACGTCGGTGGAGGGTGCCGGGGACCACGGCTCCATCTGCGGTGATGAGACTGGCATCGACCTTTGTGCCACCGATATCTACTGCGAGAGTCAGAAATGGGCGTGCGGCATCCATGAGCGTCCCTAACTGGGTGTCGTCTACATTTATAGGTTTGTAGATCCGTAGAAATGTTGTGATGGAGCAGGAGCCGGTTCTGACCTGCTTATGAGCAGCAGGTCAGAACCCGGTGCGCTTAGGGAGTAGGGGCGAGCTCGCGCTGGTGAGGAAGCGCCCGGGTTCCCCAGTCGATGACCAACTGGTTTGCTGTCCGCAACACGTTCTTGGTCACGAAGCTTTCGGGTGTGACCTCCACGGTGGAGGTGATGTGGAAGGTCACCGATTCCTGGGGGAGCAGCGTGACCATCATGTCGCTGACGACGGCATGGCGGTCGACCTTGTCGACGAGGAGCGTAAGGTCCCGGATCAGGTTTTCGGCGGTGATCGTCACCGAGTAACCCGTATCAGTGGCGGTAGCCTCGCTTGTGAAGCGCGCGGCTTCGAGGTTGGAGTCCCGGTACTCCGCGTAGAACCAGCTTGCACGCTCGTTGCCGTAGTCGATAACGAGTACCTCATCCGCGACGTCACCTGCCGCAGCTACCTCGGCTGGTAGTTCGATCAGTTGTGAGGCCCGTGCACTGACCGTTGTTAGGTCAAGCTCGACGGCGGCTATCTCGGTTCCATCGAAACGAAGCCGACGCGCTGTAAGGGTACCGTTCCAGGGTTCTGCGGCATCGTTGATGATTGCCACTGCGAGTTGATCCCCGCGGGGCTGGATTGTTAGCATCCGGTCCGCGTAGACGTGCCGGAGTGCGTACAGGAGCGGCTTTGCGACCCCGTCTCCATCGACTGCGGCCCAGGAGGTGACGGGCCAGCAGTCATTGAGCTGCCAGATGACCGTTCCCATGCATCGCGGACTCCAGGAGCGCATGTGTTCGATGGCGAATGTCATGGCGTTGGCCTGGTTGAGGGACATAGCCCAGTGCCAGTCCTCGGTGTTGTTGGGGAGGGGAAGGTGCGCGACCAGCCCGTCGGTGAGCTTGTCGTTCCCGTCTGCAGCTTTTTGGTGTACCAGCATTCCGGGCGATTCGGGGGTGAGCGGATTGTCGGAGATGGCGCGCGTCATTGTTGACCATGAGGGCGGTCCTTGCCACCCGAATTCGGCTGCGAAACGTGGGACGACGTCGCGGTAGGTCGGGTAGTCCTGCCGGTTCCAGTGCTCCCAGAGGTGTACGGAGCCGTGTTCGATGTCGTTGGCGAAGATTTCCGGGCTTCCCGACCACGGGCTGCCTGGGGTGTAGTTGCAGGAGGGGTCCAGTTCGCTGACCAGCCGTGGCAGCAGGTCGAGGTAGTAGCCCAGGCCCCATGTCTTGCCTTCGAGTCGCTTCTTCCAGCCCCATTCGTCGAAGCCCCAGATGTTTTCGTTGTTGCCGTTCCAAAGGACGAGGCTTGCGTGGGGCATGAGTCGTTCAATGTTGTCCCGGACTTCGGCTTCGACTTCGCTGCGCAGTGGTTCTTCCTCGGCGTAGCAAGCGCAGGCGAACAGGAAGTCCTGCCATGTCATGATGCCGCGTTCGTCGCAGAGTTCGAAGAAGTCGTCGGATTCGAAGATCCCACCGCCCCAGATCCGAAGCAGGTTGATGTTGGCGAATTCGGCTTGGTCGAGTCGTGCAGCTAGCCGTGTGCGGTCGACGCGGGGCAGGAAAGCATCATCGGGGATCCAGTTGGCGCCGCGAGCCCAGACGGGGGTGCCGTTGACGATGAAGCGGAAGCTGGTTCCCTCATCGTCGGGTTCGAGTTCCACTTTGACGGTCCGGAAACCGATGCGGGATTCCCAGCCGGACACCCGGGAACCCTTGATTCCCAGATCGATACTCAGGTCATAGAGGGGTTGGTCACCGAAGCCGCGCGGCCACCACAGGTCGACGTCTTCGACGTCTAGGTTGATGGTGCACGCGGTCTCATTTTCTCCGATGGTTGTTGATTCCACGGCTCCTGCCTGAGGTATCGAGCCACTGATATCGACCGGTCCTTGGGATGCTCGTTCGATCTCGACGACGACGGCTACCTGGCCGCGCGTTCCCTCGACGGTTGGTGTGGGTCGGACGCTGGCGAGCCGGGCACCGGACCATGAGTGCAGGCTGACTGGGCGCCAGATACCGCTTGTCGTGGCGTCCAGTCCCCAGTCCCAACCGAAGTTGCATGCCGATTTGCGGATCGCGTTGTAGGGATGGAAATTGACGTGCGGCCGGTATCCGAGATTCAGGCTTTCCGCGTTGGCGTACTTGATGGGCGAGGCGAACTCGATGGTGAGGACGTTCAGCCCCTGTCGCAAGGTCCTGTCGACAGGAACCCGGTAAGTGCGGTGCTGGTTACGGGTGTTGGCTATCTCCGTGCCGTTGAGCAGGACACGGGCTACGGTGTCGAGTCCTTCGAAGACCAGGTCGTGGCGCTCATGTCCGTCGGGCGACCAGGCGAAGTTGGTGGTGTACTCCCAGTCGGACTGGCCGATCCATGTGAGGAGTTTTTCGTTGCCGTCAAGGTAGGGGTCGGGGATGAGTCCTTGTGCCATCAGGTCTGTGTGCACGGTCCCGGGGACGGTGGCTTCGATGGCTTGGCCGGCGATGTGAGCAGGTACTGGCCCTGCGAGTGCTCGGAGGGTCCAGTCGTTGTGCAGGTACTGGACGGTGTGCAGATCGGTTGTCATTTTGTAGCTCCAGCTGTTAGCCCGTTGTAGATATAGCGTTGAAGGAAGATGAAGGCGATGACCGTCGGCACGATGACGAGGATCGTCCCGGCCGAGATGACCTGCCATTGGGAGCCGAATGGCCCGGTGAAGCGGAAGAGAGATGTCGAGATCACGCCGAGGTCCCTAGCGGGCATGTAGAGGAACGGGATGTAGAACTCGTTGTAGACCGCGATGCCTTTGATGATGACCACGGTCGCAATCGCCGGTTTCAGGAGCGGGAGGATGATCCGCCAGTAGATGGTGAAGCGATTCGCGCCGTCGATCATTGCTGCCTCGTCGAGTGAGGGCGAAATCGACTTCATGAACTGCAGGAAGATGTAGATCGCGATGATGTCCGTGCCCATGAAGAGGACCATCGCCGCGCCGCGGGTGTTGAAAAGGCCCAGGGCGTTGATGACCTGGAACGTCGCTACTTGAGTTGTGACCGCCGGGACGAGGGTTGCGAGGAGGAACGCGAAGATCACAAGGCCCCTGCCGCGGAAGGTGAAGCGATCGAGGGCGTAGGCGGCCATCGTTCCGATCAGGATCGTTCCGGTGACCGAGACGATGAGAATGATCGTGGTGTTGATGAACCCGGTGATCATGCCGCCGCTATCGAAGGCGGTCACGAAGTTTGAGAAGTTGGTCCAGTTCTCCGGCGGAGTCAGAGGGCTGGTCGTGCGGAACTCCTCCTGCGTCTTGAAGGACGTCATGAAGATCGTCACCAAGGGCACGAGTGACACCAGCGCCGCCAGTACCAAGGAGATGTACTTGAGAGTTCGAGCGGTGTACCGGGTGGTACGACCGGACTCCCTGCGTTTTGGGAGTTCTGCTCTGCCGGTAATCGGGGGTGCCTCGTTCGATGCCGAGGGGGTGACCTGCGAGCTCATCGTGAAGCCTCCTGGTCGTCGGGGAAAATACGGCGTTGAATGAAGGTCACGAAGAGCACGATGAGCAGGAGGACGACTGCCATGGCTGACGCAAGTCCGACGTTCGCGTATTTGAACGCGGTGTTGATGGTTTCGATGACGAACGTTGCTGATCCGTTCGCGCCCCCGGTCATGATGTAAGGCATCTCGAATACCGAAAGCGCGCCTGCGATGGCGAGGGTGAAGGACAACCCGAGGATCCGGCTGATGCTGGGCAGGATGATGAACCGGAATTTTTGCCAAGCGGTCGCACCGTCGATGTCGGCTGCTTCGTACTGTTCCGAGGGGATCGACTGGATCGCGCCGAGGAACAGGATGAAGTTCAATCCCATGTACCGCCAGACGGAGGTAGCTGCGAGGGAGATGTTCACGAGCGACGGGTCGCCGAGCCAGAGTGGTGGATCGTTTACACCCGTCACTGCAAGCAGTGCGTCCAGGGTGCCGCCGGGACGAAAGAAGTAGAGGAACACCAAGCCGATTGCTACGCCGTTGATGAGGTAGGGGAAGAACAGTAGGCCCTTGAAGAGGTTCTTGAAGCGGGTGCTGAAACTCAAAATGGTGGCGAAGTAGAGTGCGATGACCAATTGAGCCACAGCGCCGAACAGGTAGTAGACGCTGACGAAAAAGACCTGAAAGATCGAGGGTTCGGTGAAGATCTCGGTGTAGTTCTCGAGCCCTACGAACTCTTTGTCAACGTCGATGCCGTTCCAGGACGTGACGCTGTACCAGAACATGTTGACGACAGGTATGTAGGTGAGTACGACCAGGAAAGCCAGCGGTGTGGCAAGGAAGAGCCACGGCGTGATGCGTGACTGCTTCCGGTTTCTCCTGGGCGGTTTCGGGCCCCGATGCTGCTTGCTGCGATCGGCTTGGCCGGCTCGTGGAGCTAGCAGTGCCATGTGTAGTCCAATCTTGGACCGTTGTGGCGGCGCTTTCAGCGCCGCCACAACGGTATGTGGGGAGCGGTTATTCGGTGACCGATGCTCGTGCGGCTGCCCAGCGCTCGTTCAGGTCGGCGAAGTAGCCGTTTTTGTCGCCGCCCTGCGCGCCTCGCGCGATGTCGATGATTTCGCGGCGGTACTGGTCCCCGGTGAGGTCGATTTCCGCCTCGTTGTAGATGTCGGACCAGAGGCTTTCCTCGCCCTCGGGCTCCGGGGCCAGTTCGACGTACTCGACACCCAGCTCTTCGAAGTCTGCGAGGGACTCAGGGATTTCGGCGTCGATCTTGGGGTCGAGCCCTCCCTGGCTTGCCGCGAAGCCGGATTCGTTGGTGAACCAATCGAGCCAAGCGCGGGCGGCCGGCTTGTTGTCGGAGTTCTTGCTGACGGCGAGCATCTTGTCGGGCGCAATCATCGACGTGAAGGTGTCGTCGGTCTGCCACGGCATCGGCCGGAAGCCGATGGAGTCACGCGATTCACCTGCGGCTTCGGCTGCGTCCTGCATCTGTGCGATCGCCCAAGATCCGAGGACCATGGATCCGACCTGCCCTGTCGCGAGGAGGTTCTTGGATTCCTCCCAGTTGGTCGTGGTCGGGTCGGGTTCGGAGTAACCTTCGGCGACAGTGTCCCAGAGGAGGGAATCGAGGGCGTACTGGTCCTTACCCTCTTCCCACGGAGAGTCGTCCTGGGTCATTTCGATGCGGGCGTCGGGGCCACCGATGGCGCCCTGGTTGCTTTGGAGTGACGAGAGCGGCCATCCGTCCGCGTAGTTGGTGTAGTACGGGATCGCGTCGGTCTTGTCAGCGATGGCGCCGAGTGCGTCGAGGTATTCCTGTTCCGAGGCCGGGGCCTCGGTGATGCCGGCTTCTTCCCAGACGCCGCGGTTGTACACGTATCCCATGGCTGCGCCGAAGGTCGGCAGCGCATACGTCTGTCCCTCGAACGACCCGGAATTGATGAATCTGTACTCTTCGGTCAGCTCGGCAGCTTCTCCCAAGGGCTCGAAGAAGGCTGGGAACTGATCCTTCGGTACGGCGGTCGGAACGAGCAGGACGTCGCCGTAGTCCTGGGAGTTGAGTCGGATCGTCGCGTCGCCGTCGTAGTCCGTCAGCGCTTCGAACTCAACGTTCACATCGGGGTACTCTTCCTGGAACTTCTCGACGTATTCAGGAAAGACCGTGTCGACGAGGTCGGTTCGGTTGGTGAGAACAGTGATGTCCCCTGACGGTTCTCCCGACCCTTCGCCTGCAGGGCTGTTGCTGCTTCCGCCGGCGCAGCTACTCAGCGCCATCGAGGCTCCAAGTGCGAGGGCAGCGGTAACTACTACCTTTTTCTTCATTGAAAAGCTCCTTGTTCAAGTCTCCAGTGACGCGTGCGTCGGCGGGGCCGACGGTAAGTTCCGGGCTGCTTGAGGGATCTTGCCATCAGATGGGCTGATGCACTCTGGTCCGAGACTGTCCTGCTACATGACAGCGGCCTCGGTTCCTGCCCTCAAGAAGATCGTGTTCTTCAGGTTGCACGAGAGAACGGGCAGGTGTCAACAGCTTTCATAAATTAGTTATGAAAGCTGTTCGCTCAGGATCAGGATGCGAGGCGCACGGGTCCATGACCCGGCGACACGGAGCTCTGCAACATAAGCGCTGCGGCTCCGGCTGCTGCGGAGTCACGCGGGTTGGAGGACAGCTCGACGTCGATGGTGTGGGCACTTCGCACAAATGCCGCGGCCCCGAGCTGGGCACGAAGCTTTTTAACATATGTAGCCCCGGCGACGGCGAAACCAGGGCCCGCCAGAACGATGTGATCGATGTCGAACAGGTTTGTCAGCGTCAGGGCTGCGTGCGCGAGATAGGTTGCGGAGGTGTCAATAAGCTCGCACGCAGCCTCGTTGCCGTGGATCGCGAGGCGAGCGAGATCATCGAATTGGCCCATGACATCCCGGGTCGTGAACGACGTCTCGAGCATTGATCGTAGTTCAGGATCGTCCTTTGCCTGCTGCAAGATGGTGCTGGGTGCTGCGTATCGTTCGAGACATCCGCGGTTGCCGCAGAAGCACGGGGGGCCCGAAGGGTTGAGGGAGATGTGGCCAAGCTCAGCGGCGTTCGAGCTGGCGCCACGGTAGAGCGCGCCGTCAACGATGACGCCCGCCCCAATGCCCATGTTCATGTATATGCAGGCGAAAGTCTTCTGTCGCGATACCTGCCGCGACCAGAATTCCCCGAGTGCTGCGGAGCTAGCATCATTCTCGATGAGGACCGGTAGCTGCAGCTTTTCCCGCAGGGAGGCTGGTATGTCGAAGCCTACCCAGGCCTGCGGGGTCTGCGAACCTTGGAAAAGACCACTGGCCTGATCGATTGGACCAGGACCGACCAGCGCGAGTCCCACACTTGCCTCTGCTGGTAGCTGCAGTGCGGCAAGGAAAGCATCGTACTCTTCCGCCACTCGTTCGGACATAGCGACAGGATCCGAGATCGGCGCCTCAGGGGTTCTCCGACGCCCCAGGACCCCGCCGCGCATATCGGTCGCCATCCATAACAGCCCCTGGGCGGCTACCTGAACGCCCACACCGAAGCGTGCCACCGAATTCATGGCCAACATGCGCCGCCGTTTACCGCCCGTCGAACCGGACTGGCCAACCTCGCGGATGAGATCCTCGTTGATGAGCTTCTTGACGATGCTCGAGATTGCCGGCTGGGTGAGTCCAGTAAGCGTGGTCAGCTCGGCCCTGCTGATGCTTCCCGCAGAGCGGATCAGATCCATCACCAAGGCCCTGCTGCCCGGGCCGGAGCTGGGGTTCTCATGTCGTGCCACTGTTGACGGTTCCGTTCACCCAAATGGTCAGAGAAGCTTCTATGCAAGTATGTAGGGCGTAGCTCGACGCCGATATAACCTAGAGCCCCGAACAGCCTTGGAGCATCCTTGCGCACAGTTTTCAGCCACTCGGACCACGTTGCCCATCGAGGCAGGTCGGTCGGCCTGACGCTCCGGCGCACATCAGAAATGCTGTTGGCTGAACCTTTCTACCATGAGTTCATTGCTGGGCTGGAGCTGGCACTGCAGCCCTCGCACTACGCACTCCTGCTGCAGATCCTGCCCGATGTTGAGTCCGAGCTGGAGACGTTTGAGCGCTGGAAGAACGAAAGCCATGTGGACGGGGTGGTCCTTGTCGATCTCGTGCCCGGAGATGTCCGGCTGAACAAGGTGCGCGACCTCGGCCTGCCAGCCGTGGCGATCAGTGATGTCCATTCAGCAGGTGGCTTGACGTCCATTTGGACCGAGGATGACGTCGTCATGCAGGACGCAGTCGACTACCTGGAGCGGCTCGGTCATCGTTCACTGGGGCACATAGGTGGACCCGCACACATGGCTCACTCCGCCATACGCTCCTCTGCGCTGGCTCGGCGATGCAGCGAACTCGGCTTGTCCTATCAGGCGCGAGCAGGAGACTACTCAGAGGAATCCGGTCGGATCGCTACGACCGAACTGCTCCGTGATGGCGAACCGACCGCGATCATTTTCGACAACGATGTTATGGCCCTCGGCGGCCTTCGCGCTGCCTTCGATATGGGGCTTAAGGTGCCGAAGGACGTGTCACTGCTGGCGTGGGATGATTCTGCCCTCTGCGAGCTGGCGGAACCGCCCCTATCTGTCATGAGCCATGATGTCCTCGCCATCGGGGAGCTGGCCGGCATGGCCGTGCTGGAAGCCATTCAATCAGTCCCGCCTTCAGAGGTCAGAGCTCCTCGTGCAACGATCATCGAGCGTGGATCAACAGCGAATCCACTTGTTTCATAATTAATCTATGTAAGTCTTGACTCTGCCCCTGCCGGTACCCATAGTTGTGTGAGCTATGGCACACATCCGGCTGGTGGGGAAGCCGTTGCCACAGTTCCTGATGAGTCTGTTCCTGTACCGGAACAGACTCATCATTCGATCAAGCAACAGGAGACCGACGATGTTCACCCCGTCCCAAGGACATGCACGACGTACGGCTGCCAGGTGCGTCACCGGAGCCCTCGCAGCTGTCTTCGTAGCGTCATCCCTATCCGCTGTGCCGGCTAGTGCCGGTCCGGCCGATATCAAATGGAAGAGCTTGAACAAAGAGTTCGTCACCCGCGACGGGTCGGACCTGCTGCTGAAAAACAAGCCGTACCGCATGAGCGGAACGAACATCTACTGGATGGGGCTGGACGAGAACGTCGGGGGAGTGGACTACCCCACGTACTTCAGAATTAAGAACGCCCTCGACACGGCATCCGAGATGGGCGTGAACGTCGTCCGTTCACACATGATGACTTCCACCGGACAGAACGACGCCAATCCGCTGGCAATCATGCCGGCACTCGGTGAGTACAACGAGGAAGCGTTCAAGACCGTCGATTTCGCGATCGCGTACGCAGGTTCCTTAGGCATCAGGCTGATCCTCCCGCTCACCGACGAATGGTCTTACTACCACGGCGGACACCGGGACTTTACAACCCCTCTGGGCCTCCAGTCGTCCGACTTCTACACCGATCCGGGAGCTATCGCCGCTTACCAGGACTACGTGACCATGATCCTGGACCGAACCAACTCCCTGACCGGTGTTCCATACGTCGAGGACCCGACCATCCTGGCGTGGGAGCTCGGCAACGAGCTCGAAGGCATGACACTCGACTGGATCAACCAGCAGGTCGATCTCATCAACGAGGAAGCCCCCAATCAGCTCGTAGCCGCGGGGCGTCGATTCGATATCGACCCCGATACCCTCGTTGCTCCGGAGCTCGACATCGTCGACGTCCATTACTACCCGCCGACGGTCGACCGGGTTGCCGCGCACGCCGAGGCCGTCACCAACGCCGACAAGGTGTACATCGCTGGCGAGTACGGGTCCACCTCGGCCTCGGCTGAGCTTCTCGAAGCGGCCGCCGCCAATCCCGACGTGTCAGGCATGTTCTTCTGGTCGCTGTTCGGGCACAACGACACCGGCGGCTATGTGCCGCACGACGACGGCTTCACCCTCCACTACCCAGGAACCACGGAGAAGGAAATCGCCCAGGTACAAGCCATCAGGGACTACGGCACCGCCGTCGGAACCCGCCCGGGCTCGATCCAGCTCGACATCCCACTCATCACATCGATCGAGAACAAGAGCGGCATCAACCTCATCTCGTGGAGAGGTGTTGCCGGAGCCGGCACCTACATCGTCGAGCGCTCAACGGACGGAAAGACCTGGGCCACAATCACCGAGCAGCCAGTCAGCGCCCAGGAATCGCCGGTAACCGACACCGAATCGCCTGATAACGCTCAGTACCGCATTACGGCCATCAAACCCGACGGGACCGTAGGGAAACCTTCAGCTGTCGTCAATACCCTCACCGGCGACAACACGATCCAGGTGGATCCGCTCGAAAGCCTGTTCTTGACGTCCAGCCGCGAAAACGTAGTTCTTGAACCACGGGCCGACGGCGCAGTCGTTGTCGGTACGGGCTCCGGCACATCCAACATCGTGTGGGAACGCGACAACATCACCAGAGCCGAAATCACTGTGTCCAACGCAAAGGGCGTTGAGCTCCTTGCGACCACCGACGGGCAGACCTGGACACCGGTCAAAACGACAGTCGAGCGGAACAAGGGGCAAACAACACTCGTCGCTTCAGGTCTGACTGCCACTGCGGTGAAGGTGCAGTGGCCCTCCAGCGCAGCCATCGAGATTCGGGACGCAACCTTCTGGAACCAGGCACCCCGCCCGGCGCTCTACGACCCGCTGAACGACTGGTCACTGACGCAAAGCCATAACGGCAGCCTCGCCTTCGACACCGGGAATTCCGCGAACTTCTCGGGAGATACCTCGCGTGTGAAACGAGAGAGCGCGGATCCGGCTTCTGTCGTTTGGGCTGTAGACGACATGACTGGAGCGGACATCACAGCGTGGTACTGGCCAGACGAGCCCGCGCGTGACCTGGAAATCTCCGGCTCGAGTGATGGGCAGAACTGGGAAATCCTGCCGGTGCAGGTTGACCGAGGGACAGGAAACTGGAGGGAATACGTTTACTCTGTCCGAGGTGCTACGAACGTGAACTACCTCAAGGTGACCTGGCCTGCTGCAACAGGCAACGTCTGGACACCACAGCTCGGTGAAGTGTCCATTTACTCAGGTCAGAGCGGCGAACTGGCGCTGCCGGGCGCGTTCCAGGTCTCCAACCCCGCACCTAACGCGGGCAACGTCATCGACACCCCAACCTTCTCGTGGACACCCGCCTCAGATACCGCGTACTACGATTTCACGCT
This sequence comes from Arthrobacter sp. UYP4, assembly GCF_057291175.1. Lineage (NCBI taxonomy): Bacteria > Bacillati > Actinomycetota > Actinomycetes > Micrococcales > Micrococcaceae > Arthrobacter > Arthrobacter sp. UYP4. The sequence continues at coordinate 134,953 of NZ_JBXAVU010000005.1, forward strand.
CTCAACGAACCCCGATCTGTCCGCTCCGCTGGTAACGGCCCGAACAATTCCGTCCACTTCGTTCACACCCGATCTGGACCTGACGGCAGCAACGACCTACTACTGGTCGGTGACCGCAGTCAACGGGAAGGGGCAGACGGTAGTCAGCCCACAAGCGGCGTCCTTCACCACCGCAGCTTTGCCGACGGCCCAGCTGACAATCGACGACTTCGAACAGTATGCAACTGACGCGGCAGTGGCTTCGGCATACATTCCGAACAGCGGAGGAGATCCCATCACCGCGGCGCTGACCACCAACCCCCAGACCGGTTCGAAGGCGTTGTCCGTCAACTACTCGGCCGGATCGGCCGGGTATGCCGGACTCATTCACAAACTCCCTGAGGCACAGAACTGGTGGGGATACTCAGGACTCGAAATGTGGGTGAAGCCCAACGCCACCAACAAGTTCACGGTGCAGTTCGTTGCCGGCGGCGCGTACTGGGAAACCACTGTCACGACGACAGGCACCGAATGGCAAAAGGTGACCATCCCGTTCACGGCTTTCGCCCCGCCGAGCTGGGCGCCCGAAGCAGACCTGAACGTCACGGCGGTGACCGAAGTTTCGGTCTACGTCAACGGCAGCGGCACAGGAAACCTCATCATCGATGATTTGCGCACCACCCTCTCCGCGCCCTGATGAACCCCGTTTGAAGGACGAATCCCGCTTCTACAGTCCCGGAAGCGGGATTCGTTTTAACCAGCCCTTATTCACATCTTCAGAGGAAGCACCTGTCTTCATGAAACGTCTTGCACAAGCGGGCCTCGCTGCAGCCCTACTCATCACGGCAACGACCCCGGCGATGGCACACGCAGCGCCCACGAATTCGTCCTCCACCCCGGATTCACCTCATCGGTCACCGGATGCCACATGCGCCCTGACCGAACCCGGACGGCATACGATCACCATTCAATCCGGCGGTAAAGCACGATCAGCCGTCGTCTTCATGCCGGAAACGGATCAGAAGCACACCAAGCTTCCCTTGGTTCTGGACCTTCACGGCAGCTCGAGTACATCCGAGGTGCAACTTCGCCGGTCACAACTCGAGCAGGTAGCAGCCAGGGAGAAGTTCGTTGTCGCCGCCCCGCAAGGCGCCATTCCCTCGTCTGGGAGCTACAGCTGGAACGTCCCGTACACCTCCACGGACCAGCCAGGCGCTCCCGATGACGTCGCCTTCCTCAAAGACCTCGTCACAGAACTCACATCGACCTGTGCCGATGACAAGAAGGTATACGGCACGGGTTACTCCGGAGGCGGGCGAATGCTGTCCCAGTTCGCATGCGAGCACCCAGACGTTCTGACAGCGATTGCACCTGTCGCCGGACTGCGAGCCGGCAGCTCGATGCCGGCACCTGAAGGCGGGTACGTCCCTGACCCAGCCACCTGCCAGCCCTCGGAACCCCTTCCCGTGATGACTTTCAGCGGCACCGCAGACCCCACCAACCCCTTCGAAGACGGAGGCTCCGCGTACTGGCGCTATGGCGCCCTGGACGCATCGGATCGGTGGGCTGAACTGAACCACTGCAAGAAGTCAGCTACCGAAGAGGTGACGAGCACTGTCTCCCTCGTTAGCTACACAGCATGCCGATCCCACGCCGAGGTCTTCCACTACGTGGTCGAGGGCGGCGGACACACCTGGCCAGGAGGTGACCCCGCCGAATTCAACGGATCAGGCCCAGTCACGCAAGACATCCAGGCAAGTGAACTCATGTGGGACTTCTTCCACAGCAGTCACTGACAGGACATCACCACTACTGGCCGGCGCTGACCAGCCCCCTAAGGGTCGCTGGTCAGAGCCGGCTTCCTACTGTCGGCGGAAACCGTCACGGGCGCTTCTCTTACCAAAGGATGACTGATGTATCTCCTCGATAACACGCTTCGTTCGTACGCCTGGGGTTCTCAGACGGCGATCGCCGAACTACTCGGCAGGGATCCCTCCGGCCAACCTGAAGCTGAGCTGTGGATCGGGGCGCATCCTGACTCGCCGTCGCAGGTATTGCAGGACGACGGCGGACGGTGCGGCCTTGACGAGCTCATCGCGAAGGATTCTCGGAAGCTTCTTGGCGATGCGGTGAACGCTCGCTTCGGTGGGCTCCTTCCCTTCCTCATGAAGGTACTCGCCGCCGAATCGGCGCTCTCCTTACAGGTCCATCCGAGCCTCGAGCAGGCCGCTGCCGGCTTCGACGTCGAGGAAGCTGCGGGGGTACCGCAGGGCGCACCACACCGCAACTACCGGGACCGGAACCACAAGCCAGAGATGATCTTAGCGCTGACCCCTTTCGAGGCGTTGTGCGGCTTCCGCCCCCTCGCCGAGGCCGTCAGCATCTTCACAGTCCTCGCGTCCGCCGTCGAACACGGGTCCCCGGCCCACGAAGTTTTCGATACCGTGGCCATGCATCTCGCTACAGGGAGCGAGGGCTCGCTCCGCACTGCTTTCACCCTGTTGCTCAACACGCCCCCGGAGATCGTTACGGACGTGGAGACCGCTGTACGTAGCCGCATCGGAGCAACACCCGAAGCAGGATGGTCGGAGGGCTCGATCAGCCGCGACGCCACGACGATCGTAGAGCTCGCGGCACAGTACCCAGGAGACCCGGGGGTTCTCGTAGCCTTGCTGCTGAACCGCGTTTCGCTACGCCCAGGGGAAGCCATCTACCTTCCTGCTGGCAATATCCACGCCTACCTACGAGGTCTGGGCATTGAGGTAATGGCATCGTCGGACAACGTCCTCCGCGGCGGCCTTACGCCGAAACATGTAGATTCCGCCGAACTGCTCTCTACCGTCGTATTCGAGCCACTGGCCCCGCCGTCGCTCATGCCTGAATACACGCTGCTAGACCAAGAGCTGTTCCGCCCGCCCTTCGAAGAGTTCCAGCTCCAGCGAATCCTTCTGTCCGATGAGGCCGCTAGTCGTGCTGGTCGGTCCGCGGAGAGCACTGAAGCCGGCCAGAGCGGCAATGCCGTCGTAGAGGGTGGGAATGTCGTCCTCGAACAGGTGCCGATTGTTCAAAACGGGCCTGTTATCGTCCTTGCCGTAAGCGGACCGATCGTGCTCGACACCCCGAACGCGACCCTCTCCGTTCCCCAAGGCCGTAGCGCGTTTGTACCAGCATCGGAGGCACCACTTCTTGTCCGTCGGATTTCCGGCGGACAAGGAGCCACAAACGGGCCTGTGCTGGCGTTCGCTGTTACGGCCAGTGGCGGATCGCTGAACTCGGAGCAGCCCGAAGTTTCGCTCGTTGAAAGGCGATAGAACGGGCGAGGCAGAACCGCCGATAACCTACCTTCCGTCAGGTAGAACGATCCGCTGAAGCTGGTCGATCCTGCACTGCAGCTGTCGCGGCTGACGATCTCACCGCAGCCGTCGATTGCGTCAGATAAGTTCAGCGTTCGGGGATGAGAGTGGCCAGCGGGTGTGCCATGCCAGAACGCAAGCAGTACCTCCGCCTGCTCACGAAGTGGTGCTGAAGACCGTCGGGCGCCCCTTCCGCCAATCGCCGATAAGCGGTGTTATGGGGAGAACCCCAAGGAATCTGCCCTGCTGTTCGGCTTACCCATGCCGGAAGGGGAAGAGATATGCCTAAGGTGACGGATGGACAAGGGCACTCAACTTCTGAGCCCTGACAACGCGGAAGGAACCCATGCCCGACGACGAGACTGATCCGACGGTCCTCACCGAGCGGCTCATGCAGGAGGCAGCGGGAGCGCGCGTCATCTGGGACTTCGATGGGGTGGTTGGCCATACGGAGCCGTTGCACGAAGCCAGCTACCGGGAGCTGGGCCAGCGGCGGGGACATATCTTCGTGGTCGATTTCTTCGATGCCCTGGTTGGGCACACAGAGCAGTGGATCTGGGAACGATTGATCGCCGAAGGGTTTCCGGCCGCGTCGGATGAGATAGCGGCTCTGCACCGGGAACGAGGTGAGGTCGTCGCGCAACTGGCTCTGGGCAACCTTCAACCCTCGTGGCTCGCCGCCACGCTGATGCCGGCGCTTGCTTCCGTCGCATCCGAGCAGGTCGTCGTCTCCAACGGGGATCCCGACCTCATAGCAGCCCTGCTCATCACCTGGAACCTCGGCCCCTTCGTGGAGGTCGCACGGAGAAAGCCGGGCCGTGACAAGGAAACGATCTTCCGAGATCTGTGTGTGCCTCCCTGTGTCGTTCTGGAAGACAGCGACGCCTACTTGGCCCTCGGCAGGGACCTGGGGGCTTTCACCGTCAGCGTGCGGCATTCCCACAACGCTCGTGCCGCACTCGAGGCGGACCTCAGAACACACCTCTGAAATCACACCAACCAGATCGAGGACCATGATGACCACTCTGCCCACCAAGCCCGTGGTGCTGCTCCGGCCTGCACCCCAGAAGCGCGACCGCATCTTCACTCCCGCGGCGTTGAACGCGCTCCATGACGTTTTCACTGTCATCGACCTGGAGGACGCCCCAAATGATGAAGTCTTCGACGAGCACCTCCCAGAGGCTTTCGCGATCATCGGGCAGCCCGACCTCGACGCAGCACGGCTGGCCCGGGCGGGCCGTTTGAAAGCGCTCATCAACGTGGAAGGGAACTTCTTCCCCAATGTCGATTACGCCGCCGCTTTCTCCCGAGGCATCCGGGTGCTCGGGTGCGGATCGGCCTACTCCCAGGCGGTAGCCGAATACTCACTAGGACTCGCTATCGACCTCGCCCGGGGTATCAGCGATCAGGACGGCGCCATGCGCACAGGGTCTGAGAAGTATGTGAGCGAATCGAACACCGGTGCGGTCCTCCTGCACCGGGCAACGGTCGGGATCCTCGGGTACGGGAACCTGGGACGAAGCCTGCACCGTCTTCTGCAGCCTTTTCACAACACCGTCCGCATCTATGATCCGTGGCTACCGGCCGCGGTCATCGAGGACACCGGAGGAATCGCCTCGAGCCTGGAAGAAACGCTGTCCGCGAGCCAGTTCGTCTATGTCTTCGCGACGGCTACTGCGGACAGCGCCCACCTCCTCGATGGCCCGGCCCTGGATCTGCTCCCCCCGGGTGCACGGCTGATTCTGGTGAGCCGGGCGGCGGTCGTTGATTATGATGCGCTGCTCGAGCGGCTCACCGCAGGCCGATTCCTCGCAGCCATCGACGTCTGGCCGGTAGAACCAGTACCCGCGGACAGCCCCTTCCGGCGTCTCGAGAACACGGTCCTGTCTCCGCATCGTGCCGGGGGTATTACCCAGGCCTTCGAATCGATCGGGGACATGGTCGTCGATGACCTGAGGCTCATGGCACGGGGTCTCGCACCGGTGCGCCTGCAGGCCGCGGCACCGGAACTGGTGGGCCGGTACCGCAACAAACCGGTCACCTAACTAGGCCGACACGCTCTGTCTATCTCTTGGGACGCAGGCGCGGGGGCTCGAGGAGTTGGCGGGCGACCTCGGAGTCGGTGATGAGGACGTTCACCCAGCCGCCGTTGATCGCTCCACGGATGGCGTCCAGTTTCCGCATTCCACCGGCGACTCCGATCCGGCGGGGTATGCGGAGCATCGCCTCGGAGCTGATGGACACCATCCGCTCTTCGATCGCTGAGTTCATGGGTGCTCCGTCGATGTCGAAGTAACGCAGGCAGATCTCTCCGACCGCCCCGGAATCCAGGAGCGCTTTCTCCTCGGTGGTGGTCAGGGCATTGCCGCTGGCCTGCCATAACGGTGAAGCGGGGAACGTGCCGATCCCGACAAGTGAGGTATTGACCCGGTCCCAAGCTTCCGCGGTGCTGGCAACAGCGGGATCAGCAAGGAATGCCTGACGGATCTCGTGGTTCGCGACCAAACCTGGGGCGGCCATGTAGAACGGCTTGGCGGACGTCAGCTCGGCAAGATGCGACACCAGGCGCGTCGCCTGGATCTGCGCCTGCGGGCTACCTACCCCTCCGATCATCTGGATCACTTCGCTGAGGACCTTGCGGGGCCGGGACCTCATCGCCTCCACGGTCTGCAGCAGCGTCGTACTCCAGTTGGAGATGCCAACGACGTCGTCGACCTCAATTGTCGTTTCCAGGTAGGTGGCCGCGCAGGACCCCAACCGCATCCCCAGGGAGGCGTCGTCCACCATGTCCGCGACGACAACCTCCTGCAACCCATACTTCTCCTCCAGAGCCTTCTCCAGACCGACGTAAATGCCTGGCGGCTGCACCACGGACGTGCGAACGATGCCAAGATCCGTGGCGAGCTTCAGGCAGCGCGACACCCTGGCCTGGGAAAGGTTCAATCGGCTCGAAATGTCGGACTGCGCAAGCCCCTCCTCGTGATACAGAACTGCGATCTTCGTCAGTAGACGCAACTGGTCCGGGCTCGCCGTCAAGAGTGACACGGGGTCGTTTGGAGGTGTCATACAGCGGTTCCTTCCGAAGGCTCGGCACTTTCGATGAATATATATGCAAGCTCGATTCTGCCCGGTCACACGGACGAGAAGTGATGTTCTGCGCGGTGGCGGGGTGTTGCCTAAATCACTTGTCCCATAGCTCTCAGGAGCCCCCTGAATGGATATTCAGGCACGACTAATCGTTACAGGAGATCGTCCTTCAGCCCTTTTCTTGGCTCTACAGGCTCCTAGACTCCAACCATTAGATCAACTTCAGCGCCGAAGTTCCGGAAGGAATTTTCTCGACTGATCAACCCGTCCCAGGGAGAGAAAATGAAGTCAACGAAGACAGCATCACCTGCACCGAAGCTCGCCGGGGTCCTCTCGATCCTCGCGATCTCGTTCGTCCTATCGGGCTGCGGAGCGGCCGCTCCCGCCACCTCCGGAGGGGGCTCCAGCGCAGGGGCAGCCGAGGGAACATCCTGCTCCGTCGATGGCGAGCCGTTCAGCACCGACGACGCCGAGGACAGCGTCGAGTACACAGAGCTCGAAAGCACGCTCGGAGCTGTTCCTGAGGCCCCCGAGGGAACGCAGATCGGTTCCATCATGAAGTTCCTCGGTAACCAGTACTGGGTCGCCCTGTCCGAGGGCCAGACCGCAGCGGCCGAGCAGTACGGGGTGGGCGTCGAGGTTCAGGCCGCAGCGACCGAATCCGACCAGGTCGGGCAGCTGAACTCCGCGGAGACCATGCTGCAGAAGAAGTACACGATGCTGGTCTCCCCGCAGACGGACACCAATCTCTGCCCGGCCGTCGAAAAGGCCGAGCAGCAGGACCTCCTCGTCGTGAACGTCAACGACGCCGTCCTTCCCGGAGCCAAGCAGTGGGTCGGCCCGAACCAGCGCCAGAACGGCGTGAACGCCGCGGAATTCGTCCTCGAGTCCGCGGAAGAAGGCGCACAGGTCGCAGTCATCGAAGGCCAGGCCGGCGTGTACGCCGCCAAGCAGCGCACCGACGGTTTCACCACGACCGCCGAAGAGGGCGGCCTCGAGGTCGTCGCCAGCGTCCCCGGCGACTGGGACATCGCAAAGGCACGCGACGCCGCCACCACGATCATCAGCCAGTACCCCGACCTGAAGGCCATCTACGCCAACAATGACGGCATGGCTCTCGGCGTCGCCGAGGCCGTCAACGCCGCCGGCAAGAAGGGCGAGATCATGGTCATCGGTACCGATGGCGTTGAAGCCGCCTACGACGCGATCCGCGCGGGCGACCTGACCGCGACCGTCGACTCCTACCCGTACCTCACGGGCCAGGTCTCCGTGAACGTGGCCCTGCGCATCCTCGGCGGACAGGACGTCCCCCGCGCCGTCTACACACCTCAGGCACTCATCACCACCGAGAACGTCGACGACGCACCCCCCACCCTCGACTGACCTGCCCATCGCAGACCCTGCCAACTCTCCAGCAGAAAGTTCCTTGGCATGACTATCCCCATCAAAGAACCAACGCCTGCAGTGCAGGCAAGCCGCGGCGCAGCGGCACCGGCGAAACGAGCCTCCCGGCTCCCTGACTTCGCCAACAACCGGATCCTTGGCGTTATCTTCGCCCTGATCGTCACCTTCGCCGTGTTCACGGCCCTCGTGCCGTCCTTTCTCAGCATCTCCAACCTCCTCGAGATGGGCGTGCAGTCCGCGATCATCGCGATCATCGCCCTCGGCATGACGCTGGTGATTGTCACCGGCGGCATTGACCTCTCCGTCGGCTCCATCGTCGGCCTCGTCAGTGTCGTCTGCGCCGCGAACCTCGAGACGTGGGGTGCCATTCCGACGATCATCGCCGGCATCCTGCTCGGCGCCGTTCTCGGGTTCGTCAATGGCAGCCTCTCGGCCGTGTTCTCCCTCGAGTCCTTCGTGGTCACCCTGGCGACCCTCAACGTGTACCGCGGACTGGCGTTCCTCTATACGGACGGGCTGCCGATCTTCGGCCTCGACCAGGGCTTCCGGAACATCCTCAGCGGAACGATCGGCACCATTCCCATCCCGATCATCCTGCTGGTGGCCATCACGGTCATCTGCTACCTGATCCTCAACCGCTCCAAGCTCGGCGTGCACCTCAAGGCTGTCGGCACCAACGCCGACGCGTCACTGAAGAGCGGCATTGCCGTCAAGCGCACCAAGGTCTCCGCGTTCGTCATCGCTGGCGGCCTGGCGGGATTCGCTGCGGTCTTGTTGATCAGCCGCATCGGCGCCGCCGAACCTATCTCCGGCACCGGTTATGAGCTCACGGTCATCGCCGCCGTCGTCGTCGGTGGCACCAGCCTCATGGGCGGCCGCGCCTCGATCGTCGGCACGGTCCTCGGAGCCCTGCTCCTCGGGTCCATCCGGACCGGGCTCACGCTGCTCAACGTCAACCCGTTTTACCAGCTCCTCATCACCGGCCTCATCATCCTCCTCGCGGTCCTCGTCGACCGTGCTGCATCCCGATCGAAAGCGAAGCGCTAATGTCCTCCGTCAAGTACTCCACCCGCGTCAACTCCTTCGCCCTGGGCAAGGGCAAGAAGCTGCCTACAGGCGACGAGCCGATCCTGGAGCTCATCGCCCTGGCCGGTACCGTTCCCGGCCTGACCTCGCTCGAGCTGAACTACCCCGAGCACTTCAAGCACGATTCCGTCGAGGACATCAAGAACGCCGTCGAGAAGGCCGGCCTGGACGTCCCCGCCCTCCAGCTGCGCTGGCCCTCACCGCGTTTCTCGAACGGCGCCTTCACCAACGCGGACGCCGAGATCCGCGCCGAAGCCGTGCAGATGGTCATCGAAGCAATCGACCTGTGCTCGGCCTTCGGCGCCGACCACGTGCTGCTCTGGCCCGCGCACGACGGCTACGAATACCCGCTGCAGATGGATTACACCAAGTCCTGGGCCTGGATGGTCGAAAGCCTCCAAGCCGTTGCCGACCACAACCCGGCGATCCGGGTCTCCATCGAGTACAAGCCGGCCGACCCGCGGGGACGCACCATCCTCAACACGACCGGTGCGGTCATGAACCTTGTCAACGACACCGACCGACCGAACGTCGGCGTGACCCTGGACTTCGGGCACCTGCTGATGGCACGGGAGAATCCGGCGCAGTCAGCCGCAATGTGCCTGCAGTCCGGCAAGCTCTTCGGGCTGCAGCTCAACGATTCCCACGGTGTGGCGGACGACGGGCTCATGGTGGGCAGCATCCACCTCTCCGAGACCATCGAGCTCGCCTACTACCTCATCCGCGAGGGCTACGCCGGTACGTACTACTTCGATACCGACCCGGTGCGCGAGAATCCTGTCGAGGAGTGCGCCATGAATATCGTGCGCATGGGTGCCATCATCGAGATGGCCCGCACCCTCGTCAGGGACCACCCGGACCTGCCGACAGGACATGCCTTGGATTCCGCTCCCATCCTGTGGGAGACAGTCATGGGGGAGAAGTGGAAAACCACCGTATCTGTGTAGCCGGCTCCATCAACGTGGACCTGGTCGCATACTTGGGCGATGCCCAGGATGCGACCAGGTACGCCGACGGTCTCGGTTTCCAGATGTCCGCGGGAGGCAAAAGCCTCAACACGGCCATGACCATCGCCGCCCTTGCCCCCGTCCAGCTCCTGGGCAGGGTAGGGGAGGACGACTTCGGCGCCTTCATCGCCCGGACCCTCACCAGTGCCGGAATCGACGTCAGCTCCCTGGTCTTCGATCCGGAAGCCGGTACCGGCATCGGACACGTCAGGGTCAGTGCAGCAGGGGAGTACGACACCGTCGTCATCCCGGGTGCGAATGGCAACTTCACCCCCGGGGACGTCGATCGTTTTCTCGAGAACACGACTGCTCCGGACTACGCCGTGCTCAACCTCGAAGTTCCCCTCGCCACGACGCGTCACGCGGCGCAACGGTTCCGGGCTCTCGGCACCATCGTCGTACTGAACCTCTCCCCGATTCAGGACGGCGCGCGGGATCTCCTGCCACTTGTGGACGTTGCCGTCCTCAACCGGGAGGAAGCCCAGCTCGTCCTCAACCAGCCGGGCGAGAACGACCCGGACCAGCTTCTCAAAGGATTGCAGGACGCCGGATCCGTCGCCGCTGTGCTCACCCTGGGATCGGACGGGGCTGCCTACATCGACGGTGTGGGCGGCACCGGGCGAATCCAGGGAACGCCTGCAACGGTCGTCAACACCATCGGCGCGGGAGACACGTTCCTCGGCGCATTCGTCGCCGGCCTCGCATCCGGGCGCGACTTCGCGGAAGCCCTGGCCTACGCCGACGCGGCAGGGCGAATCGTCTGCAGCAAGTCCTCCTCCTACCTGGCCGGTACGGACCGCCAGGAACTGGAGCACCTCACACTAACCTCGGAGCACCTCACCGCTCCTAACCTGAAAGCATCGGAACCAACTCATGGCTGAGAACATGATCGAACTCATCGACGTTCAAAAATACTTTGGCGGTGTCCACGCCCTCCGCGGGGTCTCCATGCAGGTCCCCGCCGGGCAGGTCACCGCAATCATCGGTGACAACGGTGCTGGCAAGAGCACACTCATCAAGTGCCTCTCCGGCATCCACCAGCCCACCACCGGCCAAATCCTCGTCGACGGGGAACCAGCTGACATCTCCTCGCCGCAGGCATCACGCGACCTCGGCATCGAGACGGTCTACCAGGACCTCGCGGTCATCGACACCCTCAACGTCATGCAAAACCTCTACCTCTCACGCGAAATCCGGACGGGAATCTGGCCTTTCCGCCTCCTCAACCAGAAGAAAATGAAGGCCGGGGCGAAGGAAATGCTGGCCCGCATCGGCAACACCACCCTCTCCCTCACCCAGGAAATCGGCGGCATGTCAGGTGGGCAGCGGCAGGCCGTCGCCATCTGCCGGGCAGTCGCCTGGGGAGCCAAAACGGTGATCTTCGACGAACCCACCGCAGCCCTTGGCCCGAACGAAAGTGCTGAAGTTCACCGGCTCATCACCCAGCTCCGCGAGCAAGGCATCACCGTCATCCTCATCAGCCACAACTTCGAGGAAGTCATGGGCCTCGCAGACGTCATCTGGGTGATGCGCCAAGGACGAGCCATTGCCAGCCGTAAGGCCTCCGAGACAAACGGCCGCGAGCTCGTCACGCTCCTCACCGGAGCAGACATCTCCGCCGCATAACTCACGAACCCCACCGGTGGATCGCTTCAATCGACGACGCGTTGAAGCGATCCACTGATCTAACCAGGCAGACTTGCTGAGAAAGTGTCCAGGCTAGGCAGACGCTGGATCGCCGATAACCATCGTTATGTCGCAGGTGGCGAGGATCGACCCCTCAACTTCAGGCGTGGCTAACCTGCTGCGAAGGGTGGTGCTCTAAGCGGTTAGAGAGTCAGGGTGCGGGGCGGGCGGTAGCGGAAGTCCTTATCGGCGTTGGTGATAGGACGCGGGATTCGTGCTGGTGTGCCTGCGGCCCCTTGCTCGTAGCGTCGCTAAGGTCTGTCGGCGACGCCTCGTAGCCAGCTGCAGGACACCTGCTTCTATCCGAGTACAAGCTGCCAGCGGTAAGTACAGGTACACAGAAGGACAAATCTGCTGCGGAGCTGTCTTCGCATTTCGCGACTAGCTGCAGTGCGTTCAATGAGATGAATTGATGCCGCATCTCACGTCGGACCTTTTTGGGAGACGACGCCCCCGCTTTCATGACCCTGACGATGCTGGTGCAGGAAGCTCGACACCGCGCGCAGCGCGTCGTGAACACGGCGATGACTGACCGGTCCTGGAGCAGTGGGCGGTCCGTTCTGGACAGGCAGGCCGACGAACCCTGGGGAATTGACGGTGAGGTTGAAGGCGTCAACGCCGAGACGACTCTAACCATCGACAGTAGCCGCGAAGCCCTGGCGGTTCTCGGCGAGAGACCGGCGCGGCTCCTTCTGCGTAAATTTCAGGAGCACTTTTACAGGTGCGGGCAGGACTATCGAAGAGGGACGGCCCGTTCCTGGAACCAGCGGATCAGTGCGCGAACAATCTGAATCGTGTCGTCGAGGTCCTCTTCGCGACGGCTGACTTCGGTGATGTCCTCAAAGGACTTTTCATAGCCGGGAATGTCATGCCCGGCACTCGTGGTGATGGCTTCGTAGGCCATAGTCCAGTCAGGGAACTGGCGGTGTTGGGTCCGGTCCTCGACGAGGACCTGTACATCCATGTGGCGGGTGTCCGTCTTAATGGCGAGGAAGCGGTCGCGTACACCTGCTTCGGGGCCCTCGAGCACCTGAAGGAAACGGCCGCCCCGATACAACAGCATCCCTGTCACCTCGGCGCGGGCATTATTTCGCCGGCTGATGGCCAGCAGGGCCGAGAGGTCCGCATCATTTAGAGGACGCGTTGCGGTGCTCGAATACACGATCGACAACGTCTGATCCCTTGAGGTGGCCATGGCGTGAGCCTACCCGACACACATCCCCGCACTTCCCTTCGTCCCCGTGGTCTTGGTTTAGGGAAGCCATCTTGAGGTAAGGAGTCGGCGGCGCCCTAGAAGCCTGGGTCTCAACAGGATTTCGGGCGCCGCCGCCCCTACCAGCAGTCGCTTCCGTGCTGGGGGACGGGAAGCTACCAGCATCGTCGCTTCCGGTCTCAAGAGAAGGACGCTGCCAGGGGTGTCAACCAACCACATCGCGAGAACGGGCAGGGCTGTCCACCCCTGAGCCAACGCTACGAGCTCCACCCTTCTCGAGCACGAGTGCCACCCACCCGAGTTAGCAGCTCGAATACTCGAAAGACGGGCGACGACTACCGGCAGTATCATCCGTGGATTCGACTGAAGATTGAGCGAGTCTTACTGTCTGCAGTCACGGGAAAACTTCGACCGGCGCTCATGGCTCACATTGTAGGTTTTGGCACAATTACCGATACGACGCGCTATGACAGCACTTTCCTGACCTTCGAAGCCGACTCGATGGGCACCATCTTGTCGCTACCCGGCAAGCAGCGCGAACGCGTCTTCGGCACCGCTCGACTGATGGCCACGTGCCTGAGGAACGAGAAGATCGCCGCGTGGGTCAGCCCCCGCATGGGAAGCACTGCGCACGAACGCGACGACAGAACTCGCGAACTGGTGGAACAGCTACGCCAATTCCACCATGGCCGTCCTCTCCTCCGGCAGCGGCCCCTTCCACCGCGGCACATCGATGGAATACATACTGGCGAACAAGCCCTTCACCTTTCCTTTCAGCACCCGAAGCCCTTCACGCGAGCTGACCCATGGGAGTTTGATTCGCGGGTACCTATTTGTTGACGTATCGATCGGTGACGCGAGTTTGTCGGAGGGGGCGGGGTTAGGCGGAGGGGCTGCCTCGGCTGGCCGTCTGCTTGACCAGTCGGGGCAGCCCCTGTCAAGTGGATCACGCAGCAACCGCAGGACGTCAGTTGGATGAGCTACTGGGCGGGCACTCGACAAAGACGGTCAACAGTCGGACTAACTAGGCCCTACAGACGGTGAAGCTGTCTGCTACGGGCCGACCTGTGGAATTGCGTGCGTGCAGGTTGTGGTGCGGGCTGCTCAGTTGCTTCGTGGCCGGTGCGGCTCCTGTTGTACCGCCACACCAGGCACGCCCGTCATTCAGCTGACAGTTCAGGAGAGCGGGCCCCCAGCTCTAGGACACGTGCATCAGTTGCCGGTACTGCGCGTTCTCCCGCAGGAAACCTTGCACTACGGGACAATACGGGATGGCTGCGAGCCGGCGCTTGTGGGCTACGAGGATCACGTTACGCGTCAGTATGCCCTCGATGCCCATGCTCTCGAAGTCTTCAGTGATGACGGTGCGGTGCAACCGCAGGGCTCCGGCCCGCATCGTGTAGCTGACATAGCCGGCGAGGGACCCGTTGCGGAACAGCTCGAAGCGGCGGCTCAGAGCGTTGTCGCGGAACTTCTCCCGCACCATCGATGGTGAAGCCTGCGCACGCTTGGCTGTCCGGCGCTCGAGCTCAGCTGTTACCCGCTCATAGTCATCGCATGCGCCATAGGGCGGGAAGTCCGAGTCGATGACCTTGTATAGGGCATTGCTCCACCGACGAAGATCCCGGTTAGTTTCCTCACTGAGATCAAACGGAACCTCCATCGCATCGTTGCATCCAAGTGCAACCTGCTGCACCTGCTCCAGCCCGCCAGAAGGCAGACCGATGAGATCAGTAGAGGTAACGGCGTGAAGGACATGCTCCACAGGTTCAGAAACGGAGCCTTCGGACATGGAGCGGACAACCAGGGGGATGCTTGTGCGAGGGGAGGGTGCCAAGGGAGAGATAGACATGAGCCGAACCTTTGAACCTCTTCAAGATCACCTGAAGATCATGATGGCCGCTTTCTTGACCTGAGCTGAGCCTACGCAGTTACCTAGAAGAATGTAAAGCTAGACAATCTAGCGATATGCGACCTGACCAGTTGGAGTCTTCCTCTGGCCCATCAACAGGTCCTGACTGCTCAGAGTGCCGGTTGCCGGAGCGGCAAGTCGACGAGGAGCTAGGACAGGCATCTGGGCCAACGTCATTCAACCGGTACATTCTTGGCACGAGGAGTTTGTGGGCTCAGGCGAGCCGCTGGCGGACGTCATCGAGGACGGCGGCGAAGTACTGCTCGATGATCGCTACGTCCGCGCAAGCAAGGCCCGCTGCTACGTCGAGGAAGCTCGCTCGCAGCAGCGAGGCCGGGTACTGCTCGGTCCATTCCTGCATGGAAGATGACGGCTTGAGCAGTATGGCTCTACGGTCGGTGCTACTCGGCCGCCGTGTCACGTATCCATCGGCTTCAAGCCGATCCAGGACCAAGGTCGTCGTCGCCGAGGACAGCCCGAGGTGAGCGGCGATGTCTTTCGGACTCACCTCCTTGCCCTCGCCCCATTCCTGGGACAGGTAACCCAGCGCCGCCATGTCCTTGTCGTTGAGATTCCGCGTATCTCTCTGCTCCCGGTACGCCTTGTTGGTGAGCTGGCGCATCTCCCGAAGCTTCGCGACCATGCCGTCAACGTGGCGTAGCTGCTCCTGCGAAGGCGTGTTGTCCGATTGCGTCTGGGTGTCTGTCATGGTGTCCTGCCCCTATGAATGCATGGGGGACCCAGATGTTGCGCCCCCGCATCATGCCTCTACCGTTGCAGATCACGACCTGCTGTGTCACAAATTTGATAGCTAGATTATCTAGCTTGTCCGTTTCTGACCTTTGATGTAGCGTATGGAACGAGTCATCAACGGTTATGCGGGGGCGCGTACCGAAGCAGCAGCACGTGTTCCCCCGCACCGTCAGCTACTTCTTCTGTGCGCCCGCTTACCGCGGGTGATCTGGGGGGGGGGGGGGGGGGGGGGGGGGGGGGGGGGGGGGGGGGGGGGGGGGGGGGGGGGGGGGGGGGGGGGGGGGGGGGGGGGGCGGGGGGGGCGGGCGCCGCGCGGGGCCCG
>NZ_JBXAVU010000006.1:0-83348 GCF_057291175.1 Arthrobacter sp. UYP4
AACGTGCCGTTGCCGTTGTTCAGCGACACCCACACCCCGGCATCACCGAACCCCACGATGTCCGCCCGCCCGTCTCCGGTCAGATCCGCCAGGAAACGGGGGTGCTTCTCGACCCGCCACCCGCCGGCCGA
The DNA here is from genome assembly GCF_057291175.1 of Arthrobacter sp. UYP4. Classification (NCBI taxonomy): domain Bacteria; kingdom Bacillati; phylum Actinomycetota; class Actinomycetes; order Micrococcales; family Micrococcaceae; genus Arthrobacter; species Arthrobacter sp. UYP4. The sequence goes on from NZ_JBXAVU010000006.1 coordinate 132, forward strand.
ATAGGCGAAGTTGTCCACGACCTTGGTCGGCGCCCTGAACGTCCCGTCCCCGTTGTTCAGGGCCACCCAGGTGCCATCCCCATGGAATCCGATGATGTCCGCCGTGCCGTCGCCGGTCAGATCCGCCAGGAAGCGGGGGTGCCTTTCGACCCGCCATGTCCCACCGACGTAACCGAAACTGTTCAGTACGGTCTGCGGGGGGTGGAAGGTCCCGTCGCCCTTGTTGAGCGCCACACGGACGCCGGATTCACCGAACCCCACGATGTCCGCCCGCTTGTCGCCGGTCAGGTCCGCCAGGAAACGGGGGTGCCTTCCCACCCGCCATCCTCCTGCGCTGGCGGTGTACGCAAAGGACCCATCGAGTACCTTCTGCGTGGAGTGGAATGTGCCGGCCCCCTTGTTCAATGCTCCCCAGACGGCGGACTCACCGAAGCCGGCGATGTCCGCCCGCCCATCGCCGGTCAGATCGGTGGAATAGGTGATGTAAGCCCATGGAAAAGGTCTGGGCTCGAGCTTGGGATACATCGCGTGGACGGCGGCGATGTCTCCGTCGCTCAATCCTGACCGCTGGCCGAAGGGCTCGCCGTTGACAGCCGTTATCGTCACCTGACCGCTGATGCCGAAGGCAGTGGGGCCGTAGTGCATGATCGACTCGAAGTCGTAGGGGCCGATGTCGTCTCCGTCGGCGATGTGCTGGTTGAAGTTGTGCTCCTTGCCGGCCTCGATCCGTTCCCAGTGGATACGGATGAAGCGGGCCCGGTCTTCCCGGCTCTGCTCGTGCTACAACCCGACAGCATGCCCGATCTCGTGCACTGCAGCCCCGAACCCGCACCCTCCGGCCAGTGAGATGACTTGCTCGCCGCCACGCATGCCGACACCGGACCAACAGCCGTCCCGGACTTGGAACGACACCCAGTTCGGCCATGAACCGGCATTCTGCGCAGTCCGCTCGACGAAACGAATCCAGGTATGAGCCTCCCAGTGCTCGATCGCGGCACTGACCCGATCCCGTAGTTCGGGAACCGTGACATAGGGGACGACGCCGTTCGGCCAGCGAAACCTCTGACCTGTGATCCCAATTCCTTCGGCGAAGTCCAGTGGCTCCTCGGCGTGGCCGCTGATAGAAAGTGGTCCCGTCGTGATCCCTTCGAATTCGGCACGCAACGCCTCGAGCTCGTCGACTGTTCCGAGCCGGATGTCGCCCTCGAAGAAGCCGACTCCGTCGATCGCGGCGTACTGAACCGGTTTCACCTGGAAGGCCTGGATGCCGAATACGAAGGATGTGCGGACGTCCTCGGAAGACCTGAACATCAACTCCTCACATTCAGAGCGTGCCGCGCCCCCGCCCTCCGGGGCAGGTCCCGTGTTCTCGTTCATGGTGTCTCCCAGATAGAAGGATGCGCTTGCAGTGATGCAGCGCAGGCTAGCGAAATGGGCGTTACCAACCCATTACCGGATGTCGTCCTTTGTGGCGGCAGCCCAGCCGCACGGCCGTAGGAGTAGTCCAGGGGTCGTCTGGCGCGCTTGCTTCATGAGCGCGTCGTGGAAGCATTTCAACCGGGTTCAAGCCTCGCCGGCGGGTGGCTGGCGTCCATCGGGGCGGCGGTCGGGTACGGGCTCCGGAGGCAAGCCGGACTCCCGAACCTCGTACGACTACAGGAACGGCGACAGCTCCGTCATCGGATAGCGTCCCGCGCCGCAACGCTGCACGCCGGTACGTGGGAGTGATGGTGACGCACCAGTACCCTCTGTGGAGGAAGCGGCCGTGGTGAGGGCGTCACCTTTTCGTTCCTCGATAACATAAAGTGCCTGTTGATTGACATGCCCCGGCAAGCTGAGGATGCTTGCTTTTGCATGAGGCATCGGCTAGATGAACTGAAACCAGGTTCCCATGGGCTACGACGACTATGGTGAATTGAAACTCGAACTGCTCCGGGCGTGGCAGCTTTACCGGCACGGCGTTGTCGTACACGTTGCAACACGTCAGCAGCGCCTCATTGCAGCGCTTGCGGTCAAGGGTCCTTGCCTCAGAAGCTATCTTGTCGGCCTGCTGTGGCCGGAGTACCCCGATCCCCGGGCACTGGAGAGTTTGCGGGTCAGCGTGCACCTGATTTCACGTCAGGTACCCGGGCTGCTCGTCAATCACGGCGCGTTGTTGGCCTTGAACGACCGCGTCGAGGTGGATCTGTACCGCGTTCGGACCCAGACGCAGAGACTGAGCACGGTTGCTTCTGAGGAGGACTGGGCTCCTGTGCTGTACGAATTGCGTGACGCGGACCTGCTACCCGGCTGGTACGAGGACTGGGTTGTCTTCGAACAGAGCCGGCTGCAGCAGGACCGGCTCCGCGCTTTCACCATCCTTGCAGGGCATTCACTGGACCAGGGCTACTGTGACAGGGCAGAGGCGGCCGCCGAGGCGGCACTGGAGTTGGAGCCGCTGTATGAGGCTGCGGTCCGGATCCTCGTTGCTGCCGAGTTGCAGCACGGCAATCCGGCCGCTGCGCTTCGCGACTACGAACGGTATCGGGAAAGACTCGAGGAGGACATGGGGCTGAAGCCTTCCGAAGCTCTCCGCAGGCTCATTACTGATGCCATCGAGGGTCGAGTCCGAGCGAGTGAAAAGCACCTAGTTGTTCCTGCCGGTGACCCCTTGTTGAGCGGCTATCCACTTCTCCACCACCTGTAGGACCTCCGCATGATCAGCGACACATGCAGTGCGCTGTTCGTTTCCCGGTGATCGTCCGTACGTTATCCGTGCACGAAAACTCTGGGTGTGACCCGCCTCGAACCATGTGCGAATGATCATGGTTTCCATTGCTGGGGCCTCCGGACCTGCTCCGGAACCACCAGTAGATCGTGGCCAATGGCGGCCTGTCACCATGGTGTCCACCTACTCCCGGTCGTCGCCGCTGTCGTAGTCGCCGCCGACGCCGACGACGACGAGACGAAGGCCTCCTAGCGGATGATGGCGCTCAGCCCTAGTGCAACAAAGCCCCCGTTACGGCGGCGTTACGGGCGGCCGGGTCGGGCGGCCACGATGGCTCACTTCGCCGGCGAGAGACGCCTGCCTGGATCTCCGGTCCACGGGAGATGGGTGCCGAGCTGGGAATGAGCCTGGTCCAGAACCACTGACCGAGACGGCGTCATCCGAGCCCGGTGGCTGTAACGCAGTAGTAACGGGGTGGGAGGTCTACTCCACTCGCAGCACCAAGGGGCCCGACCCTTCCCGGTGCTCCACGATCTCGGTTCTGGGCAATGAAGAGAAGTATGTGATGACACAGGACGAAACCCACGCGTTCCCCGATATCCGTTCAGGAGCGGAGTCCTCATGACTCAGTTCCTGCCGATCATCTATGTCCGGGGGTTCGCCGGTGGCACTCGGGGAATCGACAAAGCGGTGGACGATCCCTTCTACGGCTTCAATGAAGGTTCCACTCACGTACGTGTCGGCGCCCATGGGAATGCACTGTTCTACCAGTTCGAATCGCCCCTGCTTCGACTGATGATGGACTACGGCTACGAGCTGAAGGTGCGCGGTGATCAGCAACGCCTGCTGAACGAGGCCGGAAGTGACTCGATGCCACCTCGGACGATCTGGGTGTACCGTTTCTACGACCCGAGCGCCTCCACCTTCAATCACCCGCCATTGCCCTACCGGATAGAAGACGCCGCCAGAGGACTGGCGGACTACATCCACAAGGTCCTGGACAAGACGAAGGACGCGGACCAGGTGTATCTTGTGGCGCATTCCATGGGGGGCCTTGTGTGCCGGTCGGCCATCCAGCGCTTCATGTACACGCCGAACCAGGCGTTGGGCCCCGAGGAAGTCGCCGCGGGGGAAGGTTTCGCCCCGGATCCTGCTCATCAGGAGCACGTGAACCTGTCCGGGAAGGTGACACCGCCGTTCCCTGTCTCAAAAGTCGTCACGTATGGAACCCCCCACGGAGGGATCGACATCGATCTCGGCGGATCGATCGGAGACTGGTTCGTAGAGACGTTCGGGCCCAACGGCTCAGATATCTTCAAGGAACCCCGCATGAGGGACTATCTGTCCCCCGAGGGGCAGGAGGACTTTCATCCTCCCGGAGGCTGGGACCCCCGTGTTCCATACTTCAGCGCGCTTCCGGCTGAGCGGTACCTGTCACTGGTGGGCACCAACCCGGGAGACTACGACGTCGCCCTGGGGTGGTCCTCGCGCGCGGTGGGCGTCAAGAGCGACGGACTCGTGCAGATCCGCAATGCCTACGTGAAGGGCTCCAACCGGGCCTACATCCACCGCTCCCATTCCGGGCGCTACGGGTTGGTCAATTCGGAGGAGGGCTATCAGAACCTTCAGCGTTTCCTTTTCGGCAACCTCAAGATTGCGATCAGCCTGTCGGATCTGGACCTGGATCTGACGGATGGAGCAGTCTGGCAGGCAGACGTGGGACTCGCGATCCGTGGAGTCCCAGTGCTGATGCACTACCAGTCCGCGACCGCCCACTGTCCGGTTGTTCTCAGCGAGGAGAACCGGGATACGCCGCTGAACCCGGTGCCGCTGGTGACAGCCTTCCTGCTGCCGAAGGAGGACCCCGCAGAGCCGCGTCGATATGCCCTGGATCTGCGTGTGTACTGCCTTCGGGAGGACAGGGGCTTCCTGTCCTTCGGTTCCCACCTCGAGCAAGTAGCCGACTGGCAGGACGCCCTGCTGGTCGACGTCTCCACCCAGGCCGACGGAACGATCGGGAGTGCGCGCTACCAGTGGAACTCCACCCTCGCGGGAGCGATAGCGAAGGCCGGCACGTTGGACAAAGAGCTCATGTGGCGTCGGGCCCCGGACGACACCGCCGCTTCGCCGAGTTTTGTCGCACGAGTCGACATACCTCCTGTGGCCGAAAGCGTCCTGGGACCGAACGCGCACCTCAGCGTCGGCATCGGACACTGGGAATAGGGATACATCTAGCTGCCCAGAGCCGTTTCGGCGAGGCGTTCCGCGCCCTCGGCGAGTGCGACGGACAATTCCCCTTCGCCCAGGCGGGAGGCGTAGGACGCAAAGACGACTGCACCCACGACGCGTGCGGTGTCCATCTGCCATGGTTCCGGCCGGGGTCCTTCCTCCTGACGCGGGCCGGGCCAGGGCCATGGCCACTTGCGCGGCCATGGAGTGGCGCACCAGTCATCGACGAGTTCGCTGAGAATTCGCGCTGGAGATTCCCCCCGGACATCGGCCTCGACCGCCAGCCGAGTGGCCTCCGTGGCCATGAGGCCAGCATCGATGAGGAATCCATCCGGCTGCAGCCTGGGCGGTAACGGCTGGGGGTTCAGGGCTACCGCGGAATAGCGTCCCCGGACAAGTGGCCCCTGCAGATCGATCAGGTCCCAGACGGCAGGATGGATGCGGGCAATCAGGGACAGCAATGCGTAGTGATTCATGGTTGCTCCTTGGTCTCATCTTCTTGGCCGGCTCGGTGCCGGCATCACGTCTTCGGAGCCCGCCGCCAACGGAACAAGAAGGTGGCTCGACACCCACTCGATTGTTTCCCTGATCACGCACGGTGACGCCGACCTGCTGCTGAGGACGTACCCAGCAGCCGGCGATGACGCGTTCGTCCCCCAGGAACACGCGCCTTTTCAGCGTGCTTTCCTGCCATGGCTTCTCCCTGACGAAGAAGACCCTTTCTTGACCGATCAGCAGCGGCGGTGCTTCGGTTGCCCCACCATTCTGCGAGCGGGGCGTTACTGGAGTGTTATCAACACTGAATTCCCGACGCCGAGCACGACATGACGGTGGAGGTAAGGCCGGATCGAGCGCTGACCAGCAGTTCCTGGCGGCGCAGCTGGCGCGCAAACGTGGGCTTCAGTCTCTGATACGACTGCATCAATCCCGACTGGCGCGACCGGGCGTGCCGGAAGTGAGGCTTCCCGGGACTTCGCGGGGGGGGGGGGCTAGCGCCGGGTGTCCGCGAGGTCCGACGTCGACGGTCCTTCGAGCAGCTTCCCGTCGGCCGTGAAGCGGGACCCGTGCAGCGGGCAGTCCCAGGACCGTTCCGCGTCGTTCCAGTTGAGGATCCCGCGCAGGTGCGGGCACACGGCCGAGACGCGGTGCTGCACGCCGTCGACCGTGCAGATGCCGATGGGGCGCGCACCCTCCCGGACGACGCGGCCCTCGCCCTCGCCAGGAGCCGTCTCCCCGGTCTTCGCGAGACCGGACAGCCAGCCCGTCACCATGTCCATGCCGACCACGGCATTCGCCTGCACGGTCTGGAGCGCGTCGGACGGGCTGACCTTCGTCCGGTACAGGGTCTCGGCCCAGGGCATGTTGCCGCCCAGGATCTCACCGGACAGGGCCATGGATGCCGCGACGGCGTTGGTCATGCCCCACTTGTTGTAGCCCGTCGCCGCGTAGATGTGCCCGCCGCCGGCGGGCACCTTGCCGACGTACGGGACGGCGGCGGCAGGGGTGTAGTCCTGGGCGGACCAGGCGTAGGCGGGCCGTGCCGTCGGGAAGTACTCCTGAGCCCAGCGCGTGAGGTCGTCCACCTTGGCCTGCGTGTTCGAGCTGTGGCCCACCTTGTGGCCGTTGCCGCCGACGATCAGGTACTTCGTGCCGTCCACGGTGGCGGTCCGCAGGGAGCGGGTGGGCGAATCGGCGCTGAGGAACATGTCCTCCGGGACGTCGTCGTCCACGGTCAGCGCCACGCAGTAGGAACGCATCGGCTGCAGCACGGCGAAGTAGCCGCCGCGGTCGAGGATGGGGATGCCGGTGGCGAGGACCACGTTCGACGCCGTCACGGCGCCCGCGCTGGTCTTCAGTTCGACACCATCGGCGCCCGTCTTCGCGACTCCTTCGACACGGACGCCCTCGATCAGCGCACCACCGTGCCGCCGGAACTCCGACGCCAGCCCCGCCAGGACCTCCAGTGGGTGGAACTGCGCCTGGTCCTTCAGCCGCAGCGTCCTCCGCACGGGGAAGGGGAGGGTGGCCGCGGTGCCCAGCTCGGTAGCGAGCCCTGACTCGGTGCACGCCTCGTGCTCGGAGACCAGCTTCCGTGCCCCGGTATCGGTGGTCGCGTAGTTCACGGCGTCCCGCGTCTCGTAGCCGATGCCGTGATCATCGCAGAACCGCAGCAGCCAGCTCTGGCCCTCACGGTTCCCGACGACATAGGCGCGTGCCAGCTCGGCGTCGTGGTGCTTCAGGATCGTCGACATACTGGTGCCCTGCAGGAGCGAGAGCTTCGCCGTGGTGTTCCCCGTGGTCACTGCCCCTGCCGTCCTGGACTCGAGGATCGCCACCCGGTGACCCGCACGCGCCAGGAGGAGCGCCGTCGTCATGCCCGTCAATCCGGCTCCCACCACCACCGAGTCGAAGGAGGCGCCGTTCGGCAGGGTGTCGGAGGGGATGTGCGGCGCGGTGTCGAGCCAGAGTGATCTCATGGTGGTCCCTTCGAATCGATGTCCCCCACGCAACCACTAAGCATGCTTACAGTCAAGCATCGCAAGGCCTGTCGGCGGCACGCGCTAGGGTTGCGCCCGTCGACCGTCTCCTCCCAGGAAGGCACTCTCCGTGCACGTCCGGCTCGTCCTGCCCCACCAGCTGTTCGAGGAGCACCTCGAGGCGTCCCCGGACACGCATTTCGTGTTCCTCGAGGACGACCTCCTCTTCCGCAGCCTCCGGTTCCACCAGCAGAAACTCGTCCTGCACCGTGCTGCCATGACGCTCCTCGCCCGCCGGGTCGAGGGCGTGGGCTATGCGGTGCACTACGTGGAGACGTCCGCGGACGCCACCAGTCAGGAGCGGCTGTACGCGCTGCTCCTCGAATGCGGTGCCACGGTGGTGAGCTACTACGACGTCGTCGACGACTGGCTCGAGGGGCGGCTCAGTCGCACGCTGGCCGATGCCGGCGTCGAGGGGCGCGTGCTCGGGACTCCGCAGTTCCTCACCCCGCGCGACACGATCGCCGGCTATTTCTCCTCCGCGAACTGGCGCATGCAGACCTTCTACGAATGGCAGCGCAAGCGGCTGGGCATCCTGGTGGAGCGCGACGGCTCGCCGACGGGCGGGAAGTGGAGCTTCGACGCCGAGAACCGCAAGAAGCTCCCCAGGAGGATCACCGTGCCGGACCTCCCGCAGTTCGAACGGCTGCCGGAGGTGGAGGACGCCATCGCCTGGGTGCGGACCGCCTTCCCGGACAACCCCGGCAACGCCGAGTCCTTCAACTGGCCCGTCACCCACCGGCAGGCGTTCGACGCCCTCGAAGCCTTCCTCACGGAGCGCTTCGAGCTCTTCGGACCGTACGAGGACGCGATCGCCGAGGGCCGGACGTACCTCTTCCACTCGGCCCTGAGCTCGAGCATGAACACCGGCCTGCTCAGCCCTGCCGAGGTGGTGGAGCTCGCCCTCGACTTCGCGGAACGGCACGGGACGCCCATCGCCAGCGTCGAGGGCTTCCTCCGCCAGATCATCGGGTGGCGCGAATACATCCGGGCGTCGTACGTCCTGCGCGGCCGCGAGATGCGGACCGGCAACACCCTGCGGCTCACCGCGGACCTCGGCGAGGGCTGGTGGACCGGGGATACGGGACTGGCGCCGGTGGACTCCGTCATCACGCGCATCCTCGACACGGCCTACGCACACCACATCGAGCGCCTCATGGTGCTCGGCAACGCGGCCCTGCTGATGCGCGCCAGGCCGGACGCCGTCTACGAGTGGTTCATGGAGATGTTCATCGACGCCTACGACTGGGTGATGGTGCCCAACGTCTACGCCATGAGCCAGTACGCGGCCGGCAGCATGATCACCACCAAGCCCTACGTGAGCGGCAGCAACTACATCAGGAAGATGAGCGACTTCAGGGACGGCCCCTGGCGGTTCAGCTGGGACGCGCTGTACTGGGAGTTCATCAGGGACTACCGGGACCTGTTCGCCCGCAACCCGCGGTCGAACATGGTGGTGGCACTCCTCGACCGCATGGACAGCGAGCGGCAGAGGGACCTGCGGCACGAGGCTGCCCGCTGGATCCCCGGCAAGGGGTCGACGGCGGTGGACGAGGACCGCCCCGCCCGCACGGCGGAGCGCACGCGGACGCAGGCGCGCGCTCCGCTGGAGGAACGCCGGACACCGGAGGAGCACCCGACGCCGGTAGTTCCGGCGGCGGCGCCGACGCTCCCCGGCCTATAGTCGGAACCATGGAACAACGAACCCTTGGAAGAACCGGCCGTCCCGTCTCCGTCGTCGGCCTCGGCACCTGGCAGCTCGGCGCCGACTGGGGCGAGGTGGAGGACAAGGACGCCGTGGCCGTCCTCGATGCGGCCGTCGAAGCCGGCGTCACCTTCTTCGACACCGCCGACGTGTACGGCGACGGGCGGAGCGAGACGACGATCGGCTCCTACCTCGCCGACAACCCGGACCTCGACATCCTCGTGGGCACCAAGATGGGCCGCCGCGTCGACCAGACCCCCGAGAACTACTCCCTGTCCAACTTCCGCCAGTGGATCGACCGCTCGCGCACCAACCTCGGCGTCGACGCCCTCGATCTGGTGCAGCTGCACTGCCCGCCCACCGCCGTGTACAGCTCCGACGAGGTCTACGACGCCCTCGACACCCTCGTCGACGACGGCGTCATCAGGAACTACGGCGTCAGCGTGGAGCGCACCGACGAGGCGCTCGCGGCGATCGCACGCGGCACCACCGCCAGCGTGCAGATCATCCTGAACGCCTTCCGCCTCAAGCCGCTCGACGAGGTGCTGCCCGCGGCGAAGTCCGCCGGCGTCGGCATCATCGCACGCGTGCCCCTGGCCTCGGGCCTGCTGTCCGGGAAGTACACGAAGGACACCGCGTTCGCCGAGAACGACCACCGGAACTACAACCGCAACGGCGCCGCCTTCGACGTCGGCGAGACCTTCTCCGGCGTCGACTACGAGACCGGGCTGCAGGCCGCCCGTGAATTCGCGGAGCTCGTCCCCGAGGGCGTCACGACCGCCCAGGCCGCACTGGCGTGGATCATCGCGCAGGACGGCGTCAGCACGGTCATCCCCGGAGCCCGCACCCCGGACCAGGCCAGGGCGAATGCGGCGGCCGCCGGCCACGCGGACCTCGGTCGGGAGATCGGCGCCGCCGTCGCCGCCATCTACGACCGCCACTTCCGGGCCACCGTGCACCCGAAGTGGTGACCGCCGACCGGGACCCGTCCGCCGCGGACGGGTTCCGGTAGCCGCGGGCCTCGGCTAAGGTGGCCAGTACCTAAGTCAGACGGGTTAGAGGACGTCTGTCATTGTTGAATCACCCACGAAGGAATCGACATGACTGAGAACACCTCGACCGCCGGCGAATCCCACACCATCCGCGACTGGACCGACCTCGCGGAGGAGATGTGGTCCTACCTGACCGGCAGGGGCGCGGCGATCAACTACACGCTGCAGGACATGACCATCGAGGTCCCGCGCGACATCGGCCCGGATGCTCCCCGCGCCACCTGGAAGTTCAACGGCACCCTGCGCATCACCACGAGTGACAACGCCGCCGGCGGATCAGATCCCTACGCGGGCTGACGCGTCACCAGCGACATGGCCACACTCAGGCTCGACATCGACATCGATTTCTCGCTCGGGGAACCGGCTGCGGACGGCAAGCCGGAAACAGGGCTGAGCGGCACCGTGAAGGCCGCAGGGACCGCGGTGGAGATCTTCCTCGACGATCCGGCGTCCTTCCGGGGCACCAACCTCCCCAGCGTCGGGCAGGTCCGTGCTGCCGCGAAGCAGCTGGCGGCCCGCGGCCTCTCGGTGTCCGTCAGCAGCCCGAAGGGCCTCCTGGTCAGCATCGGCGCGGTGCGGACCTCCATGGCCCAGCGGCTCGTGACGCGCTCGCCGCACATCCGGCTCGGTTCCCCGGGGACCCTTGCGCCCCTGCTCGGCGTCGGCCGCCGCGCACTCGACAAGAGCGATGCGCCGTCGCTCCTTCCGCCGTCCACTCCGTTCCCGCTCGTCCCGACCGTGAACCGCCGCATCCGCCGGACCATCACGACGACGCACTACGAGCACGGCGGCGGCCGGCCACGACTGATCTTCGTGCAGAACTCCGACGCGTGGAACGGACAGGTGCCGCGGGAGTTCGCCCTCGTCGAGGAGCGCACCACCATCGGCAGCGGAGCCGGGGCGATGCTCAACCTGAGCGGCCTCGACGACCTGCATGCCGAGATCCGCCACACGGACGACGACGAGTACGTGCTGGTGCCGCACGGCGCCATCACGGGGAGCGTCAACGGGAGGGAGGAGTCCGTCCTCCGGACGGGTGCCCGCATCCGGCTCGGCGACTGGGCGCTGGCGTTCTTCCGGGAGGAGTACGCGGACCACGGCCGGCCCTTCGGCGGACGGAACGGCGGGGAGCTCGCCTACCAGCGGCCGCAGCGCAACCCGCGCACGGGCGCCACCGAAGTGGACGGCTCCGAGGGCGTCGGCGACTTCCGGCGACCGCCGCGCTGACCGCGGTGCCCTTCCGGGATCCGCAGCCGGTCCCGGCAGGGGGGAGCGACCGCCATGGCCGATAGCGTCGAACTCCTGCTGGACCCGGCGTCGGACCTCTTCCTGCTCGAGGACTGGGCGGCACTGGAGGCAGGGGACCTGCCCAACCAGTCCCGCCACCCGTCGTCGAGCAACAGCCCGCACATCACGCTCGCGGCCGCCTCGCGGATCGACGGCCGGTACGACGACGACCTCGCCGCCGTCGCGGATGGGGACGCGCTCGGACTCACGACGGCGGGACTGCTGGTCTTCCCCACCCGGCGGAAGTACGTGCTCGCCCGGCACGTCGTCGCGGACGACGCCCTGGCCGCCCTGCACCGGCGCGTGTGGTCCGTGCTCGACGGCGTCGCCGATGCCGTGCCCACGACGGTACCGGGCGCATGGACGCCGCACATCACGCTGGCGCACGGGCTCACCGCCGAGCAACTGGCCGCTGCCCTCGGCGTCCTGCGGAACCGTCCGCCGGCACGTCTCTCCACCGGGCCCGTACGTCGCTGGGATGCCCAGGAGAAGCGGCTCCTCCTGCTCGGCGGAGGGGGAGTCGAGTGGCGCCCGGCCTCAGGAGACCTCGGCGCGCAGTGAGGCCGGGTGGACCAGGACGCCCTGCGGCTCGCGGATCCACCACAGACCCGTCGCACGCTTCTCGGCCCGCGTGGAGAAGCGGTAGAGAAAGATCCGTGCCCGCACGTAGCGGGGGCGCGCGCCGTCGAACGGGTCCTTGCGCAGCAGCTTCAGGATCAGCGGATCCGCCTGCAGGAGCTTGACGAGGAACGGGGTGAACCAGCCGCGCTCCGAGCCGAGCGCGAGGAACCACATCATCCAGTCCAGGCGCAGGTGGTAGGGCGCGAACTGCCGTGGCATGCGTGACGGGTCCCCGGGCTTGCCCTTGAACTCGTACTCGAGCCACTGTGCCTCCGGTCCCACCTCGTCGACCGTCCCCTCCACGATCACCTCGTAGCGCACCTTCGTGACGCTCCCGAACGCCCCGTACGTGTTGCCGAGGTGCCACCTGTTGAAGCTGGCGTTCATGAGCTGGTTCCGGGCGAACAGGTTCGCGAGGGCCTGCCGGCTCAGATAGGCGAGCAGGAGCATGGCGAGTACGACGACGATCGTGAACCAGAGCGGAGTCGGCTGGTAGGAGCCGGCGGGATCGACGGCGGGGATCACCGCCGCGTAGAAGGAATCGGGCACGGCCGCGAACGCCAGGATGATGGTCAGGGTGTTGAGCCAGGCGAAGTTGCCCGAGACCACGAGCCAGCCCTGCGTGAGGATCATGACGAGTGCGGCGAATCCCGCGACGGGCTGCGGGGCGAAGAGGAGGAACGGTACCGCGAGCTGGGTGACGTGGTTCCCCGCCACCTCGATGCGGTGCAGCGGCTTCGGCAGGAGGTGGAAGAACCGGCTGGCCGGGTTCGGCATGGGCTGGGTCTCGTGGTGGTAGTACAGCGCCGTGAGGTCGCGCCACGAACGGTCGCCGCGCATCTTGATCATGCCCGCGCCGAACTCGAGGCGGAACACGAGGTAGCGGATCATCAGCAGCACGAGGAAGGGCGGAGCCACCTCGTCCGATCCGAGGAACGCGACGAGGAAACCTGCCTCGAGCAGGAGGCTCTCCCACCCGAAGCCGTAGAACGTCTGGCCCACGTTCACGATCGAGGTGTAGAGCCACCAGATCACGAGGAACGCCACCAGGGGCACCCACGGCGGACCGGCCTGCGGGAGTCCGACCACGAGCAGGGCCGAGACGGCGGCGCCGGCCCAGGCGACGGCGAGCAGCAGGCGGTCGGAGTAGCGCCGGTGGAAGAGCGAGGGGCCGGCGCGTTCGAGGAACGCCGGCACGGGCAGGAGGCCCTTCTCGCCGAGGAGCGCGGGGAACTGCGCCACCGCGGACAGGAACGCCACGAGGTATACCGCCGCGACCCCGCGCTGCACGATCTGCCGGCCCACCTCGTAGTCCTCGGCGGTCAGGACGTCGGTCCACCACTCCATCCCATCAGCGTCCTGTTCCCGGGGAGGAGGCGTCAAGGACACGACGGGCCGCCGTGGGAGGTGCCGGCGTGCTAGAGGATCGCGGCGGTGGAGGAGACGGTCGGCGTCCGGCGGCGGGGTATGTCCACGAGGGCCTGGACGGGCAGATGGTCGCTGGCGAACGTGCCGTCCAGCGTCGACGTGTTGACGGCGGCCTGGCGCACCAGCACGTCCGGCGTCGTCAGGATCCAGTCGACGCGGCGGCCGCCCTCCACCGGGTGCCCGTAGCGCGGGACCGTCCCGTACGCGGGGGTGAGGTGCTCGTCCGCCAGGACCCAGGCGTCGCCCAGGACACCGGACTGGAGGAAGCTCCGGTACGCGGGGGACGAGCCGGCGTCGGAATTGAAGTCCCCCAGCACGATGGTGGGCAGCCGTGGGCGGAAGAAGGTCACGAGGTCCAGCACGGCGGCGGCGCTGCGCACCCGCGCGGAGTCGGACTCGTGGTCGAAGTGCGTGTTGACCAGGAGGACCTCGCGGTCCGCCACGGCATCATGGAACCGCCCCCAGGTGACGATGCGCGTGACACCGTTTCCCCACGTGCACGAGCCGATCAGCCGCGGGGTGTCGGAGAGCCAGAACTGGTCCCACTCGATGAGCTGCAGCCGCGAGGCGTCGTAGAAGATCGCCGAGTACTCCCCGCGGCTACCGCCCTCGCGGCCCACGCCGATCCGGCGGTAGTGCGGAGGCAGGGCGGCCTCGATGACCACCAGCTGGTGGTGGAGGGCTTCCTGCACCCCGAGGACCGACGGGACCTCCCGGCGCAGCAGGTCCTGCAGCGGGGCGATCCTGTCCGGCCAGTAGTCCACCTCGCCCGGCTCGGACGCGGGGCGGTCGTACCGGATGTTGAAGCTCATGACATGGAGCAGTGTCCGGTCGGCCCGGATCAGTGGTGCTGGTGTGCTTGGCATGGAGCCTTCCCGGTGGGGCGCGTGGATCGGAACTGCTGCCCGGCTCCTGCGCCGGCGTCGGTCAGCCCAGATGGTCCACGAGGTCGGAGGCGATGCCGGTGTAGAGGGCGGGGGAGAGCTCCAGGAGCCGCTGCTCGGCGTCCTCGCTCAGTCCGAGGCCGCTGACGAATTCCCGCATGCGCCCGGCGTCCACCCGGTGCCCGCGGGTGAGCTCCTTGAGCCGCTCGTACGGATCGTCGAGCCCCTGGACACCCGCGATCGCCTCTGCCCGCATGACCATCTGCACGGCCTCGCCGAGGACTTCCCAGTTCCCGTCGAGGTCCGCCGCGAGGACGTCCTCGGCCACATCGAGGCGGGCGAGGCCCTTGGCGACGTTCGAGATGGCGAGCAGGGAGTGTCCGAGCGCCACGCCGATGTTGCGCTGGCTCGAGGAATCCGTGAGGTCCCGCTGCCACCGCGAGGTCACGAGGGTCGACGCCAGGACGTCGAGCAGGGCCGAGGAAATCTCCAGGTTGGCTTCGGCGTTCTCGAAGCGGATCGGGTTGACCTTGTGGGGCATGGTCGAGGAGCCCGTCGCTCCGGCCACCGGGACCTGGGCGAAGTAGCCGATGGAGATGTAGCTCCAGACGTCGGTGCAGAAGTTGTGCAGGATCCGGTTGAAGCGCGCGACGTCCGAGTAGAGCTCCGCCTGCCAGTCGTGGGACTCGATCTGCGTGGTCAGGGGGTTCCAGTCGAGTCCGAGTCCCTCCACGAAGGACCGGGAGACGTCCTGCCAGTCCGCCTGGGGGACGGAGGCGTAGTGCGCCGCGTAGGTGCCGGTGGCACCGTTGATCTTGCCGAGGAACTCCGTCGCGGCGATGCGGTCGAGCTGGCGGGTCAACCGGTGCGCGACGACGGCCATCTCCTTGCCCAGGGTGGTGGGCGTGGCGGGCTGGCCGTGCGTCCGGGAGAGCATCGGGGTGTCCCTCGAGGTCCGCGCCAGGTCCGCGACGGACGCGACGAGGCTCCGTGCGGCGGGAAGCCAGATGTCGAGGACCGCGCCCTTGATGCCGAGGGCGTACGAGAGGTTGTTGATGTCCTCGGAGGTGCAGCCGAAGTGGACGAGGGGCTTCAGGTGCCCGATGCCGATCCCTTCGAGCCGCCGCCCGATGAAGTACTCCACGGCCTTGACGTCGTGGACGGTGACGGCCTCGATCTCGCCGAGTTCGGCGACCGAGTCGGCGTCGAAGGACGTGACGATGGCCCGGAGCCGGGCCTCCTGCTCCTCGCCCAGCGGCTCGGTCCCGGGCAGCACGGACCGGCGGGTCAGGTGGATCAGCCATTCGACCTCGACGTGGACCCGGTCGCGGTTGAGTGCCGCCTCCGAGAGGAAGTCGATCAGGGGAGCGACCGCCTCGCGGTACCGGCCGTCGAGTGGGCCGAGGGTCAGGGACGTCCCCTCCCCTCGGGACAGTGCAGCGAATTCAACCCGGGAGAGCGCGGAGTCAGCCATTGCGCCATTCTTTCACGGAGCGGGCCGCGGTCCTCACCCCGCTGTCCACATACCGGAACGGCGCTCCGATGCCGCCACGGCGCGCTCCTAGCGTTGGGCGTACCGCAGGGGCACGGTGACGGGAGGGGACTCCGATGGACGGTCGGCCGGAGGCGGGCACGCGAGGCGGACCGGTGACAGCCGGCTCGGACATTCCCGCGATGGAGGGCGCCCTGCGGCGGCACGCGGCAGACCTGGGAGAGATCCGTCGGCATGCGCTGGCCGTCAGCCTGTTGTCCTGGGAATCCCCGGCGGGGAGGAATTTCAGGTCCTACCTGTCCGAGCGCTGCCTTGAGCTGTCCCGCACGATCGACCTGCTCGAGTCTGCAGCCGCTGACCTCCGTGAGTGCGGGCGGCTGGTCCGCGACGCAGAGATGCTCCGCCATCAGGCGGGGCAGTGACCGGCGCGCTCCGTCCCGTCGAGGGTAACGACGGCCCGCTGACCGTCCGGGGCGGTGTCGGCGGGATCCGGTTCCAGTGGGAGGAGCTCGAGGAGGCTGCGCGGATCCTGTCGCTGCTCGCCACGGATACAGGGGACGTGGCCATGGCTCTCGGCTACCTCCGGTGGGATGTCAGCGAGCTCCCCCGGTCGGTCCTGCACCTCCAGCCTCTCGGAAGCCTGGCGGGCCACCACTACGGGAACGCGCTCGCCTCCCTCGACGCAGCGTGGACCGCCGCGACGGACAACGGCCGCGCCCTGGCCTCGACCGAGGAACGGCTCCGGGCGAGCCTGACCGCCTATGCCGTCGCGGACCGAGCTGCCGTCGCGGCCCTCGAAGCCGTCCGGGTCGGGAGCGGGGCAGCGGCACGGGCTGCGGCACGCTCGGCCATCGACGCGGACCTGCTGGAGGTCGGCCCCATCTCGCTGCGCGCCGGGGCGGTCGGCGACACCGTCCCCTTCGACGGGACCGTGGAAGGAATCATCGACCGGATGGCAGCCGTCGAGGCCGAGCAACCCGGGACGTTCGAGGTGCTCCGTGCCGGCACGGAGGACCGGCCGGTGTACGTCGTCGTCCTGCCGGGAACACAGGTGGGAACGGCCGAAGGTGCCGCCGGCAGCAATCCCTTCGATGAAGGAGGCATCGCGGAAGCCCTGGCAGAGGACAGCCGCTTCACCGAGGCGGCCGTCCTGGAAGCGCTCGACCGGGCGGGCGCGGCGTCGGGCGATGCCCTGATCATCGCGGGCTACAGCCAGGGCGGGCTCCACGCCGTGAACCTGGCCGGGCCGGGGGCGGTGGACCGACGCTACGACGTCCAGCTCGTCCTGACGGCGGGCTCTCCCACGGGATGGCATGCATCCGGCGACAGCGAGTACCTCCACCTCGAGCACCGCGCGGATGCCGTGCCCGAGCTCGACATGACGGCGAACGAGGAGGGCCGCCACCGCACCACCGTGACGCTCGGCAATCCGGTGCCGGCCCTGACCCGTCGGGACGACGGCTCCTCCGAACCCTGGGGCCTCGGCCCGGCGCACAAACTGGAGAACTACGCGGCGGGGGCGCGGTTCGTGGATTCGAGTGACGCACCCTCCCTGGTCCCCGCCGCGGCCCTGCTCGCCACCGCCGGCGCCGCAGGGACGGCCGGCCGGTCGTCCTTCACGGCGGCCCGGCGTCCCGGACCGGCGAAGCCTCCCAGGTCCCGCGCGGGGCGCAGGCACCCGGTCTAGGCTGTCTCCATGACGTCGATCGATGACCTGCCGGCAACGCCCTCCGATGACCTGTCCGCTGCGGACCGCGCGCCGGCCGCCGTCCATCCCCGAAGCGTCCTCGGACAGCTTCCCCGCTACGCGGCCGGGAAACCCCCCGTCGTCGTCGAGGGGATGGAGAGCTTCAAGCTCTCGTCGAACGAGAACCCGCTGCCGCCCCTGCCCGCCGTGCTCGAGGCGATCGCCTCCGAGACCGCGATCAACCGCTACCCGGATCCGCTGACCACGGCCCTCCGGACCGAGCTGGCCGGCTATCTGGGCGTTCCCGCCACCGACATCGTGACCGGGGCGGGCAGCCTGGGCGCCCTCAACCAGATCCTCGCGACCTTCGCCGGCCAGAACGACTTCGACGCCCCCGACGAGGTGGTGTACGCCTGGCGTTCCTTCGAGGCCTATCCCATCAGCGTGGGGCTCGCCGGAGCAGCCGGCGTCCAGGTGCCGGTCCGGGCGGACGGCACGCACGACCTCGACGCGATGGCTGCCGCCGTCACGGACCGCACCCGCGTCATCCTGCTGTGCACGCCGAACAACCCCACCGGGCCCATCCTGACGCGCCAGGACGTGGTCGATTTCCTGGGGAAGGTCCCCGCGCACATCGTGGTCGTCATCGACGAGGCGTACCAGGAGTTCGTGCGGCGCCCGGACGCGGTCGACGGGATCGCCCTCTACCGGGACCACCCGAACGTCATCGTGCTCCGGACGTTCTCCAAGGCACACGGCCTGGCAGGCCTGCGGGTCGGCTACTCCGTCTCGCAGCAGGCGCTCACCGAGCACCTGAGGGTCAGCGCCGTCCCGTTCGCCGTCTCCCAGATCGCCGAGCACGCCGCCGTGACCTCGCTGCGCCACATCGACGAGGTCGAGGCGCGCGTGCAGTCCATCGTGGACGAACGCGACCGCGTGGTCGACGGGCTCCGCGGGCTGGGGTGGAGCATCCCCGAGGCCGAGGGCAATTTCGTGTGGCTGGCGCTCGGCGAGCACGCGCAGGATTTCGCCGCGAAGGCCGGCGAGCAGGCATTGTCGGTGCGTGCCTTCGGCTCGGAGGGAGTGCGGGTGTCCATCGGCGAGGAGGCCGCGAACACGCGGTTCCTGGAACTGTGCAGAGGCTACACGCATCGACCCGCTGCCGGTTGAGGTCGTCTTAAATAGGCCCGAGGGCACGTGCTGACTAGTCTTGGTCAGTATGTCGTCGGAAGATATGTTCTCCGATGTATGACTTGCTACATACATTCTCATTGAGGAATGTACAGCGTCGGGTAAGGAGCAGTATGAACGGCAACCGATTGCCGACAGCGGAGTTCGAGGTCGAGGAAGTCGTGCGGGCTGCGCATCCCGCGGAGGCGGACAGCCGGCGGGAGCCGGGCATCGACATGCTCCAGGTCCTCGCGGCCGACGGCACCATGGCGGCAGGACTGAGCGCAGAGGTCGCCGGCCGTCCGGTCGACTTCTCCCCCTACCTCTCGACGTTCGACCCCGACCACCTGCGGTCCCTGTACCGCGACATGTTCCTGATCCGGCGCTTCGACCAGGAGTCGACGGCGCTGCAGCGCCAGGGCCAGTTGGCCCTCTGGGTGCCGCTCACAGGCCAGGAAGCCGCACAGATCGGCTCCGGCCGTGCCCTCGAGCCGCAGGACTACGCCTTCCCCACCTACCGGGAGCACGGCGTCGCCCTCACCCGCGGCGTCGAACTCGCCGAGATCCTCCGCCTGTTCCGGGGGGTGACCAACGGCGGCTGGGACCCCCGGGAGCGGAACTTCCACCTCTACACGCTGGTGCTGGCGGCGCAGTCCCTGCACGCCGTCGGCTACGCGATGGGGATGCAGCGCGACCAGCTGGCCGACCCCTCCCTCCCGCCCGCGGCCTCGATCGCCTACTTCGGCGACGGCGCGAGCTCCGAGGGAGATATCCACGAATCCATGGTGTTCGCCGCGTCCTTCGACGCGCCCGTGGTGTTCTTCTGCCAGAACAACCAGTGGGCCATCTCCGTCCCCTCGACGGTCCAGACCCGGGTGCCCCTCGCGCAGCGGGCCGAGGGCTACGGGTTCCCGGGCATCCGGGTCGACGGCAACGACGTCGTCGCCGTCGAAGCGGTCACGCGGTGGGCGCTCGAGCACGCGCGGTCCGGCAGGGGGCCGGTGCTGATCGAGGCGTACACCTACCGCATGAGCGCGCACACCACGGCGGACGACCCCACGAAGTACCGGTTGTCGCACGACGAGCAGGAATGGCAGCCCCGGGACCCCCTGGTCCGTCTCGAGGCCTACCTCCGCTCGACCGGCATGGCCGACGACGCGTTCTTCGAGGACCTCGGCGCCGAGGCCCGCACCATGGCCACCGGACTGCGCGAGGCGGTGCTGTCCATGACGGCTCCGGATCTCGCCGACCGCTTCGCCGCGGTGTACGCGGAACCGCATCCGCTGATCCAGGAGGAGCTGCTCTTCTTCGAGCAGTACGAAGCCGGATTCGCCGATGAAGGGAAGCACGCCTGATGGCGACGATGACCATCGCGAAGGCGATCAACGAGGGCCTGCGCGCGTCGCTCGCGAACGACCCGAAGACCCTGCTCATGGGCGAGGACATCGGGGAGCTCGGCGGGGTGTACCGCGTCACCGACGGCCTCAAGAAGGACTTCGGGGCCCTGCGCGTCGTCGACTCGCCGCTGGCGGAATCGGGCATCATCGGGACCGCGATCGGGCTGGCGCTGCGCGGCTACCGCCCCATCTGCGAGATCCAGTTCGACGGATTCGTCTTCCCCGGCTTCAACCAGATCACCACGCAGCTCGCGAAGCTCCGCACCCGCAGCGACGGCATGCTCAGCGCGCCCGTGGTCATCCGGATCCCCTACGGCGGGGGCATCGGCAGCGTCGAGCACCACTCCGAGTCGCCCGAGGCGCTCTTCGCCCACACCGCCGGGCTGCGGATCATCACGCCGTCCAACGCACAGGACGCCTACTGGATGATCCAGCAGGCCGTCACCTGCGAGGACCCCGTGATCGTCTTCGAGCCGAAGCGGCGCTACTGGCTCAAGGGCGAGGTGGACACCGCGGCTCCCACCGCGGACCCGTTCTCCGCCCAGGTCCTGCGCCGCGGAACGGACGCGACCGTCGTCGCCTACGGGCCGCTGGTGCCCGTGGCCCTCGCGGCGGCCGCCGCTGCCGAGGAGGACGGCCGGAGCATCGAGGTCATCGACCTCCGCTCCATCTCGCCGATCGACTTCGACACCGTCACGGAGTCGGTGACGCGGACGGGCCGGCTGGTCGTCGCGCACGAGGCCCCCACGTTCGGCGGCATCGGCGGGGAGATCGCCGCACGGATCTCCGAGCGGGCGTTCCTCTCCCTCGAAGCACCCGTCATCCGCGTGGGCGGCTTCCACATGCCCTATCCCGTGGCCCGCGTGGAGGAGCAGTACCTGCCGGACATCGACCGCATCCTCGAGGCACTCGACCGTGCCTTCGCATACTGAAGGACCATCATGACGCTCAATACGTTCAACCTGCCCGACGTCGGTGAGGGCCTCACCGAGGCAGAGATCGTGCAGTGGAAGGTGGCCCCCGGCGCCACGGTGTCCGTCAACGACATCATCTGCGAGATCGAGACCGCGAAGTCCCTCGTCGAACTCTCCTCGCCCTACGCGGGAACGGTGTCCGAGCTGCTCGTGGCCGAGGGCGAGACCATCGAGGTGGGCACGCCGATCATCTCGGTCGAGGACGCGTCCTCCGGCCCGGGCGTCGGGAGCGACGGCGGAGAGCGCACCGGTGCGCCGCAGCGCGACGGTGCCGGCGCGGGTACGGACGCGGCAGGGCGCGACGGCGACCAGCAATCGGCAGCCGGGGACGACGTGCCGGTACCCGGCATGCCGGGGGAGCTCGGAGGGCTCGAACAGGGCCACCCGTCGCGCCCGGGCGCCGACGCGGACCGACCGGGAGCCGCGGCACCGGAGGCGGCACCGGGTCCCCTCGTGGGCACCGGCCCGAAGGCCGACGCTGTGAAGCGCAGGCCGCGGAAAGCACAGGCGCCCGCTGCGGGCCTTCCGGTGCCGACCAGCCCCGCGCAGGCCCCCGCACGACCGGGACCCGTCCCGCAGGCGCCGCCGGAGCCTCCGGCCGGCAGCCCGGATCGGCCGGAAGCCGAGCCGGCTGCTCGGACGAATCCGCTCAACCAGCTGATCAACCGCGTGCTGGCGAAGCCTCCGGTCCGCAAGGCCGCGCGCGACCTCGGCATCAACCTCGCCGACGTCCCGGCCACGGGTTCGGCGGGCGAGGTCACCAAGCAGGACCTCATGAGCTACCAGTCCCAGCGCGACGCCGAACAGGACGGCGCCCCGTCCTTCTGGGCCGACCGCAAGCTCCTGGGCGGAGGGCGCATCGAGCGCATCCCGGTGAAGGGCGTCCGCAAGGCCACGGCGAGGGCGATGGTGCAGAGCGCCTTCACGGCTCCGCACGTGAGTATCTTCGTGGACGTCGATGCGTCCCGCACCATGGAGTTCGTCAAGCGGCTGAAGGCGTCGCGTGACTTCGAGGGCATCAAGGTCTCGCCGCTGCTGATCCTCGCGAAGGCTGTCATCTGGGCCGCGGCACGCAATCCCTCCGTCAACGCGACCTGGACCGATGACGAGATCCTCGTCAAGCACTTCATGAACCTCGGGATCGCGGCCGCCACGCCCCGTGGCCTCATGGTGCCGAACATCAAGGACGCGCAGGACCTCTCGCTCAAGGAGCTGGCGCTGGCGCTGAACGACCTGGCGACGACGGCGCGCGCCGGCAGGACACAGCCGGCCCAGATGCAGGGCGGCACGCTGACGATCACCAACATCGGTGCCCTCGGCATCGACACGGGAACGCCGATCATCAACCCGGGGGAGGTGGCGATCGTCGCGTTCGGCACCATCAAGCAGAAGCCCTGGGTCCTCGACGGCGAGGTCATCCCCCGCTGGATCACCACGCTCGGAGGGTCCTTCGACCACCGCGTGGTCGACGGCGACCTGAGCGCACGGTTCATGGCCGACGTCGCCTCCATCCTCGAGGAGCCGGCACTGCTGCTCGACTAGGGTGGGCTCATGAACCAGCAGCTACCCGGTGAGGGGCCCGGCCGCCGGCCCCGCGCGCGCTATCCGCTGAGCCGGCTCCTGCTCGTCGTCGCACTCGGGTTCCTCGCGTCGACCGTCCTGCAGCTGGCCTTCCCGGGTCTCGGCACCGTGGCGCGGCTGTCCATCCTCGTGATCGGAGCCGCCCTCATCTCGATCGCGGTGACGCTGCGCCAGCAGAAGCGCCCGCCCCGCTGACGGTCCCGCATCGGGAGGGCCGGCCGCGTGCGTACCGGCGGCGGTCGAAGGACCGGACGCCGGCGCTACCGCATCAGCGTCGGTTGTCCTCGATCGCCTCGCGCAGGATCGGCGCGAGGCGCCGTACGCCCTCGACGATGTCCTCCGGCGCCACGGCGCTGAAGGCGAGGCGGAGCTTGTTGGAGGGATCGTCCGACGGCGTGAATGCGGCTCCGGGGATGAACACGACGCCGGCGTCGATCGCCTGGTACAGCAGGGGATAGGTGTCGATACCCTCCGGCAGGGTGACCCAGACGAAGAACCCGCCGTCGGGGTTGGTCCAGTGGACCCCCTCCGGGAGTTCCTCGGCGAGCGCGCCCAGCATGGCGTCGCACCGCTCGCGGTAGAGGCTGCGCATGGTGCGCAGGTGTCCCTGCCAGTCGTACTCGGTGAGGTAGGCGGTCACGAGCATCTGCGTGAGCGGGGACGGGCACAGCACCACGGCTTCGCAGGCGAGGTAGAACCGGCGGTAGAGGTGCTTCGGCACCAGTGCCCAGCCGAGCCGCACCCCGGGCGCGAAGATCTTCGAGAAGGAGCCGAGGTAGATCACGTCGTCGGGGTTGTCGGCGCGCATGGGCTTCAGGGGTTCGCCGTCGAACCGGAGCATGCCGTAGGGGTTGTCCTCGAGCACGAGGATGGTGTGGGCGCGGCAGATGTCGACGACGCGCTGGCGACGCTCGGCAGCCAGTGTGATGCCGCTCGGGTTGTTGAAGCTGGGGATGGTGTAGAGCAGTTTGATGGCGCGGCCCTGCGCCTCGAGCTCGGTGATGACGCGCTCGAGCTCGTCCGGGATCAGGCCGGCGTCGTCCATGGGGATGGTGACGACGTCGACCTCGTAGGCCTCGAACGTGTTCAGGGCGCCCACGTAGGTGGGGTCCTCGCACAGGATCACGTCGCCGGGATTGCAGAAGACCTTCGCGGCGACGTCCTGCGCCGACTGCGAGCCCGTGGTGATCACGACGTCGTCGGGGTGGGCGCCTTCGATGCCCTCTGCGGCCATGACGTCGCAGACCAGTTCGCGCAGCTCGGTCATCCCCTGCCCGCCGCCGTACTGCAGGGCTTCGAGGCCGTGCTCGGCGATGATCTTCTGGGCGGTGCGCCCGAGGTCCTCGAGCGGCAGGGACTTCAGGTAGGGACTCCCTCCCGCAAGGGAGACGAGGCCCGGGCGGATCGAGATGTCGAAGACATCGCGCACCGCGGACTGCTTGATGTTGGCCGCCCGCAGCGAGAAGAGCTGATCGTGGCGGTTGGCGGAATCGACTGCTCGTTCGAGGGCGGCTTCGGTCTCGGCGGGCAGGAGGTCGGCGGAGGCTTCGCTGGAGGACGTCACGCCCAGAGTCTAGGCCCGGGTTCACCGTCAGGCAACAGCTGTTGACCGATGGTGCGTTCCCCGCCGATGCTGCCGATGCCGGTGCCGATCAGACCCAGCCGGCCTCACGCGCCTTGAGCGCAGCCTGGAACCGGCTGTCGGCCCGGAGGGTCTCGAGCATCCACGCGATGTGTCGTCGGCAGGTCCTCACGTTGATGTCCAGGCGGCGGGCGATCGACTCGTCGGACAGGCCGTTGGCCAGGCCCTGGATGATCGAGCGCTGCATGCTGCTGAGCGGTGACTCGACCTGCTGGGGAGCGAGGAAGGACTCGCTGACCTCCCAGGCGATGTCGAACAGGTGCGTGAAGATGTTGATGAGGCTGTGGTCCCGGATGACCAGGGCGGCCTTGTCGTCGCGGGTCAGCTGGCGGCCCACGAGGGCGAGCTTGTCGTCGAAGATCAGCATGCGCAGGGGGATGAAGGGCAGGACGCCGAATTCGCCGCCGCCGGCCGCGATGGCCTCGACGGCCTTGCGGGTGGGCACGTGGTCACGCGTGCTCGTGTCGTAGAGCGTCCGCCGCCGCACCCCGTTCTCCAGCAGCTCCAGGTCCTTGCGCACGCTCTCCTCGTGGACGTCCGCCGTCGAACCCTGCCCTGGCTGGGCGATGTAGACCTTCTCCGTGACATCACGACCGTAGTCGATGAGGACCCGATGGATGAGGTGGGGGTCCTCGAGAGTCTCGACGGAGGTGCTGGCGAGGACACTCTTCCGTGCTTCGAGGAACGTGGGGAGGAGGCTCGAGAGTTCACGGCGCCGGCCGCTGATCCGGGCCCTCAGGTCCTGCAGGGCGCGCTCGTCGGCGTCGACGAGATCGGCCAGGGCGACGTCGGGCGACACGGCCACGAATCCCTCCCCGTTGCCCGCCTGCGGGCTGAGGAGCCGCCGCCCGGACAGTTCACCGATGGCCGTGTCGATGCGGCGCAGGGTCAGGCCCAGCGCTTCGGACGCATCGGCGCGCGTCCAGCCGGGATGCCCGACGGCGTACCGGTAGACCTCGAGCGACGTCGCATCCAGCATGAGCAGTCCTCGTCCCCGGCCACCGGGCGGCCGGCAGCATCACGATGTCGTGAAAAACATGACATGTCCAGTTAATGACAGTTCGGTGCGGCTGGCAATTCCGCCGTGCCGTAGGAGGACAATTCCATCGTCTTTCCGCGGAATCCCGGCGCGAAACCGCACCGGCCGACCGCCCGGTCCGGGCGCCCGAGTCCGCTTCGCGTCATGTCCACAAACGGCCACCCGTACTGCTGGACACCACCTGCCGCCGGCGGACATTCTGGTTGAGCCGGTTCACAGGGAAGCCCGACGGCTCCCCGAAGGAAACGGGTACTGCGGAGTCGCAGTGCCGGACAGCTCGACCTCCCGGACAGCGGGCAAGGAAGGATCGCCATGAAGAAGGTACTCGGCGCAACGGCAGGCCTGTTGATCCTGGTGGGGGCTGTTGTGCCGGCAGGCCAGTCCGTCGGCGCAGCCAGCTGGGATTGGCCGAAGAGCCAGCCGACGGCGAGCAGCTGGGACTGGCCCAAGTAACAGGGAGCCCCGGACTAGAGCCCGGCGGCCCCACCCGGAACCCGCCCCAGCGGGGGTGACCACAGACCCTGAAGGAGAGAGCCATGAGTCAGGTGACAGCCGTTCGAACCGCCTCACGAACGACAGTCAGCACTCAATGGTGGCATCTCTCCCTCTCGACGGGTGGCTTCGATGTAGCGGACGGCATCATCGAAGAGCTGGTCACCCCGCTGGTGGCGCAGGCACAGGCACTCGGCGCGAAGCGCTGGTACTTCATCCGGTGCGAGGATGCATCCACCGGCGTCGTCAGCCAGGTCAGGCTCAGCATCCATGCCCATCCCCGGGTCCTCGAGCGGCTCCGCGCCTTCCAGCGCGCGCTCCAGGTCCGCAGTGCACGGACCCTTCCGCTGCTGGCGGTCCGGCAGCAGTTCACGTCCCCTGCGGGCAACACCTACTATTCCGGCGGCCAGGAGATGGCGGATCCGCAACTGGAGGCGAATCTCGTCAAGTACGGCGGCGTGGAGGGCCTCGACCTGGCGGAGGAGGTCTTCGAGCTCAGCTCCGAACTCGCTGTCTGGGCCAACCAGCGCTTCCCGCGCATCCACGGCCGCTCGGCGCTCGGCGCGCTCGTCCTGTTCGATGCCGCCCAGAGCATGATGCGCGGTCCCCGTTCGGCGGGCTGGCCCGACCGGCGGCGGCTTTCGTGGGACTTCTACTGGGACAGCCACCTGCGCACCTGCACTGCCGACGTGGGCCCCCGTGCCGCCGGTGTTCGTGAGGCGATGACCGCCCAGGTCGCCTCCAAGGCATCGGGATTCCACGCCCTGATGGCCGCGACCGCCGCCGAATCAGCGGTGCTCAACTGGCGGCGACGCTGGTACCGGGCGCTCGATACCTACCTCTACCGCGCCGACAAGGTGCGGGTGAGCCGCAGTGCCCAGCACCTCACGGTCTACCAGGCGCACATGGCCCTCAATCGTCTCGGTTTCGTGGCCCGCGAAGAGGCCGCACTGGGACTGTACGCACGGACCTGGAAGCCGCAGGTCGTCATGATGAACGGGACGCGCAACCCCCAGTAGGGTCCGTCCCGCCACGACCCATCGAGCGAAGGACTGCACCATGAATGCAAGGAACACCATCGTGCTAGCCGTTGACGATGCCGATCTCTCGGAGGCCCTCGGGTGCTCCTCGGAGGCGGTCGAGTCGATGCAGAACGACGGCGTCCTCGAGTCGCAGGGCCAGCTCTGGGAGATCGGTCCGGCCCGGGACTACCTCCGTGATGCCGCGTGGGCGGACAACCTCTGGCACTGACGGGACGGATCAGCGGCAGGAATGACGAAAGACGCCGGCGCAGTGCGCCGGCGTCTTTCGCGTCGTACGGGAGTCAGGCTGCCACAGGTGTGGTGGCACCGGCCAGGGCGGCGAGGATCTCGCTCACCTGACCGGCTACTTCGCTGTCGTCCTTCGGGTGCAGCTCGGCGAAACGGGTGATCGAGCCGCCGATGGACAGCTTGGCGTCGTCGACCACGGAGGCTCCGGCCACCCCGAGGGCGCGGCGGGCCTCATCGTGGGCCCAGACTCCGCCGTACTGGCCGAAGGCGGATCCGATGACGGCGGCGGGCTTGCTCGAGATGGCACCGGCACCGTAGGGACGGGACAGCCAGTCGATCGCGTTCTTGAGCACGGCGGGCATGGTGCCGTTGTACTCGGGGGAGACGAGCAGCAGGGCGTCGGCGTCCGCGGCGGCGGCGCGGAGGTCGTCCGCGGCCTTCGGGCGGTCGACGTCGTTGTCGATGTCCTCGTTGTAGAAGGGGACCTCGCTCAGGGCGTCGAAGGTGACGACGTCGACGGAATCGGGAGCGTGCTCCACGGCGGCTTCGGCGAGCTGGCGGTTGATGGAGCCTTCGCGAAGGCTGCCGACCAGGGTCAGGATCGTGGTGGACATCGGTTCTCCCAGGGGTGTGAGGTCGAGACGAAAGAGGAGCGCGTACTGCGTCTGTCCTGTTCAAGCGGACCGTGGTCCGTTTTATTCCGCCGCTATAGTTGCGGGATGCAGGGCGAGGGATTGCTCCGGGTTCCGGGAGACGACGGAGAACGGACCGATGCCGCGCGCAACCGGAGGCTCCTCCTCGATGCCGCGGCCGAGATCGTGGCGTCCTGCGGTCCGGACAAGCTGACCACGGACGCCGTGGCGCGGCGGGCGGGCGTAGGCAAGGGGACGGTCTTCCGCCGGTTCGGGAACAGGGCGGGCCTGATGCACGCCCTCGCCGACCATGCGGGCCGTTCGTTCCAGCAGGCCTTCATGGCGGGGCCGCCACCGCTGGGCCCGGGGGCCCTCCCCCTCGATCGGCTGGTGGCCTTCGGGGAGGCGAGCATCGAGAGGATGCGCTTCGACGGACAGATCCTGCGGGCCGCCGAGCAGCAGGGCGGTGCGGACCTGGAGCATCCGACGCAGCAGCTCGTCCGGCTGCACCTGTCCATGCTGCTGCGCCAGATCGGAGCGCCGGATCCGGAGCTCGGCGCCTACCAGCTGGCCGCGTTCCTCAATGCGGGCCTCCTGCTCCATCTGCAGGAGTCCAGGGGCATGTCCACGGCCCGGCTCCAGGCCTCCTGGCGGGTGCTGGTCACGTCGCTGGCGTCAGGACCGCACGGGCAGCCCCCGGCCGGAGCCCACGTACACTGAACACCGCCGGCCACGAGTCCGGTGGCGAGAAGAGGACGGTGGTCGCGTGGTGCAGGGAGCTCGCGGAGCTATCAGCACCGTGCTGGTCGGGTTCGGCCACGGTGGCAGGGTCTTCCACGCCCCGCTGATCGCCCACGATCCCCGCTTCGAGCTCGCCGCCGTCGTGGTCCGCAGCGCGGACCGCAGGCGGGCCGCCCGCACCGCCTACCCCGACGCCGCCGTCATCGGCAGCCTCGACGAGGCACTCGCGGCGGTGCCGGACCTGGACCTGGCCGTGATCAGCACGCCCAACGCGACCCACGCCGCCCTGGCCGCCGCGGCCCTCGGCAGGGGGCTGCACGTGGTGCTCGACAAGCCCTTCGTGGTGCACGCGGACGACGGCGAGCGCCTGATCGAGGCGGCGCAGGCGGCCGGGCGCCTGCTCGTACCCTTCTCCAACCGTCGGTGGGACGGCGATTACCTCACCGTGCTGTCCACGGTGGAGTCGGGGGCGCTGGGCCGGATCCGGACCTTCGAGTCCGCGATGGAGTCCTGGAAGCCGTCCATCTCCAAGCCGTGGAAGCGGGATGCCGGGCCCGGTGCCGGCGGGGGAATCCTCTACGACCTCGGCCCGCATCTCATCGATCAGGCGCTCATCCTGTTCGGCCCCGCCGTCCCGGCGTTCGCGGACCTGCGGATCGACCGGGCGGGCGGAACGGCGGACGACACGGTCTTCCTCGTGCTCCAGCACCTCGGTGGTGTGACGAGTACCCTGCACGCCGGGACGCTCGCGCCGCAGGTCCGCTCCCGCTTCCGCGTGACCGGGGACGACGCGGGCCTCACCGTCCTCGGGACGGATCCGCAGGAGGGCCTGCTCGCGGCGGGGATGCCCCCTGGCACCGTGACCGGTGTGCAGGCCGGCGCGCACGGGCTGCTCGGACGCGACGGGCACCTCGAACCGGTCCCGATCGACCCCGGCGCCTATCCGTCCTTCTACGAGGGCGTCGCAGCGGCGATCGAGGGCGGGCCGGTACCGGTTGCGGCCGAGGACGCGCTCGCCGTCGTGCGGATCATCGAGCAGGTCCACGCGTCGTTCCCCGCCCGGCGCCGGTAGCTCCCGCCGGCTTCCGGGTGGTCCCGGACGAGCCGGGTGGACCGGCGCTGCGGAACCCTGTCGTGGAGACTAGACCAGCCGGCTCCAGTCCTCGGCCAGCTCCAGGCCGTGTGCCTGGGACACCGAGTGGTGGGCCACCCTGCCGGCGGCGACGTTCAGCCCGCGGGCGAGTGCGGCGTCGGCCTCGAAGGCCCCCCGGACCCCCCTGTCCGCGAGCGCGACGGCGTAGCGGAGGGTCACGTTGGTCAGGGCGTAGGTCGAGGTGTTCGGCACGGCGCCCGGCATGTTGCCGACGCAGTAGAAGAGCGAGCCGTGGACGGTGAACGTGGGGTCCTCGTGCGTGGTGACCCGGGAGTCCTCGAAGCACCCGCCCTGGTCCACGGCGATGTCGACGAGGACGCTGCCCGGCTTCATGCGGGCCACGAGCGCATTGGTCACGAGCTTCGGCGCCCGGGCTCCCGGGATGAGGACGGAGCCGATGACGAGGTCGGCCTCGAGGACCGACTTCTCGATCTCGAGGGAGTTCGATGCCACGGTCCGGACGCGTCCGGCGTACAGGGCGTCGAGCTCGCGCAGACGTGCGATGTCGATGTCGAGGATGGTGACATCCGCCCCTGTGCCCACGGCCATCGCCGTCGCGTTGGTCCCGGCGACTCCGGCTCCGAGGACCACCACCTTGGCAGCGCGGACGCCCGCGACGCCGCCGAGCAGCAGACCGGGACCGCCGGCGGGGGCGGTCATCACCTGGGCTCCCACCTGCACGGACAGGCGTCCGGCCACCTCGGACATCGGTGCGAGCAGGGGGAGGGCCCGACCGTCCTGGACGGTCTCGTAGGCGATGGCCGTCACGCCTGCGTCGAGGAGTGCCCGGGTCAGTTCCGGTTCCGCCGCGAGGTGGAGGTAGGTGAAGAGGATGAGCCCCTTCCGGAAGCGGTGGTACTCGGCGGCGACGGGTTCCTTGACCTTCATCACCATGTCGGCACGTGCCCAGACGTCGTCGGCCGCCTCCACGAGTTCCGCGCCGGCGGCCTCGTATTCCGCGTCGGTGATGCTCGAGCCGATCCCGGCGCCGCGTTCCACGAGCACGACGTGCCCGCGGGCCCGGAACTCGTGCACGCCGGATGCAGTGATGGCTACACGGAACTCGTTGTTCTTCACTTCTTTGGGGACGCCGATGATCATTTGGGTTCTCCACGGGTGCGATCGGGCGGACGGGGGTAGGTCCAGAATAGGGACCGCGCCGGGGCCCGTGGGCGGGTTCCGGGGTCCCCGGCCGACGGCTCGGAGCGGAGGGGCCAGGACGGAACCGGCGTCGAGCCCGGGATCCCGGGCAGTGACGCATTGTGAGCTGGGCCACTAGCAGACGGAGGCGAGAGAATGCCATCGACAGATGTCGAGTCCCGGGGCGGCAGATGTCGCTTCGGGTGACGCTTCCGCCTAGTGTTGGCCTGTGCAGAACCAGGCCATCGAGGATGTCGTCGAGTCCATCGCTCAGAAGCTCGGCCGCGGCCTCTCCCTCGAGGATCCCGACGGCGTGCTCCTCGCCTACAGCAGCCACCAGACCTCGGCGGACCGGGTCCGCGTGAACTTCCTGCTGAGCAAGAAGGTCCCCGCCGACGTCAGCGAGTGGCAGCTCCGCCACGGCATCGCGCAGGCCGTGCGTGCCGTCGCCGTCCCCGCCAACGACGATCTCGGCATGCTGGGACGCGTCTGCGTCCCGTTGCTCGTGCGGGGCTTCCGGGTGGGCTACCTCTGGGTGCAGCAGCAGTCCACCGACGATCCCGCCGCCGAGATCCTCGCCGTCCTCCCCTCGGTCCGGCCGACCATCGACCGGCTCGCGGAGTTGCTCCTCGAGACCGATACGGCATCCTCGGCGCGGCGTACGCAGCGGGAGGCGACCTTCCTCGCGGCGTGCCGGGGGGTCGCGGGCGCCGTCGACGAGCTGCGGGGGTGGCGCGAACTCGGCGGGCACGGTCCCTGGCGCCTCGCGGTGGTGCACGAGCTGTCCGACGGCGTCGGCGACGACCCCCACGAGGCAGCCCTCCTCCACCGCACGCTCGCACTCCAGGCGACCGTCGGCGTCGCGCCCGTCCTCTTCAGTGCAGGAGCGGCCGCCTTCTCCGTCCTGCTCTGCGCGCCGGAGGTCGGACGCAGCGTGCTGGAGCACGTCCTGGACGGCTACCGGGCAGAGGTGGCCAAGCGGGCGGGCCGGCCCGCGGGCCGGATGGTGCTCGGCCTGAGCGAACCGGCCGCCGATCCACGCAGCCTCGAAGAGGCTTTCCAGCAGGCGCAGCATGCCGTGCAGGCGGGCGCGGTGGATCCCAACCTCGCCAGGGTCTGCCCGTACTCCGACATCGGCGTCTACCAGTTCCTCGGCGCCGTGGGCTGGCAGGCCCCCGCCCTCGGCAGCGTGCATTTCGCCGAGTTGAGCGAGGCCGACCGCCTGGACGAGCTCCTGCCGGTGCTCGAGCTGCTCTATGACAAGAACGGCTCGGTGCAGGACGTGGCCGCCCAGCTGCACCTGCATCGCAGCAGCGTCTACAACCGGCTGAGCAGGATCCGTTCGGTCATCGGCGTCGACCCGCTCGCCGGGATGGTGCGGCTGGAGCTGCACCTGGCGCTGAAGGCGCGGAGGTGGAGGTCCCGCCCCCGGTTCGAGCAGTCCTGACCGGCCGGAGACGGATCCGGCCGGCGTCCCGTCAGGCGGGCAGGTCCTCGGGCTCGGCCACGGATTCTCGCGTGGCATCCCCTGCTGCCGGTGGAGCGGTCGACGCGGCGGAGGCTTCCCTGCGGCGCAACTGGCTGCGGAGCCAGTCCTCGACGTCGGACCTGCGGATGCGGCGGTGGGACCCGCGGTACTCCACCGCGAGGGTTCCCGCGTCGGTGAGTTTGCGGAGGTAGCTGTGCGAGATGCCGGCGAGTTCTGCGGCCTGCGAGGTGGTCAGCAGCTCGGCGACCGACGTCACCTGGACCGCGTCGCCGTCGGACAGGCGCGCGAGCAGGTCGACGACGGCTGCCTGGGCCTCGTCCGGCAACCGGTGGGCCGTACCGTCGACGAAGACGGTGACGTCCCCGCTTGCTGCGAGGGCGCGCCGCAGGGGGGCCGCCTTCTCGGGGGACAATGCCGCTGCGGAGCGCGGGGACCTGGCCGTCATAGGGCCATTGTGCCAGCCGGCGGGCATCCACGAGCTCCTCGCCAGCACGTATTCCGTGCTTCCGGAACGCGTAGCCGGCGTCTATATTTTAGCTATAAGTACCCTTACTACTTGCACCCAGCGCCGGTTGCAAGACCGAAACGGTGAATCCTATGACAACAATCGATCACGGGCGGAGCCTGCGCACGAGCAGTTCGCCCTTCTCACCCCTCGAGATGGGCGAAGCACCCTCCTGCCCCCGATGCCGCACCGACGACTACCTGATCTTCGAGGAGTTCGTCCCCG
The DNA here is from genome assembly GCF_057291175.1 of Arthrobacter sp. UYP4. Taxonomy (NCBI): domain Bacteria; kingdom Bacillati; phylum Actinomycetota; class Actinomycetes; order Micrococcales; family Micrococcaceae; genus Arthrobacter; species Arthrobacter sp. UYP4. The sequence continues at coordinate 33,212 of NZ_JBXAVU010000006.1, forward strand.
CGCGCCAGGCGGAACACTCCACCGATCTCATCCCCGCGAGCACCAGCTACACCTGCTCCGAGTGCGGCACGTTCAACGCCCATGCGGTGCCGGCGTCATGGCGCCCGCCGCAGTGGTTCTGGTACAGCTGATCCGCGCAGCGGGACAGGGATAGCAGGAGCCCGACCCCGGGAGGTGGGCCGGCCGTCCGCGCGTGGGCACACGAACTGTCCGGGCCGCCCTTGACCTTGACGCAGCGTCAACTCCTACCGTTGTTCCCACGGGCGCCCGATGGGCCCGGGGGAGGACGGGAACAGGTGGACTATCCGATCACGACCGTCGCGCGCCTGACGGGGACGACGAGCAGGACCCTGCGCCACTACGGCGACGTCGGGCTGCTCGAACCGTCCCGTGTGGGGGCCAACGGCTACCGGTACTACGACGCGGACACCCTCGTGCGGCTCCAGCGCATCCTGCTGCTGCGGTCCCTGGGGCTGCCGCTGCCGGTCATCCGCGACGTGCTCGACGACGGATCCGCGGACGCACCGGCAGTCGCCCTGCGCCGCCACCTCGACCACCTCCGCGGCGAGCAGCAACGGCTCGACCGGCAGATCACTGCGGTCCTCACCACGGTGGAGGCCCTCGAACAGGGAGAAGAACCGATGCCGGAGAAGATGTTCAACGGATTCGACCACACGCAGTACAGGGACGAGGTCGAGCAGCGATGGGGGCGCGACGCGTACGAGCAGGGTGACTCCTGGTGGCGCGGCAAGAGCGACGACGAGAAGGCCGCATTCGGTGACGTCGTCGCGGCGCTCAACGCGGGATGGACCGATGCCGCCGCGCGCGGTGTCTCCCCGGCGGGGGATGAGGCACAGGCCCTCGCCCGGCGCCACGTCGCCTGGCTCTCCAGCGTGCCCGGCCTGCCGACCGGGGACGACGGGTCCCTGTCGGCGGAGTACATCCGTGGGCTGGGGGAGATGTACGTGTCCGATCCGCGCTTCGCCGCCAACTACGGCGGCACTCGCGGGGCGGAACTCGTGCGGGCAGCGCTCGGTGAGTGGCTCTCCCGGCAGTCCTGAAGCGACTACCAGGGGCCCTCGGCGCGGTTCCGGCCGGCCCGCTTGGCACGGTAGAGGTGGCGGTCCGCCTCGCGCAGGAGGGCTGCCACCGGCCCCTGCTCGCACCCCGCGAAGCCGATGCTCGCCGTGAGGCGCAGTTCGGGATCGACGTGCGGCCAGCGCAGGGCGCGGACGGCGGACAGGACGTCCCGGGCCACCTGCTCCTGGTCGGCGTGCTGCTGCAGGACCAGCAGGAACTCCTCGCCGCCAATGCGCGCGACATCACGGACGCCCCGGCACTCCTGCAGACACCCCGCGACGGCGACCAGGACGTCGTCGCCCGCGTGGTGCCCGAAACGGTCGTTGACCTGCTTGAAGTGGTCCAGGTCCAGGATGGCCAGGGACCCCGTCCACGGGCCGCCGGTCTGCCAGGCGCGGACGACGTCGGGCAGGGAGTCCTCGACCCACCGCCGGTTCCGTACCTTGGTGAGCGGGTCGATGGCGACCGCGGCCTCTGCCTGCTCGGCCCGCTCCAGCGCCGCGATGACGTTCTGCTCCGCGAAGAGGTGGTCCACCTGCGAGCGCCGCGTCTCGATCCAGCGGGTCCGTGCGGCCTGGTGGAACGTGCGGTGGAGTTCGTAGGCGAGCTGGTGGTTCCCGCTGGACGCGGCAACGGAGGCGCGCTCCTCGAGGACCATGGACGCGACCTCCTCGAGTGCATGGTGCACGGTGATCCGGTCGGCCTCGTCCAGCGCGTCGATCGCTGCGGGAAGGTTCCCCAGCCCGTGGTGGGCCTGCGCGAGCAGGAGCATCCGGCCTGCCCGGGTCTCGGGCTGGGCATCGGCCGGACCGATGTCACCGGACCGCTCCAGGACGGCGAGGGCCTCCACCGGGCGGCCGGCGGCGAGGTGCCCGCGCGCGAGGACGTCGCTCAGTTCCGCCTCCAGGTCCGGCGATGCGGCGATGACTCCCTCGAGCCGCTGCAGCCAGAAGCGGGCCTCATCCGGCATGAGCTCGTCGAGCGCCGAATGGAAGGCATTGGAGGCGAGCCGGGAGAGCAGCTCCTGGTCGTCCAGCTGTTCGGCCAGGGCGAGGGCCCGCCGGGAGACGTCGAAACCCTGCTCCAGCAGTCCCGCGGCGAGGAGTCCGAGGGCCTGGCGGGTCAGCATCTTCGCCAGCAGGCGCGGCTGCTCGGTGCCGTCGAGGAGAGTGACCGCGATGGTGGCGTGTTCGGCCCCCGCACCCGAGTAGCCGGCGATCAGGTTCATCATCGCGAGGAGCGCATGGCACCGGCTGGCCAGGCGGGCATCGCCCTGCAGCGTCGCCCAGTCGAGGATGATCTTGCCCCGGCTCATCGCGTCGGGAGAACCCTTCGAGCGGGCCAGCGCGTCGAGTGCCGTGACTTCGGCCCAGAAGGCGACGTCGGACCTCCCCAGCGACTCCGCGACGGCCTTGACCTGGGTGGCTTCCGCGATCGCGCCGGCGAGGTCGATGCTGATCTCGACCTCCTCGAGGACGGTGATCAGGTCACGCTCCTGCGCGAGGCGCAGCGAGCCGCCCTCTGTCACGACGTCGTCGTTCAACATGCTTGCTCCAAGTCGTCGAGGCAGCGCTGTCGACTGACCGAGGAGTTGTTGAGAGACCATCGTGCGCGCTGTCGTGCCGGGTGGGACTGGCTTGTCCAGTGTGCCGCCTCGGGGGCCCCGCCTCAAGGGCGCCGCGCCCGTACATCCCGCCGGGTCACGGCCGAGGCACACCGGGTACCGCCGATCGCCCGCCCGGTCCGTTCTCCTATGCTTGGAGCAACCATCACGGCTGGCCTCCCGCAGGGCGGCATGACAGCGCGAGCACGGAAGGACGGAGCTGTGACGACGGACCGTCGCGCCGAGGGGCGGGGACGCACCGCCCGGGCGGCCGACGCGGTCGAGCAGGTGTCCGACACGCGTGCGCTCGACGTCGCGGCACGACTCGGCTTCGCGGCACTCGCCGTGGTGCACATCCTGATCGGCGTCATCGCACTGCGCCTCGCCTTCGGCGGCAACGGCGAGGCCGAGCCGACCGGCGCGCTCGAGGAGGTCGCCGAGGGACCACTCGGTACGCCGATCATGTGGATCTGCGCGGTCGGTTGTGCCGGCCTCGCGCTGTGGCAGCTCAGCGAGGCCACCCTGCGCGCGCGGCACCTGCCGACGGGCGAGCGGATCGGGAAGCACATCTCGTCGGGTGCTCTCGTGGTCATCTACGGGTCCATGGCGGGGACCTTCGCGCGGTTCGGACTCGGCGACGGCCCGGACTCCTCCGAGTCGACGGTCGACTTCACGCGGTCCCTCCTGTCCTCGGGCCCCGGTGTGGTGCTCGTGTTCGTGGCCGCAGCGGTCGTCCTGGGCATCGGCGCGCACTTCGTCGTCAAGGGGATCCGACGCGGCTTCCGGCCGGAGCTGCGCACTTTCGAGGACACCACCCGCGGACGGCTGATCGACCTCCTCGGCGTCGTGGGGCACGTGGCCAAGGGACTCGCTCTGCTCCTCGTCGGAGGGCTCTTCGTCATTGCGGGGCTGAACCGCGATCCGCAGGAATCGACCGGACTGGATGGCAGCCTGAAGGCGCTCCAGTACCACCCGTTCGGTGTCCACGTCCTGACGGTGATCGCGATCGGACTCGTCTGCTACGGCGTGTTCGCCATCATCCGTTCCGTCTTCGGCCGGATGTGAGGTTCCCGCCGCCGTCCGGCTACCCCGCCGGGGACAGCGCCGCGAGGTCCGCGGGCTCGTAGCGCACCGTGCGGGCCGCGGCGCGCGCCGCCTCCCTGATCCCGGCGAGTCCCGGGCCGGCGGCGACCAGACCGGCTGCCCGCGCCTGGACGAGGACATTGCCGAGCGCCGTCGCCTCCACGGGACCTGCGAGGACCGGCAGCCCGGTCCGGTCCGCGGTCAGTTGGCACAGCAGGGCGTTCTGCGACCCACCACCCACCACGTGGATGACGTCGATGGCATGTCCGGACAGCCGGACGGCGTCCCGGAGCGTGCGGGCGTAGGCCTCCGCGAGACTGTCCAGGATGCACCGCACCACGGCCGCCCGGGACGACGGCGCAGCATGGCCGGCGGCCTCCGCGGCCCGCCGGATGCGAGCCGGCATCCGGTCCGGCGCGAGGAAGTCGTTGCTGTCGGCGTCGATCACGGGCCCGCCCGCGGGCAGCTCCCCTGCGGCGGCGAGCAGTCCGAGGAGGTCCGGCTCCGGCCCCTCGACGCTCCACTCGCGCAGGCACTCCTGCAGGAGCCAGAGGCCGCCGGTGTTGCGCAGGTACCGGATGGTGCCGTCCACACCACGCTCGTTGGTGAAGTTCGCCGCACGGCTCCCGTCACCGAGGATGGGCGTGTCGAGCTCGACGCCGACGAGCGACCAGGTCCCGGAGGAGATGTAGGCGAAACGGGTCGACCCGGCCGGCACCGCGGCCACCGCCGACGCGGTGTCGTGGGACCCGACGGCGACGACGGCGGTGGTCTCCGGCAGCCCTGTTCCCGCAGCGATGGCGGGCAGCAGGTGCCCGACCACGCTCCCGGGCTCCACGAGCGGCGGGAAGAGGTCGGCCGGCAGTCCGAGCGCTTCGAGGAGGTCCTGGGCCCACGTGCCCGTCGCGGCGTCGAGCAGGCCGGTGGTGGAGGCGTTCGTGGCCTCGGTGCGGCGCTCGCCGGTGAGCCGGTAGGCCAGCAGGTCCGGGATCAGCAGGGCCTGGACCCCGGACAGGGACCGCTCCGCAGCCAGCTGGTAGAGGGTGTTGAACGGCAGGAACTGCAGTCCTGTGCGGGCGTAGAGCCGCTCCGGCGGCAGCGCCGCGTGCACGACGCCGATGGTCGCCTCGGTGCGTCCGTCGCGGTAGCTGAACGGCAGGTGCCGGAGCGCTCCGGTGTCGTCCACGAGCCCGTAGTCCACGGCCCAGGTGTCGATCCCGATGCTGGTCACCGTGGTCCCGGCCGCTGCCGCGGCAGCCGCCGCGGCAGTGAGGCCGGTCAGGACCTCGGCGAACAGTGCCTCGACGTCCCAGCGCAGCGCGCCCCCGAGGAACTGCACCCCGTTGGGGAAGCGGTGCACCGTGACGAGTTCGGGTCCCGCGTCCGTCATGGTGCCGAGGATCACGCGCCCGGAGGACGCCCCGATGTCGACGGCGGCGAACGCCTGCGCCGAGGTCCCGCTCCGACTCCCGGCCATGTCAGCGCAGGAACGCGGCGGCGACGCCCGCGTCCACGGGGATGTGCAGGCCCGTGGTGTGCGAGAGTTCGGCCGAGGTCAGGACGGCGACCGCGTTGGCGACGTTCTCCGGCAGCACCTCGCGCTTGAGCAGGGTGCGCTGGGCGTAGTACTCGCCCAGCTTGTCCTCCTCGACGCCGTAGACCGCGGCGCGCTTGGCACCCCAGCCGCCGGCGAAGATCCCGGAGCCGCGGACCACTCCGTCGGGGTTGATGCCGTTGACGCGGACGCCGTATTCGCCGAGTTCGGCGGCGAGGAGGCGAACCTGGTGCGCCTGGTCCGCCTTCGTGGCGCTGTAGGCGATGTTGTTGGGGCCGGCGAACACGGAGTTCTTGGAGGAGATGTAGATGATGTCCCCGCCCATGTCCTGCTCGATCAGCACCTTCGCGGCGGCCTGCGACATGAGGAAGGAGCCCTTCGCCATGACGTTGTGCTGCAGGTCCCAGTCCTTCTCGGTGGTCTCGAGCAGCGGCTTGGAGATGGACAGTCCGGCGTTGTTGACCACGAGGTCCAGTCCGCCGAAGGCCAGCACGGCGGCCTGCACGGCCTGGAGCACCTGGGCGGGGTCGGTGACGTCGGCCTGGACGCCGATGGCGACGTCGGGGCCGCCGAGTTCCTCGGCCACCGCGCCCGCGCTGTCGATGTTCAGGTCCGCGATCACAACGCACGCACCCTCGGCGGCCAGGCGCGTGGCGATGGCCTTGCCGATGCCCGACGCCGCTCCCGTCACCAGGGCGATGCGTCCCGCATGGGACTTGGGCTTGGGCATCCGCGCGAGCTTGGCCTCCTCGAGGGCCCAGTACTCGATGCGGAACTTCTCGCTCTCCTCGATGGGGGAGTAGGTGGAGATGGCTTCGGCGCCGCGCATCACGTTGATGGCGTTGAGGTAGAACTCCCCGGCGACGCGGGCGGTCTGCTTGTTGGCGCCGAACGAGAACATGCCCACGCCGGGCACCAGCACGATTGCGGGGTCCGCGCCGCGCATCGCGGGGGATTCCGGCGTCGCGTGCCGGTCGTAGTACGCGGCGTAGTCCGACCGGTACTCGGTGTGCAGTTCGCGCAGGCGCAGCAGGCAGCTCTCCACGTCGGCGCCGGCCGGGAGGTCGAGCACGAGCGGCTTGACCTTGGTGCGCAGGAAGTGGTCCGGGCAGCTCGTGCCGAGTGCGCCGAGGCGCGGGTGCCCGCTGGAGGCGAGGAATTCCAGCACACGGGGGTCGTCGGTGAAGTGTCCCACTTGGGCCTTGTCGGTGGAGGCGAGTCCGCGGATGGTCGGTGCGAGGGCGGCGGCCTTGGCCCGGCGCTCCTCGTCCGGCAGCGGGGCGTAGCCCTCGAGGGCGGGCCCGAAGGGCTCGGCCGCGCCGTGCTCGGCGATGTAGCGCTCGGCGGTCTCGATGATCCAGAGCGAGTTCGCCTCCGCCTCGGCCGAGGTCTCGCCCCAGGCCGTGATGCCGTGCCCGCCGAGGATCGTGCCGATGGCCTCGGGGTTGGCGTCCTTGATGGCGGCGATGTCGAGTCCGAGCTGGAAACCGGGCCGGCGCCAGGGCACCCAGACGACCTTCGGCCCGAAGATCGTGGTGGTCAGTGCCTCGCCGTCGGCCGCGGTGGCGATGGCGATGCCCGAGTCCGGGTGCAGATGGTCCACGTGCGCGGCGTCGACGAGGCCGTGCATCGCGGTGTCGATCGACGGTGCGGCACCGCCCTTGCCGTGCAGCGTGTAGTCGAAGGCCGCGACCATCTCGTCCTCACGCTCCACGCCGGGGTAGACGCTGCGCAGCGCCCGCATGCGGTCCAGGCGCAGGACGGCGAGACCGGATTCCTTCAGGGTGCCCAGGTCGCCGCCGGACCCCTTGACCCAGAGCAGTTCCACGTCCTCGCCGGTGGCGGGGTCGAAGCCCAGTCCCTTCGCGGAGGTGTTGCCGCCGGCGTAGTTCGTGGTGCGCTTGTCCGAGCCCAGGCGGTTGGAGCGCTCGATGAGGTCCTGCACGGTCTGATTGACCGTGGGGTTCGTGGTGGCGCCGGTCGCGGGCCCTGTCGTCGTCGTCACTGTCATGCTCCCCATCCGGCCTGCTGGCCGCCCTGTCGCTCGCTGTTGATCCGGTCCTGGTAGCCGCTGGCGCGGTAGGCGTCCATCGGGTCGGCCGGGAGGCCGTTCGATTCACGCCAGGAGGCCAGGCCCGGGCGGACGTCGGTGTAGAAGGCGTCCATCAGGATCGCGTTGGCGGCCAGCACGTCGCCGGATTCCTGCGCGGCGGTCAGCGCGGCACGGTCGACGAGCAGGGCCCGCGCCGTCATCTCCTGCACGTTGAGCACGGAGCGGATCTGGCCGGGGATCTTCTCCTCCAGGTTGTGGCACTGGTCGAGCATGAGGGCGATCCCGCTCTCGGGCGAGAGGCCGCCACCGCGGACCACCTCGGCCATGATGCGGAACAGCTGGAACGGATCCGCGGCTCCCACGATCAGGTCGTCGTCCGCGTAGAAGCGCGAGTTGAAGTCGAAGGACCCGAGCTTCCCGAGGCGGATCAACTGGGCGACGATGAATTCGATGTTGGTCCCGGGAGCGTGGTGGCCGGTGTCGAGGCAGACGAGGGCCTTCTCGCCGAGCTGCAGGCAGTGTGCGTAGGAGGTGCCCCAGTCGGGGACGTCCGTGTGGTAGAACGCCGGCTCGAAGAACTTGTACTCCAGCACCAGGCGCTGGTCCTCTCCGAGGCGGTCGTAGACCTTCCGCAGCGAGTCCTGCAGCCAGTCCTGGCGGGAGCGCATGTCGGCTTGGCCGGGGTAGTTGGAGCCGTCCGCGAGCCAGATCTTCAGGTCTCGGGAACCGGTGACGTCCATGACCTCGATGCACTCGTACATGTGGTCGATCGCCTTGTTCCGTACCGTCGCGTCGCTGTGCGTGAGGCTGCCGAACTTGTAGTCGTCGTCCTGGAACGTGTTGCTGTTGATGGTTCCCAGCTTCACGCCGTGCTCCGCAGCGTGCTCGGCGAGGATCCCGTAGTCATCCACCGTGTCCCACGGGATGTGCAGGGCCACGCTCGGGGCCAGGCCCGTCAGCTTGTTGACCATGCCCGCGTCCGCGATCTTCTCCTGCACCGTACGCGGCGTGCCCGGGGTGGCGAACACCTTGAACCGGGTTCCGGAATTGCCGTAGGCCCAGGAGGGCACCTCGATGGCGAGCTGCTCCAGCTCCGCCGAAATGTCGTCGATGACAGTCATGTACTCTCTCCAGCGTGATGGCGACCGGGTGCTCCATCACACCTCGGGCGGCGATTTCTTCGGGATCTTCCTCCACCCCGGACGGGTCGGGAGAGGTAACCAGAATTGCCGTGCCTTTGAATCGTTTCATTAGCACGTTTCAAAGTTATCCTTGCCCTAGACCGAGTGTCAACAGTCCTGCCGGCACCGCAGTCCGGACCGGACCCGAGCTTCGAGGATTCCATGGACAGTCGACCAGTCAGCATCAAGGACGTTGCCGACCGGGCGGGTGTGGCGATCGGCACGGTCTCCAACGTGCTGAACCACCCCGCACGAGTCTCCGCCGCCACGCGCGAGCGCGTCCAGGGGGCGATCGACGACCTCGGGTTCGTGCGCAACGACGCCGCCCGGCAGTTGAGGGCGGGCCAGAGCCGCACCATCGGCCTGATCGTGCTCGACGTCGGCAACCCCTTCTTCTCGTCCCTGGCGCGTGCCGCCGAGGATTGCGCCGCCGAGAACGGCAGCACGGTGGTGCTGGGGGACAGCGGCCAGGACGCCGGACGTGAGGCGAGGTACATCGACGTCTTCGAGCAGCAGCGCGTCCAGGGGATGCTCATCTCCCCGGTCGGCGACGTGGGTCCCCGCGTCGAGGCGCTGCGCAAGCGCGGCATGCCCGTGGTGCTCGTGGACCGCGTCGATCCGCAGCGCCGCTGCAGTTCGGTGTCGGTGGACGACGTCGCCGGCGGGTACATGGCGGTGCGGCACCTGCTGGCGGCAGGGCGGCGGCGGATCGTCTTCGTGGGCACCAGGGCGGACTACCGCCAGGTGGCCGACCGGTTGACGGGGGCACGCCAGGCCGTGGAGGAGCACGACGGGGCGGTGCTGGAGGTCGTCGAGGCGGATGCCATGACGGTCCTCGCGGGCCGCGACGTCGGGGAGGCGATCGCGCAGCGCCGGGCGGGGGAGCTGCCCGACGGGATCTTCTGCGCCAACGATCTCCTCGCCATCGGCGTCATGCAGGCGGTCCTGCTGATCCGCGGCCTCCGGATCCCCGAGGACCTGGCGCTCATCGGGTACGACGACATCGACTTCTCCGCCTCCGCCGTCGTCCCCCTCACGAGCGTCCGCAAGCCCACGGAACTCATGGGGCGCACGGCCGTCGAGCTCCTGCTCGAGGAGATCGAGCGGCCGGCCTCGCGGCGGCGGCAGGTGATCTTCGACCCCGAGCTCGTGGAACGCGGGAGCACCACCGCGCTCGCTCCGGCCGCAGGATCGCCGGCACCGGCCGTGAGGTGAAATCGCCGTTCGATCCGGGCTGTTGACGGTGATCTGGGTCACGCCTACTATTCGGTATGAACCGTTGCTCTGAAACGATTCATTTTTCCCGAGGAGATTGCAGTGACGCATCCTGATGGCCACGGCGGGGACACCCCTGACCCCGCCGCACCGGCACGCACGCCCGTGCTGACGCTCCGAGGGGCACTGAAGACGTTCGGTCCGGTCGTCGCCCTGGCGGACGGGACGATCGACCTCGCCGCCGGCGAGATCCACGCACTGGTGGGTGAGAACGGCGCCGGGAAGTCGACGCTCGTGAAGATCCTCGCCGGCGTCCACCAGCCCGATGCCGGGGAGTTCCTCGTCGGGGGACAGCCCGTGAGCTTCCGCAACGTCGCGGACAGCAAGGCGGCCGGCATCTCCGTCATCTACCAGGAGCCCACGCTCTTCCCCGACCTCACGGTCGCCGAGAACATCTTCATCGGCCGTCAGCCGAAGGGGCGCCTGGGCCTCATCCGCCGCACGGAGATGCGCCGCCGCGCGAAGGACCTCTTCGACCAGCTCGGCGTCCCGATCGATCCGGACCGCGTGGCGGAGGGACTCTCGATCGCGGACCAGCAGATCATCGAGATCGCGAAGGCCATCTCCCTCGATGCGCGCATCCTGGTCATGGACGAGCCGACCGCCGCATTGAGCGGGGTCGAGGTGGACCGCCTCTTCGCCGTCGCCCGCCGCCTGCGCGATGCAGGCAGCGGCATCCTCTTCATCTCGCACCGCTTCGAGGAGGTCTTCGGGCTGTGCGACCGCATCACCGTCATGCGGGACGGCACCTACATCGCCACCCACGCGACGGAGGCGACGTCGGTCCAGGCGATCGTCCGCGAGATGGTGGGCCGCGACATCGACGCGCTGTTCCCCAAGACCGAGACCGAGACCGGCGACGTCGTCCTGCGCGTGAGCGGGCTGACACGCCCCGGTGTCTTCCACGACATCGACTTCGAGGTGCGGGCCGGCGAGATCGTCGCCCTGTCCGGGCTGGTGGGGGCGGGGCGCACGGAGGTGGCACGGGCCGTGTTCGGCATCGACCGGTACGAGTCGGGCACCGTCGAGATGTCCGGTCGCCCGCTGCGCCGCAAGGACCCCCGGGCCGCGATCGACGCCGGGATCGGCTTCGTCCCCGAGGACCGCAGGAAGCAGGGCCTGGTCATGGAACTGTCCGTCGAGCGGAATGCGGCCCTCACGCTCCGCCACTCGCTCGCCAGGTTCGGCATCATCAGTGGACGGGCTGAGCGCGAGGCCGCCCAGACCTGGGGCAAGCGGCTCCAGGTCAAGGCCGGCTCGCCCGAGCACGCCGTCTCCACCCTGTCCGGCGGCAACCAGCAGAAGGTCGTGCTCGCCAAGTGGCTCGCCACGGATCCCAAGCTCCTCGTCATCGACGAGCCCACGCGGGGGATCGACGTCGGGACCAAGAGCGAGGTGCACCGCCTCATCTCCGAGCTCGCGGGCCGGGGGATCGCGATCCTCATGATCTCGTCGGAACTCCCCGAGGTGCTCGGCATGGCCGACCGCGTCCTGGTGATGCGGGAAGGCCGGATCACCGGCCGCCTCGACCGCGCCGAAGCCACCGCCGAGACCGTCATGCACGCCGCCACCGCATCCCTGGAGGCCTCACGATGAGCGTCGACGGCGCGGTAGGCGCGGCTCCCGCGCACTCCACCCCGGGGCGCGGGCGGCCCTCGGCGTTCGCATCCTTCCTCCGGCTCCGCGAGCTCCCGGTGATCCTCGCCCTCGTGGTGCTCGTCGCAGTGACCGCGGCCATCAATCCGCTCTTCCTCAGCGAGCAGGGCATCAAGGACCTGCTCCTGAACGCCACCATCCTGATGATCCTCGCCGTCGGACAGACACTCGTGATCATCACCCGGAACATCGACCTGTCCGTCGGGTCCATCCTCGGGCTCGTGGCGTTCGGGACGGGGAGCATCTTCGTTGCAGCACCGGACCTGCCGATCATCGCGGTGTTCGTCCTCGGCATGCTCTTCGGCGCGGTGCTCGGTGCGCTCAACGGCCTGCTGATCACCATCGCGAAGGTCCCGGCACTCGTCATCACGCTCGGGACGCTCTACATCTTCCGCGGGATCAACAACGCCTGGGCCGGCGGTACACAGTACTTCGCGGGCGACCGTCCCGAGGCCTTCGGCAACCTCTCGGTGGACACGGTCCTCGGGTTCCCCGTGATCACCCTGATCGCGGTGGTCGTCGTCGCGATCGTGGCCGTCTACATGCTCGGCACCAGGCCGGGCCGCGACCTCTACGCCATCGGGTCCGAGCCCGACGCCGCACGGCTCTTCGGCATCCCCGTGACGCGCCGGGTGTTGCTCGCCTTCGTCGTCAACGGCCTGCTCGCGGGCCTGGCCGGCGTGCTGTACGCGAGCCGCTTCAACTCGGTGGGTGCGACGACGGGGTCGGGCCTCGAGCTCGACGTCGTCGCCGCCGCGGTGGTGGGCGGTGTCGCGATCTTCGGTGGCAGCGGCACCGTCGTGGGGGCCGCCATCGGCGCCCTGCTGCTGACCACCATCACGAGCGCCCTGACCGCGCTGCGCGTGGACAAGTTCTGGCAGCAGGCCATCGTGGGCATCCTGATCCTCGCCGCCGTCGTCATCGACCGGATCGCCGGCGTGCGGTCGGCGCGCAAGCTCCGGATCGCGGAGGCCCGCAATGTCTGATCCCTCAGGTGCACCGACCGCCGTCCAGCCCGAAGCGCACGAGCCGGAGACCGGCTCTCCAACGAAAGGCAGGCGCATGGCCGCAACATCCGGAAGCACCAGGCCGCGGGCGGAGAAGCGCCAGAAGCCGGGGCGGGCCGCAGCCGACACCTCCACGGTGCTGGCGGTCCCCAAGGGGCGCACCGGTGCCGCCCGGATCCTGCTCGGACGGGACGCCGTCATGATCTACGTGCTGCTCGTCGTCGTGATCTACGCGAGCCTCGTGATCCCGCGGTTCGCCTCACCGGTCACCGTGGGCTTCCTGCTCCTCGACGTCATCCCGACCCTGCTCATCGCCCTGCCGATGACGCTCGTCATCATCTCGGGGGAGATCGACCTCTCGGTCGCGAGCATCGCCGGCCTCACCAGCGCCCTCATGGGAGTCCTCTGGCAGGGCGGCATGCCGATCGCGCTCGTCCTGGTGATCTGCGTGCTGGCAGGCCTCGTCGCGGGCGCCTTCAACGGGGTGCTCATCGCGTATCTCGGCCTACCGTCCCTCGCCGTCACCATCGGCACGCTCGCCCTGTTCCGGGGCCTGGCGCTCGTGGTGATCGGCGACAACGCCGTGGCGAACTTCCCTCCCGGCCTCACCGCCTTCTTCACCTCGAAGATCGGCGGGACGGGCATCCCCACCGTCATGGTCGGCGTCGTCCTGCTCATCATCGCCTTCGCCGTCGTCCTGCACTTCACGCCCTTCGGCCGCGGGCTCTTCGCCCTCGGCTACAGCAAGGAAGCGGCGACGTTCGTCGGGATCGACGTCGCACGCTCCAAGTTCCTGCTGTACCTGGCCACCGGCACCGTGTCGGCGCTCGCGGGCATCTACTGGACCCTGCGGTACTCCAGCGCCCGCAGCGACAACGCGAGCGGCCTCGAACTCGCCGTCATCGCGGCGGTACTGCTCGGCGGCGTGTCGATCTTCGGCGGCAAGGGCTCCATCCCGGGTGTGCTCGCCGGCGTGCTGCTGATCGGCACCATCAACTACGCCCTGAAGCTGGACCGCGTCTCCGAGGTGGTCCTCATCATCGTGACGGGCTCCTTGCTCATCATCTCGGTGGTGGCGCCGAACATCGCGTCCGCCATCAAGGGGGCCCGCCATGCCAGGCGTGTCCGCACTGCTCCACTTCCCTAGGCCGTCCCCCTGGGGTTGCACCCGGCGTCTGGTTCCCAGCGCCCATCGAAAGGAAGAAACAATGAGGTTCATCCATTCCGGATCCACCGGACGCCGGGCGGCTCTCGCGGCCCTGGCAACGAGCGCCGCGCTGGTCCTCAGCGCCTGCGGCGGCGGCGCTGCCTCCGAGGGCGGCGGCAGCGAGGGTGGCAGCGGGTCGGACGGCGAGCAGACGATCACGTTCATCCCCAAGCAGCTCAACAACCCCTACACCGACGTGGTCCTGGGCGGCGGCGAGGACGGCGCGACGGAGGCAGGGTTCGCCTCCTCCGAGGTGGTCGGTCCGTTGGACGCCAGTGCGTCGAGCCAGGTGTCCTTCATCAACGCCGAGACCCAGCGCGGCACCAATGTGATCGTGATCGCCGCGAACGATCCCGATGCCGTCGGACCGGCCCTCGAGGAAGCCCGCACCGCGGGTTCGAAGATCGTCGCGTTCGACTCCGACACCAATCCCGACTACCGGGACCTCTTCGTCAGCCAGGTCGACGCGAAGGACGTGGCCCTGATCCAGCTCGAACTGATCTCCGAGCAGATCGGCGGGGAAGGCGAGATCGCCATCCTGTCGGCCACGGCCAATGCCACCAACCAGAACGAGTGGATCAAGTTCATGGAGGAGGAGCTGGCGTCCAACCCCGACTACGCGAACATCGAACTGGTCGCCAAGGTCTACGGCGACGACGACGACACCAAGTCCTTCCAGGAGGCGCAGGGCCTCCTGCAGGCGTACCCGGACCTGAAGGGCATCATCTCGCCCACCACGGTCGGCATCGCGGCGACCGCCCGGTACCTCTCCACCTCGGAGTACAAGGGCAAGGTCGCGCTCACCGGCCTCGGCCTGCCGAACGAGATGCGCCCGTTCGTCAAGGACGGGACCGTCACCGAGTTCGCCCTCTGGGACCCGGCACAGCTCGGCTACGTGGCGGCCTTCGCGGGCAAGGCGCTGGCCGACGGCGACATCACCGGGAAGACCGGTGACACCTTCGAGGCCGGCGAGCTCGGCGAGCGTGAGATCGGCGAGGGCGGAGTGGTCCTCGTCGGACCGCCCACGCAGTTCAACGCGGAGAACATCGACGACTACGACTTCTAGTCGTCCGTCGGGCGGGGTGCCTTCGCGGGCGCCCCGCCCATTCCCGTCCCGTCCTCTCCACGTCCCGTCGTCGCACCCGCCGACCTTCCGGTTGTCCCACCCGTCGTCCCACCCGTCGTCCTACCCGTCGTCCCAGGAGCACCATGACCACCGATCCCGCGGTCGGGCCCACCCCCCCACTGGCCCTCTCGGGGCTGCTCGAGCCGGTCCGTCGTCGTCCGACCCGCCTCGGTCTCGTCTCGGGTGGCCTCGGCGCGTACTGGCCGCAGTTCCCCGACCTGCTGCCGCAGCTGCAGGAGTCGGCGCGCTACGTCACCGCCCGGTTCGGCGAGCTCGACGCCGAGGTGACCGACGTCGGCTTCGTCTCCGATGCACGCGAGGCGGCGCTCGCCGCGGAGCAGCTGCGACGCGCGGACTGCGATCTGATCGTCATCTTCCTGACCACGTACCTGACGTCCTCGATGGTGCTCCCGATCGCCCAACGGTCCGGGACGCCGGTCCTCGTGATCGACCTGCAGCCCACCGAGGCCATGGACCATGCGAACTTCGACACCGGGAAGTGGCTCGCCTACTGCGGCCAGTGCCCCGTGCCCGAGGTCGCCAACGTCTTCCGGCGGGCCGGCATCCCCTTCCGCTCCGTCTCCGGACACCTGAAGCAGGAATCGGCGTGGCAGCGCATCGACCAGTGGGTCCACGCGGCCGGGGTCCGTGGCCGGCTGCGGCACGCCCGCCACGGGCTCATGGGCCATGTCTACCCGGGGATGCTCGACGTCTCCACCGACCTCACCACGGTGTCGACGACGTTCGGCTCGCACGTCGAGGTCGTCGAGTTCGACGACCTCCGCGAGTTCGTCGGCGAGGTGACCGATGAGCAGGTGCGCGAGCGCGTAGCCCTGGCCCGGAGCCTGTTCACCGTGGACGGGTCCGTCCTCGACGAGGACTTCGCCTGGGGCGCGAAGGTCTCCGTGGGCCTCGACCGACTCGTCACCGAGTTCGACCTCGACTCCCTGGCGTACTACCACCGCGGCCTCGCCGGCGAGCAGCACGAGCGCCTCGGCGCGGGGATGATCCTCGGCGCCTCCATCCTCACCGCCCGCGGTGTCCCGATGGCGGGCGAGTACGAGCTGAGGACGTCGATCGCCATGCTCGCGGCGCAGGCCATGGGGGCCGGTGGGTCCTTCACCGAGATCCAGGCGCTGAACTTCTTCGACAATGTGGTGGAGATGGGCCACGACGGGCCGGCCCATCTCGCCGTCAGCGCCGCCGAGCCACTGCTGCGCGGGCTCGGGGTCTACCACGGCAAGCGCGGGTGGGGCGTCTCGGTGGAGTTCGACGTGCGGCACGGGCCGGTCACGACCTTCGGCATCGGACAGGATCCCGACGGCTCGTACGTCTTCATCACCTCGGAAGGTACCGTGGTGCCCGGCCCACTGCTGGCCATCGGCAACACGACGTCGCGCGTGGACTTCGGGGGAGACCCCGGGCTCTGGGTCGACGAGTGGAGCCAGACCGGCATCGGCCACCACTGGGCTTTGTGCGTGGGCCACCGGGCCGCCGACGTGAAGGCCGCGGCGTCCCTCCTCGGCGTCGAACACCGCCACGTCTCTCTCTGAACCACATCGACCACCAGCAAAGGAACAGATATCGATGGAACGCGTGTGCTTCCAGTTGCAGGTCCGGCCCGAGCGCATCCCCGAGTACCGGCAGCGCCACGCGGCGATCTGGCCCGACATGGCGCGGGCGCTCAAGGACACCGGATGGAACAACTACTCCCTGTTCCTGCGCCCGGACGGGCTCCTGATCGGGTACGTGGAGTGCGAGGACTTCGCGGCTTCCCAGGCGGCGATGGCCGACACCGAGGTCAATGCGCGGTGGCAGCAGGAGATGGGCCCATTCTTCGTGGCGCTCGAGGGGCGTCCCGACGAGGGATTCCTCCGACTCGAGGAGGTCTTCCACCTGGAGGACCAGCTCTGATCAGGAGGGCACCGTGCGGGCCGTCGCGTGCGCTCCTCGCGTAGGACGCCTCAGTCGTCGAAGACGGACCAGCAGATGCTGGTGCGGCGGACCTGGTCCTCGAGGACAAGGGCACGGAGGTGCTCGGGGATCTGCCGGCGCTGCCAGTCGCGCTCGGCCCGCGCAGCTTCGATCGCGTCCCGAGGCCGGCTGTCCCCGCGGTTCGATTCCTCGAACAGGGCCAGGACATGCTCAGCGCAGGTAGCCGCCCACAGTGCCAGGAGCTGGTGATCGATCTCGGTGAGGGTTCCTCCGCGCCGGACGGACACGAGGCGAACATCGCGAACAGCCGGAAGGATCATGGGACCGGTTCCTGTTCCTCGGGATCCTTCCGTCTGCCGCGGCGGGTCATGGACGGAGCGACCGGTGCCGGCCAGACGACGATCAGCGCCGTCGCGATCGGTCCCACCAGCAGTGAGATGAGGAACCACGCCCACCGGGAGCGATTCTTCTGCTCGGCGAGACCGGCGTTGATGAGGGCGAAGGTGAACCAGAAGAAGCCTGAACCTACGTAGTCATCCACCCGTCCACCCAATCACAGCCAGGAGCACCGAACTGCCTCATGGCAGGCCGTTCCCGGATCAGTGCGTCGACCGGCTCCCGTCAGCCCCGACAGTGTCCGTCCACCCGGCGTCCGGGGACAACGCGGCACTCGGGGCCTTCCTCACCGACCGCCGACCAGCAGCCCGATGCCACGCCGGCGCACAACGAGTACGCCCGCCGCTGGCGTGAGATGCCGAAAGTGGTGTTCTCCTCGACGATCAGCACGGTCAGCACGATCAGCACGGTCGACCGGAACACCGGCCTGGTCGCCGGCGACGCGGTCACCGAGATCACCCGGCTCGCTCGGGGACCGCTCGATCCGGCTCATCCTCGGGACGGCCGGCGTACCACTCGTGGAACTCGGAGCACCGTCCAGAGCTGTCGAACCGCAGGAACCAGATGTTGTCGTACGCCGTGACGACGCGATCACTCTCCGGCTCGTAGAACACCGTCCGGCCATGGGCTACGACCCGGTCACCCTCGATGGCGACCGGATGGTACCGGGCGTCGAAGGACTCGCCGATGAATGCCTCGCGCTCGCTCATCCACTCTGCGACGATCTCCCGACGTCCGGATGCCCGCAGCTGGAAGGGGTAGTGCCACACGGCAGCTTCGGACCAAAGATCCGCGATCGCCTGCTCGTCGTACGTCTTCCAGGCCGTCACGTACGCATCGAGCCACTCCTGCGCCGATGCCCTCGTGATCCGCTCCGACGGCACCGGGGTGTTGTGCCACTCAGGCTGGTCCAGGAAGCTCGTCATTCCCAGATCGTAGCCAGGACCGGACGGCGGTGGGAGCCCGGGTGGCATCGAGCCAGGTGCCGGGCGTCCAGGTGCCGGGGTGGATGCGCCGGGGCCGGGAGGCCTGCCCTGTCCCCGGATCCACGGAACGGGCCTCGGTGCGTCATGAGCGAGAATGGCGACATGACCCTGGGTGATGAGCTCGACCTGATCCTCGAGCGTCGAGACCGCGGCACCATGCAGCCGACCATCGATGCCCTGCTGCCCTACTACGCTGCCCATCCGGAGAACGCGCGGGTGCTCTACGAGGTCGGCGGGGCCTACGACACGGCGGGACAGGAAGACATCGCGCGAGGGTTCTACGAGAAGGCTCTTGCTGCAGGGCTCGAAGGTGATCTGCTGCGCCGGTGCTATGTCCAGTACGGGTCGACGCTCAGGAACCTCGGCGAGTACGAGGCGTCGCTCGAGGTCTTCAGGGCAGCTCGCGCTGTGTTTCCCGGCTCCCCGGCGCTAGGAGCCTTCGAGGCCATCACCCTCCATGCGGCGGGCCGATCGGATGAATCTGTCGCCTCGTTGCTCGATCTGGTGGTGACCTTCGTTCACGCTCCCGACATCGAGCGGTACAAGGAAGCCATCAGCGGCAACGCGGCCTACATCCGTGCGCTCGACGACGAGAACTCCTAGTGGACCGTACCGATCCTCGACCGGTCCGCCTGCGATGATCAGCGGTGAGGTTCCCGAGCGAAGGAGGCACACCAGTGACGGACTTCTCTCCGTCCGCTTTCGCGCGACAGGCAGGATGAGCCGCAGCCGTTAGGATCGCACCGTGAAGCTCCTTCTCACCTCGGCCGGGGTCACCAATCCGACGATCCTCGGCGCTCTCGAAGCGCTTCTCGGGAAGCCGATCACCGCGTCCACCGCGCTGTGCATCCCCACCGCCCAGTACGGTCACCCCTGGCTCGGCCCCGGCATCGAGGCGTGGAGATTCATCAGTGGCATATCCGAGAACCCCATGGTGGACCTGGGATGGAAATCCGTCGGGGTGCTGGAGCTGACCGCGCTGCCGAGCATCGATGAGGAGCGGTGGAAGCCGCTCGTGCGCGAGACCGACGTGTTGCTGGCGGCAGGCGGTGACGCCCTCTACCTCGACCATTGGATACGGCAGTCGGGACTGGCCGACCTGTTCCCGTCGCTGGCACGCACCGTGTGGGTCGGGATGAGCGCGGGCAGCATGGTGATGACTCCGCAGATCGGTCGGGAGTTCGTCGGCTGGAACTCGCCGACGGGCGATGACAGCGCACTGGGAATGGTCCACTTCTCGATCTGCCCGCACCTCGCGCCCGACGGTGCACCCGGTAACTCGCTGGCTGCAGCAGAGAGATGGGCCGCCGGTATACCTCACCCGTCCTACGCCATCGACGACCAGACGGCCATCAGCGTGACCGATGATGCGGTGGACGTCATCACGGAGGGCCTCTGGCGGTACTTCCCTGGACAGGCAGCCGCCGACGTCACGGCCGGGAAGCCCTGACAGCCCGGGCGACCTGAACGGATCCGTACGATCCACCCCGGCGACCAGGCGTTTGTGACCTCGAGGGGTAATCAGTAGTCTGTGGATGTGGTCCAGAAACAGGCCTCTTCTTCTCAGCAAGAAAACTGGAGTGCGGGCTCATGCTCACATCACCCACGGCCAGAATGGGCATTCTCACGGGCGACATGGCGAACCTTCCCACAAGGGCGCTGCACCGGATGATCGATCGCCTCTACGAGGACCTCGACACCGATGAACCCGTCGAGGGAGTCGCTTGCCGGTACGCGGAGCTCCGCGACGAACTCGACCACCGGGGCGCCGGCAGAAGGATCCCCCTCGCGGGCAGAACCGGTCCGTCGCGCCGCGGAGCGGTCCGCACTGCGCTCATCCGGAAGCGCCTGGTCTCACGCCCCTACGTCTAGCCCTGCCGGCGCGGCACGCGCGCGTGCTGCCCTGCACAGTATGGCGATCAGCCGAAGACCGACCCGGGCCACTCGGGACGCTCTTCTTCACCCCGCCGGCCCGACGGCTGTTCGCCGATCGATCGCTGACACCGGTTCCGATGATGATGGAAGAGCATGCTGCCTGCACTCGATGAAGCCGTCTTTGCAACCTTTGCCCAGGACCTCAGGTCCTACCCCGAAGCACTTCGATTCCTTGCGGACTTCGACGCGATGCTGACCCGCCGGATATCCAGGATCGGTGATGCCCTGGAATGCGGGGAGGGTGAGGAAACGACGACGGCCTTGCTCAGCCTTCATGCCAGCGCGGCCATGGCTGGTGCGTGCGCACTGCAGCACAGCACCGCCAAAGCTCTGACGACCATTCGTTGCTCGGGTGTATCTCGCGGTTTCGCGAACGAACTCGTCCTGCAGCTCACAGACCAGGCACAACACTTCACACGGTCGTACCGTGCGTTCCGTCGCGGAGCCCTGTAGGGTCCCGGGCCCCTCACCGGCGCCTGCGCGGCCGCGAGTACCGGCTGACAAGATCATTGAGCGCCAGAGTGGTGACGATGATGGAAACGGCCCCCGCTGCGAGACCGACGTAGAGGCCGCTGAGCATCGCCAGGGGGGAGTCGGCGTCGGTCAGGTAGGCGTGGGCGGTGGCAGCACCGACCACCCAGGAGGCGGCGACGACGACCAGCGCGAGGATGGACGGCAGGGCGCCGAGATGGTTCTTGATCCATCGGGCCGGCCGTGCTGTTTCGATCCCCAGGAGTGCCATGCTCCAAGTCTCCGGCGGTAAGGTCACGGTGCAGTCGACGGTACGTCTCGACATGGCCACAGTTCGCGCCAGGACGGCCTTCCGGGTATTTCCTCTCCTCGGTCAGCCGATAACGTCCGAGGTGGGGGATGAAGCAGTGCAGGTTCTTGCCAGGCGATCCCTCGTCGTCCAATCAACCTCTGCATCAGGAGCGCCACGCCATGGTCAAGCCGCCCTCTGTCCTCGCCCTCGTGGCCGCCGCTGCACTCCTCGCAGGTTGCGCAGGCTCGCCCGCCGACCAGCCCGCGGCCCAGCCCGCCTCGACCGCCTCGGCCACGGCCTCCCCGACGCCGTCTCCGGTTGCGTCTGTCACCGCATCGAGCGAGGCAGGGCCGGCGCCGACGCAGGAGGACGCCGCGCCAGTAGAGACACCGCCCGCGGTCATCGGGACGCCGGTCGAACCACCGGCCCCCGAGCCCGTCGTCGAAGCACCAGCCCCCGCGCCGATCGTCGTCGGGACTGCTACAACCTGGGAAGCCGCGCCCCGGATCACCGTCACCCAGGGCTCGACGTTCGTCCTCACGGGGACCGGTTACCAGCCCGGCCAGAACATCTCCATGTTCATGGGGATCTACCAGACCGACATGACAGAGATCGATGAGCAATCCATGATCGCCGACGCCTCGGGTAGCTTCAGCTTCACGATCACGCTCGCCCCGGACGTCACGCCGACGACCTACGGGGTCTCCACCCTGGTCCGGGACGGCATGCGGCCCGAGGACATCGAGGCAAGCAAGCAGCACGCACTCGTCGACGTCGTCCCCGCCTAGGCGAGAGGGCGCGGCTCCCGATCGGCGACACGATGATCCATCCCATCCTCTCGCGCCGGCTTCTTGCCAGTCCCTACCGCGACCCTGTTCACGACGGTGCTGCCGACCCGGTCCTCGTGTCCGATCCAGTGACAGGGGGCTGGTCCATGTTCTACACGCAGCGCCGTGCGGCGGAGATCGGGCTCGACGGCGTGGCCTGGGTGCACGAGTCCGAGATCGGTGTCGCCCGGTCGAACGACGGAGGGTCGACGTGGACGTACCAGGGCGTCGTCGAGGGACTCGACGCACCGGGCCTGGCGCAGCCCGTCACCCGGTGGGCGCCCGACGTCGTCCGGATCGGTGACCGATGGGTCATGTTCCTGACAGTGCTCGGAGGTAGGAGGACGGATTGGACCGGTCCGGCGAGGATCGCCCAGTACACCAGCGCCGATCTCCACGTGTGGGACTTCCAGGGCTATCTCGACCTCGGTTCCGAACGGGTCATCGACGCTGCCGTGGCCCGGTGCGGTGATGGCCTGTACCGCCTCTGGTACAAGGACGAGGCGCGGGGATCACGCACCTACGCCGCGGTGACAGCCACCCCACTCCTGGCGTCCACCTGGCGTGTCGAAGGTCTGGTGATCGGCGGCAGGCCGCACGAGGGTCCCAAGGTCTTCGCGCTCGGCCGGTGGTACTGGATGGTCACCGACGAGTGGCGGGGCCTGGCCGTCCACCGGTCGAGGGATGGTGCAGGCGGATGGGAACGGCAGAAGCGCGATGACGGGCTGATCCTCACCGCACCGGAGACCTTCGAGGGTCGCCCTGTCGCGGCCCGGCATGCCGACGTGGTCATCCAGGAGAACCGCGCTGCCATCGTGTACTTCACCCATCCGCAGTGGCCCGGTACGGACCTGGGAGACATGGAAGGCGAGGGTGCCGGCACGGCACATCGCAGGAGTCATGTCCGGGCCGCCTGGTTCGAGGTCGACCTCGCCGGCGACCTCGTACCCAGCAGCGCGGGTCGCTGATCACCGACCCTCCAGACGACGGAGTGTCACATCGTGGAGCCGGTCCCGTTGGCGGCTCGACCGCCGCGTGACGCCACCTGCAGCGCTACCGCGACCGCTCGTCCTTCGTCGATGCGCTCCTGGAGGCGGACCACCTTCTTCACCGGCAGCACGTAGCCGCCGCCGCGGGGGAGCAGTGAGGTCTCCCACCCGGTTCCTCCGATGCGCACCGATACCGGAATCACTCCCCAGCCGTAGGTCGCCCGCCCGGCCTCGATGCGAACGTACTCGCACACCTCCTCGGGCACCGTGAGCCAGTAGAACGGGGCCGGGCCACGCCACTCGAACAATTCCGCGGTGAAGGTCTGCTCCATACGGGCCAGAGTCCCGGGCCCGCGCCGAAGCGTCAACCCTCGTTCCTACCCGATTCTCCAGCCGACCCCTGGCCTTCCATGCGGAATGAGAACTTGCGGCGCGCCCACGGCGTATGTGGTTATGGTGGAAGTAATCGGTGAGGGGGAATCAGGCATGGCCTGCGATGGGTGCACGACTTCTTCGAAGCTCGACTTCGATTTCAGCATGGCCTTCCAGCCCATCTATGACGCGATCGACGACCGCGTCTGGGGCTACGAAGCGCTGGTCAGGGGACTGTCGGGCGAGGGCGCCCCTGAGGTCCTGTCGAAGATCTCGCCGGAGCAGATGTACCGGTTCGACCAGGACTGCCGCGTCAAAGCCATCGAGTTGGCCTCGCGCCTCTTTCCTGCCGGCGAGGACCTGAAGCTGTCGATCAACTTCATGCCCAACGCGGTCTACGAGCCGGCCGCATGCCTCCGGGCGACGCTCCGGGCTGCCCGGCAATTCGATTTCCCGACGTCGGCCATCATGTTCGAATTCACGGAGAACGAGGAAGTGTCGGACACGGCCCATCTCACGAACATCATCACCGAATATCGCAAGCACGACTTCACCACCGCCATCGATGACTTCGGTGCCGGTCATGCGGGTCTGGGGCTCCTCGTCGAGTTCCAGCCGGACCTCGTCAAGATCGATATGAAGCTCATCCGGGGAATCGACACCAGCCCGGCTCGCCGGGCCGTCGTCGCCGGCATCGTGAGCATCAGCGAGGCTCTCGGCATCACGCTCCTCGCGGAAGGCATCGAGACCGAGGCGGAGTTCCTGGTCCTGAAAGCGGCCGGCATCCGCCTGTTCCAGGGGTATTGGTTCGCGAGGCCAGCCTTCGAGGAACTCCCGCAGATCCATCGCTGGTCCGCTCCTGGCGTTCCCGCTGTCGCGTAACTCCATGGAACGGGTTCAAGGCATCGGAGGGCTTTTCTTCCGCTCTGAGGATCCAGGGGCGCTGTCCCGCTGGTACGCCGAGCATCTGGGCATCGATCCACCGCCGGCGTCCTATGACACCTCGTCATGGCGGCAGAACGGGGGAGCGACGGTCTTCTCCGGTCTGTCGGCGGACTCCGGGCACATCCCGGCCGGGAAATCGTGGGCTGTCACGTTCCGCGTTGCCGACCTCGCCGCCATGGTCCGGCAGCTCGAAGCAGCAGGAATCACCGTGGACCGTGACGATGAGGCCTACCCCAACGGACTGTTCGCTTCGCTCCTGGACCCCGAAGGGAACAGTATCCAGCTGTGGCAACCAGCAGGAGCAGACTCCTGAGCCCACCCGGCCCGCCGGAACCCGTCGGGCGTGCCGGCATCAAAGCAGGGTGATCGTGGCACGGACATCCTCAACCCGGCACTCATCGAGCACACACGAGGTTGCGGCACGCCTCCTCGTGTTCCCGGCAGGGCCCGTCGTCGTGTTCTCCGGGGTCGGGGCTCAGCCGGCCTTCGACGCAGGATAGACGACGACGTCCACCGAGTCCCCGCGGTGGTGGAACCGGATGATACTCCCGTCCGGGAGGCTTGCGCCGGTGTCGTCCCGCGACAGGTGCAGAGTGCCGATGTCCGCGAAGAGACCGACCCCGGGCGGGACGCAGTTGGCGCCGTCGACCATGGGACCCGAGCGGTCGATGATCATGAAGCACTGCAGACCTTGCCTGTCCACGGCGAACCACGGTTCGACTCCTCGATACGGTTCATAGCCGCGGATGCTCGAACGGTCGACGTCGGCTCCCAGGAAGTCCAGCATCGAGAACACCACCTCGTCTCCTCCGCCGGCGCTTTGATGCAGGACGGCATCGGGGCGGGGCCCGAGGAACCACCCCACGATGTACGCGAGGGCGAAGAGGACCGCCAGGGTGCCGGCTACGAACCAACTGCGGCGGGCCCGTGTGGCGGTGGCTCGATGCCAGCGGTGCTGCCATCGCGACCGTGGCGGGCATTCGGCGGGCTCCACCCCGGGCGACCTACCGGCGGCTTCGTCCGACTCCTCGGCTTCGGGGGCGGCCGGGGGCGGGTCGGCCACCGGCGCACCATCGGTGGTGGCGCCGGATGCGGGGGTCGGAGTGCGGGCCCTGCCGGACCGGCTCGCGGTGCGTGCCGCTTCGAGTTCCGTCAGCCGTGCCAGTGCAGCGGGATCGGCCTGGATATCGGGATGCGGACCGTAGGCCCTCCTGCGCAGCGCGTCCAGTTCGGCTGCAGGATCCGACACGGGCGAGGATCCGTCCATCAGCCGGCCTCCGGCATGAGGTGGACGTAGGCATCCACTGCGTCGCCGTGAAGAATGAACCGGATGATGCCGACGCCGGGCAGCCCTTCGAATCCTTCGAACCCGTCGCCGGACGACGAGACGTCCATGACGAGGTCTGCCGGAGACGGAGCGCAGCGCGCTTCCGACATGCTGCCACTGGCTTCGTGCATGGCCACGAGACAGGGCGAGTCGTACGCGTTCACGCCGGACCAGATCGTGAGACCGCGGAAGGAACCGTGCGCGCGGAGGGTCGTGGTGTCGATCGCGAACATGGGTCCCTCCATCGCCACCAGCGTGCGGACCCGGTCGCCGGCTGCGGCTCCGGTGGGGAGCAGGGTGGCATCGGGGCGCGGCGCTTGTCCGAGGAGTGTTGTCGCGACGGCTCCGCCCGCCACGACCAGCGCGCCGGCTGTCCACGCGAGGCGACTGCGCCGCGTTGTCATCATGCGGTGCACGAACGACCGCGGCAGGTCGTCCCTCCCTGCCGGCCGGGACGACGCGACCCCTTCCGGACCGTTCGACTGCCGAGCCACCTGTCGTCCAGCTGAGGCAGTGGAGGCGGGAGCAGCCGTCGGCTCACCAGCCGCGCCGGTCACGCTTCCCGTCGTGGTGGCGACACGTCGACGCTCGAGGTCAGCGCGGTGCGCAGCCTCGAGTTCATGCAACCTCGCGAGGGCCGGCGGGTCGATCCCGATGTCGGGGTCCGGCCCGTACGCCCTCGTACGCAGTTCATCGAACTCGCGGTCGGCGTCCGAAGGATGCGCGATGCCTTCCACAGCTGAAAGGTACACCTGGAGGTCGAGGCGAGTCCACGGGTGCTTCCACGTGGGTCGACGTCATGGCCGGTCCGCGTGCGGGGGGAGGTTCCGGGCGATGCGCAGGAGCGCGACGGTAAGGGCTCCCGCAACAGGGGTCCAGAGCAGCCGCTCGATCACGGACCGCGAGGCGAGATTCATCAGGGTGCCGACCCCCATCAGGCACGCAGCGCCCGTGAGGATCCGGCGCTTCGTCGTCGTGCCGGGTCCTCGGTCCGTCGTGACCAGGGCGAGCCCGAGGTAGGCCAGGGACGAGACCGCGCTGGCCACCCGGAACCTGGCAGGCAAGGTGCCCGGGGTGTAACCGCCGTAGGCGGCCGCGCCCCATGGCGCTCCGGCGGCCAGGGCGGCCTGGAATGCCGCGACGACGGCGAGGAGGGCGGTCGCGAGCCCGACGGGCCCGTGGTGCGCAGCCGACGGGGGAGGCGTTCGGAGGCTCATGCTCGGAGCCTAGCGCGGATTGAAGGGCTCCACCCGGGATGCGGTCGGGTACATCGCGGGCCGGCTGCGCCAGGGGGGAAGCGCCTGCCGGGATGATCACCACTGCTGGCCGGAAGATCCTGCTACTCCCTCTTGCTATGTACTGGTAGTCAGTGTTACTTTGTACCGGTATCAAGTAACACTGAGTAGCGAGAGGAGAGTCATGGGCAGGCAGGCGACAGAGATGCTCAAGGGCACCCTCGAGGGCATCGTCCTCGCACTGCTCGCCGGAAGGGCTGCGTACGGGTACGAGATCACGACGTGGCTGCGTGAGCAGGGCTTCTCGGACATCGCGGAGGGCACCATCTACGCGCTTCTCGTGCGGGTGGAGCAACGGGGGCTCGTGGACGTGGAGAAGGTCCCGTCCGAGAAGGGCCCCCCGCGCAAGGTGTACTCGCTCAACGCGCAGGGGCAGGAATACCTCAACGAGTTCTGGAGGACATGGAGCTTCCTCTCGGAACGGCTCGAACAGCTCCGACAAGGAGGGGTGTGACCATGTGGATCGAGAAGATCGTCGGGGATCTCGGCGACAAGAAGAGGTACAGGGAGTACAAGGAGCGCATCCGGCAGTTGCCGGAGGGCTACCGCCAGGCCGCTGCGGCGCTCGAGCGGTACCTCATGAACCTCGGCCCGAGTGACGACGGCAAGAGCCTCATCGCCATGCTCAACGATCTCGCCGACCTGCTCGAGCAGAGCGTCGCCGCAGGAACGCCCATCCGGGACGTCGTCGGTGCGGACCCTGCCGAGTTCGCCGAGGAGTTCATGCAGAACTATGGCGGTGGAAGCTGGATCCGCAAGGAGCGCAACCGCCTCGCCTCCGCGATCGACGACGCCGAAAGGGACGAGCGGCGATGAGCGCCGTGGCGTCCCCCATCCGGGTGTCGGGACTGGAGAAGTCCTACAAGGATCTCCACGTGCTCCGCGGCATCGACTTCGACGTCGCCGGCGGCAGCATCTTCGCGTTGCTGGGGTCCAACGGTGCCGGCAAGACGACTGTCGTGAAGATCCTCTCGACCCTGCTCTCCGCGGATGCCGGCACGGCGTCGGTCAGCGGGTTCGACGTCGCTGCGCAGCCGGCGCAGGTGCGTGGATCGATCAGCCTCACGGGTCAGTTCGCGGCTGTCGACGAGGTGCTCAGTGGACGCGAGAACCTTGTGCTCATCGCACGGCTGCGGCACCTCAGCGACCCGGGCGGCATCGCCGATGACCTGCTGCGCCGCTTCTCGCTGACGGACGCGGGAGGGCGGAAGGTCTCGACCTACTCGGGTGGGATGCGCCGTCGCCTCGACATCGCGATGAGCCTGATCGGGCACCCGCCCGTCATCTTCCTCGACGAGCCGACCACAGGGCTCGACCCCGAGGCGCGCATCGAGGTGTGGCAGGCGGTGAAGGAACTCGCTATGCAGGGCACCACGATCTTGCTCACCACCCAGTACCTCGAGGAGGCCGAGCACCTCGCCGACCGCATCGCCGTCCTCCATCAGGGCCATATCATCGCGAACGGCACCCTGGCGGAACTCAAGCAGCTCCTTCCACCCGCCCAGGTCGAGTACGTCGAGAAGCAACCGACCCTCGAGGACGTCTTCCTCGCGATCATCGGCGTCGACACCGCGACGGACACCCCGTCCGGACCCACCCGGAAGGACTCCCGGTGACCACCCACCTCCTCGGCGACACCGCCGTGCTGACAGGGCGATCCCTGCGCCACATCACGCGCAGTGTGGACACGATCGTCACGACGGCGGTCATGCCCGTCGCCATCATGCTTCTCTTCGTCTTCGTGCTCGGTGGTGCGATCGATACCGGCTCGTCCTCCTACGTGAACTACCTGCTGCCCGGCGTCCTGCTCATCACGGTCGCCTCGGGCGTCGCGTACACCTCCTACCGGCTCTTCCTCGACCTGCAGAGCGGTATCTTCGAGCGCTTCCAGTCCATGCCCGTCGCCCGGTCCAGCATGCTCTGGGCGCATGTCCTGACATCACTGGTCGCCAATCTGGTCTCCCTCGTGATCGTCGTCCTCGCCGCCGTCGCCATGGGTTTCCGCTCGGGCGCAGGGGTTGCGGCCTGGCTCGCCGTCGCCGGCATGCTGGTGCTGTTCACACTCGCCCTGACCTGGATAGCGGTGATCGCCGGACTCTCGGCGAAGTCGGTGGAGGGCGCCGCAGCGTTCTCCTATCCGCTGATCTTCCTGCCGTTCATCAGCTCCGCCTTCGCGCCCACCGAGTCCATGCCGGGTCCGGTGCGCTGGTTCGCGGAGCACCAGCCCGTCACCTCCATCGTCGAGACGATCCGGAACCTGTTCGCGCAGCAGCCGGTCGGCAGCGGCATCTGGACAGCCCTCGCCTGGTGCGTCGGGGGCCTGGTGGCTGCCTACGCCGTCGCCATCATGACCTATCGGCGCAGGACCGGCTAGGCAGGGCCGTGAGCGCGTGGTCCGGCAGGAGGGAAGCCCCCGCGGGTGGGGCCCCCGTCAGACCCACATCTCGATCTGTACCTGCCCGGCCAGCCGCCTGAGTACCTGCACGTCGTCATCGGTGAAGACCCGCGGCTGGTCATCCATCAGGCACAGGGTGCCGATACGCCAGCCGTCCACGGTGCAGACGGGGTGACCGGCGTAGAAGCGGACTCCGGGCGCGCCGGTGACGAGGGGGTGATCGCGCCACTCCGGATGCACGCGTGCATCCGCGATGACCAACGTGCGGTCCTGTTCGATGGTCGTCGCACAGAGCGAGAGGTCCCGCGGAAGATCCTGGCCCAACGGTCCGACGACGGATTTGATGATCTGCGAATCGCCGGTGATCAGGGCGATGGAGGCCGAGCTGACACCGAAATGGTCCCGCGCCTGCCGGGTGATCCGATCGAAGCGGTCCTCCGCACCACCCTCCAGCAAGCCGGACTCGTGCAAGGCCTGCAGGCGTCGGAACTCGGTCTCGTCGGCATCGGATCCACCTCCGATGCCACCTGCAGCAGCCACTGCATCGAACGAGGAACCGCTGCCGAAGGTAGCGCTGGTGCTGTGATCCCCGGCGGGTGGGGCGTTGAAGTCGTACCCGTCGGGGGAGAGGTCGAGGGGGCGGAGGTAGTCGCCGTAGCCGGAGAAGGAGGCGGCCTCCTCGTTGCTGTAGTGCGCACCATCGGCCGTGGATCCCTCGCTGTCCAGGCATTCGTTGACGGCCTGGGCGAGCAGGTCGCGCTGCTCCACCTCGAGCATCACCAGACCGGAGAGGTAGCCCCGGACCTCGAGCTGGTCGGAGTCCCCGGCCAGGTCGACATACGTCCGGAAGACGTCAGGGAGGTTCAGGCCGGCGGCCCGCACCGTCTGGATGGCGCTCCACTGCTGAAGGTACCCATCCAGCATGCCCGTCCTCCGTCCACTGATCCGTTCGACCATCGCAGGTCGACCCCGGACGGATCGACCTCGCCCACCAAGACTATGCTCATCGGCGTCGCCCGCGCCTGTACTCGACAGCCGATGGCAGAGTGCCGCCGACCAGGACTAGGGTGCAAGCCTGACATCCTCGCCCCGGAGGCTCGCGCGGAAGCCGTCGGTCTGGACGGTGACCCCCTCCAGCACGAGGCCGGCGGGCAGGCCGTCGATATCGTGCTCGATGGTCACGAACCGCCTGACGACGGCGGCGGTGGCATCGGAGAGGAAATCCGGGCCACCGATGTCGATCGAGCGCGGCTCCAGCACGAGCCTGCCGGCCTGGACGTCGACGGTGCCGGTCGCCGTGACGCGCACCTCGCGCCCCAGGGCGTTCACGGTGCGGACCACCGTGGCCTGGCCGCCTCCGGCAGCGCGGACCACGGAGTCGTCGCCGAGCTCGTCGGCCACGACTTCGAACGGCACGGTCGCGTCCACGACCAGCCGCGCGGCCACCGACCGGTCCGGCCCCACGACCACGTCCTGCCCGACCGCCCGGACATCGCGGAGCGTCGAGTCCGGGGTCACGACCGTCCCGGCCTCCAGCACGAGGTCGGCGAACCACGTCTCGTCCTCGAGCAGGGTGGCGGGGGGTGCTGCCGTCGTCGATGGGTCCTCAGCTCCCGCCGACGCCGTCTGCGCAGGTCCCGGCCCGCCTGCGTCCGCCGGTTCGCTCAGCCCCCACCAGAGGATCACGAGCGCGACCCCCAGGACGAGTGCCATTCCCGTAGCGCCGATCAGCCAATCCCTTGCACGCGTCCAGTCCATAGGGACAGTCTGATGGCTGGTGGGCCCGGAAGGGGGGGGGCGATCCTGTCACCCTGCATCCTGCGGCGGACCCAGCACTCGAGACGGGACGGGCAAATTCCGCGAGGAACACGAACGGTGGTGATTAGATGAACAGTGTCGAGGGGCCAGGATCCCGGGCGGGAGGAGGAACAGCCGTGGAACGAAGCGTCGTCGTCGCCAATCCGCGCGGCGTACATGCCATGCTCGCAGTCCGTATCGCCGCCATCGCCGACAGCTTCAGCGGGAGGGTGTTCCTCCGTCTCGCGTCCGACCCGGACTACTCGGTCGATGCATCGCAGGTCACGTCGGTCCTCAGCCTCGGTGCCGGTACCGAGGAAGTCGTGACCATCAGCTGCGAGGGGCCGGGTGCCGAGAAGACAGTGGCCGCCCTGGTCGCCGTACTCACGGATGTCGACTGACGGCATCGGGACGGAGTGCCCGCGAGGACCGGCCAGGGTGTGCAGGTGGGTGGTTCTCCGGTCGTCGTGAGTTCGAGCGCGACGTCGCGGGCGAGGTCGGTGCGGTGACGGTGCCGTGCAGGCACAATGGGGGATACAACCGGACACCCGGGGCGACGGCGGATCGAGAGATCGGATCCGACGGCGCGGCCGTGTCCACCGACCGAGGTTCAAGAAGGACTGTGTGCAGATGTCAGCAGAGGATCGTCATCAACTCGCCGTCGCAGCGGCGGACAAGGAAGCAGCCGCGTTCGAACTGGACCATGCTGAGCTGAACCTCAAGGAGGCCATCGTCGTCGCCCTCGAGCACGGCGAGGACCCGGAGGTCATCGCGGAGGTGGTGGACCTCGATCCGGAGGAGATTCTCGAGCTGAAGGAATCCGTCGACCAGCCGCCCCTGCTCAGCCTCGACGACATCACGCCGGCGGTTCCGCCGGCAAGCGTCCCGAGCGCCGGCTGACAGCTCCCGGTCCGGCGGGTCCTGCTGCGACGTCCCGGCAGGACGTGCTGGACCTGTCGCGCAGCGCCAGGAGGGGGGTCAGGGGTTCGGGGCGGTGTTCCCGGTGTGCGGGACCACCGGGGCCGGGTTCGACGCCCGTCCGAGGATGAGTTGGGCCAGGGTGTGGACCTTGACGTTCTGATTGTTCGAGGAGCTCCGCAGGATCCGGAATGCCTCCTCCTGGCTGCAGCGGTTCTGGGCCATGATGATTCCCACAGCGACATCGATGGCCGAACGGGTCTCCGTGGCTGCGACCATGTGCGCGGTCTGGTCCCTGGCGTCGTCGACCTTCACGATCAGGCTCAATGCGGCACCGGCCGAGGTCGCGAAGGCTTCGGCGGCCCGCTGCCGCTCGGGCGTGAACACCGCGCGTTCGGCGCCGTAGAAGTTGATGCTCGCCGCACCCTCACTCCTGCCGTCGTCCGTGCCGTCGTTCCTGGCACGCAGGGGAAGAGGCATCCCCATCATCGAGAGATAGCCGTGATCGGCGACCGCTCGCAGGTATCCGCGCCACCGCTGGTCGGCATCGGTGTCATCCACGACGGTGGTGGTTCCGGTGTTCAGGGCGGTGAGGCAGGGCCCGTCGCCGGCGTCGTACTGCAGTTCGTCCAGGACGCCGACCTCGGGGATGCTGCTCACCAGCGTCACCATGCGCCGGCGGTTCCGGTAGGTGATGCCCGAGACCACGTCGGCAGGAGCCATGATCGTGGCCGAGAGCCGGACCACGGCGTCGAGGAACTCCTGCACACTCTGGTGCGCGAGCATCAGGTCGTAGATGTCGCTGGTGTAGTCCTGAGGGTCGGTGGTCCCGGCCATGCGTGTCGAACTCCTGTGAGAACAGTGCCGGCCCTGCGGTAGGGCGCGGCATTACCGATGGGTCGATGTCCGCCGAGGCAGGCATCCTGACCGAGGAGGAGAATGCCACCTCCGCACGAGCATCCCTGTATCCACGGCATGGAGACGGACGTCTCCGGGTCTTCCTGCTGCGTTCCCCCAGTCTCATGGACCACCCTCGCCACAACCCGGAACGAATCCTCAGTTTTCGATCAAGTCGGGGTCCGCACGCTCGTCCGCGGTGAGGGCTCCAGGGCTACGAGCGCCCTGCAGTACGGGGCAGCAGTGCGGCATAGGAAGGATTGTCCCGCACGGACGCGCACGACCCGGCTGCCGGGAGGAGAAGGAGGGGAGCGGAGTCCGGGGCCGATCAGGGGGGTGTGCTGCGGGTGCCGGGCAGGACGGGGTTTCGGGTGGTCGAGATGATGTCCTCGGCGATCCGGCCCGCGGGGACCTGACGTGCGCACGCCGCGCTGAGCAGCAGGGCATGGGCCTGGTGCACGGTGCAGTGCTGGTTGCCCATGATGATGCCCGTCGCGATCTGCACGGGTCGGGGAAGGGGCAGAGCCTGCTCGGGGCACAGGGTGGCGTGGATCAGCCGGGCCCAGTCATCGACCAGATGCCTCGCGCGTGCTGCAGGTGCGTCGTCGGATCCGGAATCCGGAGCGGTGCGGTGGGGGATCTGGTGGTGCGGTTCTACGTCGTCGTTCATGCTGCACTGCCCCTATCGGGGATCGTGCTCTGCCATGGATGCGGTTGCTACGGCACCGTCAAGAAGAAACCAGGAGTACGGCCTATGTCTGGACCGCGTACCCCTCACACTACGCTCCGCCGTCAAGACGGCCGTGGCGCCGACGGGTCCGGAGGCGCTCAATAGCTGGACGGGGAGTCGTCCTCCAGGGCCGGAAGATAGGCGGTGGCGAGGGCTTCGGAGCCGCGGGCGAGGAGGGAGACGTCGGCGCCGACGAGGACGAAGGATGCCCCGGATTCCAGGTAGTGCCGGGCGGTGGTCGGGGTGAACGCGTTGACGCCGGCCGGTTTCCCGGCCAGCGCTGCAGCGTGCAGGCAGTTCCCGACGGCGGTGCGGACCTGCGCGTGTTCCTGCTGGCCGAGCAGTCCCATGGACGCGGCGAGATCGGAGGGCCCGAGGAAGATGGCGTCGACGCCGTCGACGGCGAGGATGTCCTCCACCGCCTCGACGGCGGCCGTGGATTCGATCTGGACCGTGACGCTGACGGTTCCGCCGGCCGTGGCCAGGTAGTCGGGGATCCTGTTCCAGCGGGCGGCGCGGGCCAGTGCGGAGCCGACGCCGCGGACGCCCTCGGGCGGGTAGCGGGTGGCGGCGACGGCGGCCCGCGCGTCTGCCACGGTGTTCACCATGGGGATCAGCAGATTCTGCACGCCGAGGTCGAGGTACTGCTTGATGAGCACGGTGTCGTTGACCGGAGGACGGACGAGTACCTGCACCGGGTACCCGGAGACGGCCTGCAGCTGGGCGAGGATCGACTCGAGGCCGTTCGGGCTGTGCTCGGCGTCGACGAGCAGCCAGTCGA
The DNA here is from genome assembly GCF_057291175.1 of Arthrobacter sp. UYP4. NCBI lineage: Bacteria > Bacillati > Actinomycetota > Actinomycetes > Micrococcales > Micrococcaceae > Arthrobacter > Arthrobacter sp. UYP4. Next base: position 67,326 of record NZ_JBXAVU010000006.1, read on the forward strand.
GCCCGGACCCGGCACAGATCTCGGCGACCAAGGGGCTGCCCGAACACACCCACATCCCGGCCAGCGGGCGATCTGCAGCAACCAGTGCCTCGGCGAAGGTGGGTCCTAGACGAAGCGGCATGTCACGGCTCCCAGCGCTCCGTAGTCGGCGTGGACGGTGTCCCCCCGGTCCACCCACATGGGTCGGGTGAAGGATCCGGCCAGGATGATGTCGCCGGCCTTGAGCCCGTCGCCGTGGGCGGCGATCTTGTTGGCGAGCCAGTGCACGCCGGCGGCCGGATGGTCCAGGACCCCGGCGGCGACCCCGGTCTCCTCGACGACCTGGTTCTTGTAGAGGATGGCGGACACCCAGCGCAGGTCGACGGCGTCGGGCCGCACCGGCCGTCCGCCGACGACCATGGCGCCCATCGCCGCGTTGTCGGAGATGGTGTCCACGATGGTCCGGCCCTCCATCTCGATCCTCGAGTCGAGGATCTCCAGCGCAGGCACCACATGGTCGGTCGCATTCAGGACGTCGAAGATGGTGCAGCCCGGTCCGCTGAGGTCGTCCTTGAGCACGAAGGCCAGCTCGACCTCGACCCGGGGGTGTGTGTACCGGTCCCACTCCACGGAGCACCCCGTCTCGAGGACCATGTCGTCGAAGATCGCCCCGTAGTCGGGCTCGGTGATGCCCGTCGCGGCCTGCATGGCCCTGCTCGTGAGCCCGATCTTCCGGCCCACGAGCGTACGTCCGGCGTCCTCGTTGCGCTGCCGCCACAACCGCTGCACGGCGTAGGAGTCCTCCACCGTCATCCCCGGGTAGCGCGCCGTCAGCAGCGGGACGGGAACCCGGCTCCGGCCGGCCTCCAGCAGCTCATCGGCGATGGCCTCGATCGTCGCGTCGTCCAGCATGGCTACAGCTGGGCGCCGAGTTTGAAGCCCTCGGCCTCGGCGCCGTCCTTGCGGGTGTAGGAGAAGCCGTCGGCGCCGACGGTGACCGCCATCTCGCTGCGTTCGTCGCGCTCGGTGACGGGCTGCGGGTTTCCGTCGAGGTCCAGGACGAGGGACGCCTCCGAGTACCAGGACGGCACGACGGCGTTGCCCCACCAGTCGCGGCGCTGGTTGTCGTGCACGTCCCAGGTGATCGTCGGGTTGTCCGGGTCCCCGGTGTAGTAGTCCTGGCAGTAGATCTCGATGCGGTGATCGTCCGGGTCGAGGATGTAGAGGTAGAAGGCGTTGGAGACGCCGTGCCGTCCGGGGCCGCGCTCGATGCGGTCGCTGATCCGCAGGGCGCCCATCTTGTCGCAGATCTGGATGATGTTGTGCTTCTCGTGGGTGGCGAACGCGACGTGGTGCATGCGCGGTCCGTTGCCGCCGGTCAGCGCGGTGTCGTGCACCGTCTGCTTGCGGTGCATCCACACCGCGTAGGTCACGCCGTCGGAGTCCTGGATGTCTTCCGAGACGCGGAAGCCGAGGTCCTCGAGGTACGCCCGGCCGCGTGGCACGTCGGGGGTGACCTGGTTGAAGTGGTCCAAACGGACCAGTTCGCCCGCCGAGTAGAGGTCGTAGCGCTGGGTGAGGCGCTCGACGTGCTCGACGTCGTAGAAGAACTCGTAGGGGAAGCCCAGCGGGTCCTCGACCCGGACGGAGTCCCCGACGCCCTTGGTGAAGCCGTCCGCACGGCGTTCGGTGCGGCAGCCCAGTTCCCTGTAGTAGGCCTCGGCGGCGTCGACCTCGGCCGGTGACTTCACGCGGTAGGCGAACGCGGCGACGGCGGCGACCGGTCCCTTCCTCAGGACGAGGTTGTGGTGGATGAACTCCTCGAGGGACCGCAGGTAGATGGCCTCGTCGTCCTCCTCGGTGACGTGCAGGCCGAGGACGTCGACATAGAATGCGCGGGAGCGTGCGAGGTCGGTGACCACGATCTCCATGTAGGCGCAGCGCACGATGTCCGGAGCGGGAACCGAGGGCGTGGGTACGGGATTCGTCATGGGATTCTCTCTTCGTCGAGCGAACGGGGTGGGGGCTCAGCCTTCGGCGGCGGCGGCGGCGTCGATGCTGCCGAACCTGGGGGTGTGGACGGTGCCGAGGGTGATGTGGACGGCCTGCTGGTCGGTGTAGAAGTCGATGGAGCGGTAGCCGCCCTCGTGCCCGAGACCCGAGGCCTTGACGCCGCCGAACGGGGTGCGGAGGTCGCGGACGTTGTGGCTGTTGAGCCACACCATGCCCGCTTCGACGTTCGAGGAGAAGGTGTGGGCGCGGGTGAGGTCCCTCGTCCAGATGTAGGCGGCGAGCCCGTACCGGGTGTTGTTCGCGAGTGCCAGGGCCTCGTCGTCGGTGTCGAAGGGGGTGATGGCCACCACGGGACCGAAAATCTCCTCCTGGAAGATCCGCGCGTCGGGGGCCACGTCCGCGAACACGGTGGGGGCGATGTAGTTGCCCTCCGGGAGGTGCTCAGGGCGTCCGCCGCCGGCGAGCAGCCGGCCCTCGGTCTTCCCGATCTCCACGTAGGAGGCCACCTTGTCGAAGTGCACGGGATGCACGAGGGCCCCGACCTCGGTTTTCGGGTCGTGGGGATCCCCGACGACGATGGCCTTCGCGCGCGCCGCGTACTTCTCGCAGAACGCGTCGTAGACCGGGCGTTCGACGAGGATCCGGGAGCCTGCGGTGCACCGTTCGCCGTTGAGGGAGAAGACTCCGAACAGGGCCGAGTCGATGGCGGCGTCGAGGTCCGCGTCGGCGAAGACGACGCAGGGTGACTTCCCGCCGAGCTCCATGGAGAGGCCCTTGAGGTTCGCCGCGGCGTTCCGGAAGATCGTCCGGCCGGTGGTGGTCTCGCCGGTGAAGGAGATCAACGGGACGTCCGGGTGCTTGACGAGGGCGTCGCCGGCTTCCTCGCCGAGCCCGTTGACGAGGTTGAACACGCCGTCGGGCAGGCCGGCGTCCCGAAAGATCTGCGCCCACAGGGAGGCGGAGAGGGGCGTGAACTCGGCGGGCTTGAGGACCACCGTGTTTCCCGTGGCGAGGGCGGGAGCGAGTTTCCAGGATTCCAGCATGAAGGGTGTGTTCCACGGGGTGATGAGCCCGGCGACGCCGATGGGCTTGCGGTTCACGTAGTTGATCTGGGAGCCGGGGACCTTCATGGCGTCGTCGAACTGGGCCACGATCAGGTCCGCGAAGAAGCGGAAGTTCTCCGCGGCGCGCAGCGCCTGGCCCTTGGCCTGGGTGATGGGCAGGCCCGTGTCGAAGGTCTCGAGTTCGGCGAGCCGGGACTCCTGGGCCTCGACGGCGTCGGCGATCCGGTTGAGGACCCGGGCACGTTCGCGGGGCTTCATGCGGGGCCATGGCCCGTTGGTGAAGGCCTCCCGTGCGGCCGCCACCGCTAGGTCGATGTCCTCCTTCTGCCCCGCCGCGGCCGTGGCGTAGGTGGTGTTGGACACCGGGTCGAGGACCTCGAAGGTCGCACCGCCCACCGAATCGACGAAGCGTCCGTCGATGTAGTGCTGGATGGAGGTCGGCAGGTCCTCCGGCACGTAGTGTGTCGTGGCCGCGTCGATGGGGCTGGTCATGGCATTTCCTCACTGGTGTGTGCGCCGGTCTGCGCGAGATAGGCGTCGAGGGTGGCGCTGCGATGGAGTCTCGCCGCGCGTTCGATGGCGTCGGCCTCCGCTCCGCCCGCGATGAGCCGGAGGAGGGCGTCGTGTTCCTCGACCGACTCGTGGGCCCGGCCGGGGACGAACCGGAACGTGGAGGAGCGCAGCGACGCGAGGCGGTTCCAGCCGCGGTGGACGAGGTCCAGGATGTGCGGATTGGGACAGTTCTCGAACAGGACGGAGTGGAAGTCCTGGTTGAGCCGGGTGAAGCGCACGGGGTCGAAATGGTCGAGGCAGGCACGCATCTCCTCGTTGACGGCGCGGGCCCGTGCGATGTCCGCCGGCCCGATGAGCGGAGAGGAGAGCGCGGTCGCGGCTCCCTCGACGATGCTCAGGGTCTGCATCGTGTAGAGGTACTCGGTGGGATCGATGCCCGCGACGGTCGCACCGACATTGCGCTCGAAGGTCACCAGTCCCTCGGCCTCGAGCCGCCGGATGGCCTCGCGCACCGGGACCACGCTCACCCCGAGGTCGTCGGCGATCTTCGCGAGCACCAGGCGGAAACCGGGGGAGTAGGTGCCGTCGACGATGCGGGCCTTGACCGCGGAGTACGCCTGTTCGGATTTGCTGCCGGAGGCCGTGCCCGTCCTGCTCATGCCCGCTTCCCCGCGTCCTGTTCCTCGAAGCGCGCCCGCCACTGCGCGTTCATCGGATAGAGGCCGTCCACGCCGTGACCCTGCCGGACCATCTCCGCGATGAAAGCCTCCTCGCGCTCCTGCTGCAGGGAGTCGTCCGCCAGGTCCTCGGCGAGCGCGGGAGGGATCACGAGAATGCCGTCCGCATCGGCGACGATGATGTCGCCGGGCTGCACGGTCGTGCCGCCGCAGGCGATGGTGATGTCGGTGTCCCACGGGATGTGCCGGCGCCCGAGGACGGCGGGGTGCGGATTGGCGTAGTACGTCGGGATATCCATGCCGGCGACGGTGGAGAAGTCGCGGACACCGCCGTCGGTGATGATGGCTGCGGCTCCACGGACCTGTGCCCGCAGGGCGAGGATGTCGCCGATGGTTCCCGTGCCGGTCTCGCCGCGTGCCTCCATGACGAGGATCTCGCCCTCGTTGACGGAGTCGATGGCACGCTTCTGGGCGTTGAACCCACCGCCGTGCGCCGCGAAGAGATCCTCGCGGTTCGGGACGTAGCGCAGGGTGCGGGCGAGACCGACGACGCGGCGGTCCGGCCGGGTCGACTGCAGGCCGTCGATGCTCACGTTGTTCAGCCCGCGCTTGCGCAACTGCGAGGACAGGGTGGCGGTGGCCACGCTCCCGAGTTTGGCGCGGAGTCCGGCGCTCAGGACCGACGCCGGTTCCGGGAGGCCGGCGGCCTCCCGGGAGCCGTAGGCCTCCTCCCGCTGGACGTCGTCGGCCCTGGGGCCGGCGCCGAAGCCTGCGAGCGGCGTCGTGCCCTCCTCCACGCGGGTGGCCAGCCGGCCGGTCGAGAGGGTGCCGCCGGACGCCGAGACCTCGACCTCGAGCGTGTCGCCCGGCTGTGCGACCGAGGCGCCGGCCGGTGTGCCGGTGAGGATGATGTCCCCGGTCTCGAGGGTCAGGAGCTGCGACAGGTCGGCGACGAGGCGCGCGAAGGGGAAGAGGAGGTCCGCGGTGGTGTCGTCCTGCACGAGCTCCCCGTTGTGCCAGGTGCGGATGCGCAGGGCGGCAGGGTCGAGATCGCCGGCCGGGATCAGGCCCGGACCCACGGGTGTGAAGCCGTCACCGCCCTTGGACCGGAGGTTCGAGCCCTTGTCCGCGTAGCGGAGGTCGTAGACCCCGAGGTCGTTGCTCGCCGTCACCCAGGCCACATGGTCCCAGGCCTGCTCGAGGGATACGCGGCGGGCGGGACGGCCGATGACCAGGGCGATCTCGCCCTCGAAACCGAGGAGTTCGCACCCGGCGGGGCGTTCCACCGCTGCACCGGACAGCGAGAGCGAGGAGGGCGGCTTGAGGAAGTACGACGGCTGATCGGGTGTACGACCACGCTGCGCCGCCCTGCTGGGGTAGTTGATGTGCACGGCGATGACCTTGCGGGCTGCGGCCAGGACGCCGTCGTCTACCAGTTCCACCCGTGGCTCCTCATCGAGTACGAAATCGTATACGAAGGTTAGGCAGGACGTGGTGGAAGCGTCAAGGGGAGTTGTTGGGCCCGCCATCGGGGGCTAGCATCGCTTCACGAAAGAAGAACCGCCCGTTCGATTATCGAACCGACCCGCTTGGCAACCATCACGACGAAGTGAGGACAGCCCGTGCAATTCCACCACCACGGTTACGTGTCGGGTGATCCCCGCGTCCAGCCTGCCGCCGGCACCGGGCTCGACCGGCCGGAGGAACTCCCCGACGAGGTCGACGTCCTCATCATCGGCACCGGCCCGGCAGGCATGATCACCGCCGCCCAGCTCTCCCAGTTCCCCGGCATCTCCACGCGGATCGTGGAGCGCCGGCCGGAGCGGTTGGCGATCGGGCAGGCCGACGGCATCCAGGCCCGCAGCGTCGAGACGTTCCAGGCCTTCGGGTTCGCCCAGCGCATCACGGAGGAGGCCTACCGGATCGTGGAGATGGCCTTCTGGAAGCCGGACCCCGAGGACGCCTCGCGCATCGTCCGTACGGCACGCCCCGAGGACGATCCTGCCGGGATCAGCGAATTCCCCCACCTCATCGTCAACCAGGCCCGCGTCCTCGACTACTTCGCCGAGGTCATGAAGAACGCGCCCACGCGCATGGTGCCCGACTACGGCTACGAGTTCGCGGACCTCGAGGTCGACGACGACGCCGAGTACCCCGTCCGGGTCACGCTCGTACACACCGCGGGTGAGCAGGAGGGCGCTGCGCGCACCGTCCGGGCCAGGTACGTCGTGGGGGCCGACGGCGCCCGCAGCAGGGTCCGCCAGGCGATCGGCTGCACCCTCGCAGGGGACCAGGCCAACCATGCGTGGGGCGTCATGGACGCCCTTGCCGTCAGCGACTTCCCCGACATCCGCCGCAAGTGCGCCATCCAGTCCGGGGCTGGCGGCAGCATCCTCCTGATCCCGCGCGAGGGTGGACATCTGTTCCGGATGTACGTGGACCTCGGGGAGGTGGACCCGGCCGACAAGGGCGCGGTCCGCGCCACGACGGTGGAGCAGATCATCGCGAAGGCCAACCAGATCCTCAGCCCCTACACACTGGACGTGCGCGACGTCGCCTGGCACAGCGTCTACGAGGTGGGCCACCGCCTCACCGACCGGTTCGACGACGTCCTGCCGGAGGAGCTGGGAACACGCACACCGCGTGTCTTCATCACCGGGGATGCGTGCCACACGCACAGCGCGAAGGCGGGCCAGGGCATGAACGTCTCCATGCAGGACGGCTTCAACCTCGGGTGGAAGCTCGGCCACGTGCTCGAAGGCCGCAGCCCCGAGGACCTGCTGGCGACGTACTCCGCGGAGCGGCAGGTCGTCGCGCAGGAGCTCATCGCGTTCGACAGGCAGTGGTCCACCCTCATGGCGAGGAAGCCGGAGGAGTTCGCCGACCCCTCCGAGCTGGAGGACTTCTACGTGCGGACCGCGGAGTTCCCCGCCGGCTTCATGACCCAGTACGCGCCGTCCATCCTCGTCGCGGAGCCCGCACACCAGGACCTCGCTGCCGGCTTCCCGATCGGCAAGCGCTTCAAATCGGCCCCGGTCGTCCGGGTCTGCGACGGCGTCCCCATGCACCTGGGCCACCACGCCACGGCGGACGGCCGCTGGCGCATCTACGTCTTCGCCGACGGCGCGGAAGCGGGCACCGATTCCCTGGTGTCGGGATTCGCCGACTGGATCCGCACGGCTCCGGACTCGCCGCTCGCGGCCACCCCGCCGGGCGCGGATCCGGATGCGTGGTTCGACGTGAAGGTCGTCTACCAGCAGGACCACACCCGCGTGGACATCGGGCGCGTACCGTCGGGATTCAAGCCCGCCGTGGGACCCTTCGGACTCACCGACTACGAACGGGTGTACGCCGCCGACCCGCACGCGGACATCTTCGACCTGCGGGGGCTCGACCGCTCCGGCGTCGTCGTCGTGGTCCGACCCGACCAGTACGTCGCGCACGTGCTGCCGCTGGCCGGCACCGCCGGCCTCGCGGAGTTCTTCGCCCCGCTGCTGGTGGCCCGCTCGGACCGGCGCGCAGGACGGGCGTTCGCCTGACATGCGCACGGCGGACGCGGAGCACGGAACCACGACGGCGGCCCCGCCGGCATCCCAGACGCTGTCACGGGGGATCCGGGCACTCGAGCTCCTGGCGGACGCACCGGACGGACGGACGACGGCGGAAGTCGCCGGGGCACTCGGCGTCCACCGCTCCATCGCCTACCGGATCCTGAGGACGCTCGAGGAACACTCCCTGGTGGTCAGGGACGCGGGTGGACGGTTCAAGGCCGGCCCGGGACTCGCGAACCTGGCCCGGGGAGTCGCGCCCCGGCTGCAGACGGCCGCACTGCCGGAGCTCACGGCCGTCGCGGGCGAGCTGCAGATGACCGCGTTCATCGCCGTGTGGGACCGGCGCCACTGCGTCACCCTCGTGGCCGTGGAGCCGCCGCACGGCGAAGGCACCCTCGTCCAACGCCCCGGCTCACGCCACCCCTTCGACGCGGGGGCGCCCGGCATCGCCATCCAGTCGGCGCTCACCGAGGCCTCCTGGGAGCGCCTGGCGCCGGGCGAACCGTACCGGGCGGAGTCGAGGACCGCCGCCACCGTCGGGTACGCCACGAGCCGGGACGAGGTCATCCCGGGTGTCAGCAGCGTCGCGGCCCCCATCCGGGTCCGCGGCCAGCTCCCCGCGGCGCTCGCCGTCGTCTTCCTGGCCGGCGACCGACCCCTCGAGGACATCGGTTCCCGCGTCGCCGCGGCGGCGAACGCCGTCGAGTCCGTCCTCTGATGCCCGCCCCCCTGACCTGATCTGCGAAGGAGCAGCCATGACCACCCTCCCACTCCGCGCGAGCGCAGCGGATCCTGCCACCCTCGACGTCGAGGAGACGTGGTCGCGCGACCACCTGGAGACCGTCCAGCTTCAACGGCTGAAGTCCACCCTCGCCCACGCGTACGCGAACGTGCCCCTGTACCGGCGGAAGTTCGACGACGCCGGCGTGCACCCGGACGACCTCCGCGAGTTGGCGGACCTCGCGGCCTTCCCCTTCACCACCAAGGAGGACCTGCGCAGCACGTACCCGTTCGGCATGTTCGCCGTGCCGCAGGAGCGCATCGCGCGCGTCCACGCGTCGTCGGGCACGACCGGCCAGCCGACGGTCGTCGGGTACACCGCCGGGGACCTGGACCGCTGGGCCTCGCTGGTGGCCCGCTCGCTGCGCGCCTCCGGGGTGAAGGCAGGCTGGAAGGTCCACAACGCCTACGGCTACGGGCTGTTCACCGGCGGGCTGGGCGCCCACGCAGGAGCCGAGCGGCTCGGCTGCACCGTCATCCCCATCTCCGGCGGGCAGACCGAGCGGCAGGTGCAACTCATCCGGGACTTCGAACCGGACGCGATCCTCGCCACGCCCACCTACCTCCTGACGATCCTCGACACGATGGCCGCCGCGGGCATCGACCCGCGCACGACGTCGCTGAAGACCGCGGTGCTCGGGGCCGAGCCGTGGACGGAGGGCATGCGCCAGGAACTCGAGGGACGCATGGGTTTCGACGCCTGTGACATCTACGGCCTGTCCGAGGTCATGGGCCCCGGCGTGGCCGGTGAATGCGTGGAGTCCAAGGACGGCTCGCACGTGTGGGAGGACCACTTCCGCCCCGAGATCATCGATCCGTTCACGGAGAAGGTGCTCGACGACGGTTCGGCGGGCGAGCTCGTCTTCACCTCCCTGACGAAGGAGGCGCTGCCGATCATCCGCTACCGCACCCACGACCTCACCCGCCTGCTGCCCGGCACCGCACGACCGGGGATGCGCCGGATGGAGCGCATCACGGGTCGGAGCGACGACATGGTGATCGTGCGTGGCGTGAACCTCTTCCCCACGCAGGTCGAAGAACTGGCCCTGGCCATCCCGGCCCTGAGCCCGCACTTCCAGCTCGAGCTCACGCGTCCCGAGGGCCAGCGGATGGACCAGCTGACCGTCAAGGTGGAACCACGTGAGGGCGTCAGTGCTGCCGACGCCACCGCGGCGGCGGAGGAGCTGCGGCACCGGATCAAGACGCACATCGGCTCCACGTGCGCGGTCGCCGTCGTCGAGCAGGGGTCCCTCGTGCGGTCCAGCGGGAAGCTCAGGCGGATCTACGATCTCCGGCCCCGCTGATCCCACCGGTTCCATGCGGGACCCCGACCGATGGTTTCCGGGGCCCCGGTACGTCTACAGGTGACGACGCCGGTCCGGGGCGTCCCGGCCGATGGGAGTGGACACCATGACGACGTTCGTACTGATCCATGGAGGAGGCTCGACCGCCTGGGACTGGCACCTCGTGAGCGGGGTGCTGCAGGAGTCCGGTCACGACGTGGTGGCGGTGGACCTGCCGACCGAGGACGCCGGCGCGACCCTCGGGGACTACACCACCACTGTCGGCTCCGCTGTCGGCTCCGCTGCCGGCGGGAGCCGCGACGCCGTCGTCGTCGGGCATTCCCTGGGCGGATTCACCGCACCGTTGGTGTGTGACGCACTGGGCGCCGCCGGCCTCGTGTACCTCGCCGCGATGATCCCGCTGCCGGGTGAGTCGTTCGCCGACTGGTGGACGAAGACCGGGCACGATTCCGAGGAGATCGCCGACGACCCCGAGGTGCTGTACTACAACGGCGTGCCGGACGAGCTCGCCCGCGAGGCACGGGCCCGGGAGCGTGACCAGCAGGGCGCCTGGCTGTCGCTGCCGTGGCCGGGCCGGCACCCCGAGGTCCCCACGATGGCGATCCTGTGCCAGGACGACCATCTCTTCCCCGCCCCCTTCATGCGACGGCAGGTGCGCGAGCGCCTCGGGATCGAACCGGTGGAGATCCCCGGCGGGCACTACGCGGCCCTCGGCAATCCCCGGGCTGTCGCATCGGCGCTCGACGGCTTCGCCCGCCGGATCGCCCCGGCGCCCACCGGATGAGGTGCACCACCGGTCGGCCTCAGCGGCTTCCGGTGGCGACGGCGACGATCTCCTGCATGTACGGCGCCACGACCTGCTGCGAGATCTTGCAGTCGAGCAGGAGGACGCCGTCGTCGTCGGAGGCGAGCCAGTCCTCGACGGCGGTGAGGTCGCCGAGGGAGGCGATGGTGGCGGACCGGGCCCCGAAGGCGGCGGCGACGGCGGCGAAGTCGACCTCCTCGATCATCATCGGCCGGGAGTCGATGCCGCGGACGGCATACTGGTGGATCTCGGCTCCGTAGGCGGCGTCGTTGAAGACCACGATGACCGCGCGTCGAGCGGTGCGGATGAACGAGTCGAGGTCCGCGAGCGCCATGAGGGCACCGCCGTCGCCCGTGCACAGGACGATCGTGGAGTCCGGCAGGGCCCGGGCCGCCCCGACCGCGCTGGGGAAGCCGAGGCCGATGGTCTGGTACGCGGTGCCCACCATGATCAGGCGGTTCGGCGCGGGAACGTGCAGGTAGCCCGGCGCCCAGCCGATGAAGTGGCCGCCGTCCTGCACGATCGTGCGGTCGGCCGGCAGCATCCGGTCCAGCACGCGGCACAGGCTCCGGGGGTCGAGGCGGCCGTCGGGGGCCGTCGGTGCACCGTCGTCGCGCGCGTCGTGGGCGCGCAGTGCGGCATCGGCTGCGATGGTGCTCCAGCGGTGGGCTCCGTCCCGGGGTTCGACGGCGGCGAGGAGCGCCTCGGCGGTGAGCCTCGCGTCACCCCGGACGAAATCGGTGACGGCCGGTGAGGTGGGGCCCGCGGCGACATCCACCTGGACGACCCGGGCGGTCGGGCCGAAGGAATGCCCAAAGCGCGTCGTGAACTGGTTGAGGTGCGCGCCGAGCACCAGCACGACGTCGGCCTGTTCGATGAGGTGCGCGGTGCGCTCCGACGCCCAGCCACCGGCGATACCCAGCGCACCCGCGTCGTCGCCGAACAATCCGGCGCCGAGACCGGAGGTCGCGGTCAATGCACCGAGGCTCCAGGCGAGGGCACGTACCGCCTCTCCGGCTCCGCTCACCCACGCACCCCGGCCGGCCAGGACGAGGGGGCGCTCGGCCGACGCGAGGATCGCCGCGACGCGTTCGGCATCCTCCCCGGTCGGCGGGTCGAGGGGCGCGGCGGCAGGTGCGGGAGCGGCGTCCTCCTCCAGGGCCTCGGCGGCCGCGAGATCGTAGGGGATCGCGAGGACCACGGCCTCCCGGTGACGCAGGGCATGGTCGACGGCGGCCGCCGCGACGGCCCGGGGACGACCTGCCGAGACGGTGAACGTGGTGGCGCCGAGGCCCTTGGCCACCTGGGACTGGTCGACGTCCCACGGGCGCATCCCTGCCGTGGGCGCATCCCCGACCACGAGCACCAGCGGGATGCCGGCCTGGACCGCCTCGGCGAGAGGGGTCAGGGCGTTGGTGAATCCGGCACCGTAGGTGGTGGTCGCGACGGCGAGCCGCCCACTGGCACGGAAGTAGGCATCGGCTGCGGCGACGGCGCCGGCCTCGTGCCGGACGGCGGTGTAGTGCAGGGCCGGTGCGGCCAGGACGGCATCGAGGAAATGGGCGTTGCCATTGCCCATGACGCCGAAGACCTCGGAGGTGACGGGCAGGAGGGCGGAGACGATGCTCGCGGAGACGGTGGCCATCGGGAATCCTTCAGGGCGAAGTCCCCGAGCGGCGATGGTGCAGGCACACGGTCAACCCGGAGGACTTGGTGGGTGAGTTCCGTATGTGCCTCGGGCGACGGCGCCCTTATTGCCTCTTTTTCAGGCACGGCGCCCGTGGCGCCCGACGCTCGCCACTATAGCGGAAGGACGGGTGGCACCCACCCGTCCTTCCGCGCACCCGTGGATCGGCTACGGGGTGACGCGGGCGTCCGCATCCTCCGTCTCCGCCTCGAGCGGTGCACCCTTCGTCTCCCTCACCATGCTCGCCCCGATGAACGAGATCACGCAGAGCACCATGATGTAGATGCCGATCGACCCGGACCAGCCCGTGCTCCCGAGCAGTGCCTGGGCGATGAGTGGCGCGAAGGCCCCGCCGAGGATGGCGCCGAGTGCGTAGCCGATGCCGATGCCGGAGTAGCGGACGTTCGCGGGGAACATCTCGGCGTACATCGCGGACATGGGGCCGTAGGACAGCCCGAGCCCGATGGTCAGGATGAAGATGGCGATGCCGTAGGCCCAGATGTTGCGGGTGTCGATCATCATGAACATCGGGATCATCCAGACGAAGATGAGTGCATACCCGATCTGGAACGTGCGGACGCGTCCGATCCGGTCCGAGAGGATGCCGCCGTAGAGGGTGAAGATGAGCCAGCCGAAGGAGGCGAGCAGCGTCGCCAGGAGCACGGGCGCGGCCGGCATCCCGAGGCTCTTCTGGGCGTACGAGGAGAGGAAGGCGATGACGAGGTAGCCGGCGGCGTTGTTGCCGATGAAGATGACCGCGGCGAGGACGACCTGCTTCTTGTTGGTCCTCAGCAGGCTCCGCAGGGGAGTGGCGGTGTCACACTTGCGCTCGATCATCCGCTTGAACACGGGAGACTCGGCGACGGCGGCGCGGATGAAGTAGCCGACGACGATCAGGACGACGGAGAGCAGGAACGGGATGCGCCAGCCCCATTCGAGGAACGCCTCGGGGGACAGGGAGCTGCGCAGCAGGAACAGGACCAGGGTGGCCAGGATCATGCCGACCGGGACGCCGATCTGCGGGTAGGCCCCCCAGAAGCCGCGCTTGGCCACGGGTGCATGCTCGACGGCCATGAGGGCCGCGCCGCCCCACTCCCCGCCGGCGGAGAAGCCCTGCAGGATGCGCAGCAGCATGAGGAGGATCGGCGCCCAGACGCCGATCTGCGCGTAGGTGGGCAGCAGCCCGATCAGGGCCGTGGATGCGCCCATCATGATGAGCGTGAAGACGAGCATCGCCTTGCGGCCCATCCTGTCGCCCAGTCGGCCCGCGATGACCGCGCCCAGGGGTCGGAAGAAGAAACTGATACCGATCGTGGCCCACGCGACGAGCTGGGCGAGCCCGGGGCTCTCCGTCTCCAGGGGGCCGAAGTAGACGGTCGCGAAGACGAGTCCCGCCGCCTGGGCGAAGATGAAGAAGTCGTACCACTCGATGGTGGTGCCGACCATCGTCCCCGCGAGGACCTTGCGGTCGGCAGCGGTCATGCCCCGCCGTCCGGTGGGCTCTGCCCGTTCTGAAGCCAATGCCATGAAAAACCCCTTTGTCTTTCGGTGCGTGCTGCTGATCCTCCCGGGCGGTCGACGTCCGGAGGAGGCGCCGGGGCGCCATCGAGTACGAAATCGTATACGAATGGTAGGCTCCGTGCAGGGAGCGGTCAAGGGTCCTTCCCCACGCTCGCCGGGACGCCGGGAACCCGGACGCCGCTCCGGTGAGCCCTTTTGGTCGTAGTGTTCACGGACCGCACCCTGTCTCCGGTGGATAATGCCCCACAGTCCTCAGTACTGTTTGAGCATGGCCACCTCCCTCAGAAACAGCCGCGCAGCCGCGCTTCCCGCGAAGCTCTCCCGATCTTGGCTGCTGGCGTCCGCTGCTTCCGAGGACACGTTCATCCCGGCCCTCACGTCCGAGGCCGATTCCGTGGTGTTCGACATGGAGGACGCCGTTCCCGCGGCGGGCAAGGCCGAGGCCCGCGAGCGCGTGGTCGAGGCGCTGTCCACCGGCATGACGGCCTGGGTGCGCGTCAACGGCATCGAGACCGAGTACTGGGCCGAGGACCTCGCGGCCCTCTCGAAGGCACCGGGTCTCCGCGGCGTCATGCTGGCCATGACGGAGAAGCCCGAGCAGGTGACCCACACGGCCATGCGCCTCCAGGCGGGTACGCCCGTCCTCGCCCTGATCGAGTCCGCGCTCGGCATCGAGAACGCGACGGCGATCGCCAGCGCGCCCGGTACCTTCCGCCTGGCCTTCGGCGTCGGCGACTTCCGTCGCGACACCGGTGCGTCCGATGATCCGATGGCGCTCGCCTATGCGCGTTCCAAGCTCGTGGTCGCCTCGCGCGTCGGGCAGTTGCCCGGCCCGATCGACGGCCCGACGGTCGGCGCCCTGGGAGAGGAGCTGCTCGAGGCCTGCAAGGTCACGGCTTCCATGGGCATGACCGGCAAGCTGTGCCTGCTCACGGACGCGACCGACACCATCAACCGGGGACTGTCGCCCAGCGAATCAGAGATCAACTGGGCTGCTGAACTGCTGCGTGAGCACGCCGCGGGTGCCGTGGTGGGCGACGGCTCCTACCTCCCCCGCCTCGCACGGGCGCAGAAGATCTCCTCGCTCGCCGACTCCTACGGTCTCTGGAACGCCTGAGCCGGAAAGATTCCTCGTCCTCCTGCATCCAAACGGCTGCGCCTCCGGGTATTACCGGATGTCAGTGGAAACAGCCCCCGAAGGGGCCGGATCGAGGAGATGTCATGCACAGAAGCCTGTACGCCGTAGGAGCCGCCGCAGTCGTGGGAGCAGCGTCCATCGCTGCTCCGGCAACGGCCGCAGAAACACCAGCCGTCGCATCGCTGTCGGTGCTTCACGGCGTTCCTGATCTCACCGTCGATGTGTACGTCAACGGTGCCCTCACGCTGGACGACTTCGCTCCCGGCGAGCTGGCCGGTCCGCTGGAGTTGCCGGCGGGGGCCTACCAGCTGGCCGTCACGGCGGCGGATGCAGCCGACGCGAGCGCGCCGCTCATCGGTCCTGTCGACGTCGACCTGGCGGCGGGCGGGAACTACACCGCGACCGCCAATCTCGATGCCGAGGGGAACCCCACCGCGAATTTCTACACCAACGACCTCTCCACCGTCGAGGCCGGCAAGACGAGGGTCACGGTCCGCCATGTCGCAGCCGCCCCCGCCGTCGACGTCCTCGCAGGGGGAGCGCCGATCCTCCAGAACCTCAGCAATCCGGGTGAGGCATCCCTGACCACGGACGCCGGCACGGTGTCGGCAGCGGTGGCTGCCACGGGCACCACCGCTCCGGTGATCGGCCCTGCGGACCTCACCCTCCCCGAAGGCACATCGACGATCGTCTACGCCTGGGGAAGCCTCGAGGCGGGGAACCTCGCGCTGGCCACACAGGTCATCGAGGGCCTCCACTCCGCTCCCGGTGCCGTCCCCGGCGGTCAGTCCGGCCTCGCGGCAGAGGACGACAACGGAGCCGCCGTCGGCATCGGTGCCTTCCTGCTGGTGCTGCTCGGCGGTGCGGCAGCGGTCTCCCGCCGGCGGGCCGTCCGGGTCTCCAGCTAGCCGTGGGGGGGGGGGGGGGGGGGGGGGGGGCCCCCCCCCCCCCCCCCCCCCAACCAAGTGGATTGGCAGGACAAGAAAACGCG
>NZ_JBXAVU010000007.1:0-51096 GCF_057291175.1 Arthrobacter sp. UYP4
ACCATCGCTGCAGCTACGGGAGGCGCGGCAGCAGCCGCACCAGCAGCTGCACCGCCACCGGCGGCCGCGCCGGCCCCAGCGCCTGCTGTACTGCCAGCCCCAGCGGTGCTGCTCGTTGCTGATCCGGTCGGCACTACTTTCGAGCCGCCGCCGGTCACGTCTGCACCCGTCGGTGCAGCACCATCGCCGCTACCGTCCCCGCCACCCTTGGGAGCGGACGATGACTTCTCCGACTTCGCCGGAGGTCCCTGCGGTGGTGCCTGGCTACCGAATCCCTGTCCTCCACGCGGCGTGCGGGACGCACCCTGCGGTATTGCCGCACCCAGTGCGGCGAAGCCCATCGCAGCCCCACCGCCGCCACCGGAGGACGCCATGGCACCCAGCGCCGGACTAAGGAACCCGATGAGGACCGGCAAAGCGACGACGGACGCGAGGATCAGCATGAGGCCAGCGGAGAACTGCAGGAGAGCCTGACCGGAGAACAGGCCAGAGGTCGTCATCTGGATACCGGTCGCGTAAATTAGTGCGGCGGCTGGCTTGTAGAACGCGAAGGCGAGAGTCCACGCGATGATTTTGCTGAACCAGCTCTTACCGGTTTCGGTGTTCATGAACGCCGCCGACAGGGGCAGGACGCCCGCGATGAGGAACAGCATCGCCGTGCGCAGGACCATGAGCATGATCTGCACGATGTTGACCAGCACGGCGAGCAGACCGCCGACGATGATGAGCATCTGGTTGCCCATGAGGAAGGTTGCGCTGGATGTGCCGGTGTCTTCCATGCCCAGCAGCATCTGGACGTCTGATTGGAAGTCGTCTCCGACTCCGGCTGTGATGATCTGTTCAGCCAGAGCGTCGGTAGCTCCGAGGAGCACGTTGAGGAGGGCGACACCGGAGGCGGTGACGATGGCCAGCGTCAGGAGTCCCTTGAGAAGGTCCTGCGCCGGTTCGGCGCGCTGGGACCACACCATGCGGACTCCGGCGACGATCATGCTGATAGCCGCCAACGCGAGGGTCAGGTAGAAGGTCTGATCCTGCACGAAGCCCACGGCCGGAGCCGACGAGGCTGCCCGTCGAGGAACGATGTAGCCGACGAGCGAGGTGGCGCCACCAACAAGGGCAGCTCCACCGAAGACAATCGTCGCGGTGTTCACCAAGCCAGCGCCGTCACCACGGCGAGCATTGGTCACCAGAGTGATCCCGAGAAGGATGATGGCGATCGTGCTGATGCCCAGCCCGATCCACGTCGCGTAACCGAGGATCGTTGCGACCTGATCGTTGAACGCACCACCAGCGGGAGCGTCCGCGGAACCAGTTTGACCTGTCGTCAGGTCACCAGCGTCGATGGTCGTCCACAGCGTGCCGAGCTGCGCGATCGTCGCGACCAATGCCGCCTGTACGGCATCCGCTATGGCCTCAATCGCATCACCCGCTGCACCAGAAATTGCGTTAGATATGCCGTTGGCCGTTTTGCAACCAATGTCAACGAGCCCGCACTCCTCCGAGGGAGCTTCAGCCATTGGTAGGTCCCCAAAGGATGTAGCCGGAGAGGTCCGAAATCTGGCCTTCTACCGGCCCACTTGAGCCGTCGTCGTTGTAGCGGATGTACCAGTCGCCGTTGTGCCACTCCATAACCGCTGAGGTTGTGATGTAGACGAGTTCAGAGCCTGAGTCTCCGGACGCCACCACCTCGACCGTTGCCTTGTCATCGTTGTAAGACAGGAGGCGGAAGCCTTCGATCTTGACTGGAGGGCTGGTGCTGGAACCTGAATCAACACGGCGCTGCAAGCGTTCCATGTCGATGTCCTTGCCTGGGCCTTCAAGTGCTACCGCTTCGGTGGTTCTAAGCAGCAGCTCAGGGTCTCCGCTGGCCGCGAGCAAGTTGGAGAGCGAAAGCAGTGCGCCTTCGGGTGTGTGGGAGTAGCACGACCGTATGCCTGTCTGTTCGCCCACGACGCCTGGGCCATGCTCGGCTGACTTGGGTGCTGCAATTCCACCGATGAACTCCCACTCAACATCCTCGGGTGCAGAGGTGAGGGTGGTTCCGCCGGTGGCATCCAGCCCGCACACGGACTCATCCGACGCCGTCATCGAAGCGGACGGCGTTGGCGTGGCTGCCTGTGTCTGGGCTGGTGGTGCGGCATCGGATTCGTCGTCGTTGCCGATCCAGACGAAGAGGATGATCCCGACGATGATGAGCAGCAGGATGGCGACCGCTGACATGAGGAAGCGGGGTGCGGCCCACCAGACGTTCTCGGTTTCTTCGGTTTCGGCCATGACTACTCCTGTAGATAGGGCTGGTTCTGCAGGGTGGCTAGGCCGTGCCGCCGCCGGAGATGAAGGTCAGCAGTGAGGCACCGCCGGAGATGAGGGCGACGGCGAGGACGATCTTGATGATGCCGGAGATCTCCTGCGTGGTTTCGCCGCGGCTGGAGTCGAAGGCCATCTTGCCGCCGACAACGAGCAGACCCAGGACGCAGATGCCCAGGGCGATCCACTTGCCGACACCGACCATGCGGTTCCAGGCGTCCCCGATACCGGGAGGGGCCAGCGGTCCGCTGTCGGGCAGGGTGTTGGCGTTGATCAGGACATCCTGTGCGATGAGCAGCAGTTGCATGGTTCTAATTCCTTCCAGAATTACGGTGTTCGATGACCTCACTGAGACTGGTGAGGACTTTCCTTGGCTCGCGGGCCAGCGACTCGGGGTCGACTGTGCCTTCGAGTCGAAGCTCTTCTATCCACGGCAGCGTCCACGTCTGTGGGACACCGCCGGCGGTGATGCGGGTCAGGTTGTGCAGGACCTTGGGCGTTTTGCCGGGTGCGTCTGTGATCACGACGAGGCCGCGCAGGGTGATGGTTGGGTGTGAGCCTGCGGCCCAGTCGCGGGCGGCGAGCTGGGCGGCTTTCAGTCCCCGGTGGTTTTGACGGGCGACGAGGAAGACGTCGGCGGGAGGCACGGTCGGGTCGGCGTCCGAGCGGGAGGGCCAGCGGTGGTGGCAGGGTACGCCGCCCAGGAGGTCGGCCATGGTGTTCTCGCCGGCTCCACCGTGTACTCCAAGCCAGAAGACCTCGGGGTTGTCCGTGATGAACCGGGCCATGCCCTCCCCTGCAGCGAGGCCAAGAATGCCCTGCTGCGGACCGGCGACACCGCGTAAAACCTCAACGGCGTCCCGAATTTCGGTTTCCGTCACGACCGGCGCCTTTACAGGCTCGCGCGTGACGAAATCACCCCAGCGATTGCTCATTTAGCTATGCCCCCAACGGCTTCCCATAGACTCGACTCTGATCATAGTAGCTCACTTAGTGAACTGGAAGGCCGTTATGTCAACTGAAGTGAATCAGAATGAAAGAAGGCTCAATCTAGGGTATCGTTCCCTGCATGGGGAATGGAGTGGTCGTTGTGTCTAGAGCGCTCGATGTTCTTTTCGCTGACCTGCCCGCGCGACTCAGTGTCGAACAGCTCACTGACGTTCTTGGTCTGTCCGACAAGACAGTGACGTACCGATGGCTGCGCGAGGGGCGGATACCTGCAATCAGGCTCGGCGGGACATGGCTCATCTTTCGCGATGACATCAAGGATCACCTCGAGGCGCACTACAACACGCCTGGCTCCATCTCCGTACCGGAACCAGGTGCAGAGGATGAGAAACCTGAGGATCTTGAGGGGACATGATGACGACGGAAGCGTTGACCAGACCTGTATGCACGGCAACCATTGGCGATGACGACACAGTGAGCGTCACGGTCGATGGAGTCGACCAAGCGTTCGGCTCCATGCCGGAAGCAATCGGCTTTTTCGCGGGCACGGCCGGCGATCTTGGCCGCCCCGTCAAAGTCACCGCCTACGACCCGTCCTCGGCCACGCAGCCGGAAACCTACCTCATCGTCAACGAAGACGGCTCAGTCGACGCAGACACCAGCGTGGCCGTGAAGAAGCGACCCGCACGCCGAACCACTCCTCGTCCCGTCAAGGCAGCAGCTGCAACCCAGCCCGAAACTCCATCAGGGGAAGAAGGTACTGCGGCTATGCAGCCCGCTGCCGTCATTGGTGCCCATTTCGTGCCCGACGTCGCAGCAGCGGAATCAGCCGACGCTGCCAGAACTGAGCAGCGACCGTCGGTCGAGACACCACCTGAGGCACACCCTGCTCTTCCCACCCAGCAAGAGGTCCCGACCTCCTCTCCCGAGCCAGCACCGGTCTCATCGGCACCGCAGGTGTCGCAGGAACCACAGGTACAGCGGACCGCGTCCACCGTTGTTCAGGTCGAGCCGGGGGACGAGCGGATCAAGGTGCGCCCCGAGGTGAAGGCCGAGAAGGCTGCAGCACCGGCCCGTGAGGGGTTCCGAGGCTGGCTGAACGCCACCTTCAAGGCGAACCTCGCCGCCTCCCCTGCAGAGCAGGCAAGCCGTGGGCGCCGGGCACGTATCCAGCGGCCGCTGGAGACCCACTGCACCATGGCCGTCGTCCAGCTCAAGGGCGGGGCGACGAAGACCACCGTCGCCTACCACCTGGCCGCGACCTACGGGCGGATCCGCGGAGGCAACATCCTCGCCGGTGAGTTCAACGAGAATCAGGGCACCCTCGGTGAGCGTGCCCTGGCAGGCTCCCACGACCGCACCACCCTGGACCTGATCCGGAACCTCGGCACCGTCACCCGGCGCACCAGCGACCTCGTGCGCTACATCCGGCCCCAGGGCGACGACAGGATCCACGTCCTTGCGTCCCCACCCGAAGGCGCTGACCGCCGCCGTGTGGACGGCACCTCCGTGAAAGCCGCGCACGACGTGCTGCTCTCGCTCTACAACCTGATCCTGCTCGACACCGGCAACTCCGCCCAGGCATCGACCTGGCAGGCCGCCGTCGACGTCGCTGACTCGCTCGTGTTCGTCGCCCAGAACAAGGCCGATGACTTCCGACTCCTCGAGGCAACCATCGAGGGCGTCAAAGCCCAAGGCCACGCGGACAAGTTCGCCCGGTCGATCCTGGTCATCACGAACACCGCTCAGCCCAACAGCGAACGCCTCGCCCAGCTCAAGGAATACGGGGAAAGCATTGGCCTCGCGGCCGTCGTCGTCGTGCCGTTCGATAGGTCTCTCCAGGAGGGCCAGAACTTCGACTACGAAGCACTGAACCCCGCCACACGCCGGGCCTACGAGGAAGCAACAGCCGCCCTCACCGACCAGCTCTAAACGCACATCATTCGGTCTCACATCCGGGCTCACATTCGGGCTCAGTTCAAACGCAGGGGTTAGGAAGGCATGGCAGGGGGGAAAGCCATCGGGTGCGGCATCGCCGCGCTCACCGTCGTGCCTCTCGGCGCGGTTGTGGCCATGACCATGCTTGTCGCCGGCATCGCTGAGGACGAGGAGGCCGCGCAGCTTGAACGAGCGTCCTGCACGGTGTCCGAGGACGCGGGTGCGAAGCCAGGCGCCCTGCAGGCTGTTCCGAACGGGTGGGGGCCTCTGGTGGAGGCGGCGGCGAAGGAGGCGGGCCTTCCGGCCAGCGTCGTCGCCGCCCAGCTGAACCAAGAGTCGGGGTGGAACGAGAACGCCACCAGTCCTGTCGGGGCTCAGGGCGTCGCTCAGTTCATGCCAGCAACGTGGGCGGCCTACGGCAACGGCGGTGACCCGTTCTCCGCGAAGGACGCCATTCCCGCCTACGGGCGGTACATGGCCGCACTGAAGGAGGAAGTGCAGTCGATCGCAGGCGGGGATGCGAACCTGCTCGTGCAGCTCACCCTCGCTGCGTACAACGCCGGGCCGGGAGCCGTGCAGCAGTACAAGGGCATTCCCCCGTACCAGGAGACCGAGAAGTACGTCAGTGCCATCCTCGACTCCGCGCAGAGCGGGTTCTCCATGGACTGCAATGCACCCACCGGCGGCAAGCCGTGGGACGGCGACCTCGGAGACGGCGAGTGGACCACTCCCCTGCCCGGAGGCGTCTTCACCTCCGGATACGGGAAGCGCAACGTCATCGGCCTGCCCGCTTGGGCACAGGACCACGTCGGTGTGGACATCTCCACACCCGGTGCCGGCTACGGCAACGGTGGCCCCGTCGTTGCACCCACAGACCTCCGCATCACCGGGTTCAACGACAAAGACGGGTGCGTGATTGCCAAGGAAGACGGCGACGACCCCGACTTCGGGTTCGCGTTCTGCCACCTCAACGCCTACTCCGTGAAGGTGGGCGACAAGCTCAAACGCGGCGACATCGTCGGCACCGAGGGCAACAAGGCCGACCTCGGCAGTGTTCCTACACATCTACATTTCGAGATTTATACACCCGAAGCCCCCGACGTCACCTACCCGTACGAAGGCTTCAACATCGACCCCGAACCGATCCTCAAAGAGAAAGGCGCGTGGCCAGCATCATGACCCCGACACCCACGCACCACCGACCCACACACCGGCACCTACCCCGCCGCGCGGCGGCCGTGCTGTGCCTGGTCCTGCCTCTCACGCTTTCAGCCGTCGCCTGCACCAACAACGAGGGCCAAGCAGGGTCGACGCTCGAGCCGACGCCCACGACCATCTACGAGGGCTCCTACACGACGGCGGCCGCCGAGGACATGATCGGCAACGGCACCTTTCCCATGCCGGCTGACGCCGACCGGACCAACGTTGAGTCCACAGCCGAGGTTGCCGCCCTCATGCTCCATTCGTGGGACACCACCATCGACACGACTCAGACAGCAGCCGCCATCCGTGCGATCCCGTTGATGAGCAATGAATGGGCGACCAACCAGGTCGAGCCAGAGCGCAACGGCGCACAAGGCGAATGGCTTGAACCGGCTAAGCACCAGGCCTACAGCGCGCCCTCGATCGTCCCCGCCCCCGGCGACGTCTCCCAGGACGTGGCCGACGACAAAGCCATCCGCGCTTACGACGTCAGCTGGCGCTGGATTAGCCGCAACGGCACCGACCTCCCTACCACCGGCCGGCAGATCGTCACGATCTACCTCGAGAAGCACGACGGCCAGTGGGACGTCGTAGGCCACCAGTTCCAGGACATGGGCCTGTGACGACAATGTCTTTAATTTCCGACACGCCGCAGACCTCCCCCGTCGCTGTAACAGTTAAGGCAAGAATCGGCGCTATGGCACTTCCAGGGCGAACGAGGCGGTCACGACCGACCAAAGGTGAACGGCATCTCATTGGCGCGAGACTCCCCATGGCCGATGCCATCAAGCTTGCTGACGTAGTGGAAGCCCAAGGCACCACAGTCAGCGAATACGTCGCACACCTGCTCCACGAGCACCTCGCGACTGTCGATATTTCCCACATCACCAACCAGGAGACGCTCCAGATCAACCAAGCAAGTTAAAAAGAGAGGGCCCGCCTAAGCGGACCCTCGTCATATTCAATTCTTCGAAGCGTTCCACCCCATCGCTGCCAGGCACCGGGTGAAGCGCTCAACCAAACACACCCTTGGAGGGGCCGTTTGTTGTGCCCAGTTTACACATGACGCCAGAACTACCGGTAGCAGATTCGGCGCGCCGCGCACCTGAGTCCTGCCGTGATGCTTGGGTTTTTGCGTCGCTGATCGCGGGACAGCCGTTTTACCGTCTGGGGCGGTGGAAGGACGGCCGGTTCCAGTACCCACGGCCCACTACTCCCTTGCCAATTACTAGGACGCCCCCGGAGCGGCCCGCGGCCGTCATGCTGCACGACGTCGACGGTACTGTCCGCACACTGGCCCTCGACCTCGACACCTCCAAGGCCCGGAAGCCGGTCGTCGACGACGACGCCCGACGCCTCGGAGACCTCCTGCGCACAGCCGGCCTCGCCTACGTCGAGGACGAGTCCCCCAGCGGCGGCCGCCACCTGTACGTGCCCCTGCAGGAACCCCTCACAGCCGCCGAGGCCCGCCAACTGGTCGAAGCGCTCGGACGTCGAGCCGTCAGCCTCGACCCGAGCCCACACCAGAACGTCGTCCACGGCTGCATTCGTGTCCCAGGATCCGCACACAAGGCCGGTGGCCACCAACGGCTCATCACGCCGCTCACGGACGCCTACCGCATCCTCACCCGCCGCAACCCCGCTACCGCGGTAGCGGCCCTCCGAAAAGCCCTGGCGCCGGAGCTGTATCGCATCGAGCAGCAACGCCGCACCCAGGAACGCGCGACGGCAGCGACAGCAGCCGTCCACGCGATCGCCAAGGGCTCCGCCGCATCGTCGGCACCAACGGTGGGCAGTGAGCGCCCGCTGCGCTCCGTGGCCCGCACAGGGCTCTACGACACCAGCCGGTACGCCAGCCACTCAGAAGCCCGCATGGCGGTCCTCAACCACTTCTCCGCCTGCCACTGGACCCTTGACCAGGTCCGCACCGGCATGACCGACCAGTACGCCGGCCTCGCCGCCCTCTACGGCACCAAGACCGACCGGCTCCTGCCCCTCGAGTGGGCCAAAGCCCAAGCCTTCACCGCCACCACAGCGCCAGCGAAAGACCCCGCGCAGCGAGCAGGAAAGAAGACTGCGCACAAATACGACACAAGCCCTACTTACCTCACGGGGGGCAGCCCCGAACCCGCTCCGCAGCCAAGCCAGCACTCCATCCATCAGCTCGTGAACGACCTCGAAAATGTCCTCTACGCCGTGCTCGACTACAGGCTCATGGAACGAGGCAGGGAAGGCATTCACCTGCGCTTCCTCATCCGCGCAGTCCTGGCCTACATGCGGACCATGGAGACGAACATCCTCGACGTCGGATGCCGCACCTTCGCCCTGGCCCTCGGCAAGAGCCACGCCACTATCGCACGTCTCCTACCCGTCCTCGAGCAAGCATCAGCAGGCATCCTCACCCGTATCGATCGTGCACGCGGCCGCAACGCCGATACCTACGCCGTGCAGCTCCCCGAACACTTCCAGCAGCTTGCCCGCGAGTTCACCTGGCGCAAGGGCAAGATCCACGCCATCCGCCCCGTCTTCCGGGTCCTTGGGGACGTCTCAGCCCTCGCCTTTGAGGCCATCGAACGCGGACACCACTCCCCCACCACCGCGGACCTCGCCCGCATCACCGGCATCTCACGCCGCGCCCTCACCGATCACCTGGCCGGCATGGAAGCCCTGCAGATGATCCGCCGGCACCACGGCCGTTGGGAGCTCGTAACCACCACCAACCTCGCCCAACTAGCGGACCGTCTCGGAGCCACCGAGGACCGTGAAGCCCAGCTCACCCGCTACCGCAAGGAACGGGCCGCCTGGCACGCATGGCTCGACCGCCACCTGACACCCCAGCTCGAGGAGCACGAGCTGTACGACGCCGACACGGACGAGTACTGGCAACCCCCGATCGAGGACGAATACGAGCATCAACGCGCACTGTGGAACGCCGCCTGATACTGAGGGCTGCTACCTCGATCGAGGATACTGATGCTGTGATCTTCATCGTTCCTGATACAAACATCCTGCTCGGCTCTCCGTTGCTGGTTCATGAAGAGTGGAAGTCTCTGGGCCAAAATCGGGAGGAGTGGGCGACTCAAATTGCTGTCCCCGATGTCGTGCAGATGGAAACAGTTCGCAAGATCCGAGAGACGTGGACTCTAGAGCGCAAGCCATTCGACGAAGCGCGTCTGGGAGAGTTTGGTGTACAGGATGAATTGAGGGCGATCGCTAGCGCGATCACGGCTCGTATCGACAGCTACGAAGCCGACTTGACGGAAAGGTTCGCTGAACTCGGAGCTAAAGTCGTTTCACCGTCGGCTGTGGATCATCTCGAAATTGCGCGTCGCGCTGCCTATGGCATCGCTCCTTACCATGGCAAGAAAAAAGACGGCTACAGAGACACGGTGATCTGGTTGACGGTCATGTCCATAGCCGAGGAGAACCCGGACGCTGAAGTGTGGTTCGTCAGCGACAACCACACGGATTTCGGCCCGATTCCGCCGAACTGGACCGGGGAGAACGAGGGAAGTCGCAGCGACTGCCCCATCCTTTTTCACTCCCAGCTTCGGCAAGACTTGGAAGCCCGAGGACTAGCGGATCGGGTCAAGTATGTGACCAGCCTGCAGACCCTGGAACAACACCTTGCTTCACTCCACGAACCTATCTCAGACGATGAGCTGGCTGCTCTTATCTCAGAGTTGGACGGGTCTGAGCTGTCATTCCTTTTGGAGGAGCAGATTAAAGGCCAGCGGATCGCCCCTTCCCAAGCAGCACTGTCCTTGAACACACTCTCTGCTTCGATAGTGAACGCTGATTCCGTCGGCTACAACTGGCGCTTTTCGGATAGTGCGCGACGCGGCCAAGGTCGATGGACCGCAAACTTCGACATCACTGTCGATGCATATGTTCAGACAAGGACGTACAGCGGAGATGTCGTGATGGTATCGAAGCCACTGAACGCTGGTGGGCGAATCACTTTCAATGACTCGTCGAACGTTGAAAGTCTTGAGATCCTCTCGGTTGAGGCCTTGCCCGATGATCCAAACAGATCCCTCTGGACGGCCGATGCGCAGCTTGAGCGCATCCAAGGAAAACAGCTCACACTGGGATTCCTTCAACAGCTCGACCTCGCGGGGTTACTACCCAAGATCGACACGTCACTCATGTTGCCAGGCGTCAATTGGGCTGAGGTGATCGGTTCTCAAATCGACACGATGGGCATGCTGCCGGGCTTCGACTTCACAGGCGTCGACACAAGCAAGCTATGGGGCAACGTCGACCCGCCGAACATCGCGTTATCCAAAGGAGTTTGGGACCTCGTGCGGGCAGCAGGTGAAGTAGCACAAGCAGAAACTCCATCTTCAGATCAGTATTCAGGCGTGGAGGAGCAGCCCGGCACCTCTCAGGACCCTGAAACCACAACGGACGAGAGCACCCGGGAGGAAACCCCTCCTGACATCGAAAAGAATGAAGGGGAGGACGGCCGCTGAATGGACGGCGCTTTACTAGAGTCTCGGGCCTCCTGCCCACCTGGGCACGGCTCAAGCTCCCCCACGCTCCGCTGCTTGTCCCGCACACACGTGGACAGCAGGAACCAGAGGGCCCGCCTGCACACACCCACCTGCGTCACCGACACGGTTAGCTCACCTTGCCCGAGCGGTGGCCGTGCACAGCCTCCTGATGCTCAGGTACCGAAACGATTCTTGACTGGGATTTCCCGGCGCCGGCACTGATCCGGCCGCACCCACGCCTCACGAGCCCGCGAGAACTCAACCCACTGCGCGTACACAGCATCAGGGGTCCATGCCATCGCGAAGCCCTTCACCGTCTGCTTCCGCCCATCGGGGTATTCCAGCTCCACCCAGAGGGCAGGTGCCTTCTCCGGCTCCGTCGCAGGCTTATCGGGTGGGTCGAGCTGCAGCGGAGGCACATAGCGGTCCGCGCTCGGCGGGATGCCATGCCAACCAGGGCGAGGAGCAGGAGTCACCGGCACACCGTACCGACCTCCCCCGACAGTCAGGGTCTACGAGTCCCGGTCCGTGTGAATCGCGATCAGGGAGAACCCTTCGGGTACTCGGGACAGCATCTGCGCTTTCGCGTCCTCATAGGTCGCGCCCGCGGCGCTCACCTGGTCCAGCTCTGCGCCTCGAATGACTCCCGTAATAACCATCAGACCAGCCTAGCGGCGGGCTATGGCACCACTCCCCCGCCGAAGTGCTCTGCACCAGGTTCAGAGCACTTTGCTGCGCTCAGCCGATCGATCAACACCTTTTTGCAGCTGCCCAGGGAGCGTACGCACTCCCTCCGACCTGTCTACAGCTACGCCGCCATGACCCCAGAACTTCTCCCGGGCGCTGCGCTTATTTCCCGGCAGAACTTCTGTGCCCCTGGCCCTACGGGTAGACACCTCTCCGCGGAGCGCAGCGAGACAAGCTCGCCAGCAGCAAAAGCGATGGAGAGGAACCACACCATGAGCCCCGCAACCCACCAGATCGCCCATTAGGTCGACCTGTTCGACCTCCTCACCCTCGAGGAACCCATCACCGCTCCCCTCGGCTTCACGACCGACACCTACAGCCCGGACGACCTGAACAAAGCCGCCGACCGGTGGCGCGCCGAGCACGGAGTCTTCGGACTCTGGGGCAAGTCCCACATGTGGCACTGCTCCAACTACGACTTTGGCAGGACCAGGACGGTAGCCGGCGAACACCCGACTGTGCTGATGACCGCAGACACCCGCTGCGACCACTACGGCCCCACCCGCTGCTCCTGCATCGGTGACCTGCTCTACCGGGCACTGTGCGAAGGATGCGGCCACGCCACCGCCATCCATGCCACCGAGAATGCCGCCGTAGAGGAACACCTCGACCACTGCTGGACCGGATGGAGGAACCTCCCCACCGTCACCCGCACAGCACAGGGCGCATGGAAAATCCCCGACGACTACCCCACCAACTGGCAGATCCCCGGCGCCCCCGTCCGCACACTCCGCGAACCCATGGGAACCCGCCACGTACCCGGAGCATCCCCCTTCGGAGGCTACAACGCAGGAACCCTCACACCCTGACCACCAGCTACACATCGAGATACCTAGCCTTCTACCAATCAAGAAGGGTAGGTATCTGCTTTTGTCGTAAAGTAGAAATCTAGAAATGTAGAAAAGTAGAAAACACGAAAACTACAGGTGTCGAAGTGTAGACATCTACGCTTCGTGGCCTGTAGATTTCTGGATATGCAGGTACTAGCGGTCTACTCAGAGAGCGGTGGAGTCACCAAGACCTCCACCGCGGTATCCCTTGCCGTCATTGCGGCACGAACCGGACGGCGCGTGACGCTGATCGACTTGGACCCCCGAGCTGCGACGACGAAGTGGGCACGCGTCGAGCCCGAGAAGGAACACCTTCACGTCGGGGCAATCCTCGCTAATGACGACGTGGAAGGCTACGCCGAAGAACTCGGCATCGTCGTCCCCACCTGGTCAGACAACCTCCGGGTGATCCCGGCGGCACGGAACGTATCGAACAGGGAAGCCGAGAATGCCGACGGGGCAGAGTTTCGGCTGAAGACCTCACTCGTGGACCTCGAAGCGGATCTCGTCGTCATCGACTGCCCCAACAGGCAGGGCGGACCCCTCATCAAGGGAGCCCTCATCGCATCCGACTCCATCGTTTACGCCTCAAAGCTTTCCGGTGATGGAGTCGACGGCGTGCTCGGCGCCCGGCAGACCGTCGCCCAGTTCAAGAAGAACCTCGCCCGCATCGGAGCGCCGGCCTCACCGGACGAGCTGGGCATCATCGCGGCCGCGATCAGCGACAACCCCGTCGCGCAGCCCGTGGTCGAACGCGCCGCAGCCGAAGACCTCGCCGCCATGGGCATGCTCCTGACACCGATGGTCCCCAAGCGGACCATCGTTGAGCAGGTACGCCTGACAGGGGAGTGGTACGGCGACTACTCAGCCGGCAAGAAAGTCCTCGACGCCTACACCGAACTCGTACAGAAAGTGATCCGATGAGCGACCGCCCGAACCTCGAAGCACGACGAACCCGCCGTGACATAAAACCAGCACCCGACGAGCACGTCGACCCAATCGAGACGCCGGCCCCGCGTGCGGCCGAACCTGCACAGAAGGCACAGCCAAAGGCATCCGCCCAAGCAGAGACAACGCGACGCGCCCTGAATATCCAGGTCAGCGAGGAAGTCGCGCAGACCATCGACTTCGCCAAGTTCAAGACCAAGCTCTCCAAACGAGCACTGGTCGAGCAGGCAGTGCTCGCACACTGGTCGAAGTACAAGCCCGACCAAGACTGACGCCACGGCAGGATGGGGGACTGACCGATGCAGGAGACAAGGAACCACGAACCAGCGGCGCGCTTCCGCTGCGCTCCACCGCGCCACGATGGTCCTCCGCGGTGCTCCGGACTGTCCGGCCGGCACTCCTACGTCGCACCGGCCCCTCTGCTTTTTGCTGCTGTCCTGGCGGATTATGCGCCCCCGCTCCACAGCGTCAATCGCTACGCGACCTCGCGCCCAGGCAATGTGTCCGGCGCTCCTTCGTCGCTTATCTCCTCCCACATTCCCTCAGCACTCCGCCCTTCGGGTTGAGCACTGTTCCGTCGGGGACGAGCGAGCGAGCTCGCCAGCAGGCAAAACAACGGGGGATAGGGCCACACCACCACCGTCTCGACGTACTCACCTAGGGGGAGGGTTCTCATGACACTCACGCTGTACATCAAACTGGCGAACTGTTTCGCGTGCGACAAGACCAAGCAGAAGTTCACCGAAGCCGGCATCGAGTTCACAGCCATCGACATCACCACCAACGAGCAGGCCCTGACCTACATCTCGGAGGAGCTCGGCTACAGCCAAGCCCCAGTCATCGTGTACGAGCGAGACGGCAGCGAAGATCACTGGTCCGGCCTCAACCCACCCAAGATCGCCCACGTCATTGCCCTCGAGAGCACGAGCGACAGCTAGGCCCTCGGCGCGCTACATCTATAGAAATGTAGAAGCGTAGAAATCTACCTCAGTAGAAACTGCGAATCGACGAATCAAGAAGCATCCTGCAGCACATGAACTGAAAGGTCTCGCATGTCCGGCACAGCAGTATTCAAAGTCCTCCGGGCGGTGCCCTACACGGCCTACCTCATGGTGGCATCGACCCTCATCATTGCTTGCTGGACAGCCTTCATCCATCAGATGTTCCGCGGCAAAGGTGAGCTCCGGCCGCTAACCGTCATCGGGGACGTCCTCAACTTCATCAGTGGACGGACACCCGGCGCGTTGACGTCGCTCAGTGACTGGCTCCGAGCGGAAGCAGGCATGACCAGTGTCATCGCCGTCGGAGTATTTGTCGCCGGCATTGGTCTCTTCTATCTGTACGCGAGAGATGAGAGGGCTGTTTGGTATGGGTTGCCGACCGCCTACATCGCGTTGGCCGCCTTCGCGGAGATCGAACCCAGGGTGGCTCTATTCACGGGTCTCGGTGTCTTCCTCCTTCAGGCGTTCATCGGAGCGTTGCAGATGACTTGGGATGCAAGAACGCCGACGGAAGGCTATATACCCCTGTCGGGCGTGGAGCGCCTATTGAACCAGTGGACCGTCACCACCGCAGGGCTCATCTGCGGACCCCTCATCCTGGTCGACCAACTCAAAGCACCACGGGCTGACGAAACACGCAAGAACCCCTACGTCGGCGCCCAAATAGTAATGTAGGACTGTTGTTTTGTAGAAATCTACGAATCTACACTTCAGAAGTACCTTGCAGCACGTGAACTGGAAGGCGTCTCATGTCCCCAGATGAAATTCGCACGAAGATCGAGAAGAAGCACCGCGACAAGCTCGAGCGGTTCAAGCAGACAGTCATGAACGACGCGAACCTCGTTGACGGCCCCAACTCACCAGCAGCTCTCCAGCCCAGCAGGGCCGGCCGCTTCAGGTCGATCACCAACAGGTTTGCCGACCTCACTCTCATGGGCGATCGCTACACACTCGCTCATGCCACCAGCACCCCAGGACTCGCAGGCTACAGAGTGAGCCTGTCGATCGCGGGACACCACCGGCTCATGGGACGCCGTTTAGAACTTTCCATGGAAGAAAACGTTGCGTGGGTCTACGCCGTGTGGGGAAACGAATGGGCCGACTACAGCTACAACCTCCGAGCGGTTTTTGGCAGTTCCGAAGTCGGCACCATCTACTACTTGCTCTACCTCTCCAAAGACCTGCAACCGATACCGATGCCCGACGCCGAGACCCTCCGCGGCGCACTCATCCAGCCAGGAGTGTTCGGGTAAATCCTCATGCGTAAGTTCGATCTGCCGTCGGACGGCATCGAGTATGTCTTTCCCGGTCTGTCCGTTGCCGTGATCATCGCGGGAGTCGTCCTGCAGATATTTGTTGACGGGGTGACCTGGACAGGGTGGTTTGTAATCGCGTTGGGGGTAATCATGCTCCTGTTTTCGAGCCTGATGTGGTGGCTAAACGACGGGCCATAAGTCGTAGTGCCAGGACTCGAGCGCAGCAGGAAGTCCTGCCCAGGGTGCACGGTAGGTCGAGTACGACGGACACCCCGGACAGGACTCCACTACAGAGCGTAGAACACGATGCTGACACCGTGGCTGACACACTGGACGGATGCCCGAGGGCTGGCGGGACGTCATCAGGATCTACAAGAAGGGTGAGCTCGACAAGCTGGCCGGCGACCGAAAACCACCGCCCACGGGTGCGTTCGAGGACGAATAAAAGGAAGGCCCCGGGGAGGCTGCGTGGATGGGGGATAAACACGCAGACGACCGGAGCCTTCACCGATAGTTCTACTGGGTGAGAGCGCTCCCCAGATAGCTTGGATGCGGAGGTGTGACCTGATGAGTACCCCGGCCCTGGCACAGTGCTGTGTCTGCCGCGCCACAACCAAGCTCCAGGACGAGGGACGACCCCTACCCGAGGGCTGGCTGTACCGAACGATCACCGTCGACGTCGGCCGCTACTACTGCGCCGAGCACGCCCACAAAGCCTGACCGACGCCCGCCCTCACGGGCTCGCGGCTCTAATGGGCTGAAATATCAGACGCCGCTGCGGACAGCAGCTGACCGATTACCCAGATCGGGTTCCACGCATTCGCGGAAACCTCATCCCGGCAGGACTGACTCTCACACGCAAGTGAGAGCGAACCTGACGCGGGGGAGTACACCGTCAGGGCCATGAACAAGGCCGCCAGGGCAGCGACAGCCGACAAGCCAAGCCGTACACGCTCACTCATTGTCAGGCGTCCTGGCGCAGCGCGATGATCACTTTGGTGACGTTCCAAAGGGCCGCGATTCCGAGGACGCACATAGCCACAAATGCAAGCCAGCTGTTGCCGCCGGGAAGTTGCATGACGAAGAGCAGGCCGAACACCACAGCGCCTATGCCGTACATCAGCGCAGTGCGTTTGGTGCTGCGCGTTTGTGAGCGTGGTGGTGCCTGTGCGTGGTCGTTCGTCCCCAGAGTCATGGTCACAACTCTACGGAAGTGTCATGGCCGGCAGCCGCGGGTGTCTCACCTGTAGTGCTTCCCTGCTCTCCGCCAGGGGGCTCCGAGCAGGGCTATGGTCCTTCGCTTCGCTCCGGCCTGTTCCGGCCAGGCTGCTCCTTCGTCGCATCCAGTCCGGGATGTTTTTTGTCTGCTGTCCTTCGGATTGTGCGCCCCCGCTCCACAGCGTCAATCGGCTGCGCCGACGTCGCCGGCCACAAACCTCTCCGGCGCTCCTGCGTCGCTTATTTCCTCCGAGGTTTCTACCCGCCTCCGCCCTTCGGGTTGAACACTGCTCCGTCGGGGACGAGCGAGCGAGCTCGCCAGCAGGCAAAAAACAACTGGGAAGGGCAAGTACCAGCTGGCTCACCACAAGCTCTCTCCCCACCTCGTGACCCAAGGAGCAACAACCATGAACACCATCGAAGTCACAACCGAGGACACCGACGAAACCGTGCTGGTGCCTGTCCTGCCAGCTGACGACCAGCCCGACGTCGAGATGCACTGGGCCGACGACATCGTGCCCGATACCCAGTGGGAACTGATGGGCCAATGGGGAACCGCCGGGTACGACGCAGGGCAGTGGCCCTACGTGTTCTTCGTCAGCACCCACCACGACGATGAGGCGGGCAGGTTGTACGGGTACGGCACCTACAACCGAGGCCAGATTGCAACGCACTGGTTCCGGAGCGAGGAAGCCTGCCACAGAGCCATCACCGCCGAGGTGTTCTGGCACTGGAGGTTCGGTGGCGCGGATTGCCCACCCAACCTGACCTTCAACCTCGAGGACCTGCCCGAGGAACACACCACACCTTGGGTCTAGGCAACAAGCCCGCAAGGGCCCGTCACATCCTCACCACAAGCTCTCCCCTCGTGAATTAAGGAGCAACAACCATGGAAACCACCCAAGCCAACCCCACAGCTGTCCTCGAGCACTTGAACCCGACCGAGCTGACCATCGACGCGAATGTCCGCGCAGATGTCCGTCTCGATCCGGAGTTCTTGGCCTCGATCAAGCAGCACGGCGTCCTGCAGCCCGTCGTCGCCCACCGCACCGAGCAGGGCGTGCACGTCCTGTACGGGCAGCGCCGCACCCTGGCGGCCGTGGAGACCGCGCAGCCGACCATGCCTGTGTACGTCGTCGCCTCGCTGACGGAAGCAGACCGGTTGGTGCAGCAGATGGTCGAGAACGACCAGCGCCTGGCCCTGAACGACCGGGACCGCACCGAAGCGTTCCACCAGCTGTCCCTCATGGGCATCACGGCCGGGCAGATCGCCAAGAAGACCGGCACGAAGAAAACCACCGTGGAGACCGCGCTGAAAGTCCGCGCCAACACCACCGCCACCGAAGCCCTCACCGCCGGTTGGACGCTGGAGCAATCAGCGGCGCTCGAGGAATTCAGCGACGAAGAGACGACCGTGGCACGCCTGCAGCACATTATCGAAGTCCAGCCCGAGCAGTTCGACCACCACGTCGCCTACCTCCGCCAGGAACGCGCCACCGCCCGCCTCATCGCCACCGCGAAGGTCGAGCAGGAAGCCCTCGGCAACACCGTCGTCGACGGGTACGGCTACGGGACCCCAGAGCACCAGCACCCCAACATGCTCCTACGGGCAGACGGCGAGAAAGCAACGAAGGACGACGCGAACGCCGTGGTCATCAGCACAACCTACCGGGGCGAGGTTCAAGTAACGCCGGTGGTCGCAAACTTCCGGGACCACGGGTTCACGATCCGCGAAGGACTCGGCATGAGCCCGACAGCGGGCCAGTCAGGGCCGATGACGGACGCCCAGAGACAAGAGCGGCGCACGGTGATCCAGAACAACAAGAAGTGGGACGCGAGCACCGAGGTCCGGCAGGCATGGCTCACAACCCTGCTGGGGAGGAAGACCCCGCCGAAGGGATGGGCGCACTTCACGGCCACGACCCTGGCGAACTACGGTAACTCGGTGGCCCGGGCGACGGCGCAGAAGCACGAACTCGCCGCCGGCCTCGCAGGCGTCACCGACCCCGACTACCGGGCGTACCGGGCACTGGTCGAGAAGCCGACCACGAACCCCGACAAGGCAGTCCTGGTGATGATGCTCGCCGCGCACGAAGCGGACCTCAGCCGCGAATCATGGCGACGCCCCGGCCCCCAGGCCGCCTACTACCTCTTCCAGCTCGAAGAATGGGGGTACACACTCAGCGAGGTCGAGTCCCTGATCACCGCCCACGCGATGAAGGACACCAAGGACAGCAAGGACGAGGAGGCGACCGAGTAGGGGAGTGAGGCGGGGCGGCAGGGCACGAGCGTTACACAGCGTCCCTGCCGCCCCTGCACGTCCCTTGCCCACTGCTAGACATGAAGGGTCGCACTCCCAAGTCGACCCCACCGATCACCTGAATCGGTGCAGTTGTGAGCGGCGCGATTTTCCTGACGCGCTACAGGCAGGCATGCAACGCGCGCGCCCGTGGTCGACGCGGACTACAGTGCAGACAAGGCTCCCGCCCAGATAGGGAGCCCAACAGATTTCCTTGTCACGAGGGAAAACCGGAGACGGAACCATGTGGTGTGGTTCCGTCTCCACCCATTTAAGGCGCGTTCCCGCATCGATCCGGAGTCGATCAGGGGGTGCAGCGTTTGGTGGCTGGAATGCTGGGTACATGACAGACCAACCCCAGGATGAGGCGCAGCCCGATCAGCCGCCCAGGCCGCTGCGGTTCCTCACCCTGCAGCAAGTAGCCGATGAGCTGAACACCAAGCACAGCACCATCCGGGCACTCATCGCCTCAGGGGACCTGCCGGCCATCCAGATCGGCGGCCGAGGCCAGTGGCGCATCGAACGCACCAAGCTCGAGGACTACATCGCCGCCGCCTACGCCAAAGCCCGCACCGACATAGCCCGAGGCGACGTTGGGACAACCCCAGAGGCAGCGGACTAGACGACCCGAGGGCTGGACTAGCTTCTGTCAGGAGACTCGGCAGCATCGGCCGGCGTGACAGCACTTAACCACACCCACCCCTCACGCTGAATCTTGACCAGCGGCTCGAGGAACCGGATCTTCACCGCTGTGCGCGTGTACGCGATCGCGTGCGCCTGAACCCGGATTGCCTTCGAGGGGTACCGCACCCAGGCATACACTCGGCGAGGTTCCGGGAAGTCGGTGGGCCGGCAGTTCTCGACATCGAGCTCAGCCGCCGTCAGCATGATCAGCTCCTCACGCATGACGAACTCCTCGATCCGCTCGTCCATCAGCCGCCCATACGTGACCGGCGTGATGCTTGTTCTCACCCACGCCCGGACAGTACGAGGCAGCGCCGACAATCAGACCCTGATCAGTGTTCCTGCTCTAGTCCCACCCCGCACCCATGGAGGCTGTGCACGGCCACTGCTCGCTCGAGGTGAGCTACCCCGTGTCGGTGACGCAGGTGGTTGTGTGCAGGCGGGCTCTTGGTTCCTGCTGTCCACGTGTGTGCGGGACAAGCAGCGGAGCGTGAGGGAGCTTGTGCCGTGCCCATGTGGGCAGAAGGCGTCATAACTCGACCTGGCGTTGTGAGGCTTTGTAGCGACGTTCAGAGGCCATTTCAGGACCCTTGGGCGAACGCTTCGAAAGTGGTTCCGTTGTCGCTGGAAACCTGGATGCCCGTGTCTGTGGCGATCCAGATTCGGTGGGTGTCGTCATTGGTATGGGTGGCGGCTATCGCTGCGGGTTCCCCTTCAATGGTTCCTTGCTGTGCCCAGGTCAACCCCGCGTCAGCGCTGGTGTGTACGACGCCGTCGGGGGTGACTCCTATCGCGGTGTCACCGGCGAAGGTCGTGAAGATTAGGACCGGGGCGTCAGCCACCGATTCCCACGTCGCTCCACTGTCGTCGGATCGGTACGGGCCGTCCTCGGTGGTGGCGAGGACGACACCGTCTTGTGATGCCGAAAGGTTGAAGGCGGAGAGGGTCTCGTTTGTGACGGTCCAGTGATGACCGTCCGGGCTCGTGACGATCCGTCCTTCATGTCCGATCAGCCCGTCCTGTGTGGCGGCGAGGGCGTGGAAGTCGGTTTCACCCTGCCGGGACACGGGTTCCCAGGTAAGGCCGTCGTCGGTGCTGGTGATCAGACCAACGGGATCGGGAAGATCCGTGCCTGGTCCGGGGTGTCCTGATGCGTATAGGGTCCCGTCGCTGGTGGTGGTGAAACCCATGAGGTCGATCGTCGGGCCGATCTGCTGGGCCGGGGATCGGCTGACGTCGAAAAGGCCGTCGTGGGTGGCGAGCAGGATGCGGTTGGTGCCCGGATCGACGCTCATGCCGTGGATGTGCCCGGACGGGTAGTCGGCCGGTGATGCGGATGTCGCTGGTGCATCCGCTGATGCGTCCTCTGATGGGTCCGGGGAGGTCGAGGTTGTGGTGGCGCAGGCGCTGAGCAGCACGGCGAGGACGGCGATCGAGCCAAGGCGCGCGACGCGGTACAGGGGAGAAGGCAACAGGCAGTCCTTACAGGAAGCGTCGAAAAATCAGTCGACACAGGAAC
Organism: Arthrobacter sp. UYP4; assembly: GCF_057291175.1. NCBI lineage: Bacteria > Bacillati > Actinomycetota > Actinomycetes > Micrococcales > Micrococcaceae > Arthrobacter > Arthrobacter sp. UYP4. The sequence goes on from NZ_JBXAVU010000007.1 coordinate 21,395, forward strand.
GGTCGCTGAGTGGCTGGCCGGTGACTGAGGGTTCGGTGGGTGGTCGAAACGGTGCCGGTGTGGAGGGAACGGGGCCCCCACACCAGCACCTGTCAGAGGGCAGTCCACCTCTGGGTCAGGTCCTTAAGGGGACACCCGCTTGAGGGGCGGACTGCGTAGTGGAACTGGCGTGGGGTCAGAGGCCCGCGAGCAGCTCTTTCATCTCGTCGATTTCGGCCTGCTGGGTGTCGACGATGGTTTCGGCCAGCTCGATCGCTGCGGGGTTCTCGCCGTCATTGATCTCCGTCTGAGCCATACCGATGGCGCCCTCGTGATGGGCGGTCATGGACTCCAGGAACATGCGGGACGCCTCGGTGCCTTCGGCGGATTCGAGGGCGGACATCTGGTCCTCGCTCATCATTCCCTCCATGCTGCCCATGGATTCCGAGTCGGATCCCATGTTGCCCATGTCGTGGCCTTCCATGCCACCTTCGGGCTCCATGGGCTCACCCCAAGCTTCCAGCCAACCGGTCATCGTCTCGATCTCAGGGCCCTGGGCGTCCTTGATCTTCGTCGCAAGGTCCGTGATGTCCGGGCTGATGTCGTCCTTGGCGAGCATCATGTCGCTCATCTCCACGGCCTGCTGGTGGTGAGGGATCATCATCTGCGCGAACATGACATCCGCGTCGTTGTGCTCCTCGGACACAGCATCCGAACCGGTGGTTGCTGACGCGTCAGCGGACGGGGTCGTTTCAGCAGCTGCGCTCGAGGCAGGAGCTGCAGCTTCGGTGCTGGTCGTGTCGGTGCTGGTGGTGCCGGAGTCGGCGCCGCAGGCGGAGAGGGTGAGGGCCGTGGCCAGGCTCAGTGCGGCAAGGGAAAGGTAACGCTTCATAGTGGTCAGATCCTTCAAAGCTCAAAAAGTGGTGTGCTGTCGGTCGCTCACTCCCGCCCAGACAGGGCCAACGGGGTGAGGCAGCGCCGGCTACGCCGTCGATCGACGCGCGTGCATCGAGGGGCGTGCGGGCATGCTGGAATGTCGGCCTACCGCCCCGTAAGGGGCGGGTACGGGCCGCGTATTCTATGTGCGACTGATGCAGAGTTGAGTCAGTGAAGGGGTGGGAGCTGGTCGGGACGCCCAGTACGGCAGGGGGGGTCCGCGGCGACGCAGCGAGGACGTGAGGGCTCGCCCGGTCGGGGTGAGGAGCCAGGCGATGCCGACGAGGACAAGGGCGAGCACGCACATGCTCAAGGCCATCTCGTCGGCGCAGTCCGCACCGCACCCTGCAAGTATTCCCTGATCCGACAGGTCCCCGGCCGCCTGGGTCAGAGCGTGCAGCAGCTGCGCCGCAGCATCGCCGTGCGTGTGACCGGATGACACCACTGGGGATTCTGCCGAAGACACGAGTGAGGAGCCAGAATCAATGGCGGTGGGGTCCGCCGACGCGGTGTTCAGCGCCGTGTTCAGCGCCGTGGAGGTCGACGGTGTGGAACTCAGCGTCATGGAGCCGGCGCTGTGGTGCGCTGTCGCCCCGTGTCCGCCCATCCACACGTGCATGGCGAGAATCCCGACGATCACAGCGGTCAAACCGACGAACGAGAGCAGGGCAGGAAGCAGGGAGCCCAGGGACGCGGGGAGCATCACGGGATGACGCGTCCCGGCGCTGATCACCGTCCTCATCGCGTCCCCACCTCCTTCCGCTTCCCTTACTGCCCTGACTGACCTTGCTGCGCCTCATGCGGGTTTACTGACGCCGATGACGCCAAGGTCAGGCTGACCGGTCGGCGCCGGTGTGGTGTTGCGTTCGCGTCTTGGTATCTAAGCGTAACGAGATGCGTCCACGAGCACCGAACCTGATCAACCAACCTGCTCAACGAACAGATCAGCGAGCAGGTTCGATGCCGGGTGGGATACCTAAGAGGCGGTGGTCATCTCAGTCGGTGCTGATCCGTTCCGGCCTGAGGTCGATCCGCCGCAGCAGCTGGGCGTTGAGCGCCACCACGATCGTGGACACACTCATGAGTACCGCGCCGGCGGCGGGGGAGAGCAGGATCCCCGCGAACGCCAGGACGCCTGCAGCCAGGGGAACGGCGAGCACGTTGTACCCGGTGGCCCAGATGAGGTTCTGGATCATCTTGCGGTAGCTGGCCCGGGACAGGTCGATCATCGCCAGCACAGCCCTCGGATCGTTGCCGGCAAGGACGACACCGGCGGATTCCATCGCTACATCGGTTCCAGCGCCGATCGCGATGCCGACTTCGGCCCGGGCCAGGGCTGGGGCGTCGTTCACCCCATCGCCGACCATCGCGACTTTCAACCCCCGGGACTGCAGCTCAGTGACCTTGGAGTCCTTGTCCTGCGGCAGGACATCAGCAAACACCTCATCAATGCCCAGCTCCGCCCCGACGACGTCGGCGACCTGCCGTGCGTCGCCGGTAATCATCGCGACCTTCACACCACGGTCCTGCAGCGCTTTCACGGCGGCCCGCGATTCTTCCCGAACCTTGTCCTCCAGCCGAACCGCACCGATCACGGCGCCATCGCGAATGACGTGCAGGACAGACGCGCCACGGCCCACCCAGTCCTGCACTGTCCCGGCGATATCGGCAGGGGTATCAAGGCCGAGTTCCTTGAGCATGTTCGGGCCTCCCACAGCGACGTCATGGCCGTTCACGGCCGCGCGGACACCTCGACCGGTCATCGACGTAAAGTTACTGCCCATGTAGCCGAGGTCGGTTGCTGCCGGATTGGTGCGGGCGGCGGTGACGATGGCCCGGGCAACGGGGTGCTCACTGTCGGCTTCCGCGGCCCCCGCCAGCGCCAGGAGCTCGGCCTCCGCGACACCGGGGACAGTGGTGGTCGCGGTGACGGCGTGCTGTCCTTCGGTGAGAGTCCCGGTCTTGTCGAACAGGACGACGTCAATGGTGCGCATCCGCTCCAGGGCGATCCGGTTCTTGATCAGCACGCCCGCCTTCGCGGCGCGTTCGGTGGAGATCGCGATCACCAGGGGGATCGCCAGGCCCAGGGCATGTGGGCAGGCGATCACCAGCACCGTGACAGTGCGGATGACAGCGTCATCCGGGCTGCCCAGGAGCATCCACGCGATGAAGGTCAGGATGCCGGCGCCGAGGGCGAAGTAGAACAGCAGGGCCGCGGCCCGGTCCGCGAGGGCTTGCGCCCTCGAGGAGGAGGCCTGCGCCTCGGCGACCAGGCGCTGGATCCCGGCCAGGGTGGTATCCGCGCCGACCGCCGTGACCTGCACACGGACTGCGTTGTCGGTCGCTACGGTGCCGGCGACGACCGTCTCCCCAATGGTGCGGGACACCGTGCGGGACTCACCGGTGATCATCGATTCGTCGAACTCGGCGACCCCGTCGATGATCTGTCCGTCCGCGGGGACCCGAGCCCCGGAGCGGACGAGGACCACGTCTCCGGTGACCAGGGAGCTGACCGGCACAGTCTGAACACTGGCGGTGGCACCGGTGCCGGTGACTTTGTCTGCTTCGTCGGGCAGCAGGGCGGCCAGAGCGTCGAGGGCGCCGGCCGCGGAGCCGAGGGCACGCATTTCCATCCAGTGCCCCAGGAGCATGATGACCACCAGCAGGGCCAGCTCCCACCAGAAGTCCAGGTCGAACCCGCCGATACCGAGGGTGGTCACCCACGAGGCGATGAAGGCGACGCTGATCGCCATGGCGATCAGCAGCATCATGCCAGGCTGCCGGGACTTCAGTTCCGTTACCCCGCCCTTGAGGAACGGGGCACCGCCGTACACGAAGATGACCGTCCCCAGGATCGGGGCGATCCACCTCGAGCCCGGGAATTCAGGCGGCATGTACCCGAAGAGCATCGTGAACATGGGACTGAAAGCAACCACGGGGATCGCGAAGACGAGACTGAGCCAGAACTTGTTCTTGAACATCGCGGTGGAATGCCCAGCGTGCTCGCCGTGGGAATGGACCTGATGATCCTCATCCGTGCCATGACCCGCGCCATGACCTGCGTGATGCCCCGCCCCATGGCTTGTGTGGCCCGCGTGTTGGCTGGGCTCATGGTCTTTCTCGGGGTGCTCCTGGGTGGAGATCGCTGAATGGGCGTGACCATCGGGCATTGCCTGACCGTGCGTTGATTCCGGTCCGTCCGGGTGGTGGTGCTGGTTGGTGACGTTCTGCTTTTTGCTCATGATGACTCTTCCTTTGAGCCCGCTTGGGGAGAGGGGCCCGTGCCTGTGCCAGTCGGCTCAGGCGGTCGCGAGCTGGTAGCCGGCCTTCTCGACGGCGTCCTGAACGGACGACGCGGCAAGGGGCTGTGTGGTGGTGACACTGACGGTGGATACGCCGCCAGGAACGAGAGCGATCTCGACATTCTCCACGCCGTCCAGGGCGCCGATGGCGCTGCTGACACGGCCTGCGCAGGAACCGCAGGTCAGGCCGGTGACCGCGTAATCGGCAGACAGGGTGCCTTCGGTCGCAGGTTGCGGTGCAGCGGTCTGCTGGGGTGCGCAGCACCCACACGACCCTCCCGTAGGGGAGTCCGCATCCGAGTTCTGGGTTCTGCTGATGTCGGTGAGGTTCATCGGGTTCCTGACGATGTCAGTCATGGTGGTCTCCTGCAATCGGTGAGCAACGAATTATTGAGGGAGCCGCGGCGAAGAACGTGTGAGTGCTGGTGAGGCCCTGGGTTCTATCGCGCAGTGCAGTTGACCTGTACGGCGTTCGTCCCGAGGAGGGGAGACTACCTTCTGAGGTACAACCGAATTTATACCCCCCGGGGGTATTGGTCAAGGTGTAGTGCATCACAGCGAAAGCGTCCGCTGGTGAATCAATTCTGGGCGCGCAGCAGCAGGCCCGCAGCACAGGATGCCGCTGCAGGTTGGGTTGAAGCCGGATGTAGGGCTGTGGTGAGGGTGTTAGCGCAGGAGCCGGCTGATGGCCTGGGTCGCTTCCTTCACCTTCGCGTCGACCGCGTCCGGTGAGCCGCTGGTCGCCGCCTCCTGGGCTGCGTCGACGACGCAGTGCTGCAAGTGGTTCTCCAGCAGTCCCAGACTGACGGCGTGCATGGCACTGTTCACGGCTGCGACCTGCGTGAGGATGTCGATGCAGTACTTGTCCTCGTCAACCATGCGCGCGATGCCGCGGACCTGACCTTCGATACGCTTCAAACGGCGCAGATAGGCTGCCTTGTCCGCCGCATAACCATGAGATACACCCTCACCGGAAGTCGGGCCAGAGCTCTGATCGTCAGGCTGGTCAAGACGCTGGCCCCGGGGCTGGTCCTGGTTCTGGGGCTGACCGCTGGTGAGATCTGCATCGTGGCTGGTGTTCTGGTGGGTGGTGGCGGTGCTGCGTGTTCCGGATTCGGCGGTCACGGTGGTGTCCTTTTCATCATCAACCAGTGAGCTCACGGCGGTGCCGGATGTGACTGTTGATGCGTCCCCTGGCCGCGCCCTGCGCACAGCCGTATCCAGTATCGCTGCCACGCAAGCCGCCAGATCACCGGTGATGGTGCTTGATCATCGTGCCACCGCCCTTCGAGACGGCTTGCAGCCCACGAATCGTTACCGTCGCGAACCATCAGCCTGTATTTTTCGGCGCGTCTACCGGACACGCCGTCGCACGTTACCGGAATGTGACTTTGATACCACCCCCGGGTATTCTCGGGGGGGTGTTCACGGCATCCCGTCGAGAACACAATCCCGCGCAGAATGCCGAGCCCTGCCGCTGCATCCGGGACCCGTTCGTAACACCCAGTTGGCAGGGACGGGGGAACCACGTTTCCACCGGGCCACCGCACACGCTCTGGATTTCCTTCGCGTGCAGTGACCCTCGGGGTTAAGTCGATCCGATGACCGACGTGCCAAGGATCTGCAGGAGCGTCCGCGCCTGCAGGAACAGCACGAGGGCCAAAGGGCGGCCGGATGAACTCCCATCCGAACCCGACAGCTCACCCCGCAGGCATGGGAGAGGCAATCACCATGACCCGTACGTCCATTTCGGCACGCCACCGCGCGGCCGTCACCCACTCCATCGCCCTCGAGGGCCTGTCCTACTCCGCGAAGAGCGGCGCCATCGCAGTCGGTAAGCCGGCCATCATCGCAGCAGCCACAGGAGGCCTCGTCTTCGCCGTCGGCGCCCCCGCACAGGCCGGCACCTATACCCAGGAAGCCGCCAGCACCACGGGCACCGTCGCCCAGGCACCCGCAGCTGCCGGAACCCACACTGTCGTCGCCGGTGACACCCTGGGAGCCATCGCGGCCAAGCACGGCCTCAACCTCACCACGCTCCTGGCCCAGAACGGCCTGTCCTACGCATCGGTCATCTACCCCGGGCAGCAGATCAGCCTTTCCGGCAGCGCCGGTGTTGCAGCCAGTGCCGCAGTCAGCCCCGCCGCTGTTCCCGCAGCAGCACCCGCCAGCCAGGTCTTCTACGCGGCCCCCGCCCCCGCAGAAGCACCCGCTCCCGCAGCGGCCCCCGCTGCAGCAGCCCAGCCTGCGTACTCCCTGACCTCGGCTGCTATCGCCCCGATCGCTCCCGCCGCCCCGGCGGCTCCCGCCACACCGGTTGCCGCCAGCGGTGTTGGCGCTGCCTTGGTTGCTTCGGCCTACGGCCAGATCGGTTCCATTCAGGACTGCACCGTCCTCGTCGAGCGGGCCCTGCGCTCCATCGGTAAGAACGTCGGCGACCTCGGGCCCACGCAGTTCTACCAGTACGGCACTGTCGTCTCGACCCCCGCCCCCGGTGACCTGGTCATCCGCCCCGGCCACATCGCGATCTACGTCGGTAACGGCGAAGTCATCAGCAGCGGCATGAACGGTGCGAACCTCACCATGAAGCACCCCCTGTCAGACCTTGCCGGTTCGTCCTTCGTACGCGTCAACGGCTAACACCAGCTGACATCACACCCTGCGGACGCCAGTCGTCCGTAAAGTGAACATGAGTGGCAGGCACCCTGGACGGGGGTGCCTGCCACTCTTGTCTGGCCCGGTTTACCAGGCAGTCCTGCGTACCAGGTAGGTTCCACCGATCATTGGCGCCGGATCATCCCATCCACGATCACGCCCACCAAAGCCCGGGCCGCTTCCGGGGTCGGCGCGGACGCTGCCGCATTCACGGCATGCAAAGCGAACGAGGCAAGATCGCTCGATGCCATATCCGACCGGATGACAGGGAAGGAATCCGGGTTTCCCGACGCGGGGAGCTTCGCGTCATCAATCATGGCGCTCAGGAAGTCCTGCAGGTGTTCCTGCGCGTGACCTACATGGGAACTCGAATGCAGGAAGCCTGGAGATTCAGCCATCGACGTCTTCTGCAGCATCAGCGCATACGCCTCCAGCACCGCCCGCACCGTGTCAACAGGGCTTTGTCCAGCACCACCCCTTTGGAGGTGGGCGCGCACGTGATGCAAGTGCCCAAGATGCTGCTCCACCTGACGCTCATGCCAGGCCGCGAGCAACGCCTCCACATCCGGGAAGTACTTGTATAGGGTCACTCGCGAGATCCCTGCACCCTCAGCCGCCTTCGTCATCGACACAGCCTGGATTCCACCAGCGGCGACGAGTTCCGCAACAGCATCCAGCGCCGCCTCACGCACCGAACTCCGGTGTTGTTGCACGGTCTCATTCCACAGCTTCGGCATGGACCAACTGTATGCCAAGTAAGGCTCATCTACATGTGTTTACGAGGTGTACAGTCTGTAAAGAAAAACCAACACGAACAGTAAGGATGCATGGTGGCCGAATCACCAGAACTACCATCGGATCAGGAAACACGGCAGGGTGAAGGCGTGCAGCGGGTCCGGCCTCCCATGCCGCGCTGGGTGAAGATTTTCCTCGCCGTTGTTCTGATAATCGCCGCTGCCCTGCTGATCTCCCGGGCACTCGGTGTCCAGCACGGGCCCGGGATGCACGGAGCATCCGCCGGCACTGCCGTGGTTTCATCGACCTATAGCTCCTGATGATCATGCCGCCGCGGGTCCGAAAGGCGTCCCTCGCCCTGCACGTCGCGTCATCGGTCGGATGGTTCGGGGCAGTCGCAGCATTCCTTGCCCTGGCGATCGCGGCAGCAACCATCGAAGACGAGATGAACCTACGAGCCGCCTACATCTCCATGGAAGTCATCGGGTGGGCCGCCCTCGTCCCCCTGAGCATCGCGTCCCTCACTACCGGAATCATTCATTCCCTCGGCACACAGTGGGGGCTGATCCGGCACTACTGGGTCATCATCAAGCTCCTCATCACCGTCCTCTCGACCGTGATCCTCCTGCTGTATATGGAGACACTGACCGCCCTCGCCGACGTGGCACGGGACACCAGTGCACCCATCGGACTCGGGGAAGTGCTGCCCAACTTCTCACCCGTGCTGCACTCAGCCGCAGCACTCCTCGCCCTGGCTCTCGCCCTTGGCCTGTCAATCTACAAACCACGCGGACTCACCGGATTTGGATACCACAAGGTTTCCACCCGACCGCCCAACTCAACCGCTTCGTCTAGGAACTAGATGTCACTCGTAGCCGATTGCTCACCCACCTGTGGACGGCTTTGCGCTCCACCCTTCGGGCTCCACCCGCCCACACCTGGATGACCTTGACGCTCTGTAGTTCCGCGGTGAGTAGACATAGTGGAGGTTACTTAGACGACTGCTCGGGCCCTTACTTAAGTGTTCAGGAAGGAGTGGCAACCAGGCCTTCTCGTTCGAGAAGCTGCCTTACATCTTCGAACACTGCACTGATCCTGCCTTGAGGGAATCGAAGTTGTCCGAGCCCGTCGACATTCGAGAAGGGCTCACATCCTTCTTCCAGCATGATGATTGCTCTTGAGAAGCCTAGCCGTCCTTGGAACAGTCCTGCCTCGTGGACAACGTTCTGACGCGCTACTTGTGTCTTGTCTGATCGTTCATCCTCGGCCGTGAGTACGAGGAACGCGACCGCGGCGTTGTCCATCATCTCGGAGAGTCGGTCGACGTTCGTAGTTCCAGCGATTGGAACCCGATTGAACTCGTCGTAGGGAAGCTCAAGGCGGTCCGCCACGAAATCTTTTAGCTCACGCCACAAGAGGGAGCGCCCGTGCCCGATGAAGACTCTGGACCCGAGTGGTCGGGCTGTTGATGACGGTGCCTGAGTGAGACGCGCAATATGATCGGCGGCCCTACGAGCTATGCCGGCTAGTGTGGTGCACTGACTGGAAGCGAGACTGATTGCCTGAGCCTTGATCCCTGCGACCTCGTGAGGGGCAAGATGAATGCCCTGTCCGATAGCTAGAGCATCTCTAGACATCACGGTTCCAAACCCTGACAGCTCGACGCGCGACAGCTGATTTTCTGTCAGCTCCACAAGGGACTCTGCCTTCTCTTTGAGCTTGGAGACATACTCGTCGTTTGTGAATTGAACATACGCAGTCAAAACAGATACCACAGTTGCTTGCTCGTCTCTGAAAACTGATCTAGCTTCCTTCGCCGATTGCTGAGGTGCTGCTAAGTCAGGATTCCCCGCCAAAGCCATGATTGCGGCATCGACTTCGTCGCGACTGTATTCGACCCAGTCTCCCGTGGTTCCTAGGTATACGCCCTCGAAGCCCCACTCGGCGGAGAAGTGTGCCCCAGCGGGAGGCGTTTGAAAATCTCGGTAGTACACGCACGAATGAAACCCGAAGCGTGAACCAGATGAGGCTTTTGCAAACTGTGAGCATGCTTCGTTCAACCGATCAACAACTGAGGTGATTTCGGCAGTTTCATGTTTACGAACTGCTTCGTCCAGGCTGTTTGCGGCTGTTCGAAGGTGCTCTATGTAGGTCGGGGTCACGACTCCATGATCACGGACGGAGCCACCCAAAGCTTGCATTCACACGGAGTGAGTGACTCGTGGGCATGACGATGCAGTCATGTGGCGTGCATTTACTACAGCAGGAGCTGTCGTTGACGGCTCCTTCGACGTAGGGCACGAGGAAGCATGCCAAGTGCAACAAGCACACCGCGCGTGAATATCATGATCAGCTTCGTTGCTGCCAGAAGAAGGACACCGCTGAGTACGGCGACAACTACCGACTGGCCCATGTCGGAGGCGAAGAAGGCAACGAAGGCATCTAGGAGGCTTATAGGCATATCTGGATGCTATGGCTGACGTCCGACATTTTCGCCCCAGGGCATTATTCGAGGTGGGCGTCGTCCTCCACCACGGGAATGGTGCGGCGCTCCAGGAGACTACGTACGTCTACGTGCTGGGTGACTGGAGTGGCGGTTAGGACCTGATTGATCATCGCAAGCATGAACTGCTCTGGACGTATGTCTTCAGGTACTTCATCCAGCTCGATGGAGAGTTGGCGGTCATTAGGGTCGTCGCTCCAGCTGACGAGGGCGAGGCCCGTTGCGGTGTAGCCGTTCGTTCCGCCGAGGTCGCGAAGCTTGCGCATCATGTCCTTGGTGCGTTCAAAGGCATCCGGCTCGTCGCGAAGGATGGTCGAGCGTTGGACAAAGAAGAAGCCTACGGCCGCCAGAGGGTATCGACTGCGGAGGTTGCCGGCGTCTCCATAAGCTTCCTCGAACCGGTTGCTGAGGTTCTTTCCAAAAGATGAGACCTGCGTTTTCGTGCTCAAAAGTAGCTCAGGGCCGCGATCCCAGCGGGCCATCGCTACGTCCACCTGCTTTTCGTAGGCACGCCCGAGGAAGTGAGCGTCCGAGGGTCCAACGGCAGGCAGGTTTTCCACCCGGCGTCGGACCTCCGCTGCAAGCGTCGAGGGAAGCTTGTCGAGCAGGACTGCAATGTCCCGTGGCAGGATCCGCGGTCTCGTTGCGCGTGGCCACACCTCGTCAGGGCTGAATTGCGCTCGGCGCAGCTCGTGCGCCAGCCAGGAATCAACGCCGTTAGCTAGAACACCACTGGCCGAGTTCTTCCCGGCTACTACCGGCAGGGTCAGGAGCTTTCCAAGCAGGTCATAATCTGGCGCGTATACCGGTGCCTCGCCGTAATGGTGCGTCCAGGGGTCGCTGAGCGGAGTCTCGGCCAAGACGTCATCGAAAACGCTAAATGCATCAATGCGCGCCATGGGGTTAGACCGTTCCGCGGGCGTCAGCGCCACGAGCAAGACGGCGGGCGAGGAGTATTGCTCGTGCTTCTCGTAGGGCGGCGAGTTGAGTATTGGTGATGTGCATTCCGTGGGCGAGTAGGACATTGTCGACGAGCTCGACTGCGCCCAGAAGGTCGCCGAGACGAAGTTTTCGCAGCACTGCTGGCCGGATTGCTTCTAGCTCAGGGGATGCAGCAGTAACAAGTTCCGGCGAGGGGACCGGTAGGTCATCAGCCTCTCGTGGCTCGATCTTCAGCATCCCGCCACCGTAAGCACGCCCGACCATCTCCGCGCCGAGCAGAGTCAGGCTGTTCAGTGACGCCAGAGGGAGGGCTTGCCGGCCTACTTCGCGGTGTTCGGGCGCGAGGTAGATGCCGTGAACGCTGTTGAGATGCCGGGCGCCGGCGCTGTTTGTGGTGATCCTGGGAGTATCTGAGTTCATGTACGTCAGCAACAGATCAGCTGGTTTGACCAGAGGGACACGCCACCAAGGGCTGCGCACCCGGCACTTGTACGCGGTATCCACTCCTGCCAGATGCCCGGTTGCTATGTAAGCCTTTGCGGCGTCTGAGGGCTCACCGCTCGGCCGGAAAAGCCATGTAGCCCCACCTTTTTCTCCCAGCGTGCGCATCTGCCGGCTCGTCAACTCCAAACCGCGCAAGTGCTTGCTGCCAGGCGGTGAAAGCCTCACCAAGTCAGATGGCTTGAGTCCTAGCTCCCGTACCCGGGCAGGTGAGAGAGTGAAAAACTTGTTGTTGCCCGTCACCATGCCCAGCGTCGTATCCCCCCAGGCCTCCAACGTAGTGAATGACTTGCCCTGCAGCGCGGCCGAGTACGTGTGTAGCGCTTCCTTGCTGAGCAGGGACGGAGTCCACTTCGCCTCAGGATCGGCCGGGGTCCAGGTGTACGCGTCCGCGGTCGCGTCCAACTCGTCGGGAGAAGGAACCTGATAGATCGACGTGTGACTGGTGGGGCCTTCTTGGTAGCCATCAGCGAGCAGGAGGACTACTTCTTCGAGAACACCGGGGAACACCCGCTCGTCGAACATTACTAGTTTTACGTGCTCAAAACTCTCCATGAGGAACCGACGAATCTCGGCCGCGTAGTTCACGCTAAGCAGCTCCGCTGGTAGTACCAGCCCCATACGTCCGCCTGGCTTGAGGAAAAGAGCCGAGTGCACGGTGAAAGCGGCCCAGCTAGAGGCCAACGCCGTGAGATTCACGCCGCCACGAAGAGCCGCGGCACGGGAGCGAAGGCGCGATTCTCCGCTGAAGTCCTGATACCGGACATAGGGCGGATTTCCGATCACCACGTCATACAGAGGAGCAGGGTCCAACAGGAAGAAGTCTTCGGTGACGATCGCCGATGGCTCGCCGGTTTCAGCTACGAGAGCTGCCGCGGTCTCTGCAGATCCAGCGTGCAGTTCAACCCCATTTAGCTGGATCCCAGAGGCGGCTACAACGGATCCGACCGAACGTAGATCCTGAAGACGGGCAGCCGCTGCAACGAGGAACGCTGCTTCCCCGCACGAGGGCTCCAAAATCGTCTCGGTGCCGGTTCGGATGGCCCATTGAGACACGAACTGAGTGACTTTCTCCGGGGTGAAGAAGGCGCCGCGAGCCTTACGCAGCTCAGCGGTGTCGACGGCGTCAGAGAAGGAGGTCACTAGAACAGTCTGCCGCACGCCCCTGACTCCTAGGCGCGCTGACGCACGCCCTGCAGTGGATAGCGAGGTAGGCAGCACCTTCCGCGTTCGCTTCGGTGTTTGGTGCAGATCGGTGTTCAAGTATGCGCACGGTGCTGCTATTGCTCTCCGGGGTTGCGGGCTGACGCTGACGCGATATGAAGTACCACGGCTTTCGTGGCCCAAAGCGTGCGAAAGAGTCGCAGGAAGGCTAGGAAACATGTCGTTCCCACAATCCACGCCGCGTAGGGGCTGATGCTTGCTCCTGCATTCATAAGAAGAGCCATGAGCGCCGCGATGGTGGAGAGTGCGTGAGCTCGAATCCCGGCCAGGTAAACCTGTAGGAGAGTGACGAGCTGCTTCGAGTCGCGAAGAAACTGGAGTTCCGGTGCTCGCGAGTATCCCAGCACAATCGTTAGGGCAGCTAACACGAACCCCAGGAAAGCTCCTTGAAGGCCAGTGATCGCCCCGTACACCGCTGCTTGTTCAGTGGTCAGCAGTCTGCTCATGTGCAGAGAAAAGGCGTCATCACTCAGGAACGCGCCTAAGGCTCCGAGAAGGATGACTGCCGCTTCGACATACCACGCGTCGATCCGAGCAGACTTATGATCCATCGGTTGTTACCACTGAGACACCAGCGGCGTGTAAGAGCTGCGGCTTCAGCTGGTCGTAGGCTTCCTCAATTGCGTCGTATGCGGCAACTGGGTCCACGGCTCTGCTATTCGGCCCAAGAGTCACGATCTTCCTTGTGCTAACGAGTTGATCTTCGAGCAGGTTGATTGTTTCAACTCTTCCCGTTAGGTCATTGACTCCCTTGGCCCTAAATTTCAGCACGTTCTCAGGCAGGTTCTGGTGTGTGGCTAGTTTCTTAATGCCCTTAAGCAGCTTCGGTCCAAGAGATGTCCGGCCGTTCGGTTCCGGTCGAAGGGTCACCCCTACAACTTCCGCCCTCGACGCCCGTCCCAACTGGTTGATCGCCCGCCCCAGTTTTTTGCTGGCCTGTTCCACCTGATCCGCGTAGGCCGGTCTGACGTGCAGATCCAGTAACCGTAGTTCGCGCTGATGCTCAAGTTGGTCTTGTGCGTCTTGTCGCAGCAGCGCCTCGAGAGTGAACACGGGTGAGTTGACAACGACATGGCGCAGATACAGGGGTAGACGAGAGGGCCTAGGACCATAGAAGTTGAACTCAATACCGAAGATGTTGTCCGGAAACACGCGGATGTGAATGGGCTCATGCAGCCCTGCCCCGACACCCAACGGAAGATCGGCCAACGTCCCGTTGAGTTCGGATTGAGGCAGATTCGAGCGTCGAACGGCGGCGAGGACGAACCTGTCGTGTGTGGGTGCTGATGTGCTTGTCCACAGTCCAATCGAGTCGCCGCCTCGTTGTGGCCAGTACCGCGGCGAGCTAGGGGCGAAAGGGGTTTGGTCGACTTGTTGGAGAACTGTCGTGAGGTCGATCGGTACGGGGGTGCCGCTAACATCTGCACCGGCGTCAGCGCGGTAGAAGTAGATACGTCGTTCGACCGTGCGAGGGCCCCCAGTTTTTGGCATAGGGAAACTATCCCATCCGGGCAGGTCAATCCCGGTTCTCATCCATTTAATGACGGCATCTTCTCGCGGGTGGCAAAAAGGACCGTTTAAGAGCCAGTTTTTTTGCACCACTCGAATGTGAGTTTCCTTGGAGATGGCGGGGTTCTATCGATCAACTTGGCGGGGTCTGTTGCTGTGGTATCGCCAGGAGGGTGTCGTATGGGGCGAGGGTGGGAGACGGCCTCGTATCCACCGGGAGTCCTTGGACTACCTTGCCCACGAGAGCTGTCGCAGCGCCTGTCTCGCTATTGCGGGCCCGGAGGTATGTGTAGACGGTTTCCCGACTGATCCCGAACTCCCGGGCGAGGACCGCTTTGGGTACGCCGGCGTCGGCTTTCCTGCACAACTCGGCCGCCTGCTCCGGGCTCAGTGACGGAGCGCGCCCTTTGTAAGCGTTTCGTTGTTTCGCGAGGACAATCCCTTCCCGCTGGCGCTCACGGATGAGGGAGCGCTCGAACTCAGCGAACGCACCCATCACGTTCAGCAGCAGGGTCGCCATCGCGTTGTCCTCACCGGTGAAGAGCAGATTCTCATGCACGAACTCCACCCGAACCTTCTTCCCTGTGAGCTGGCGGACGATACTGCGCAGGTCCTCGAGATTCCGGGCGAGTCGATCCATCGAGTGAACCACCACGGTGTCACCGTCCCGCACGAAGCCGATCAGCTCTTCCAGCGCTGGCCGGTTCTGGTCCTTGCCCGAGGCGTGATCAGTGAACACCCGATCGAGACCCACCCCGTCCAGCTGGCGAACTGTCTTCTGATCCAAACTGCTCACCCGTATATAGCCAACCCGCTGCCCCGTCACCGACACCCTCCCATTTCCGACGCTTGTGTCAGGTTGAACCTTAAGACCCGCAGGCAAGGGCGTCCATCAAGGTCAAAAGTGACTCTAGACGGACACTTTGTATCGACGAACCTGACGTGGCGTATGGGTGTACTTCAGATAGGCACCACCGATATGACAGCTCGTAGGGCATTGGGCAGACTGCACGAAAATCTCAGGGCCTATGCCTGGTCGTCGGCAGAGCTGTTGGGGAGAGAGGTCACCGGGGGCCTGACAGGTGGGAGCGTTACCGATGCGCTGCAGTTACTGGAGCTGCTCAGTGATGCGCTGGAGGTGGAGTGCCTCGTCAATGACGATGAGATCGGTGACAGCTGCTGATAGCAGAGCCTGGTGGTTGGTGGCGCCTTCAGCGCTGGCTGTGAGGATAGCGAGGACGGTGTCCGCTCTGACGCCGCGGACGCTTTCCAGATCTGTCAGTGGAATCTCATGGTGGCTGGAGGACCGCGCATGGGCAGGATTAGCGAAGGCAGCGTCATCGGTGGGACTCACAGCTACAGGAACGAGATAGTCCGTATAAGCGTTCCGAGGCGCATCAGGACCCTCTGTCTGTATACGAGTCATAGCGTCGGCTGCCGCTGCCCCTCTTCCTTGGATCACGTTGTGCACGCCGGGCAACATTTTGGACTTGCGGTTCATCGTGAGTGCGGGGCACGGTAGTAAGCAGACTGATCTTCACCGCACCGCTGGCCAACGGCGGTCCAACGGCTACATGGCTGCTTTACGGTGCTCAACAACTCTTGGGTGGCGGTGAGGTTTGGTATCACGACGCAGGGTAGGGCCCGCTAGGGGCCGGATGACGCAGAGAAAGCGGTACGGATCATGGCACAGGACAACACCTCGGGGGCAAGCACCCCGAGAAGCAGGCGTAATGACGTCGTGGCCGCGGAGAAGGAAGCCTTCGGCGGCATCAAGTTCGGGTCGGCGTTCTTCGGGTGGCTGACAGCCATCGGACTCACCGTCATTCTCGGCGCCCTGGCAACGGCTATCGGCGTTGGGGTAGGGGCCGCGAATACGCCCAGCGCAGGCGACGCAGCGAACCAGGCCACCCAGAACGCTGACACGATCGGGATTGTCAGTGGGATTGTCCTGGCAATCGTCCTGTTTCTTTCCTACTACTGCGGCGGGTATGTCGCCGGGCGTATGGCACGCTTCGACGGCGTGAAGCAGGGCGTCGCTGTCTGGTTGTGGGGCATCATCATCGCGATCGTCGTCGCGATCCTCGGCGCTATCGCTGGCAGTCAGTTCAACATTCTCTCCAGCATCGGTGGGGCTCCCCGTATCCCGGTCGACGGCAGCCTGCTCACCGCCAGCGGTCTCATCGGACTCGCGATCGCCGTGCTCGTACCCCTGATCGGGGCGATCCTGGGCGGTAAAGCCGGCATGCACTTCCACCGCAAAGTCGACCAGGTCGGCATCGATCACCAGAGCGGCCGCAACGGCTAACCCGACCAGGCAGTAACCGCAGTAGCCGCGAGGGCGCCCCTGATGGAAGGGGTGCCCTCGCTCCTTGTCCCAGGATGATGCACTGAACCGTTGTATCAGGGCCGAGATGCAGCAGGGTCGATAGTGCGACCTTCCAGGTGTCTGCACAGAAAGACCGGGCCACCCTACTGGGTGGCCCGGTCTCGGTCGTGACGACGGTGTGTGCTACTTCTGATCGCCGTCCTTGTGCCCGTCGAGGGCGTCTTTTGCCTTGTCCTTGCCCTGGTCAACCTTGTCCGGGTTGTCCTGTGCGTAGTCCTTGGCCTTGTCTGCCATTCCGCCTAGATCTGCCATAGATGGTGTCCTTTCGCGATCGGGCCCGAGACCCTTGCCTGCAGTCCCGGTCTGACCCGCCCATCCTGCACCCGGTCGTCGCACTAACTCCAGCTCGGCCGGGTCCGCGCATCTGACCAGTATTCAGCCACTAGGTGCGGTACCCTCACACGTCCGGGAGCGGCCATTACCCGCTTCCGGCATGTGCCCTTGCCGGGCTCGAAAGGCTTTGTCCTACACGCCTTTGGAGTCATCTGGTGCGGTATTGATTTCCTGTTCGGCGACGGTGGCCAGGTCTCGCAGCGACTGCTCATCCTCGGTTGAGAAGTCGCGGGGGCTCTGGTCGATGACGCATAAGGTTCCAACGGTCCACCCGCGCAGGCCCCGGAGTGGGTAGCCGGCATAGAAACGGATGTAGGGCTCTCCCAGGACCAAAGGATTGGACTTGAAGCGGGGATCCGTCCGGGCGTCAGTGACAATGAGCGGGCCGGCGTTGCGGATCGTGGCATTGCAGAACGAAATTTCCCGGGGCATGTCCTGGGATACGTTTCCCACCATGGACTTGAGGAACTGCCGGTGATCATCAATCAGGGCGACAGTCGCCGTGCTGACCCCGAATCGTTCCCTGGCCTGACGGGTAATCCGATCAAAGCGCTCCTCACCCGGTGTGTCCAGCAGGTGCGTGCGCGTCACCGCCCCCAAGCGCTCCTCTTCGGCTTCGGCAGGTGAGAGTAAAGACGATCCGGCGGCGCCGAGCATCCGCCGGGCATTACCGTCTTGGCTCTGCGCTTGAGCCTCGGCGCTATATGGCACCCGCAGTGTCGAGGAAGCTTCCTCGAGGAGCTCGTTGGCGGCCGTCGCCAGGATGTCGCGGTCGAACACGGACACGTCGAACAGGGCGTTGAGGTAGGCGTCGACTTCAAGCTGCGACAGATCACCGCCCAACCCGAAATAGCTGACCCACAGTTCCTCCACGGGAAGGCCCGCTTGAATGAGCGCGTCGCGCGTCGGATCCTGGTGCGTACGCTGGTCCACAATGAACATCCGATGATGAAGTGAGGGGGCCTGACCACGGCGACACCAGGAAAGGTTAGGGTCCCAGAACCACCAGTACTCAGCTTGCTTACTAGTTCACGGTACCGCGCCTGCCCTGACCACAGAAAGGACATGTCAGCGGTTGCATCCGGACTGAAATCGACAGTGCACAGGATCCATAGGACGCACGGCAGCTATCCTGCCAGCTCGTCGGTGACTCTCCTGATCCTTTCTTACAGTGCGGGTCCCGGGTAGAGCGACCCGTTGCGGCCGGACGCAGGGTGCGGCGAAACGGTGGTTCAGACGCTTGGTGTGACGCAGTCCTGGGATCGTTTGGTGAGGCTCCTAGACTGACGGTATGGAACAAGGTATGGGTAGCACGTCAGATGCAGAGAGGCTGCAACGATTACTGCTCACCTCGGGCACCCTGGACATTTTCCTCGAGGGTTTCGCCAGTCACACTGTGACCCTCCTTGAGGGTCAGGTCGACGTGTTATGCGGAGTGACGCTGAAGCAGCAGAAGCAGGCCCTTACGGTTGCCAGTAGCAGCCCCGAAGCCAAAGCTCTCGATGAGGTGCAGTACGGCTACGGCGACGGCCCATGCCTCAACGCCATCAGGACCGGCACGACCATCATCGTCCAGGACACCCGCACGGACGGGCGGTGGCCGGAGTACTTCGACGCCATCACCGCCCAGGGCTTCCACTCCGTACTCGGCGTTCCCATCCTCACCGGCACTGGCGAATACACCGGCGACAGTGGTGACAGTGGTGACAGGGCTGGGAAACGCGATAGCGACGGTACTGGTAAGCGCCATAAGAGTGGCGGCAAGAGCGGTGGCAAGGACGGCGGTAGGGACAGCGCCGAGGGTGTTGCCGTGGACCTGTACGCACGTAAACCTCACGCGTTCACCCCTGAATTGATTAAACAGGTTGAAGCGTACGCGGCCGAGGCCACGCTGACCCTTCAACTGGCCCTGCGCCTGGCTGCCCATGAAAGGACGGCAGCCCATTTGAGGGCCGCGATGGAATCACGCACCAACATCGATATCGCGATCGGCATCATCATCGCCCAGAACCGGTGCACCCCCGACACGGCCATCAGCATCCTGCAACGTGCCTCCAACGGGCAGAACATCAAGCTACGCGTTCTGGCCGAGCAGATCGTTGCATCCCTGGCCAGCACGCCGGCGCCAACCCACTTCACCGACTAACCGAGTCGAGCCCCAACTGATCGGCAACACCCCGGACCAACCTGGATGAGGTCGGCCCCGGCAGAGCCCAGTGGTGGGCGGCGCTGAGCGTCTTGCCCCTCTTGTCGGGCGTTGTAGTGCGCGGCTACCTGTGTGGCGGGCAAGGCCTGGGTGTGGATAGCGGTTTCGTCGAGGGTGCCGACGAAGTAGTTGCTGGTGGGTGGGGAGGGCCATCCTGGCAGGGTTCCAGCCCCGATCTACCCGTACCCGCTGTAGGGTTCTGCGTTGCGGTACCTGGTGCCGGAGGCGATGAGGGTACCGTCGCCGTAAAGGGTCATACCTGCACTGGAGAGGGTCGCGACGACCTTATGTCATGCTCCGTCGTTGTAGGGGCGCGGGCCGAAGATGTACCGGACGGCGCCCGGATAGATGCCGAAGACGATGCGACCATCGTTGATCATCTAGAGGTGCCGGTCGTTCTGGGCGGCGTTCAGACTGGTGCTGTCTCTGATAGGCGGTCAGCGGACACGAAGCAGACCGATTCACGAGGAGAGCGAGGCGGCACCATGGCGGAAAGTGTGGAGTCGGGTCCTGAGCGGTACGTAGACCCGGTAGGACAGCGGATAGATGACCTTGTGGCTGCCCTGCGCCGGGAGGTCGACAAGGTTGAACAGCTGGGCGACGCTCTCACCAGCAGGGATGTTATCGGTCAAGCCAAAGGCATCCTGATGGAGCGATTCGAGATCGTCGAGGACGAGGCGTTCGCGATGCTGCAGGACACCAGCAACCGGACGAATGTGAAGCTCCACGATGTGGCTCGCCGGCTCGTGCGGGAGCGAGTGATTGACGGGCATTCTTAGGCGCTCATAGACCACATGACGGTGCAAGGGAGCTATGTCACGTTCCGATGTGTGGTCCTGGTATTGAAGCAGAAGGTCCACTGGAAGGGACTCGAAGACTGGTGTCTAGCAGCGGGCAGGGTCTGGTAGTCCGGTGAAGGGTTGCAGGGCCGCGGGAACGCGCGGGCCCTGCACCCCTTCGCTGTGCCACGATGAGGCTCGGATCAGTACTCCTACCTGTGGGTAGGATGAGGAATCCTTTAAGGTCTGGCTGGTCTCGGAGCAGGGGTTGCATCGACAAGGGATGACGACCGTGCCCGATCCTGCCCCGGGGAGCCCATGACCAGCGTCAGCGCATCCACCACCCATGCCGAGGACTACAGGATCGTGCGTTTGGACCGGTGCGCGGTCTTTGTGTCCATGGCCCGCCCAATGTCCATCACGGAGCAGGACGCCCTCCAGATCCTGCATGACAGTTTCGAACTCACCCAGCACCGCCAATATGCCGTCCTGGTCGATGTGGGTCTGGTTCGTGATGTAACGCCAGCGGCCCGCCGGGTGTTCTCCTCGGCCCGGAACATCCTGGTTGCCGCGATGCTTGGTAGCACTCCAATGGACCGGATGCTGTCCGCACCGTATGAGCATGCCGTTTACCCGTCGGAGTACTTCACCGACAAGGACGAAGCCCTCCTGTGGCTGCGCCTGATGCACGACCGCCTCTGCCAGGACCCGGTCAAGCACACGCTGAGTTTGACGATCGATCTTGACCCCTTCAGGCCCCGCCCCCAGTCGGCATCCTTGTATTCCAGTAACTAGCTCCGTGGCCTTAGGCACTAAGCAAGCTTTCCTTTAGGGTTGACGTGAGGGCCCTGCCCGGGGTCTGGGACTACTTTCGTGAAGGTGTTCGTCATGACTATCGCCCCGCTTGCGCCCACCGATTTTCCGACACCAACCGTTGATACTGTTCTACCGGCTGGTTGGGACAGTGACCAGTCACTGGTGTCCCGGGACCTCTCCGATGTATCCACCCGCGAGCTCAGGGTGCTGTGCAACCAGCTATACAGGTCGCTGGATATGGACTTCCCGCCCTATGGGGCGCAGGAGGACTACGCCATGGTCGCTGAAGAGCTTGAACAGCGCGAAGCCCATGCACGGCAGCGGACCGAACCGGCCGCGCCCGTCAGTGCGCCGCGTGAGACGTTCCGGGACAATCCACTGGGTTCACGGTTCGAGTTCTTTCATGACGGAGTGATGTCCGGGTACGTGAAATACGACCTGCGAGCAGGGCATATTTGGCTTCTGGAAACGGTGGTCACCGAACCCTACCGAGGCCGAGGACTTGAGTCGGTCCTCATCCGGGAGGCCCTGCTGAACGCCCACCAGCGCCGCCTCAGAGCCATCCCGTACTGCCCGCATGCACAAGCTTTCCTCACCGCCAACCCACAGTTCACCACGCTGATTCCCGCAAGCTAAACGGCTACCCAGCGTCAAAGCCGACTAGACAGACTGGTTTTCCGCGGTTTCTAGCTGATGAGTTGGAAGCGCTCCAGAATCACTGCAGTCTCATCGCGGACCGTAAAGGCAGGGTCCGTTAGGTAAGAGCGCATCTCTTCTCCGTGCCAGTACTGCTCGTGATCTGCACGCCACTGAGCGACGGTGACATGCCCCTCTCCCTCATCAATGACGTGGCTGAGTGGTACCTGATCCAATCTCGCTTGGTCGACCTGCACTGTTTCAATGATGGCGACAGGCTGTCCCGCCGAATCAATCACTGCCTGCCTCCTTCCCACTGCTGGTAGCGGATCACCTTCGATGGCGTACTCCACAAGCAGCGATGTCGTCGTGGTTTTTGTGCCCGACAGGATGGACGCGACCAGCGAGTCTCGAAGCGGCCCTGGGAACCCGAACTCGGCGTTAGGTAGCGGTGGCTCAGTCATGCTTCCACTCTCGCACTTCACTCGACCAGGCTTCACTTCACGCTGGAACGACCCCGGATGCTTCAACCACGGGACGGCGTTGGGGGCTATCCCGCCAACGAGGCTTCAGAAAGCCCGCCATGTGCAGGAAAAGTCACAACTCGAACCCGCGCGTTTTTTGGCTCTTTAACCAAGTGCGAAACGTGTACTGTCATAACGCGAGGGTGAGACGGATTCTGCGACCCTCCGAACTGAGGGAGGACATATGGAACGACCGGAACGTCTCGAAGGCGTCGAGGAGCCGAGGCTGGTGCCTGATGGTGTCCTGATCGGATACGCCCGCGTGTCCACCCTGGACCAGAACCTCGAGGCTCAGACTCGTCAGCTGGTCGATGCCGGTTGCTATGACGTCTACGCGGACCACGGGAAGTCCGGCGCGACTATGACGCGACCCGAGCTGGAGAAGTGCCTGCGGGCACTGCAGCCAGGTAACACTCTCGTGGTGACCAAGCTCGACCGGCTCGGCCGGACAGTGCGCGGACTCGTGGAACTCCTCGACTCACTGCACGAGCGGGGCATCATGTTCCGATCCCTCGGTGAGGGGATCGACACCACCACGGCCTCGGGCCGGCTGATGTTCAACATCATCGCCAGCGTCGCGGAGATGGAACGCGAGCTGATCCGGGAACGGACGAAGGCCGGCCTCGCCGTCGCGACGGGGAAGGGCGGTCGACCGCCGCGCCTTCAACCCCACGACGTCGTGGAAGCGCGACGGCTCAGGGAGGAGAAGTGGACTGTCGAAGCCATCGCCAAGAAGTTCAAGGTCCACCGCTCCACAATCATTCGCGCATTGCGCACCGATGGTCTCGCTGGTGCCGCCTATAAGGGGCCTGCGAACCGTAAATAGAGGACTGATGCCGATGTATGTGAACCCTCCCCGGAGTGGGGTCGGGCGCTCGGTACGGTGGGGAAAGTATTTCCACCGGCACCAGGGGGCCCTCGATGGCGCGATCGCGCAAGCGCAACCAGATTGATGGACAAGCAACTCTCGACCTAGATGCATTTCTTTTCGCACCACCAGAGGAGGTTCTCGATGAACAAGTACGGCAAGTTCGCGCAGGAGACGTGGAAGATGACCGCGCCGTCGCAGTACGCCCTGATTCCGGACCCGGAGGAGTGGTTCCGGAAGCTGGGAGAGGAAGCGATGCGTCAGGTGGGGGAGCTGCAGTACCAGATCGCGGGACCGGATCCGGAGGGCGAGACGTACCTGGAGAAGGTGGGCCGGCTGAACGCCTCGAGGATGCAGGCCGAGGAGATCGTACGGGCGGAGATGTTGACGCCGGAGACGATGGAGACGGAGGGCGACGAGACGGAGGAGGACGAAGTCGACCGTCGGCAGCGAGAGATTTGGGAGACTCACCGCTCGATAGTTCGGTTGCAGCAGGAGCTGCTGAACGAGTACCGGGAAGTCGAGATGGATCAGTACAACCAGAAGTCCTAGAGCCCACTGATGAAGCGGACTCCCGCTTCATCCCTGCGCGGCAGGACGACCTCGCCCCGTCCGGTGCCCGGGCGCGTTTCCAGGCCAACGTCGCTGCGCTGCGCGTTCTGCGTGAGCTGCAGG
The DNA here is from genome assembly GCF_057291175.1 of Arthrobacter sp. UYP4. Classification (NCBI taxonomy): domain Bacteria; kingdom Bacillati; phylum Actinomycetota; class Actinomycetes; order Micrococcales; family Micrococcaceae; genus Arthrobacter; species Arthrobacter sp. UYP4. The sequence continues at coordinate 44,907 of NZ_JBXAVU010000007.1, forward strand.
ACCAGGATCGGGCAGCCACCGCACAGGAGCGCGCCGTGCTGGCGCGGTGGGGGAGCTGGGGTGCCACAGGTGTGGCTGAGGTGTTTGATGAGACTCGCGCCGAGTACGAGGCTGACCGCGCCGAGCTGCGCGAGCTGCTGAGCGAGAGCGAGTACCGGGCCGCGAACCGGACCGTCATCAACGCCCACTACACCGACCCCGCCCTCGCCACGGAACTCTGGCAGACCCTGAACACCTTGGGCTTCACCGGTGGCCGCGTGCTCGAACCGGGCTCAGGTGCCGGCACCTTCATCGGTCTCGCACCTGAGACCGTGACCATGACCGGTGTGGAGCTGGACCCGATCACCGCGGGCATCTCCCAGGCCCTCTACCCGGACGCTGACATTCGCGCCGAGTCCTTCGCTGACACGCGCCTGCCTGCTGGGTACTTCGACGCTGCCGTCGGTAACGTCCCGTTCGCCAAGACCAGGCTGCACGACCCGCGACACAACGCGAGCAACCACTCGATGCACAACCACTTCATCATCAAGTCCCTCGACCTCACCCGACCCGGTGGCGTCGTCGGTGTCATCTCGTCCGCGTTCACGATGGACGCACAGAACCCGGCCGCCCGCCGCGAAATCTACGAGACAGCCGACCTGCTGGGAGCGGTCCGCTTGCCGACTGGTGCGCATCGTCGCGCCGCCGGCACCGACGCCCTCACCGACGTGCTGATCTTTCGCAAACGACTCCCAGGCGAGGAACGGCTCAACTCGCAGTGGCTGGAGTCGCGCGTCCTGTCTCAGGGCGACGACCAGAACGCCGCGCAGGATGTACTGCTCGACGCGAGCCAGGACGTAGCCCGGATGAACGCCTACTTCATCGAGAACCCGCAGCGGGTGCTGGGTGAGCCCGTGGTGGGTAACGGCATGTACGGGTCAACGACGCTCACTATGCGCAACGAGGACCTGTCCGCCGTACCGGAGCAGCTGCACAACCAGTTGCAGGACATCGCCCTCACCGCCGTCGACGCCGGCAGGGGAGCCGCAGAGCGTCAGCCCGGGCAGACCATTGAGTCCGTAGCCATCGTCCCTGCAGGCAAGCAACTCCAGGTCGGACACATCATGTCCGAACCGGACGGCACCTTCCGCCAGGTCGACATCGACGGATTAATCGCCCCGCTGAAGGTCCCCGCCACCCAGGCACGAGAACTGCGGTCCCTGCTGCGGCTGCGCGACCTCGCCCGCTCCGTGCTCACCATTGAGGCGAGCAACGTGGAGGACACCCCGGAGCTCGACGCCGAACGCACCAACCTGCGCGACTCCTACCGCACCTACGTGGACACCTACGGTCCGATCAACCGGTTCTCCGAGCGTCGCACCGGGAAGGTCAACGGCGCCGGCGAGGACATCATGGCCAGGGTCACGCCGAAGGCGGTAGCGCTCTTGCGCAATGACCCCTTCGGGCCGATCGTCCCGGCTTTGGAGCGCTTCGATGAAGCCAGCCAGACCGCGATCCCGGCAGCACTGCAGCGAGGCCGCCAGGTCCAGCCACGCCAACCCATCCGAGGCGTCGACACCCCGGCCGAGGCCCTTGCCGTCACCCTCGACACCCGGGGCGAAGTCGACCTCACCGAAGTAGCCAGTCTGCTCGGCGTCGACCCAGCAGCGGCCAGAGACGCACTGGGGGACTTGGTCTACGACATACCGGGTGAGCCAGGCGTTATGGAAACACGTGCCGAGTACCTCAGCGGCAACATTCGGGAGAAGCTCGACGTCGCCACGGTCGCCGCGGCAGAGGACGAACGGTTCCTGCGCAACGTCGAGGACCTCAAAGCTGCCATGCCTCTGCCGCTGGGTGCAGATGAGATTGAGGCCCGAATCGGGTCCATCTGGATCTCGGCCGACGTGCATCAGGAGTTCCTGCAAACCATCACGCGCGATCGGCAAGCACGCGTGGACAGGGTGACAGGGGCGAACTGGGACGTCCAGGTCAACAGGCACAGCTTCACCGTCCGCAACGACTGGGGTACCGAGCGGATGCCTGCGGGCGAAATCTTCAAGTGCCTGCTCGAGCAAAAGCGCGTCCAGGTCACGGATCCGGATCCCGACCCCGAAAGCCAGCGACGCATCCTCAACCCTGTCGAGACAGCATCCGCGCAGGAAAAGGCCCAGCTGATGCAGGACCGGTTCGCGGAGTGGGTGTGGGAGGACGCAGACCGCGCTATCGCACTCACGGACGAGTACAACCGCAGGTTCAACTCGCTCGTGTTGCGCGACTACACCGTGGAAGGTGAACGCCTCACCCTGCCCGGGCTCGTCAAGGACTGGACTCCACAACCGCACCAACGCGCCGCCGTAGCGCGCATGATTTCCGAGCCATCTGTCGGCCTCTTCCACGAGGTCGGGGCGGGCAAGACCGCTGAGATGGTCATGGGTTCCATGGAATTGCGACGACTTGGCATGGCCCGGAAACCTGCCGTCGTCGTACCGAACCACATGCTTGATCAGTTCGCTCGCGAGTGGCTGCAGATCTACCCCCAGGCGCAGATCCTCGCCGCATCCTCAGCTGACCTCGCCGGCGACAAGCGCCGACAGTTCGTGGCCTGCGCGGCCGCGAACGACTGGGACGCGGTCATCATGACCCGCACCGCATTCGAACGCGTGTCTTTATCGTCTGAGTCTCAAGCCGAGTACCTTTCCCGCGAGATTGATCGCAAGCGTCAGGAGATTCTGGCCGCGAAGGAGCGTGCACTCGCAAGTGGCGGCAAAGCGATGAGCGTCAAGAAGCTCGAGGCCCGCCTGCAGTCCGAGGAAGAGAAGATGAAGCGCCTTCTCGACTCTCCCGTCGATCCTGGCATCACGTTCGAGCAGACGGGCATCGACTACCTCATCGTGGACGAGCTCCACGACTTTAAGAACCTCGCAACGACCTCGAACATCCAGGACGCGGCGATTGACGGATCCAACCGCGCCTCAGACCTACACGCGAAGGTCGAGTACCTCCGCGACACGCACGGTGACAGGGTGATGACCGGCGCGACGGCGACGCCGATCGCCAACAGCGTCACCGAGATGTACGTGATGCAGCGATACCTGCGCCCGGACCTGCTGGAGAAGGCCGGCATCAACGACTTCGACACGTGGGCTGCGACCTTCGGTCAGGTCGTCACAGAGATGGAGATGACCGTCGCCGGCGGTGACAGCTTCAAGATGAAGGAACGGTTCGCGAAGTTCCAGAACGTGCCCGAGCTGCTGAAGATGTTCCACACCTTCGCGGACGTGAAGACCGCCGATGACCTGAAGCTACCCGTGCCCGACATCGAGGAACGCGAGGACGGCAGACGCCTGCCGCGCATGGTCACGGTGGAGCCTTCCATCGAGCTCGAGGAGTACATCGCGGACATCGCGGACCGCGCCGAGAAGATCCAGGCACGTCTGGTCGATCCGACCGAGGACAACATGCTGAAGATTTCCAGCGACGGACGGAAAGCCGCCCTCGACATGCGCCTGGTCGACCCTGACCTCGACGCCATGATCGGAGCCACCAAGATCAGCGCGACCGCGGACCTCCTGGCCAAGGTCTACGAGGAGACCAAGGACCGCATTTACGCGGATCCGGAGACAGGCGATCCGCACCCGACACCTGGCGCCCTGCAGATCGTGTTCTGCGACCTTGGCACGCCGTCCGATAAGTGGAACGTCTACGGGCAGCTGCGTGAGGACCTAGTGCAGCGCGGGGTGCCGGCGGAGAAAGTGCGGTTCGTACACGAGGCGAAGAATGACGCCGAGAAGGGTCGGCTTTTTGAGGCCTGCCGGACAGGGGACGTCGCCGTGCTCGTCGGATCGACGCAGAAGATGGGTACAGGTACGAACATGCAGGCACGCGCCGTGCACCTGGTCGACATGGATGCACCATGGCGGCCGGCGGACGTCTCCCAGCGTCACGGCCGCATCATCCGGCGAGGTAACCAGAACCCGGAGGTTGCAGTCTCTCAGGTAGTCACCAAGGGATCGTTCGACACCTTCATGTGGCAGACGCTGGAGCGCAAGAGTAAGTTCATCGACCAGATCATGCGCGGCCGCCTCGACGTCCGCGAGATTGAAGACGTGGGAGACAGCACCCTGTCCTTCGCGGAGGTCAAAGCCATCTCGAGCGGCAACCCATTGATCCTGGAGAAGTCCAAAGCCGATCAAGAACTCACCCGCCTGCAGCGCCTCGAACGCGGATGGCACCGCAACCAGGCTGCGCTCAGCCGGCGCAAGGACAGTGCCATCGTCCGAGGCAAAGCACTCGCCGCGGAACTGCCCGCACTGAAGGAAGCCGCCGCCCGCACAACCGCCGATGTTGGAGGCGACGCGTTCCGCATGACCATCAACGGTAGGACCGTCGACAAGCGCACAGACGCAGTGGAAGCGCTGCGCACGTGGGCGGACAGGAACGCCGCAGGACGACCCCCTATCCAGGGGTCGAAGGACCTTGGTGTGATGGCTTCCATCGGTGGTCACGACATCAGGTTCGTGCAGGGCCAGGCGAACATGGTCGAGATGGGTGCCTCCCGTGTTGAGCTGCAGATAGAGGGCGCGTCTGGCGTCGCGGTAGAGCTCAAACGAAATGATGCTCTGTTCCCGACTGTCGGGGTCATTCAGCGCCTCGAGAACCAGGTCACGCGCCTACCTGATGAGGTGGTCAAGCGTGAGCGGCAGCTGGAGGAAGCACGGCAGGAGTATCGCGACGCGGCAAACGCACTGAAGCAGCCGTTCAAGCACACAGAGGCACTCGAGAAGGCTAAGTGGGAGGTCGAAAGGATCGGTCGTGAGATGCGTGGAGAAGATGCCGCGCAGACAACGCTCACCCCTGGACTGGAAGAACTGAAGCGCCATATGCGGATGGCTTTTCCGAACTCTCCGAAGCCCGGGCAGGCAGCTGAGAGAACGGGAGCGCAGACCCGACCGAGCCATCTGGCGGGACGGAATATTGAGCAGTCGGGTGGATTCGAACGCTAGGGTTCACACATAGAAAGAGGGCGGCTCCTACCGGGTAGGGGCCGCCCTCTTGTCGTCTACGGTCAGCTGTTCGCCGTACTGCTGGGGGCAGATGAAGTTGCTTCCTCAGAGCTGGCAGGGCGCCGTGAGCGACGCTTAGCAACACCGCCGACCTCCAAGCCGAGCTTCTTCAGTTCGTCCTCGCTCCATCCGTCCTTTGTTGCTCGGACGTACGCCTTCTTGTCCTCACGTTCGGCTTCGGCGAGCTGCTCGCGCAGTTCGTCTACGCGCTTCCGGGCGATCACCAGATCGGTGACAGATTCGATACGGGAGTCGAGGAGTTTGCGTGCCTGGTCTTTGGTGGTTTCGAGGTCGATGGTAGCCATGTTCATCAGCCTAACGTCGTGCACAGACAGCCGCCACGGGGTGCAACGTTCATCGGCCCGCGGGGTAGTCGTGGAGGTACCCGTTGGCGGGGTCGTTGAACCAGTCTTCAATGTCGCCGGAGTCGTACCGGACGGTGTTCCGTCCCAGTGTGAAGTAGGGCGGTCCGAGGTTGGCGCGGCGCCATTGAGCTAGCTCTTGGCTTGTCACGCCGTACAACTCGGCCACGTCCTTGGGTGTCATCATCGTGCCCACCATGAGTCCCTCTTTCATCTTTGCCCCGTTCCTTTCGGCAACGCCGTCATCACTTGGACGCGAAGTGAATTGGCAAGGTGGAGAGGTCGGACCGTGGAATACCGGAGCGGAGCGAGGATATGCCGCGAAAGCCGTCCTCGGAGCCTTGCCAAGAGAAGGGCGGACAGTACATTCACAAGCCGAAACGGAACGGCGCAGCCGTGAGGATCAATCCAGACGCGGAGCGTCTTCCGAGAGCTCGAACACCCCACCCGGCACATCCCGCCGGGGAGAGCGTTCCCAAGCACCTGCGGAGCAAGCTATGTATTTATGTGCCATAAAAGCGGATCCCGCTGGCGCCTGCGGCTGGCCGGTGACACACTTGGGGTGTGGGGCCTCCGGTGGAGGGGCGCTGCGCTGGGCATGGAGGGAGTACGAGCGATGAGCGAAGGCCAGGAGCAGGAACCCGCTGCGCGTCCTCCAAGTACCGGCAAGCGGCACGTGTGGTCTTCCCGGCGCAAGCGCATCGAAGGTAAGACCGTGTACGTGCGGGTCTCGATGTCCGAGATGGAGCGTGCTCAGCTGCTGCAGCTGGAGGCTCAGACAGG
>NZ_JBXAVU010000008.1:0-44769 GCF_057291175.1 Arthrobacter sp. UYP4
CGCTGAACACCGCGGCGCAGGGCGCCTCAGGTACACGAGGCGGAACCGTGCGGGAGAGGGCCCAAATGATTCATCAGATGAGATACGCAGACTACTACTTTACATAATCATGGTTATCGGCAGTTTTTGCTCGTCTCGAAGAGGGGCTGTTGGGGCTTCAGAACGGTCTCGATGAGCGGTCTATCGCTTCATGGCGGAGTTATCGCGCAGGGCAGAGGTTCAATTGTCAGTGTCTGGTTGTTTCTCGTGCCCGAGTGCAGCGGTGATGGCGGCTGGCGACGGCAAGGCAGCTTGTTCATCAGCGGGAAGTGCGTCGTAGGTGTAGGAGGTGACAGCCAAAGGTTGGGTGGATCCCTCGAGGGCGTAGCGCACGACTCGTTCGCTCTTTGAGCCGCACACGAGGATCCCTACGGTGGGTGCTTGCCGTGGGAGTCGCAGGATGTCGTTGACGGCTGCGACGTAGAAGTTGAGTTGTCCCAGGTTCTCGGGCTTGAATTTGCCGGCCTTCAACTCCACGACCACGTATCGGTCGGAGGGGACGTGGTAAAGCAACAAATCGATGTAGAAGTCGTCCCCGTCGATGTTCAGGTGATGCTGACGGCCGACGAAGGCGAACCCTGGCCCGAACTCCGCCAGGGTCTGGGCCATCCGGAGAGTCATGGCTTCCTCGATGGCGTGTTCCTGGCTTCCTCGGTCAGCCCGAGGAAATCGAGCACCAGCGGATCCTTCGCTACTTCGCGCGCCAAGTCCGAACCCACACCGGGTAGTCGTGCTTCAAGGTTATTCGGTGCTGCGCCGGCCCGGGCATGGAGGTTGGTGAGGATCTGGTGTTCAAGGACGGCCACGGACCAGCCGTGCTGAGCAGCCCGCGCTGCGTACCAGGAGCGGACATCGTGGTCGCCGACCTTGTTCAGAAGGGTGACGTTGTGGCTCCAGCTCAATTGTCCAGACGGTGTCTGGACAATTGATTCCGTGCCGTCCCACGCAGCGGCAAAGGCACGCATATTGTACAGGTTCGTCCGGGAGAAGCCCTTCATATGGGGGAACTCTGACTTCAAATCCTTCGCGAGGTGGTCGAGGACCCTACTCCCCCAGGGTTCGTCGGCCTGCCTGTCCAGAATGGACCGCCCGATGTTCCAGTACAACTCGATCATCGCCGTGTTCACGACGCGCTGCGCGCGGTGCTGAGCTTCCTGCACCAGCGCCGTCAGAGCGGTGAGGGTGGCGGCGTAGTCTCTTGGAAGATCCGGCTCCAGCTGGGTCATGAAACCACCCTAGTTGGACGTACCAGTGTTCATTCCCCGTCAGCCCGAGCCTGCGGTGGCAGTGCTGCTACAGCAGACGATCGGCAAGCAGGGTGATCGACAACTAGCGCCACAACCTGTGGCGCAATTAAAGACCAGCCACGCAGTAATTCCGCACTTCTGTGTGACCGCGCTCGATAGCGGGTGATTGTTCTTGGATGTGGCCGGGGTGCTGCAACCAACCAGGAGCCGTCGTCGGCAGATCTTCGCGAGGCTGTAAGCAAAGGCCTTTTAGAACGTCTAGTGATCGACTACCAGATCATCCTTTTGCTTCCGTTTCCGGTCGACCATTCCCGGTGTTCTTCAGCCAAGCTCCTGTACTGCTCGGCGTTTACCTTGACTCCCATCACTTCGTCATCGGTCAATTGCCGGCGCACCTTCGCGGGAACTCCCGCAACAAGCGATCGAGGCGGCACGGACGTTCCTTCCAGGACCACGGCGCCGGCTGCGACCAGCGACCCGCTGCCAATGACCGCGCCGTTCATGATGGTCGCGCTCATGCCGATCAGACAGTCGTCCTCTATGGTGCAGCCGTGCACGACTGCGCTGTGGCCCACGCTGACCCGTGCGCCGATGGTCGCGGGGAAACCGGGGTCTGCATGAACGACGACGTTGTCCTGCAGGTTGGTCCCCTCCCCCACCCGTATGGGCGCCGTGTCAGCACGGACGGTAACGCCGTAAAAGGCGCTCGCTCCCGGGCCGAGGACGACGTCACCGATCAATGACGCCGTCGACGCGACGAAGACCGTGTCATGGACTACCGGAAGATGACCGCGAAACGGGATGATGCTCACGCCGACACTAGCTTCCCGTTGAGCATCCGCTGGACCGGTGTCGGGGCGTCATCACGCAGCACCTCCGGAAGCCGGGACTGCGGGAAGCCCTGGTAGGCGACGGGCCGGAGGAACCGGAGGATGGCGGCGGTTCCGACGGAGGTCGTGCCGGCCTGGGTGGTTGCGGGGTAGGGCCCGCCGTGGTGCTGGGCGTACGTGACGGACACGCCGGTGGGCCACTGATTCCAAAGGAGACGCCCGGCCCGCTTCGCAAGCTCGCGGATGAGGTCCTGCACGTCGTCGGCCTCTTCGCCGTGAATGCTCGCGGTCAGCTGACCCTCCAGCACGCGAGCCAGGCTCAGCAGATCGCCCTCGTCCTCGTAGGTCACGACCAGCGCGGCAGGACCAAACCGCTCGGCGAGCAAGGGGGAAGGATCGCCCAGCACGTCCCCGATGCTCGTCACCAGAAGGATTGCTTCCGGTGGGTCAGCGAAGGCCTTCTCGCTTCCCAACAGGGGCGTGACGCCCGGGTGGGACACGAGCTCCTGCAGGGAGCGGACGTACCCCTCCTGAATCCCGTTATTGAGTAGTGGCGACGGCGGCGGCGGCGTCTGTGAGCGCAGGTGGACCAGCATGTCCTCCGGGACGACGAGCACGCCCGGTTTGGTGCAGAGCTGTCCGGAACTGGCCGTCACGGAGGCGAAGAAGGCCGAGGCGATGTCTGCACCCCTGGCGTGGGCGGCCGTCCTTGTGACGAAGGTCGGGTTCACGCTGCCCATCTCCGCGAAAAAGGGGATGGGTGTCTCGCGGGCGTTGGCGAGATCGAACAGCGCCCGCCCTGCTGCGATTGATCCCGTGAAGGATCCCGCCTGTACCCGGGGATCCAGCAGGGCTGAACGTCCGGCATCGAGACCGAAGATGACCGAGTACAGCCCGGACGGAGCGCCAGCGTCACGGAGGGCGGCCTGGATGACGTCCGCTGTCGCGACCGACAGTTCGGGATGCCCGGGGTGGGCCTTGAGGATGACCGGGCACCCGGCCGCGAGGGCTGCAGCCGTGTCGCCGCCGGCCCCGCTGAAGGCGAACGGGAAGTTGCTGGCCGCGAAGACCAGGACGGGGCCCACGGGTTCCAGCACCCGGCGCAGGTCCGGGCGCGGAGCCCCCATCGGCCACTGCTCGTCCGCGGTGTCGATGCGGATGTCCTGGTAGGAGCCGTCGTCGAGCACCTCGGCGAAGAGCCGGAGCTGGAACGTCGTCCTCTTCAGCTCGCCGCGCAGGCGGGCCTCGGAAAGGAAGGTCTCCCTGGTCCCCAGGTCGACGAGAGTGTCCGCGGCCCCGTCCAGGTGGTCCGCGATGGCGCGAAGCGCCGCAGCGCGGTTGCGGGCGGGCGTCGCGGCCCACGGATCCGCGGCAGCCGCTGCCGCGGACAGGACCTGCTCGAGTTCCTCGGTCCGGGTGTCCTCAATCGTGCTGTTCATGGCCCGTCAGTCCTCTCCGATGCTGCTCATGCTGTCTGTGCTGTCTCCGGCTGGTTCACGAGGCAGCGTAGCGGCTCGCCCCGACCTGCACGGTACGCCTCCTCGGCGGCGAGCCGTTGCAGCGCGGCCAGTGACGCCTCGGAGTAGAAGGCTGCGTGCGGCGTCAGGACCGCGTTGGCATGTCTCCTCAATCCGTGGTCCGCGGGCAGGGGCTCCGGGTCGAAGACATCCAGGGCTGCTCCTGCGAGCTGTCCGGCGTCGAGGGCAGCCAGGACGGCGTCCTGGTCCACCAGGGTCCCGCGCGCCGTGTTGACGACGAAGGATCCCGGCTGCATCTTCCGCAGGTTCTCCGCGTTCACGACCTTGTAGGTGTCCGGAGTCGCAGGTGCGTGGAGTGAGACGACATTCGCCCTGCGGAAGAGGGTGTCCAGGTCCACGAGCTCGATGCCGTGGTGGGCCGCGACCGACGGATCGAGAAAGGGGTCGAAAGCCAGGACGGGGAACCCGAAGGGCTTGAGCCGGGCGACGACGCCGAGCCCTATGCGGCCCAGCCCGATCAGCCCGACCGTGGTGTCTGCGGAAGCACGGATAGGAGCCAAAGACGGCGGCGAGATCCAGCCTCCCCCACTGAGCACCCGATCGAACTGCACGAGCTTGCGCACGAGGACGAGGATCAGGCTCAGCGTATGGTCGGCCACGGTGTCGGCGCCGTAGTCGGGGACGTTGCAGACCGAGATCCCCCGCTCGTTCGCCGCCTGGAGGTCGACGTTGTCGTAGCCGATGCCGTACCGGATGACGACCGCACCAGCCGGCAGCTCGTCGAGAACTGCGGCCGTGATGGGCGCGAAGTTCACCAGGACGACGTCGGCCCCGCGGACCGCCTCGCGTGCGGCCTCTTCCGTGGTTGCCTGATACACCTCGAAGCCGGCGCTGAGCGCTGCGGCGGCGGCGCGCTCGTCCTCGAGTCCCCGGAAGTTGTGGTCCGTGACGACGATGCGCATCACCGCACCCCCACCGTTGCGGCCAGGCCGCGCTCGGAGAGGCTGCGGATGAGGTCGCGGATGCCGAATTCCCAGGGCGGTGCCGCCTCCGAGGAGGTGACGCGGTTGACGAGGGTCCCGAGCTGAGGGCTGGAGATCCTGACGATGTCGCGCGGATGGTGGGTGAATCCCATGTCCGCGCCGTCCCGGTCGGCGGTCGGGGCGAAGAGCGTTCCGAGGTAGAGCAGGATCCCGTCGGGGTACTGGTGGGAGTCCCCGACCGTGTAGCGGGCCAGCGCCTCCGGGTCCCGCGAGATGAGGGGCATGGAGCTGGCCCCGTCGAGGACGAAGCCGTCGTCCTCGCCCAGTACCTCGAGCCGGACCTCGGCGGCCCGGACGTCGTCGAGGCTGAATGCGTCGTCGAACAGGCGGATGAACGGGCCGACGGCGGCGGAGGCGTTGTTGTCCTTCGCCTTTGGCAGCAGCAGCGCGGACCGGCCTTCGACGTCCCGCAGGTTGACGTCGTTCCCCAGGGTTGCGCCGACCACCTGCCCCGTGGACGTCACGAGGATCGCGACCTCCGGTTCGGGGTTGTTCCAGGTGGAGACGGACGCGACTCCGATGTCCTGGCCGCAGCCCACCGCCGAGAGGACGGGTGCCTTGGTGAACACCTCCGGGTCCGGGCCCAGTCCCACCTCCAGGTACTGCGACCACAGGCCCTTGGCCGACAGTTCGGCCTTCAGGGCGTCCGCGTCGGCGCTGCCGGGCCGGACCGTCGTGAGGTCGGCTCCGACGAGCTGCTCCAGTTCGGCGCGGAAGGAGGTGGCGGCGTGCTTGTCGCCGCCCGCGCGTTCCTCGATCAGGCGTTCCATGAGCGAGTTCGCGAATGTCACTCCGGCCGCTTTCAGCACGGACAGGTCGACGGGAGCGAGGAGGCGGACGCCGGTGTGGCGCTCGTCGAGCGAGTTGCGCAGGACGTCGTCGAGGTCCCAGCTGCGGGTTCCTTCCGCCGCCGCGACCTGTGCCGCCGGGTCCGCGGACTCGAGCAGGTCGCTCATGGTGGGGAAGGCGTCCGTGATGTCGTGGACGCGGCGGTCCCGTACGACGACGACGCACGGCCCGTCGACCTCGGGATCGAGGACCCGGCCCACGAGTGTTGCTGCGTCTGCGTCGACCGGCAGGACATCGGCGTGGTTTTCGAGAAGATGCATCGGCTTCTTTCAGGAGCTCGTGCTCGCGTGGTTCCTCACGCGGCGGGAATGGATTCGTGCAGCCGGTAGGCGTTGATCGCGGCCCCGCCGCGCACGGCTGCCAGGTCGGAGGCCGACAGGCCGGTGGCGGCCACGAGCGCGGAGAGGTCCTGCCACGCCTCCCGGTAGCTGCGCTGGAGCAGGATGACGGGCCAGTTGCTGGCCAGCATCGACCGCTGCGGGCCGAACTTGGCGAGCGCCCAGTCCACATAGCGAGCGAGTTCGTCGGGCCGCCACTGGGACCACGCGGTCAGGACGTCGATCCCGACGGAGATCTTGATGGAGACGGAGGGCGACGACGCCAGCTCGGCGATCTGCCCCGCCCACGGCTCCCAGCCGCCGGAATCCACCGGCGGACGCGCGAGGTGGTCGAGCACGACCCGGAGGTCGGGAACGGCGCGCGTCAGGGCGCCGACCGCCGCCACCTGGTCGGGGGTGACGGGCACGATGTCCCAGGACAGTCCCCGCTCGGCGAGGTCCCCGAACAGGGAGATGACGTCGGGGTTGCCCAGCCACTCAAGGGAACGCTTTCCCACGAGGCAGCGGACCCCTGCCCACGCCGTCGTATCCGCGCGTGCCAGCTCGGCCCTGGCCGCCTCGGGCTGCTCGAGCGGGAGCCAGCCCACGACGCCGGCCACTGTGCCGCACGAGGAGGCGTAGGCCGCGAGCCGGTCATTCTCGTCGCTGCTGTCGACCGACTGGATGAGCACCGTCGCGTCCACTCCGGAGCCGACGAGCTCCGAGGCCAGGTCGGCGGGTTCGTAGTCCCGCGCGATGTGGCTGTGGTCGGACGTTCGCCAGGCCTGCTCCTGGGCCTCGAGCTTCCAGTAGTGGTGGTGCGCGTCGACGACGCGGGGTGCCTGCTCCTGTGCCTGCTCCATCAGTGTCCCTTCCATCGGGGTGTGCGGTGCTCGGTGAAGGCTGCGACGCCCTCCTGGAAATCTGCGCTGCCGTAGCACGCGAGCAGGAGGTCGTCGCCGTTCGCGGCGGGATCTTCCTGCAGGCGCCGGTCCATCTCCTTGAGCGCGGCGATGGTGACAGGGGCCGTCTGGCTCATCCTGGTGCTGAGCTTGGACAGCGTGGCCTCGAACTCCTCGTGCGCCACCACCTTGTACACGAAGCCTGCCTTCTGCGCTTCACCGGCGGGCAGGAGTGCTGCGGCGAGGAGCATGGCCATGGTGCGTCCCTGGCCCATGCGGGCCTGGAGCCGCCTCAGCACCACGGGAGGAATGCAGTTCCCGACCGTCCGGGCGATCGGCACCCCGAACGTCGAGGACTCGGTGGCGATGACGACGTCGGAGCAGGCGGCGATCGCAAGCCCGGCGCCGACGGCGGGACCATCGACGGCGGCGATGACCGGGATGCTGAGCTTCAGCAGCGAGTCGAGGATCGCGCCGACCCGCTGCTCGTACTCGAGCCCCTGCTCGCCGGTCGTGAAGGACGAGAACTGCGTGATGTCGGTGCCGGCGGCGAAGGCCCCGCCCTGGCCCCGGATGACCAGGACCCTGACCGACGGGTCCGCCGCCGTCTGCTCGAGGGCTTCCGCGAGCTCGTCGTACATCCGCCAGGTGAGTGCGTTGTGGCGCCCAGGGTGGGACAGGACCACCTGGAGGATCGGCCCGCTCCTCTCGAGGAGGATCCGCCCCTCGTCAGCAGCAGTGGCCCTCATCTTCCCAGCACCTCGTCGTTGTGCTCCCCGAGCAGCGGTGGGTGTCGGCGGATGGTGGGAGGAGTCCGGCTGAGCCGGATGGGGGACCCGATGACCTCGACGCGCCCCTCGACGGGATGGTCCATGAACTTGATCATGTCCCGTTCCTTCACGTGGGGGTCCTCCTCGAGGACCTGCTGGTAGTTCTGGATGGGACCTGCGGGGATGCCGGCGCCGAGGAGCACGTCGACCCACTCCGCCGTCGTCCTCCCGGTGAAGACCGCCTCCAGCTCCGCGACGAGCGCCGCCCTGTTGGCCATCCGGCTGGGGTTGTCGATGAAGCGCGTGTCCGACAGGAGCCGGGTGAGCTCGGTGCACTCGCAGAGGCGGTTCCACAGCCGGTCGTTGTTCGCTCCGATCGTGACGTACCCGTCCTTCGTGGCGAGGGCCTGGTACGGCGCCGACATGCGGTTCGCGGATCCGAGGGCCAGCGGCGCATCGCCCGTCGTCCAGAACTCCGTGGACTCCCAGACGGAGAGGGCGAGGGTCGATTCGAAGAGGGAGGTCTCGAGGTATTGCCCCTGCCCGGTCTCCTTGCTCGAGCTCCAGGCGGCGAGGATCCCGACGGCGCAGAACAGCCCCGCGCCCAGATCAGCGACCGGGATGCCGCTCTTCACGGGGCGGCCGTCGGGTTCCCCGGTGATGCTCATGACGCCGGCCATGGCCTGCGCGATGAGGTCGTACCCGGGCCGTGTCGCGTAGGGGCCGGTCTTCCCGAACCCGGAGATGCTCGCGACGACCAGGCGGGGATTGATGGCACTGAGGGTGTCGAAGTCGAGTCCGAGCCGTTCCGCGACGCCCGGCCTCCAGTTCTCGATCACGACGTCGGCTGTCCGTACGAGGCGGTAGAAGGAGTCGCGCCCCTCCTCGGTCTTGAGGTCGAGGGTGATGCTGCGCTTGTTCCGGTTGAGGCTGAGGAAGGCCCGGCTGTCCTCCCCCTTGCCGGAGGTTCCCCAGGAGCGCCGGGTCTGGTCTCCGTCCTGGGGGTTCTCCACTTTGATGACGTCGGCGCCCAGGTCGGCGAGCACCATGGTGCAGAACGGTCCCGCCATGACCTGGGTGAGGTCGAGGACGGTCATGCCGGTGAGTGCCTGGGCGGCAGGTGGCCCTGCGGGCGGCGGTGGTGATGGGGGCACGGGGCTCTCCTCTGTCAGGTCGGTACGGGGATCGGGTGATCGGGCGGGCAGGGGCGGCAGCGGGCCGCCCCTGCCCGGGTGCGTTATCCCGTAGCGCCGAGCCCTGCGTTGACCTCGGTGAAGAAGTCGGACACGGCCTGCTCGATGGAGACCTCGCCGAAGCTCACACGCTCGTAGGCACGGGTGTAGGACTCCTCGAAGGTGGCCTGGTAGCCGGGAGGGTAGACGACCGTGGGCGGCTCGGACTCGGCGATCTGCTGGTACAGCTCGAGGTCGTGCTTGCGGAGCTCCGGCAGTTCGGGGTTCTCCAGCTGCGCTTCGAGGTGGCGCGAGTTGGTGACAGCACCGTTCGACGACGCGAACACCGCCGCCGCTTCGTCGTTGTTCGCCCAGAAGTCGATGAAGGCTGCCGCCGTCGGGACGTTGTCGCAGTTGACGGGGATGGCGAAGCCAGACGTGAACAGCACGTTGCCGGGCCCTGCCTCTCCCGAGGGGAGGGGGAGGGAGGTCAGTGTCTGACCGTTCCCGAGCCCGTCCAGCGTGGCCTGCGAGTTGATGATCGAGTTGCCCGGTGCGGTGTCGGCGACCGTCACTCCGCGGGAGACGTAGCTCTGCTCGGGCTGCTCGGGCTGCTCGCTCATCTGCGCCGGCGTTGCCGTCGCTCCGGCGTTGCGCATCTCCTCCCACATGGTCCAGTACTCGGCCAGTGCCTCCTCGGAGAAGCCGAGCTTGCCGTCCTTGAAGAGGGTCTCGCCCTTCGCCGCCATGTAGCTGATGAGGAAGTTCGGGCGGCCACCGCTCAGCGAGAGTGCGGAGACTCCCTCGGGCAGGTTCGGCTGCATCTCCATGGCCCAGCTCTGCAGGTCCTCCCAGGTGTAGCCCTCGGGCAGCATCTCGCTGCCCGCCTGCTCCACGAGGGTCTCGTTGACGACGAGGGCGTCGTAGGCGGCACCGTAGGGGACGACGTACAGGTTGCCGTCCGTCCCGCGGCCCGTGTCGAGGACCTCCTCGGGGATGTCGCTGACGTCGATCGCACCGGATTCGATCATCGGATCGAGGGGGAGGAACAGGTTGCGGGACGTGTAGTCGTTCAGCTGCCGGCCCTGCATCTGGGTGAGGCAGGGCAGGTTGCCACTGGTTCCCTGCACGTTGAGCCGCTGGAAGTAGGCACCGAAATCGGCGAACTCGCGCTCGATGGTGACGCCCTCGTGCTCCTCCTCGAACATGTCTGCGACGGCGTTGGTCACCTCGTTGCGCTGGCCGGCCCCCCACCAGGCGAGCCGGGCGGTGCCCGTGACCTCGCCCTGTCCGTCCACGACCTCGCCGTCGCCGGGGGCCTCTCCTACGCTGGTCCCGCCTGCACACGCGGACACTGCCAGCAGTGCTCCGAGTGCTGCCGTGGCCGCGACCGTGCGGGGCCAGCGGCGTGTGGCTGAAGATTGAATCGTCATTGTTTCCTCCATGGTTGTGTCGGGTGATCGATGTATCCGGCGAAAATGGGACGGTGCCGGCGGTGCTATTTGAGTCCGCTGGTGGCGATGCCCTCGATGAGCAGTCGCTGTGCGGCGAAGAAGAAGCCGACGACGGGCGCCAGTGAGAGCGTCGCCATGGCGAAGAGGGGTCCGAACGAGGACTGCCCGGTCGCGTCCAGGAAGCTGTTGAGGCCCTGCGTGACCGTCCAGAGTTCGGGGCGGTTGAGGTAGAGCAGCGGGCCGAGGAAGTCGTTCCAGGTGTTGATGAACGTGAACAGCGCCGTCGTGCCGAGCGCCGGGATGGACAGCGGCAGGATGATCCGGCGGAAGATCCCGACGTGGCCGCAGCCGTCCAGCCGTGCTGCGTCGTCCAGTTCGCGGGGAAGGGTGCGCATGAACTGCACCATCAGGAAGATGAAGAACGCATCCGTCGCGAGGAACTTCGGGACCGTCAGCGGCAGGATCGTGTTGATCCAGGCCAGTTCGTTGAAGAGTACGTACTGCGGAACGAGGGTCACGTGGTACGGCAGCAGCATCGTGCCGAGCATGACCGCGAAGAGGGTCCGTTTGAACGGGAACTCGAGCCGGGCGAAGGCGTAGGCCGCCAGGGCGCAGGCGATGACGTTGCCGACCACGGACAGCAGGGTGATCAGGAGCGAGTTGAAGAAGTACCGCGAGAAGGTGAAGGACCCGAGGGTCCAGCCGTCCACGTAGTTGTCCAGCGTGAAGTTGCCCGGCCAGAGGCTGAGGGTGTTGAAGGTCTCGTTGGCCGGCCGGAAGGATGCTCCCACCATCCACAGCAGGGGGTAGAGGATGACGATCAGGACGACGATCATCGTGAAGTGCCTCGCGATGGCGAGCACCATCTTGTTGCGGGACATCGTGCGGCCGAACAGGGGCTTCCGGGGAGCGGGTGCGTAGGTGGTCATCGTTCGTCTCCGTAGTGGACCCAGTACCGGGCCGATGCGAACAGGAGGGCGGTGAAGATTCCGAGCACCACGACCAGTGCCCATGCCATGGCGGATGCGTACCCCATCTCGAGGTTGGCGAAGCCGCGCTGGTAGAGGTAGAGGGTGTAGAACAGGGTCGAGTTCAGCGGACCGCCACTGCCGTTGCTGATGACGTACGCGGGGGTGAATGCCTGGAAGGCGTTGATCGTCGTCATCAGGATGTTGAAGAAGATCAGCGGCGTCAGCAGTGGCAGCGTGACGTGGCGGAAGCGGTGGAAGACGTTGGCTCCGTCCACGGACGCGGCCTCGTGCAGTTCACGTGGCACCTGCCGCAGCCCCGCCAGGAAGATGATCATGGTGGAGCCGAAGGTCCAGACGTTGAGGACCACGAGCGTGTACAGCGCGCTGTTGGGGTTGCCGATCCAGCTCTGGCCCTGGATCCCGAAGACCGCCAGCACCTGGTTGAAGATGCCCTCCTGCCCGAAGACCTGGCGCCAGAGGAGCGCGATGGCGACACTGCCGCCGATCAGGGAGGGAAGGTAGAACGCCGCGCGGTACACGGACAGCGCCTTCATGCCCTGGTTCAGGATCAGGGCGACGCCGAGGGAGGCGACCAGCACGGCCGGCACCGAGACGACGACGTACAGGAAGGTCACCTGGACGGAGTCGATGAACCGGGGATCGGCCGCCAGCATGCGTTCGTAGTTCGCGAAGCCGGCCCAGACCGGCGGCGAGAGGAGGTCGTACCTCGTGAAGGACAGGTACAGGGAGTAGAGCATCGGCCCGATGGTCAGCAGCAGGAGCCCGACGATCCAGGGCGACAGGAACCCGAAGGCGACCCACGCCTCCCGCCGTGAACCTGACCGGCGGGACGCCGTCCGGCGCTTCGTGCCGTTGCCTCCGCCATCGGACGCACCGTCTGGTTGCGGCGGCGTGTCCAAGAGGGCGGCCTGCGCGGTTCTGGTGACGTCAGTCATCGTTGTCCTTCCCGTCGTGGTCGTGTCCCTCGCCGGCCGCTGCGTCCCGCGCGTGGGACTCGACGTAGTCCGGCAGCAGCTGGCTCAGGAGCGCTGCGAAAGGGGCGGAGGTTTCTGCTGTCCGTGCAGCGGTGAGGAATTCGAAGAGGTCCTTGCTCCAGGGCCTGTCCTTGACCGCTGTTCCGCCCGCGGAATACGCGGCCGCCGTGTCGTCGAAGAACCCCCAGTTGGCGGCCACCCATGACGCTCCGGTGGAGGTGGCCACGGCCTTGAGTACCGTCTCGGGGGCTACCCCGTACTTTCCGGCCACGTCCAGCGCCTCGTGGGCGCCGGCCAGCGCGGAGAACATCATCATCTGGTTGGCCAGCTTGGTGGCCGCTCCGGTGCCCGGAGCGCCGGCCAGCAGCACCTCGCTGCCGACGGCACGCACCACGTCCTCGACGGCGTCGAAGTCCTCGCGCTCCGCTCCCACGAACACCGTCAGGTCGCCCTTGCGCGCCCTGGCCGATCCGCCGCTGACCGGAGCGTCGATGAACCGCGTCCCGTGCTCCCGGGCCGCCGCGGCGAGGGACTGCGCCGACGCCGGAAGGATGGTGCTGTGGACGATCACCGCTCCGTCGGTGCTGGTGGCGAAGTAACCCCGCTCCCCCAGCAGGATGGACTCCACGGCGGCGTCGTCCGGAACCACGAGCACGAGGACGTCCGCGGACGCGAGCTCCTCGACGGACTCGGCGCTCTTCGCGCCGGCGTCCACACAGGATCGGGCTTTGTCCGGCGCCGGGTCGAAGACGGTGAGGGGCCAGCCGTCGTCCAGCAGGGCGTGTGCCATCGGCAGGCCGAGGTTCCCGAGTCCGGCGAGGCCGATCGTTGTGGTGCGTGGCTTCGTTGCCATACTTCCTCCGGAAGCGTTGCAGTGGTGCCGGGCGGGCCCGGCACCACTGACTGACAGTGATGGGGAGTTACAGGCCTTCGTAGTAGGCGACGACGGCGTCGATGTCGACGGAGCTGTCCTTCGGCCGGCCCTGCGCCTTGTACAGCTTCGTGCGGGCGTGCATGTCCGCCAGGAGGATCGCGCGGGCGTGGGTCGCCACTTCGTGGGCCACGGCGGCGGGAACAACGATGATGCCGTCGTCGTCGCAGCCGACGATGTCCTCGGGCTGGACCTGCACTCCGCCGCAGGCGATGGTCGTCTGGACTTCCACGACCTCGATGCGGCCCGGGATGATGGTGCGTCCGCGTTCCCGGACACAGATGGGGTTGCGCTGGAGGGTCACCTCGCCGGTGTCGCGGCAGTAGCCGTCCGTGATGATGCCCGCTGCGCCTGCGCCGACGGCGGCCATGACGTTCTCGGAGCCCCAGAAACCGACTTCGCGGCCTCCGCCGGAGTCCATGACGATCACGTGACCGGGCCGCAGGTCCGCCGGGAGCTTCTTGTGGCCGTGCTTCTCGAACCAGATGCGGTGGGCCTCGACGATGTCCTGGGTCGAGTCCAGCTTCCACATGGGCTTGTTGGACGGCACACAGCGGATGGTCGCCGCGTGGCCCCAGAACTTCATGCCGTACCAGAGGGGGTGGATGGCGGGGTCCATGAGGTTGATGTCGAAGTAGCCGATGCCGTCCAGGGCGTCGGCCACATCCGCCACGCGGAGGTGCTTGTACAGGCTATTGAGGTTCTCGGGATCGGCCTTCTCGTAGTCGGGGGCCGTGCTGTTGGTGAGCGTCGTCATGGGACACCTTTCGCTTCTTCGGGAACAGTTGTCGCGCAGCGACCTGCCATCGATCTGCTGCCGGGATTCGCTTCAGTGACCCGTGTCACTTTCTCGCTTGCATATTGTCTACAGCATTCAATCGACTTAAGACAAGAGGTAGCGGCATAATGGTTCGAACGCCTTCCCCTACCCTCCTGGAGGATCAACAGTGGTCATGTCCACAAGCGCCTCCGCACCATCAGCACCAGGCCGTATCAAGTCGGCCAGCCTGGTAGACCTCGCCGCGGAGGCCATCCGCAGACAGATCCTCTCCGGGGCGCTTGGCCCCGGCGATCGTTTGATCGAGGAGCGACTCACAGAGGAATTAGGGATCAGCAGGCCCCCATTGCGGGAAGCCCTCCGCATCCTTTCGCAGGAAGGACTCATCGAGACGCGCCCACGCCAGGGGTCCATCGTCGCCACGCTGACCGACCAGGATGTGTTCGAGATCCTTACGCTTCGGTCCGCTCTCGAGAAGCTTGCAGTGGAGCTCGGGGTGCCGGTTCAGAGCCCGCACAGACTTGAGCGGTGTCGACATGCCCTCGAGCAGATGGAGGATTGCGCGCGCCGCGAGGATCGGGCGACTCTGGTCGCACGGGGCTACGCGTTTCATGCCTCGATCGTCGCCCTAGCCGGTCACCGCAGACTGGAAGCGACTTATGCATCCGTGCAGCAGCAGTTGCTGCTATGCATGGCCAGAAACCTTTACGTGCGTGAGCATTACCACGAGAACCTTGTGGACCACGTCGGCAGGCACCGATTTCTCCTCGAACTCATCGAAGCCGGTGATCCGCAAGCGGTTCTTGCGGAGCTTGCAGTACACGGAGAGCGCTCGTTCACAGAATCGCAGCCCAACGGGGGCCTTCAGAAGCCATCGCAGGGCTAATTCTCAGCCCACCTAATACCGCAAACGCAAATCATGCCCCGATGCTTGCAGTCATTCATGGGAGCGCTGTGGTCCCAACCCGACAGAACGCAGGTTATCGGCTGAAAGTGAGGCTAGAGGTTAGCCCGAGTTTTGGCTAGACTTGTGGCATGAAGACCGTCCCGTTGAGTGAAGCAAAAGACAAGCTGTCGTCCCTGGTCGATGAAGCAGACAGGACGCACGAGATCATCCAGATCACCCGGCACGGACATCCGTCGGCGGTTCTGATGTCGGCCGATGATCTGGAGTCACTCCAGGAGACCATCCATTGGCTGTCCCAGCCTGGTATCAGAGAGGACCTGGCTCAGGCCAGGCGTGACATCGCCGAGGGTTCAACCGTCAGTGGCGAAGACCTGCGCCACGAGTTCGGACTGCCCCCGAAGTGAGCGAGACACCACCAGGCGACCCGGCGGAGGATCGAGGTCCATGGAAGGTCGAGGTCACCAGTCCCGCGCTGAAGGGATTCCGTCAGCTACCCGAGAAGGTTGCCGCCGCGATCGTCGAATTCGTCACCGGGCCACTGGCCGATAATCCTCGCCGACTCAGCAAGCCCCTCACCAATGAACTCCTGGGCTTGCGCACCGCGCGCCGAGGCGACTACCGGGTCCTGATCACCCTCGATGTCGAAAAGCACGTTCTGTACGTCCACCGCATCGAACATCGATCCAGCGTCTACAAGAGCCGCTAACTCCTGAGCTCGAGGCTCGGTTCCTGCGGAAGCACAGGCAGCGCCTTGGCACCGACAGCCTGACAAAATACAAATTATCGGCGATCGCGTCAGTAGCCGAGAGGGGCTCGGAGGTCCATCATGCGCTACAGCTTATGACGCAACGAAGGTACTGAAGCGGGAGACTTGATAGGCAGAGTGTACGGGGCCACGTCGTGGCGGCAGCTAGTAGGCCATCGGGTAGGGAGATCCCGCTACTGGTTGAAGGCGGCGTCGAAGGAGGTCTCCGACGGCGCGAAGTCGAAGCGCTTCAGGAATGCCAGGGCCTCCGGTGCTCCCTGCAGCCGGTCCATGCCGGCGTCCTCCCATTCCACGGAGATGGGTCCGGTGTACCCGATGGCCGTCAGGGCGCGGAAGCTGTCCTCCCAGGGCACGTCGCCGCGGCCCGTCGAGACGAAGTCCCAGCCGCGGCGCGGGTCGCCCCACGGGAGGTGGGAGGAGAGGATGCCGTTGCGACCTCCGCCCATGCGCATCTTCGTGTCCTTGCAGTCCACGTGGTAGATCCGGTCCTTGAAGTCCGAGATGAAGGCCACCGGGTCGATCTGCTGCCACATGAAGTGGCTGGGGTCCCAGTTGAGGCCGAACGCGGGGCGGTGCCCGATGGCCTCGAGGGTGCGCTGGGTGGACCAGTAGTCGTAGGCGATCTCGGAGGGGTGGACCTCGTGGGCGAAGCGGACCCCGCATTCGTCGAAGACGTCGAGGATCGGGTTCCAGCGGTCTGCGAAGTCCTGGTAGCCGGCATCGATCACCGTGGAGGGCACCGGCGGGAACATGGCGACGTACTGCCAGATGGAGGAGCCAGTGAAACCGATGACGGTGTCGACACCGAGCTTCTTCGCGAGGCGCGCGGTCAGCTTCATCTCCTCGGCGGCGCGCTGGCGCACGCCCTCGGGATCGCCGTCGCCCCAGATCTTCGGGCCGACGATCCCCTGGTGGCGGAAGTCGATCGGGTCGTCGCAGACGGCCTGGCCCTTGAGGTGGTTGGAGATGGCCCAGACCTTGAGTCCGTTGCGCTCGAGGATGTCGAGGCGGTCCTGGATGTACGCGTCGTCGTCCCACCGCCACGCGTCGAGGTGGTCGCCCGAGACGGCGATCTCCAGGCCGTCGTAGCCCCACTGGCCGGCGAGTTCGGCGACCTTCTCGAAGGGGAGATCGGCCCACTGGCCGGTGAACAGGGTGAAGTTGCGGGTCATGGAATGTCTCCTTGTAGGAAAGGGGCGAGATACTCCGCCAACCGGTCGCTATCGCCGCGGAGTGGCTTCGGCTCGGTTCGCGGATCCGTTCTAGACGGTTTTGGTCCAGACGCTCTCGGCGTCCGCGCTGCGCTCCACCCCGTTGAGTACCTTTTGCACCTGCAGGCCGTCGGCGAACGACGGTTCGGGCTGGCGGCCTTCGGCGATCGCTTCGACGAAGTCCTTCGCCTGATGCACGAAGCCGTGCTCGTAGCCGAGCGAGTGGCCGGCGGGCCACCACGCCGAGACGTAGGGGTGCATGGGCTCGGTGACCAAGATGTTGGTGAATCCCTGTCGTGTGTCGGGCGCTGTCGCATCGTAGAAGCCGAGGGAGTTCATGTTCTCAAGGTCGAAGGAGATGGCGCCGGTGGAGCCGGCCACTTCGATGCGTAGCGCGTTCTTACGACCCGTGGACATCCGGGTGGCTTCGAACGAACCGATCGCGCCGCCGTCGAAACGGCCGTTGAAAAGCGCAAGATCGTCCACGGTGGCGCTGCCGCTTCCGGCAGCACCTGCCGTGCCCGGGACGTCGCCAGGCAGGGGCCGCTCGTGAATGAAGGTGTTCAGAATGCCGCTGACACCGGTGATTCTCTGCCCGGTGATGAACTGCGCCAGATCGACGGCATGAGCACCCAGGTCACCGAGTGCGCCGGAACCGGCGTGCTCTTTCTCCAGACGCCACGTCAAAGGAGCTTCGGCGTCGACCAGCCAATCCTGCAGGTAGGCAGCGCGCACCTGGCGTACTTCCCCGATTGCACCGGACCGTACAAGATCCCTGGCAAACGCAGCCGCCGGAACGCGACGGTACGTGAACCCGACCATCGCGAACACACACTTGCCCGCGCGCGCCGCGGCGGAGGCCATCGCCTCGGCCTCTTCGAGGGTGTTAGCGAGCGGCTTCTCGCACAGGACATGCTTACCCGCTTCGAGCGCAGCTATGGCAATTTCAGCATGCGATCCACCAGGAGTGACGATGTCGATGACGTCGATATCGTCACGGGCAATGGCGGCCCGCCAATCCGTGCCCGTTTCCTTCCACCCCCATTTCCTTGCTGCGGCTTCCACCCCCTGCGCATTGCGTCCCACGAGAAGGGACATCTCCGGTCGGGCTGGAAGGTCATAGAAGCGTGGCGCAACCCGCCAACCCTGGGAATGGGCAGCCCCCATGAAGCCGTGTCCAATTAGCGCGATCTTCAGGGGTGGTACGTCGTTATGCATGTTTCCTCTTCGTCCGGCGGCAGGTGTGGGGATGGTCGGAAGGGGTGGGCGCTTCATTCACTTGCCCGGGTACTGGCGAAGAGCGTTCACCGTGCCAGAAATGGCTAGCTTTGCCCTTTGGCAGCAGGAGAATTAAGCTGCCAGACAGTATTCGTGGCAAAGCTTGTCACGTGGCGGTCCTTGGGTAATCGACGTACGCGAAGCGGCGGCTGTCCGGCGCCCAACTGTTGACGTTGAGCGTGCCTTGTCCACCAAGGAGATCGACGGCGTCCCAAGCGTTGTTCCCGTCAGGATCCGCGATGCGCAGCAGGACCGGCTCGTTGGCCGGATGGCCCTCCACCCCTTGCTGGTAACTGAGGTACACGAGGGCGGACCCGTCCGGGGCCGGGTGCGGGAACCAGTTCACACGCTCGTCCGTCGTCAGCTGCTCCATCCCGGTGCCGTCGGTCCGCATCCGGAACAGCTGGGAGTGCCCCGCCCGGTCCGAGGCCCGCTCCGAGTTGAAGTACAGCGACGTTCCGTCCGGGCTGTACTCCACGCCGTCGTGCGGACGGTCCGAGTCGGTCAGCTGGGTAGTGATGCCGTCATTTACGTCGACGGCGTAGATATTATAGGTCATGGCTGCCCCATTGCGGCGACATCCTATATGCACCAGGGTGCCACCGTCGGGTGAGATGCCGTGCAGGTAGCGGGCCTCGAGCCCGTCGTCTGGCTGGGTCACACGTCGCGCCTCGCCGCCGCCCAGCGGCACCTCATAGAGGTGCCCGTCCTGGGAGGAGAGGTAGAGGAAGCGGCCATCCGCCGACACCACGTGGTCGTTGTTGGAGTCCGTCACCGCACCGGTAAAGATGACGCGCGGCTGCCCGTCCTCCTGTGGCGGGGTGCGGTACATCAGGCCGTCGCAGTTGAAGACGAGCCATGCGCCGTCGGGGGTCCAGTTCGGGGCCTCGATGACGAAGTCGTGGGTCTCGAAGACACATGTCGACGAACGGGTGACGACGTCGAACACCATCAGGCGGGCCCGCTGGCCGGGTAGGAGCCGACGCCATCGGCTGTCTCCCGCCCTGCCCGGCTGATCGTCCCTGGTGCTGGCCTGCCGATCCACTATGATCTATGCCTCGAGGGCGGCGGCCCAGAGGTTGATGTCGGATTCGACGGCGAACTCGTCGATGGAGTGCAGTTCTCCGGGCGTGAAGTCCAGGTTCGCCACTGCGGTCAGGCTGTCCTCCAGCTGGCGCACGCTGGAGGCCCCGATCAGCGCCGACGTCACCGGGGTGCCCTTGGTCTGATCCCGTAGCACCCACGCGATCGCCATCTGCGCCAGGCTCTGCCCACGGCCCTCCGCGATCGCGTTGAGGCCCCGGATGCGGTTCAGGTTCTCCGCGCTCAGCTGCTCCTGATCCAGCGACTTCCCGGCCGCGGCCCGGGAGTCCTTGGGCACCCCGTCCAGGTATTTGCTCGTGAGCAGCCCCTGGGCCAGCGGGGAGAACGCGATCGAGCCCGCCCCGATCTGCTCGAGGGCCTCGTACAGGTTTGGGGACCCGTTCTCCGTCCACCGGTTGAGCATCGAGTAGGAGGGCTGATGGATGAGCAGCGGGGTCCCGAGGTCCCGCAGGATGGCCGCGGCTTCCAGCGTGCGTTCCGGGGAGTAGGAACTGATGCCCGCATAGAGCGCGCGCCCGGAGCGAACTGCCGTGTCGAGGGCACCCATCGTCTCCTCCAGCGGGGTGTCCGGGTCCGGACGGTGGCTGTAGAAGATGTCCACGTAGTCCAGGCCCATCCGCTCCAGCGACTGATCCAGGCTGGAGAGCAGGTACTTCCGCGACCCCCATTCGCCGTATGGGCCGGGCCACATCCCGTAGCCGGCCTTCGTGGAGATCACCAGTTCATCCCGGAACGGCCGGAAGTCATCCCGCAGATGCCGCCCGAAATTCGTCTCCGCGCTACCGGCCGGCGGACCGTAATTATTGGCCAGATCGAAATGCGTCACCCCCAGATCGAACGCACGCCGCAGGATGTCCCGCTGCACATCGAAGGACTTGTCATCCCCGAAGTTATGCCACAGGCCCAGCGAGACGGCGGGTAGGTGCAGCCCGCTCCGTCCCACGCGGCGGTACGGCATCGTTTCGTAGCGGTCGTCGGCGGGCAGGTACGTCATCGGACAATCCGTTCGTGGTGTGGCGGGAAGCGGAATGACTGCCGCTCCCGGTGGGGAGGAAGGTATCCCTGACGGGCCGAGGACCACAGGGCGGACGCCGTCGGTCCTAGAGCGGAGGCGCCACGGTGCATCCGCGGCGCCTCCCCGGGATCAGGAGAGGGTGGAGGCGTACGGGTCCCAGTCCTCCGGCAGCGGTTCGGCGGCGGTAGCCGTGCTCGAGAGCGAGACGAATTCACCGGTGGCGACGCTCTCCGAGATCGAGACCATCGCGTCGAGCACGTGGTATGCCGTCTCGCCCTGGGCGCGGTGTGGGCGCCCCTTGCGGAGCGCTCGTGCCATTTCGAGGACACCGCTGCCGCGCGTCGACGTCGCACCGACGGCCGGGATGACCTCGGGCTCGTCGGCCCCGCGACGTGTGAGCATCAGGTCACCGGTGAAGTTGTTCGGATCGGGGAAAGCAAGTGTCCCCTCGGTGCCGGTGACCTCGACGAACCCCGCACGCTTGAGCGGTGAGTCGAAGCTGAAGATGCTCTGAGAGGACTCGCCGTTGGCGAACTGGGCGATGGCGCTGACGTGGGACGGGACGGTGACGTCGAATACCTCACCGGCCTTGGGGCCGGAGCCTATGGTCCGGGTGGCGCGGGACTTCGAGCCGAAGCCCGCGACCTTCGTGATGGCGCCGAAGGTCTGGACCAGGGTGGTCAGGTAATACGGGCCGATGTCGAACAGCGGCCCGGCGCCCTCCTGGAAGAGGAAGGCGGGGTTGGGGTGCCACGACTCGGGGCCGGGCGACTGCATGAGGGTGAGCGCCGTCAGGGGTACGCCGATGTCTCCTCGCGCCACGAGCCGCAGCGCGGTCTGCAGACCCGCCCCGAGGAAGGTGTCGGGAGCGCAGCCGAGGCGGACCCCGGCTGCGTCGGCGGTCTTCAGGAGGCCGATGCCGCTCTCGCGGTCCAGTGAGAAGGGCTTCTCGCTCCAGACGTGCTTGCCGGCGGCGACGGCGGCGGTGGCCACCTCGACGTGCGCGGCCGGGATGGTCAGGTTGACGACGATCTCGACGTCGGGGTGGTTCAGCGCATCCTGGACACCACCGGAGGCGGGCACCCCGAATTCGGCGGCGCGGGCCGCGGCGACCTCCTCGAACATGTCGGCGACGATGTGCACCGTCACGTCCGGGAAGCCCGTCAGGTTGGTCAGGTATTCCTTGCTGATGACCCCGGCGCCGATGACGGCGACGCCGACGGGTCCCGTGCGGTGGCCCGCTGCTGCGGTGCCGGAGGTGTCCGTGCTCATTTCTTCCCCTCGTTGAGGTAGGTCAGACTGTCGGCGACGGCGGTGAACACGTCGCCGTCGAAATCGTCGAGTTCCACGACGGCGGCCTCGAGGCCGGGAACGGCATCGAGCACGTCCCACACGCGCATGGAGCCGTGGCCGACCGCCACCTGCTCCTTGTCGTTCTTGGTCAGCGGGCCATCCTTTATGTGGACGAAACGCACGCGCTCCCCGAGGCGGCGCAGGAGTTCGGCGGGGTCCTCGCCCCCGACCGCGGCCCAGTACGTGTCCACTTCGAGGACGACCTCGGGATCGAGGTGGCGTGCGAGGACCTCGAGCGCGGATGTGCCGTCGATACGCTCCTCGAGCTCGAACTCGTGATTGTGGTAGCCGACCGTGATGCCGTACCCAGCACCCTTCTTCGCCGCCGCGTTCAGGGCCTCGGCAGTGGCCCTGATGTCCTCCTCGGTGGTCCAGTGCGAACGCTCGACGTGGGGATCGATCACCGTGCCGATGCCGAGCGTGCGGGCGGCCTCGAAGATCTCGTCCTGGTCGGCGCGGAGCAGGGGCGCATGGCCGGAGGGTGCGCTGAGCCCGTTGGCCGAGAGGGCCTCGGCGAGCTGGTCGGCGGTGACCACGAAGTTGTAGGGCTCCACGGCCGTATAGCCGAGCTCTGCCACGCGCTTGATGGTGCCCGGCAGGTCCTCCCCTATGGCTGTCCGCAGTGTGTAGAGCTGGAGCGAATATGTCACAGGGGTTCTCCTCGCTGAGAAATCGGGTCTACTGAACCGGTTCAGGTACTCTTCGAACCTAGGGGAAAAGACGGGACCGGTCAAGGAAAACCTGACGCTATTGTGGAAGCCATGGCCAAGGAAACCATCGCCGGTCTGGCGAAGAGGCTGGGCATCTCGAAGGCGAGTGTGTCCTACGCGCTCAACGGCCAGCCGGGTGTCAGCGAGCTGACCCGGCGTCGCGTGCTCGACCTCGCGGAGGAGCTCGAGTGGTATCCGAGTTCGTCCGCCCGAGCCCTGTCCCGCTCCCGTTCCGGAGCCGTGGGCATGGTCCTCTCGGCGGGTCCCGACCTTATCGGCACGGAGCCCTACTACATGGGGCTGCTGGCGGGCATCGAGACCGCCCTCGCCGAGGGCGACATGGCCCTGATGCTCCGCATGGTCGGTACGGACCCGGCGCAGGAACGCGCCACCTACGAGCGCTGGGCGGGCGAGCGGAAGGTCGACGGCGTCCTCTTGTTCGACCACCTCCACGAGGACCCGCGCCCCGCCCTGCTCGACCGGCTGGGTCTCCCGTTCGTCCTGCACGGTGCGCCGGAATCGGAGGAGCCGGCCGTCTTCTCGGGCACGACGACGGACCACGCGGTGGACTCAGCCACGATCGTCGACCATCTGCATGCCCAAGGACACCGGCGGATCGCCCACGTTTCGGGCCCGCACCGTTTCCTGCACGAGGAGGAGCGCATCACCGGCGTGGCGCGGTGCGCCGCAGCGCATGGCATGGAGGTGGTGCCGCGGGAGGGGAACTACGCGCTGGAGGCCGGGCATGACGCCGTCCTGTCTCTGCTTTGTGAACCCCCGGACGACGCCGTGCCCGCCGTGACCGCCGTGATCCTCGGGAACGACCTCATGTCCATGGGGGCACTCATGGCGCTCCGCGAGCTCGGGTTGCGGTGCCCCGAGGACGTGGCGATCGCGAGTTGGGACGATTCGCTCCACTGCCAGCTCGCCTCGCCGCCGGTCACCGCCCTGTCCCGGAACCCGGTCATGCAGGGAAAGGTTGCGGCGGAACTCCTGCTCTCCCTGCTCGATTCGGGTACGCTGCAGTCGAGTTCGATGCCCCGCAGCGAGCTCATGGTGCGGGCCAGCACGGCGGACATGGCACTTTCGCGAAGGTGGGAAAACCGCATGACCACGTGATTGCCAGGGTGACTCGGGCTAGTGCGGAGTCACGGGCTCCTCATCATATATCTCCGGCGTCGGCGGGGCGCCGGATGTGAAGCCGGATTTAGCCCGCTGTTGCAAGTGCCGCTCCAAGTGACAGGGCATCCCCGGCGATGGAGAGCGCACCACGCACGCCGGACTCGTCGCCCAGTTCCGGCCGGACGACGTAGCCGCTGTCCGGGTCAAGAAGAGGGTGATCGGCGAGGGCGCCACCCACCAGCAGGGCGAGTTGCTCGCGGACGGCCTCGAGCAGGCCCTGTGTCTTCAGCACTCCCCCGCCGACGATGATTCTTTGCGGCGCGGCCGCGTACGTGACCGTGGAGAGCAACTGGGCGATGTAGTACGAGGACAGTTCGACAGCGTCCTCGCGTAGGAGTCCAAGGTCGGGGCCGGGCCTGCCCCAACGGGCTGCGATCGAAGGCCCGGAAACGAGGCCTTCGAGGCAATCTCCGTGGAAGGGGCACACCCCGGCAAAGGAGTCCTCGGGGTGCCTCCGGACGAGCAGGTGTCCCAGTTCGGGGTGGCTTCGGAGCGTGAAGGGGGCTCCATTGACTACGATGCCGGCCCCGACCCCCGTGCCGATTGTCACATACGCCAAGTCGTCGACGCCGCGGCCGGCACCGAACCGGTGCTCGCCGAGCGCCGCGCCTGTCACGTCCGTGACCAGGCGGACAGGGGTCCCGGGCGCCAGACCGAGGCCGCTGACCACGTCCGTGTCGCGCCACCCCGGCTTGGGCGTGGAGGTGATCCAGCCGAACCGGGGAGACGCTGCATCGACTTCCACGGGCCCGAAGGAGGCGATGCCGACGGCGTCGAAGCGGCCCGCCACTGCGTACGGCGCCAGGAACTTACGGATCGCCGCGAGGGTCTGCACCGGCATCGTGGTGTCGATTCGAGCCTGGTCGACCAGCGTCCCTGGGTCCTGCGGGTCGGCGACGGCGCAGATGATCTTGGTGCCACCGGTCTCGATGCCCGCGATCATCGGGCTGTGTCCCCTACGGCCAGTCCCGAGCTAGCGGGTACCAGGGCAGTGCTGTCACCGATGCAGCGGATCACCGGGAACTGCTCCGCAGCCGCCAGATCCGTCGGCACCTTCAGCGCACCGCCGTCGCGCCTGCTGATGGTGAAGGTGGTGGTCTCTCCGGGAAGCAGCGTGAGCATCATGTCGTCGACGACGAGTTCCGACGCTGCCACGCCCAGGAGCTGCGCCAGGCGGTCCGCGAACACGCAGAGGTCCCGCAGCACCGTCTCGGCCCGTACGGTGACCCGCGCGGATCCGCCGTCGATCGTTGCGTCGGCCATGAAACGCGGTTGGGCCGGCTTGAGGGCGGCATCGGGCGCGAAGAACCAGGTAGAGCGAAGGCTCCCGGCGTCGGCGACGAGGAACTCCCGATCGCTTGCGGCGGTGAGCGCAGCAGAAAGGACTGCGCGTGCCGTTCCGTCTGCCGCGGCCGCAAGGCGCACGGTTTCCCGCCCGGTTTCTGTCCCGTCGAGTGCGAGGCGGCGAACGACGACGTCGGCGGTCCACTCGGACAGCCCGTCGTTGACGATCACCACTTCGAGCCCGTCGGAGCCGGTCGGATCGTCGGTGCCACCGGCGGTGATGGGCACGATCGCCAACAGGCGTTCCGCGAAGGATCGCCGGAGCGCGTACCAGACGGGCTTTTCGATGCCGTCGCCGTCCACGGCGGACCAGCTGAGCACGGGCCAGCAGTCGTTGAGTTGCCAGATGACCACCCCGGCGCACCGCTCCCGCGTGCGCAGCCACTCGGCCCCGGCGGCCTGCGAACGCGCCTGCACCATCTGCGTGAGGTAGTGCCAGTCCTCGGCCGTCTCGGGTTCGCCGAAGTAGGGCGCCAGTCCCCTTGCGAGCTTCTCCATGCCGTCCGCGGCCCGCATGTGGTGGGCCACCTGTGGGTTGTCGGGCATCAGGTCGCCCTCGGTGACGACGCGTTGAAGCGTCGACCAGGCCGGGGGCGCGCACCAGCCCATCTCGGAGACGAAGGGTGGGTCGACGTCGCGGTAGTGGACGTAGTCGACGTTGTTCCAGACCTCCCAGATGTGCACGGGTCCCGAGGCGCGGTCATTCGGGTGCTTGTCGAGGGACCCGGACCATGGGCTGTTGGGTACGTAGGGCCGTGAGGGGTCGAGGCGGTTGATGACACCGGGGAGGACCTCGGTGTAGAAGGCGGCACCGTACGGGCGCCCCTGGAGGATCTCGGGCCAGCCCCAGTCGTACATGCCCCAGACGCATTCGTTGCCGCCGCACCAGATCACCAGGCTCGGGTGCGAGGACAGGCGTGCCACGGCCTGTTCGGCCTCGGTGGTCACTGCCTCGATCATCGCGTCGGACTCGTCGTATGCCGCACACGCGAACAGGAAGTCGTGCCAGACCATGAGGCCGCGCTCATCGCAGCCGGCCATGAACTCCTCCGTGGAGAAGTACCCTCCACCCCACACCCGCAGCAGGTTGGCCCCGCCGCCGACGGCCTGGTCCAGGCGCTGTCCGAGCCGTTCCTCGGTGACCTCCGCGATGAAGGGATCATCGGGAATCCAGTTGTAACCACGCACGCGGACCCTGCGGCCGTTGACCACCAGTGCCCACGTCGTGCCGACGGCGTCGGGCTGCTCCTCGACCAGCACGGTGCGCAGGCCGATGCGCCGTTCGCCCGAGGACAGCGTCCCGCCGTCGTCCCGGATCTCGACGGACAGTCCGTACAGCGGCTGAGCTCCGAGGCCCACGGGCCACCACAGGTCCGCATCCGCCACCTCGAGGGCGAGGACGGCGTCGTCGGAACCGGCCGGGACCTCCGATC
This sequence comes from Arthrobacter sp. UYP4, assembly GCF_057291175.1. Classification (NCBI taxonomy): domain Bacteria; kingdom Bacillati; phylum Actinomycetota; class Actinomycetes; order Micrococcales; family Micrococcaceae; genus Arthrobacter; species Arthrobacter sp. UYP4. Next base: position 26,080 of record NZ_JBXAVU010000008.1, read on the forward strand.
GGGCAGCTTCGCTGCCGTCGGGCGCGGTGAGGACCGCCTGAACGGACAGGTTCCTCGCCGGCCCGGACCGTTCGAGCCCGACGGCCACGCTGATGCGCGCGGTGGCACCATCGAGGACGACGTCCGGGCGGATCGACTCGATGCGGGCGCCGGACCAGGCCTCGAGGCGGAGAGGCTGCCAGATGCCGGCGGTGACGTAGTGCGGTCCCCAGTCCCACCCGAAGTTGCACGCGCTCTTGCGCACGAAGGGGTACGGCTCGTCGTAGGGGCGGGGCAGCTCGCCGACCTGCGCCTCGCACTCGTGGGCCGCGTCCCATGCGGATCCGAACGTGATCTCGAGGAGGTTCTCACCGCAGGTGAGCAGACTGGCCACGTTCCAGCGGTATGCGATGTGCTGGTCCGAGGTGACGGCGACCTCGTGCCCGTTCAGACGGACGGTGGCGAAGGTGTCCAGCCCGTCCGCGACGAGTTCGATGCGGTCACCGGTGAGGTCCCCGTTCCAATCGAAGCGGCGGGAGTAGGTCCACTGCGAGTGGCCGATCCACATCTGGTCTGCTTCCCGCAACCCGACATCTGGGTCCTCCAGCAGGCTGGCGGCCAACAGGTCAGTGTGGACCTGACCAGGAACAGTGGCCGAGATGGGCCGACCGGATGTCGCGTATGACGGCGAAGAGTCCGGCCCCGCGGTCCAGGCGAGATTCCAGGCCCCCCCCAGGTCCAAGGTCTGCGGGGCGGGGGTCGTGGTGTTCATGCACATACTCCAGGGGTCTGTGGCGGCACGGGGCTGCCGGTGGTTCGGGGGCGGTCAGGCGCTGATGCGTTTCTCCGGGTTGGGCGCGGCTTCCGCGAGGAGCTGCGTGTATTCGTGCTGCGGGTTGAGGATGACGTCGTCGGCCGGGCCGCGCTCGACGATTTCGCCCTTGAACATTACGAGGATGTCGTCCGAGAAGTGGCGGGCGGTCGCGAGGTCGTGGGTGATGTAGAAGACGCCGAGGTTCTCCTCGCGCTGCAGGTCCGCAAGCAGGTTGAGCACGCCGAGGCGGATCGAGACGTCGAGCATTGAGACGGGCTCATCCGCCACGAGGATCTTCGGCTCGGGTGCGAGGGCGCGGGCGATCGCAATACGCTGGCGCTGGCCGCCCGAGAGTTCGTGCGGTTTGCGCTGGGCCATGTCCGGGTCGAGCCTCACGCGTTCGAGCAGCTTCGTAACGCCGTCCAGGACGTCGTCGCGGCCCTTCGCCTTGCCGTGGAGGATGAGTGGACGCCCGATGTGGTGGGCGATGGTGTGGTACGGGTTCAACGACGCGAAGGGGTCCTGGAACACCATCTGCACGTCACTGCGGTACTGCCGCAGGCCCGCGCCGCGCCTGCTCACGGGTTCGCCGTCGAGCGTGATGCTGCCCGAGGTGGGCTTCTCGAGCTGCATGAGAAGCTTGGCTAGGGTGGACTTGCCGCTGCCGCTCTGTCCCACGAGGGCTACCGTGCGCCCGCTGTCGATCGAGAAGCTGACGTTGTTCACCGCTTTCAGGACGCTCGAGTGCCGTCCGTTGCGCAGCCTGTACTCCTTGACGAGGTCCTTGACTTCCAGCGCGCTCATGCCTGGTCTCCGTTCTGGTTCCGCGATCCGCCTCGGATGAAGTCACCGCGCGCTCCGGTAAGGCTCGGAAAGGATGCCAGGAGTTTTTTGGTGTACTCGTGCTGCGGGTTGGTATAGAGCTCCACCGCGTCGCCGAGTTCCACAATCTCCCCCTCGCGCATCACCGCGATGCGGTCGCTGATCTCCAGCAGGAGCGGAAGGTCGTGGGTGATGAAGATGACCGCGAAGCCCAGGTCCGCTCGCAACCGGGTGATCTCGCGCAGGATGTCACGCTGCACCACGACGTCGAGGGCTGTGGTGGGCTCGTCCATGATCATGACCTGCGGATCGAGCGCCATGGCCATGGCGATCATGACGCGCTGGCGCATGCCGCCGGAGAGTTCATGCGGGTAGGAGCGAAGCCGGCTCCGGTCCACACCCACGCGTTCGAGGAGGTCCCCGCATTTCGTGCGGCGTTCCTTCTTTGACATGTCCGGCCGGTGGGTGGAGAAGATGTCCTCGATCTGGCTCTGGATGGTGATGACCGGGTTCAGTGAATTCATGGCGCCCTGGAAGACCATTGCGATCTTGTCCCAGCGGAAAGCGCGAAGCTCCTCGCCGCTGAGCTCGTTGAGGTCAATCACGTAGCCTTCGCGCGAGTGGAAATGGGCGCTGCCGCCGGTGATGACGGCTGGCGGCTTCAGGAGCCGGTTGATGCCGTAGGCGAGGGTGGATTTGCCGCAGCCGCTCTCCCCCGCGAGGCCCAGAATCTCTCCGCGGCCGAGTGTGAGGCTCACGTTCTTCACGGCCTTGACTACGCGGTCGCCCTTGTACTCGACGCTGAAGTCGTCGATGGTCAGCACAGGATGCTCGCGTGCCTCGGTGGCACGTTCTCTGCGGTGCTCGCGTCCCGGCCGGACCTCGTTTGCGGGGCCGCGTGCACCGAGGTCTGTGATGCTGACGGAGTGGGCTCCCTGGTTGGTGCTGCTCATAGGACGTCCTCCTTGGTGGCGGTGCGGAGTTCGGACTTGGAGAGCTTCCAGGAGCGCCGGGTGGCACGGGTCTGGGAGCGCAGCTTGGGGTTGATGATCTCGTCGATGGAGAAATTGATGAGGGCAAGGGCCGCACCGAACAGGGCGATCAGCAGTCCCGGCGGTACGAACCACCACCAGGCTCCGAGCCGCAGGGCGAGCCCGTTCTGGGCGAAGTAGAGCATGGTGCCCCAGGTGAAGGAGTCCGACGCCCCGAGCCCGAGGAAGGAGAGCCCTGCCTCACCGAGGATCGCGAAGATGATGGCGAACACCATCTGCGAGGCGAGCAGGGGGATGAGGTTCGGGAGGATCTCGACGCCCAGGATGCGCCAGGACTTCTCACCGGACACACGGGCTGCGGCCACGTAGTCGCGGTTGCGCACGCTGAGGGTGAATCCGCGCAGCACGCGGGCGGAGCCTGCCCAGCCGGTGATCGCGAGAACCACGGCGACGAGCAGGATGCTTTTCTCGGGGACGTAGCTGGAGATGATGATGACCAGCGGCAGCCCGGGGATGACCAGCATGACATTGCTGAAAAGCGAGAAGGACTCGTCGAGCCAGCCTCCGAAGTACGCTCCGATGATCCCGAAGAAAGCGGACAGGAAGAGGGTCAGGACGCCGACGATCAGGCCGACCGTGAGGGATCCCCGGGTGGCATAGGCGAGCTGCGCGAAGACGTCCTGGCCGGTCTGCGTGGTGCCGAGGATGAATCCGTCGGCGGGACCGGCGAGGCCTACGTTGTTCACTGTCGACGGGTCACCCACGAAGAACGGACCGAGGATCCCGAAGAGGCTGATGCTGCCGGCGATGCCGAGTCCGAAGGCGAGCTTCGGTGTCAGGGGCGGGAACGCGCGTTTGGGCCGCGTGGAGCGGGCACTGGTCGCGGCGATCCCCGGGTCCTGGGTGGTGGTGGTCATGGCGAGTCCTAGCTTCGGGCCCGGGTGCGGGGATCGATGAACGAGTAGAGGAGGTCGACGATGAGGTTCGCGCCAAGAACGGACAGGGTGATCACGAGGAAGAGGCCCTGCATGAGGGAGTAGTCGTTACTACCCACCGCGTTGAGGAGCGCTGAGCCGATACCGGGGTAGGAGAAAACTGCCTCTGTGACGATCGAACCGGCCACCACGAACCCGAGCGAGATGGCGAAGCCCGCGACCGACGGCAGGACAGCGTTGCGCGCGGCGTAGGTGGTCATGATCCGGCTGGGCCGAAGTCCCTTGGCCTCCGCCGTCAGGATGTAGTCATCGGACAGCGTGGACACCATCATGTTGCGCATCCCCAGCATCCAGCCACCCACCGAGGAGATGACGATCGTCAGGGCAGGCAGGGTGCCGTAGTAGATGACGCTGCTGACGAAGGCCCAGTTCCAGCCCGGGCTCACCTCGTAGACGTTGTAGCCGCCGTTCAGCGGGAAAAGGTCCCACATGCCGCCCAGGACGAACAGGAGGATCAACGCGAGCCAGAAATAGGGCACCGACTGCAGCATGGTGGTGACCGGGATGAGGTTGTCCAGCCACGATCCCCGCTTCCATCCAGCGAGCATTCCGAGCACTACCCCGAGGACAAAGGAGATGATCGTCGCGATGCCGATGAGACCGATGGTCCATGGCAGGGTCTGCCCGATGATGTCGGTCACGGATGCGGGGAAGAAAGCGACGGAGGTTCCGAGGTCCAGAGTGAAGAGCTTCCCGAGGTACTGCCAGTACTGCACGATCAGCGGAGCGTCCGTATTGGTACCGAGGAGCAGTTCCACCGCCTCCCGCGCTTCCGGCGTCACCGGCCCACGCTGGGCGAGCTTCGCCAGCATGATGTCCACGGGGTTTCCCGGAAGGAGCCGCGGCAGGAAGAAGTTGACCGTCAGCGCGGCCCAGAACGCAATCAGGTAGAACCCGAGCTTTTGAAGGATGTATCTCATGGGAATCGACTTTCCGCGGCAGGGTCGAGGCCAGGCCACGAGCGGAACGGAGCTTCACGAGGATGCTCCGTTCCGCCTATGACACGGGGGTGGACTGATTACTCGGCAGGTGTGATGTTCTTCAACACGATGCCGTTGTCCCAGGCCTTCCACGTCGCGGCAAGGGCGTACGGGTCCTCGTTGGTGGGCCAGCCCGTGGCACGCTCCGTGTTGAACTCGGTCAGAAGCGAGTTCACGTAGATCGGGATGTAGGGCATGTCCCGGACAATCTCGTCCTGGATGATGCCGTACTGCTCCTTCTGCACCGCCTCGTCATTGGTGGATCGCGCCGTGGCGAGGGCCTCGTCCACCTTGGGGTTGCTGTAGCGCGCGGTGTTGTTGTTCAGCGCGGATTCGCCGACCGGCGTCGTGTTGGCGGAGTTGTACCACTTCTCATAGGCGTAGTACGGGTTGTTCGACGGCTGGAGCCCGATGGACTCGAGCGTCAGCTGGTACTTACCGATGTTGAGGTTGTTGATCCACTCGTTGTAGGTGATCTGCGTCGGCTTGAGATCGATGCCGACCTCGCGGAGTTGCTGGGACATGGCGTCGTTCAGCGAGATGAAGTCGCTGTAGCCCGTTACCGTCTGGATGCCGAGGGAGAGCCGCTCGCCGTCCTTCTCACGGATTCCGTCGCTGCCCTCGACCCAGCCGGCGTCCTCGAGGATCTTCTTGGCCTCCTCGACGTTCGCGTTGGCGGGTGTCTCGGTGTTCTCGGGGTCAGCGATCCAGTCCGCGTCGCGCTCCGGCAACACCAGGGTCGGCGACGCGGTCTTAGCGAATCCGCCGCCGGCGAGGGCATTGAGCTGCTCACGGTCGATGCCCTGGTAAATGGCCTGGCGCACCGCGGGATCGGTCTGCGGCCCCTCGCAGCCCAGCTCCTCGTTGGAGCAGGTGAAGATCGAGGCCGTCAGCGCGGGCGTGTTGACGTAGGAGAGGTTCTCGTTGTCGGAGAGAATCTGCTCGAGACCAGGCAGGAACGAGCTCATCCAGTCGACCTCGCCGGCCAGGAGCGCGCCGGTGGCGGCATCGGCACTTTCCAGGGAGATGTAGCGGACCTCGTCGATCGCCGGCTTCCCTTCCTCCCAGTAGACGTCGTTTTTCTCGAGGAGATAGCTCTGCGCAGTGAAGTCCTTGACCTTGAAGGGGCCAGTTCCAACGGGGTTCGAGTTGGTCTCCGTGATGGGATCCGCGACGTCCTTCCAGATGTGCTCGGGGACGATGCCGCGGTTGCCGAGCACGCTCGGCTCCTGCATGAAGGAAGGCTCTTGGAAGGTCAGCACCGCGGTCGTGTCGTCCGTGGCCTCGGCGGTTGCCGAAAGTCCCGTGGTGTTCAGTTCGGGTGTCTCATTGACGAGGTTGAAGGTGAAGGCGACATCCTTTGCGGTGAACGGCTCGCCGTCGGACCACTTGACGCCCTCACGGGTCTTGATCGTTAGCTGCGTGCCGTCCTCGTTCCATTCGAAGGACTCGGCAAGCAACGGCGTGGGAGGCTCGTCCGAGGCCGCGTTGTACCAGAACAGGGGTTCGAAGATGACGCCCAGGGTGGGCTGCAGGGCCGTCGAGGAGAACGGGTTGAAGTTTTCAGAGATGGTTCCAGTAGCCCCGTTGAAGACGGTGACGGAGCTATTCTCTGCGCCGCCGCCTTCATTCGATGCGCCCCCGCCACCGTTGGCGCAGCCACTGAGGGCGAGGGTTGCGACGCTGAGCATCGCGGCAGCAGCCAGGCCCAGACGCTTGGGGCCCGAGAGTGTTGAGGACATCTTTGTACCTTTCATCAGTGGGCGGCTACGGCGCCGCCAGCTGGTTCTCCCATCCATGGACGAACCGTTGACTACTTTCTTAGGGCACTTTATTATCGAAGTCAAGTAAGTCTGTGACTTGCGTCTCAGGATGGACCCGTCCGGAGTGCCCTTCAAAGGAGAATCGCCTTGCTCCCTCGTGACACCCCCTCCCCCTCTACATTGCGAAAAGCTCTGACTGCTTCTGCGCTTGTGAGCGTACTAGCTGCCGCACTCGTCTCTGCGGGCCCTGCCGCGGCAGGGCCCGCATCACCTGACGGAGAAAGGGGCGGGCCACCTGTCGCTGTTGATCTTGTCGATGGCGACGCGACGAATGAAACGCGTTCGCTCTTCGCCTACCTCCAGTCGGTGCGCGGACAGGGGATCCTGTTCGGGCACCAGCACACCACTGACTACGCCGTCACCGATTCGGCACCTGCTGGGCTGGCGTCGGACGTGAAGAATGGCGTGGGCGATTTTCCGGCTATCTTCGGCTGGGATTCACTGGTCCTCACGGGCGACGAGCGCCCGGGCATCGCTGGTGCCTCGTTGGACGCGAACGTCGATGTGCTGGTGGACGGCATTCAGAAGGCTGATTCCCTTGGTGGCATCAACACGATCAGCGCGCACTTCCCGAACTTCGCGACGGGTGGCCGCTACAACGACACCGGCGGCAACGCGGTCCGGCAGATCCTTCCCGGCGGGGCGGACAATGCTGCGTTCCTCGAATACCTTGATGCCTTCGCTGACGTGGCCAAGGAGGCGGTGGACGAGAACGGCAAGCAGATTCCGATCATTTTCCGGCCCTGGCACGAGAACAACGGTGGCTGGTTCTGGTGGGGTGCAGGCCATACCACAAGCGCTGAGTACCGGGAGATTTTCCGTTACACGGTCGAATACCTGCGGGACACCAAGGACGTCCACAACTTCCTGTACGCCTACTCCCCCAACGGCACATTCGGCGGCACTCCTGAGACCTACCTCAAGACCTACCCGGGCGACGACTTCGTGGATGTGCTCGGGTACGACCTCTACGACGGCACCAATGGCAGCCAGCAGTGGCTCGATTCCCTGGTCTCGGACACCGCGATGATCTCCCGTATGGCGGACGAAAAGGGCAAGATATCGGCGTTGACCGAGTTCGGCATGAGCGGGGCGCTGAAGCCCAACGGGCAGAACCAAGATCTTGAGTGGTACACGAGCATCCTGAACGCCCTGCGCAGCGACCCTGACTCCGCGCGCATCGCATACGCCCAGACCTGGGCAAACTTCGGGCTTGAGCAGTACTTTGTGCCTTACCCGGCCTTCGGCACTATGCCCGAGCACGAACTCATGCCAGACTTCCGCGCGTTCTACGCAGATCCCGCCAGCTACTTCGCGGCCGACCTGAAGAACGTTTTCGACCGGCGCACCAAGCCGGTGATCCAGGCACCCAACGTGCACATCGTCACGCCGACTGATCGCCAGCGCGTCACCGGCGCGACGACCACCATCCGAGTCAGCTCGACGGGGGTCCGGAAGCCGACCGCCACGTACTCGGTCGACGGGGGACCGGCCCAGCCACTCACGCTCGATGCCCAGGGTTATTTCACCGGTATCTACACGATCCCCAACGGCAACACCGAATCGCGGACCGCTACGGTGAAGGTCACCGTCACGGAGGGCAACGGTAAGGGCTCGAAGGCGACCTATGCAGACGAGGCACTCCTGCTCCTCGGTCCCGCTCCGGTCGTCGTACCGGGCGTCGTAGACACCTTCGAGGGCTACTCGGGCGACGACGTGACCCTCGACGAGGTGTACACGAGTGCAGGCGTGAATTCGATCGCCCACTCCGTCGAGAACAAGGCCTCCGGTAGCTACGGCCTGTCCTACAGCTACGACTTCGCGTCGCAGAACTACACCGGCATCGGGCGGACAGTGGACCAGGACTGGTCCGGCTTCACGTCACTGGGCGCCTGGCTGCGCCCGGATGGAACGGGAACGGGTGCGACGCTGCAGGTCGTGGCCGACGGCATCTACTTCGAGTACAACGTGCCCCTGACCGGCACCGCACCGATTCAGGTCTCGGCGCCCTTCTCGGAGTTCAAGCCGGCATCCTGGGACACCGCCCACGCGGGCGCCGTGCTCGACGCGGCGAAGCTCGCCAACGTCACGCAGTTCAGCCTGTACCTGGGCCAGGGCAACGCGGGCGTCACGACGGGAACCATCTACGTCGACGACATCATCGCGAAGTAGGCCTGGACCAACTAACACCAACGACGACGGCCACCGCCGTCGTCGTTGGTGTCGCCATTTTCAGCATTGCTCACGACAGGTATTAGGAAGCCGTGAACCCCGTTCCCCGACGCCATGAAATGCCGAATCTGCCTACGACCTCCTGACACCCGTGCCAGCAACCGGTTCCCATGGAACCTCCGGTCCTAGCGAGAGCATACAAGCGGAATATGCCGTCCTGAATCGTGCCCTGGCGCCGCTCAGGGTGCCGATACAACGTGCAGGAGCACAGCCTGCTCGGGCTGCAGCAGGGGCACCTGCACGCCCACCGATCCCAGGACAGTGCCGGGCGCTGTCAGGTTGCCGCTTTGCCAGGCGGGCGCCGCGTGGGGGGAATCTGACGGGAGTGGGCCGCCGATCTGCTCGATCCTGTAACGAATCTCCGGGTTGAGTCCTGGGATTTTCACGGGCCCCGGAGGCCAGGTCGACGGGCGGGCCAGGAGCGCGAGCGAGAAAAGGGCCTCCGAGCCGTCCGTGCTGACCACCCCGGTGAGGGCTAACTCGTCGAGAGCAGAGTCGCCGCGAACCATCGTGCCGGAGTGCAGCAGGGCGCGGAAGCGCTTGTGGACGGACACCCATTCGGCCAGGGCCGCCAGTTCGCCGCCGTCGAGCTCGTTGATGTTCCACTCGATGCCGAAGTGACCGAACATGGCAGTGATGGCCCGAAAATCCAGGGATGATGTTCTGCCCGTGGTGTGCGAGGTGGCGCTGCCTACGTGGGTGCCGGTGAGTTCGCCCGGTATGAGTTGGGCCGTCCAGCGCAGGATCTGCTGACGTTCCAGTGGATCGATGCAGTCACTTGGCCACACCCTGTCGGTACGCTCGAGGATCCCGAGATCCACGCGTGCTCCCCCGGAAGAACAGGACTCGATCTCGATGCCCGGGTGCCGCAGGCGCAATAGGTCGAGGAGCGCATACACCGCACGCGTCTGCTCGTGTACACGGGCAGCTCCCGTTGCGGCCGAGCCCGCGTCGATGAGGTCCCTGTTGTGGTCCCACTTGAGGTATTCGATCCCGTACTCGGTGATAAGTGCTGATATCCGGTCTAGGACGTAGGTGTACGCTTCCGGCACCGTGAGGTCGAGGACCTGCTGGCGCCGCGCTTCCAAGGGTAATCGGCCGTTCACCTGCAAAATCCAATCCGGATGGGCCCGGGCAACATCGGAATCGGGGTTCACCATTTCCGGCTCGAACCAGAGACCGAACTGCATGCCGAGTGAGCGAACGCGGTCTACGAGCGGATGAAGACCCTCGGGCCAGACCGTGGGGTCGACGAACCAGTCACCGAGGCCCGCGGAGTCATCGCGGCGCCCCCGGAACCAGCCATCGTCCAGCACGTAACGCTCGACACCGACCTGCGCGGCACGCTCCGCAAGCTCGAGTAGCGGCTCGAGGCGGTGGTCGAAGTACACGGCCTCCCAGACGTTGAGCGTCACAGGACGGTGTGTGGCCGGATGACTGGGGCGGTCGCGCAACCACCGGTGGAAACGCGCGGCCTGATCATCGAGGCCGGAGCCATATGCTGCATAGAGCCACGGGCTCGTATACACCTCGCCCTCTCCCAGGACCACTTCTCCGGGCAACAGGACTTCACCGCCGCCCAGGACCGTCCTCCCGCTGGTCATCCGCTCGACGAAGGACTGATGGTTGCCACTCCATCCCACGTGGACACCCCACACATCCCCGGACCGGAAACCGAAACCAGGGGCCCCTGCCGTGAGCACTGTCGGTGAATCCGCACCCGTCCTGCCGCGACGCACCTCACGGAGATACGTCCCTACTGTCAGTGAATGCCGCTGCGGCACGCGTTCCTTGGCCCAGCGGCCCGCCAGGTCTAGAATCTCGCTGGCCTCGGCCGGAACGGGCAGGGCCATAACCAGTTTCTGGAGCTCGTACTCCTCCGGCGCGAGATTGGTGAGTACCACCCGCGTCCGCACGAGCCCGGATTCCAGGAGTTCCAAAGTGAACCGGAGAGCAAGGCGGGTGATCGGATCCTCGGCAACGACCTCGAGACACCGCTTCTTAAGAGTGTGCACCACCTTGGTGAAAAGCGGGGACCAGTCCTTCCCGGCCCGGTGCCCGGTCAACCCCGGCGTACCCATCCAGCCCGCGCCGTGCTCGGGGAGAACGCCCAGACGCACAGGAAGGTCCGTCGTGTTCTCAAGCAGAGGCGAACTGAGATCAGCCACCGCCGCTAGTTCCTCCGGGGAGAGGTTGCCGAGTTCGGAGCCCCAGTACCGTACCTCCGGCAGGCCCGATGCCGGACAATGCACGACGACGCTCACTCCACCTGCAGTAAGGTGCAGTGGTGTTGACTCAGGTAGCGGCATTGGGGTCCTTACTATCCTTGGGGCATCCGGATGAACTAAGTTAGAAGACTAAATATAGTTGCCGATTATCGCGAGGGTAGATGGAATTGCAGGGACGTGTCGTTTTCGCCGGTGACAGCGTCACCGACTGTGGCTGGCGGGATGACCACCAGAAACTCGGCCATGGCTACGTACGTCGCCTTGCCGCCTTCAACCAGCTCGCGAAGTGTCACGTAATGAATGCGGGCACTGGTGGGGACCGGCTGCAGGACCTGGAACAGCGCTGGGAAAAGGACGTACTTGCCCTTGACCCTGATGTGGTGTCGGTAATGATCGGCATTAATGACACATGGCGCCACTTCGACAGCAACGAGCCCTCCGACATCTCCGCGTTCAGCTGCCGCTATCACAAGCTACTTGCCATGCTTCCCCCGGTCACGCGGCTAATCCTGCTGGAACCCTTCGTCGTTGCGGTAAGCGATGAACAGGAGGAATGGCGACGGGATCTCGGACCCCGAATCGACGCTGTTCACCTCCTCGCGGAGGAGTTCGGCGCTGTGCTGGTTCCGGTGGACGGCATCCTCAACCACCTCGCAGAATCAATGGGAGCTGCATCACTGGCCGAAGACGGAGTGCATCCCACGGCACGCGGCCATCAAGAAATCGCCGCGGCCTGGCTGCGGGCCGTGACCGGGCCATGACATCCACACAGGACCCGACCTGGAACGGGAAGGTTCCTCCCTCCAGCCCCTTAGGCTCTGAGCAACCGTTAACCGTGATCCAGAAGACACGTCGCCGCGAGTCTTCCCGGGGCAAGGTCATCGACCTGATTCGCTCAAGCGGACCCATCAGTCGAGTGGAACTCGCCGAGAAGACCGGGCTGACCCAGGCCACCATATCGACCCTCGTCCGCGCCCTCCTGACGGAAAACATCATCGTCGAATCAGGCCGTGGTGAATCCACAGGCGGCAAACCGCGCATGTTCCTGGAACTCAACCCTGCCTCCCGGGTCGGCGTCGGGGTGCACATCGGCCAGGACTACATCACGTACATCATCGCCGACCTCCGAGGCCACGTCATCGGTCGTCGACGCGTCGACGGACCGGGCAACACCTCCCCCTTGATGGTGGTCAGCCGTATGACCAAAGATATCGAGGCCCTGATCATCGAGTCAGGCATAAACCGCAGCAGCATCGTCGGAATGGGCATCGCAACGCCCGGCCCTCTGGATCGCGTTGCCGGCACCGTCCGCAATGCACCATCGCTGGAGATGTGGGCTGACTTCCCCATTCGTCGAGCGCTGGCATCGACCACCGGGTTTCACTGCGAGTTCGACAACGACGCGACCGCGGCCGCCATCGGCGAGTACTGGCTGGGAGCCACAGAAGGTTACGCGAACTACGCCTCCGTCTATATGGGCGCCGGCATCGGCTCCGGCATCGTCATGGACGGCACCATTTATCAGGGCGTGAGCTCCAACGTCGGGGAGATAGGCCATGTGACGGTCGACGCAAGAGGCCTTCCGTGCCCCTGCGGCAATATCGGCTGCCTCGAGCTGTATGCAAGCCCCAAGGTCGTCGTAGCTCAGGCCGCCGAGGAAGCTGCGCGTGACAATCTCGACATTCCACTGACAGGCGTGATTTCCGAAGACTTCGCTGCCTTGGGTACCGCAGCAACCAACGGTGACGCAACAGCCCTGCGGCTCATGCAGGACTCAGCCGAATATGTGGCGAGCGCTGTGATCTCCATGGTGAACCTCTTGGACCTGCAACTGATCGTCCTTGCCGGCAGCGCCTTCTCGACCGCAGGCAGCTTCTATGTGGACACCATTTCCAAAGCCCTCGCTCATCGGGCGATGGCACGGGCCATCCACCCAGTTGAAGTTCGCATATCGGTCAATGGAAACGATGCCGCGGCCCTCGGGGCCGCTACCCTCGTGCTCCAGGACCGGCTGTCGCCGCGAACACTCCGCTCCGTGTCCTTCGCCTGACCCACCTCGTCGTCCCCAAACCCCGCAGCGCTCGACCTTCCAATAAGGAGCACCATGACCTCCCGATTGCCCGTCACCCCGAACGTCACGGCTGAAGCCACCGGGCTGCTCGCGAAGCTCTACGCACTTCAGGGCCAAAGGACCTTATCCGGCCAACACAACACCCCGCGCGAAATGTCGGACTACAGCGACCAGGCAGCATCGATCGGAGGGGCTTATCCTGCCGTCTGGGGACAGGACTTCGGATTTGCCGCTGATGGCACCATGGACGGCGTCAACTTTCGCCAGGGCATCATAGACGAGGCCAAGCGCCAGCACGAGGCGGGCTCGATCATCACGCTCATGTGGCATGCCGTGCGGCCCACGGAAGATGAGCCCGTCACGTTCGAGGGGAGCATCTGCAACGGGAAGCTATCCGATCAAGACTGGCAGGACCTCCTTACCCCCGGCACGACGACGCACGAGCGCTGGAAAAAGCAGGTCGACGTGATCGCCGGATTCCTCGCGCAACTGCGCGACGCATCCATCCCCGTGCTCTGGCGCCCATACCACGAAATGAATGGCGAGTGGTTCTGGTGGGGCACCCGCCCGGGCCCGCGCGGCTACGAGGCGCTCTACCGCCAACTGTTCGAGCGGCTGACCGAAGTCCACGGCCTCACCAACCTGCTCTGGGTATGGAACGCGAACGCACGGCGTGAAAACGTTGCGCCCTACACCGACTGCTACCCGGGCCACGACGTCGTCGACATCCTCGCCTTCGACGTGTACGAGAACATGTACGGCCAAGAAAGCTACCAGGAACTCGTTGCACTAGCCGACGGCCGGCCGGTCGCACTCGGCGAGGTCGGCGTGATGCCCACGCCGGACATCCTCGAAACCCAGCCCCTATGGAGCTGGTACATGACCTGGACAAATTTCCTCACGGAGCACAACACCCTGGACGACGTGCAAGCTCTTATGGGCACTGGGCGCGTGATAAACCGGGGCGGACATCAAGCGTCGGACCAATAATCTGCAGGCCCTCGAACCGGCAGCGATGTCATGCCTCCGGTCAAGGTTGGTCGACTAGAGCGAATCCGTCGCCGACTTCTAGAGCACAACAAGTTCGCACCCTCCGGTAGCCTGAGGCAATGAAACTTCTGGCGGACCTTCCCCCGTACATCTACGGCACTACGCGGCTCGGGCACGACGACGTCCCCCGCGAGCAGCAGGTGCACATGGCCCGCACCGCGATCGACGCCGGCCTCTGGCTCCACACCTCCCGGCAGTACGACCACGCCCTCGAAGTTCTCGGTGCAGCCTTCGCCGACGACCCCGGCAACGTCCCTCCGGTCATCGTGAAGCTCGGCGGCGGCACCGCGGACGACGTCCGCGCCACCATCACCGAGAACATCGAGCCCCTGGGCATCAGCACGGTCGACATCGGCCAGCTCTCCGGTACTGGCGCCTTCGCAGAGGACATGGTCACGGGCGGACCCATCCTCACCGACCTGCAGCGCATCAAGGACGAGGGCCTCGTAGGGCGGTTCGTCCTCGAGATCTTCCCCTGGACCTCCGAGGCACCCCTCGCCGCTCTCCGGGCCGGGCACCTCGACGGGCTGATCGACGGCTACATCTTCTACCTCAACCCGCTGCAGCGGTTCGCGTCCAACGAGCTCTGGGACGAACTGCTGGCGCAGGACAAAGCCATCATCTCGATGCGCACGGTGGCCGGCGCTCCCGTCCACACCCTGCGCGACGTCCCGGGTGCTGCCTGGAAGCCCTATCTTCAGGAACGCGCCGTCGAAGTGGCACCCATCTTCGAGCGCTCCGGCGTCGCGAGCTGGGCCGAGTTCTGCATGCGCTTCGCGCACAGCACCCCACAGGTGGTTTCCACCGTCGGATCCACAAGCAGGGAAGAAAACCTGCGGGAACTCCTTTCCTTCAGCCGGAGCATCGAGCCTCTGACGCGCGACATAGTCGACCAACTGTTCGCTCTGCATCGCCGCTGGTCCGACGAAACGGACGTTCATGCGGAGCCCTGGAGCATGTAGGGCTTCTTGCCGGACAACGACGGCGGGGCAGTTACCTGAGGTGGCTGCCCCGCCGTCGTTCGTTGTGGTGCGAGTTGCTAGCTGTCGCAGCCGATCCCGTCCTTATCGCCGTCGAACTTGTCCTGGAAGTTGCGGCTCATGGAACATCAGACGCCGAACTCGCAGCTGTTGCTACGCCACAGGCGCCAAGGGGCCTAGGGGCCACCGAGATCGTCGAGCACCGACGCATAGACTGCCTCGAGCTGTGGGAGCGGCGACGCGCCGCCAATACCGGATCTACCGACGTAATCATCCACTAGGACATGTGGCCTACGAGCGGGGCCAACAAACCTCGCGGAGCCGGCACAACGAGAAGAGGGGTGACCATGAACTGCTCCCCGGAAGTTGGACTGAGAAATTCAGTTTCGACTCCCGGGGAGCAGTTTTATGTATGCACGTAGTTCGTTGTCGGTGGAGCAGCGTGAGGCCGCTGTAGCGTGGTTTGAAAAGGGCATCGCGGTGAGAGCGACAGCCGGCCTGCTGGGCGTGGCTCATCAGCCAGTCGGTCGTTTGTATGAGCGGTGGAAGATCCGAGGTCGAGGAGCGCTGGTGACCAAGCCGACGAAACAGGTGTACTCCTTCGAGACCAAGCTCGCCCTGGTGGAGCGGTTCATCGCGGGTGAGACATCCCTAGATCTGGCGACGGAAGCCGGTCTGTCTTCTCCTTTGCTCCTTCAGGGGTGGGTTCGGGTGTATCGCCGTGAGGGTGCGGACGGGTTGCGGCCCAAACCCAAGGGCAGACCCAGGAGCCCCGAATCACCACCACCGCAGGAGCCCTCCGAGCTGGAGCGGTTGCGGCGGGAGAACGAGCGGTTGCGGGCGGAAGTGGCGTACCTGGGAAAAGTGCGGGCCTTGAGAGCGCAACCACGACGGTAAAGGTTCAGGCCGTCATCGCCCTCAAGGCCGACTTCCCCCTTCCGGTGCTTTTGCAGGCCGCCGGCCTGGCCCGGTCCACGTTCTTCTATCACCAGGCCCGGCTCCTGGCACCGGATCCTCGCCAGGAGCTCAAGGACGCGATCAGGGATGTCTTCGACACGAATCGTGGCCGGTACGGGCACCGGCGCATTCACACCGTTCTCACCCGGCAGGGCTGGACGGTGGCGAAGAAGACCGTGCTGAAGCTCATGCGGTCGCTGCGCCTGGTCTGCAAGGTCCGGCGGAGGAAGCGCCATATCTCCTACCGGGGTGAGCCCGGCAGAACTGCTGCGAATGTGCTGGACCGGGACTTCGCGGCCGACGCGCCGAACCAGAAGTG
Source organism: Arthrobacter sp. UYP4 (assembly GCF_057291175.1). Lineage (NCBI taxonomy): Bacteria > Bacillati > Actinomycetota > Actinomycetes > Micrococcales > Micrococcaceae > Arthrobacter > Arthrobacter sp. UYP4. Next base: position 42,322 of record NZ_JBXAVU010000008.1, read on the forward strand.
GGTGACGGATGTGACCGAGTTCAGCGTCGGCGACCGGAAGCTTTACCTCTCACCGGTCATGGACCTCTTCGACCGGCAGATCATCTCCTACACGGTGGGACTGTCGCCGAATCTGGAGCTGACTAACACCTCACTGCGCCAGGCACTGACGACACTGACGACACCGGCAACACCGGCGGGTGGGTGCGGGCAGAAACCGTTGGTCCACTCGGACCAGGGCTTCCAATACCAGCACGCCTCCTGGCGGCATCTGCTCCAGGAGGCCGGAGCACACCAGTCAATGTCCCGCAAAGGCAACTGCTACGACAACGCGGTCATGGAGAACTTCTTCGGACACCTCAAGGAAGAACTGTTCCACCGGGTCCGCTTCATCGGCACTGACGCCCTCACCGACGCCCTCACCGACGCCCTGCACGAGTACATCCGCTGGTACAACACCGAACGGATCTCCACAAAGCTCGAGGGCCTGAGCCCGGTGCAATACCGTGCTCAGACCCTCGCGGCCTAACCTACTTACTTAGCCAGTCCAACTTCCGGGGACCAGTTCACCATTGGTCGCCCCTCTTCTCGATGCGTTAGCTATCGTCACTAGTCGCGACCGAAGCCGCGCGATCTCGACTGTTCCAGCCCTGGCGTCCTACCCCGTCGGTGCGCTGTTGCACGACCCTTCACAGCTGAGGAGGGCGGAGTGCCGTTGCTGAGATCTGTCGCGAGTGCTGCGGCGACGGCTTCGCGTCCAAGCGGGGTGTCTCCGAGCCGATCCATGAGTGTATCGGCAAGCTGGGTTCGCCGGTCCCCTGAGTCCCAAAGCTCAGCCGCGTTGGCGGCGGCATTCTGCGTGTCGACGTCGTTCTGCACGTCCCCGTCGACCACTGCATTCACGATCGCGGCGGACTGCCGTTCCGCTTCGGTGTGATCCCGCTGCACCTCCTTGTCGAGCTGCTCTCCCTCGGCCTCGGCCTCGAGTGTGGGGTTGTTCGCTTGGAGGTACTCCTCGGGCGTCAGCTTGTACCTGGTGCGGATCTCGCCATGGATGTGCTCGCGGGACAACCGTGCCATGTCGTCGAACGGCTCCCACTGCTGCGCCAGGGCGTACTGCGCGGCGATGTCCTCAGGTCTGGCCGCTTCCCAGAACTGGGGTTGGTGAACGGCGCCGAGCTGGGTGCGCATGACTGCCCGTTCGGCTTCGAACCGTTCCTCGAGCTGCTTGCGCCTCGCTCCCTCGGCCCTGAGCATTTCTTCGTTCCGCTCCGCCCGTTGGCGGGCGAGCATCTCGCTCAATCGTCCCGCCAAAGCCATGGCCGACTGCAGTTGCGGACGGAACATCCCGTCGGCACCATCTGGTGTGTTGTCGTGCATGATCTATCTCCCCATCTCTCGATCGTGCTTGCCGGCGTTCAAGGCGCCCTGCGTGCGGCGTGCGGACATCCGTGAACGCTGGGCTTCGGCCAGATCTGGGACTGCCTTCTGCGGTACGCCGAGGGCCGGCTCGGGTGCTGTCTGCGGAGCCGCCAGGCGCGGCTGGACAATCTCCGGCAGCGGCGCTGCCACGAGGCTCAGGTGCTTGCTCACGGTTTCGTTCAGCAGCTGCACCTCGCGCAGCTCCTTGTTGCTCTGCTGCATGTTGTGAAGGGCCCTCATGGTGCGCAGCATCTGGTGCATGATCATCGCCTGGGCGACAGGTGACGGTGCCGTCGATGCGGCGAGCAGGAACGCGGCGGTTCCTGCCATCCGCAGCGGCGGGTTCACCGGTTCGCTGATGGTGACACCGGACCGGTGTGCGGACCTCGCCAGGACACGCGAGGCATGCGCGAGCGGTCCCGGCTCGGGCTCGGTGGCCTTCGACCAGGCACCGAACACACCGGATGCTTCACGCGCGACGTGTGCCCACGTCTGGTGATCGCCGGGGGCCACGGACGCCATTGTCTGACGGGCCTTGGCTAGGTCCAGTGCGAGCTTGCGCGCAGCAACTTCATCGACGGCGTGACCGCCGATCATCGACACCCGGGCACCTCGTCTCATGTCGGGTGCTTGGTTGTGCACGATCCTTTGGTGGCGCTTGGCTGCCCACCATTCCTCGGCTGCTTCCTGCGCTGTCTCCGGGGTATCAGCCCACGCGGTGCGCAATGCTGGCAGGGTCAGGTCCTTTGCGAGCTTCCCGCCGCCGAACCACACCGGGTCCATGCCGGCCGGTCGTCGTTCAGCCACCGAGTACCCGGTGACAACGGAACGGCCGCCGTCGGCGAAGCGGGCGCTGACGAGTAGTTCCTGGCGGCGTAGCCGGCGCACGAACTCAGCCTCGGAAACGGAAGCGACGGCACTGGAGCGAACAGTCCGCTCGAGGCGATGTCGGGCTGGTTCCTTCGCTCCTCCCACTTGGCGGTCTGCCAGCTGCTCGGCGGGCTTCAATCCGCGTTCGGAGTGCTGCCCCAGCTCGATGAGACCGAA
>NZ_JBXAVU010000009.1:0-38808 GCF_057291175.1 Arthrobacter sp. UYP4
GCGAGCTCCCTCGAAATGCTCGAGTGAGACCTCCCCAAGGCCACGGAGATACGGCGCAGCGACAACCCTGCTGCAACACCGCGAGAGATCTCCTCGCGCTCTTGATGAGTCAGGTGCCGGCAGTTCCGCCGAGGAACATCCGGCTTGATTCCGCCATAGCCCCGGAGGAAGTACTGGACCACATGCGCCGGTTGCCCAACCCGGTCACCGACCTGACGGAACGACTCACCGTCCCGCCACCCCTCCCAAATCGCTTGTTGCTGCTCCTCTGTGAACTCCACACGCACCTCCACCACTCATCCTGCCAAGGAGTGGTGCATTGACCGGTTGAGACCACCATGGCGAAAATGTTGAAGAACAGGAACAGCGAGATGATGATCCCGTAGACGAAGGCGGGCGGTTCCGCCGCGCTCGTAGATCCGATGGACAGGAAGTAGATCAAAATGGCGATCCAGGGCACGATCCCCGCCAGTGATCCGAGGATGAAGGGTAAGAAATTGCCGCTACCGGGCCTCTCATACTTCTCTTGAAGGGCGCCGAAGCCGATCATCGCCGCATTGACGGCGAACAGGCAGATGAGGGCTGCGATGTCGGTGATTCCGGTGGTTTGCGCGATGAGCCAGATCATCACGGACGAGCTTAGCGAGTACTCGACCCAGCGGAAGTAGTTGTGTTGGACCCTCAGGCCGGCTTCGTAGCGCGGAAAGAATGCCGGTGAGGCAACCGCGAAGTGGAAGAGGGCGGACAGTGCCACGAACACCACGACGCCGGCGCCCACGTTGACCGCGAAGAGTTCCACGCGCTCGGGCGGGAGCGGGAATCCGGGCGGTCCTGCCAGGTAGTCCGCGGTGACGGGAAACGTGACCTGGTTGTCGAGCATCGCCAGGATGATCGTGAAGATCACGGCCTGCAGGAGGTGCAGCGAGCCGGCTACGACGTTGATGCGTCGCAGTCGACGGAAGCTATGAGGGCTCACATCGCTCACGTCAGCCGGACTGATGTCTGAGTTTGAGCGGGCTGCACGGGTCATGGCACTCCTGATAAGAGCGAACCTAAATCGTCCGGGGCCATCAAGCTAACATTGACCATTCAGTGTGCCTAGGAATGCTTCGTCTCTCAGCAATTAGTCTTTCAGCAGTTCTGTTGCTCTAGGCCCAGGTCCAGGTCCAGGTCCAGGTCCAACCGCAGCATCGCATCGGATCGACCGCCCACCTCCGGCCAGTTGCAGCATGCTCCCGGTGGTCGCCAGGGCGAGTGGTTCATCTGAGTCCTCCAGTAAGAGAGCGTGGCGAAGAGCGGTTCCTCTCCAGCGTCGTCAAGGCAGTCGGCACAGCAGGACGCGAACGTCGTCGATAGAACCCTTCCCATAATGGGTGAACTGTGCTTCACTTGTCAGTACATGGAGGGGAGTATCCCCTGTCCGTTCGTCGTCACTACGAGGATCCCAGCATCCTCCGGCGGACAGGGCCGATTCCGCTCGGCCGGGAGAGACCTCCATTTGGTTCAACAACTAACTGGAAGGTGCTTATTCATGGACGTCCCGTTGTGGGTCTGGTTCGCCGTCATCGGCTTCATCCTGATTATGCTCGTCGTCGATCTCGTTGCCCACCGTAAAGCCCATGTGATCAGCGTCCGTGAGGCCGCGGCCTGGTCGGCTGTTTGGGTGTTCTTCGGCGTCGCGTTCGGCGCCATCGTGTGGCGGTTCTGGGGGGCCGAGTTCGGTCAGCAGTACTTCGCCGGCTACCTCATCGAGAAGTCCCTGGCCGTGGACAACGTCTTCGTCTGGGCCATCATCTTTACGTTCTTCGCCGTCCCCCGCGAGTACCAGCACCGGGTCCTGTTCTTCGGGGTCCTCGGCGCCCTGGTCTTCCGGGCGATCTTCATCGCCGCCGGATCCGCGATCATCGCCAGCGCCGGCTGGGTCCTCTACCTGTTCGCCGCGTTCCTGCTCTTCACCGGGTACCGGATGCTCATCCAGCGTAACGAACACATCGACCCCTCAAAATCCCGTGCCCTGAAACTCTTCCGCCGCTACGTGCCCATGACCGATGCCTTCCATGGCCAGCGGTTCCTCATCCGCAAGAACGGGATCCTGCTCGCCACCCCGCTTCTAGCGGTCCTGGTCCTGGTCGAAGTCACCGACATCGTTTTCGCCGTGGACTCCATTCCTGCGATCTTCGCCGTCACCGACGAGGTGTTCCTCGTCTTCACCGCCAACGCCTTCGCGATCCTGGGTCTGCGCGCCATGTACTTCCTCCTGGCCGACCTCATCCACCGCTTCGTGTACCTCAAGATCGGACTCGCGATCGTCCTGATCTGGGTGGGCATCAAGATGGCCCTGAAGATCGACCTCTACTACATCCCCACCACGATCTCCCTCGCCGTCATCACCACCATCCTCACCGTCTCCATCGCGGCCAGCCTCATCAAGACCCGCGGCCAGGGACGCCATGAACCACCTGCGCCCGCCGAAGCGCCCTTCCGCACCGCGGAACCCGAGGAACTGGCAGAACTCGAGCCCCTGTGGAAGCGAACCCGCCGGGAAACCACAGCCAAGGCCCCATCACCTGGCGCCTCGCGTGCCGCATCAGTCGATGCTGCGCCGGCACCTGACGCTGATCAGGATCCGGTGGACGATGCCGCACACAGCGGTGATCAAAGCACACCGGGTCGCTCCTCCAGCGGTGACCACTTCGACGCACCGCGCCACTAGCCACCGAGCTGTCGTCATCCCTCACTCGTAACAAAACCTGTCCAGGAAAGGAATCACAATGCCATCAGCGCCCACCAATCGACCCACCACACCAGTCGACCTGTACACCAGCCGCCGCACCGCCCGACGACACCCGTGGACGTTTCTCACCCAGCACGGGCATGTGTTGCTGGTCGTCGCGACGGACCCGCACCCCCTGGTCGAGAACATCGCCGCCACGGTCGGCATCAGCCCACGCAAGACACTGCAGATCCTGAAGGATCTGGAGGACACCGGGTACCTGTACCGGATGCGGGAGGGACGGCGCACCCGCTACACCATCGACCCACACAAGCACTTCCGCCACCCGGCGACCTCGCACAAGGAGATCGGTGCGCTCCTGGCGATCTTCACTCAATCGCCAGCCGATACACGCTATTAGGACCCCGGGCTACGACCAGAAGGAAACTCCTCATGAAACACCGCAGAACAGCCCTCCTCGGGTCCGGGCTCCTCCTTACAGGGGCGTTGCTGATCACCGGATGCGACGACACGCAAGTGCCGCAAGGACCGGGAGTCGAGGAGCAGGAAGACGCCGAAAACCAAGACGGCAGCCCCGACGGACAAGACGACGGACAAGACGACGGGCAGGACGAGGACAGTGACGAATAGCTCTGAGATCAGAAGCGGCGCAGTACCTCTGGCGCGCGCGAGGCCGACACCAGCAGAAGAGCAACCGTTAATGACGCCACCAGAGCAACGAGGTGCCCACGCCCATTCGTGGACTTTCCTGACGAACCACGGGCATGTCCTCATCGTGGTCGCTGGGGACCCGAGCGCCCTGGTCGATGACATAGCCGCACGGGTCGGGATCACCGGCAGGGCCACCTTGCACATCCTGAAGGACCTGGAGGACACGGGATACCTGCAGCGCATCAAGGAAGGACGGCGCACACGCTATGTCATCAACGCGCACCAGCACTTTCGCCACCCAGCGATCGCTCATCAGGAAGTCGACGCACTCCTATCGATCTTCGGATCAACCGCTACAACGACACGGAAGGACAGAACGTGAGAGCGCCCACCCGTACCCCCACCAGCATCAGGTCACTGCCGGCCGGTGTCCTGGCCCGACCTCACCGCAATGCCATGCATCGTCGGGAGATCCTTGTCTCCGAGGGGCAGGAAGCGGCGGACACGAGGATTGGAAAGAGGCCATGATCGACGGGGGCCGCCTGTTCCAGTCTGATCACCGATCACCAGAACGAGAATCAGGGCTGGGTGAAGCAGGCCAGGGCAACGCTGAGAGCATCGACGAGACTGTTGACACCGCTGCGGACGCCGCATTGCAGGTCATGGAACAGCGCATCAATGCTTTGGTTTCTACCGTCCCTACGCTCTTCCGCTACCCGCGCGGCGGTGGCGGACCATGATCATCGTTCTGACCGGAATCGACGGGGCGGGCAAGACGACGGCCGGGCAGATGCTCGCGCAGCAGCTTAGCGCGGCCGAGTATCCTGCGGTCTTCACCAAGAACAGTTCTGGGCGGCGGAGCATCACGGCCTGGTGTGGTAGGCGGAAAATCAAGCCCCCGGTGCGCCTGCTCGATACTGTCGAGACGAGTATCCGCTGCATTAACGTGCTCATCTCTCACCTGCGCGCCCGGCCAGGTAGCAGGGTCGTCATCATGGACCGATACCTGTACTGCCAGGCGGCATTGAGGCAAGCGAGGGGCCTGAAATCAGGCTGGTTCCTGCCCTTCCTGTCCAAGGCCCTGCCTACCCCCGACATCGTCTTCTACTTCGACGTGCCACCCGACATCGCCTACAGCAGGATCCGACGGCGGGCCGCGGACACCGAGACCCTCGAGCACCTCCACGCCTTCGACGAGGCCTACCGGGAGCTCGTAGAATTTCCGTCCTTCATCACCATCGACGCCAGCAACCCTGCCGGGCAACTCGTCGAGGCCATGCTGCAGGAACTCGGTGTGTGCGGTCTGGGGCTCCCCTCATGAGCACGCCCCGAAACGACGGCACAAGGGCCCCCATCAGGGCACCCCGCAGCCGATCGATGACAGGAAGCAACTTCGAGCTGATCGCATGGCTTTTCATGCGCTGGTCCGGCGCCCTCCTGGTCGTGCTGATCTTCGTGCACCTCTTCGTGAACCTCGTGCTCGGCGACGGGATCAACCAAATCGACTTCGCCTTCGTCGCCGGCAAATGGGCACACCCCTTCTGGCAATGGTTCGACCTGATCATGCTCTGGCTGGCCATGCTCCACGGCACCAACGGGCTTCGCGTCATCATCAACGACTACACCGACACCGCCCGGACACGCATGATGCTCAAAGCCGTGCTCTACACCTGCACCGCGGTCATCATCGCACTCGGTTCCCTGGTCATCTTCACCTTCGACCCCTGCCCCGTCGGAGCTTCCCCGAGCACGCTTCCCGCGCTGTGCTCGGCCGGACCACCCTAGAACTCTCACCGGCACAAGGTCTGGCCGTGCATGTCACGAAGCCGTAAACGATCACGGAAACCGCCGAAGGCAGCCGATCGGCAACCAAGTGACCGCTCGTGCCGCCAACACCGGTCGACTTCTCACCCAACTCGATGCTGAGGCCAACAACGACCGGTCCAATACACCTGTAAGGAGAAATCTGTCATGGCACTATCGGACGAAGAACGCTCCCGGTTCGAGGAGCTCGAACTGCGTTTCGCGATCGAGGATTCTGAGCGCGCCCCGCGCCTGCAACACCCAAATTTCCCGCACCCCCCACGACGTCGCAAAGCAGCGTTCATCATGATCGTCGTAGGGATGCTCACCGTGATCACCTCCATAGCACTGTCCGCCCCAGCTATAGGTGTCGCCGGTTTCGTCATCATGGTCGCCGGCGGCATCGTAGGAACACCACCGCCTCCACCAGAACAAAGGGACACATCACCGCCGGGTCCGACACGTCCGTCGGGTCCGCAGTCGAGTACGAAGCCCCTTTAAGAAGGTCGAGCTGGACGATACCTTCATGTCAGTACGCTGCCTGATCCGTCGCCGTCCGTACTGCTGGGAGCGACTCAGAACACAGGGTCCGACGCACGAACAGTAGACAGGCGAAACGCAGCACCTGCACTGCCACGGCCACGGCCTGGAGTGAGCTTGGCCGGCGGCCCTAGCCACAATAGGTGAAGTTTGCTTTACTTATTGTAATGGAGGGAAGCATCCCCATATCCAGTTCGTTGTCGCAACGAGAGTCCCTGCACTCTTCGGCGGACAGGACTGCATGCTGCGGCTGGGATAGACCTCCAGCGGGTGCAGTAATTGACTGGAAGTAGGCTCGCGTGAACAGTTCTGACCGCACATGGACCGCCGCCACCTCAAGGGCCCAGCACCCGCGTTCACCTTTACCTGGCCCTTGGAATCGAGCTCACAATCATGCCTTGGTCGTAGCGCGGCGTGTAGGAGCCTTCCAAGCCCAGGTGAGAACAAGAGCTAAGTCTGCTGTAACGATCGGCGGTGTTGTAGTGCTCGGAATGACGTTGTGTGGGTGCTCGTTCACGAACCCAATTGGTACAGGGATGAAAGACTCCTCCAGTAACGGAGTGCACGAATCAAGCGGAAACGTCCGATTGCAGAACATTCTGATTGTTGGCGAGTCCGCCGAGGAGCCTGGGCGTGTTCTGGGCACCATCATCAACGATGGTAATAAGGACCTTATGCTCGAGATCACCGTGGCGGGAGAAGCCGAAAGGATGTTAGTCCGCGGCAGGAACTCGGTTCGTCTCGAGAGTGCGGGTCCGCTTATCTTTGAGCGAGCCGGCGCTGATGCAGGGTCAGTAGTGCCAATGACCGTCACTCACGCGGGCGGTTCCTTCACCGTACTGGTGCCTGTCCTTGATGACTCCCTACCGTACTACGCTCCCTATATGCCCTAACTCATCTGTCCTCAGACCTGTCGCACCCGCTGCGCTTCTACATCACTGCCTTTGGCAGGATTCTGGAGATCAACAGCGAGACCACGCGATATGCGTCCATCGCGTCTTCCACAACCCTTTCTGCACGGCAGACGACGCAGGGCGGGTTCCGGTGCACTGACGTTCGGCGATCGCGTCGACACACGCGTGACACCACACACGAGAGAGCGAAGCAGTTTGTGAACCAGGACCACCTGAAGAGGTCTACATATCGTTTTGTCCGGGATTCGGTCTATCAGCTTTTCCACCTGCGTTCGAAGCGGCCGCTCAGCAGGGAAGACGCCTCGGGCAGGATCACAGCTTTCGTGTACGGGGACATTCTGATCCTTGCTGCGCTTATCGCGTTGTACCCACAGGACCTACTCACCTTCAAAGCTCTGACCTACATCATCGGCACTGGCGCTTCAACCTTCATCGCACACGTGCTGGCCGAACACGTCGGAATCCGGGTAGCGGCACCCGACCAAGCAACCACGTCGCACCTCAAACGTGAGGCGTGGCATGCAGTACCGATAGCATCAGCCGCGGTCGGCCCCGCACTTCTCATGACCGCCGCACTGGTGGGCTGGATTGACCCGGAGTTTGCGCTGCAACTGGCAATCCTCATCACAGTCGTCCGACTGGGCAGCCTGGGATGGGTAGTAGCACATCTTCGAAGCGAACGGGTAGTTCCTCAGACCTTCATCCTGGGCTTGGCCCTGGCCGCACTATGCCTGGCAGCCGCCCTCCTCAAAGCTCTGGTCACCGGATAGTGGCGAAGCCATCGAAACTGCTGCGCACAGAGCCACGCGAAGGGCGTCCCTGTTGAGGCACCGAGGAATTCATTCATCCTGAGCCGCGGATCCAGATCTTTACGCTCATACGGAGCAATTCGCGGCCAGCGTCCGCGAACGACCGTCCATAAGACACTTAACAGCAAGAGGACTCGGAACGGTGCGTCGTGTTCCATGGGCCGTGTCCGAGACCTATGTACTGTCACCGACGTTCGCGGTACAGTTTCGGGCTATGGCAGCTGTTGGTTATGCGCGCGTGTCGACCCGGGAGCAGAATCTCGACGGTCAGACCGATGTGCTCGAAGCTGCCGGGTGCAAAAAGGTCTTCATCGAACACGCCTCCGGCGTTCTTGCGAAGCGGCCAGCCCTCGATGACGCGCTGGACTATCTGCGTGCCGGTGACACCCTGGTCGTGACGAAGCTCGACCGACTTGGCAGGTCGGTACGGAATCTGAAGGAAGTCGTGGATGGGCTCGAGAAGCGGGGCGTCGGGTTGAAGGCGCTTTCGCAGGGTATTGATACGACGACTCCGGGCGGGCGGTTGTTTTTCCATATGCTCGCGGCGATCGCGGAGTTCGAGCACGATCTCATCGTGGAGCGTACGAAGGACGGCCTGGCTGCAGCGCGGGCTCGCGGGCGTAAAGGTGGTGGGCGGATCAAGATGAGTACGACGAAGATCCGTCAGGCGCGGGCCATGTATGACGAGAAGACATACACGGTGCAGCAGATCGCGGAGACGTTCGGGGTCTCGCGTGGGACGATCTACCGCCATCTCGGCGAAGACGTCAGGGCATAGAGGCGGACGACCGAGGTGCGGCGCAGCGTCCATGACAAGATCGACCTGCTGCGCCAGCACGACCAGGGCGTTCCGTGGACCCGTGTCGCCGCGGAGTCGGGGGTTCCGTTACGGACATTGAGCCGTTGGGCCAGCACGTACCGGACCGATCCATCGTCGACCAGCCTCCGGCCAGCCCGTCGGCGTGACCGCGGTAGAAGGCGGCTTCCCGCAGAGCTCGTGGAAACTATCGAGGGTTTGGCGCTTCGCCGGCCCGAACCCAGCAAAGCCTTCATCCACCGGCGGGTAGCCGACATCGCCCGCGACCGCGGGCTCCCGGCGCCCAGCTATTCCACCGTCCGGGCGATCATCGCCGGCATCGACCCGGGCCTGCGGACCCTCGCCCATCACGGGGACGCCGCATACCGGGACAGGTTCGAACTGGCCTTCCGTCGCACCGCGGACCACCCGAACGAGCAGTGGCAGGCCGATCACACGCTGCTGGACGTCATGATCCTCGACAAGGCCGGCGACCCGGCGCGGCCGTGGCTGACCGTCGTACTCGATGACTACTCGCGTGCTGTCGCCGGCTATACCGTGTTCCTCGGTGCCCCGACTGCCGAGCAGACCGCCCTGGCACTGCATCAGGCCGTGAACCGCAAGACGCATCCCGCCTGGCCTGTGTCCGGTCTGCCCGATGTCCTCTACAGCGACCACGGCTCCGACTTCACCTCCGCCCGACTCGAACAGGTGTGCCTCGACACCCACATTCAGCTCATCCACTCACAGGTCGGCGTCCCGCAGGGCCGCGGGAAGATCGAACGCTTCTACGGCACGATCACCACCGAGTTGCTGCCCCACCTGCCCGGGTACATCCCCCACGGCACGAACGGGAAACCCGTCTCACCGCCGTCGCTGAATCTCGAGCAACTCGACGGGATCCTTGAACGCTTCATCGTCACCGAGTACAACCAGCGCAATCACTCCCAGACCGGCGACACACCCGCACACCGTTGGGCCTCCTCCGGTTTCATCCCGCGCAGCCCCGCCCGGCCCGAAGACCTAGACCTGCTCCTCCTCACTGCAGCTGCCACCCGGAAAGTGCAGCGCGACGGCGTGCAGTTCGCCTCCACCCGATACATCTCACCCATCCTCGCCGCCTATGTCGGTGAGCATGTCACCGTGCGCTTCACCCCCCGCGACGTCGGCGAAATCCGCGTCTACTTCAACAACGAGTACCTCTGCCGCGCTATCGCCCCCGAGCTCGCCGCCGAACACGTCTCCCTAGAGGAGCTCCGGGCTGCCCGCGCCACGCGCCGGCGTGAGCTCAAACAGCAACTCCAGCAACGCCGCAGTCTCGCTGACGCGCTCCCTACCGACACCCGCTACACACCGATCGATCCATCACACCTGACCGGGCTGACCGACTCGAGCGACGCGGAATCCACTCCAGCGCCGCCGCCCGTAGAGGTAGCTCCCCGACAGAACAGATTGCGTCTCTATGCGACCGACTAACGCCAAGCACACAGTCCTCTTCGGCAAAGATGACGACGGCCGCCGCTTCCTGACCGGCGACTTCGCCGAGGTCAACGACGACGCCCCACCACTACCGACCCGTCCCCCTTTCCTCAGTACCAGGGAGCACCGCCGCTTCACCGAGTTCGCCGACGCCGTCCGAACCCACCGCTACATCGGGCTGTGCTGGGGACCGCCCGGCATCGGCAAAACCCTTTCCGCCCGGCACTACGCAGCCGCCGACGACTGGGAACAATGGCACACCCTGTTCGCCGACCAGCTCGGCCCCGTGCCGCCCGCGGTCCTCCAAGCGCGCACAGCGTTCTTCACCCCCACCGTCGCCGCCACCGTCCGGCAAATCGACACCGGCCTCCCGAAAGCCTGCCAACAGATCTCCTTCGCAGTCGACTACGCCGAACACGGCGTCGTCGACCCCTACGTCCACACCGAATCCCGATCGAGTGGCCGCACCGAACTCCTCATCATCGATGAAGCTGACCGGCTCAAGGCCACTGGCCTCGAACAAGTCCGCGACTACTTCGACCGCCACCACATGGGCGTCATCCTCATCGGGATGCCCGGCATCGAGAAAAGACTCGCCCGCTACCCCCAGCTCTACAGCCGCATCGGATTCGCCCACGAATACCGACCACTCACCCCAGAGGAGCTCACCGCCGTCCTCACCCAACGACTCCCCGCCAGCACCACAACAACCGACCCCCTCGCACAAACCACCGCGATCGCGACCATCGTCCGCATCACCGCCGGGAACTTCCGCCTCGTTGATCGACTCATCACCCAAATCCAACGCATCCAGGCCCTCAACAACCTCGACACACTCACCCCCGAGGTTGTCGACGCCGCCCGCGAAGCACTCCTCATCGGCCACTGAATTCCGCGCAAACAACGCCACTTACCGCTGCGATTCACACCCCCGGTATCACGGGCTTCTCTTTGTCTCATAAACTTGTCTCGATGCAATATGTCCTAGAAGTACGCGCATTTGGGGTTTCTGAGACAGAATGGCTGGATGAGGCATCTCGGATACACCAGGGTCAGCACGTCGAGCCGGGACGCGCAGCTGCAGCTGGACGCACTGGTCACCGCCGGCGTGCACAAGAGGGATGTGTTCGCTGACGTTACCTCAGGGACCAGGGCTGCGATCGAGCGGCCGGGCATGAAGAAGCTGCTCGCGTACGCCGACGCAGGCGACACTCTCGTCGTGTGGCGCATCGACCGTCTCGGTCGCTCGCTCATTGACGTCCTCAACACAGTGAACATGCTCCGCGATCGCGGGATCCTCGTCCGGTCCCTGTCAGATGGGATTGATCCTGCGACATCGACCGGACGGTTGATGCTGAACATGCTCGCCACCCTCGCCGAGTACGAGCGGGAGCTCATCGTTGAACGCATCAATGCTGGCATCGCCGCTTCAAAGCAGAACGGGACGAAGTTCGGACGACCAGCCGCGAACCCAAAGGTCATTGCAGACAAACTCGCGATCGCAGCCGATGCACGAGCGAAAGGTCGGACCGCTGATGAAGCTGCCCGCCTGGTCGGATGGAGCCGCGCCACCCTCTATAGACACCAACAAGCGCACGCAATCAATGACGTTTCACCTGCCTGATTGAGCCGACAGCGTGCTCAGAGCGACTGAGTAGCAACCCGTAGGTGCACAACCGGTCGACTGGGCGGGGGCTCGTTCCACTTCGAACTGTCGGCAGCCCGTGTGATTATGGTGCCTCCATCAAGGGGAGGCAGGGCACCATGGCTAAGGGTGACATTCATACAAGCAAGCAGGGCGACCGCTGGATCAATAAGGCCGAAGGAAACCAGAACGCTTCCAACAGCGCATCTACAAAGGCCGAAGCTCAGGCGGCCGGTCGGCAAATGGCGATTGACCGCAGTGTGGAGCACGTGGTGCACAAGGAGAACGGTCAGATCGGTGAGCGGAACACCTACCCCCGTAGCAGGGACCCTCGTTCCTCAAAGGGCTGACGGGCTTCTAAGTGCTCGGATGCTAGTCGCTCTAGCGGCGCTTAGTACCAGGTGTGCGTCCGGTGGTGAGTTCGCCGACTTGGGTGAGGTGTTCGGCGACGTCGATGAGTTTGGTGTTCGTGTTCGCGCTGGCGGTGGAGATCAGGGTGAAGGCCTGCTGTGCGCTGATCTTATGGCGTTCCATGAGGATGCCTTTGGCCTGGCCGATGATGTCCCGGTTGATCAGGGCTGCGTTGAGTTGGCTGATTTCCTGGGAGTCAGCGAAAGCGACTGCGGCGTGGGCTGCGAGGAGCAGCCCGATTTCCTCGTCGTCCTCATCGAATGCCCCGACCGTGTTGCCGTAGACGTTCAGGGCGCCGAGGTTGTCGCCGGCGACGAACAGCTGGAAGGACAGCATGCTTCGGGCGCCGAGGTCCCAGGCGCGCTCGGCGAACCGCGGCCACCGGGCTTCCTCACCGATGTTGGGGACCCGGACGATCTGTTCCCGAAACGCCGCATCCATGCACGGTCCCTGCCCTGTTTCGGACTGCACCGCGTCGACATCCCGGGGCAGGTCCCCCGACGCTGCACGGGATTCGACCGTCCTGCGGGCCTTCACGACGCTGATGGACGCTTCTGAGGCGTGGGGTATCAGCCGGATGGCAGTTTGGACGATTTCGTTGAGGACCTGCTCGATCCCGGATTCCTGCTGCAGGTCCCGGGCCAGTTCGGTTAGCTGCTCCGCGATGCCACCGCCGACAACAGCATCCTGGTCATCCGTTGTTCCACTGGTCATCTACCACTCCACCGTCCTTCTGATTATCGCACCCTCTCCTCGTGTGCTCTGCGATCGCGATGCGAGCGAGGGGTGTGCTGCTGTTTCACGCTTCGACCCTGTCTGCTGGTGCGGTCGGTCACCTCGACAGGTTGTTGATTGCTGCTACCGATGACCAGCACCGGGTAGCTGGCCGCTGGTGACCAGGGCTGAGGCGACCCGGCCGAGCTTGGTGTTGCTGCCGTTGCTCGCGGAGACGAGCAACGCGAAAGCTTCATCTGCGGAGATTCTGTACCGCTCCATAAGGATGCCCTTGGCCTGACCAATCATGTCCCGGCTTTCGACAGCTTCAGCCATCTGGGTGAGGTGCTCATTCATTTCACGCAGTCGTTGCAGAACCTGCTCCAACGCGGGATTCATATCATTGCTGGTTCCACGCTCGTCCTGATCCCCCACGGACCGGCCCTTCACTCGGTGAGACCATGCGATGTTGTTCCCCGGAGACACTGTCTCACATCACGGTCGGCGAGAAAGCGGGCCCGGCAGGACGCATGCGCAACGCACCTCTGCTTCCACGGCTGGTCATCGACGCGCATCACTGTTGTGGGCGGGCTGGCGCGGGAGGTCGAGGAATCCCGCGGGGTGGCGTATCGGCTGTAAAGTGTGGGAGGTCGTTTAGCAGAGGGCGCCTGATAATGCTTCATGGGTACCCGGCCACGGTGGTGGGAGAAGACCCGGAGCGTGAAAGCGGCCCTCATGTCTGATCACCCCAGCCTTCTGCCAACCGTCAGCACCCCTTCGGTTCCGGAAACCCTTCAGGACATGGTTCTGGACAGTGCTGACATCGGCGCGTTCCTCACGAGTCTTGCCCAGGAAGCAGCGCGCACGCTGTCCCGACCGGATCACGAGGCACTGGCCGCAGTAACACTCTTGCGGCCCCGGACACAGGCCACGGTCGGCAGCAGCAGCGACCACGCGAAGAAAATGGACGAGGTTCAGTACCGATTCGACGATGGGCCGTGCCTGCGCGCGGCACGCGAGAACACCGTGTACGTGGTGACCGACTTCCACACCGAGTCACGCTTCGGCCCCTACAGTGCAGCCGTTCATAACCACGGGTTGCGCTCAGCCCTCGGTGTGCCGATCCCGCTCGACGGCGGTGCCACCGCCGCCCTTGACCTATACGCGAGCCAACCGGACGCTTTCGACAACGAAACTGTAGACGCAGCAGCGCGGCTCGCCAGGGAAGCCTCCAAGGCATTGCGGACGGCAGTACGGATCGCCCACCTCTCCGAGGCGAACCAGCATCTGCGTGCTGCCATGGATTCGCGCACCACGATCCAAGTCGCGACCGGCATCATCATGGCTCAGAACCGGTGCAGCCACGACACAGCTATGAGCATCCTTAAAGCCGCTTCCAGTGCCCGCAACCTCAAACTCCGCGACCTCGCAGAGGTCGTGGTGCACGGTCTAGGCCAAAGCGCCCCCGCAACGCACTTCGACAGCTAAGTCAGGGCACAAGCACCACCTGGCATCGCAGCGCGTGCGAGGTAGGACCCGTCTAGGAGCAAACCTGGGTAATGGTCAAGGGGGGCGAGGGGGAGGCCGAAAATCTGGCCGGCATATGTTCCCTCGTCCAGCTGGCTGCTTGACCGGACGAGGGGAATTCACCACCAGATTCACGTCGGCGATGTCTTTGACCGAGTCAAACACCATATCCGGTGACCGCCACGTCTTCAGTGAGCGCCCTGCCACCTTGGACACCCACCACCGCACCCAAAGCCCAGCACCTCATCTCGAATACACCAGGTTCAGCACGTCGAGTCAGAACGCCCAGCTGCAACTCGACGCGCTGGTCGCCGCGGGCATGCACAAGCAAGATGGGTTGGCTATTGTCACAACCCCTGTCAGTGCCGCGAACTGAATTTCTTTGCTCACCCGTGACCTGCGGCGACAGGTCGTCTTGAAGTCCGTATGCGTTTTTGCGGGGCCGGTGCCTGTTGCTGTGATCCTGGGTTGGTTGAGGCGCTGCCGCTCGGATGGTAGGTGGAGCGGTTGATGCCAGGCCGGGATGGGTGGAGTTCAATGACCATGAGTGCCTGCAATTAGAATGGGAGGATCTTTTAAGGTCCAGCTGGTCTCGAAACCTCGGGTTGGCATCAAGGAGGATGATGACCGACTAGATCCTGTCCGGAAAGACTTTATGACCAGCGTCAGTGCAGCCAACACCAGTTTCGAGAACTACCGGATCGTGCGGCTGGACCGGTGCGCGGTGTTCGTGTCCATGGCGCAGCCGATGTCCATCACGGAGCAGGACGCCCTCGAGATCCTGCAGAAGAGCTTCGAGCTCACCCAGCACCGCCAGTACGCCCTGCTTGTCGACGTAAGCATGACTGTCGACGTTTCCCCCGAGGCGCGGCGGGTGTTCTCCTCCGCCCGGAACATCCTGGTTGCCGCGATGCTCGGCAGCACCCCGATGGACCGGATGCTCTCCGCCCCCTACGAGCACGCTGTGTATCCTTCCGAGTACTTCACCGACAAGGACGAAGCACTCCGGTGGCTGCGCCTCATGCACGAGATGCTCTGCCAGGATCCCGTCGAGCACACCCTGAGCCTGACCATCGACCTGGATCCCTTCAGAACCCGTCATCAAACCGCTGCCGTCTCCGCCAGCCGCTCGTCAGAGCCAACCGGTCGTGGGTATGCTTCCGCTCATGCTGAGTCTGGCGCGTCACAGGTGATTGAGCCACCGGATTCTGTGCTCGATAGCAGGAACGTCACGGACTTCTTCGAGCGACTCACGGTTCTCGGTGCGCAGCTCTTCAGCGACGATGGATCGGTGCCGTGCGGACTGATGTTCAGACACAACGACGGACAAACCCTGTTCTATAGTGCATCGCCTCAAATCATTGCCATGTACAAGGCACAAAGGGCACAAGCCGGTACAGGCGGCGGTCCCGCCCCGCATGCCCTGCGCGCCGCGCAGGTGCAGGTCGCCGACGACACGAGTGATCCGGCGTATCCGCCGTTCTTCAAAGTCACCGCGTCCCTGGGATACTCCTCAATCCTCAGCGTTCCCTTGAACAGTGGTGCCAACAGTTCCGCATCCCTGAATTTCTACGCCCAGCCCAAGGGCTTCTTCACAGCGGACAGGCAGCGCGTCGCCACGGTCTTTGCAGGACAGACCGCCATGTCCATGGACATGATGATGCGCGCAGCCCTCCACGAGAACACCACGGTCAACCTGCGCTCGGCGATGCAAACTCGGACCAGCATCGACATCGCCATCGGCATCATCATCGCTCAGAACCACTGCACCCAAGGCGAAGCCTTCGACATCCTGAAAAAGGCCTCGAACACCCGCAACATCAAACTGCGCGACCTCGCCACGAACATCGTCAAGCAGGCGACCGGCTCCCCACCGGAGCTTCACTTCACCCTCTAACCCAGCATCAAGAGCGTCTCGTCACTGATGGATGCAACTGACGAGACCGCGGTGAGGTTGGTTGCGAGACGACCTATAGGGGGACGCTGACGTACAACGGATTGATCAGCTGCCCGCTACAGAGGTGTGTTGGGCTCAAGTCAGGCTGCGGAAGTGGTCTCCACTCAAGTTCCCATAATCATCCCTATCTGCGGGCCCTGTACTAAGCGAGTACTTCACCGAAGAAGCTAGCGCCCTGCGGTGGCTGGCCATGATGCACGATCTCGTATGTGCCAACCCTGTCCCCCATGCCTTGCGTCTTACCGTTGACCTAGATCCGTTCCGGGGACTGTCCGATAAACGGTGTGTGGGGTCCGGCGGTTTTCATCGGTGAATGGTTCTTTCGAACCGGTTCGCGAAGGTGATCGCGAATGCGTTGAGCGCGGGTTTCCACCTGATCACCCAGCGTGCTCTGCCGCCGCCGGTGGGGTCAAGGGATCGGGTGACGAGGTAGAGACACTTCAGTGCCGCGGTCTCGTTCGGGAAATGTCCGCGTGCTCTGACGGCTCGCCGGTAGCGGGCGTTGATGGATTCGATCGCGTTTGTCGTGCAGATGACCCGACGAATCTCTACGTCGTATTCGAGGAAGGGCACAAACTCGGCCCAGGAGCTCTCCCAGAGCTTGATGATCGCCGGATACCGTTCGCCCCACTCCGCGGTGAACTCCGTAAACCGGTCCTTCGCCGCAGCTTCGGACGGCGCCGTGTAGACGGGTTTGAGGGCTTTGACGATCCCGTCGCGGTGTTGCCGGCCGGCGTAACGGAAGCTGTTGCGGATCAGGTGCACGATGCACTGCTGCACCACCGTCCGCTCCCAGGTCGTCGTGATCGCCTCCGGCAGCCCTTTCAGGCCGTCGCAGACGGCGATGAGTACGTCCTGGACGCCTCGGTTCTTCAGCTCGGAGAAGACCTGCAGCCAGAACCTGGCTCCCTCACCTCCGTCCCCGTCCCCGTCCCCGGCCCAGATTCCGAGGATCTCGCGTTCCCCATTCGTCGTCACGCCCATGACGACGTAGAACGGGGTGTTGCGCACCTGCCCGTCCCTGACCAACACCGACGATCGCATCAACGAACAGGACCGGGTAGAGCGGATCCAACGGACGGGAGGACCACTCAGCAAGCTCACCGGCGACCTTCTCCGTGATCCGGCTGATCGTGTCCTTGGAAACCTTCGCCCCGTAGACCTCCTCGAAATGCGCTGCGATCTCCCCAGTCGTCAGCCCGCGGGCGGACAGGGAGAGCACGATCTGATCAATGCCATCCAGGCGGCGCTTCCCCTTGGGCACGATCACCGGTTCGAACGACCCGTCGCGGTCCCGTGGCACCTCGATCTCGACCGGGCCGATCTCTGTCAGCACCGTCTTCACTCGCGTGCCGTTGCGCATGTTCTCCGCGATCGGCGTCTGCCCGTGCTCATGCCCGAGATGCTCGGTCAGCTCCGCCTCGAGGGCGGTCTCGAGAACGTTCTTCGTAAGCTGGTTCAGCAGCCCGCCGGGCCCGACGAGGCTTACGCCCTGCTCCTTGGCCTGCGCGAGCAACCGTTCGGCGAGGTCCTTCTGATCGATGATCTCTCCCGTCACAGGATCGATCATCGCCTCTGCTACTTCGGTCGTGAAGTCGTTCACGGCCATCTCCTTTCGGATCAGGCCGGGCCCTCACACACCGTTTTTCTTACAGTCCCCCGTTCCGCCCACGCAAGCCACGAGTAGCCTGAATCGCAACACTTCCACGGCAAGCCGTTCTGCATGTAGAGCGAAGCACAGCAGAACATTGCGTGCTGAAGCAGCGGCCTGCCTCCACGAGTCCGATCAAAGTCCTTGATGGATGACCTGATACACGGGCCTCCGACTACGCCGTGCTGGTTCTCCGTCGACGTGTCGGGCTTGTCAGTGAGTGTTGTCGAGATCGGCTAGTAATCGTGTGTCACCAAACATGTTCTCGGGTGTGGCACGAGTACGGCTGGTGATCCAGTTGGTGATGTGTTCCGAGCTGAGGGGTCTGCTGTAGTGGTATCCCTGTGCGAGGTCGCAGCCCATGCTGAGCAGGGTGGAGCGTTGGTTGTCTGTTTCGACTCCTTCAGCGACGGCTCTGATGCCCACGGCGTGAGCGAGCTGAATACAGCTCGCGACGATTGCGCCATCCCCGTCATTGCTGCCGAGTCCGCTGACGAAGGACCTGTCGATCTTGAGTTCGTCGATGGGGAAGTCTTTGAGGTAGGTCAGGCTCGCGTAACCGGTTCCGAAATCGTCGATGGCCAGTCCTACGCCCAGTGCTTTGAGAGCAGTGAGCACCGTGAGCGCTACCGCTGGGTTGTCCATGAGCGCGGTCTCGGTAATTTCCAGGGTCAGCATATGAGGATCGAAATGGTGCCGGGCAAGGGCGGCTTCGACGATTCCGGTCAGTTGCGGATCGATGAGTTGGCGGGCGGAGAGATTCACTGCGATCTCGACCGGAGTGTGCACCACGGTCGAAGCGCTCCAATGGGCGCCCTGCTTGATCGCTTCATTGAGCACCCAAGCGCCCAGATCTCGGATGAGTCCGGATTCCTCTGCCAGGTCGATAAAGTCGCTGGGTTGTAGAAGGCCTCGCGTCGGGTGTTCCCACCGGACCAATGCTTCGACACCGTTGATGATGCTCGTCGCGACGTCTATGCGGGGTTGGTAGTGGACGCGCAGCTGCCCGGCCTCGATGCCGTGGCGGAGTTCTCCAAGGAGGCGCATGCGGTTCACTGCCGGATCGGACTCGGAAGGATCATGGACGTCCCAGGTGTTGCGGCCCCGCGCTTTCGCCCGATACATGGCGATATCAGCTCGCCGCAGCAGCCGATCGGCATCGGCGCCCTGGTCATCGGTGAGGGCAATACCGATACTTGCGGAACAAATGATTTCCAGGCCCTCGATGATCATCGGACTGTTCACTGTTTCGAGCAGCCGCTGGGCCAGTACTGTCGCATCGGACAGGGCACTGACCTGCTCAACCACGACGAATTCATCTCCAGCGAACCGCGCGACGGTCCCTGTATCCCGGATGGCTGAGGAAAGCCGTCGCGCCACGATGTTCAGTAGCTCATCCCCTGCATTGTGTCCCAGGCTGTCATTGACCGACTTGAAGTGATCGAGGTCCACGAACAAAGCCGCGATCTTCATGCTGGGCAGTGGTTCGGCGATATCCCGCTCGAGGATAGCCGCGAGACCCGCCCGGTTCGGCAGCCCAGTGAGGGAGTCGTGCAGTGCGAGGTGTTGCAGGCCGGCCTCGGCACGGACGCTGCGGACTTCGGACTCTTCCGCGCGCCGGCGGGCCGCGACGAGTTCAAGCTCGTACTGGCGGCGTTCGTGCGCACTGAAGATGATGACCCGGATCTCCACACCACCGTCGGAACGGACTGCCCGGACAGCTGTGAGCAGGGCGGCCCGGCGTTGTCCTTCCATGTCGAGGATCTCAAGGGACACCTCCGACACGGTTCCGGTGAGCTGCATCTGAGGTGCACTGTGGGTGGAGTGGAGAAGACGGTCGCCTATCGGCATCAGCCGGGGTAAAGGTGTTCCGATCACGTCGTCGCTGCCGTACCCCGTCCAGGCCAGGAAGCTCGCGTTAGCGGCAGTGATCGTCCACGCCTCATCCGTGATCAGGTAGCTGCACGGTGCCTGCTGGAACAGCTGCTCGTAGTCCATGGCCGACGTCATGAAAGGCTTGCCACCTGGTGCTGTAGGTACTGCAGGATCGCCTGTGCTGTTTCCTTCGGGGCGCTGGCCTGGGGTACATGTCCGGTCGCTGCGAGTTCGACGAGCGTGCTGCCTGCCAGCCGCTCGTTCAGGTAACGGCCTACCTCGGCAGGGGCGAGCATGTCATCGGAGCATTGCAGGATCAGCGCCGGAACAGTCAGGTCGGTCAGGTGCGAGCGTATGTCGGAGAGGAAGCTGACTCTCGCGAAGTTCCGTGCCGTGTCGGGGTTGGTGCGGCAGAAACTCGCCTCGAGCTCATTCGTCAATTCGGGTGTATCGGGGTTACCCATGACGATGGGAGCGAGCGAGGCCGACCACGCGAAGTAGTTACTGTCCAAAGACTCCAGAAGCCCGTCAATATCCTGCTGCGTGAACCCACCGACATAGCCCTCGGATGGGTCGTCGATGTATGACGGCGACGGCGCTACCAGGACCAGCCCGCGGAACCTATCGGCCTCTGCGATAGCGGCCTCGATGGCCATCATGGTCGCCACACTGTGTGCGACGAGGACAACATCGTGAAGCTCAAGCTCACTGCACAAGGCCAGCACATCCGCAACATAGCCGTCGAGGGTCGAATACTTCTCGGAGTCGTACTGGTCGAGGTCGGACAGCCCCGATCCCATATGGTCGAATAACACGATCCGGTACTGGTCCTCGAAGAACGGGATCACCCGGCGCCACATGCTCTGATCGCACCCGAACCCGTGGGCGAACAGCAGCACCGGTCCGTCAGGCCGACCACTAAATCTGACATTGTGCCGATCAATGAGGTTCGAGGTTCCAGCGTTCACAGCAAATCTGCTCTCTCATGGGGTGAAGCGGGGAGTGAGGACTGATGCCCCGCTAGTGACTGTTGGCATGTACGCGCTCACCATCAACAGTCAAGGCTTGCGTCAACTCAGGCGTCTCAGCAGTTTCAACCAGCAGCAATGAGCAAGCTCCCCGACTGGCCGAAGTGGCGATCCTTCCCCGGCATAACAGGTCAACCGTTCGGCCTTCAGTGAGAACACCCTTCCCGCCGATCCTACGGCGGGCCTTCGAAACCGGTCCATGACTTGGGCAGAACCTGACCCAATATTGAGTATCCAAAGCAACTACCTACCATCGGGGCCCGCACAGCCTACCGTCACTCGGATGCAACGACTCATACCTGAGGCAGACGCTGACTGTACGAAGCCAAAGGATCCCATCCTCAGCGCTAACCATTTTCAAGTGCTTTGATGCTGGATGGGTATGTTCTCGCAACCGATGGGTTGCAAGACATCCGGTTGAGACACTTCCACTCCCCTGCCGCTCCTGTTCCTTCCATGTCTTGCTACCATGTCTCCTAAGCGGTATCGCTGAAGTATGACTGCGGGCAAGGTTGCGAGACAATTTTCGCTGTAACAACGCACAGGAGTGGCATGTACAAGCTCATTGGCTACGCGAGGGTGTCCACGCGCGTCCAAGACTCCGATCGGCAGGTCATCGACTTACTCGCTGCAGGCGTCCGTCGCGATGATTTATATGTCGATCACGGGGTCAGTGGTGCCCATGCGCGACGACCGCAGTTCGACAAAGCGCTCGAGGCCCTGCAGGAGGGAGACACACTGATTGTTACCACCCTGGACCGGCTCGGCCGCTCGACATCGAACATGCTCAGCCTCGCCGATGAGCTCCGGGCCCAGAAGGTGAACTTGCGGGTCCTGAACCTTGGGGGTGGCAACGTCGATACCGGAACACCGATGGGGTCAATGGTCTTCACCGTCATGGCAGCCTTGGCTCAGATGGAACTCGAGATCAAACGCGAACGCGTCAACGATTCCAACACCAAACGACGCGCTGCCGGCATGGACCTCGGCGGCCGACGGCCAATCTTCTCGGACAGCCAGATTGCCAATGCCCGCCGCCTCATCGAACAGGGCCAACCCGCATCCCACGTCGCGCGTGACCTCGGCATGTCCAGGGCAACCCTCTATCGGCGAATCGCTAACCTTGATGCACGACAATGGGTTACGACCCATCAATCCGGTTGAACGGAACAACTCATCCGTCGACGTAGCCTGAATGTTTCAGCCCGTCCTGACGAGGAAGCCTTCATGCACCGCATCACCACTCTCACCACGCTTGCCCTAGTCACCACCCTGTCGCTCATGGGGTGTTCCTCGGACTCGGAAGCGGACACCGCACCGACCACGGGGGCAAATTCCTCGACGTCTGCCGCAGCAGAAAACACCCCCGCGACCTATGAGCTTGGCCAAGCCTTCACGGCGACAACTTCCTATGGAGCAGTGCTCACCGTTGAACTCCCCGCGGCGGGACCACCCGAAGTTGAACAGCTACGGACCGACCTGAAGACTGCCCCGGTCAGTTATGCAAAAGTCGGCATCGACAATAGGCAGGGCACAGAAGACACGGACGTCTACCTGGTCACCGTCTACGACGAAGACGGAACCGCCTACGAGTTCCAGGACCTCTCCGTGTTCCACATAGCTGACTGGGGACCGAACTACACCGATGCCCTCGGCGGCGTCGAAGGTCAGTACGGGTACACCCTGGCCGATGGCACAGTCCTAGACGAAAGCATCGGGGACGACCTCAGTAGAAAGTCCGTCGACCTTCATAACCAGTACCTGAATGGCACGAACGCTTCGAAGCTCGAAGTCTCCACCGGTTGGCTTGCTTCCACGACAACCAAACTGCCTGAGCGGATCACTGGCATCACCATCCAGCCCGATGGGCTGAGCGAAGAAGTACCCATGACACCAGGCGGGACCATGCCATCAGCTAAGGCCTCCCCGGCCCCAACCGCCACCCCAACGACTCCGCCTGCCCAACCCACGATTCCCCCCAGCAAAGTGGCCCCAACAGAGGACGCTACTTCTGACACGAGATCGGCCCAGAAGTTCACCTATGAGGAAGCACTGGCAGCTCTCAACAACGGCATGCCGTATTACGAGGCCTTCTGCCTTCGTTATGAGCCCACCACTGATGGGGGCAGGTCCCAGTGTGAAGGCATCGAAGCCGGCACTGTCGACCCCGACACTGGTGAGTACCTCGGAGGGTAAGCCCAACGTCAGGCACCGTTACCGATATCCTCGCAACAACAACAGGTGATGGGGCGCCTGTTGCTCTCTCATGGGAGCTGCGACGCCTCCTGAACTTTTGTTACACACTGCCTCCGACCGCGCCCAAACCAGCGGCAGGACGCCCCTCACCCATTTCCTTAGGACAACTGTGAAGAACGCGCTTTTCCCCACCCTTACCGTTGCAGCGCTGCTGCTCACGGGATGCAGCTCGGCAGAGACCGCGGCATCCTCCGAAGATGCGACACCGGCACCTACTGTGTCTGTTGCACCAGCTTCCCCCAGCGCGGAACCCGCGGAAAGCGCCTCTGCCGCCCCAACACCCAACAGGAACGAGCGCGGGGACATCCTGAAAACAATTGGTGAGAACGGCGGATGGAAAGCTGTCGAGGGTGGACCCAACACGATCAACTTCAAGGTCACCTCCATCACTCCGGCAGTCTGCGACAACCCGTATCCAGGGGAAGCCAACGGCATTCCCATGGCGGTCACCCTCGAGATCGAGACCACCGCAGACTTCGAAGGACCAATTAGCGTCAATGGGGTTCCCGGCCAAATCAGCTTCAGCCCCTACTACTGGAAGGGCTACGCAGACAACGGGACGCGAATGAACACCGTTGACTCCAATATCAACAAGACCTGCCTGGCCAACGAAGCACTACTGCTTCCGGACTACATCGGCAAAGGAGAGAAGCTGAACGGGCAGGTCATCCTCGACGTAACCACCCCAACCGGAACCATCTCTTACTCTCCCGACAGTGGAAGCGGTTGGGTCTGGGAGTACCCGTCTGCTGGCTAGGAATCACAACATCAATGCCTAAATCGACGCCGACACCACCACCCGTGCATGAGAACGGAAAGGGGTGATCCATAGATGACACTGACGCTCGACTCAATCCTGCGAAGCGCCGGAATCGACTCTGGTGAAGCCCAGGTCATTCGCCACGCCTACGTGCGCGAGCACGAGGACACTGGCCTTAAGGGCATCCATGCCGACTCCACGGACGACGAGATTTTGGACTACACGAGCCAGCAATCCGCGAACCCGAGGGTCTTCCCCGTTACTCCGCCGCCAATCTGGGTCGTCTTTGTGCGCGAGGGCGGCGATCGCGCCCGACTTTGGTCGGTGGTAGAGAACCGCGGTGAAACGTCGAATGACGGACTACTGCGCGTCTTCAACCTGGTCGTGTCCGAGCACATGGCGGACCTGCAGAACCGACTCGTGATCGGATGGAAGTCGCCGCGCACCTGGCGACTCAACGGTCCGACGGCCGCCGGCTACCCAGTCATGGAGATCGCAGATTGGGCTGCTGCGGTGATTTCGGACAGCGGAGTTGGTGGTTGTCTCTACGCTGCCAGGGCCGGCTGCTGGTAACTGTAGTGGACCTCGTTTGGGTACCGGTAGCCGAGTCCGGAATGCCGGCGGCGGCTGTTGTAGAAGCCTTCGATGTAGGCGATGACATCGCGTCGTGCCTGCGCTTTGGTGGCGTACACGGTCCGGTAGACGCGTTCGTTCTTGAGCGCCGAGAAGAACGATTCCGCCATCGCGTTGTCCCAGCAGACGCCGGTGCGGCCCATCGATGAGCGCATGCCCAGGCCAGCGACCAGGGCCCTGAAACTGGCCGAGGTGTAGACCGAGCCGCGGTCTGAGTGCCAGATCGCGTCCGGGGCGATCACGGTCGTCGCCGCAGCGTTCTTCAGCGCGGTCTCGACCAGCTCGGAGCGCATACGGTCAGCGACGGACCAGCCGACGACCTTCTTGGAGTAGCAGTCGATGACCGTGGCCAGATACACGAACCCCTCCCACGTGTGGAGGTAGGTGATGTCTCCGACGAACTTTACTCCGGGCCGGTCCGCGCTGAAGTCCCGCCTGACCAGGTCCGGCGTGGAAGCGGCCGCTTCGGCGTCGGCGTGTGTGGTGATGCGGAACGGCCGCGGCTGGCACGGTACCAGGGCTTCCTGGCGCATGATCTGACGCACCAGCTCCGGTGAGCACTCGACCGACTCCGCGGCGAGGTCCGCGTGGATCCGCCGGTACCCGTAAGTGCCGTCGGATGCCTCGAAGAAGGACCTGATCCGGGTCGCCAGGACTGCGCGGCGGGCCGCGGTCGCTGACTGCGGGCGCGTCAGCCAGTGGTAGTAGCCGGAGGTGGAGACTCCCAGCCACCGGCACATCGACGCCACCGGGTTCGACTCTGCCGGGTCGTTCTTCTGGGAATCGATGTATTCGTACTTGCTCACTACCGCTGCTCCCTGGCGAAGTAAGCACTGGCTTTTTTCAGGAACGCCGTCTCAGCCCGCAACTCCTGGTTCTCGCGCTCGAGTTCCTTCAGCCGGGCCCGTTCCGGGACCGTCAGCTCGGCCTCGGTACCGCCGTGGGACTGGCGGTACTTGGTCAGCCAGTTCCGCAGCGTCTCGGGGCCGACACCGTATGCGGTCGCGACGTCCTTGATGGGCTTGGAGGTGCTGATCACCTCCTGACACAACTCGTCCTTGAACTCCTGGGTGAAGCGTCGTCGTGAAGCACTCATCCTGCGGATCTCTCTTTCAGTAGCACCCTCAGTTTAAGAGGGCCCACTGTCCGAAATCCCTAGGCCGCCCAGTCCTTCAGCAGGGCCCTCCAGTCCTCGATGAGCCACCCGCGGCCAACTAGGTCATCGTTACTGGATTCCTCGAAACAGTCCCCTAGCAGGCGGTAGGACGTGAAAGCTCGCAAGGCCTCGTCGGGCGTGAGGCCGTCGAACTGGTTCGTGTCGTCCGGGCCAGCGTAGGGCGGTTTCCTCATCGCGGCGTCTCCTCAGGAAAGCTGATTGTTTGGAAAGCGTTCACCCGGGATACAACTATGGTGAGATCCCGGACGCCTACCTGTTCCCCCAACCAGGTAGCCCTCCGGGATCTTATTTATGCCCTGACGTCCGGTGCTCCTACACGCAGGATAGACCCACTACTGGTCCGCGCCGTAGCCTCCTGCCCACCCGTGCACGGCACAAGCTCCCCCACGCTCCGCTGCTTGTCCCGCACACACCTGGACAGCAGGAACCAAGGGCCCGCCTGCACACAACCACCTGCGTCACCGACACTGGAAAACTCACCTCAAGCAAGCGGTGGCCGTGCACAGCCTCCACGGGTGCGGGATGGGACTAGAGCAGGAGAAGCCATCAGGGTCTCATTGTTGGCGCTGCCTCGTACCGTTCTCAGGGTGGGCCAGAACAAAGCGGTACGCGGCCACGTATGGGCGGCCAACGGACGAGCGGATTGACGAGTTCGTCATGCGCGAGGAGCTGATCATGCTCACTGCGGGCGAGCTCGACGTCGAGAACTGCCGGCCCACGGACTTCCCCGGAACCGCGCCGGGTGTACGCGTTGATCCGCTACCCCTCCCACGCACTCCGCATCCAGGCCCACGCGGTCGCGTACACGAGGACGGCGGTGAAGATTCGGTTCTTCGAACCCCTCATCATGATCCAGCGGGAAGGCTGGGTATGGTTCAATTCCGTCACCCCAGCCCCCGACAACGACAACAACGGCAACGACAATGACCGGAAATAGGACCGGGATTGCTATCCGCTCCTTAGCAGAATGCGTACGACTGGAGTGCGCGGTACAGTTCTTCCCTGGGGGTTCATCGATTCGGTCTGAATAACTCAGGAGTATGAAGAAAATGGCGCAGCGCGTACAGGTGCAGTTGGTTGATGACCTCAATGGTGAGGAAGCCCAGGAAACCGTCCGGTTCGGGCTCGATGGCACCGACTACGAAATTGACCTCACCACCGACAATGCCGAGGCGCTGCGCACGGCGCTTGCTGAATACGTCGGTAGGGGCCGGAAAGCCAGGACCGGCCGGAAGGGCCAGGGCGGGCAGCAGGCTTCCTCTACGTCGACGAGCCGGGCCAAGCGTGAGGACACCCAACAGATCCGCCAGTGGGCCCAGGACAACGGATACAACCCCAGCTCACGCGGCAGGATCACCCAGTCGATCATCGACGCCTACAACGAAGCCCACTAAACCCCACCCATGAGGCCTGCTACGGGCCTGCCCTGTTAGTCGCGGTCTCCGGCGCGAGTGGCCAGGTCACACGCGAGACGTGCTGGATCCCGCACTCCCCCATTAGCCTGAATCACGGCCGCCGCAACGCCGGCGGCCATAGCGACCACAAGTCCCAGCACGGTCCAGAACCTGCCCAGGTCACTCTGCCCCAGTGCCAACTTCAGCGCCGGTCTCGGTGATGGATCCGATGTCGCCATGTGCGATGTCAGATTGGGCCCTGGCGTAAGCGGCGGAGATGTAGTCCTCGAGCTTAGAGCGTTCAATACGCCATTGCCCCCGCCCGCCAATCTGAATTGCTGGCAACTCCCCCGAGCCAATGAGTGCTCGAATGGTGCTCTGCCTGGTGTTCAGCTCCTCAGCTACCTGCGCCAGGGTAAGGAACCGCAGCGGCCGGGGCTGCCCATCAGGGGCGTGGTCTGTCATATACCCACCCTTTCAGGCGCCACACACTACGGCACTCATTGATGCCCTAAACACTTTTCCGGCGTGGTGAAGCCCAGCGGAACCGTGCCGCTCTGCTTTGTTTTTGTATTGAACGTCCACCAGCCCTCTTTCCTGCCGTCCTCAAAGGACTACGAGCTGCTCATAACTCCCCTACTTGTCTCCGTACCGCTCTTCCAAAACTGGCCAAAGGATGTTCTCGATCAACTTCTGCTGCGAGATTTCCTCGGCCTCAGCCGCCCGCCGCAGGAGCTCAAGCTGGGACTTACTAACGCGAATATTGGCCCCACTCGTCTTCGGTTCCTTATTCCGACGTTTCCACGCCGGCAAATCCTGCCCGGCCGCCGGCTGCCGCGCAGGACTGGCCTCTCGTTCGGGCTGATCGGGCTGCTCTGCCCTCGCCGCGAACTCCTCCGCGGCTCGCTCCTGCTGCGGGGTACTACGCTGCCTCACCTTCACCACGTCAAAATCTCCTCTGCCAGTCGTTGAATCTCGTTCTTCGCTTTGCTATCCCGCATCTCGACCACACCCAGACCCTCAGCCAGCGCCTCCTTATATGCGTTGCGCTCATGCAGGCGAGCCGATGCCAGACGAATCTCCGGGAACTCTGCCAAGTACTCCTTTGCCTGATCGGCTGCCTTCGAAAAGGTGTTCGTTGGAACTCGATTCAACACCGCCAGGACCTTGAGCTCCGGGTTAAGATCTCGGGCCTCCTCAATCACCTTTGCCAACTGCTCCGTTACATCTAGTGCCGGTTGCGTCGGCTCGATCGGAGCAAGCAACATGTCAGCCGTCGTCATGGCAGTGCGCATCTCGCGTGAGTCCTTTCCCGGCGCATCGACAATCACGACCCCGTACCTCTCCCCCAGGTCCGTGAGAGTCTGCCGTAGGTTGCCCGTCTTCTGCAGTGTCTGCACCGGCACTCCCCCAGCCTCTTCCCGATCCCTGGCCCAGTTGGTCGATGTGTGGACCGTTGGGTCAGCCTCGAGAATGAATGGGTCCATGTTGCGTCTTTGAAACTCAACGGCAAGGTTTACGGCGATAGTGCTCTTGCCGACACCGCCCTTGTGATGCGCGATCAAGAGGATCATGTCGGGTACTCCCTAATAGCTGGCTGTAGCATTTTGGTAGTGCTTTACTACTTGTCTGGTAGTACTACAGTAGCGCGACTGGTGAGGTGACAGCACGAGGCTCGCCAGAGGCTACTCACCACACTCCTGCCACCGTGGTAGCAAAATGGTAGTGCTCTACTACTGCTCTGGTAGCACTACAGTAGTGCCGATACTGACACACCACCACCAAGCTCGCCGAAGACTACTGGCAATCCTGCTACTACTACAACAACGCTTTAGTAGTGGTCTGGTAGTACTACAGTAGCGTCAGCGCTGACGTAACAACATGAGGCTCGCCGGAGGCTGCTCACCACACTCCTGCCACCGTGGTAGCAAAATGGTAGTGCTTTACTACTAATCTGGTAGCACTACGGTGGTGCTGATACTGACGTACCACCACGAGGCTAGCCAAAGGCTACTCGCAAAACCGCTACTACTACGATAGTAGTCTAGTAGTGGTTTGGTAGTACTACCGTGCCCTCGTTATGCCAGCCCTGTGGGTTCAGCTGAGACACCTAAACGGACGAAAGCAGACGGTGAGGGGCTTCGCGATGGCATTGACCCCGGATGCGGTGTACGCACAGTGAGTTGAGTTCTCCCGGGCTCGTGAGGCGTGGGTGCGGCCGGATCAGTGCCGGCGGCGGGAGATCCCGGTGAAGAATCGTTTCGGTACCTGAGCGCTGGGAGGCTGTACACGACCACCACTTGCCCAAAGGTGAGCTTTCTCGTGTAGGTGTGGTGGTGGTTGTGTGCAGGTGGGGGAGTGGTTCCTGCTGTCCATCCTGGGTGCGGGACAAGCAGCGGAGCGTGGGGGAGCTTGTGCCGTGCCCCTGTGGGCAGGAGGCCGACAAGGAACAAACCCCAGATCAGTGGCTCTTGCTCTTGTTGTCCTTACGGGCCTTGGTATGGGGACCTAGGATCACCCCAGCGCACAGAGCGAGCGTGATCCCCACAACGATTGCAATCTCCACGGGCCGAACCCGCACGTCGATGACGGCACTGCGCCGGCCCGTGAGGAGGCGATCCGTACGGGTCGGCACAGCGGACCCAAGTTCCCCACGCCAATAAATCCATGGCGAGAGTCAAGGTCCTGTGGCCGTTCAGGCGGCGGTCCAGAAAAAGCGTTGATGCTCGTACTCGTCCTCGATGGGCGGTTGCCAGTACTCATCCACCTTCGCGTCGTACAGATCGTGCTCTTCGAGCTGGGGGACCATGTGCCGGTCGAGCCATGCGTGCCAGGCGGCGCGTTCCTTGCGGTAGCGGGTGAGCTGGGCTTCGCGGTCTTCGGTGGCTCCGAGGCGGTCCGCGAGCTGGGCGAGGTTGGTGGTGGCTACAAGTTCCCAGCGTCCGTGGTGCCGGCGGATCATCTGCAGGGACTCCATGCGAGTGAGATGGTCGGTGAGAGCCCGGCGTGAGATGCCGGTGGTGCGGGTGAGGTCTGCGGTGGTGGGGGAGTGGCGACCACGTTCGATGGCCTCGAAAGCGAGGGCTGAGACGTCTCCGAGGACCCGGAAAACGGGCCGGATGGCGTGGATCTTGCCTTTGCGCCAGGTGAGGTCGCGGGCGAGCTGTTCGAAGTGCTGGGGGAGTTGTACGGCGTAGGTGTCGGCGTTGCGGCCGCGTCCGCGGTCGATGCGGGTGAGGATACCTGCTGATGCGTGCTCCAGGACGGGGAGGAGGCGCGCGATGGTGTCGTGGTTCTTACCGAGGGCAAGGGCGAAGGTGCGGCATCCGACGTCGAGGATGTTCGTTTCCATGGTCCGCATGTACGCCAGCACGGCACGAATGAGGAATCGGAGACCTATGCCTTCCCTGCCCCGTTCCATGAACCGGTAGTCGAGCAACGCATAGAGGACGTTCTCGAGGTCGTTCACGAGCTGATGAAGCGAGAGCTGGCTGAGCTGGGAACTCTGATGCGTGGTGGCTTTGGGACTGCCCCCCGTGATGGAAGTAGGGCTTGTGTCGTATTTGTGCGCAGTCTTCTTCCCTGCTCGCTGGGAGGGGTCTTTCGCTGGGGTTGTGGTGGCGGTGAAGGCTTGGGCTTTAGCCCATTCGACGGACAGGAGCCGGTCGATCTTGGTGCCATAGAGAGCGGCGAGGCCGGTGAACTGGTCGGCCATGCCAGCGCGTACCTGGTCGAGGGTCCAGTGGCAGGCGGCGAAGTGGTTCAGGACCGCCATGCGGACCTCTGAATCGCTGGCGTAGCGGCTGGTGTCGTAGAGCCCTGTGCGGGCTACAACGCGCAGCGGGCGCTCACTCCCGGCCGCAGGTGCTGCGCCACGGTTGGCGACGGCTTGCACAGCTGCAGTCGCGGTCGCTGCGCGTATATCTGCTCGGCGCTTCTGCTCGAGGCGGTACAGCTCCGGTGCCAAGGCCTTACGCAGCGCGGCTACCGCACTGGCGGAGTTACGGCGGGTAAGGATGCCGTAAGCATCCGTCAGCGGCGTGACCAAGCGTTGGTGGCCACCCGACTTATGCGCAGATCCCGGAACACGGATGCAACCGTGGACGACGTTCTGGTGAGGGCTCGGATCAAGGCTCGCTGCGTGACGCCCGAGGGCCTCCACGAGCTGCCGTGCCTCGGCCGCGGTGAGGGGTTCCTGCAGTGGGACGTACAGGTGGCGGCCGCCGCTAGGGGAGGTGTCCTCAACAAAGGCGAGGCCGGCGGTACTGAGGATGCCTGCGAGGCGTCGGGCGTCGTCGTCGACGACGGCTTTGCGGGCCTTGGAGGTGTCGAGGTCAAGGACGAGTGTCCGGACAGAGCCGTCGACGTCGTGCAGCATGACCGCCGCGGGTCGTGCAGGGGGCGTCCTGGTGATCAGCAGAGGAGTAGTGGGCCGCGGGTACTGGAACCGGCCGTCCTTCCACCGTCCGAGGCGGTAGTACGGCTGACCCGCGATCAAAGTTGCAAGGGCCCACCCGGCATCGGCGTGCGATTCATCACGGCGTGGCGCGGCATAAGTAGCTGGAGGTGCTTCAAGCACTCGGTGTACACTTTCGGCAGAGGGTACGACCTGAAAAGGACGCACTCGGTTGAGCTACTCACCGGCAGTCTTGGCGGATAAGACGGTGGGAAGCTTGGATTCTTGGATATGAGAAGGCCCGCTACGGCGGGCCTTCTTTTTTATGAAGCTTTACTGAACTGAAGTTCCTCCTGGCCACTGATTGCGTCGAGGTCAATGGTTTCGAGGTAGCTGTGAACGAGACGGGCGACCAGGTCGCTCCTGTTCTCGTCCGTCGCTGCGACGACTGCGGCGAGCTTTTGGGCGTCGCTCATCGGCAGTCGGGCGGTGATGACGTGGCGTTCACCTTTGCTGCGCTGTGCCATGATCCCTCTTCCAGTTGAACCTGTAAGACAGATCAAACCTGAATCAGATTGCGTTAAGTGGGAAGGCTGCGGCGTGTCGCACACAGTTGTTTCCCTTCTCATAAGCCCATGTCCTGGAACTGGTGGCCTACGACGTCCCAGCGGCCGTCATGCTTTTCGAGGTAAATCGTGGCGATCTGCCGGCCCGTGGTTGTGAGGTCGGTTCCGTTACGGCTGATCCATCGCCAGCTGACGTCGTAGGCCCGGATGGCTTTGTCGTCGGCTACGTCCTGGGAGACGTCGCCGGGGGCTGGGACGATCGAGGGTGCGCTGTAGGCCTGGTGCTTAGCCGGTTCAAGCCATTCGCCTTGTGCGCCGTTGCGTTCGGGTTCGACCTGGTTGGTCGCCCATTCGTTGCTCATCAGCGGGATCGCACGGATGGCAGCTGCTGTCTGCGTCGTGTCAGTTGTGGTGTCCCACGAGTGCAGCATGAGGGCGGCAACCTCGGCTGTGGACTCAACGTTGGTCCGGTCGGCGTCAGCCGGCATGGGAAAGGTGCCGTTGCCGATCATGTCCTCGGCGGCCGCCGTCGTGTAGGAGCCCTCGTAGATGGTCGTGGGCGTCGGCTCGAGCGTCGACCCTGCTTGGCCCTCGTTGTTGGTGCAGGCGACGGCTGAAAGCGTGAGAGGCAGGACCAGGCACAGCACGGCCGCCGCGCGGCGGGGTAGGTGCCGGTGTGTGGGTCGGTGGTGCGTGGGTGTCGGGGTCATGATGCTGGCCACGCGCCTTTCTCTTTGAGGATCGGTTCGGGGTCGATGTTGAAGCCTTCGTACGGGTAGGTGACGTCGGGGGCTTCGGGTGTATAAATCTCGAAATGTAGATGTGTAGGAACACTGCCGAGTCCGGCCTTGTTGCCCTCGGTGCCCACGATGTCGCCGCGCTTGAGCTTGTCGCCCACCTCCACCGAGTAGGCGTTGAGGTGGCAGAACGCGAACCCAAAGTCAGGGTCGTCGCCGTCCTCCTTGGCAATCACGCACCCGTCTTTGTCGTTGAACCCGGTGATGCGGAGGTCTGTGGGTGCAACGACGGGGCCACCGTTGCCGTAGCCGGCGCCGGGTGAGGAAATATCCACGCCGACGTGATCCTGCGCCCAAGCGGGCAGGCCGATGACGTTGCGCTTCCCGTAGCCGGAGGTGAAGACGCCTCCGGGCAGGGGAGTGGTCCACTCGCCGTCTCCAAGGTCGCCGTCCCACGGCTTGCCACCGGTTGGTGCCTTGCAGTCCATGGAGAACCCGCTCTGAGCAGAGTCCAGGATGGCACTGACGTACTTCTCGGTCTCCTGGTACGGGGGAATGCCCTTGTACTGCTGCACGGCTCCCGGGCCGGCGTTGTACGCAGCGAGGGTGAGCTGCACGAGCAGGTTCGCATCCCCGCCTGCGATTGACTGCACTTCCTCCTTCAGTGCGGCCATGTACCGCCCGTAGGCGGGAATGGCGTCCTTCGCGGAGAACGGGTCACCGCCGTTGCCGTAGGCAGCCCACGTCGCGGGCATGAACTGGGCGATGCCCTGGGCTCCGACGGGGCTGGTGGCGTTCTCGTTCCACCCGGACTCCTGGTTCAGCTGAGCGGCGACGACGCTGGCAGGAACGCCCGCCTCTTTCGCCGCCGCCTCAACCAGGGGCCCCCAACCGTTCGGAACGGCCCGCAGGGCACCGGGTTTCGCACCCGCGTCCCCGGAAGTGTTCTCGGAGACCGTGCAGGATGCTCGTTGGAGCTGGGCGGCTTCCTCGTCTTCGGCGATGCCGGCGACGAGCATGGTCATGGCTACGACCGCGCCGATGGGTACGACGGTGAGGGCGGCGATGCCGCACCCGATGGCTTTCCCCCCTGCCATGCCTTCCTAACCCCTGCAATAAATCTGGACCGAGAACTGCATGTGAGACCGGGCTGCAGACCGATCGGCTGGTGCGTCTAGAGCTGGTCGGTGAGAGCGGCTGTTGCTTCCTCGTAGGCCCGGCGTGTGGCCGGGTTGAGGGCTTCGTAGTCGAAGTTCTGGCCCTCCTGCAGGGACCGGTCGAACGGCACGACGACGACGGCCGCGAGGCCGATGCTCTCCCCGTACTCCTTGAGCTGGGCGAGGCGCTCAGTGTTGGGCTGCGCGGTGTTGGTGATGACCAGGATCGAGCGGGAGAACTTGTCAGCGTGGCCTTGGGCTTTGACGCCCTCGATGGTCGCCTCGAGGAGACGGAAGTCGTCGGCCTTGTTCTGGGCGACGAACACGAGCGAGTCAGCGACGTCGACGGCCGCCCGCCAGGTCGATGCCTGGGCTGAGTTGCCGGTGTCGAGCAGGATCAGGTTGTAGAGCGAGAGCAGCACATCGTGGGCGGCTTTTACCGAGGTGCCGTCGACGCGGCGCCGGTCAGCGCCCTCGGGCGGCGACGCAAGGACGTGGATGCGGTCGTCGCCCTGCGGCCGGATGTAGCGCACGAGGTCGCTGGTGCGCCGGGTGACGGTGCCGAGGTTGCGGATCAGGTCCAGTGTGGTGCGGTCGTGGGAGCCTGCGAGGGCCCGCTCACCGAGGGTTCCCTGGTTCTCGTTGAACTCACCGGCGAGGATGTTCCCTCCGCGGATCCGCCCGTAGGTCGCGGCCAGGTGGTAGGCAACGGTGGTCTTCGTCGCCCCGCCCTTGAGCTGGACAACGGCCATGGTGCAGTGGGTTTCTAGTGGCCGCTGGATGCGTGCCCGACGCACTCGTGTTGCCTGCTCTGCAGGGGAGGCGGCGAGGTTCGCCTTGAACGTGGCGTTCAGCCAGCCCCGGAACCCCTCGCGGGCCGGCGCTCCGGTTTTCTCAGTTTTCTCGGCTTTCACCTCCGGGCGCAGTTTGATTCGCTCGTGCCCCGGCTCGATCTGGACGGCGGTGGGCGCGGCCGGCGGTACCTGTGGTTCCTGCGGTGCCGATGAGACCAGTGCAGGCTCGGGGGAGGAGGTCGGGACCTCTTGCTCGATGGGAAGAGCGGAATGCGCCTCAGGTGGAGCCTCGACCGCCGGCCGTTGTCCAGTTCTGGCAGCGTCGGCTGCGTCCGCTGCTGCGATGTCAGGCACGAAATGGGCACCAATGACGGCAGTGGGCTGCACTGCCCCAGCATCTTCATTCTCTGATGGGGTTTCGGGCTGGCTTGCAGCTGCTGCCTTGGTGGGACGGGGAGTGGTTCGGCGTGGGGGCCGCTTCTTCACGGGCACGCTGGTGTCTGCGTCGACGGAACCGTCTTCGTTGACGATGAGGTAGGTTTCCGGCTGCGTTGTCGATG
This sequence comes from Arthrobacter sp. UYP4, assembly GCF_057291175.1. Classification (NCBI taxonomy): domain Bacteria; kingdom Bacillati; phylum Actinomycetota; class Actinomycetes; order Micrococcales; family Micrococcaceae; genus Arthrobacter; species Arthrobacter sp. UYP4. The sequence continues at coordinate 34,965 of NZ_JBXAVU010000009.1, forward strand.
ACGGGTCGTGGGCGGTGACTTTGACGGGGCGTCCGAGGTCGCCGGCCGTGCTGGCGAGGAAGCCGATGGCTTCGGGCATGGAGCCGAAGGTTTGGTCGACGCCATCGATGGTGACGCTCACTGTGTCGTCATCCTTGATGGTTGCCGTGCATACCGGTCTGGTCAGTGCTTCCGCCGTCATATGTCCCCTCAGTCTTCTGGTGGATTGTGCTCCGCTGCTGCCTTGAAACCGGGGCGCGTGTTGTAGCTCGCCTCGAGGTGCTCCCGGACGTCATCCCGAAAGATGATCCAGGTGCCGCCCAGTCTGATCGCCGGCACCCGACCCTCGCGCAGCCAGCGATACGTCACCGACTTGTCCGACAGTCCAAGAATGTCGGTGAGCTGATCGACACTGAGCCGCGAGGGCAGTTCCGCGAAGAGACGGTCAAGAGCTTTAGACACAATGACCGCCCCAGTTCCTGTAGTGGGAACAATACACGGAAACCTTACTTCCACCACACATCAGCATCTTGTTCCTCATTCTGGTCTTTCGCTCCTCTAAGTTGCCTTACTATGATCAGTAGTCGAGTCTATGGGAAGCCAGTTGGGGGAAGCGCTACATGAACAACCGGTGGGGTGGATTCGTTACGCGCGAGACCGTTGAGGCGCCTGTGGTCACGGAAACCGAGATTCGTGACGCCGTTGAGGTTCTACGCGGTGTTACTGGACCCCAGCAGGGCATCCTTGGCCTCGCCGCAGGCGAGGGGATGGCCCGCTTCATCACGGACAACCCCGAGGTCTTCTGGCTTGGTGTGCACGGGGGAGCCGGTGAGAACACCATGGCCCATCTCCTGGGTGGGGTACCCTGCCACCACCGCTGGCCTTCCCGCTCGGCCGCCGACCCATCCACGAACCTGTCCGTGCCTCCTGCCGATGTGTTCCTCGTCGCCCGTCAGAACCATCGAGGGCTGAAAGCCGCCCAACTCGCCGCCCGCGACTGGGCGGCAGGCTCCCACCCGACCATCACCCTGCGCGGCCTCGTCGTGATTGCAGATGCACCCGGCAAACTGCCGAAGGCCCTGCACAACCTGACCCGCATCACCGCCGGCGGTGTCCCACAAACGTGGACGCTGCCGTGGATAGAAGAGCTTCGGCTCTACGGCACAGTCGACCCTGAGTCGCTGGCCCGCGAGCCAAGGAACGTCCTCACCAGTCTCAGTGAGGTCATCGACAACCTTAATTCTGGAAGGAATTAGACCCATGCAGCTGCTCCTCCTTGCACAGGACGTCATGATCAACGCGAACACCCTCCCCGACAGCGGACCGCTCGCCCCTCCCGGCATCGGGGACGCCTGGAACCGGATGGTCGGTGTCGGCAAGTGGATCGCCCTGGGCATCTGCGTCCTCGGCCTCCTCGTTGTCGGCGGCAAGATGGCGTTCGACTCCAGCCGCGGCGAAACCACGCAGGAGATCTCAGGGATCATCAAGATCGTCCTCGCCGTCGCCCTCATCTCCGGCGGGGCCTCACTGCTGACCTTCATCTCCGGCGGCGGCACAGCCTGACCACCCTGCAGAATCAGCCCTACCTACAGGAGTAGTCATGGCCGAAACCGAAGAAACCGAGAACGTCTGGTGGGCCGCACCCCGCTTCCTCATGTCAGCGATCGCCGTCCTGCTGCTCATCATCGTCGGGATCATCCTCTTCATCTGGGCCGGCAACGACGACGAATCCGAGGCTGCACCACCGACTCAGACGCAGGCGGCTACACCCACCCCGTCCGCGTCGTTGGCAGCATCGGACGAGTCCGTGTGCGGGTTGGACGCCGCCGGAGGAACGACTCTCACCGCTGCACCCGAAGATGTTGAGTGGGAGTTCATCGGTGGAATTGCAGCACCCAAGTCAGCCGAACACGGACCAGGCATCGTGGACGAACAGACCGGGGTGCGCTCCTGCTACTCCCACACACCCGAAGGTGCACTGATGACTGTCACCGGCATGTTGGCAGCCAGCGGAGACACTGAACTGCTCCTAGAAACGACGCGTGCCTTGGTTCTCGACGGGGTAGGGAAACAAACAACACTCGAGGGTTTAGAACAGCGATTGAGCACCGGTGGTACATCCACTGTTCCCATCGAAGTAGCCGGCTTCCGCCTGTTGTCGTACTCGGCCGATCGAGCGACTGTCGAGGTAGTTCTTGCTGGGGACAGCGGTGATGGAGAGGTCTACCAAACTACGTCGGCAAACATCGTCTGGCAGGACGGTGATTGGTACTTCGAGCTGAAAGATGACGGGTCTGGTGGCCCGGTTGAGGGTCAGATCAGTAACCTCTCTGGCTACATCCCTTGGGGACCCAATAGTGGGTGAAGAAGAGTGCAAGTGGTTTGATACTGGCTGCAAGCTCCAGAACGGCGTTTCAGATGCCGTATCTGGTGCAGCTGGGAACGCAATTGAGGCGCTGGCTGATGCTGTTCAGGCGGCGCTGGTTGCGACGATCGCTCAGCTGGGAACGCTGTGGACGACGATTGACGCTGGTGATCTGACGACTGGGGCCACTGGTTCCGCGGATGCTCCCGCTGGGGGTGCGTTCAACGATCAGGTTGCCACGATCCTCGGTTATGCGACGTGGATCGGGTTGGGTATCAGTACGATCGCCATTATCCTGCTGGGGATCACGCTGGTGACGAATGCTCGACGTGGTGATGGTGCGGGCCTGGTGAACACGGCCACGATTGTGTTCGGTGGGGCTGCCCTTGTTGGTGGAGCGACTTCCCTCGTCGGTTTCATCGTTCCTCGACGAGCTGCCTCTTCGGCCCCGGCCGTGGGGTTCGTGCAGGATCAGACGTTCTATTTGACCCTCGCGTTGGCGGCTATCAGCATGATCGTCGCCGGTGTCCGTATGGTGTGGTCACAGCGGGCCGAGCCGGCACAGGACCTGCTCAAGGGACTGCTGACGCTGGCCATCGTGACAGCCTCCGGTGTCGTTCTCCTCAACGTGCTCCTTGGAGCTACGGACGCTCTGGCTGAACAGATCATCAGTGCCGGCGTGGGAGACGATTTCCAGGCTGATGTTCAGATGCTTCTGGGCATGGAGGACACGGGCACCTCCAGTGCGACGTTCCTGATGGGTAATCAGATGCTCATCATCGTCGGCGGGCTGCTCGCGGTGCTGGTGAACATCGTGCAGATCATGCTCATGGTCCTCCGGACAGCGATGCTGTTTCTCATCGCGGGTGTCCTGCCCCTGTCAGCGGCGTTCATGAACACCGAGACGGGTAAGACCTGGTTCAGCAAGATCATCGCGTGGACCCTGGCCTTCGCGTTCTACAAGCCAGCCGCCGCACTGATCTATGCGACCGGTATCCAGATGACGACCTCGGGCCTGTTCTCCGGGCAGGCTCTCCTGCAGTTCTCCGCTGGCCTCATGCTGATCCTCGCGTCTGTTGTCGCTCTGCCGGTCCTCATCGGCTTCCTCAGCCCGGCGCTGGGTGCCATGGCGTCCTCCGGTGGCGGTGGTGGGGCCGCGATGGGCTTCGCAGCACTGGGCGCGGCAATACCGCAGGGTGCGTCTCGCACGCCGCGTGGAGGACAGGGCTTCGGTAGCCAGGCACCACCGCAGGGACCTGCGGCGAAGTCGGAGAAGTCATCGTCCGCACCCAAGGGTGGCGGGGACGGCAGCGGCGATGGTGCTGCACCGAAGGGTGCAGACGTGACCGGCGGCGGTTCGAAAGCAGTGCCGACCGGATCAGCAACGAGCACCACCGCTGGGGCCGGCAGTACAGCAGGCGCTGGGGCCGGCGCGGCCGCCGGTGGCGGTGCAGCTGCTGGTGCGGCTGCTGCCGCGCCTCCCGTAGCTGCAGCGATGGT
>NZ_JBXAVU010000010.1:0-19810 GCF_057291175.1 Arthrobacter sp. UYP4
CGCTGAACACCGCGGCGCAGGGCGCCTCAGGTACACGAGGCGGAACCGTGCGGGAGAGGGCCCAAATGATTCATCAGATGAGATACGCAGACTACAGATTGACATAACCTATGTTATCGGTGAAACGAGAGCGGGCCTTGATAGCGTCGCCAACGGCTTAGTGATCAAGGATCGCCTTTATGCGGTCCTGGTCGTTCCACGGTCGGAACTTTGGCCGACCGTGTTCGGCCGATGCATGGCAGGAAGCGACCGACCCTCGCCGTGTAAGCGGCATAGGTGCTGCGATGGGTGCGGTCCAGGTAGGGCTCTTCGACGAATCGGACCTGAATCTCCACGGCAAGGAACAGGCAGGCCAGCGCGGCCGCGCTGACCAGAGTGGGGACCATGAGCGCGATGCCGCTCATGGTCGTGAGCATGGCCGTGAAGATGGGATTGCGGATCAGGGCGAACAAGCCGGTGGTGACGAGGTCGGTACGTTCGGTGGCATCGACGCCGATGCGCCAGGAAGCGCCCATCCCGCTTTGGGCGGCCAGTGTGCCCAGAAAGCCTATGACGGCGACGATGAACCCGGCCCACGCGAGGCCGGGCAGTCGGTGTGGGATAACGACGCCGGCGAGGGCCAAGGCGGGACCTGCGGCGCCGAGCACCATCGCTGCGATGAACAAAATGCCGCCCCACCACTCGAGAGACCCGGGTGTTCCGCTGGTGCCATGGAAACCGGTGGACCCAGTTCTGCGCCGGTGGATCCAGGACCGGACCCCGAACATGGTGATGACGCCAATTGCGTAGAGGACCAGCGCGAGCAGTGATGTTGCCTGCAGGGACACGGGTGGCCTCACTTCCATTGACTGCATGGGGTTGAGTGAGTTTACGAAGGCGCCGGGGAGGTTGGCGGTGACTTCAGGTGAAGACGTGGAGGAAGCGGAAGAACACGGAGGCCGCGACCGCGATGTAGGCCAGGATAATGATTGGTCCGATCCATGCCGCCAGCCATCGGGTGAGGGCGGCGGGTGCGGGGATGACGCCGTGGACCAGGTTCCGGACGGTGGTGAGGATGAACAGGGGGATCATCGCCGCCCAGACGATCATGCAGTAGAGGCAGAGGATGTAGATCTCGAACAGGGCCTGGCTCCACAGCCAGGTCGCGAACACCGCACCGAGCGTGACACCTGCCTGCACGCCCACCCAGTACCAGCGATCGAACCGGGCGCCGGCGAGCAGGCCCATGCCGGTGGTGATGATGACGGTGAATCCCACGAGACCGATGAAGGGGTTGGGGAAGCCGAAGAGCTCCGACTGCCAGGTCTCCATGACCTGTCCGCAGGACACCCACGGGTTGATGTCGCAGCTCGTGACGTGGTCCGGGTCCTGCAGAAGCTGAAGCTTCTCGAGGATCAGAATCCCCGCGGCGACCCAGCCGGTGATGCCGGTAACCACGAGCATGATCCCGAAGGGGATCCGGCGGGCGAACCCGGGCACGGCGGTCAGCTCATCCTGCCCGCGTGCGGGGGGCGCTCCGACGTCGCTACTGGTCTGAACCATGGTCCTTAGTCCTCGATAGCAGTTTCGATGAGGCTACGGAATTCCTCGGCGGAGGCAGGCTGAATCTTCCGGCCTTCGAGGAAGAACGTTGGGGTACCTTCTGCGTTCAGGGCGATGGCGTCGTTCTTGTCGATGTTGACCCGCTCCATGGTTGCGGGATCGGCGATGGCAGCGTCGTAGGCGGCCATGTCCAGTCCCAGCTCCTCGGCGTAGCCACGGAAGACCGGGGAACGGTCCTCGTTGGTATGGCTCCATTCGGTCTGCTTCTCGTACATTACGGAGTGCATGTCCTTGAACTTTCCCTGCTGCGCTGCAGCTTCGACGGCGGCGGCTGCGGTTTCAGAGTTCGGGTGTCCGGGAAGCGGGAAGTAGCGGGCGACGACGGTCAGGTTCTCCCCGTATTCCTCGGAGAGGTCCTCCACGAGGGGGTACGCGGCGAGGCAGGCTTCGCATTCGAAGTCGAGGAACTCAACTAGAACGGCTTTTTCGTCGGGCGCCTGGGACAAGCGGTGGCTGTCCTCACGGACGACGTCGGCCGAGGTAGACGTCGTGCCGGTGGTCTCGCCTTCATCTTTACCAAGCGTGTTGAAGATGATCACCAAACCGATGACAAGGGCGACGACGGCGAGCAATCCGGTCACGACCCGGTTCTGCAGGCTCATGCCCTTTTTCGCGTCAGGAGTGGTCGTCGGTGCGGGGGCGGGGGTCGGCACGGTGGTGTCTCCTCGTCATGGAACTGCGTGGTCGTGCTCGTTCCCGGCCGAGTGCAGGGAACTACTGGTGAACTTGGTCCTACTCGGCGTTCTAGTCGTGCGTGCAGCAGGTGCAGGGCGCCTTCGCGGTCGACGTCATGCCTGCGACCGGCCCTGGCGTGGCACCAGGTCCTGTCGGCCGTGCCGTCAGCGTCAGCTTCGAGGTCCCTAGGGAAGTATTGGTGTTTGAAGTGGCTGAGCTTGCCGTGGTGTCGGTACTGCAGCACGAGTCAGTGCCACCGTCCGAGGTGCTTCCACAGGTATCAACGCGTCCATCTTCATCAAGGTTTCCGAACGATGGTGCGCAGCAGGAATCACCCTTCCAGGCCTCGCGGCCCTCCTTGAGGGCGACGGCGGCGATGACCAGGGCGGCAATGGGGTCGGCCCAGGACCAGCCGAGGGTGCTGTTAAGCAGTAGGCCCACCAGCAGGACGCCGGACAGGTAGGTGCACAGCAGGGTCTGCTTCGAGTCAGCGACGGCGGAGCGGGAACCCAGTTCGCGCCCAGCCCGGCGCTGTGCCCAGGACAGGAACGGCATAACGGCCAGACTTACAGCGGCGAGGATGATCCCGACCAAGGAGTGCTGGGGTTCGGACGCGCCGAGCAGGGTCCGGACTGCGTCGAACGTCACGAACGCTGCAAGGCCGAAGAAGGAAAACGCGATCAGTCGCAACGCGGTCTTCTCACGCGCCTCCGGGTCGCGTCCGGCAAACTGCCAGGCCACCGCGGCCGCCGAGAGGACCTCGACGATCGAGTCCAGCCCGAAACCGATCAGGGCGCTCGAGGACGCGATCGTACCGGCGCTGATCGCGATGACCGCTTCAATGACGTTATAAGTGATTGTCGCGGCCACGAAGAGGCGGATGCGCCGGGACAGGACCGCGCGCCGTGCCGCGGTCGGGGCGGAGCGTACTGGCTGCACTGCCGCGGGCGGGGTGTGAGTGCTCATTAGCAGCAGGCCCTTCCGTCGATGTGGTTCTCCTTGGTGGTACAGCAGCACTCGGCATCTGCGACAGCAACGACGTCGAGCAGGGCTCTCAGCGCAACACCTAGCTTTTGGTCGGCCAACTCGTACCGGACCCGGCGACCCTCGGGAACGGCGACGACCAGCCCGCATCCGCGTAGGCACGTCAAATGATTCGACAGGCTCTGCCTACTCACCCCAGCCAGCTCAGCCAAGTCACTGGGGTAAGCGGGACCTTCCCTCAGCGTCAGAAGCACCTGTGCACGGGTTGGATCCGACAAGGCGTACCCGAACTTCGCGAGGACTGCCGGATGCTGCAAAGTTTTCACACCCAAACAATACACCGTCCTCTGTATCGATGATGGGTGGGGCATACAAGGTCTCGCATGTAGAGCGCTGTTGGACGCGATCCCTTCTTACAGCCCATCTAGGCGCCATAGAACTGGCAGCCCTGCGTAGAAAGTGCCGTGAGCTCAGGCGGTCCGCAACGCGTCCGGGAACGAAGAGACAGCACGGACGGCAGGCGTGTGGCGGTAATGTCAGCAGGGCAAGAACGAGCAAGGTCGAACGTTAAGTGGAGTGTCAACCACTGACGGGGACGAGAAAGGACGGCGGCATGCAGGTCACTGCTTCGGCACGCCTTGTCCGGTCCATCATCGTGACCTCCTGCATGATGTCCCTTGCCCTCGGTGCCCATGTAACAGGTGCAGGCTCCTTGCCTGCCTGGCCGCTCCTTGCAGGGCTGGCAGTATTCGCCCTGGTGCCGGTCGCCTTCTTAGCCCGACACAGGCTGTCCCTCCCGGTCCTGGGCGGGCTGCTCGTGGGCGGGCAGGTCCTCCTGCATCACGCCTTCGAGATGCTTTCCGGCCCGGTGTCCTGCACACCCCAGGGCACTCACGGCGCCGGAGTGGATCATGCGGCGCTCGTGACGCAGTGCTCACCCGTGGGGTCGGCATCCGAGCACCTTGTCCCGCACCTGATCGACAGTGGCGCGGCGCCGGTGATGGTGATCGGACACCTACTGGCCGTCGCCGTAATGGTGTGGGTCCTCTCACGAGGTGAGGACGCTTTCTGGTCCCTTCTGGCTTGGCTGCGGCCTTTGATCGGACTCCCGGTGCCGGTGCCGGTAACCGGTCGACCAAAGCTGCCCGAATACGCCGAACGGCCTGTCGCTCCCCCCGCCCGACGGAATGTGCCTGCCGATGTGCGACGAGGTCCCCCGGAGCCCATGCTCCGGAAAGTAGCGGTCGACTGATCTTTCGTGCATGCACGTGGTCGGTTGGTTGCCTGCGCGACCCTTCAATCCAGCACCGAAGCTACTGAAGAGGCGGCGGCAGGCACCACTGAGGTCGCCACCGAGCAGGCATCCACCACGACCGACACGACGGGCACCACTGTCGGATGGATCGGTCTGGGCGCAGGTGTCCTGGGACTCCTAGCCGGCGCTCTGGCCCTTGCCCGTACCCGCGGTCGCCGTCAGAACTAAAGGCGCTGAAGCCAGGGTGGGGTGCCGTCCCTGCGCCACCCGCCCTGGCTTCGTCCGGAAGGAACACTCATGACATCACGACCATCCACCACCTCCCCATCCGTTTCCGTTTCCGTTTCCACGGCTGGCCTTCGACGCCGACCGGGACGCTTCGCACGGATGACCGGCCTCGTCCTGGTCTCTACCCTGCTGCTGCTGGGCCCAATCGGTGCGGCCACTGCGCATGACGAGCTGGCTGCCAGTTCTCCCGCGGCGAACGCGAGTCTTGAGGTGGCTCCCACTGAAATCGTCCTCACCTTCACGAACCCGCCCTCGGGCATCGGAGCGGACATCATCGTCTCGGACAGCACCGGCACCACTTGGTCAGAAGGCCCTGCCCGGGTAGTGAACAACACGGTGAGTCAACCCCTGAGACCAGGTGCACCGGCCGACACCTACACAGCACAATGGCGGGTTGTCTCCTCCGACGACCACCCCATTGAAGGGACCTACTCGTTCACGAGCACCACCGCTCAGACAGGATCCGCAGACAGTAGCGGATCAGCGGGTGAGTCGAGCGCCCCAAGCGCAGAGACCGGCGATACCGCATCTGCATCACCACAGGCCGCCGATCCGGCCGGTTCATCCGGCGGACTGCCGGACGTCGTCATCTATCTTGCGATCGGCGGCATCCTGATCGCAGCCGTCCTGGCGCTGCTCACGCGACGACTCCTGAACAAACGCTAGGAAGCGCAACTCATCCGACTGCCGGCTCCTGCTCCCGCGTCCGCCCCTCATGCGGACGCGGGAGCAGACCTCAGAGGTGGCTGCCAAAGATCAATGCGCAGCACCTGCCCATCCCGCACCACTGTCTAAAGGTCACTCACTTCGTGAACATCGAACTGCTTTTCGCCCGCACTGACGCCGATATGGTGGAGCTCCGGCAACGAACCGAACGATCCCTGGCGGACCTGGCGCCCTATGCCAGTATCACCCTCGTAAGAAGCGGCGCCCGGAAAGCCCCGTCGAAGCCTGTCCCGCAGAATTTGCCCGCACTGCTCATCGACAACATGATCGTTCCAGCAGATACTTCACCGGCACCCGTATCCGACTCATCAGCTACCACAACCCCAGCTACTGCCACCTCAGCTATCTCTATGAACTCGCCGGAGCCCGGTATGCACCTTCCAGCGCATCCCATTCCGAGCCAGCACCAGATCACTGCACATCTTGCCCAGGCGCTGCTCACCGCCGGTCCGAATGCCATTCGCTTACCACTGGTGCACCGCAGAATCGTGGCTGTTGCACTGCTGCTGATGCTTGCAGGCGCACTGTCCTCGACGGTGTTTGCTTTCGGCCCAGCGCTCACGTTCATGGGCGTGCTTCTCTTGCCCATCGGGCTGGCGACCAATGGAACGCGATCCCGTCGGCAACCCTTGATGCTCATAGCGGCTCTCGCTGCGTTCATGAGCGCAGCCTTTCTCCTGTGGTACTTCGGACCGCTGCTCTTTAGTGGCACGGCCTCCGCCGAGCCTCCTTCCTCCGCCTTCTTCTATGCCGCGCTGGCTTTCCTGTGCGTTGCCTGGGCCGCCGCCCTGGCCGCACTTCTGGCACGTCGACGTCTCCGGCAGCAGCTGAAGGACCGGTTGCTGCAACAGATCACTGACTCATCTCGGTCGTCGCCCGAAGAGTAGAGCGGCACGCCGTTTGCTATCATCGCTACGTAACGATATAAACGTTGTATGGCGATCAATTATGAGATGCACCAGCATGAGGATGTAGCCCGTATCTTCCGGGCCCTTTCCGAGCCTTCCCGACTGACACTGATCCATTGCCTGGCCGACGGACCCCACCGGGTCGGAGAGCTTTCGGCGCACCTCGGCCTCGCGCAATCGACTGTCTCGGCGCATCTGGCGCTGCTCAGGGACGCAGGGCTCGTTGCGGCGACTCCCGAGGGGCGAGCGACCCTGTACCGGCTTGCTCATCCCGGTCTCGATGATTTGCTGCACGCTGGTGAACGCCTCGTCACCCCCGGTGTTCAGGACGATTCTCACCAGGGCCACCACGACGACAACCCGTTAGTGTCCGCAGCACGCCCGCTCGATAATGCACCCCTGGCACCGACGGCGTCGAGCGGGCGCCGACTCGCAGGAGATGCTGTCCTCTCGGATCCTGTGGTGTCGACATGAGCGGGCACGGCAGTCACTCAGGTCATGGTGGGCCCGATGGCGGGCGTGGCGCTGGTGGAAATGCTGGCAAGGGTGATGGACAGGGTGGTGGTAGGAATGATGGCAAGAGTAGCGGGCATGGACACTCCCATGGCCTGACAGCAGGAGGCGCCCATCGGGGCCGCCTCGTCGCCGCTCTGACCATCACGCTCTCGGTCATGGTGGTCGAGGTGGTGGGCGCGGCCGTGTCGGGGTCGTTGGCCCTGTTGGCCGACGCCGGTCATATGCTCAGTGATTCCTTTGGCTTGGCTATTGCCATTTTTGCCACCTGGCTCGCGGCCCGGCCGGCCACGGAGCGACGCACTTTCGGGTGGAAGCGGGTCGAGGTGCTCGCGGCCCTCGTCAACGGCCTCATCGTTGGCGTCATCGGCGTACTGATGCTGATTGAAGGGACGAAGCGCTTCCTGGCACCGGTGGAGGTCGACGCCCCCGTCATGCTGATTGCGGCAGCGCTGGGGCTGATCGCAAACTTCTTCGCCCTGCGGCTGCTCATGGGAGGGCAGAAGGAAAGCCTCAACGTCCGCGGCGCCTACCTCGAGGTCCTGGGCGACATGCTCGGATCCATTGCTGTCATCGTCGCGGCCCTCGTCATCGGGCTCACCGGATTCGCGCGAGCCGACGGCCTAGCAAGCATTGCCATCGGCATCCTGATCCTTCCCCGCGCTTATAGCCTCCTCAAGGCCGTGGTCCTGGTGCTTCTGGAGGCGACGCCGGAGGAAACGGATCTCGCCGAGGTCCGCCGGCACATGGAAGAAGTACCCGGCGTCGTCCTCGTGGACGATCTGCATGCCTGGACGATCACCTCAGGCCTGCCGGCACTGACCGCGCACGTACAAATCGACACTGACGCGTTCACCAGCGGCCGCGCCGAACAGATCCTGGCCGAGCTCAACGCCTGCATCAGCGAACATTTCGACATCCGCCACTCCACCCTGCAGCTCGAGCCAGTCACAGGCCGCCACGACCACTGCTAGGCGCACCGCAGGGACCGGCCTGCACGGTCAGTGACGTTCCGCTTCTGAAGGCCGTTGGACCCAGATCCGCTGCGCGTCAGGGATGCTCAGGCGCATTACAGGACACGGTCCGGATGATTCGGTGGAAATCATGAGGTCGTACTCGCCTCGGTCGTGCACGGTGATGGCGCTGCCGGGGCGGATGTTGTGCACGGCCAGAAGCCGCAGCAATTCCGGTTTCCTGTCGTCAATACGCAGCACGATGCCCTGCCGGGCGGGGCTGAGATCATCGAGGAGAACGAACGCCGATACCGGCGCCCTACCAGCGGCGTCGGGAATGGGGTCCCCGTGAGGATCATGAGTGGGATGGCCCAGACGCTCATCGATTGCCTCGAGGAGGCGGTCCGAGACGGAATGCTCGAGGAGCTCGGCTTCATCATGAACCTCGTCCCAGGCGTACCCGAGATCCCGGACAAGCCAGGTCTCGATGAGCCGGTGCCGTCGCACGACCGCTATCGCGCGGGCGGTCCCTGCCTCTGTGAGGTTCAAGGGTCCGTACGGAACATGGGCTACGAGCCCAAGAGCGGCAAGCTTCTTCACCATGCCCGTCACCGACGCTGGAGCGACCGCGAGCTTCGACGCCAACACTGAAGGAGAGATGGGTTCGTCCTGCCACTCCGTGTGCTGATAGATGGTCTTGAGGTAGTCCTCGACCGCCGCATTAGGCAGGGTCCCTTGCCGCTGTGTCGTCATCAGTAACCGTGTTCCATGTCGTGAGCTGCCGGGAATTTGGGCGGACTGTCCGTTTGTCTTCCTGTTGGTCAACTGGTGGCGGCCGGTCCTTGGGCTGCCGAGGAGAGCGTCGTCCGCACGCAACAGGTTACAGGCGCTGATCCGGCCGCTTAATGATCGATCATTGACCTGACTCGAGCTCCCAACCGTCAAGGGACGTCACCCACGGCGCATCAGGACTGGTGTGGTCGCCAAGCGCCCAGGCGTCTGGTCGGTCCGCATTTCATCTGATGCCTGCTTTGCGGTGGGGTTATCCGCTACCGGTGAAAACCAGGTAGAGCAAGGTCAGGTTCAGTGTGACCAGCAGGGCTGCGACGACAGCGCCAATCAGGGTCGTCCACCACCTGTTCTGGTGATCCCCCATTACGTCGGTGCGCGTACCGAGGTAGACCAAGGGAATCAGAGCGAAGGAAATACCGAAGGAAAGCACTACCTGACTGAGGATCAGCGCCTGGGTCGGATCGACCCCAAAGGCAAGGATCAACAGTGCCGGAATGAGGGTGATGATGCGCCGCGTGCCCAGAGGAATCCTTACCCGCAGCAACCCGTGCATGATTTCCGCTCCCGCATATGCGCCGACGGAGCTTGATGCCAAACCCGACGCGAGCAACCCGATCGCGAAGAGCGTCGCGATGACAGGACCGAGGACCTCGGCGATCGCTCCATGGGCGCCCTCCAGCGTTCCCGTATCATCGCGGCCCTGGAGGGACGTGGCAGCCAAGAGCAAGATGGCGAGGTTGACCGCGCCCGCGATGGTCAAAGCGATTGTGACATCCCAGCGGGTGGCACTGAGTAGCCGTGGCACCGCTGTCTGAGGGCGCCGTGGAAAGCGGTCGCGTGCTAGCGCCGAATGCGCATAGATCGCATGCGGCATGATCGTCGCCCCAAGGATCGACGCGGCCAGCAGGACGGACTGGCTGCCGTCAAAGGCCGGTAGGAGACCTACCGCGACGTCGGCTGGCTCCGGCGGGCTGAGGAACACTCCTGCCGAGAAGCCGATCGCGACGATGAACATCATCGAAATGATGAGCCGTTCAAAGATTTGGTGCCGGCCGTGGCCCTGGAGCTGCAGGACGGCAAGGGATACCGCCCCGGTGATTAGCCCGCCGACGACCAGGGGAAGGTCGAACAGAATGTTCAAAGCGATCGCCCCGCCGAGGATCTCTGCGATGTCTGTCGCCATGGCGACCAGCTCGGCCTGCAACCAGAAGCCGCGTCGCGCCCAGCGTGAGCTGATCCGCTCCCCCAGTACTTCCGGCAAACTTTTGCCGCTGACGATGCCAAGTTTCGCGGAAAGATACTGCACGAGCCAGGCCATGACGTTTCCGAGGACGACCACCCAGACCAGCAGGAATCCATACATCGCTCCGGCAGTTATGTTGCTCGCGACGTTTCCTGGATCGAGGTAAGCGACCCCGGCTACCAGCGCAGGGCCCAGTAGCCAGATCGTCCTGCCCTCACGGAGAGGCGCCTCTGGCGAGGAACCAGCTTCGAAGGACTCCTCCGGAGGGTTGGGTGCGGAATGCTGCCGGAACATGACCCGACGCTAGCATTTTTAGCCGCACCTAAAAAGGGTGGGATGCAGAGTAGATCGTTTCCTCTGCAGGTACTCGTCGTCCCCTGCCTTCGTTGAACTACAAAGGTCTTGTCAGATCAAACGAAAAGCTACTGTCCCTTGATCAAGATGTCCCTCGAGTGAGGACTACTTTGTCAGGAGCAGGTGGTCCTGTCGATCGTGATATTCAGATCATGGGGCACCGAGAACTGGCGCCCCGCCGACGAAAAACCGACGAGGACATCATCGGCGGTGCCGCGGGTAGCGGCATCATCGAGCGCTACAGACACCACAATGTTGATGTGCTGATCCGGTTCGAAGCTGTATCCAACAGCGGGGACGGGCGTGACCGAGAAAGTACTGGGCTCCGACGCCGAGGGTGACGGGGTGGGAGTGGCGTTATGAGTCGCACTCCCATGTTCCGAGGCTTGTGCGGGCGAGGCACCGTGGTTACCGTGGCCCTCCCGGTTCGCAGGTGCGACCTTGGCATCGACTTGTCGCAATCCCTGCGCGTTCACGAGGTCGATGCTGTCGAAGGTAAATGTTTCCAGCGTCGGGTTGTGCAGCATGATCGTGTACTGCAGGAAACTGTCCTGAGGCTGCACACCGCACAGGGTCGCGCCATCAGCACGAATATTTAGGGGATCATCATCAAGGCTTTCGGTGATGAAAGTCGCCGCATCGTTTGCCGTACCGTCCACCGCACTGGTCGCCCCACCGTCTACTGCACCGTCCGGCGTTGCGGTGTCACTGCTTGAGGGCAGTGGAGAACCGCCCTCCTGCTCCCCTGCAGCACCCTGGTTGTTTGTACTTGCCGCGTTGACGTTGAGGGGATTTTCCTCCGTGACCGCGCATCCTGCGAGGGCGGTGATGAGGAGTGCGCCTGTCACGAGACGGATCGTTCGGTAGTGCGGTGTGTTCATACGAGAACAGCCCCTGGTGGTGCGGAGGTCCCCGGCGAGGCCCGGAACCCTGACCGGTGTGATTCGAACCACGCGCCTCTAAGGCTTGGTCCGATCATCGGATCAATACCCGAGATGTGGAAGGGTTACCTGCAGCCGTGATCGAAGGGGGCGGAGCCGGGGTGGAACACCATGAACAGTTTGTTCCACCCCGGATGCCGCCTAGGGTCAGCTGCCAAGCACCTGACCCCGTCACTCACTCGCACATGAGGATGCATCGACGTTATGACCCATAGCTGTGTGCGGGCTGAAAGACGCACCGGAATTTTCCTCAACAGTCCGTACCAGTGGTCCTTCGTCTCACCCGAGGCGCCCGTGACCGGTCTGCGCAAGTGTCAAGGCCGGGGCGAGGTTGGGGCGAGGTTGGGGCAGACCCAGGTGAATGATCATGGGTCGACTGGCTGATCGTAGGTTGGTGCGCGTCTAACAAAAGGGAGGTAGTGGCGAATTGAGCGAGGATGCCGGTGCACGGCAACCACCTTTGCGAGCCCGGCTACGCCTCCTCATGGAGCGCGTCGTGGCCCGGGACGAAGCGGCCTTCGAGATGCTGCTGACCCTGATGGGGCCAGGGATCTTTGCGGTGTGCGCCAGGGTCCTTATCAACCCTCAAATCGCACTGGAAGTCACACAGGAAGTCCTTTTTGAGATTTGGCGTAAGGCGGACACCTACGACACCGAGCGCGGTCATCCCGACACCTGGATCATGACCATGGCTCATCGTCGCGCCCTGGATAAGCGGGACAGCGAGGAACGCGCCACACGCCACGACACCGACTACTTCATACGGAACTTCACCCGCGAGTACGACCAAACATCAGACACTGCACTGGACGGCATTGAACACGACACTGTCAGGGCGCTCCTTAAAGACCTGGCACCCAAACAACGCGAAGCACTTCACCTCGCCTTCTACAACGGGCTGACCTACGAACTGGTCGCCGCCCGGCAGGCCGTGCCACTGCCCACGGTCAAAAGCCGGATCCGGGACGCCATCATTGTCTTGCGCAAGAAGCTCACCTCACCGACAGCCATCACAGACTCGGACCAGCCCTAACCAGCCCTAACCGAGCTCGCCGGCGGAATGTTCATGCCTAGAAGTGGGGTGGGAAAGCTGTTGTGAAAAAAAGAGACGCATACTTCCCATCCGTAACGGAGAGTGTGCCGAATCACATACAGACGCGCCCACCACGGTCGCGGACTCACCGCACAGTGAAGGATGTTCCCATGAACAAGAAGATGCGACTTCTCGCAGTTCCGACCCTGGCTCTTGGCGTCGTCGCCATGGCCGGAGCCCCCGCCATGGCCGACCACGCAGCCGGCTCCTACTCGTCCACGCTGGGCCAGCTCAACGGCACCACCGGCACCGGTACCGTCACCGTCGACGTCCAGGGCACCACCGCGACCGTCAACCTTCAGGTCAGCGGCCTCGCCGAGACCTTCATGGACGGCCCATACCCCCACGTCCAGCACATCCACGGCCTGGCCATGGGAACCTGCCCGACCTCCGCCGATGACGCCAACGCTGATGGCATCGTCAGCGTCACCGAAGGTGCCGGCAAGTACGGCGGAATCCAGTCCACCCTCACCACCAGCGGAGCCACCGGACCCGAAGAGGGCCTGAACCTCGCCCTCGGCGGCCAGGGTGGCAGCTACACCATCTCGCGTTCCTTCGAGATCAACCAGGGCACCCAGGACGCACTGGACGCTGGCACGGCAGTCGTCGTCGTCCACGGCCTCGATCCCGCAACCGCCGGCGTCTCCGAGGAAGTCTTCAACTCCCCCAGCGACCTCGACCCCAAGCTCCCCCTCGGCGCCACCTCCCCGGCCCTGTGTGGAAACCTCGCCGCTTCCCAGATGGGCGCCATGCCCAACGGTGGCGCCGACACCGGTGTCGCACAGGACACCGACAGCAGCGTCGGCATGTACGCCCTCGCCGGCGGCCTGGTCCTCGCAGCAGCAGCAGGCGGAACGTACGTCGTCCGTCGCCGCTCCAACTAGTCACACCAGAGCACCACTGAACTGATCGGACCGATTTCACACCATGATTAGTTCACCCAGCGACCGCCGTCGAAACCTCCTGGTCTCGACGGCGGTCGCTGCTGTTCTCCTCACCGGATGCGGCGCACCCGCTACCCCGCAGGCACAGACCAGCACCCCACCCAGCACCTCACCCAGCAGCACTGCCACCCCCGCCGCGGATGCCTCCGCCTCGAGCCAGGCGCCGGCGCCCAGTGCGTCCGCGACACCGGCACCCGCTACCACGGCCGCCCCGGACGTCCTCCCCGAATCGGCGCCCGTCTCCTTCAGCATCCCGGCCATCGGCGCCGGATCAGACCTCCTCGCATTGGGCCTGCGAGAGAACGGCTCCCTTGAGGTACCACCGGACGGTCCCGGTGCCCCCGCCAGCTGGTACAACCAGTCCCCCACCCCCGGCGAGCAAGGGCCCGCGGTCCTGCTCGGCCACGTCAATGCCACCGACGGCGGCCCCGGTGTCTTTGCGAACCTCCGCGCACTCAAGGCCGGCGACGTCATCGACATCACCCGCGAAGACGGCACGACGGCAAGCTTCGCCGTTGAACGCGGCGAGCAATACCCCAAGGACAACTTCCCCACCCTGACCGTGTACGGAAACACCGCTGGCTCAGAGCTCCGCCTAATCACCTGCGACGGCTACGACCCCGACACCGGACTCTTCGACGACAACTACGTCATCTACGCCAAACGCGTCTGACAACATCGGAGGCTAAGCGGCGAAACCCTGACGTCTTCAACCGCGCATTCTGTACCGCCGGTCCCTCCGCTCCATACATGCACATGCGCCCGTCTCTCATACCTGCCCCTATCCGCTGACAGGTGAGCGGTGGTTCAAGCTGGGTTCGGCCTGATGCGCTGTCCGATGGGGAAAAGGCTCTACAAAATAGTTCACGGTACGATGTATCTGATGGGTCATGGTGACACCATCTCGGAGCGGAACGTTCCGATAGACGGCTCATCTGGCGTACGTGAACAGGCATATCCGTTCGCGGTCGTGCGATGTGACAGGATCGGCACCTTTTTCATGAACCCCTGGTTTGCAGCAATGATTCCCCTGGCCATCATCGTGGTGCTGGGTTCCATTGCCTTTTTCATTGGCATCAAGGGGTACCTGTCGAACGATCGCGACGATACGGATCGGGACCCCGAACCGTCGCCTGCGACCCCGAGGAACTCCCGCGGCCCTCGGCCAGCGTCTGCTTCGACTTCGACTGAACGAGCGACACAACAAAGTGCCTTGCGGGGCGCGATCGTCGCGAGCGATCGATTGGTCTCGCGCGCTTCCCACGAGCGGGCCGTTCTGGTGCAATTCATCGACCTGTACGCGCCGGGCACCATCTCCATTCAGGAGTTTCTCTCCAACCTCCGGGCGGACTACTCCCGACGCGTTACTTTCGTCGCGCGTCACCTGCCCTCAAACGACCAGGCGCACTTGGGTGCGACAGCACTGGAAGCCGCAGACCGTCAGGGTTGCTTCCTTCCCTTCCTGGAAGCAATCACGCTGAGCCCGGACGCCCAGGAACTTCCCCGCCTGCACACCCGTGCCACCGTGGACACCTATCTGGGCGTTGCCCGTGAGCTCGGGCTCGACAGCGCACGATTCGAAGCCGACATGCAAAGCTCCGACGTGCAGTCACTCATCGAGGCCGACCGGATCGAAGCTGTTGGCGTCGGCGTAACCCGAGCCCCGGCGCTGATCCTTCTTGATGATCAGAACCATAATGCTTTGACGTCACTGGATGACTTCCGCGAGGCGGTTCGACTCGTCGCAAGCTAGCGATCCGCAGGCCTTCCCTTCGAGCACCAGCACCACGTCTTGGGTCCGAGGCACAAGAGCTCCAGGGGCTAAGTGATGTGGACGCTGCGTCAGTCGTGCTGCTCGCAGGCCGGGGTCGTCTTATCGTCGCCGATCATGGCGTTCAGAGCGTTGCCTGAGCTGCTCGAGGTAGGCGTTGTACGCGTCGAGCTCCGGTGTTCCCTCCCGATTGTGCTTCCGGTCAATAGCCCGTGAGGTCACGGTGTCGTCGCGCTGCCAGCGCACCATGATGATCAGCAGCATCAGCACCGAAGGCAGTTCCCCGTAGGACCAGGCCAAGCCGCCGGCGATGCCCTGATCGGTAAGCGGGTCGACGTCCCACCCAGCGGGCAGCGTGCCGAAGAAATCGACGACAGGGGTGGTCGCCATCATCAGGACGACGCCGAAGAACGCATGAAGCGGCATCTCGGCGAAAATGTCGAGGAACCGGCCGAAGTGGGACTGTTTCACCGGTAGAGGGTCCGTCGATAGCACGGGGACGGTGAAGAGCACCCCGGAGATCAAAAACAGCAGTTCAAGGGTGATGTGCCCGTACCAGGACGGCAGCATCGCGTCGGCGATACCACTGAGGTAGACCCCGTAGAAGCTGACAAGGAACACCGGGATCATGAACGCCGGATGAAGGACGATCCGAGCGGATCTTGAGCGCAGTCCCGCATGAGCGAGCCGGAGGATCGGGCGCCCAAGTCCATGATGAGGGGTGGCGCGCAGCAACAAGGTGCCGGGCCGACCCAGGACCAGAAGCGGAGGGACGGCCATCATGAGCGTCAGTTGCTGGAACATGAAGACGGAAAACATGCGCAGACCGTAGCCTTCGACGCCGGCGCCCATGGTGATCATGATGATGGCGCAGCCCGCCAGGAAGATCACCGTCCGCCACACAGGCCAGGAACGGCCCATCGACCACAGGCGGATCGCGCCGGCCAGGTAGAACACACCCAGGACCAGAGCGACTCCGGGGATCAGCGGGATCGGCTGCAGGGTCGGCGCTAGGTAGGCCGCCCACGATGGCGGGGCCTCCGGTATCCAGACCGGCCCGCTAACCCACGGATCATTCACTGATACACAACCATCTCAACGTCACGCTCTCGCCCAGGTCTAGCTCGTAAATATCTAGGAACCGCACGCCCGGTCAACTTGCACCGCAACCCGAAAAGCGGAGACGCGCGGGCAAGGAAATAGCGGTGAGTGCCCCCGTCCAGGGCACTCACCGCTATCTCAGCTTGAGGGCAACCACCTCACCGGAGGGTGAAGTTAGCCTGCGACGCGCACGAAGGTCGATCCGGCGAGGTCGGACAGGGGGTGTTCCATGGTGAGGTTCGCACCATTCATGCCGCTGCTAATGACCTTGCCGCCACCGACGTAGATCGCGACGTGACCCGGACGGACCACGAGGTCACCGGGGGCCGGGGTGGCGACGACAGTTCCGTACTGCAGGAACTGCATGGGGCCGAGGTCTCCGACATTCTTTCCGATCGAGCGCAGTGCCCGCTCAGCAAGAACAGTGCAGTCCTGGATGGACCCGATCTGGGCGTAGGCCGATGCCACGATGGCCGCACCGACGCCACTCGCGGGAACACTCGGCGCTGCGGGAGCTGCCGGGGCGATCGGGGCGACAGTGGACGAGGTCAGGGAGTATCCGGGCTGAGGTGCTGCAGGAGCGGGAGCCGGGGCTGCGGCCGGTGCGCTGTAGAAGACCTGGCTGGTGGGAGCGGCAGCGGGAACAGCGGCTGCACTGACAGCAACACTGGTAGAGGCAACACCGGAAAGCTGGATCTGCTGACCCGGGAAAATGACCGAGGCGTAGGACAGGCCATTGCTTGCCAGCAGAGCATCGAGATTCACGCCGTGCTTGGCGGCAATGGCACCCATGGTGTCGCCGGAGGCAACCGTGTAGACGCCTGTAGCAGCGGCGGCGGGGGCCTGCGCTGTGACGGTGCTGGAGGCGTCCTGCGAGTAGGTGCCGGCCTGGGCGGCGGGGGCTCCAACAGCGAAGACGAGGCCGCCGGTTGCAGCTGCGATGATGGCCGGCTTGCCCAGTGCTACAGCGCTGGTCTTCGCGGAATACGACAGGCCCTCGAGGGCGATGGAGTGGGTGACGGCGGCGCGGTGGCGCGCAGAAATGGACGGACGTGACATGGTGATTGCCTCTCCCATGCCTGCGGGGTGAGCTGTCGGGTTCGGATGGGAGTCACCCGGCCGTCCTCAACCTGGTCCCATGGCAGCACGCAAGGATGCAGCACAGGAATGAACTGATGGATCGACTTAACCCCGAGGATCAACACACGAAGGTGCGGTGACCCGGTGGAAACGTGGTTCCCCCGTCCCTGCCGTATGGATTGTACGAACGGATCCCGGTAGCAGCGGCAGGGCTCGGCATTCTGCGTGGGAGAGCGATCTCGACGGGTGCCGGGATCACCTGAGGAGAATACCCCAGGATGGTATTTGATGTCACGTTCGCATAACGAGGGTCGGCATGTTGCCACGACACGCCGACTAGAGGGCCGCTAACAGAGGCCTGCGGAACTTCTGCTTCTGTTGTTCATTCACCTGCCCGTGCTCGTTGACAGATACTGGTGAGGGCCGTGTATCTCGCATGGCCGAAGACCACATCAACGGCTTCCTGCGCCGGTCAGCAACCCGCCGATGATGTTGAGGGGAACGACTATGAGCAACCACATCGCACCGAAGGTCAGCATCAACACTGCTAGCGCGGCACAACCAGCCGACTACATGGACCCGCTCACCAGGGCAACACCTCATCAACACGGATATGCAACCGATAAGGGCGCCTACCTGCGCCGGCTCAAGCGCATCGAAGGTCAGGTCCGCGGAATAGCCCGCATGGTTGATGAAGACCAATACTGCATTGACATTCTCACCCAGGTCGCCGCCGTGAACAACGCCATGCATGCGCTCAGCCTCGGATTATTGGAAAGCCATCTCACCCACTGCGTCGCAGATGCCGCCCATGAAGCCGCACGCACACATGGCACACCCGGCCAAGCGGGCACCGATACCGTCGACGCCAAAATCAAGGAAGCCACTCGTGCAATAGGTCGCCTACTGCGTTAACTGCTTACCTCATCCACGACGCACCTTTACTACCCAAAGGTCGCTTATCGGCGTCGCCACAACGTGGCTCTATAGCGTGGCTGGATAAGGAAGCGTCACACAATCGCGCTCTTATCGGTATCTCCCTTTTGCGCCTCGGGGCCTAGCCCACACCAAAGCCTCTTTCGTTTATGTGTTCGGGTTCGGACCCGTTTGGGCGGCGGACGGAATGCTTGACGGCTTTCACTGCCGCCGATGGTGGTGTCCCGTTACTGAGGTCGGCTGCGAGGACGGCGGCGACTCCTTCTCGCCCAATGTCTGTGGTTCCGACTCGTTCGGTGAGGAATTCTGCGAGTTTAGCCCTGCGGTCGCCTGTGTCCCAGAGTTCCTTGGCGTTGGCTGCTGCGTTCTGTGTGTCGACGTCGTTCTGCCAGTCCTCGGTTACGACGACCGCGGACTGCCGCTCAGCTTCTACGTAGTCGCGCTGCGCATCCCAGTTTCGGACTGCTTCCTGTCTTTTAGGGGCGTCGGCCATCACTTGTCGGGCCGATTGCTGGCGCCCCTCAAGGTACTCCTCAGGAGTCAGGTTGTACCGTGTGCGGATCTCGTCGTGCATGTGTTCGCGGGAAAGGCGGGCCATGTCATCGAACGGCTCCCACTGCTGTGCGAGGGCGTGCTGGGAGGCGATGTCCTCAGGTCTGGCCGCTTCCCAGAACTGCGGCTGGTAAACAGCGCCGAGCTGGGTACGCATGACGGCTCGTTCGGCTTCGAACCGCTCCTGGAGCTGTCGACGCTCGGCGTCCTGGGCGCGCAGCATCTGCTCGTTCCGCTCTGCGCGCTGACGGGCGAGCATTTCGCCGAGCCTGCCTGCGACGGCAAGGGCTGACTGCAACTGCGGTCGGAACAGCCCCTCTGCCCCATCGGGTGTGTCATGGTTCATGCGCTATCTCCCTATCCCTTGATCCGGCACGTGCAGCTCTGTCTCGAAGTTCTCCGCAGGTCGCTGTCCTCGCAGCGGGCGCTTAGCCTCTGTCAAGGACGGCACGGCCTTCCGTTCCACACCGGCGGTGTGCTCCTGTGTGGTCAATGCTGCTGGCAGACGCGGTTCGGGGACATCCGGTAGCGGGGCTCCGACGATACTCAGGTGCTCACGCACCGTCTCGGTCAGGAGGGTCGCTTCGCGCAGCTCCTGATTGCTGGCCTGCATGTCGTGCAGGAGCCGGATGGTGCGGAGCATCTGCTGCATGATGAGCGTCTGCGCGACCGGTGACGGGGCGGTGGCGGCCGCGAGGAGGAACGCTGAGGTGCCGGACATCCGCAGTGCTGGCTTCACGGGGTCGCTGATGGTCACCCCTGACCGATGTGCCGAACGGGCCAGCACACGCGAGGCGTGGGCCAGCGGCCCGGGCTCAGCCTCAGTGGCCTTCGACCAAGCACCGAATACACCAGCGGCTTCACGGGCAACGTGCGCCCATGTCTGGTGATCACTTGGGTCGACCTGGGACATAACTCTGCGTGCCTTTGCCATGTCCAGTGCAAGCTTTCTGGCCGCCACCTCATCGACAGCTACCCCGCCGACCATGGATGCGCGGATGCCGCGTCTCATGTCGGGTGCTTGGTTGTGCACGATCCTTTGGTGGCGCTTGGCTGCCCACCATTCCTCGGCTGCTTCCTGCGCTGTCTCCGGGGTATC
>NZ_JBXAVU010000011.1:0-19773 GCF_057291175.1 Arthrobacter sp. UYP4
CCCCCCCCCCCCCCCCCCCCCCCCCCCCCCCCCCCCCCCCCCCCCCCCCCCCCCCCCCCCCCCCCCCCCCCCCCCCCCCCCCCCCCCCCCCCCCCGCCCCCCCCCCCCCCCCCCCCCCCCCCCCCCCCCCCCCCCCCCCCCCCCCGCTTCTGCGTTCCGGACCGCGAGGGGCCGCGCTACCGACCTCCGGTCAGCGCGTGCCCTCGACGACCTCGCCGAAGGGGATCTCCTTCGACGTCTCGGCTCCCCGGTCGAGAGCCTGGTTGCTGATCAGGATGCCGTGCTTGCCCTCCGCGACGGACTGCTTCATGACCATCAGCACCGTCTCGGCGAAGCCCTCGTCCTGGGCTTCGAGATAGCTGACGTAGGCGGGTGGGAAATTCTCGGGAACTGTGAGCATGCACCCACGCTACCCGCCGCCGCCCACGCGTGCCGAGCGTTTTTCAAGCCCGGGGGCAGACCAATCGGTCCTTCTCAGCAACCAGCCCCGGGTGATAGACCATCAGTGTCCTTAGTATTCCGGCGCTGACACCCGCGCCGGACGAACCACCGACATGACAGGGGATCTTCGTGACGCACGTACTCAAAGACCACGCCCATCTGTTCGAACGGCCCGGCCCATGGACCACCATCTATGTGGAGGGCAGCACCGGTACCGTGGACGGCCTGGCCAACGACGAGATCCTCCCCCGCAGCGTCGCCCAGGAGATGAAGGACGCCGGTGCTCCGGAACAGGACGTGGAGGCGGCGGTCGCCGCGCTCGGCACCACAGCGAAGGGCCTGCCCGACCCGGTGACGCGCTACCTCCTCGTGAACGACGGACAGGCCGTGGTCAACGAGTTCCTCCCCGGGAACCTGGTGGGCCTGACCGTGACCGCGACCGGCCCGATCCCCGACCTGACTCCCCTCGTCCGGCACACGCCCGAGGACTTCGCCTATATCGTGGCCGAAGTCGGGCACCACGGCGGTGAGGTGTACCTGCGGTATGCCGACGGCGATGAGGCCCACCTCATGGCGGGCGGACCGGACATGACGGTCGAGGGGGACACCGACCACACCCGCAAGCTCGGGAGCGGCGGCTGGGCGCACAGGCGCATGCAGCAGCATGCCGAGAAGGTCTGGAAGATGAACTCCCGCGAGGTCGCATCCGAGATCGACCGCATCGCTGCCGAGCACGACGCGCAGCTCATCATCGTGGCGGGTGACATCCGCGCGCGGCAGCTGGTCCATGACGAGGTGTCGCAGGAGTCCCGGGCCAAGCTCAGCATCATCGAGAGCAACACGCGCGCCGACGGCGCGGACGAGGAGACGTTCCTCGAGCAGGTCCAGCAGCTCGTGGCGCTCACGCTGGCCGACCGGCAGCACACCCTCCTGGAGCGTCTGGCCGAGAAGGAAGGCCAGGGCACGAGGACCTCCGCCATCGGTCGCGGAGCCGTCATCACCGCCCTGCAGCAGGCGCAGGTGGAATCCCTGCTCCTCGAGACCACGGCCTGGGACGGCGAGACCCTCCTGGCCCTCGATGCAGCGCCATGGGTCGCGGCGTCGGAGGCCGAGACCGCCGGTGCCGGCGTGCTCGGCCACGTGCCCGCCGTGTCCGCGCTGCTGCGCGCCGCCGCTCTCACGGACGCCCAGGTCACCATGTATCCGTCCGGCGCCCTCGAGGAGAAGCCGATCGCCGCCCTCCTCCGCTGGCCCACCGGCCCCGAAGTACCGGCAGCGGTCTAGCCGGTGGCGGAGGACACGGCGGCCGACTTCCTCGTCCGCCACCTCACCGCATGGCGTGTGGACCGGATCTTCGGCTACAGCGGCGACGGCATCAACCCCCTGCTCGGTGCACTGCGGCGGGCAGGGGGTCCGGCCTTCGTGCAGGCGCGCCACGAGGAGGCTGCCGCCTTCATGGCCGTGGCACACGCCAAGTACACGGGCGGGGTCGGGGTCGTCACCGCCACCCAGGGGCCGGGCGCGGTCCACCTCCTCAACGGACTGTACGACGCGCGGATGGACAGCGTGCCCGTCGTAGCGCTCGTCGGGCAGCAGAGCCAGACGGTGCTCGGGTCTGCGTACCAGCAGGAGATCGACCTCCTCAGCCTGTTCAAGGACGTGGCCTCCGAGTTCCGTCAGCAGGTGGCGGGCCCCCAGCAGCTGCCCATGGTCCTCGACCGCGCCTTCAAGACAGCTCTCGCGACGCGGTCGCCCGCCGTCGTCATCCTCCCGCACGACGTCCAGCAGGCTCCAGCTCCCAGGACACCCCACGAGCACGGCGTGGTGCCGTCGTCGCCCGTGTGGTCCATGGGCTGCGTGTCGCCCCGGGAGACGGACCTGCATGACGCGGCGGCCGTCCTGAACGCCGGCCGGAAGATCGCGGTGCTCGTGGGGCAGGGCGCTGCCCATGCCCAGCAGGAGGTCCTCGCCGTCACCGAGCGGCTGGGGGCGGGCATCACCACGAGCCTGCTCGGCAAGCCCTACGTCGATGAATCGCTGCCCCACGCCACCGGCACCATGGGGCACCTCGGGACCACGGCGAGCGCCCACCTCCTGGGCAACTGCGACACCCTGCTCATCATCGGATCGAACGATCCCTGGACCGAGTACTACCCCGCGCCGGGCCAGGCCCGTGCCGTCCAGATCGACATCGACCCGAAAGCCATCGGCAACCGCTACCCCGTCGAGGTCGCACTGAACGGTGACGCGGCGGAGACCCTGACCGCCCTGCTGGTGCTGCTGCACGGCCAGCAGGACCACAGCTGGCGCCGGGAGGTCGAGGAGCAGGTGCGCCGATGGCACCGGATCGCCACGGAACGGGCCCTGGTGCCGGCCCGTCCCGTGAACCCGGAGCGCGTGGTGCACGAACTCGACGCCGTGCTGCCGGGCGACGCGCAGGTCGCGGTCGACGTCGGGAGCTGCGTCTACTGGTACGCACGGCAGCTCCGGCTGCCCCGCGGGGTGCCCGCCCACCTGTCCAGCACGCTCGGCTGCATGGGTGCCGGGGTCCCCTACGGGATCGCCGCGAAGCTCGCCCACCCCCGGCGCCCCGTCGTCGTGCTCGCCGGTGACGGCGCCATGCAGATGGCGGGTCTCGCGGAACTCGTGACCGTCGCGAAGCTCTGGCGCAGCTGGCCGGATCCCCGCTTCGTGGTGTGCGTCCTGTCCAACCGCGACCTCGCAGAGGTCAGCTGGGAGCAGCGGGAGATGGAGGGCGAACCCCGCTTCGAGGACAGCCAGGCCCTGCCCGACGTCGATTTCGCGGCGCATGCGCGCCTGCTCGGGCTCGACGGCGTGAGGGTGGCGGATCCGGAGTCCCTCGCCGACGCGTGGCGGCGGGCATTCGCTGCCGACCGGCCCTTCGTGCTCGATGTCGTCACGGACCCGGACGTACCCCTCCTCCCGCCCTTCCCTGCCGGAGAGGCCAAGCTGGACCCGATGCGGACCGCTCTGGCCGGCGAACCGGAGAGCGGGGCAGCCGCCCTGCTGCAGCGGTACGCCGAGATCGAGCAGGGACCTGAAGGGGCCTAACACCGCCCATGGGAAGCGATACGGCCAGGCCGATACGGTGGTTGCCGCCCGTCCCGGCCTTCGGTAGCGTCGAAATCCGGTGCGGGGCGCTGCCGACCCTCGTCGCCGCAGGGAACCAGAGGCCGCTGTGAGGAGAACCCCATGACCGATGTCGCCAGCCAGCCGCCCGCCGAGGGCGATGACCGCGCAGTACTGACCAACCGCCAGGGCCACCAGGTCTACGACAACCAGAATTCCCGCACGGTCGGGGCCCGGGGCCCGGCGACCCTGGAGAACTACCAGTTCCTCGAGAAGATCAGCCACTTCGACCGCGAGCGCATCCCCGAACGCGTGGTCCATGCCCGCGGGTTCGTGGCGTTCGGCGAGTTCGAGGCGACGGGGATGTGGGGCGACGAGCCCATCGCCGCGTACACGCGCGCGAAGCTGTTCTCCGAGCCCGGCAAGAAGACCGACGTCGCCATCCGCTTCTCGACCGTCATCGGCGGCAGGGACTCGTCCGAGGCGGCCCGCGATCCGCGCGGTTTCGCCGTCAAGTTCTACACCGAGGACGGCAACTGGGACCTCGTGGGCAACAACCTCGCCGTGTTCTTCATCCGCGACGCCATCAAGTTCCCCGACGTCATCCACTCGCTGAAACCGGATCCCATCACCTTCCGGCAGGACCCGGCGCGCATCTTCGACTTCATGTCGCAGACGCCCGAGTCCATGCACATGCTCGTGAATCTCTTCAGCCCACGCGGCATCCCGGCCGACTACCGCTCCATGCAGGGCTTCGGGGTGAACACCTACAAGTGGGTCAACGCGGACGGTGACACCAAGCTGGTCAAATACACCTGGCAGCCGCGGCAGGGGGTGAGGAGCCTCACCGAGGAGGACGCCGCGAACATCCAGGCGACGGACCTGGGTCATGCCTCGAGGGACCTCTACGAGGCCATCGAGCGCGGTGACCACCCGCAGTGGGACCTGTACGTGCAGCTGATGGACGACCGCGACCACCCCGAACTCGACTTCGATCCGCTCGACGACACGAAGACCTGGCCGGAACAGGACTTCGAGCCGAAGCTCGTGGGGACCATGACGCTCAACCGGAACGTCACCGACCACCACAACGAGAACGAGCAGATCTCCTTCGGCACGGGCGTGCTCGTGGACGGACTGGACTTCTCCGACGACAAGATGCTCGTGGGACGCACGTTCAGCTACAGCGACACGCAGCGCTACCGGGTGGGCCCGAACTACCTGCAGCTGCCCGTGAACTCCGCCAAGAACGCCCCCGTCCACACCAACCAGCGCGGCGGCCAGATGTCCTACGGCACCGACCTCGCTCCGGGGCAGAACCCGCACGTGAACTACGAGCCGTCGATCACCGGGGGCCTCCGGGAGGGCGAGTACCCCACGCATGACGAGCAGGGCCCGGAGATCTCCGGGCGCCTGACCCGCCAGCGCATCCCGCTCACCCAGGACTACCTGCAGGCGGGCCAGCGGTACCAGCTGCTCGAGCAGTGGGAGAAGGACGATCTCGTCGCCAACTTCGTGACGCTGATCGGGCAGGCGGCCCGTGCGGTGCAGGAGCGCATGGTCTGGCACTTCTACCTGGTCGACGACGAACTCGGGGCCCGCGTCGGCGAGGGACTCGGGGTCGGACTGGCCGACGTGAAGGACCTGCCGCCGCTCGCCAGCCAGACCCTGTCCGAGGAGGAGCTGGAGCGCCTGAAGAACCTGGGCAGCAACGGTCCGCGGGATGTCGAGGGCCTGACGATGACGCACTGCGTGCCGAACGAGCACGTCGTCGTCACCCGCTAGCCGGCCCCCGCGGCGGGGAGGCGTCGGTGCCTAGCGCCGACGCCTCTCGGCTGCCTGCCGCCCGAGCTCGGCCACGGCTGCTGCCGCCACCACCAGGGACAGCGCGACGACGGCGAGCATCACGTACAGGAGGACGAGCGTGGTCATGGGCGACGACGCGGTGTGCAGGATCCGCAGACCGCCGAGCAGCCCCACGGCCCAGAAGACCCCGACTCCCGCGAGGGCGTAGGCCGCCCGTCTGCGCCCGCGATCGAACCCCATACCCCGGGCGCACTGCGCCAGGAGGCCCTGCCATTGATTCATACCTCAACTATGGAGGTGCGCCCGTGGCGCGACGCTCGCGGGCGAACGTCGTGTCCCTCACATTGACAGCGCCCCGGGGGGCATGCTGTGCGGCGAGCGTGCCCGCCGGCCCGGCAGGCCGCTGTCCGGACCGGCATCAACCGCCGGGAGTGCGCCGGAGCCACGACAGGAGCCGCCAGCCGCCCGTGACACCGGTGAGCGTCCGGTCCGGCTCGAACAGGTTGCCCGGCGCTGCCGCCGCCGAGCCCTTCTTCACCGCGAGCGTGCGGTAGGCGCGGGCGACCACCGGCTCGTACACGGCCGGTGCCAGCGCCCGGGCGTAGACGAATGCCGACTGGATCCGGCCCACCTGCACCAGGCGGCGGGGACGGCGCGAGACGCGGACGATCGCCCGGGCCACCCTGACCGGGTCCGTGACCGGCGGTAGCGGGCGGACGGGATGACCGGTGTAGTTCGCCGCATGCTGGTGGATGGGTGTGTCGATCGTGGCCGGCAGGACGGCGCAGACGTGGATCCCGGGCGCGTCCCTCAGCTCCATCCGGAGCACCTCCAGGAAACCGAGGAGCCCGAACTTGCTGGTGACATAGGGGCCGACGAGTGGCGAGGTGATTCTCGAGTAGACCGACGCGACGGACACCAGGACCCCCCGGCCCTGGGTGCGGAAGACCCGCAGGGCTGCACGCGCCCCGTACACCTGGCCCAGGAGGTTGACGTCGATGATCCGGTCGAAGACCTCCGATGGCGTCTGCTCGAAGGTGCCGAAGCTGTACAGCGAGGCGTTGCCCACCCAGACGTCGATACCGCCGAACGTGCGGACGGCGGCGTCGGCGAGGCGGTCGACGTCGTCCTCGATGCCGACGTCCGTGGGCACGACGATCACCGCGGCCCCCCTGCCGCGGCACTCGGCGGCCACCGTCTCCAGCGTCCGCGCGTCGCGCCCGGCGAGGACGAGCCGGGCTCCGTCCGCCGCGAACAGTCGCGCCGTCGCCCGGCCGATACCGCTCGACGCGCCCGTGATGACCACGGTCACCGTGTCAGTCACCGTGGCAGTCATCGTGCCTGTCCCGACCGGCCGATCATCACCGGCCCTGTCGCGGATCGCCGTCCTTCGGGATGTCGGGATCGATCGAGTCGGCCTCCTGATGGTGGTGCGTCACCTTCTCACGAAGCCCCTGCGCATCCGTCTGCCTCTCCTGGGCCTGTCGGCGATGACGGCCAGGAGGACGACGACCCCGACGACGATCCACACCACTTGACTCGTATCCATGACCGGCTCCTTCACTCGTTGGTGGCGCCCATGCGCCGGGGTGTCTAACCGCCGAAGCCGCCGAGGCCGGGGATCTTGCCCAGCAGATCCTTCGGGGTGATGCCGAACCGTGCGAGGAGGTCCGCGTGCTGCTCCGGATCCACCCGGTCCGGGAGTTCGGACCCGGCCTGGTCGGCGTGGTCGTCCTTGCCCTGGCTCTTCAACAGTTCGATGATCTGCGACTTGTCGATCTGCATTGCTGCCTCCTCGCGGTGTCCCGCATCATTAGTAAGCGTGCTTACGAAAGCATGGCACAGGGCCCTCCACTTGTCACTGGTACGGGGGGACCACCGACAATGGCTGCATGCCCCTCACCCTGACGCTGCTCGCCGACACGCACCTGCCCAAGCGCGCGAAGGAGCTCCCTGCGGAGGTGTGGGCCGCCGTGGAGTCCTCCGACGTCGTCGTGCACGCCGGGGACTGGACCGAGGAAGCCCTGCTGGACGAACTGGAGTCCCGCGCCGACCACCTGATCGCCTGCTACGGCAACAACGACGGCGACGGCCTCCGGGCGCGGCTGCCCCTGGTCGCGAGGGCGGAGCTCGACGGCGTACGCCTCGCCGTCGTGCACGAGACGGGCCAGAAGCAGGGGCGCGAAGCACGCATGGCTGCGCTCTACCCCGACGTCGACGTCCTGGTGTTCGGCCACAGCCACATCCCGTGGGACACCTCCGCCGACTCCGGGCTGAGGCTGCTCAATCCGGGCTCCCCCACCGACCGGCGCCGCCAGCCGTTCTGCACCTACATGACCGCCGTCATCGACCCACGAGGGGTCGAGGCCGAACTGCACCGGCTGCCGGCGCGCTAGCCCGGGACACGATCCCTGTCCAGAAGGATCATCCGATGAAGAGCCTTCCCCAAAGACCTGTTCGGTCGGTCAACGATCCGCCTAGGGTTTCAGGGTGAGCACAGCGAGGACGGCAGGAACCGGGACCATTCCGACACGGCGCTCGAGCATCAAGTGGATACTGATGCTCGGCGCCCTCGCCGCGCTGCCGGCGATCACCACCGACATGTACCTCCCGTCCCTGCCCGTCGTGGCGGAGGACCTCGGGACGACGCAGGCCGCAGCGCAGTTCACGATGTCCGGCATGCTGATCGGGGCCGGCGTGGGCCAGCTCGTCATCGGACCGTTCTCCGACCGGTTCGGACGGCGCCTGCCGCTCCTCATCGGCATCTCACTGCACGTCGTGACGTCCGTCCTGTGCTCCATCACACCCGACATCGAGACGCTGATCGGGCTGCGCGTCTGCCAGGGCTTCTTCAATGCCGCCGCGTCGGTCGTGGCCATCGCCGTCATCCGCGACCGCTTCGTGGGCTCGGACGCGGCCAGGCTGCTGTCCCGGCTGATGCTCGTCATCGGAGTGGCGCCGCTCTTCGCGCCGACCGTCGGGCAGGCCATCTCCGGTGCGTGGCAGTGGAGGGCCGTGTTCTACGCGCTCGCGCTGATCGGGCTCTTCCTCGTCCTGATCGTCTGGAGGTTCATGCCGGAGTCGCTGCCGCGGGACCAGCGGCGCCCGGGCAACCCGCGACAGGTCGCCGGGGGTTACGCGGCCCTGCTCCGCGACCGGCACTTCATGGCCCTCGCGGTGATTCCCGGCCTCGGGCTCGCCGTGATCATGAGCTACGTCGTCGGCTCCCCCTTCGTCTTCCAGGACGAGTACGGCCTCGACCAGGGACAGTTCGCCGCGGTGTTCGCGCTCAACGGCGCGGCGATCGTCGGTTCGGCCCAGCTCAATGCGGCCCTCGTGCGCCGCGCCGCACCGATCCGGGTCCTCAGGATCTCCGTGATCGTGCAGATGGTCTGCGCCCTCGTCCTCCTGGCCATCGCGCTCACCGGCTTCGGCGGAATCGTCGGACTCGTCGCCGGCCTGTGGCTCGTCCTGGGGACGCAGGGCATGATCCCCGCGAACGCCTCGGTCCTCGCACTGCACAACTACGGGCACATGGCCGGCACCGCCGCCGCCGTCATCGGCTCCCTCCAGTCCGGGGTGGCGGGACTCGTCAGCCCGTTCGTCGGTCTCCTCGGCGGCGACTCGGTGGCCATGGTGTGCGTGATGCTCGTCGCCGTGTCACTCACCCT
This sequence comes from Arthrobacter sp. UYP4, assembly GCF_057291175.1. Classification (NCBI taxonomy): domain Bacteria; kingdom Bacillati; phylum Actinomycetota; class Actinomycetes; order Micrococcales; family Micrococcaceae; genus Arthrobacter; species Arthrobacter sp. UYP4. The sequence continues at coordinate 9,009 of NZ_JBXAVU010000011.1, forward strand.
GATGGTCCTCGCCGTCGGGACGCCGGCCTACCGCACGGGCGGCTGGCGCGAGCGCGACGGCATGGAACCGGGACCGACCACCTCGGCCGCCGGCACCGAGGAGCGCGAGGCGGAACAGGTGGAGGCCCAGGGCCCCGACCAGCGCGGCTGACACCGACACGTCCACGGGGCGTTCGGACCCCGACGCGGGAGCAGTACCTGACACACCGCCCGCACTCTGGGACAATGGAGCACCTGTGTTCGCGGCCGCCCATGACGAGAGGAGTGCCATGACCGTCCTGCAGATCGCCCTCCTCCTCGGCGCCGGGATCGTCGTCTGGTTGCTCGCGGTGGTCCTCATCGTCGTGTGGGTGATGGGGATGAGCCGGAACTCCGCGGTCGACGACGAGAAGTTCCGGCGTGATCTGGCCCGGGAGAGGCGCAGGGCCGAGCGCAGGGCCGCGGCGAAGGCGGACAAGACCTCCGCCTGATCATCTCCGGTCCTGGTCCCACCACCACGGACAGGACTAGCATGGGGGTCCGCCGGTTCCCCGAGCCGCGATCCGTAGGAGGAGGTGGAGTCATGGTCCCTGACGTTGCGCAGTGCGCCGCCGCCCTGATCCGCCCCGCCTCCCTCCCTCTCCCGCACTAGCCGCGCCCGTGGGAGGCCCTCAGCAGAGGACCTACGTTGGACACTCTCGTGCAGTACGGCTTCACCGACCGCGTCGACGGTCTCTTCTCCTCCTTCGCACCCACGGCCGGCACACTGCCGGCCCGGGTCATCCGGGCCGATCGCGGCCGCGTCCTGCTCGCCCGGCCTCAGGGCCTCCTCCACCTCGACGGCGACGGCGGATTCGTCACCGGCGACTGGGTCGGGGTGCGGGACGACGGCGGGTCCCCGGCCGTCGTGTGTGCCCTGCCCCGCTGGTCCACCCTGCAGCGCAAGCGCGCCTTCGACCCCTCGTCCCAGGCCCAGGTCCTCGGCGCCAACATCGACCTGGTCGGCGTCGTCGTCCCCCTCGACCGGCCGCTGTCGACCAATCGACTCGAACGGACCCTCGTCGCGGCCTGGGACTCGGGTGCCGTGCCGATCGTCATCCTCACGAAGGCCGATCTGAGCACCCGGTTCGACGACGTCGTCGCCGAGACGATCGCCCGCGTGCGCGGCGTGGAGGTACTCACGACGTCGGCGGAGGCAGCCGACGGTCTCGAGGAGTTGCGCGGGCGGATCGGCACAGGGCAGACCCTCGCCCTTCTCGGGCCGTCCGGCGCCGGGAAGTCGAGCCTGATCAACGCGCTCACCGGCGAGGACCGGCAGGACACGGGAGCGGTGCGGGCCGGCGACGGCCGGGGCAGGCACACGACGACGGCGCGGGAGCTGGTTCCTCTCGGCGACGGCGCCGTCGTGATGGACACGCCGGGACTCCGGGGGTTCGCCCTGTGGGACGCCGAGGACGGGCTGTCGGAGGTGTTCGGGGACGTCGAGGCGCTCTTCCCCGACTGCCGTTTCCGGGACTGCGCCCACGACCGCGAACCGGGCTGCGCCGTGCACGCGGCCATCGGGTCGGGCGTGCTGGAGGAACGGCGCTGGCTCAGCTACCGGAAGATGGAGCGCGAACTCGCGAGCCTCCACCGAAGGCAGAGCGTCGCGGAGCAACGGCGACGCACGACGTCGTCCCATCGGCCGCCCCGCGATGCGGGGATGGGGAAGGACGACCGGAACCGGCCTGCCGACGATCGCTGAGCGGGACGCCGTCGAACTGTACGAAGCGCGCCGAGGACGCCGTCAGGCATGCGCGGCTGCAGCCGGCTGCCGAGACGGGCAGCTCTGACATGGCAGAACCCTCCTGCCAGGGGTTCTGCTGGTCAGGAGGGTTCGGATGGAGCCCCCTGTCGGATTCGAACCGACGACCCCCGCTTTACAAGAGCGGTGCTCTGGCCAACTGAGCTAAGGAGGCGTGCTGACCGGGCCAGCGGCGCCGCCGCCCTCCCGAGGGGGAGGTGACGCCAGCGCTCAATAAGGGTAGCCCAGCCCCGGCACCGCGGGAAATCAGCCGCGCGCATCCAACTGCGCCTGGACCGCCGTCTCGAGATCCTCGACGGCGTTCGGCACCACCTCACCGTTCACGTACACGGTGGGCGTTCCGCCGACCGCCGCGGCCTGTGCTGCCTCGGTCGTGTACTTCACCCAGGGCCGGAAGGTACCGTCCTCGACGCAGGACGAGATGTCCCCCGCGCCGGCATCCGCGGCGAGCGCCACGAGGCCGTCGTCGTCGAGCTCCCCCTGCTCGTAGTGCGCGAACAACCGCTGGTTGACGTCGAAGTACACCTCGGGCGCGGAATCGGCCACACAGGCGACGGCGTTCGCAGCGCGGGAGGAGTACTCGGTGCTGCTGGTGCGGTCGAGGTAGGCCACGGTCCGGTACTCGAAGGTGATCTCGCCGCCGTCCAGCCACGAGAGGATCTGCTCGGAGTGCCGCGCCTCGAAGTCCGCGCAGTGCACGCAGTTGACGTCGACGTAGGCCACCACCTGCAGGGGGCCGTTGGTGACGGAGGTGATGCCCTCCGGCACCGTCCCCTCGGCGGCGGGCTCCCCGGGCAGGGTCGCGACGTCGACCGCGTCGGTCCCCGTCGGCGCCGTGTCCGTGCTCGACAGGAGCGTGATGCCACCCTGGGCATTGCCACCCTGTGGTGCCGGCCCGGCATCGGGGACCCGTCCTCGCACGGTGTCGACCACCACGAAGGCGATGACCGCGACGACGACGAGGGCTGCCACCACGACCCCCCACCGGGCGAGGAACCCGTTCCGGCGGTCCTTGCGCTGCTGCTCCTCGCGCGCCAGGCGCTCGCGTTCACGGCCGGCGGCGGCGCGTTCGGCTTTGGTCGGTTTGCGTGCGGGTGCGGGTGCCATCAGTCCTCTTCGTCGGCCGTGCGGTGGCGACAGTTTATCGGCCGTTGCTTCAAGCCCCCTGGGACGCCGGACCGCGGGGAGCACGACCCGATAGAGTCACGTGGAAGACCAACTACCGCGATGGAGCCCGTTTTGAGCGCAGCACAACCTTCGACCACGCCAGGGGTCATCCCGACGTTCTCCACGGACGGCGGGTTCGGCGACTTCGACTTCATCGTCGTGTCCAACCGGCTCGCGGTGGACCGCGTCGTCGACGAGCACGGCGCCAGCGCGTGGCGCCGTTCCCCGGGCGGCCTGGTGACGGCACTGGCGCCGGTGATGGCGAAGGCCGACGGCGCCTGGGTGGGCTGGCACGGAGCTCCGGACGAGACGCTCGAGCCGTTCGACGAAGCCAACATGCGCCTCGTCCCGGTGCCGCTCAGCGCGGAGGAGGTGGAGCTGTACTACGAGGGTTTCTCCAACGCCACCCTGTGGCCGCTCTACCACGACGTCATCGCCTCCCCCGAGTTCCACCGCACCTGGTGGGATTCCTACCGCAGGGTGAACGAGCGCTTCGCGGAGGCGACCGCGTCCGTGGCAGCGGAGGGGGCGACGGTCTGGGTGCAGGACTACCAGCTGCAACTCGTCCCCCGGATGCTGCGGGAGGCCCGGCCCGATCTGAAGATCGGCTTCTTCAACCACATCCCGTTCCCGCCGCTGGAGATCTACGCACAGCTCCCGTGGCGCCGACAGGTGATCGAGGGGCTCCTCGGCGCGGACCTGATCGGCTTCCAGCGCCCCAGCGACGCGAGCAACTTCCTCCGCTGCGTGCGCCGCTTCAAGGGCTACACGATCAAGGCCCAGCAGGTGCAGGTGCCTGCAGGCGACGACGGCACGTCGGCCTACGTATCGCGGGCCGAGGCGTTCCCCATCTCCATCGACACCGCGTCCATCACCGAGCTGGCGCAGCGTCCGGACGTGATCGAGCGGTCGAAGGAGATCCGGCGCGAGCTGGGCGATCCGCAGCACATCCTCCTCGGCGTCGATCGCCTCGACTACACGAAGGGCATCGGCCACCGGCTCAAGGCCTACGGGGAACTGCTCGAGGACGGCGCCATCACGGTCGAGGACGCCGCCCTCATCCAGGTGGCCAGCCCGAGCCGCGAGCGCGTGGAGCAGTACCGGATCCTGCGTGAGGACATCGAGGGTGCCGTCGGCCGGATCAACGGCACGCACGACACCATGAAGAACACCGCCATCCGGTATCTCCACCACAGCTATCCGGTGGAGGAGATGGTGGCGCTCTATCTCGCCGCCGACGTCATGCTCGTCACCGCCCTGAGGGACGGCATGAACCTCGTGGCCAAGGAGTACGTCGCCGCCCGCACCGGCAACACGGGCATGCTCGTCCTGAGCGAGTTCGCCGGAGCCGCGGACACCCTCCGCCAGGCGATCCTCGTCAACCCGCACGACATCGACGGGTTGAAGAGCGCGATCATCTCCGCCATCTCGATGCCGAAGGCGGAAGCCATGCGGCGCATGCGGCTCATGCGGCGTCAGGTGGTCCACAACGACGTCGAGCGCTGGTCGCACGCCTTCCTCGACGCCCTCCACTCCGGGAGCCCCACCGATGGTGACTGATGCCGGGCTCGGCGCAGCGCTCCGAGCCCTCTCCTCGACACCGCACCTGCTCGTCGCGCTGGACTTCGACGGCACACTCGCACCGCTGGTGGAGCGCGCCGAGGACGCCCGCGCGCTTCCGGCGTCGGCCGCGGCCCTCCGCGCGCTGGCCGCCCTCCCTGACACGACGACGGCACTCATCTCCGGCCGCGCCCTCGACAGTCTCCGGATCGTCGCGGAGCCTCCGGCCGAGACCATGCTCATCGGCAGCCATGGCGCCGAGACCTGGACCGGACCCGACGGCGCACCCCTGGCCCTCACCCCGGAACAGCAGGAGCTCCTGCGGCGAGCCGTCGACGTCGTGGAACGGACGGCGGCAGGGCATCAGGGGACCCTCGTCGAATACAAGCCGGCCGGCGTCGTCCTCCACACCAGGACCGCAACCGACGACGTCGCCGATGCCGCAGTCGGCGCAGCGCGTACGGGGCTCGCGGCACTCGGGGAGCTGAGCATCACCGATGGGAAGCGCGTCCTCGAGATCTCGGTGGTCCGGGCGGACAAGGGCCAGGGACTCGCCCTGCTGCGGGAGGCGACGGGCGCCACGGCGGTCCTGTTCGCGGGAGACGACGTCACGGACGAGGACGCCCAGCGCACGCTCGGTCCGGGCGACGTCGGCGTGCGGATCGGGCCGGGCCCCACCGCCGCGTCCTTCACGGTCGATTCCCCGGAGGACTTCACCGCGGTCCTCGAGGAGCTGGTGGCCCTGCGGACGGCGGATGCGTCATCCCGGGGAACGTGTCATACTACGGAAGCGTGACCGACGTCACCGGTACTGCTGGCGGGTCGCGCACTCCAACTGAATATCTTTCCATTCACTACGGATCGTCGGGCACGTACCTGCCCGTGAAAAGGAACCAACACCATGGCAACGGTAACGTTTGACCAGGCCACGCGCCTGTACCCGGGCACCGAGAAGCCCGCCGTCGACAAGCTGAACATCGACATCGCCGACGGCGAATTCCTCGTCCTCGTCGGACCCTCCGGCTGCGGGAAGTCCACCTCCCTGCGAATGCTGGCCGGCCTCGAGGACGTCAACTCCGGTCGCATCCTCATCGGTGACCGCGACGTCACGGACGTCCCCCCGAAGGATCGCGACATCGCGATGGTCTTCCAGAACTACGCTCTCTACCCGCACATGTCGGTCGCCGACAACATGGGCTTCGCGCTCAAGATCGCCGGTGTCTCGAAGGAAGAGCGTGCGGGGCGTGTCCGCGAGGCCGCGAAGCTCCTCGACCTCGAGGACTACCTCGACCGCAAGCCGAAGGCACTCTCCGGCGGTCAGCGCCAGCGTGTCGCCATGGGCCGTGCGATCGTCCGTAACCCGCAGGTCTTCCTCATGGACGAGCCGCTGTCGAACCTCGACGCGAAGCTGCGCGTGCAGACCCGCACCCAGATCGCCTCGCTGACCCGCCGCCTCGGAGTCACCACGGTGTACGTGACGCACGACCAGGTCGAGGCCATGACCATGGGTGACCGTGTCGCGGTCCTCAAGGACGGAATCCTCCAGCAGGTCGACACCCCCCGCAACCTCTACGAGCGCCCGAAGAACGTCTTCGTGGCCGGCTTCATCGGCTCTCCCGCGATGAACCTCCTCGAACTGCCCGTGGCCGACGGCGGCGTCCTCTTCGGTGGCATCGTCTACCCGGTCCCGAGCAGCGTCCTGGACGCGGCCGCCGGCAACACCGTCACCCTGGGTGTCCGGCCCGAGGACCTCGTCCTCAGCAGCACCGGCGAGGGCCTGCAGGTCGAGGTCGACGTCGTCGAGGAACTCGGCGCCGACGCCTACATCTACGGTCACACCACGCTCGACGGCAAGGACCACGACATGGTCGTCCGCGTCGACGGCCGCCGCCCGCCGATGAAGGGTGACAGCGTCTATGTCCGCCCCGAGCAGGGCCACGTGCACCTGTTCGACACGACGAGCGGTCTCCGCCTGGCAGAGACGGTCTAGCTCCTCGCGGACTGCGCACCACGTACGACGACGGCGGTGGCTTCGCCGGGCATCCCCTGGATACCCGGCGGACGCCACCGCTTCGTTTAACGGCAACTACCCTTGAACCAGGACCATCCCAGCCCTACCTCGAAGGCAGCACCATGACAGAGACCTCGAACGCCCAGTGGCATGACGAGCCGACGGACTACGACCAGACCGGCAAGCTGCCGCGGCTGCGGCCCGCTTCCGCGGAGGCCCCGAGTCTCGGGTCCCTGAACATCACGGCGGCAGCCACCGACCCGGAACTCCTCGACCTCCCCTGGCACATCGCCCTCGAGGAGTGGCCCGCGAGTGCACTCGCCGCGCTCCCGCGCGGCATCTCCCGGCACATCGTGCGCTTCGCCCATCTCGGCGGGTCCGTGATCGCCGTCAAAGAGACCAGCGAGCACATCGCCCGCCATGAGTACCACATGCTCCGCAAGCTCCAGCGCCTGGATGTGCCGTGTGTCGAACCCGTCGCCGTCATCTCCGGCCGCACCACGCCCGAGGGGGAGGACCTCGACCCGGTCCTCGTCACCCGGCACCTCAAGTTCTCGCTGCCCTACCGTGCCCTGTTCTCGCAGACCCTCCGCCGGGACACCCTGACGCGCCTCATCGACGCACAGGCGCTGCTCCTCGTACGCCTCCACCTGATCGGCTTCTACTGGGGCGACGTCTCACTGTCGAACACGCTGTTCCGCCGTGATGCCGGTTCCTTCGCGGCCTATCTGGTCGACGCCGAGACAGGTGAGCTCTACCCGGAGCTGTCGACCGGCCAGCGGGAGTACGACCTCGAGATCGCGCGCGTGAACATCGCAGGCGAGCTGATGGACCTCGCCGAGGGCGGACTCATCGAGGAGAAGGTGGACCCGCTCGCGACGAGCGAGCTGATCATGGACAGTTACCGCCGCCTCTGGAGCGAGCTGACCGAGAAGGAGTCCTTCGAGCTCGGCGAACGCTGGCGGGTGGGCGCTCGTATCCGGCGGCTCAACGAGCTAGGGTTCGACGTCGAGGAGTACGCGATCAAGACGGCCGCGAACGGCACGCAGATCCAGCTGCAGCCCAAGGTCGTCGATGCCGGACACCACAGCCGTCGTCTGCTCCGGCTGACAGGCCTCGATGCGCAGGAGAACCAGGCGCGGCGCCTCCTGAACGACATGGACGCCTACCGCGCAGACAACAACCCCACCCTGGACGAGGAGTTCAGCGCCCACCTCTGGGTGAACGAGGTGTTCGAACCCATCGTCCGCGCCGTTCCACGCGAGCTCGGCGGGAAGCTCGAGCCCGCCGAGGTGGTGCACGAGGTGCTGGAACACCGGTGGTACATGTCCGAGCGCGAGGACCGGAACGTACCGATGGCCGAAGCCGTGCAGTCCTACCTCGACGACGAATTGCGCCACCGGCGCGACGAGGCGGAGATCATGCTGACGGCCGACGCCAGGACCATCGGCATCGACGAGGACTCGGAGTACGGGGACAACTAGGCATAAGGAAAGGACCGGCAGCACGATGGCTGCCGGTCCTTCGTCATACTGGAGCCGCTACGGGCACTCGACCGGCTGGCCCTGTACCGTGACCGGCGTACCTGTCGGCTGGCCCTCGCACGCCTGAATGATCTGCTGGGCAAGATCTGCCGCGAAGCTGGCGATCACGATGATCAGGACCGTCCAGAGAATCGTCAGGAGCGCCCCGACGATGATCCCGGCCAGGGCGAGTCCGTTGCCCATGCCGGCCTTTCGCGACTTCACGAAGGCGACGATGCTGACGATGAGGCCGATCGGCGCGAGGAAGATGGCGAGAATGAGACCGACGATCCCGAGCGTCCGGCCCGGGTTCTCTGCGGGCTGCCCCTGGTAACCCTGCTGGCCGGGGTAGTTGCCCGAGCCCGACCCGTACTGGCCCTGCTGGCCGTAGGGCGATGCAGACTGCTGTCCGTACGATCCCTCGTTCTGGCCGTACTGCGGCTGGTTCTGGCCGTACTGCGGCTGGTTCTGGCCGTACTGCGGCTGGTTCTGGCCGTATTGCGGCTGGTTCTGCTGGCCGTAGGGCGAGTTGCCCTGCGATCCGGGATTGTTGTCAGACATGCTGCCCCCAGGGGAAGAGATGGAAAAAGACGGAGTTTTCCGGCAATTTCTTGAACAGTATCACTGGGCAACAGGCGGCATCCGGAACTGCGGCGCAACAATCAGGAGACGATCGCCTTCCCCGGATTCAGGATGCCGAGCGGGTCGAAGACCTGCCTGATCCGCGCCTGCAGATCGAGGATCTCCGACGACTGTTCCCAGGCCAGCCACCTGCGCTTGTACTGCCCGACGCCGTGTTCGCCCGTGATCGTCCCGCCGAGGTCGAGGGCACGCCGCACCGACTCGTCCAGCGCATCCTCGAGCCGCTGCCGTGCCTGCTCCCCCTCGCTGCGCTCCACCCAGAACGTCGGGTGGAGGTTGCCGTCCCCGGCGTGGGCGACCACCTTCAGCCGGACCCGATGGCGCACGGCCATCGCCTCCAGATCGGCCACATAGTGGACCAGTCGGGACTTGGGCACCGCGACGTCCTCGCCCACCCGGTACAGGTCGTCGACTTCGTCCCCGCGGCTGTGCCGCCGCAGGTCCACGAGGCGGTCGGCCTCTTCCGACCCTTCGTCGCTGACGCTCGCTCCCAGCGCGGCCAGGGCCGATCTGATGGCCTCGGCCTCGGCTGCCGCCCCGTAGCCGTCGGTCCGGACAAGGAGGAGTGACCCACCCCGTCGCCGGAGGTCCGAGCCGTGGGCGCCGTCGAGCGCTTCGAGGGTACGACCATCGAGGAGCTCGAGGATCGCGGGCTGCACACGGGCACGACCTATCGCGAGGACGCCGGCCGCTGCCTGCGGGAAGTCGTCGAAGAAGGCCGCCAAGGTGTGCACCTCGCGCGGCAGGTACCGCAGTCGGACCGTGATGCCCACGATCACTCCCAGGGTCCCCTCGGATCCGGTCATGAGGGCGGTCAGGTCGTATCCCGCAACACCCTTGAACGTCCGGTGCCCCGTCGAGACGAGGGTGCCGTCGGCGAGGACGACGTCGAGGGCGAGGACCGAGTCCCGGGTCACGCCGTACTTGGCGCAGCGGAGCCCCCCGGCATTCGTCGCGACATTCCCACCGATGGTCGACCAGCGGTAACTCGCCGGGTCCGGGGCGTACATCAGGCCGTGCTCTGCGACAGCCGCGTTGAGGTCGGCATTGATCACGCCCGGCTCGACGACGGCGGTCTCGTCGTCGGGGTTCACCTCGACGATCCTGGTCATGAGTTCGAGCGACAGGACCACGCTGCCCGGCGTCGCGTGCGCTCCGCCGGAGACGCCGGAGCCGGCGCCACGGCTGACGACGGGCACAGTGTGGCGGGTGGCCCATCGCAGCAGTGCCTGCACGTCCTCGACGGAACGCGCTCGGACGACCGCGCTGGGCAGGGTGGGGTGCAGGACCGGCCCCTGATCACGGGAGTATGCCAGCAGGTCGGCGGAGGTCGTCGACACGCGGCCGGGCAGGGTCGCCGTCAGCTCGTCGAGGAGCGAGGCGTGCATCATGATCCGCCCATGAAGCGCCGGTACCGAGCGAGGGTGTCGGGCCAGAAGCTCGTGTAGAACTCGTAGAGGTCCTGCGGATCCGCCGCCATCCAGCCGCTGTGGATCAGTGTCAGGCGCGTTCGGGCCGGTGCGTCGTCCGTTCGGCCGTCCCCAGCGGTGCGGTCTCGACCCGGGCGGTCCAGCGCGTCTTCGACGTCCTCCGCCATCTCCATCCGCACCTGCGTGGCCGACGTGGAGCCGACGTGCTTCCAGCGAAGCTCGAGCCATTGTCCTGGCTGCCCGTCGACCATCTCACCCCAGACGTTCTCGTCATCCTGCGAGGACGTCTCCACGAGGGCGTTGTCCTCCAGATCGAAGAAACTGTCCTCTCCCCATCGGCTCAGCTCCCCCGCGGGCCACCACAGATGCAGGTGCTCGGTCAGTCCGGCCCAGGCATGATCACGGGGAGCCGGCACGGAGACTTCCATGTGCAACGCCGCCCGCTCGGCCGGCTCCGTCGCCGAGGAGGGGTGTGAGAACAATCCACTCATAGTTCGACCCTACCGCTGTGGGCTGGATGCCCCGTGCCGGCCCGGCGCGGTTGGGGGGTGTGGTTTAAGTGGGGAAGGCCCCGCACCTGGTGGTGCGGGGCCTTCCCGTTGGAGTGTTGTCCGGCGGTGTCCTACTCTCCCACACTCTCTCGGGTGCA
>NZ_JBXAVU010000012.1:0-11112 GCF_057291175.1 Arthrobacter sp. UYP4
CCTGTCTGAGCCTCCAGCTGCAGCAGCTGAGCACGCTCCATCTCGGACATCGAGACCCGCACGTACACGGTCTTACCTTCGATGCGCTTGCGCCGCGAGGACCACACGTGTCGCTTGCCGGCACTAGGAGGACGCGAAGCGGGCTCCTGCTCCTGGCTTTCGCTCATCGCTCGCACTCCCTTCAGGCCCAGCGCAGCGCCTCTCCAAAGGAGGCCCCACACCCCAAGTGTGTCACCGCCCAGCCGCAGGCGCCAGCGGAATTCGCTTTTATAGCACATAAACACATAGCTTGCTCCGACGACGGTTGAGAACACTCTTCCCGGCGGGGTGTATCGGGTAGGTGTTCGAGCTCTCGGAAGACGCTCCGCGTCTGGATTGATTCTCACGGCTGCGCCGTTCCGTTTCGGCTTGTGAATGTACTGTCCGCCCTTCTCTTGGCAAGGCTCCAAGGCCGGCTTTCGCGGCATATCCTCGCTTCGCTCCGGTATTCCACGGTCCGACCTCTCCACCTTGCCAATTCACTTCGCGTCCAAGTGATGACGGCGTTGCCGAAAGGAACGGGGGCAAGGATGAAAGAGGGACTCATGGTGGGCACGATGATGGCACCAAAGCACGTGGCTGAGTTGTACGGCGTGACAAGCCAGGAGCTTGCTCAGTGGCGCCGAGCGAACATCGGACCGCCCTACTTCACACTGGGACGGAACACAGTCCGGTATGACTCCGGCGACATCGAGGACTGGTTCAACGATCCCGCTAACGGGTACCTCCACGATTACCCCGTGGGCCGATGAAAGTTGCACCCCGTGGCGGCTGTCTGTGCACGACGTTAGGCTGATGAGCATGGCTACCATCGACCTCGAAACCACCAAAGACCAGGCACGCAAACTCCTCGACTCACGCATCGAATCTGTCACCGACCTGGTGATCGCCCGGAAACGTGTAGACGAGCTGCGCGAGCAGCTCGCCGAGGCTGAGCGCGAGGATAAGAAGGCATACGTCCGAGCGACTAAGGACGGCTGGAGCGAGGAGGAACTGAAGAAGCTCGGACTGGAAGCTGGCGGGATTGTGAAGCGCAGGCAGGCGCGCAAGAGCGCCTCCGCGCCAGAGTCGCCCGCAACCTCAAGCGAGGTCTCCTCGTGAGTGATGCTCAGCTACTGTCCGCCCTGTCGTCAGTACCCGCTGGAGACATCTTGGTGTGGGCGTACGAGAACGCCGATAAGCGCGGCGCTAGGCACGGTTTCAACGACCAGGACAACCTTGAGGCGACGAGATTCTTCCTCGAACATGACTTGCTCGATGAAGAACGACCTGTGTCGGGGCCGTGGTTACTGACCGCACGGGGACGTCGTCTCGCAGAGCAACTCATCGAATCGCGGCGGTCCGGCCCACTGCGGCGTGCAGCTGTTCAGAAGGCAATCCTGAGACTTGTAGACGATGAGCCGACCTCCACCGACGACATCGTTGGACAGAACGTTGACGGAATTGAGGTGACCGAGAAGGAGCACCAGCGTGCAGTAGGAGCTCTGCAGGAATGGGCCCTTATCAAGGGCATCGGATCGTGGGGTAGCGATGGTCTTGTCCGTCCCACAATCACTCCGCTCGGAGTCGAGGCAATGGATGACCCACGGACACCCACTGATTTCATTAGACACGGAGGAACGACGATCTACGACAACAGTAGGAACCTCACAAACAACGGACAAATGGGCGCCGGAGCGGTTGGTGATCAGGTCTCGCAAACCGACATCACTTTCAACCTGGGCAACTCGGAAGCAGGCGACCTTTTAGCGGAGATAAGGGCGCAGCTCGAGCAGCTACAGGACGTGCCCGAGGAAGCGTGGCCGGCGTTCAGGAAGCTGGAGGAAGAGGCTCAATCTACAGCGACCACGACGTCACGACTTCAAGCCGGTTACGGCGCGTTCATGGGAGCGATTGCTGCCAAGTTGGGGGACGAATCCTACAACGGCTTACGGGAGCTCGTCGGCGCGTTGGGGTCGATGATTGCTAACACCGGACTCTAAAAGTAGAAGAAGAGGCGGTTCCTACCTTGCGTAGGAACCGCCTCTTCTGTGTCTGGAGACTAGCGTTCTAACCCACCGTCACGCTTCAAGCTCGGTGCGTGAGCGCGTCCGGCTCGATCATTTCCTGAAGAGGGGTCAGGAGCCTGTCCGGGCTTCGGAGAGTTCGGGAAAGCCATGCGCATGTGGCGCTTTAGTTCCTCCAGTTCAGGGGTGAGCGTTGTCTGCGCGGCGTCTTCTCCGCGCATCTCACGACCGATCCTCTCGACCTCCCACTTGGCCTTTTCCAGCGCCTCGGTGTGCTTGAACGGCTGCTTCAGCGCGTTCGCCGCGTCGCGGTACTCCTGCCGCGCTTCCTCCAGCTGTCGCTCACGCTTTACCACCTCGTCCGGCAGGCGCGTGACTTGATTCTCAATGCGCTGGATGACCCCGACCGTCGGGAACAGAGCATCGTTTCGTTTGAGCTCCACTGCGACGCCAGGCGCACCCTCGATCTGCAACTCCACGCGGGATGCACCCATCTCGACCATGTTCGCTTGGCCCTGTACGAACCTGATGTCGTGACCACCGATGGAGGCCATCACACCGAGGTCCTTCGACCCCTGGATAGGGGGTCGACCTGCGGCGTTCCTGTCCGCCCACGTGCGTAGCGCTTCCACTGCGTCTGTGCGCTTGTCGAGGGTCCTACCGTTGATGGTCATGCGGAACGCGTCGCCTCCAACATCGGGGGTTGTGCGTGCGGCGGCTTCCTTCAGCGCGGGCAGTTCCGCAACCAATGCGCGACCTCGGACGAGTGAGCTGTCCTTGCGGCGGGTCAGTGCTGCCTGGTTGCGGTGCCAAGCACGTTCGAGGCGCTGTAGTCGAGTCAGTTCCTGATCAGCTTTGGACTTCTCCAAGATCAATGGGTTGCCGCTGGAGATGGCTTTGACCTCCGCGAAGGACAGGGTGCTGTCTCCCACGTCTTCGATCTCGCGAACGTCGAGGCGCCCGCGCATGATCTGGTCGATGAACTTGCTCTTGCGCTCCAGCGTCTGCCACATGAAGGTGTCGAACGATCCCTTGGTGACCACCTGTGAGATGGCCACCTCGGGGTTCTGGTTCCCCTGCCGGATGATGCGGCCGTGGCGTTGCGCGACGTCGGCCGGTCGCCATGGTGCGTCGAGGTCGACCAGGTGCACGGCACGGTCTTGGATGTTCGTGCCTACGCCCATCTTCTGGGTCGAACCGACCAGCACCGCGACGTCCCCTGTCCGGCAGGCCGCAAACAGCCGGCCCTTTTCGGCGTCGTTCTTGGCTTCGTGCATGAACCGGATCTTCTCTGCTGGAACCCCACGCTGCACCAGGTCCTCGCGCAGCTGCCCGTACACGTTCCAGTTGTCCGACGGTGTGCCGAGGTCGCAGAATACGATCTGCAGTGCACCCGGTGTGGGGTGTGGTTCCTTCGTTGCCGGGTCGTCGTAGATGCGGTCCTTGTTCTCTTCGTAGACCTTCACGAGGAGGTCCGCTGTCGCGCCGATCTTCGTCTCCCCGATCAGTACGTCGAGGTCCGGGTCAACCAACCGCATGTCCAGGGCACCCTTCCGGCCGTCCGTGGAAATCTTCAGCATGTTGTCCTCGGTCGGATCGACCAGACGTGCCTGGATCTTCTCGGCGCGATCCGCGATGTCCGCGATGTACACCTCGAGCTCGATGGTCGGTTCGACCGCCACCATGCGCGGCAGCCGTCGTTCGTCGTCGCGCTGCTCGATGTCGGGGACCGGTAGCTGCAGGTCCTCGGCGGTCTTCACGTCTGCGAAGGTGTGGAACATCTTCAGCAACTCGGGCACGTTCTGGAACTTCGAGAACCGTTCCTTCATCTTGAAGCTGTCACCGCCGGCGACGGTCATCTCCATCTCGGTCACGACCTGGCCGAAGGTCGCAGCCCACGTGTCGAAGTCGTTGATGCCGGCCTTCTCCAGCAGGTCAGGGCGCAGGTAGCGCTGCATCACGTACATCTCGGTGACACTGTTGGCGATCGGCGTCGCCGTCGCGCCGGTGATCACCCGATCCCCGTGGACGCTGCGCAGGTACTCCACCTTGGAGTGGAGGTCCGTGGCACGGTTCGAACCGTCGATAGCGGCATCCTGGATGTTCGATGCTGTTTCGAGATTCTTGAAGTCGTGCAGCTCGTCCACGAGCAGGTAGTCGATACCGGTCTGTTCAAACGTGATCCCCGGGTCGGTCGGCCGGTCCAGCTTGGCCTTTGTGCGCTCCTCGAGCGCCTGCAGGCGGCTCTCAATCTTCTTCACGGAGAGCATCTTCTGGCCTGCCGCGTCGGCACGCTGCTTTGCTGCGTTCAGCTCGGCGCGCTGCCGTTCAATCTCCCGGTTGGAGTACGCGACCTGCGACTCGTCCGAGAGCTGGATGCGCTCGAACGCAGTGCGGGTCAAGATGATCGCGTCCCAGTCGTTCGCGGCCGCGCGGGCGACGAACTCCCGGCGCTTCTCGCCGGCGAGGTCGGCCGAGGAAGCGGCGAGGATCTGCGCCTGAGGGTAGATCTGCAGCCACTCCCTGGCGAACTGATCGAGCATGTGGTTCGGCACGATCACCGCGGGCTTACGGGCCATACCCAACCGGCGCAGCTCCATGGAACCCATCACCATTTCGGCGGTCTTGCCAGCCCCTACCTCGTGGAAGAGCCCCACGGACGGCTCGGAAATCATGCGAGCCACAGCGGCTAATTGGTGCGGCCTGGGCTCGAAGTTCTTCACGAGCCCGGGCAGGGTTAACCGCTCGCCTTCGACGGTGTAGTCGCGCAGCACGAGCGAGTTGAAGCGTCGGTTGTACTCGTCCGTCAAAGCCACAGCACGGTCGGCGTCTTCCCACACCCACTCCCCGAAACGGTCCTGCATCAGCTGGGCCTTCTCCTGCGCCGCAGCGGTTTCGGTGGGGTTCAGGGTGCGCCGCTGGCTTTGCGGATCAGGGTCAGGGTCGGTGACCTGAACTCGCTTCTGTTCGAGGAGGTTCTTGAAAATCTCTCCCGCCGGCATCCTCTCCGTTCCCCAGTCATTGCGGACGGTGAAGCTGTGCCTGCTGGCCTGGACGTCCCAGTTTGCGCCGGTGATCCGATCTACGCGTGCCCGTGGGTCGCGGGTGATGTGCTGCAGGAACTCCTGATGCACCTCGGCCGAGATCCACACAGAGCCGATGCGCGCCTCAATTTCATCCGCGCCCAGCGGAAGCGGCAGTACACCGCGGAGGTCCTGGACGTTGCGGTTGTACCGCTCGTCCTCGGCTGCGGCTTCGACAGCACGATCAAGCTTTTCCCTGATGTTGCCGCTGAGGTACTCCGCCCGCGTCTCCAAAGCACCCGGATCCCCTGGCACGTCATAGACCAGCTCACCCAGAGCCTGCCGTGCAGCGCCTCGTTCGACGCCGAGCAGCCGAGCAACCTCTGCGAGGTCGACCTCACCCGTGTTGTCCAAGGTGACAGCTAGTGCTTCAGCCGGGGTGTCGACGCCGCGGATGGGCTGGCGCGGCTGGACTTGGCGTTCGCGCTGCAGGGCCGACGGCGTAGCCGTCTGACTACCCTCATCGAAGTTCTCCAACGCCTTCACGAGCGCACCAAATGGTTCGCCCTTCATCAGCGCGACGGCCTTCGGCGTGACTCTGGCCATGATGTCCGCGCCAGCGTCATTGGTCCTACCGGTTCGCCGTTCCGAGAACCGGTTGATCGGCCCGTAGGTGGCCACATACGCCTGGTAGGAGCTTTGAAGATCCTGCCGTGCAGCACCGAGCTGGGGTGTGTCCTCCACATTGGTCGCCTCGAGCACGAGGACCGACCGTCCAGCATCTCGGAGGTTCAGCAGTGACCTCAACTCGGCGGCCGCCGTCCGTGGCACGGCCAGCGGAACCACCGTGCCGTCGATCCCAACCTGGGTGAACGTGCCGTCCGGGACGGCTGCGATATGGCCGACCTGCAGGTCACTGCCTGCCGGGACGATGGCGGCAGACTCGATGACCTGCCCGTCCTGACGCTCTGCCACTCCCCTGTCGGCGTCGACGGCGGTGAGGGCGATGTCCTGCAGCTGGTCGTGCAGCTGCTCCGGTACGGCGGACAGGTCCTCGTTGCGCACGGTGAGCGTCGCTGACCCGTACATGCCGTTACCCACCACGGGCTCACCCAGCACCCGCTGCGGGTTCTCGATGAAGTAGGCGTTCATCCGGGCCACGTCCTGGCTCGCGTCGAGCAGTACATCCTGCGCGGCGTCCTGGCTGTCACCTACGGACAGGACACGCGACTCCAACCACTGCGGGCTGAGCGGTTCCTCTCCCGGGAGTCGTTTGCGGAAGATCAGGACGTCGGTGAGGGCGTCGGTGCCGGCGGCGCGACGGTGCGCACCGGTTGGCAGGCGGACCGCGCCGAGCAGGTCGGCTGTCTCGTAGATTTCGCGGCGGGCTGCCGGGTTCTGGGCGTCCATGGTGAACGCGGAGGAGATGACGCCGACGACGCCACCGGGTCGGGTGAGGTCGAGGGACTTGATGATGAAGTGGTTGTGCATCGAGTGGTTGCCCGCGTTGTGTCGCGGGTCGTGCAGCCTGGTCTTGGCGAACGGGACGTTGCCGACGGCAGCGTCGAAGTACCCGGTAGGCAGGCGCGTGTCAGCGAAGGACTCGGCGCGGATGTCAGCGTCCGGGTAGAGGGCCTGGGAGATGCCCGCGGTGATCGGGTCCAGCTCCACACCGGTCATGGTCGCGGTCTCGGGTGCGAGGCCGATAAAGGTGCCTGCACCGGATCCCGGTTCGAGGACACGGCCACCGGTAAAGCCCAGCGTGCCCAGGGTCTGCCAGAGTTCCGTGGCGAGGGCGGAGTCGGTGTAGTGGGCGTTGATGACGGTCCGGTTCGCGGCCCGGTACTCGTCCTCACTCAGCAGCTCGCGCAGCTCGGCGCGGTCAGCTTCGTACTCGGCCCGGGTTTCATCGAATACCTCGGCGACGCCCGTGGCGCCCCAGCTCCCCCACCGTGCCAGCACGGCACGCTCCTGTGCGGTGGCTGCCCGATCCTGGTCCTGCAGCTCGCGCAGAACACGCAGCGCAGCGACGTTGGCCTGGAAACGCGCACGGGCACCCGATGGAGCAAGGTCATCCTGCCGTGCCGGAATGAAACGGGTGTCCGCTTCAACCGCGGGGGTCAGCTCTGAGGATTGTTCCTCGCGTCCTGATAGGCCAGCTCCTCGGCCCTGACTTCCTCCATCCCCTCCTGCAGGATCCGGTTCACTTCCTTCCGGTGCTCCAACAGGATCGAGCTGGTCGTCTCCTCCTCGTCCGTCTCGTCGCCCTCCATCTCGCTCGGAGTCAGCATCTCGGCCCGAACGATTTCCTCGGCCTGCATCTTCGAGGCCGTCAAGCGTCCGTACTTCTCCAGGAACGAGTCGGTCATCGAGTCCGGGCCCGCTAGCTCCCGCGTCAGATCCTCGACCCTCTGCTCCGCTTCCTCCCCCAGCTTCCGGAACCACTCCTCCGGGTCCAGTATCAGGGCGTACTGCGACGGCGCGGTCATCTTCCACGTCTCCTGCGCGAACTTGCCGTACTTGTTCATCGAGAACCTCCTCTGGTGGTGCGAAAAGAAATGCATCTAGGTCGAGAGTCGCTTGTCCATCAATCTGGTTGCGCTTGCGCGATCGCGCCATCGAATGCCCCCTGGTGCCGGTGAAAATACTGCCCCCACCGTACCCAGCGCCCGACCCCTCCTCGGGGAGGGTTCACAGACGCCAACCTCAGTCCTCTAACCACCACTGGCTTGACCCTTGTATCCAGCACCCGCGAGACCATCGGTACGCAGTGCGCGGATGATCGTCGACCGGTGGACCTTGAACCGCTGCGCGATGGCTTCGACGGTCAGCTTCTCCGTCTCCCTGAGCCTTCGGGCCTCAACGACATCCTGTGGTTGGAGGCGCGGTGGCCGGCCGCCCTTCCCCGCTGCGACAGCAAGGCCGGGCTTGGTCCGTTCGCGGATCAGCTCGCGTTCCATCTCCGCGACGTCCGCGATGACGGTGAACATCCGCCGGCCCGAGGCCGTGATGGTGTCGATGCCCTCGGTGAGTGACCGGAACATAATGCCCCGCTCATGCAGCGAGTCAAGGAGTTCCACGAGCCCGCGCACCGTCCGGCCCAGCCGGTCGAGCTTCGTCACCACAAGAGTGTTGCCTGGCTGCAGTGCGCGCAGGCAGCTCTCCAGCTCAGGAAGCGTCATTGTTGCGCCAGACTTTCCGTGGTCCGCGTAGACGTCGTAGCAACCGGCGTCTACCAGCTGACGGGTTTGCGCCTCGAGGTTCTGGTCCGTGGTGGACATGCGGGCGTATCCGATCAGAACGCCATCAGGCATCAGCCGCGGCTCTTCAACGCCGTCGAGGCGTTCCGGTCGATCCATGTGTCCTCCCCCAGTCCGGAGGGTTGCACAATCCGTGTCTCCCTCGCGTTATGACAGTACACGTTTCGCACTTGGTTAGAGAACCAAAGTGAGCGATTTCGACGGGTGCAGAATGTCAGTTCTCGCGCCCGTCTGCACAAGTGCTCAAGGTCGCCTCCACTGTGTAAACGAGCGTAATGCGAGGCGGAAAGAGGAGGAGTGCCGCCTTGCTTTCGAGCTCGCTGCGGTCGTCAATCGATCTCGGTGCTGGCTGCAACGCCCTCGGCAAGTCGGTCACTCATCGTCTCGACGAGCAAGCCTGCGAACTCCTCGCGCAGCTCTGGTAAAGCCTCCTCAGAATCTCGGCCGAAGAGGTCGTCTAGTGTCCAGATCGCGATGTATGGCTGACGCGGAAGCAGGATGGCGACGCGACGAATGCCGAGCGAGTCGTCTAGGTCAAGGAGCGTGTAGCTGAGCAGTTGAAACAGGGTGTCCCTGAGCCACGGGTTCGTGATGTCCTCGCGCGTCTTAAAATCAACAAGCAGGTCGTCAATTGCCAAGTCCGCATCCGCCCCTCCGACGGCAGCACTTCCGAGGAAGCTGGGGTTCGGCGTGTAGCGGACGCCGCGAGAGATAGCCTCGCCCCACTCCTCGAGGAGCGGGGTAAGCGATTTGTGCATTTGTGCGATGTCGAAGATTAGCGAATCCTCGATGCTCATCATCAAGTCAACGGATGTCTTCGCACGCTTTATCTGTCGACCTAGGTCATTCGTTAAAGCGGTCACAGGTCCGGCGCGGTAGATCGCTTCGCACCATGCCAGCGGAACCGCCAGCCTGGCAAGACTGAGCGGATGAGGTTCCGTCTCTTTCATAGTCAGGAAGGCGAAGCCGAGTGCCTCCTGTAGCAGGGTTGCGATGTGCTTGCCACGGTGCACCACGGCGGGGTTCGCGCAGAGGCGATCGAGGCCCTGCTGCGCCATGGTCTGGGTGATGTCGAAGCCCGGTAGAGCTATGCGGATACGGTAGTCGATTGCCATCCCCGCCGTGATCGCGTGGCTCCTGCGATCACGGCTCTTCACCTCAGCGGGGATGGGTATCTGGGTTGGCAGTGAAGTGAGCGCATCGAAACCAAACCGTGAAGCCATTGCGCTGCCCTGAGCGCCCCTGGTTCCGGCGAGTGCTAGGTCCGGCGCGCTCTCGTAGACGAATCGCCGCACAGCTGAATCGAGATCATTAAGGTGGCTCGTTAAGGACATGAGCCGACCCTACAGATCCTCGAGTGAGGCGTTGATTGCGTGGGTGGCTGCGATGAGCTGCTCGACGGACTGATCCGGCGCTTTGACGTACTTGTATACGAATAACGGAGCGAAGTGCCCAAAGCCGTCGCGCGGCATAACGAACCCATCTGGTGACGCAAGGATGTCGTAGAGCGGCGCGAAGTTAAACAGCTCCGGGTGGGTAGTGGCGAACATCTCGCGGGCACGCTTGTCCTCCCCGGAACGACCCTCGAGGTGCGGCAACACGACACACAGCCGGAACTGCCCCTCCTGGTACTGCCACCCGGCTTCGAGCTCCACTCCTGCGATTTGAACGTGACGTCGCCACCCGACCAGGGCTTGGCCGTGACTGATGTCTGCCTCCGTCCATCCCTCCCTTAGACCTTCGTCCGCGATCACCGCCTGCACACGCCGCGCGCGGAGCTTCCGCAGCGCGGTGCGGGTCTGCTTCGAATCGATCTCTGCAAGCTCCGAGCTGTCTAACCATGCCGACTCCTGCGTGGAGCGCACGACCGTGGTGTCGAGGAGCGCGCTCAAAAGCCTCACAACCCGCGAATAGCGTCTGACCGTTTCGACCTCATAACTGTTGTCGTCGATGTCGGCGAGGGCGAGGTCGATGCGTTCTGCAAGCTCCTGATAGCTGAGGTGGGTCCAGCCGTCGACAGGTTCGAGGAGTGGGGACATGCTCAGCAAAATGTGTTGTGCGGGCGCACCCTTCCACCGTGCGGTCTTACCCCGATACTCGTCGAGTTGAGCCTTCTCGGGCAGCGCGAACACCTTGTTCTCGATGACCAGCGGTGCCGCGCCTGGCCAGCGGAGCACAAGGTCTAGATTCTCCCGCTCTCGTTCGACGCGCCGCACGAGGTCGTCACTCTTGATGTCCTGGGTAGTGAGATCGCGGAACACGGCATCGGCGATAGTCGGCAGTGTGTCAAAGAACCACGCGAGAAAATTGCTGTGAAACAACTCGCGCTGCCCAAACATGATTCGTGCAAGCGGCTCGACGTTGAGTTCGCGAGCGATCGCCTGAACCGGCTTTTCCTCACTCGCGGGAATGCCGTCGAGGTAACGGCGCACTGGATTTGCCGCGCCCCTCGGAGGTGCGAGCCGCTCAACGCTCGTACCCACAACGTCGAGTTCCGGCGCCGGCACGCCATCAAAGCCCCACCGTCCCCTTTCGTCACCCTGGTGCCATGTCTGAATTCGGTACGCGCCGCGGACAATGCCGCCCGCCACACCAAGGGCATAGACCGCACGCTCGCGGGTGTCAGCGCCCACGCGCCAATACATGCGGGTCGCGTCGTACGTCGCCTGCGTACCCGTCTCAGGAGACCATGGCGACCTCAACCGGTCAATGCACCACCTGAGATTCTGAGGGTATCGCGGACTGGTTGGAGGTGAAGTGGGTTTGGTAGAGGTCGTTGGAACT
>NZ_JBXAVU010000013.1:0-9225 GCF_057291175.1 Arthrobacter sp. UYP4
ATCAAGGGCAAGAACACTCTCTACGCGCTGTCCAAGGAAGGTGCTGGCACCGCGGGTCCTCTGGTGACGTCCCTGACCGTGGCCACGGCCACCGCCGCTGAGGAGTACGCGGCTACGCAGGCAAGCGGCCGTCTGGCCGTTCCGATGTTGTGTGTCCTCGATGAGGCCGCGAACGTGTGCCGGTGGGGGCACCTGCCGAACCTTTACAGCCACTATGGTTCCCGAGGAATCGTGATTTCTACATTCCTACAATCTTGGTCTCAAGGGGTGGATGTGTGGGAGGAGTCCGGGATGAAGAAGCTGTTTTCAACGGCCAACGTCTTCACCTACGGCGGCAACGTGAAGGAAGAGGGCTTCCTGAAGATGCTCTCCGACCTCGTGGGCCAGTACCGGTACACGTCGGTGTCGACCTCGAGGCAGAAGGACAGCCGCTCCACGAGCCGCCAGGACTCCACCGACGACATTCTCTCCGTCGCGGATCTCGCCGCGATGCCCAAGGGTAGGGCCATCATGCTCGGCTCCGGATCCCGGGCCGTCCTGCTCCGCACAGTGCCGATTAGCGACCGGCCCTACGCAGACAAGTTGGCAGCGTTCGAGTCCGTCCGGTCCGCGCCTCCCGCTGCCCGTGAACCTGCACTCAAACCTGCAGCTGGACCTGTCGTCGAGGTGCAAGAACCAACTACCGTCCCTGCCGGTAGGAACCGCTGGTCGGCCATGGTGAAGGAGTAGCCTTGTATGGATATGCAGTCGCCATTTCAGCCCGAAAAGTTCGAGCCTGACGACGAGTTCGACCGACTCGTCCACGGCACGGACGAGGATGAGACGTCAGAGAACGCTAATGTCTCGCAGGATGAGCCCAGGCTGTTCTTTCCGAACCTCGAGGTGTTCGTCACCGACTTCCTCGTCGGCCACTATGCACGCCCCTTGGATCCGATGGGGCATGACAAGGAGTTCACCTGGTGCAGCAGCTGGTGGGCGCACACGGAAGCTGTCAGCCGCCTCAGCGCTTTATGGAGGGCCTGGGAAACCCTACGGCTGGATGGGGGCACGGGCATGGCTGATTGGTGGCGGAACTACGCAGACCCGACGATGCGAGCCCTCTTCTATAGCAAGGGCCCCTTTAAGGGGTGCACGGCCACGAAACACGTACCGGCCAACGCACCGTTGCCTGTTGTGCCGGCTCCGATTGACCTGTTCTCGCAGCCGTGAGAGCACACACCTAATGGTGTCCGTCAATACAGGTTGACATCAGTTAGCTGATTTTTCTCCCCGTCAGAAGTTTGAAGCCAGGTCAGGTACTCGGTCTGGAAGGCGGGTTTGAAGGGCTATTCCTTGGTGCCGTTGAGCACGTGACTAAGTTTTTTGGGGTGACGTGATGAGACGAGCCAGTAGGGTGTCCTGTCTTCTTCGTCCGACAGTTCGATGCGGACGACGCCGTCGATCCAGCCGCGAATGCAGAGAAAGGCCAAGCCGTGGAGGCGGGGTCCTCGTTGCGTCGTTGCGTTTGTGCCGGTGAAGCTCTGGGCCCGGCCCACGTATTGGCGCTCGATGCTTGCTCGTCCTACGTGCAGTTCGGTGGGTGTGACGCGGATCGTGGGTGTTGAGGTGTGCAGCGCGAAGAGTAGCCCGGCCAGGGTCAGTACGGACGCGGCGACGCCGATCAGCATGTCGATCGGAGCGAAGATAACAGCTGGTACGAAGGACAAGCCGGTGGTGATGATCCAGATCCAGGCGTTTGGGTAGAGGCGTTCTTCGTACAGGACCTCACCCGCCTGGGCTGCAGATTTCGTGTGTGGGGTGAGGCCGGGTAGTTCGTGTGGCTGATACAAGAGCGTCTTCCGATCTGTGTGGCGGGCGGCGTCTGCCGCTCTGAAGCGTGTGCGGCGAGGCTTGGTGAGGGTGATTCCGAAGATGAACAGCAGGGCGGCGGCGGGGTAGCCGGTCACTGCGTCCCACAGGGCTGACATGTGGGGTTGGCGTTGTGGCGAACTCATGAGGAAATGCGCGATACCGGTCAGAAGCCCAAGGGTCATCAGAACCGGCCCGATGAATCGTCGGACCCTCGTGGCAGTTAATGTCTTGACGGTCATGTGTGTTGCGGTATGTCAGGTGATGGCAGGGGCTTTTTCTGCTCGTCGCTGCGTGGGGTGATACCCCAGTGGGCTGACAGTGCTTGCTCGAGTTTGGTGGTTTCGTTCCGCAGGCCAGGGTCTTCTCCTCGGGCGAGAAGCCCGTACTCGAGGGTGGTGGCTCCTTCTGGTGTTGCGCTTGCTTTGATCCATACGCGCCGGCGCGCGGTGACGAGCGAGAGGATGAGGCCGGTCAGAGCGAGGGTGGAGAAGATGAGGGCGCCGATTTTGCCGGGATCGTAGGTGATGTCGAGGGCGACGAAGCGTTTCAGATCCTGGAATGTGATGGATCCTCGCCCGTCGGGCAGCTCGTAGGTTTGCCCGGGCTCGAGCACGATGCCACCTGCGTTCAGGTCCCGCCCGTTGAGTTGGGTGAGGTCCGTGGTGTCCAGCTGGTACACGGACCGCGGCGTTCCATCATTAAGGCCGAGATCACCGTAGTAAGAGTTGAGATTCAGCCGCGGGTTGAAGGGATCCGGGTCGGAACCAAAAGCCAGACCTTCACTGTTGACGACGGCAGTCGGCAGGAAGAAGCCGACGAATCCGAGCTGGTCCGGTTGCGCGTCGGGCGCCTTGATGACGATCGTCGACGTATAGGCCGAATCCGTTGGCTGGGACGGCACGGGGCCGGAAAAGGCGATGTTCCCTTCCCCGTCGCGGACCTCGACCACGGGAGCGTATCCGTTCCCGACGAGATACACGTTGGTGCCGCCGATCCCGATGGGGGAGTTGACTTTCAGAACCCGGTCCTCGGCGGGCTGGTCCGGGCTTTCCTGTACGGTCATCTGCGCGGTGAAGTCCAGGGGTTGGCCGTAGGTGGATTGTTCGTCCCGGTTAAACCTGGCATCGAAGTCGTTCAGGGTCAGCGCGAACGGGGTGAGGGTGTCGGGGTTGAAGTTGGTGCCGGGGGAGAAGGAGTCGTACCCGATGAGGGCGTTGGTGAACCCTTCTCCTTCGACGATGAGTTTCTGCCCCCGATAGCCGAACATCCCGCCGATGGCGACGGATACCAGCACGCCGATCAGAGCGGTGTGAAATAGCAGGTTCCCTGCTTCTTTCATGAATCCCCGCTCGGCACCGACGGACGGTGTGGCCGTGCCGGCGTCGCGGATGTCGACTCTGTACCGGAGCTTCCGCAGGATCGCCGCGGCGTCTTTGATTGCCGCGGTCGGGTCGGGGGCGGAGGTTGCCGGGCCGCCATCGCTTAGAACGATGGTGCCGTGGTGGGGGAGTCTCGCGAACCGGCGGGGAGTGCGTGGGGGTGTTGAACGCAGTGCCTTGAGGTGGGCTTTAGTGCGGGGCAGGACGCATCCGACGAGGGACGTGAAAAGGAGGAGGTAGATCGCCGAGAACCAGACCGAGGAGAAGACGTCGAACATCTGCAGGCGGTCAAGCCAGGGGCCGGTGTCGGGGTTGTCCTTCAGGTACTGGGTGACGACAGCAGGATTGGCTCGGCGTTGCGGGAAGAGGGATCCGGGGACAGCGGCCACGGCCAGCAGCAGCAGTAACTGCAGGGCTGTTCTCATGCTGGTGAGCTGCCGCCACACCCAGCGGAGCATTTCACCGGCACTCAGACTGGACACCGAAATATCGGGTGTCTGCTCCGGCCTCGAATCGAGGCCTTGGTCAGGTGCCTGGCCGGGAGCGTCCTCTGGGGTCTGCCTGGGTGTCTGAGCGGGTGTCTGCCGGGGTTCTTGTCCGGGGGTTCGTCCGGTTGAGGGGTTAGCTGGCATCATCGGTTCCCGCCGTTGTGGGCGAGCTAGGCGTCGTGGGACTGCTTTCGGCCAGTACATCTGCGATCAGGGTCTTGAGCGTGCTTTCGTCGGCGACGCCGAGGATGCGGGCGCTGACGCGTCCCTGCCGGTCAAGGACCAGGGTCGTGGGCACGGCCTGCGGCGGCACGTAGCCGGTGAGGCTCAGGAGCAGCTTGCCGTCGCGGTCCCCGAAGCTGGGATAGGTGATGCCGAAGTTTCGTTCGAACGCCTCGGCCGTGGACTTCTCGTCGCGGACATTGATGCCGTAGAACTTCACGCCCTCGGGTGCGAAGGAGGTGCTTAGGGTTTGCAGCATGGGTGCTTCGACCCGGCAGGGAGCGCAGGCCGCGTACCAGACGTTCAGGACCGTGACATTGCCAGCCCATTGGCTGGAGTCGACGGTCGTGCCGTCATAGAGCTCGCCCGTAATGTTTACGGGTTCGCTTCGGGTGTCGGGAGCGTATTCGGCGACCGACCCGTCCCCGGCGATGTAGTTCTTGTTGTCGCCGGCATTGGCCTGCTCGGCGAGGGAATTGTTCTGCGCCGAGCATCCGGTGATGAGAAGTGCCGCCGTTGCCAGCAAAGCGATGAGGGTCGACGCGCGGGCACGGGGGCGCGATCTACTTAGCGCCGCCGCCTCCCGTAGGGGCATGAGCGGTGCCGACTGAGTACCTGTCGATGGAGTACCTGGTGCGTGGGACGGATTTCGGTTGGTGGGGGTGGGAGCACTCATGGGGCGATCTCTTTTCGATCGTGGTGTGCGCGAGGGAGGGGATGCGTTCGCTGGAAGCATCAGACGGGGGTGAGGAAGGTTCCTGCGAGGTTTTGGAGCTGGTAGATCCACAGCATCCAGACGCCGGTCACCATGAGGACTCCGACCCCGACGAGCAGGGCGCCGCCGATGAGGTTGAAAACGCGGATGTGGCGTCGAACGAAGGACAGGGCGGTTGTGACCCACTGCACTCCGAGCGCGACGAGGATGAACGGTATGCCCAGGCCGAGGCAGTAGACGAACCCTAGGAGCGCTCCACGCCACGCTGTGCCGGTGGTGGTGCTCAGGGCCAGGACAGCACTGAGGGTGGGACCCATGCAGGGCGTCCAGCCCAGACCGAAGACCACACCGAGCAGGGGTGCGCCGGCGATACCGGTGCGGGGCCGCCATGACATTTTCGCGGTCCGCTGCAGGAACGGAAGCCGGCCAACCAGCGCCAGTCCCATGACGATGACGAACACGCCGAGGACCCGGATCAGCGGGTCCTGCCAGCGTAGAAGCCAGGAGCCGATGACACCGAATGCGGCGCCGTAGAAGGTGAACACGAGGGCGAAGCCGAGGATGAACAGGGCGACACCGGTCAGCAGTCGGCGCCGGTTGTCCGGGCGGCCGGGTTCGGCCAGTCCGGAGACATAGCCCAGATAGCCCGGGATGAGCGGCAGGATGCAGGGGGAGAGGAACGACACGAGCCCTGCAATCATCGCCAGAGGTATTGCTGCCAGCAGCGCTCCGGATTGGACGCTGTCCGCGAAGTATTCGCCGATGGTCATCAGCGGTACACCCGCGAGGTTGCGGTGGTCGCCAGGCAATGGTGGGTTCGAAGGTGGTAGGGGCAAGTCATAGGTGGAGTCCTTGGGACACGGCAGCGCAGCAAGAGAGCGTGCAGCCGTGTGAAGAGTAGGCAGGGCTCATCCGGCAGTCATTGAACCTGGCGGAAAAGTGAGGCGGGCTCGGGGAGGGCGCTGAATCCTAGATGCGGCTGACCGACAGTTGCAGCAGGCAGACACCGACCGAGCGCAGAGGAGACGCACCCGGCGGTCCGAGCTCGCGCGTCCTGGTACTGCCGGGGAGAAGAACCATGGCGCGCAGACAATAAAGGCCGATGAGACCGGCCACGACCAGGACCATCGAACACAACGCGGTCGCTACCAGATGCCCATCAGGGCAGGCGGCAGCGCACACATTTCCTAAGAGAACATCCTGACTAAAGTCCGGCGCGACAAGGGGCGGCGGAGCCTGTTGAAAGACCTCGCCATGTGTCAGGGCTGTGGGGGCTACGGAGACCTGCTGCGTGATGGTTGTCATGGAGGCGGCCTGTGCGGGTACGCCGCTGCTGGTCGAGAGTGCGGGCCCGGCCCATACGTGCAGGAAAGTGATGCCCAACAGGAGAACCACGACCCGCAGGTGCCACCGGGCAGACGAGGGAACGGCGGAGGGATTCAAGAGCATCATCTGATGCATGACTCTCCCAACGCTCCTGCTACATCATTCGTTCTCAATGGCCTGGCCTTGCTTCATTCTACCGGCGGACCGTGACGGCCCTGATCTAGCTGGCTTCGCTCCAGTGCTGCTGTCCGGGACCGTGGTCGATGTCAGGAGAGTGGCGCGGAGACATCCGTGACGTCATCAACCTTCCTTGCCAATTCAGCCATTCATGTATAGTACAGCGCGTGCTGACTAATGAACGATACCTCGATGTGATGAACAGGCTGGGACGGGCGATGGCCGATCCGACCCGGTCCCGTCTCCTGATGACCCTGCTCGACCATCCCGCCTATCCGGCGGACCTTGCCCGTGATCTGGAACTTACCCGGTCGAATGTCTCGAATCACCTCGCCTGTCTTCGGGATTGCGGCATCGTCATCGCTCACTCTGAGGGCCGGCAGACGCGCTACCAAATCGCTGACCCACACCTGGCTAAGGTCCTCACTTCCCTGGTTGAGGTGAGCCTCGCCGTCAATGAGGGAGCACCGTGCCTGGATGCTGGATGCTCTCTGCCGGGGTGCCAGAAGGCGGTGGTGACCGAGTGATTCTGTCCTCAGTTATTCCAGCCATCGGCCTGTTCTTTCTCACCAACATCGATGACATCATCGTCCTCGCCCTGTTCTTTGCCCGCGGAGCGGGACAACGAGGAACCACAGCCCGAATCCTCGGCGGGCAGTACCTCGGTTTCATCGGGATCCTGGGCGCCGCGGTACTCGTCTCCCTCGGCGCAGGTGCTTTCCTTCCCGAGGAGGCCATCCCCTACTTCGGCCTCATACCTTTGCTGCTGGGTCTTCGGGTTGCATGGCAGGTATGGCGCAACCGAGACGACGACGATGATGACGACGACGACGAGGCGAAAGTTGCCGGCAAGAAGGTCGGTGTCTTCACTGTCGCTGCCGTGACCTTCGCCAACGGTGGCGACAATATCGGGGTTTATGTCCCGGTCTTCCTGAACGTCGGGCCGACCTCCGTCGTCGCCTACTGTGTGGTCTTCCTCGCCCTGGTGATCGTCCTCGTGTGGCTCGCCAAGTTCGTAGCCACACGACGTCCTGTTGCTGAGGCCCTCGAACGCTGGGAGCACATCCTGTTTCCGGTCGTCCTCATTGCTCTTGGTCTGTTCATTCTCATCAGTGGTGGAGCGTTCGGCCTGTGACGGCGTGCACCTACCTACCGCATCAGGGCGTTGGGTTTTCTTCCAGCCTGTTCGGATTGCGTGTAGCAGCAACAACGGGAGAACGTGATGAGTGAGGACAAGTCCGCCACGCCTGCTGCGTTGAAAGCCCGCAACAGAGCCCGGGTGTGGATGCTGGTCGGCTCTTTGGCTCTGGCCGGTACCGACCTCGCGGTGAAGGCCATCGTCGAGCTACAGCTGCGTGAGGGGCAAACCATCGAAGGTGGATTCGTGGACTTGCGGCTGCACTTCAACCCGGGTGTCGCGTTCAGCTTCGGAGCCGATCTGCCGCCGATTGTCATCCTGCTGGGCACTGGAGCGATCATCGCGGGACTGGCATGGTTCCTCCTGGCATCGGCCGAGACGCTGGGCCGGCTCGGCCTGATAGGCGGGGCAATGGTTCTCGGTGGCGCGTTGGGTAATTTCCTCGATCGGCTGGTCGGCGGTGGTGTGGTCGACTACCTGCATGTCTCCTGGTTCTCAACTTTCAATCTGGCTGATGTCTTCGTTTCGGTCGGTGTCGGGCTACTGATCCTGGAAACCCTGTTCAGCACCGGCGGCCGCACCCCTGAGCCGCGCGACTCCTGACCCTCCTGCCGATGGGTTCACCTATACGCTCCCGTAACGGACGCACGCACGGATTTAAACCTGTTCGCCTGCGCAGGGCTTGCCTCCGTGATCCCTGCGGCGATCGGCTAGTCGATGATGGATCTGAGTTGCGCCATGCTTGGTGCGCCCGCGGGGCCTTTGTCGGTCATATACCTGCGGCAGGCGAGACCTACGGGGATGGTTGCGTTGCCGAACGCGTCGACGCCGTCAATCAGGATGGTGGGAGAGCCATGAAAACCCACACGTTCGGCTTCTTCCACCGTGTCGATGAGCTGGTAGTTGAGTGCGATTTCGGGGCGCTCCGCAGAGAGCAATCGCAGCCGTTCACCAACGACGGTCCAGTTCGGGCAACCATCAAAATACTGCAGAGTGATGTCCATACGCTCACCGTAAACCTTGTAGTGCACTAGAAGGTCAAGCGTTAGGCTCGGGTGATGCTGATCGGGGAGCTTTCCGCCGTCACTGGCGTGGGCCGTCAGGCCATCCGCTTCTACGAGCGTCAGGGCCTCATGCCTGAACCTGGGCGAGCTGTAAATGGTTATCGGTCATATGATGCGACAGCCATCGACCGGCTACGGTTCATCCGCACCGCGCAAAGTGCCGGTCTTACTCTGGCCGAGATTGCGCAGGTCCTCCACCTACGTGATGCGGGTCAGACGCCTTGCACGCATGTGACACTCGTCCTTGAGCAGAAGCGGGCAGAGGTGCAGGCGCGGCTGCAGGAACTCGCCAATCTGGCAGACGAGCTCGAGATGCTCCTAGAAACCGGCCGCACCCTCGACCCGGCCGCCTGTGGACCATCAGATATCTGCCACATCCTCACACGTAAGGCATGACCTCACGCCAAGCATCCAGGCGCCTACCGCCGCATGGGTCCTACACTGGCGCATGACACTACTGCGTTGGATCAGCGGCACTAGCCGCAGCAGTCCGCCCAGCACGGCCACAGCGCACTGTTCGTGCTGCGGCCGACGCCTAGAGGTGAAGAAGCTGCATTCGCTGGCCGGCGGTAGCGCCCATATTTGTCGGAGATGCGGGCTCTGGGTCGCAGTCCGTCGCCGATGACACGCGGCGCTCCCGACACCCATATCTTCTCCACTGCGCTCCGGGTAGCTGATCTCGGCCGCACTCAGCAGCGCCTAACGAGACTGTCCTGGCTGCTCCCCAGAAACAAGCGGACGATGAGTGATGAAGAGGAGCCGCGTCAACATTACTGGCACCGCTGCGTATTTGATGTGGGCGTATTCTTTGGTCCGGAGCCTGAGAGCTGGTGTGCTTCCGGTGACGTCGGCGGAGGACTAGGCC
>NZ_JBXAVU010000014.1:0-8303 GCF_057291175.1 Arthrobacter sp. UYP4
CCCAAATAGTCTGCTGCTGCTCCGTCGTGAACTCCACACGCACCTCCACCACTCATCCTGCCAAGGAGTGGTGCATTGACCGGTTGAGGTCGCCAAAGCTTTGCGAGACACTCGATCGAGCCGAGCGTCGCGCAACCACTCCCCCGTAACCACAGGCCTGACCTTGTCTCGAAAAGTTGTCTCGCTGTGTGTCGTCTCAAAAGTGCTCGCATCAGGGCTTTGGGAGTCAGATTGGGGAGCGGCAGAACCAGCAGCTCGAGAAGATGTCGCAGATGAGTGGTGCAGAGTCGATTGGGACCGTTCGGCGCGTGTCGAGGGTTCGTGCGCCTCCTGACCACCTGTGCACGGCACAAGCTCCGTACGCTTCGCTGCTTGTCCCGCACACACATGGACAGCAGGAACCAGAGAACCCGTCTTCACACACCCACCACCTTGCGGACACGGAATAGCTCACCTCGAGCGAGCGGTGGGCGTGCACAGCCTCCTCCCAGCGTGGTCGCCTACAGCATGAACTGGTCCGGGTTAGGGCTGATGGTGGCACTGGAGACGGTCGAGGTGAGGTCAGCTGCAGCCCACGATGTTGTTCATCCACCTGTGGGCGGGTGGAGCCCGAAGGGTGGAGCTCGAAGCCGTCCACCTGTGGGTGAGCCGTTACGTGCTGGTCCTAGGGAGAAGCCGTCCTGTAAGCGGGGCCAGTGCCGTCCTTTGCCAGCATGGCCATCGGAGCTTGAAAGGTATCGCTGTATTCCGGGCGGTACCGGACCATGAGCCCAAGACTTCTCCTTGGGTGCGCAACAACTTTGGACGTGGTGGTGATCGGCGTTTCGGCTCGACCAGCAGTTGTGTTCATTGGGGGCACTGGGACGACCGGGTGCAAGCGGTTTTTCCTGGTGGCGGGCTAATGACCGGTCTGATGACCTTGATGGAGGGGTAGCAGCCTCAGGAAAGGAACGATCGGTGAGCGCCGAATTGGGTGCCCAGCAGCGGGACGTGGTGGAACTGGTGCAGAGCCATGGCTTTCAACCGTGGGAGGTGTGGCTCGAGTACATCGCGGTCGCTGGCAACGCGTCCGAGAAGGCTGTCGCTGACTACGTCTTCGGTAGGGGCGATCTGCCCCAGCTCGAGCGGCACCTTCTCGACGAGGGGCTGCAGAGTCTCGTGGAGAAGGAATGGGATGACCAGCTGCGGGGGTTCTTTCAGCACGTCACCTGTACGGACACCGGGCTCGAAGACAGATAGGAACGCACCGCCGGCGCGACCGCGGATGCAGGCGTTGCACTGGTGATGCCCCGCGCGCGTGGCACGCGACGGGGCTGTTGGGTATCTTCCCGTGTGAGTTGTTCGTCACTGGTGGTTCGCCCAGATGAGAGACCTACTTGAAAGGTGCGTCTTCGTTTGTCTAGCAGTGGGCAGGAGGACGCGCAGGGGCGGCAGGGACGCTGTGCAAGGTTCGTGCCCTGCCGCCCCGCCTCACCGCTTCACCGCTTCACCGCTTCACGGCCCATGACCCTCCGCCCGTCCCGTGATCGGTACAGTTCGCGAGGTCTGGTCATCGGATGTTCAGCTTCTGCTGGTGGTGTTTCCGTGGATTAGGTCTAGTGTTCGAAGCACACATAGGTCTAGACACAGGCCACGGATGTGCATAGCACCCCGGAGACGGCCATGACCGACCTTCTGAACGACCCCGCACCACAGACCACCCCGCAACCAGCCCGAGTGCCAAGCCGAGAACCGCGGCTCACAGTTCTCGCGGTGCCCGACATGCTTGTAACGCCTGCGCGGCTTGCTCGTGCGAGTAGGTCCGGTGCGGTCGACACGGATCAGCTGACAGCGTGGGTGGCCTCCGAACAGGACCACGACGACGATGACCTGATCGTCGAGGAGTTAACTCCAGCTGAGCTGGCATCGCTGTCGATGCGGCGGCTGAGGATCCTGGCGAATCAGGCGTATAGGGTGATCGACACCGATTACCCGCCCTACCGTGCGCTGGACCGGTATCAGATGCTCGTCGACGAACTCGACCTGCGGGCTGAGGCGGCAGAAACCTCAGGTGTCGCAAAGACGTCCCGCGAGAAGTTCCGGGATAACCCCCTGTACTGCCGGTTCGAGCTGTTCACCGACGGGAATCTTGCGGCGTACATGAAGTACACGATGACCGGCGGGAATCTGACCCTCGTCATGGGCACCGAACTGCCGGGCTTCCGGGCCCAGGGCGCCGATCAGACCCTGATGCGCAACATCGTTCTCGATGCCCACAAGCGGCGCCTGAACCTCGTCCCGCGGTGTGCGATGGCGTACGCGTTCCTCGCCGACCACCCCCAGTACCAGCAGTACACCGGCCACCACTGACGTGACGAGACGCAGGGTAGGACCTTCCTGATGTGCGGCCGCTTCTCACCGTAGTACGCAGCGAACAGGTTCCGTATTCTCAGACGACAGTGCCGCACGCTCAGGTGTGCGGCACTGTCGTAACTACTGCCTGAGCAGAGGACCACGTTCAACCGGTCGATGATGCCTGGGCTTTGCTGCGCCGGACCAGATAGGTTCCACCGGCTGTCACGGCGAGGACGAGTCCGCTGCCGAGGCCGAGGACTGCAGTGTTCGTCCCGGTTCCCGGGCGGCACCGTAGGCACGGCTCCGCCTTCGGGTATGGTGCCCATCCAGGTGGCGACGACGCGTCACCCTCCCACCAGCCTCACCGAGTCTTCGGGATAACAGGGATGCCAGCGGCGGCGGTGACGAAGAGTTCACACCTCTGAAGAATTCAGCGTGTTCCGGTCCGTGTTCCTGGCAGTGTTTCGGTCCGTGTTCTTGTCAGGGTGTTCCGGTACAGGGGTTATGCGCTGGAGGAGTTCCACGAGGTCTTTCCTCAGCGCTGTGATCGGCAGTGTGCGTCCCGGTTCAACAGCGGTTGGGTCAGCATCTTTGCCTTCAGGGGTGTTGCCCTGCACCGCGGTCAGCGCCTGCGCCCCGTCCGGGGTGAGTGAGATGCTGATGTCTCGGTGCCCGATGGTTCGAAGCGACTTTCTGATGTATCCGATGCTTTCGAGATTGTTCAGAGTCCTGCGCAGACTTTGCGAGGTGATGCGAATGTGCCGGGCGAGCCGGGCCTGATTCGTTGTTCCGATCTCGGCAAGAGCCTGAAGCGCAGTCAGACCTGAGGGAGAGAGTTTTGCCGCGTGGAGGTCTTTGGCGACCTCCCGCTCCCACAGACGAGCCGCCGTTGATAGGAGCCTGCTGGTCGACCACTGATCCGGCGACATGACCCCGTCCGTCCCACCGGGATGATTATCGGGATAGCTGTCGGGATGGGCATTGTCACCGCCGTCGTTCCTGCCGGAATCCATACTTCGTCCTCCGCTTCCTTCGAAAACTCGTTACGCGTCGATGCTGGTGATGGCCGGCCCCTGAGAGCCTTGGGCCGGCCATCACCATGAGCTGAGTGCGTGCTCGATGCGGTCCGAGGGGTGGTGCCTCTACTTGGCGAGGAAGGTGATCAGGGCCTGGTTCCACTCGTCGGGGTGGCTGACGTTACACCCGTGCGGGCCATCCTTGATGACGTGGAGGTCGCTGCCGGCGAGGGTTGCGTGGGTGCGCTGCCCGGAGCCCTCGAAGGGGACGGTCGCGTCGGCGTCGCCGTGCAGGACCAGGGCCGGGACCGTGACTTTGAGCAAATCGTCGCGGAAGTCCGTGGTCCCGAAGGCTTCCATGCACGCCAGGGCTGCCTTCTTATCAGCTTGCCGGCAGAGGTCGAGGGCTTCCTGACGCTGTCCTTCGGTGACCTTCAGTTCCCCGTTGGCGGAGAAGAAGTCGGTGGTGAACCCGTCGTAGAACGACTCCTCATCCTTCGTCAGATCCTTGGTCATTCCTGCGGCTGCGTCCTTGGTGAGGGGGCCGTCGGGGTTGTCCTCGCCCTGCATCATGAACGGCGGGACCGCGGAGGCGAACACGACGCTGCGGATGCGCTCCGGGCTGTACTTGGAGAAGTAGCGTGCGACCTCTCCCCCGCCCATGGAAAACCCGACCAGGGTCACGTCCCGCAGATCGAGTTCCTCGAGCAGGGCCTGGAGATCCTCGGTCAGCGTGTCGTACGTGTACCCGGTCATCGGTTTGTCGCTGCGGCCGAAACCGCGCCGGTCATAAGTGATCACCCGGTACCCGGCAGCCTGCAGTGCGGGAACCTGGTTCTTGAACGCCTCCCCGGACAGGGGCCACCCGTGGATCAGGACCACGGGGCGACCGGTTCCACCGGTGTCATCGACGTGGAGGTTGGTGTTCTTGAACAAACCGTGATGCGCGACGATCTCCGTCATAGGGATCTCTCCTTCTGATGCTTGTGCGGTCGGTGACGCGCCGTAGGCGCGTCTTTCACCCTAGATATTCGTCAGCATGCTGTCTTTCGGATGGGTCCCGGTTGCGGCGCAGTGCCTTCCGTGGTGGGCAGGCCCTCCCGCCAGATCCTGCCCTGAAAGAAGGAAATAGGCAGTGGAGGTCGCGTCACTCCCTGGTCAAGACCAAGGACCCGGTGCTGACTGCTTGACCCCTG
This sequence comes from Arthrobacter sp. UYP4, assembly GCF_057291175.1. NCBI lineage: Bacteria > Bacillati > Actinomycetota > Actinomycetes > Micrococcales > Micrococcaceae > Arthrobacter > Arthrobacter sp. UYP4. The sequence goes on from NZ_JBXAVU010000014.1 coordinate 4,547, forward strand.
CCCAATCGACCCACAAGACTTGTCAGTAGGCTTAGTATCTGGTCAAGAAGCGGCTGGGTAGTAAGCACGGCCTGTGCGGTGTACTGCTTCTCGGTCAGAGGCAATTTGTCGCGCACGGCCGGGCGAGCACTTCAAAGGTCTACTGTGGGACATGAAGCGACCTCGTGAGGAGGGACAGCGATGGGCAAGCCGATGACAGCCGCCGAGCAGCACATCGCCCTTTCCGCCGCCGTACACTTCCTTGGAATTGGTTTGCCCGAGCTGTGGCTTGAGTGCTTCGCGATGGGCGGCAGCCTCGAGCTCTTCGACCTCGAGGCATACATCTACGACATAGCCACCCTGCCACCCATGGATCGAGCCGTACTCGAGCAAGTCCTCTGGGAACTAGACCCCGTGATCTTCGACCTCGCCTTCAACGCCCCGGAACCCTCCTGACCCTCGCCTGCCTCCCAGAAGAAACCCTCGTTGGGGGAACTCGTTAGAGGTAGCTGGAGGCGCACTGTCATCGGTTGCTGGATGAGTTGCTAAAAACCCGGGCAGTAGCATTGCAGCGGCCGTCGAGGTCGTGTCGGACCGGGTTGCTATCCTTCAGGGCGAACAGAGTTATGCAGCTAGCTCTGCGACGACCCGTAGAGAGCCATCTCCTCGTGCAGTCATCCGATAAGGCTTCGCAGACCGACCCTGGCTTTGCCGTACCCTCCCACCTGTTCAAGAACTGTCCGACCGGGACCTTCCAGTACTACTTCGTGACGGACACCTTCCACTGGTCCGACGAGATGTTCACCATGCACGGGTATCAGCCTGGCGAAATCGAACCGACCTTCGAGCTCGGCCAGTCCCACGTCCACCCGGCGATGCGAGAGAGCAGCGCAGCGTTCTGGGCCGAAGTGACAGAACACACCAGTCCCCTGTCGATGTACCTGACACTTCAGGACAGGAACGGTAAGGACTACCAGACGCTGGTGGTCGGCGGACCGCTCTTCGACGGTGACGAGCACATCGGGGTATGGGGCCTGCTGATCGATCTCACCCGCTCGATCCACACTGATTCCCACCGGCTCGCCAACGAAGCCGTCGCTGCTGCCACCCTGAAGCGCAGCACGATCGACCAAGCCAAAGGGGTCCTTGCCGGCATGACCGGCATCAGCACGAACGAAGCCTTCAACGTCATCTCCCAGCACAGCCAGGACACGAACCGCAAGGTCAACCTCATCGCACAAGACATCGTCGACTCCCACGGCCGCCAAATCCCCCGACAGATCGACGGCAAGGAACAAGCACGCCAATTCCTGCGCTCCCTCCAACCAGAACACCCATGAGCTGATGCTCGAGGCGACCGGCCGGCTGCAGAAGTGCCGCATGTACGAGATGACCGACAACAAGACCGCCCGCTCCACGATCTCCTACCTGATCGTCCGCGACCAGGCCCACGAGAACGGTTACGCGAAGGCCCTCGAGACCCTCGGGGTGAACTGGAAGTCGCTGCTACCGATCCCGAAGACCAACGCCGAGCAGTTCCCCGAGGTCAAGAAGCTCCTCGACCTGGGGTTGCAGAGCAAGCAGTACACCTTCGATCTCAAGGGTCAGTCGGAGGCCGGCAAGATCTACCAGGGGTTGTCCCCGTCGAACGACGGAACGACCCTCGACGCCAGCGAGCAGGCCCCCGAGGGCGTGCCGTCGGAGATCGCCCCCGAGCGGCTGGAGGAGTTCGCCCCCGGGCTCGATCCCCAACTGCTCAACCTGATCCAGGCGACGGCCGATATGGAGATGGCCGACATCGACGCGACATTCGGCCCAATGACCACCAAGTAACTACCAACACTCAGCGGTGGGGGTGCCGGCGACAGCTGGCATCCCCTTCTCGTGTACACCGTAATTCAAGGGCACAGACAACTGTCCAGCATTCCAAAGACAGTGGCTTCGACTTCCACGCCACCCGCGCCTGACACCGACTCACCCGCTGACCACCCACTACCAATCGACGTAATCACCGCTGGTGTCGTCCTCGGTACACCCGGATGAGCACGTCGGGTCAAAATACGCAGGTGCAGCTCGACGTGTTGGGTGTCAGTCGAAGTGGGTAGTGACCGGGGCTTGAGTGACACTTTCCACGACTGCGGCGGCAACCGCGCTCAACTTTTGGTTCCGGGAATTGGAAGCCATTTTGAGAATCGTCATGGCCTCGTCCTGGGAGCATCTGTTCTGGCCCATGATGATCCCCGCTGCCAGGTCGATGGTCGTGCGGTTCTGCATCGCGGTCTCGAGGTCCCTGGAATGATCAGTCAGGTCAGCGATCCGCACCGCCGTACGCAGCGCGTTGGACGTGTCTTGAGCGAAGGCGCGCGCCTTCTCTACAGCTGCGTCGTCGAAGCCGCGAACCCGCGGCGAGTAGAGGTTGAGGCCGGCGTTGGCCTTACCGTCGAGAACGATCGGCACTCCGATCGCGGACAGCATCCCGTGTTCGGCGACATCGGTGGAGTACCCGCCGAACCGGTTCTCGGTGCGGAAGTCCTCCACCCGGTACACCTTCTCCTCCCGCGCAGCCCGTAGGCAGGGGCCGTCGTTGTGCTCGTACTGAAGTTCGTCCATTTTCTCGGCCTCAACACTGCTGCTGGCGACCGTCGCCATCCTGCGCGGCCGCAGAAGCGTCACCCCGCACAACACCGGGGCCGTCTCCGTGGACAACTGCTCGGCGGCAGTCATGGCCAAAGAATTAAGGAACCCGCGCACGTCCTCGCTGTCTAGAACCGCGTCCTGCAGGACCGCAGAGGGCGACAACGATAGATCATTTTCTGTAGGGCTCATGGGTCCTCAACTCGGTAACCTGACGACGGGATGGGGTGATCACGGCGCACCCTCTAGTGGGCGCCCTGGGTGCGAATGAGGAAATCTACTGCACACGAGCCTACGTCGGTGTTGGCACGGAACTTACACGGCTTCTTCACTGCCGCCAATACTGAGATACCGGTACACCGTCGCCCGACTGGCTCCGATGATCTTCCCGATATCGGCTGGGGCGAGACCCTGGGCCTTGAGGTCCCTGGCACGCCTGACTTTCGCATGGTCGGTCGTGACTTCCCGTCGGCCGGCCTTCCGGCCATGCTCAGCAGCCGCGGCCATACCCGCCCTGGTCCGTTCAGCGAGCTGATCGCGCTCGAGCTGAGCGAAGGCAGACATTACGGTCAGCATCGCTCGCCCCATGGGCCCTGTCGTACTGATGCCCTCGGTGACACTTCGGAAGTGCACTCCCCTGTTCTCCAGGTCATCGATGAGGGCAAGCAGGCTCCGGGTGTTACGTCCCAACCGATCCAACTTCCACACCACCACCTCATCACCGCTCCGGAGGTGTTCGAGGAGCTTATCGAGCTCCGGCCGGCTCGCCCTCGTTCCGCTCACGCCATGATCGGTGAAAATCCGATCGCAGCCAGCCGCAGACAGTGCCGCGCGCTGCAGATCCACGTTCTGCTCCAGCGTACTGACCCTCGCGTACCCGATACCTCCCATCCCGGCGCTCCCCACACTCATCAAAGGCCCAATTCCACTTTGATGAGAATACTCGACACGAGACACATTGCTGAGACAACAGCGGGCTATAGAATCTCACGCGAACAATGAAGATGATCGGACTGGTCGGGGCCCCGCTCAAGCGTCCAGTCAAAGGATGGCGACCTCAACCGGTCAATGCACCACTCCTTGGCAGGATGAGTGGTGGAGGTGCGTGTGGAGTTCACGACGGAGCAGCAGCAGACTATTTGGG
>NZ_JBXAVU010000015.1:0-5940 GCF_057291175.1 Arthrobacter sp. UYP4
TCCTGTTGTTTGAGAACTCAATAGTGTGCCAAGTTTGTTGATACCGATTGTTTTTTGATTGGTTGAATTTGCTGGTTGCCGCACCCCGTGTGGTGGCTGGTTTTTTTGGCTGGTTTCGAATTTTGTGCAGCGTGGTTGCCCGTTTTCCCGGGTTTCTGTGTTGTGTCTGTAATGCATTTACGGAGAGTTTGATCCTGGCTCAGGATGAACGCTGGCGGCGTGCTTAACACATGCAAGTCGAACGATGAACCTCACTTGTGGGGGGATTAGTGGCGAACGGGTGAGTAACACGTGAGTAACCTGCCCTTGACTCTGGGATAAGCCTGGGAAACCGGGTCTAATACTGGATACGACCTTCTGGCGCATGCCATGTTGGTGGAAAGCTTTTGTGGTTTTGGATGGACTCGCGGCCTATCAGCTTGTTGGTGGGGTAATGGCCTACCAAGGCGACGACGGGTAGCCGGCCTGAGAGGGTGACCGGCCACACTGGGACTGAGACACGGCCCAGACTCCTACGGGAGGCAGCAGTGGGGAATATTGCACAATGGGCGCAAGCCTGATGCAGCGACGCCGCGTGAGGGATGAAGGCCTTCGGGTTGTAAACCTCTTTCAGTAGGGAAGAAGCCGGCCTTTGGGTTGGTGACGGTACCTGCAGAAGAAGCGCCGGCTAACTACGTGCCAGCAGCCGCGGTAATACGTAGGGCGCAAGCGTTATCCGGAATTATTGGGCGTAAAGAGCTCGTAGGCGGTTTGTCGCGTCTGCCGTGAAAGTCCGGGGCTTAACCCCGGATCTGCGGTGGGTACGGGCAGACTAGAGTGCAGTAGGGGAGACTGGAATTCCTGGTGTAGCGGTGAAATGCGCAGATATCAGGAGGAACACCGATGGCGAAGGCAGGTCTCTGGGCTGTAACTGACGCTGAGGAGCGAAAGCATGGGGAGCGAACAGGATTAGATACCCTGGTAGTCCATGCCGTAAACGTTGGGCACTAGGTGTGGGGGACATTCCACGTTTTCCGCGCCGTAGCTAACGCATTAAGTGCCCCGCCTGGGGAGTACGGCCGCAAGGCTAAAACTCAAAGGAATTGACGGGGGCCCGCACAAGCGGCGGAGCATGCGGATTAATTCGATGCAACGCGAAGAACCTTACCAAGGCTTGACATGAACCGGAATGATGCAGAGATGTGTCAGCCACTTGTGGCCGGTTTACAGGTGGTGCATGGTTGTCGTCAGCTCGTGTCGTGAGATGTTGGGTTAAGTCCCGCAACGAGCGCAACCCTCGTTCCATGTTGCCAGCGGGTTATGCCGGGGACTCATGGGAGACTGCCGGGGTCAACTCGGAGGAAGGTGGGGACGACGTCAAATCATCATGCCCCTTATGTCTTGGGCTTCACGCATGCTACAATGGCCGGTACAAAGGGTTGCGATACTGTGAGGTGGAGCTAATCCCAAAAAGCCGGTCTCAGTTCGGATTGAGGTCTGCAACTCGACCTCATGAAGTTGGAGTCGCTAGTAATCGCAGATCAGCAACGCTGCGGTGAATACGTTCCCGGGCCTTGTACACACCGCCCGTCAAGTCACGAAAGTTGGTAACACCCGAAGCCGGTGGCCTAACCCCTTGTGGGAGGGAGCCGTCGAAGGTGGGACCGGCGATTGGGACTAAGTCGTAACAAGGTAGCCGTACCGGAAGGTGCGGCTGGATCACCTCCTTTCTAAGGAGCGCCTCAGGTTCATGTGCTCATCCTGTGTGGTGGGTGTGTGGCTTGCAGGAGTTAGCCCATAGCGCGGGCGTTTGTTCCGCGGTGGGTGCTCATGGGTGGAATATCAACGGATAGGTCCCTGGTGGGTCCTGGTGGCATTCGAGTACGAGCCGGCGTGTCTGTCGTGTCTCCTCCTTCGTGGAGGGGGTGTGTGGGTGCGGTGGTTGTGGAAAGGGTGGTGTCGGGGGTTGTCGGGGGGTGTTTGGCACACTGTTGGGTCCTGAGATAACAGGGCTCTTGTTCTGCGTGTCCTTGTAGGGGTGCTTGTTCTGGGTGTTGGTGATTCGTCGCTGGTGTCCGGGGTGGGTGGTCCTGGCGGGGGTGTCGTGGGGTGGGGGGTTCGGTTGTTTCTGGTTGTTCCTGCGCATGCTGTGTCCGGTCCTTCGGGGTTGGGTGTGGGTGTGACGGGGTTGTTGGTTGAGAACTGCATAGTGGACGCGAGCATCTTAAAAAGAAGCAATTTCTAAGATAAATCTGGTTTCGGACAAATGTTCGGGCCTGGTTTTCTCGATATGTTTTTTGATCTTTGTGGTCAAGTTTTTAAGGGCACACGGTGGATGCCTTGGCATCAGGAGCCGAAGAAGGACGTGGGAATCTGCGATAAGCCTGGGGGAGTTGATAACCGAACTTTGATCCCAGGATGTCCGAATGGGGAAACCCCGCCCGGCGCGCGAGTGACCGGGTGACCCGTATCTGAACACATAGGGTACGTGGAGGGAACGTGGGGAAGTGAAACATCTCAGTACCCACAGGAAGAGAAAACAATAGTGATTCCGTTAGTAGTGGCGAGCGAACGCGGAACAGGCTAAACCAGTGGTGTGTGATAGCCGGCGGGCGTTGCATCACTGGGGTTGTGGGACTTTCCGTTCCAGTTCTGCCGGACTGGTGAAATGAGTGCGTGCGTATAGGTGAACGGGTTTGAAAGCCCGGCCGGAGAGGGTGTAAGTCCCGTAACCGTAATGCGTGACGCCGTTTGGAGAGGATCCCAAGTAGCACGGGGCCCGAGAAATCCCGTGCGAATCTGCCAGGACCACCTGGTAAGCCTAAATACTCCCTGATGACCGATAGCGGACCAGTACCGTGAGGGAAAGGTGAAAAGTACCCCGGGAGGGGAGTGAAACAGTACCTGAAACCGTGTGCCTACAAACCGTCGGAGCAGACTTGTATCTGTGACGGCGTGCCTTTTGAAGAATGAGCCTGCGAGTTAGTGTTACGTCGCGAGGTTAACCCGTGTGGGGAAGCCGTAGCGAAAGCGAGTCTGAATAGGGCGAGCAGAGTGGCGTGATCTAGACCCGAAGCGAAGTGATCTACCCATGGCCAGGTTGAAGCGACGGTAAGACGTCGTGGAGGACCGAACCCACTTCAGTTGAAAATGGAGGGGATGAGCTGTGGGTAGGGGTGAAAGGCCAATCAAACTTCGTGATAGCTGGTTCTCCCCGAAATGCATTTAGGTGCAGCGTTGCGTGTTTCTTACCGGAGGTAGAGCTACTGGATGGCTAATGGGCCCTACAAGGTTACTGACGTCAGCCAAACTCCGAATGCCGGTAAGTGAGAGCGCAGCAGTGAGACTGTGGGGGATAAGCTTCATAGTCGAGAGGGAAACAGCCCAGACCACCAACTAAGGCCCCTAAGCGTGTGCTAAGTGGGAAAGGATGTGGAGTTGCCCAGACAACCAGGAGGTTGGCTTAGAAGCAGCCACCCTTGAAAGAGTGCGTAATAGCTCACTGGTCAAGTGATTCCGCGCCGACAATGTAGCGGGGCTCAAGTACACCGCCGAAGTTGTGGCATTCACATATATCCCAAGCCGGAGACTTGTTCTCTTGGTTCAAGGGTGTGGATGGGTAGGGGAGCGTCGTGTGGGCAGTGAAGTCGCGGTGTAAACCAGCGGTGGAGCCTACACGAGTGAGAATGCAGGCATGAGTAGCGAAAGACGGGTGAGAAACCCGTCCGCCGAATGATCAAGGGTTCCAGGGTCAAGCTAATCTGCCCTGGGTAAGTCGGGACCTAAGGCGAGGCCGACAGGCGTAGTCGATGGACAACGGGTTGATATTCCCGTACCGGCGAAGAACCGCCAATACTGATCGAGGGATACTAACCGCCAGAAGCATGACCGCCCACCCTTGTGGTGACGTGGTTTTTTGTGGATCGCGGGATCTGATCTCGGGAGGTAAGCGTATTAACAGGTGTGACGCAGGAAGGTAGCCAAGCCGGGCGATGGTTGTCCCGGTCTAAGGATGTAGGGCAGGACGTAGGCAAATCCGCGTTCTTGTGTTCGATCACGAGCCTGAGATCTGATGGGACCCCCGTATGGGGGAATTTGGTGATCCTATGCTGCCGAGAAAAGCATCGGCGCGAGGTTCCAGCCGCCCGTACCCCAAACCGACACAGGTGATCAGGTAGAGAATACTAAGGCGATCGAGAGAATTATGGTTAAGGAACTCGGCAAAATGCCCCCGTAACTTCGGGAGAAGGGGGGCCCCAACTGTGATGGTGACTAGCTCACCGGAGCGGATCAGGGCCGCAGAGACCAGGGGGAAGCGACTGTTTACTAAAAACACAGGTCCGTGCGAAGTCGCAAGACGATGTATACGGACTGACTCCTGCCCGGTGCTGGAAGGTTAAGAGGACCGGTTAGTTTCACGCTTGCGTGGGACGAAGCTGGGAATTTAAGCCCCAGTAAACGGCGGTGGTAACTATAACCATCCTAAGGTAGCGAAATTCCTTGTCGGGTAAGTTCCGACCTGCACGAATGGAGTAACGACTTCCCCGCTGTCTCAACCATAAACTCGGCGAAATTGCAGTACGAGTAAAGATGCTCGTTACGCGCAGCAGGACGGAAAGACCCCGAGACCTTCACTATAGTTTGGTATTGGTGTTCGGTGTGGCTTGTGTAGGATAGGTGGGAGACTGTGAAGCGTGGACGCCAGTTCACGTGGAGTCATCGTTGAAATACCACTCTGGTCACTCTGGATATCTAACTTCGGCCCGTAATCCGGGTCAGGGACAGTGCCTGATGGGTAGTTTAACTGGGGCGGTTGCCTCCTAAAAAGTAACGGAGGCGCCCAAAGGTTCCCTCAGCCTGGTTGGCAATCAGGTGGCGAGTGTAAGTGCACAAGGGAGCTTGACTGTGAGAGAGACATCTCAAGCAGGGACGAAAGTCGGGACTAGTGATCCGGCGGCACATTGTGGAATGGCCGTCGCTCAACGGATAAAAGGTACCTCGGGGATAACAGGCTGATCTTGCCCAAGAGTCCATATCGACGGCATGGTTTGGCACCTCGATGTCGGCTCGTCGCATCCTGGGGCTGGAGTAGGTCCCAAGGGTTGGGCTGTTCGCCCATTAAAGCGGTACGCGAGCTGGGTTTAGAACGTCGTGAGACAGTTCGGTCCCTATCCGCTGCGCGCGCAGGAAATTTGAGAAGGGCTGTCCTTAGTACGAGAGGACCGGGACGGACGAACCTCTGGTGTGTCAGTTGTACTGCCAAGTGCACCGCTGATTAGCTACGTTCGGATGGGATAACCGCTGAAAGCATCTAAGCGGGAAGCCTGCTTCAAGATGAGATTTCCATACACCTAGAGTGTGAGAGGCCCCCAGCCAGACCACTGGGTTGATAGGCCGGATGTGGAAGCAGGGACTAACGACCTGTGAAGCTGACCGGTACTAATAAGCCGATAACTTACACCACACACCCACCCCCACCACGGGACGGGCGTGACACCAGGGACCCAGGCAACCGGGCCCCCGGAGCCACACCCACCACCCACGGTGACCAACGGGGAGAGTGAAGATCACATGCTACGCGTCCACTATGCGGTTCCCAACCAACAACAGGAACCACCCACCACCACAGGTACCAGGGGTCCAACCCCCGGCACCTGATAGCGGCGGGATAATCGAAGATCGGGCTGAACAGAGCCCACACATCCAGCACGAACGATGTAACCACCAGACTTACCACCATCCGAACCCCCCACACACGGGGGGCGCCCGGACGGAACGGTAGCAAGGGTTACGGCGGTCATAGCGTGGGGGAAACGCCCGGTCCCATTCCGAACCCGGAAGCTAAGACCCACAGCGCCGATGGTACTGCACCCGAGAGAGTGTGGGAGAGTAGGACACCGCCGGACAACACTCCAACGGGAAGGCCCCGCACCACCAGGTGCGGGGCCTTCCCCACTTAAA
>NZ_JBXAVU010000016.1:0-4134 GCF_057291175.1 Arthrobacter sp. UYP4
CGACTCGAACCAGACAAAGACCCCCTCCACAGGCAAGGAACTCGAATAACACAACTCCTTCACGGCCCATGGTTATGCATAACCACGCATAACCACGCATAACCACGCATAATCATGCGCGGTCGAACACAGCTTTGGACCGCATGTTCATCCTCGTAGCTTTTGTGTCATCAACTCTCATCTCATCGCTTGCACGGTGGGTTCGAGTTCAGTCCGCGACCCTGCCCCCGCGTCGCGGACTGGACTCCGACCTCCCGTGAGCGCCTCCCTACGGCGGATCTGTCACCGACAGGACATGCCTTGGCAGATCAATGGGTATCGATTGATATTCAGCCCCACTGCTGAACGGAAGTAGGTAAGGGTAGTCCCCCCCTAGATGAGGAAGCAACGAAGGAAGGTCCTTGCGTCACTTTCCACTACTGACCGACACGATGACTGACGGCATGCTCGCGCTCATGTGTGGCAGTTAGTGGGCCCCAGATTCTGATACCGAGGGCCGGTGTTTACGTACCTGACACTGGTGATCGGAGGGTGCGTGTTTGTTCGGGTGTGACGGTGAGACTTTCGATCAGCATGACAAGTGCCTCGTGCAACTTATCGCCACAGTCGAGGATGCGGTGTAAGCGCTGTTCCAGGCCATCAGCTTCGGAGAGCGCCAGGCCACCAGCGCTGGTGATGCTGATGTTCAAACCGCGGGACCCTGGTGTCGGAGCGGAATTGGTGAGGTAACCACTCGCTTCTAAAGATCGCAGGGTCCGGCGGAGTGTCTGAGGCTGCACGCGGATGATCCTGGCTAGTGCCGCTTGACTCGTGGTTCCTGCAGCGTGAAGAGCTTGAAGTGCCACGAGCCCGGAGAGGGTCAACTTCAGTTTCTTCAGTTCACTATTAAGCGCGTACTCCCAGAGGCGCGCTGCCGTGCTGAGGAGTCGTGGGTCCGCCCACATATCCGGTTCCGCGGCATTGACTCGGGAGGTCATCACTGCTTCTCCTCCCCCGGTGCGTCGGCCGTAGGCTTGGTCTGGTTGCCGGGCTGGTTGCCTGGCTGGATTTGTGCTGTCAGCCCCGCATCCAGGACGGCAACGATCTCATCAAGACCGCTGGTGAGAGATGTTCCTGCGAGTCCGCGGACTGCAGCCCAGCGCGACGGGGACACACGCAGCTCGGTCAGAAGGGTTTCCGTTGCTGCTGCAAGTCGAAGCATCCCCAACATCAGAGCCCCCGACTGGATGCTGAAGAGGGCAACGAGTGCGTCTTCATGGTGCTCGGTTTGAACGGCGTTGGCGAGCATCGATAACCTGTGTGGGAGAAGCTCGACAAACGTGGCGGCGAACGCCACGGCTGTCTGCTGCGAGGTCTCACGGGCGAGTTGATCGAAGACGTCCCAGTCGATGACCGCCGTCGGTTGCAATGGTTTTGCGCTCATCGTGCCTCCCGCCCAGTCATTGTTCGTCGTCGCGTCAGCGATAGTCGGTGATGCAGGTCGAAGGCCACCCGATAGTGCCGCCGGGTGGCCTTCGACCCTGGTCGGGTTACTTCTTGAAGGCGTCCTTCACGTTCTCGCCGGCATCCTTGAGATCGGCCTTGGACTGGTCGGCCTGACCCTCTGCGCGCAGACGATCATTGTCTGTTGCGTTACCAAAGGTTTCCTTGGCCTGGCCGGTGATCTTCTCGGCCGCGTTCTTGATCTTGTCGTCGAGTCCCACGGTGTTCTCCTTTGTTGTGTGATGGGTGTTTCTAATGTGCCGGTCCAACGGGTGAACCGGGGTCTTAGTGATACCGGCTTGCTCAGCGGCGGCCGTGGGGCTTTTTCGGACGTCCTTCGGCGACACGGCGCCGCTCCATGTACGGGCCGAAGAGAGCAGTTGCGATAGTCATAGCAATCTTCTTCATGGGTTCCCCAGTGCTCGTGCGTGGACCAGGCGTGTGACGGTCGGGAAGCTCAGGTGTGAGCAGATGATGCCCCCAGGGTGACCGAGCTCTCCTTCTTGGGCTCGTCCTTCACATCGATCGCTACGCCAAGTGATGCCGGTTCCCTGCCGAGGGTCAGACGCAGGTCGTGCTTGATGCGGTGCTCGACATCAGCAACGACGCTGGGCAGATCGGCGTGGGACGTCGTCGTGATACGGACTGTGATGTCCGGCGCGCGGAAGGAGCCGCGGATGATCGTTGTCGCTTCGGAAATGTCCTCGAGCTCTTCCACACGGTCGCTGATGGCGTCTTCGAGAAGGCCCGGCTTCATGACGGTCAATCCCCGGTTCTCGGGATCCTGAAGTTTCAGAACCGATGCTCCGTGCTTGCGGGGAACTTGGGCCAGGAGCCAGAGGACGCAGAAAAGGCCCAAAATGATGCCGCCGACCACCAGGACGGTTGCGATGGTGGTGGTTGTAGCGGGATCGTCAGGCAGGTCGAAGATCGGCTGGTCACGGTCCGGTGCCCTGAATCCGGCAACGGTGTGGCCCTCGAGTAGTCCCAGGCCGATCGCCGCCGTGATTCCCGCGCCCAAGATAAGGATCAGTCCGGTGATGGTCAGCCAGACGCGGTTGAGGCGTCCTGCGGTGTGTCGCATATGGGGTCCTCTTCCTAATCCTTGAGTGTGCTGGTGTTTACGCGGATGCGTGGGGCGTTTTCGAGGTGCAAGGAGTCGACCCGGTTCCGCAGCCTCTGGTGCACGTCCTTCTCGACCTCGTGCCGGTCCAGGGCGTAAGTGTCGATGCGGATGCTGGCTTGTCGGCCTTTGAGGGAGGCTCGGGCGGAGTCAACACCATCGATGCCCATCGCGTGGTCCTCGAGGTAGGTCTTCAGCCCTCGGCGGGTGAGCGCCGCTTCGGTCGCCCCCTCATGGTTCACGAGGTGCGCGTTGTGGTGTCCGGGTATCAATGCGGTGATGATCAGGACGACGCCGATCAGGGCGACTGCCATGGAGGGGATGTACGCGGCCTGCGACGACCACGGTGTGCCGGCGGCGCCGGTGATACCCTCGATCGCCGCGGTGCTCCTGCCGGTCAGGGCCGTGATGCCGGCCCAGACGCCGGCAACTGAGGCCATGAGGAGAACCAGGGCGACGATGAGGGCCGGGACGCTGCGACTGGGGCGCCTCCGGATCGAGTGCCTAGTCGTTCGGGTACTCATAAAAGGCTCCTGCGTGATCGTTCCGTATGGGGGGTGAGGGCCTTGATGGTGATGTCGATGCGGCGCACGTCGAGGCCGGTGGCCTGCTCGATGCTGGCGGTAACGTGATGGCGGATGTCTGCCGATCGCGCGGCGATATCCGAGGGGAAGTCGAGTGCGACGTCGAGGAAGACCGTGACGTGGCGGCCGCTGAGGTCCACTGTGGCCTGCGGCCGGCGGTCTGTGCCGTGTGTCCGGCCAAGGCCGAGCACTCCCCCACCGACGCCGGCGAGGAACGGCAGTTCATGGGCGCTTTGGGCTGCCAGCTTCTCGATGACCTTCTCGCTCATCGTCAATGACCCACGGCCAGCCACGTCAGCTGCATCCCTAGTGTCAGCTACGCCAATTGCATCAGCCGCGTTGATCGCACGGGCCGAGTCAGCCGAGTCAGCCGAGTGGGGTGAGCCGGTCGGACGAGATTCATGGGGGGCTGCCGGGGCGGACGCATTCTGTCTGGGCTCCCGGTCTGTCACCGCCCCGAACCGGGCCTGCTGTTGCGCGGCCCGCCGCGGCCCGGTGTCGCGGGCCCTGTTTGTGGGGTCCATAGGATCAGTTCCTCTTCGTACGGGAACCGGCGAGCTGGTTGAGATCGAGGGAACCGTCCAGGAACCGGCCGATGAGTAGGCCGACTGCGGCGAAGATGATGACGGCAAGGAATTCCAGGAAGCCGCCGAAGACGGCGACGAAGCCAAGGAGGAGACCCACGAAGAGTCCAATGGTGCTGCGTGACACGAGCGTTGTCCTAACAGGAGAAGAGGGTGCAACGTGAAAAGGGGAATGTGCGGGGAAAGCATGGGGCAACTGTCGGTCACCGGGCAGGTGCAGGAGTGCTTCGAGCACCTACCCAGTGACAGCACGTCGTGAGGAACGCTCAGGCGATGAACCGAGCATTCGCAACAGTCAGATAGGCAGGCGTGTTATTCGAGTTCCTTGCCTGTGGAGGAGGTCTTTGCCTGGTTCGAGTCC
>NZ_JBXAVU010000017.1:0-3491 GCF_057291175.1 Arthrobacter sp. UYP4
TTACTGGCACCGCTGCGTATTTGATGTGGGCGTATTCTTTGGTCCGGAGCCTGAGAGCTGGTGTGCTTCCGGTGACGTCGGCGGAGGACTAGGCCCACTGCGTTGGCGATGGCGAGGCCAAAGCTGACGACGATTACCAGCACATTGAGTGCTACCCAGATCGGTTGTGAGACGGAGTTGAACAGCGCATTCGTTCCGATGAGGGTTCCGAGCACCACGTACGTGACGCGGGGGGAATCATTCCGGAACCATCTTCGCTCTGGCATGTCCGGAGCCTAGTGCTGCTGGTTCCAGTTGTCACCGACGTTGGTCGACGTATCGGGACCATGTGTTGCCTGCTGCGTCGGCGTGGAGGAATGCAACTTGGTAGCTGTAGCCGAGAGCATCGGCGACCAGTGGTGGTGGCGTGACGGAGATGTGCTCGTCCAGTGCCGTGTTCCGTGCACCGCGGAGTTCTATTCCGAGCCCACGGAGCCGGAGCATGATCGTGTTCGGGTGGAGGTGCTGTCCTGTCCTGCTTCCGGGAAAGAGCCAGGGGCTTGCCGTGTCTGAACCGGTTCGGAGGTTGGGGCGGTTTTGGAGGTGTTTGCGGAGGAGTTCCGCTAAAGGCGGTGGGACGGGCACTGGATGAGTGCCGAGGGAGATCGTCATCGTGCCGGTGGTGTCGTTGATGCTGATGTCGTCTGTGCGGAGCGCGGCCACCCGGACCAGTGGTTGGGCATAGAGGAGGAGCAGTGTTCCGGCAATCCTGTAGGGCAGGGACTCACTGGTGCCTGTAAGCAGTTCCTTGAGCCAGGCAAGACGTTGGTTCTGCGGGAGGGCAGGCCGGCCCTGAGCGGGGTAGTGCCCAATCTTGACTCGCATGTTCATGCCGGACTTTTTCGCGACGACGAAGAAGGTCCGAATGGCCTTTCGGGTGGTGGGGCCTGTTGCGAGCCAGGTGTCTACGTCCTGCTGGGTGCAGGTGGCGGCGGTGCGGCCATGGGTCTGCCAGAGCCAGTCGAGGAACTTGATCGTTTCGGTGATCTCCTGTTTGGCGGAGTGCACCGGGCGCTGGACTGTATTTTCTGGGGTTGCCATGGCGCGGATGCGTCTGAGGTGGTGCCACTTGGCGAAGTGCTCGACGGGTTTGGCGACCTCGGCGGGCAGGGGGCGGAGCTTGTTCTCGATCCAGGCTTCAAAGCGGTTCAGGTAGGGGTCCTGGTGGAGGAGGAGTCCGTGGTGAACGAGCAGCGCCCGAAGGTGGTCGACCGCCCGCCCTGCCGTGTCGCGGTGACTGTCGAGGCCTTCGTGGGTCAGGGGAGTCTGTCCGCCCGAGATGGAAGTTAGGAGGGTCTGGACTTTGGCGGAGCGTTTCCAGGTGATGATGCTTTCCGGTCGATTGGCTTGGCAGAGGACATCGACGAGGCGGTTCGCGGTTATGGGATTGGCCGGATTCGTGAGCAGCAGGGCGGCGAGGTCATCTCTGAGCGCGCAGCGGGCGCAGATACCGCGCCGGTAGAACTCGCCTTCCTGGTTGCATCGGGCGCAGTGGAAGTCGTGGAGGATGCCAGCGCAGGGCGCGCACCGTGGTCCTTCATCTTGTGTGGGTGGGCCGGGGAGCAACCTGTGCTGCCCGCAGCCGGGGCAGGTGCCGTGGGTGCGGGTCGCCACGGTAAAGCAGGGTCCGCAGATTTTGCCTTCCGGCCAGGTTGCCCGGGTCTTGCCGGCGTTGCGGCCGCACCGGGCGCAAGTGGCGGTCCCGCTCGTACGGGGCCGGCCGCGGACGGTATTACGCGGAGCAAGTCCTTCCGGTTCTTCAGTGGTCATCGTCAATGATGCGGGCGCGGTGCGGGCGGACGGTGCGGTTGAGCTCCACCACGTTGGGGGAGTTGATGCTTCCGGTCTTGCGGGCCCGGACATCGGCGGCGGTGACGGTAATGAGGTCTTCGGGGCCGCAGGAGAAAATGTCGCAGATCGCAGCGATGACCTGGAGAGCGACCCGCTCGGGCTTCTGGTTGACGATGCGGTAGACCTGCGGGCGAGACAGGACAATCCCGCGCTCGGCAAGCAAGGGGATGAGCTCGGTGGTGTTGTGAAGGCCCCGGGCTGCCATCAGTTCGGACAGCCGCCAGGTGTATTCGACCTGGCGCTTCATCGCTGACCTCCCGCATGTTGGCCCAAGGCCGCGTCCATCGTGCGGTCCAGCGACGCCCTCAAAGAGGTGCGGCGGAAGTCGTCGCTGACGAATTGGTAGATGCCGGTGGTCGAGGCGTACTCGTGGCCCATCTGGTATTGCACGAATCTAGGATCCCATCCGGCCTCCAACAGGTGCGTGGCATAAGAGCGGCGCAGGGAATGCAGGTCCAGCCCGTCCATAGGCATTCCCAGCTCGTCGAGGTATCGCCGGAGCCGCCGCAGGAGGGTGGATTCGACGATCAGTCCGCCGCGTTCGCTGGGGAAGAGGTCGAGGCTGTGAAGAGTTCCACGGCCGTTGGTGAGCCAATCCTCGAGGACGCCGGCGGTCCAGTCGAAGACCGTCAGGACGCTGCGGGGCTTGGGCGGTGATGCTCGGCGGGACTTACCGAACCGGACCTTGCAGACTCCGAACTTTCCGAACTCCCGCGCGTGCGGGTTGGTTGCGAAGTCAACGGTCTGCAGATGGCGCAGCTCATTGAATCGAAGCCCATAGGAGTACGCCATCTTAAGCATCACGGCGTCCCGGTAGGCCGCCTGCCAGCCCTTCTTACCCGAGCTCTCAATCACCTCGACCTCGTCGTCGGCGTGGTCGAAGAGTTTTTGGAGCTCCTCCCTGGTGAAGGGACGCTTGGACGGCCGGCCTTCGAATTCCTGCACATGCGTGGAAGTGTTCCACTCATGAAAAACCTGGGCCGGATGCGTGCCAAAGCGCTGCTCGCAGACCCGGTCCCAGCCGTAGTCGGGATTAGCGACGTAGGACGTGAAGTGCCGAAGCGCGGACTGGTAGGCCCGCAGCGTTGAGTGACTCACATGCCGGACCGAGCGCAGATCCCCGAAGTACTCCTCGACATGGGCGGAGGTCCAGTGCCACGGAAACTCATTCACATGGTCCACGAACCTGCGGACGTACCGGATGCGCTGATCAATGGTGTCGAACTTCAGGTTGCGCGACAGCTGCTGGTTCCGCCAGCCATCGAGCATCTCATCGAAGGTCTGCTGTTCAGGATGCAGCAGCTGGGCGGATCCCAGAAGGTGTACGCGTCCAGATCCATCGACCGCCATTCCGCCTCCCAAACCTGCTCCAAGATTTGAATCAATGTTTCATTGATTGCATCATCTCAGCAAATCAGCAGGTCAGAGCGTCCTGCAAGGTCCTTCGACGTGTCAGCCTGCCCCGCGTAGTCAAGATGGGGAGCGTCGATTGGAGCGGGCGAAAATCGCTGAACACCGCGGCGCAGGGCGCCTCAGGTACACGAGGCGGAACCGTGCGGGAGAGGGCCCAAATGATTCATCAGATGAGATACGCAGACTAC
>NZ_JBXAVU010000018.1:0-3388 GCF_057291175.1 Arthrobacter sp. UYP4
CCGACGACATTCTCTCCGTCGCGGATCTCGCCGCGATGCCCAAGGGTAGGGCCATCATGCTCGGCTCCGGATCCCGGGCCGTCCTGCTCCGCACAATGCCGATCAGCGAACGACCTTACGCGGACAAGGTGGCGGCCTCAGAAGCCGCGCACAACGGCTTCCAGCCGTCCGAGAAGAACCCTCCGGTCGCGGTCGCCCCTGAGGTGGCATCTGCAGTGAAGCCTCTAGATGGCGGTAACCGATGGACGACGATGGTGAAGGAGTAGCAACCATGGATTCTCACTCCTCGTACGAGTTCGATGATGATTCTGACCCGTTCTCGCCCGGCGCTGACGCGGAAGCAAGTGTGACCAATGATGGGAGCACGGATGCTCAGCCTCAGCTGGTCTTCTCCAACCTGGAGGCGTTCGTGTCGGATTACCTCATCCACCACTTCCCTCGGCCCGTGCAGGCGTCCGCGTACGACAAGGAGTTCTACTGGTGCAGTAGCTGGTGGGCGCACACCGAGGCGTGCAGCAGGCTCAATGCCCTCTGGAGGGCATGGGAAGCCCTGCGCCTGGATGAAACCTTGGGACTGGCCGACTGGTGGAACAACTATGCGGACCCGACGATGCGCGCCCTGTTCGCCCCAAAAGGCCCCTTTCAGGGATGCACAGCCGAAGTCCACAAACCTGCCAACCCATCACTTCCAGTGCTGCCTGCACCGGATGGTCTCTTCACCTAGCGCTGTCATCTATGTGAGTGAACGACAATTTACCCACGTTGGCATCTCAGTCCAGGGCGCTCTGAGTATGGCGATTCAAGCTGGCTCTTCCCAGATGAGGGTGTAGGTCGGCCGGGAGCGTCGGTCCGCAGATAGACGTCGAGGTCTCCCACGGAGGTTCCTACGCCATCCGTCCGAAAGACCTCGACGTGACCGACGCTACCCCGCCGGCCGGCTTCGGCCGCCCTGACCTGACCGCCTTCGCGTCTCATCCCACTCGACCCTGATCGAGTCTGCTGACCCCCTCGACGAGAACGCAGCGACATCACAGCCACCCAACCCCGACCGTCCGGGAAGCCGGGACACGTCACATGACCTGTGCTGCGGGCGTGTCGAGTGGGTCGTCCAGGGGCGACGCAGGAGCGTCGACGCGACGTGCTGAGAGGTGGTTCCAGTCGAGCGCTAGGACACCGGCTACAGGCATGGCGATAGGTCAGGAACGGCGTCGCTCCCTGCGCAGGAGGGAGCGCAGAGTCTCGGCGTTCGCGTAGCCGACCCGTAGCGCGATCTCGGCGGAGGTGAAGTCCGTGGTTGCTGAGAGGTGCCGAGCTCGTTCGATGCGAAGCCGTTGGACGAAGCCGAGCGGAGTGAGGTTGAGCGCCGCACGGACTCGTCGTTCGAGGGTGCGCCGGCTGGTGCCGAGCGACTGCGCGACGAAGGCGACGTTGAACGGTTCGTCCAGGCGGGCGCGCACGAAGCGTTCGAACTCGACGACGATCGGGTCCTCGTGCCGGAGATGTTCGTAGGCGACGAAGGCCGCCTGCGACGGACGCTCGTCGATGATGAGGAGCTTGGCGACATGTTGGGCCAGGTCGGGGCTGATCGATCGCACGAGTGAGAGCGCGAGGTCGATGTGGGCGAACGCGGCGCCGGCGGTGACGAGGTTCCCGTCGACCACGACCATGGTGTCGAGATCGAGGGCGACGGTCGGATAGCGCTTCAGGAACTCCGGCCCCAGGAACCAGCTGGTCGTCGCCCTCCGGTGATGCATCCGTCCGGTCTCGGCGACAGCGAACACGCCGGTGCACGCCGCGGCGATCCGGGTGGTCGCCTCGTCGAGGCGCCCGAGCGAGGCGATGACCGAACGAGCATCTCGGCTCTGGAGGACGTCGTTGGTAGCGGCGGCCGTAAGGGTTCCAAGCGCAGGGACGACGACCACGTCGAACTCTCCGGACTCCGACAGCGGGTGGTCCACCGACAGGGTCATCGATGCCGTCGTGGTCACTCGCCGTTTCGGTCCGAGGATGGCGAGTTCGATCGGGTCGATCCGCGGGTCGACATCGCCGCGGGCTCCGTCGGCCACCCGCACGATGTCGATGATCGACGCGATAGCCGAACCGAAGCAGCCGTCGATCGCGATCAGTCCGATACGCATGACGTAAACAATAGCAATACTGCCGCATACGCCACTCCCCACCGGCCCTCGCTCGTCATACGCTGGACTCGTCCCACGAAGAACCCCGACGTCAAGGAGAGTCCCTCATGTCCACACCCGCATCACTTCCGTATGCCTTCGTCGCCAAGATCGTCGCGGCCGATGGGCAGCACGACGCGGTCGCCGATCTGCTCGCCGGCGCTGTCGCACTCGCCAACGAAGAAGTAGGAACGATTGTCTGGTTCGCGGTCAGGACCCACGCCGACACTTTCTGGATCTTCGATGCATTCCCCGACGAAGCCGCTCGCGACGCCCACGCCAACGGCGCCATCGTCGCAGCCCTGATGGCCAACCAGCACCTCCTCGGCGCAGCACCCGAGATCCTGGCGGCCGACGTCCTCGCGTCCAAGCTCCCGTAGTCCGCCAACGCACGAGACGATCGCGCCCCGCCGAGCCGTCGCCAGGTCGCGACGCAACGCCACGCTGCGTTGCCGAGCGGTGCGAGGCCTATCGGCACACGGACAGGATGCCGGCCGCGAGCGCTCAGCCGGCGAGGGGTCCGTCGCAGAGGAGAGCGACGTCGGTGTCGGGCAGAGCCGTGAGGCCAGCGCATCGCGCGACCACCAGAACGGTTCGCCGGAGCCGCACCAGCAGTGACGAGTGGCGTTGCGCTGTCGAGTGTAATTGGCGGGGCAGTGCTCGGAACGGTCATCGGCGGGTTGGCAGGAGCGGTCGGTTATCTGCTCGCGCGACGAAGTCGTTGGAACGCGAAGGCTACTGCGATTGGCGTAACTTTGACGGTAATCGCTCTGTGGGCGCTCTTCCTCAACTTTTGGGCAGGTTCGGACAACCCCATCGGGTTGACAGACCTCGTAGTGCCAGCATGTACCGCAGTAAGTGCGGGAGCGTTCATGCTGATCACCCAGCGCACGAGGAGCGCTTAAACAACAGAGCGACAGCGGACCCTCACCGCATGGTGGCGGTCCGCTGTCGTCACACCAGACAGCCGCATGGCGCGGATTGAGTGTGCGGCTGCTTCCCACATCCTAAAGCTGCTGCACACCCAGAATCGACGACGTCTAGGACCTGACAGCACATGTGTAGAGGACGGGGTCAAAGTCAGTCGAGTTCAAACCCCATGCGATTCGTCAAACCTTACTGGCACCGCTGCGTATTTGATGTGGGCGTATTCTTTGGTCCGGAGCCTGAGAGCTGGTGTGCTTCCGGTGACGTCGGCGGAGGACTAGGCC
>NZ_JBXAVU010000019.1:0-2597 GCF_057291175.1 Arthrobacter sp. UYP4
CCCACCACAAATAAAAGGTAAATCCGCTACCGCTCAAGAGCGCACGAACCCACCACATGATTTGAAGGGGATGGTCACCCTCACCGGGGCAACTCATAGAACATTACACGCCGACCACTGCTGCCGCAAACCGGAACGGCGTCGTCTGCGTCACGTCCTACTCCGGGCCCGCCGGCAGGTGTCGGTGGGATCAGCCCACCAACGGACGCCGTTCGGTTGGCTTGGTCGATGCGCGGAGAGCCGCGCGGAGGTACTGCCTGTTCCTTCGACGGGTGCTGCAGAACCTGGGGTCGGTGCCGGACATCGATCTCTACGTGAGGCTCGCGTGATCCGCCTGATCATCGGTGTGTCCACCGGGCAGAGCCAGGCCAGGAGACGATGCCGCCGGCGATCGCCACCCCTGCAGGGGTTACCGCGAAGGGGCAGTTGTGGGATATCCGCGACGCCAGTAGTTCAGCACAGCCCATCTGGCGGATTCGGGAACCTGGCACGGGGAGACGAGCCGGGAAAAGCGGCTGAGGAAGGCGACTCCGTACCGTCGCTCGTCAGCGGCTGAACCGCCGCAGCAACAACTGTGGATCCTCCTGTCCAGGACACGCGGATCCCTCGAGGAACCGAGGTGAACCGACATATGGTCTGTGTACCGGAGACAAGCCGACGATGAGAGGTTCGCCTCCGGCCCTACCGCTGAGATCGAGACGCCGTTGATGGTCGACTCGGCCCCCGCTTCGCCACCCAGCTCAGCCGAGGTCAGCCCAACGTTGTTCCACCCAGCGCTTCCCCATCTCGGCTCAACCCAGCCCAACGGCAGAATGGTTCCTGATCCGCCGGCAGCATCATTCGCACCCGCACAGGACCCGAGGACACAAAATTTATGGCGATCGGTACTCCTACTCCTCGCCTCTGCAGCATCCCCCACGTGAGGAGTCGCGTCGCATGAATGTCGCCTCTCTGCCGTGGCGAAGAAGTCATCTCGGTGATGCGATCCTGGGATCGGTCATACGGTCACTGGGCTCCTCATCTTGGTTCGCAGTTCGAACCGGGCGTTAGAGCCGAAGGAGCAGCGTAGTCATGCCTGAGCTCGGATCGGTCCGACACCGTCCAGGGCACCACGCCGCATTCCGTCCGGTGATGGGATCCATTCTGTGAGGGACCCGGCACCCGGTTCAACCGGTTCGCGCGAACAGGGCCGTAGTGCCAGGGCCGGCGCTATGGCGGCATAGCGCCGCAGCACAGTACGGCATCACGGCATCACGGCATCACCGCATCACCGCATCACCGCATCACCGCATCACCGCATCACCGGGGTAGGTATCTCTCGACGTGCACTTGCCGAAGGCTCGAGCAACCCCACATACGAATGCGACCAGCCCTAAGCGGGGTGTGTGGCCGGAGTGGCGGCTATCCACTTACGCCCCTGATATCGATCCACGGACCTTCCGAACACGCCCATCGGCTCTGCGTCAGGACGTCAATGGTTGCTACCGCCAGTCTTGGGAGCCCATGAGACGCGAGTGCACGCAACCGAGCATCACGGTCGGAACATGGAATGAGCAACAAAGGCGGTGCCATTGGGTATTGCCGTCGCGCATCCAGGACTACCTTTTCGAGGAACCTCGAGCAGTAACAGGCGCACGCGGTAACGGGCGCACAGCTGCGATCAGCCACCACCCTCCCCGTCCCCCGCGCCAGCAGCTGGCCCCCAGATGGTCCGACCGAACCGACCGGACGAGCTGCCCGTTCCTCGTCATGCATAGCGCAGGACATTTGGATGAACCGGGATACTGTCTGCAGCACGAAGACCGACGCCGATTGTTCGAGCTCCCCTTTCTGGCCACCTGAACTGCCAGCGAGGTCGTGTCGTTCAGCGATCACCTCCACCCGCAATCGCCGGGAGGTGCAGTACGCCTACGGACAGGAGATGCAGTACGCCTTTGGACAGAAGGTGCAGTACGCCTACGGACAGGAGATGCAGTACGCCTTTGGACAGAAGGTGCAGTACGCCTTGGACATCGACGTTGCACAGCGTCCCGTACTGATCCCATCCGCCCCACGACGTCGCAGCTCTCGCGGTAGGGGCGCGTGCCTTCGGGTCGCCAGGAGAAGCGTTGTGTCCCTGAGTGGACGACGCTCTGGCACCGGCGGCGGTGGCCCGAGTGTAAGCGTCGTGAGCTCTGCATGACCCAGGCCGGCGCAGGGTCAGGTCGACATGATTGCATGTCCTGTGCACGGCCCGGTCGGACCGCCATGGCCTGGATGTTTGGTGCTGTGGGGTCTGATGACCGCGTGGTGTCGTGGCCGGCGTCGTGGCCAGCATCTCCGGTATCGCAAGACCGGCCCAGCAGGGGTGGCCTGTGTCTCCGCACGGTGGGGTGCTCCGCTGCCCGGTATCGCTGCCCGATGTCAGTCGCTTGTGTCGCTGCCCGGCAGGAGGGGCTCATGTCCCCCGGGGTGGCCGTGGCATCAGGGCGGTTGTCCGGCATCGGTAGCCGGCGCCACCGGGGCCCGGCGCCATCGGCGGCTGAGTGGGTGTGGGTGGTTTTAAGTGGGGAAGGCCCCGCACCTGGTGGTGCGGGGCCTTCCCGTTGGAGTGTTGT
>NZ_JBXAVU010000020.1:0-2531 GCF_057291175.1 Arthrobacter sp. UYP4
ACCAGCAAATTCAACCAATCAAAAAACAATCGGTATCAACAAACTTGGCACACTATTGAGTTCTCAAACAACAGGAGCTACCGGCACCAAACACGGCCAAACCGCCATGTCCTCGCTCCGAAGCAACTTTTCAAGCTTACCCCCACCGGGCCGATCTCGCAAATCCACTCTCCGGTCTCGCGCTGCCCCCTACAGGACCAGCACAGTAACCGCCAGCGAACCTCCACGACCGACGACGGACCGGAAGCCGACTCCAACATCGTGCACCGCACGCGCTGAAGCAACTTCACAGTTTATCAAGGGGGTTCGTCGCCCTCACCGGGGCAACTCCACAACTATACGACCATCCCGCCCGGACCACCAAATTCACTAACGCCCCACCTCGAGTAGGCCGACGCGTCCTGAGCTGCCGGGCGGCAGTATCATGCAGCACGGCAGTCGTCTGGGCGAGACTCCGCACAACAACGACGGCTTACCGAGACGAGGACGGAAGTTCGGTCCGCCGGGGCGACGACGCCGCGAGTTCTCGAAGAGGAGCAGCATCGTCGGCTGTCGTCCTTCATTCACCTCCGATTATTGTCCTAGTGGGCGAGCCCACAGCGACGTCGTGAAGGAGAGCGTGCATGGATACCGTCGACGGTCAGCGATTCCCCATCGATTTGGATCGCCCGCTCATCGGTGCGCCGATGGCCGGCGGGCCCTCGACTCCGGCGCTTGTCGCGGCGGTGAGCAACGCCGGCGGGCTGGGTTTCCTTGCTGGCGGGTGCAAATCACCGGAACAGCTGGCGGAGCACATCACCGTCACGCGGTCCCTTACTGATCGGCCCTTCGGTGTGAATCTGTTCGTCGTATCCGCGAATGACGTCGACGAGGAAGAGCTCCAGAGCTACCGTCGGCGCCTTCAGCCCCATGCCGACCGCTACGGCATCCAGGTGGGAGTCCCCAGATGGGATGACGACGCCTGGACGGGCAAGGTGGATGTTCTTCGGGCATTGAGGCCTGACGTGGTCTCCTTCACTTTCGGGTGTCCGGATCCCGACCTGCTGCACGAGCTGCACCAGTTGGGCATATCCACTGCCGTCACCGTCACCGACAGCGCCGAAACGTCTCTCGCGACCGACAGTGGGGCACAGATCCTGGTCGTGCAGGGCCCCGACGCAGGGGGCCATCGCGGAACGTTCGACCCCGGCGCCGACCCGGGAACGCAGCCACTCCCCCAGCTCATCGCATCGATCAAGACGATATCCAGCCTGCCCATCATCGCCGGCGGCGGCATCAGCACCCGCGAGGACGTCGGCGGAGTTCTCGCGGCCGGAGCGTTTGCCGCCCAACTCGGCACAGCCTTGCTCCTGGCGGATGAGGCAGGAACACATCCCGCCCACCGGGCAGCTCTCACGGACCCGGGGTTCACCGAGACCAGGATCACCAGGGCGTTCACCGGGCGTCCGGCCCGTGGGTTGCGGAACAGATTCATGGACGAGCACCCGACCGTCGGCAACGCCTACCCGCAGATCCACTACATCACCACACCCCTCCGCGCCGCAGCGGCAGCGAACAACGACCTGCAAGCGCTCCACCTGTGGGCCGGCACCGGCTACCGCACCATCCGGACCGGACCCGCAGCCGACATCATCGCAGCGCTCACACCCTGACCCTTGGGGTACGCACTCCCACCCTGCCGGCGGGGCGAGCATGCGGTGGGAAAACTGGTGCAGACGAACAGGTTTCTTCTCTCGCAGCGAAGCCATCGCTCGTGCGGCTGCTCCGGCGCTGAAGTGCAAGGTGAACCCGAGGCCTCTTGAGCGGGTCCGGGTCCATCGAACCGGAAGAACCTTCACCCTGGGCACCGCGAAGGAGCGGAACTCCTTCCGCGCCCGAGTGCTGCAGGCGGCACACCGGAAGCCGCGTCCCCATGAGCAGCATGGTCGGCGGCGCATCCGGCGGATCACGCGCCGCCGTCTCTCCTCGCACGGCGTTCGCCGTTGCGAGGCCTCCGTTCCCCATCCGACCCTTCAGGCTCGACGACACACCCGACCGCGACAGCACAAACCGGTGCCCCGTCCCTCGAGATCCGGCTTCCCGAGTCCGAGCGACACCGAGTCCCGTGTCCGAGTCCCGCGAGTGCGTAGAACGCGGAGTGCGTAGAAACCGGCAGCGAAGGTGAAAACCAGCAGTGAAGTGAAGGCCGGCAGTGAGATGAGGACGCGAGGCGGGATACAGGCCGGCGACACAAGATCCTGACTCCGGCTGACACGTCGATACCCGGGATCCATGCGCCGGACCAGCTCCTGGTGGCTGCCCGGCGTCGGTGGCCAGACCGGTACCATCGTGGTGGCCGTCCGGTGTCGGTGGCCAGGCCGGCATCTGGCCGGCGGGTGTCGGCGGCCAAGCTGCCCGGCATCGGGGCATCGGGGCATCGGGGCATCGGGGGTTGGTGTGTGGTTTAAGTGGGGAAGGCCCCGCACCTGGTGGTGCGGGGCCTTCCCGTTGGAGTGTTGTCCGGCGGTGTCCTACTCTCCCACACTCTCTCG
>NZ_JBXAVU010000021.1:0-2325 GCF_057291175.1 Arthrobacter sp. UYP4
TGATCCTGATCCTCGGCGTTGTCGTCGGGGTGGTGTTGATGATGCTCGGACAGTGGATGCTGGCGCTGGTCTTCGAGCTGCTGATCGGACTGTTGATCCTTTTGTCGATGCAGAAGAACAAGCACGGCCGCACGATGATCGAGCGCATCATGCGCCGTTTCGGGTGGATGAACGCCCGCTATGCCGGGGCGAACGTGTACCGGGCGGGACCGATCAGCCGTGTCCCGTCCGGAACGACGCAGCTGCCGGGTATCTCCGCCCGCTCCACCATCAGTGAGCACACCGACGGCTACGGCCGCCCGTTCGCTCTGCTGCACATTCCGGTGAAGAACCACTACACCGTGGTCCTCGGGTCGGAGCCGGACGGTGGCGGCATGGTCGACCAGGAGCAGATCAACCGCTGGGTCGACCGGTGGTCGCACTGGCTTGGAATGCTCACCGACGAGCCCGGCCTGATCGCCGCGTCCGCGACGATCGAGACCGCACCGGACTCCGGTTTTCGTCTCGCCCGCAAGGTCGAGAACCGGATGGACCCGAACGCCCCGGTGTTCGCCCGCGACATCATGAACGAAACCGTGCGGGCCCTACCCACTGGTGCGACAGTCACGCGTGCCTACATCGCGGTGACGTTCAAGGCCACGCTGCGCCCGGGCGGGAAGCTCCGTAAAGCCGATGAGGTCGCCAATGACCTCGCGGCGCGCCTGCCGAACCTGACCCTGAGCCTGGGAGATACCGGGGCCGGCGTCTCGACCCCCTTGTCCGCGCAGGAGCTGTGCGAGGTCATTCGGGTGGCCTACGACCCGGCCGAGGCGATTCTGTTCGACCGTGCCCACGCCGAAGGCAAAGCGCCGATGCTGGACTGGAACGAGGTCGGCCCGCAGGCCGCTGACGCGTTCTGGGACAGCTACCACCACAACAACGCGTGGTCGAAGACGTGGGCGATGTCCGTGCCGCCTCGATCCACCATCCAGGCGAACGTGCTGCAGTCCCTCGTCGCGCCGACCCCTGAGGTCGTCCGTAAGCGCGTGACGATGCTCTACCGTCCCATCGACCCGGCGCGGGCCGCGCAGCTGGTCGAGAACGACGTCAACACCGCAACCTTCAACGCCTCCTCCCGCAACCGTGCAACATCACGGGACAGCCGTGAGACGCGGGCCGCGAAAGCCACGGCCGAGGAGGAAGCCGATGGAGCAGGTCTGCTGAACTTCGCGATGATCGTCACCGCGACCGTCCGCCACAAGGAGGACCTGCCCGAAGCCGAGGCCGCCATCGAGAACCTTGGCGCGTCGGCGCGTATCCGCCTCGAGGAGGCTTACGGGGCGCAGGACTCGACCTTCGCCGCCGGCCTGCCGCTGGGCATCGTCATTCCCGACCATCTGGCACTGCCCAAGACTGTAAGGGACGCACTCTGATGGCCGCGCTGAATCCCGCTGCAGGTTCATTCAACCCAGGCAACTCGGGGGAGGCTCCTCATGGCGCGTGGGCTCAGGTTCTCGCGAAGCTCGGTACAAGCCGGTCAACGAACGCTTCGACGAAGGCGAAGGGCCGAGGCAAGAGCGGCACCAAGGGGGCGAAGAAGGCACGGACAGGGAGCACCGCGGTGAAAGCCGCGATGCGTCCGGGCCCTCGTGGGTTCAAGGGCCGTGGGATGGGTGAGGCGCAGCTGCTGCACCCGGTGAAGGAGATGCGCGGCACGAACTATCAGGTGTGCGGGTTGTACCCGTTCCCGATGGGGGGAGGCGCGCCCCTGGAAGGTGTGCCGTTGGGTCGGAACCTGCTCTCGAACGAGCCGGTGTGCTGTGACCCGATTTCGTGGTTCCAGAACGTCCGTCTGATTTCGAACCCGTCCGCGTTCGTTATGGCGAACCCCGGTTTGGGGAAGTCCTCGCTGCTGCGCCGCATGGCGATCGGGCTGTGTGCGTTCGGGGTGAACCCGATGATTCTCGGGGACATCAAGGGCGAACACATCGACATGATCGAAAAGCTCGGCGGCAAGGGCCTGCCGCTGGGTCGCGGTATCGGCCACATCAACCCCCTCGATGACGCCGGCGCCCTGGAAGCTGCGATCCGACTGTCCCCGGTGAAGCGGGAGGAACTGCTCACCGAGCTCCACGCTCGACGTCGTGGACTCATCGCCGCTCTCATCGCCATCCTGCGCAAGAAGCCCCTCGATGAGCGTGAGGAGTCGATCCTCGACCGGTGCCTGATGGTCCTCGAAGCTGAGCACAACCCTGCCGGCACCGTCCCCCTCATGGACGACCTACGAGCCGTCCTCAAAAGCCGTCCGGCTCAGGTGCGGGAGGTCGCTTTGGATCGTGGCAGCGA
>NZ_JBXAVU010000022.1:0-1930 GCF_057291175.1 Arthrobacter sp. UYP4
CCAAATAGTCTGCTGCTGCTCCGTCGTGAACTCCACACGCACCTCCACCACTCATCCTGCCAAGGAGTGGTGCATTGACCGGTTGAGGTCGCCATGCCCGGTTAATCACAAAGATCACTGTGGGCTCAGCGACTGCGGGGATCGGGTCAGGTGTCAGCACGATTGCAATCTATCGGGTGGTCCCGACATGCCTGCGACGATGAGTTGACACGCCAGCCTATTGGGACTTCCTCACTACCGCCTGTGAAACATACGCTGTAGCCCATCCTCTTCCATGAGGCGGGAATACGACGGCTCTTCTGTTGCGAGGGCACCCCGGAGGGCATCCAGCCTCAGTCTGTTTTCGTCCTTCCCGTGTAACGGCGCGAGATTTTCGGGTTGCTCCTGGATGAGGATCTGAAACCCGGGTAGCTGGATGATGTAGGGCGATGCCACCACACGTGGCTCTTGTTCCTGCTCTGCAAACATGGGCGTTCAGCTCCTCAGATAAGCCGCCGGCGAGCGTCCACATGCCCTCATCTACACCGTCGAAGACGAAAGGCCTCCTGCACGAGAAGCACAGGTCCCTCCATGGTTCCCGAGTTCGATTCCAATGACAATAGCGCATACGGTATTTCTCGAAACCTTGCTTTCACGTCTTCGGGCATGTGAGAATCAGGCTCAAATGGAAAGCTGACGAGGGGTCGTCAGCCACACACACTCAGATCTCACAGGGGTCTTTCTCATGGGCCGAAAGCCAAAGTACGACGTAGAGATGACAGCAGCATCGACGCGCCTTCCCGTCGACACCTACAGATTCGTCGAATTGCTGGCTCAGGCGAAAGAGTCTTCTGTCTCTGAGGAGATACGGGTTGCAGTAGAAGAATGGGCTCGCCATCAAGACATCGATGCTGTCATCGCGGCAAAGCAAGCGTTAGCCCTAGATACCCAGCGGAAGCTGCGGGAGTTGGCCTTCGCTGGTAAGCAGTTGAAGTAGCCACAGCTTCAAGCTGTCCGAGCCCAGTTGCATGGGACACCAAGGATCATAAAAGAGGGGCCAGAAAGATGCCTGGCCCCTCTTTTGTGCCCCTCCTCAGTCGAAGCAGTAGTCGGGATGATTCGTCGAACTCCAAACGACCCCCGGCCTTCCGTCTTGCCGAGTTCTCTGCTGTACGCAGGCGTCATCGAACGCCGCCTCGTCGATGGCGTCCTCCATCTGGTTAACCGAACGCGTTCCTTGGTAGAACAGCACCGCGTACCACACCTGCGCTTCTGCAGCGAGGCGGGCGATCGGCCACGTCAACTCTTGGGTGTTATCGAAAAGGTCCAGCGTCTTCGACCTAGACCAGTACTTCGTGCAGTACTTAGCCCCCTCAGGGCAGTCAATCCAGAAGCCCTTCTCGGCAACCTCCTTGCTCGCGCTGTCAGCTGATGTGGAAGCAGCAGCGAAAGCGGGCGTGGCCACGCTGGCCGGCAGGGCGATCATGCTCGCTGCTACGAGCATCGCAACAGCTCCTCGGAGTGTGGTCTGCTTTCGGTTCTGGTGGGGGCTCATGATGTCTCCTCGTTCAGAGAGCGAAGTAGCTCTAGAACCATTTTGAAACTTTACGTATACAAAATCAAGGGTCATCAGAGCTTACTTCGAGCACTAACCGAGAGGCTCTTGGTGTTCCTATAACCAACGCACCCCTCGATCGGTCACCTTGCTAAGCTCGCGTTAGCTACTGTCTCAAAAAGCTAAGGCGACCTCAACCGGTCAATGCACCACCTGTGGTTTTGAGGGTATCGCGGGCTGATCGAAGGTGGTGATGTGGGCTTGGTAGAGCTCGTTGGAGCTGGCCCATTTCAGAACCTGCCGGGGACGGTCGTTGATGAGGTTCGCGATGTCATCGAGGTCTTTGGCTGTGAACCGTCGAAGGTCGGAGCCTTTCGTGAGGTACTGGCGAAGCAT
>NZ_JBXAVU010000023.1:0-1471 GCF_057291175.1 Arthrobacter sp. UYP4
TACACCAACGACGACGTGTTCCGGCGCACTGACCAGTCATTTACGGATGACGAGCTGGCTGCGTGGCTCGAGGACGACGACAACCGCGAGTGGTTCAACGACGACCGCTCTACACAGCCCCCACCGGGGCAGGGCAAGTTCTTCATCAAGGTCGGCTCCCGGGCCGGCATCCCGTTCTCGATGGAGTTCACCCCGACCGAGCGCCGGTCGCGTGTGCACGACACCGAGAAGAAGTGGCACAAGGCCAAGCGAACCGCTGCAGAGGAGCGAGGCGAGCTGTGAGCTCACTGGACCGCAAGCACACAGCCGGACTCGGCGGTGAGGCCGCCCTGCTGGTCGTCCTCATCGTCGCCCTCGTCGGCGTCCCGGGTGCCCTCTATGGGCTGAACACCCTCGGGCACCAGCTCGAGCCACGCCCGGACGGTATTCCAACCGGGTTCTGGCCACGGTCGCTGGGCAACTTCACCGGCATCATGCCGTGGCGCTCCACGGAAATCACGCTGGCGATCGTCGCCGGCGTCCTCCTGCTGGCACTGTTCGTCCTGTACATCGTGATGAGCATCCGCAAGGGCCGGAAGATCGTCAAGCACGACCGGGCCGCGATGAAGATGGCGTCCCTAAAGGACGTTGCGCCGTTCACCGAGAAGCAGGTCAAGGCCAAGTCAGCCCGCTTCGGCCTGACCGCCGAGCAATCACCGGGCGTGATGATCGGTCGGATGGTGCGCGGTGGGAACACGCTCTACGCGTCGTGGGAGGACACGCTCCTGCACATCTGGGGCACCCGCACAGGTAAGACGACGACGCAGGCCGCACCGTCGATCATCGAGGCGCCCGGGCCCGTGATCGCGACGTCGAACAAGCGGGACCTGTCGGATCTGACCCGCGACATTCGCGCCGAGAACGGCGACGTGTGGATCTTCGACCCGCAGGGCGTCGCGAACGAGAAGCCCACCTGGTGGTGGAACCCGCTCAGCTACGTGATCGACGCCGAACGGGCCGCGGAGATGGCGAACAACTTCGCCCTCGGCTCCCGCTCCGTCGGAGCGAAGGCTGACGCGTACTTCGACACAGCCGGCAAGGACCTGTTGGCCGGGTACCTGCTCGCGGCAGCGGTGAGCGATCGGCCCATCAGCCAGGTTCACTCGTGGCTCTCCCACCCCGAGGAACGAGAAGCCTCGACGTTGCTCCTCGAGGCCGGGTGGCTGAAGGAAGCTGATTCCATGGGCAGCACGATGTCCCTGCCGGATAAGCAGCGTGAAGGCGTCTACGGCACCGCACGGCAGATGGCCACGTGCCTGAAGAACGAGAAGATCGCCCCGTGGGTGAACCCCAGCGGGCCGAATGATCCGCGGCCGCAGTTCACGCCCGAGGACTTTATCAAGGGCAAGAACACTCTCTACGCGCTGTCCAAGGAAGGTGCTGGCACCGCGGGTCCTCTGGTGACGTCCCTGACCGTGGCCACGGCCACCGC